>NZ_MDGR01000007.1:1918594-3274689 GCF_002742335.1 Reichenbachiella sp. 5M10 | reverse complement strand
TATTCTGTGACAGCTATTTTGAGACGAGACGGATCGAGCAAGTTTGGTGACAACAACAAGTACGGCTACTTCCCATCTTTAGGCGTGGCGTGGGTACTGAGCGATGAGGCATTTATGCAAAACATAGGGCCAATCAATTTGCTGAAATTCCGTGCTTCGTGGGGGATCAATGGCAATGAATCCATTCCTAGATTTAGATATGCTTCGCCGATGAACTACACACGAGGCTATACTTTAGATGGTGGCTATGGAGTGGGCGCATCTCCAGCCTATGCTGCGAATGCAGACATTCAGTGGGAGGAATCCATTCAACTGGATTTGGCGATTGATTTTGGGCTCTTCGAAAACCGTCTGACGGGGACAGTTGATGTCTACAACAAGACGACCAATAAACTGCTGTACAATCCTCCGACTCAGCCACATGCGGGTATTGCTCCTCCCTACCAAAATGTAGGGTCTGTGGAGAACAAAGGGATAGAGATGTCTTTGGATTTTAGAAATGCGGCTGGAGAGCTGAACTACTCGATAGGAGCCAATGCTACGTACAACAAGAATGAAATGCTCAAAATAGACGGGACGGGCAATGCCAACATCCCAGGGGCGAGTTGGGCAGTAGCAGGGCCTGTGACCAATACCATCGAGGGAGAGCCTATTTCTTACTTTTATGGCTACAAAACTGACGGTATATTCCAGAGCAATGCGGAGGTGTTTCAGCACATCGGCCCCAAAGGGGAACCTCTCCAACCCAACGCTGTGCCAGGGGATGTTCGCTTTGTAGACCTCAATGGAGATGGAATCTTGGACGACAAGGACCGCACCAAAATCGGAAATCCTACACCAGACTGGACCTTTGGATTCAATGGTTCGTTGGATTACAAAGGAGTGGATTTCTCCTTCCTGTTTACAGGGACGTTGGGCAATGATATTTTTGCAGGCCAGCAGCGACGTGATTTGCGCTATACCAACATGCCGACAGACATGTTGGACAGATGGACTGTGGACAACCCTAGTACAAGTACTCCGCGGTTCACCTGGACCGATACCAACAACAACAGCAGAGTTTCAGACTTGTACATCGAAGATGGGTCCTATCTGAGACTGAAAAACATCCAAGTAGGCTACACTTTGCCAAGCAGTATTCTGGATAGAATAGGCGCCAACACCTGGAGGTTCTATGTGTCTGCCGAAAACGTGATCACCCTCACCAACTACAGCGGTGCGGATCCAGAGATCGGTGCGATGAGTGCATTCGATATTGCGATCGATCGTGGGGTGTATCCTCAAGCGAGGACTTTTAGAGTGGGGACATCCATTACATTTTAAGGATATAAAGAATTTGAATTATGAAAACAAATAGGAAATATATTTTATCGCTGTTGGCTTCATGTGTTTTATGGAGCTGTTCGGATGATTTCTTGGATAGACCAGACCTAATCAATCCAGATTCGCAAAATTTCTATCAAACCGAGTCAGATGCCATGCAAGCGCTGATGGCCTGTTATGATGGGATACAGGCACAGGCTTACGAGACGACATGGGCACCTGTACTTACGGTATCGGACGTCTTGTCAGATCATGCTTTCGCAGGAGGTAGTGATGCCAACGATGGCTTCAACTACCAGCAGCTCAACACCTTCAAGGTACCTGCTGAGAACCCACAAACGGGGACTTTGTGGAAGAAAAACTATGTAGGAGTCTACAGGGCCAATCTTTTTTTGGAGAAAATCGATGGGATAGATGCCAGTGAGGAATTCAAAACGAGAACTTCGGCAGAAGCCAAATTTTGTCGTGCCTATTCTTACTTCGAGTTGTTGAGATTTTTTGAGAACATCCCGTTCATGACAGAGACGATCAAAGGTTCGGACTACAACATGCCGCAAGCAGACCCAGTAGAAGTATACAACCAAGTCGCGCTTGATTTGTACGAGGCAGCCAATGATTTGCCAGAGGTGATTGCTGCAGACGAAACGGGACGATTGAGCAAATGGGCTGCCAAGTCCATGTTGGCACGAGTATTTTTGTTTTACAATGGAGTCTATGGCAAGGATTTGGTCGCTGGAGGTGTGACCTTGGACAAGGCGGCCGTTTTGGCAGAGCTCGAAGACGTCATCGCCAACAGCGGGCACGACTTGCTGGATGATTATGCCATGTTGTTTAGGTTGGAGTCAGAGTACAGCATAGAGTCCGTATTTGAGATTGGATATGGGGATTCTCCTGGATGGGGAGACTGGGGATACATCCCTGGTGGAGAAGGCAACCTGGCAGCACAGCTACAAGGACCCAGAGCTGGAGGAGGAGGTGATTGGAACCGAGGCTGGAGTTATGCCCCCGTTTCGTATAAGGTTGTGGAGGCTTTTGATCCAGCGGATGTTCGGTTGGAAGCTACGATTCTCCACGAATCAGAAATCAATACGACGGTAGACCATGGCTTTCAGCACACGACCTACTTTTCTCAGAAGTACTCATCAGATAAGGAGCACTGGGGAACGGATGGTTCGTTGGAGCTAAATCGCAAGGCGAACTTTAGAGTGATTCGTTTTGCTGATGTCTTGCTCATGGCAGCAGAATTGGGGAGTCCCAATGCACAAGATTATCTCGATAGAGTGAGAACGCGTGCTGGCGTACCGTCGATACCTGCCACCGCTGACAACATCTACAACGAGCGTTCATTGGAGCTGGCCTTGGAGGGATTGAGGTATTTTGATCTGCTCCGAAAAGGATTGACCTACGCAGAGTCCGAATTGACCCAAGTGGGAGAGCGCGGACCATTGTACGAAGGTGAGCAAGTCAACTTCGATGTAACCTTTGATGTTGCAACGAGAGGATTTTTGCCGATCCCGCAAGATGCATTGGATTTATCCAATGGCAACTTCACACAGAACGACGGGTACTAAAAAATTGTAGCTCGTTTTATTCCTACTTAGAAGGAGGCATTGCCTCCTTTTTTTTATCCTATTCTACCATGAACTATTTGAAAAAAGTCAATTCATTATACCTCCTATTGTCGTTACTGATTGTCGGTCTATCTTGTACCTCGTCACAAGCCCAAGTCATCTTGCGGGACACTACGGTGACGTGGCAACATCATAGTTATGCCTTGAATCCTGACTATAGTATGGATACTTGGACTACTGACAATACGGATATCGAAGAGGTTTCCTTTTCGGGAGCAAAAGTCATCGAAAATGACCTCATCCGATTGGTTATCGTGCCAGAGTATGGCGCACGAGTCCTGTCTCATTATTATAAGCCTACACAGCACGAGTACCTCTATCAGAGCGAATGTGGTTCTCCTTATGGAATGAATGCAGGCAATTTCTACTACGATTGGCTGATGGTGTGGGGAGGGATTTTCCCGACCTTTCCAGAGCCAGAGCATGGCAAGACCTGGCTCGTGCCGTGGGACTATTCGGTGGTGAAAAATACCACAGATACCGTCACGATCCAAATGCAATACACCGACGAGAGGAGTTTTGACGGTGCACCAGGTGGGTTCAACAACGGTACGACCAATGTCACTTGTGTCGTAGAAGTAAGCGTCTACAGTCATAGTGCGGTGTGGGATTTTGATGTCAAACTCATCAACAACGAGGCGGAAAGTGTGAACTACGAGTATTGGACATGTACCACCCTAACTCCCGGTTCTGAGGAGGGAAAGACCGCTTCGCCGCTCAATTCCGAAATGATCATTCCGTCCGAAGAGTACTTTGCCGCCTGGAGCCCTGGTGCATGGATCGGCAACTATAACAGTTACTATGCCATGAGAGATATTGCTTACCTCGATGATTGGGTGGACATGGGGATCGCTTATGCTGCGGATTTCAAGGCCAACTATTGGGGAGTCATCAATCATGAAAATGAGGAGGGAATCATGCGCATCTCGGACAACCAAGAGACACCAGGTGTGAAGCTCTGGACATGGGGGAGAAACAATGTGGACAACAATATGTTTGATTTCAACAACGGAGGAGCAGACAACTACATTGAACTCTGGGCAGGGGCTTCTGAATCCTTTTTTACGGATGCTACCTTGACAGCCAATCAGGAGAAAAGCTGGAAAGAGAGCTACTGTGCGACAGTAGGCATGACAGGTGTCGATGCGATGGATACCCATGCTGCGCTGCACTTGCTGTGGGATGAAGAGGCACAGGGGTTAGGCTATGAGTTGAATACCTTTCAGCCCGATGCGGTCTATACCTTGGTATTGTCTCTAGACGATCCTTCGGGATTCAAGGTGGAGGAAGATGTCGTTTTTGAGGCTTTGGGGCAAGGAGCTGATTATGATTTAGCCACAGAGGATATTGCAGCAGGGTATTATGTGGCAAGCCTCGAATTGCACAATCAAGAAGATGAAGTAGTATTGGCTACCTCACGTGAGATCTACGTCGGGACAGTGCTGCAGGTCGATCGTCCTGCTGTAGGTCTCGATCAGATGGCAATCCATACGATGGGCAATCTGCAGATCATCGCACATATGCCTCAATCAGGGCAGTATAGTTATCAAGTCTACAACCTCAATGGGCAGACAGTGCAACAGGCACATGTGGTAGATAGTCAGATCGATATCCATCTAGCTGAAGCGGGTATATACCTGTTGCGTATAGCAGACGGTCATTCGGTAGTCACCCGAAAAATAGCGGTACGCTAATAAGTGTAAACCGCAATACTGAACCTGACAGGTTTTACTCATTGGATGGTGAAATCTGTCAGGTTTTTTTATCTATAGCAAGGCTTTTAACTCATCTACACCTACTGATTGTTTGGGAGCAAAATCAGTGGAGCTCATGTAGTGGAGCATGGACTGATAGAGCTGTGCAGCCTCGGGTTGGTCGATGATTCTTTCAAGATCAGACATGCATACCAGTAACTTGCCTTTTCCTACTTTGAATTCAAAGATTAAACCCAATTTATGGTTTCGTTCGAGGTTGTCTACTACTTGGACGATTGGTCTGTAGTGGGCTGAGGTACTATCCAAGAAAAGTGACCGGCTGGCTTTGATGATCGAAAACCACTGCCAGTTGGTGTGGTAGTCCGTGGGGAATGACCGGAATAGTGGATGTTCTGGATCCATACATAACCCCAGTGTGCCTGGAGAAACGGGTTTTTTGACCCACTCGCTGATCCCTTTGAACATGCCATAGTTCCAAAAATCAGGAGGAAAATGCCCCGCAACACTTTTGTCTTTGAGGCCTTCCGATTGTGGAAAAAGTAAAACGCTCTGTCCGGCCTCCAATCGGGATAGGGTTGCTTGGTTTAGACTTTTCGAAACGAATACCTTCTCTATATTGTCCTCTAATTCTATACTTGGATACACCCAGAGATCATATTGATTGCTATAGGTCGTGCCAGCGATGGAGGTATGCAGAGTGAGCTGTTTTGCTGTCTCGATCTTCGACAGATGTATGGCAATAGAACCGATAGTGTTTAGTCGACCGTTTGGTATTTCTTGCTGATCAAAGTGGCCTTCTTGGATCACATTTCCTTTTTTGTCCACCAATCGCCAGAGGATATCTCCAGTGAAGGTTTGGTTGCTGTAGTTGGCGATTTTTAGTTGAGACTCGAATGTTTCTGTATTGGTCCATACATATTTGGAAAACTCCATGAGTAGGACTACATCGTTGCAGGACTGGAGCCACTGTTCACGGCTGACGACTCCTTTGTCATCCATAAATGCGTCCAAAATCCCCACCAAGGCCGTTCCTTGCCCCGGAAAGTCTTGCAAGTCCAACAGTTGAAAACCGGCCATTTGTTCCGTGCGTAGAGCGGCTTCCATTTCAGCTTTGTAGCAGAGTGCAGACCATGCTCCTGTAGCTTTTTGGAAGAGACTGTCTTGATCGAGCATACCTGCCTTTTTCAATCTTTCTTGGAATACTTCCAGATTCCAAGCGCGTAGCACTCCTGTGTATTTTTTGATCTCTTGGTAGTCAGGGTAGATCTGGTATTGCCCGATTTCGTGGCTGACCAAGGGCATATCTGTTTGGGAGATAGGGTAATCAAAGTTGATCTCGGTGTTAGGTTTTTGGGTGTTGAGACTACCCCCTCCCCGCGAATCTGCAAAGGCGTGCGTCAACCGGGTGTGGGTCATTGTAGTGTCTCCATCAGAGGGAGTGCGTGATGCCACAAAGAAGTCCGAGCTTTTGGTGGGAGGCATGTAGCCAATGTTGTTGTTAGACCCAAAGGTGTACAAAGGCCTAGAATCAAATGCTTTGAGTGCGGCGATGTTGCCTTCGGTACGATCGTGTCCACTCCATATCTCATTGCCATGGGAGAACATCACAAAAGAGGGGTGATTGGCATAGCTTCGGAGCATGGCCAACCCTTCTTCTCGAAGCATCATCGCCACGGTATTAGATTCTAGCCCTCCCCAGAAGGGGAGTTCGACTTGCAAATAAATTCCTGCCTGATCCGCAGCAGTAAAAGCCGCTTCTGGGGGGCAGTAGGAGTGAAATCGATAGTGATTGATGCCATAGGATTTGGCGATTCCGTAGACGTGTATCCAACTGTCGACATCCATCGGTACATGTCCTGTCAGTGGAAATACCCCTGCTTCGTGTTTCCCGCGAAGGAAAGTCGTCTTACCGTTGATTTGAAATTGCTTAGCGACTGCTTCGAAGCTCCTCATACCAAAGGGGACGCTCATTATATCTATGGTTTCGTCGGTAGAAGAGATCGTCGCGGTGAGATGATATACCGGTTGGTTGTACTCGTCCCATAGCTGTACTTGGTCACCAAGCACGTAGCTGAGTTGTACTATAGAATCACCAGAATGAATGGTTTTTTGAGGGGGTAAATTGGGTACATTTTCACCATCCAAAGTGATACTCAACTCGATCGTCAACGATGGGCTGGTTGTAGGTTTTTTAACCTTTAGCTTCACATCTATACTTTGATGGGTGAGATCAGGGTATACCTGTAGATCTGTGATATGTGTAGTAGGGAGGGAGGCGATGTGCATCTGTCCTAGGATACCATTCCAGTTGGTCTGGGTGTCATCGGAGTAGATATGTACGTGACCGTATGGCGTCAGTGTCAGGCTATTGTCCACGCGCACGGTGATATAGTGTTCACCGGGTGTTAGCAGACTTGTCGCATCAAATCGCTGTGGAGACTGGAGGAGTATGGACTCACCGAGGTAAGTAGAGTCTATCCATACTTGCGAAGGCTTGCTACGCTCCCAGTAGAGCTGTAGCTGTCTTTGGGCAAAAGTAGGAGGTATGATGACCTTTTTGCGATACCAAGCAGCTCCTTCGTATTTGTATAAGCGACTGAGGTGCATGGTCGTCGTATCACGATTGAGCCAGCCCTTTTGATTGGAATCTGTAGTACCAGGCAGGTGCACCGAATCTACCCATTGGGTCAGGTACCATTTGTTAGCTACGCCTTGGTCGGCGGTATCTAGCGCAAATTCCCATTGGCCAGATAGGTCAATATAGTCACGCGTTTCTACGGCCTCTCGTTGACAGGCAAGGAGTGGTAGTAGGCAAAGGAGTACAATGATGCTTCTCATAGTGAAAGAAGGGGCAGACCCATATGTTTTTGACAAAGTAAGCTTAGGTGTCGGATTCTAGAGGGTGAAAAAATGCACGGAGAACCGAGGGCTTGGTCACAACTTTTGTGAAAGGCCACTGTAGAGCAAGAAATAAGGGAACCCATCGTGAGGGTAGCAGAAGTGCATATCCTTCAGTACTAGGCTCTTGCACGAAGAGGACAGGGGATACGTTACACAGCGCGGCAAATACCCCACATACAGGTAACATCGTGTGGTTAGCACATGTTACATTCATCTCCATTCTCCATTGATAATTCACCCCCTTTCAATGTGAAATTCTTCACACATGGTTGAATGGGAGATCAACCATCTTGCTCATACGATTCAATCCTTAACCACGAATAAGAAACGACGATGAATAATGATCCAAACAGACAGCACACCAAAAAGCGATACTTCCTAGTGATGGAGGTGTCGATGGGGGTGTTGATTGTAGGGCTTGTTTACTTCTTGTTGAAACTTTTGATTGGACTATAGCTGGGCTATGGAGAGAGGATTGTAAGTGAAATGACTATTTGGATTTATAAAATGCTACGAATTATGAAACACGATTACGAAAAGAAAAGAGGTCTTGCGAGGACTAAAACCTGGAGTGCCGGAATCGGGGGACCGATACCTGATTGGACTGTTTGACTTGCGTCAAGAGGACAATGCTCTCTCCAAAATCAGGATCAAAAACATGGCCAATGAGCGCTGCTGCAGAGATCGAAGTGAAGAAGTATGCAGAGGTCGTGGGCTACAATATTGAACCTGAATGCATTCAAAAGTGTCAGTTGTAAGACATGAATCGCGACTAACATTGGAGAAAGGCTGAAGTCAGAAGATGTCGTCAGCCACCATCCTAGGGCATGTGAAAGAGCCCAGCGGTGGAACTAATTAATTACTATTTATACTAAAAAACATGTTTATGAAAGACGTTTACAAAAGACGTAAAACATGGGTGGTCAACGGGGTGAAAACTTCTACACTTATGTTTCTTATTTTCTGTGCTGCCTTGCTGGGGTCCTATCCCGTGCTGGCACAGGAAGTGACCGTATCGGGCAAGGTGACAGCCGATGATACAGGTGATGAATTGCCTGGAGTGACTATCGTACAAAAAGGGACAACCAACGGTACGATTGCAGATGTTGATGGAAACTACAACCTAAAAGTTCCTTCGGATGCTATTTTGGTTTTTTCTTATCTAGGGTACAATGCCCAAGAGGTGTCTGTCGGAGGGAGGTCTACGATTGATGTAGGACTGACCATCAATGCTGAGGAGCTTGAGGAAGTAGTCATCGTCGGGTACGGAGAGATGAGAAAGGCAGATTTGACTTCTGCCCAAACATCCATATCGTCGGAAGATATCTCCCGTACAGTCAATACGACCATCGACCAAGCGATCGCAGGTAGGTCGGCAGGTGTATATGTGACACAAAACACAGGCGCGCCTGGAGGAGGGATTTCGGTCAATATCCGAGGACTCAACTCGATCGGAGGAAGTAACGAGCCGTTGTATGTAATAGATGGTGTGCAAGTTGTCGTTGACAATTCTGCAGCGGGAACCAACCCACTGTCCTCGCTCAACCCGGCGGATGTAGCGAGCATCGAAATCCTACAGGGACCTTCTGCTCTGGCAGTATATGGATCTAGAGGAACCAACGGGGTAGTGATGATTACGACCAAGAGAGGTAAGTCTGGTGAAGTGAAAATATCATATGGCTATACCTACAGTCTCCAGACCGCTCCAGAAAACCTCGACGTGATGGATATGAGACAGTACGCCGAGATGGAAAACCAATACAAGGATATCGTAGGGGGGGACGTCAGAGAGGATTTTCTCGACCCATCGATCCTAGGATCAGGTACAGATTGGCAAGGTGAGCTTTTCAGGCCAGCGGCAATGCACAAGCATCAGATCAGCCTCAGCGGAGGTAGTGACAAGACGACGTACTATCTGTCTGGTGAGAGATTCCAACAAGAAGGGGTCGCTCGTGGCTCGGGATTTGAAAGAACATCCATGCGACTCAATATGGATACGAAACCAAGAGATTGGTTTTATATCGGGTCCAATGTGAACGTGTCGCAGACTGATGAGCAGATTTCATCTACTCAATCTCAGTTGATTGTCAATGCCATCCAATTGGCTCCACATATCCCCGTCAAAAACATCGATGGTACATACGGAGGAGGCAACATCACCAACAGTAGTGCAGAGCAGTTTGCACCGCCCAACCCAGTAGGGTTGGCTGAGATCACGACCAACGACCGCATGCAGAGAAGACTCCTCGGTGGCTTGAACGTAGGGTTCAAAATCGTCGATGGGCTGGAGTTGAAGTCTAGCTTCAATACAGATATTGGATTTTCAAATTCGGAATATTACTTGCCTACCTATAAATTTGGCTGGCAAGAAAACAACGAAGCACAACTCGACAATACGCAAAATTTTAGCTCGTACTGGGGCTGGAACCAAACCCTACAATATGTCAAGCAGCTAGGCAAACATCACCTAGATGTGATGGCAACACACGAAGCACAACAGTCGCAGTGGAAAAATCTCTTTGCTCAGCGAAAGGGATTCACGACCAACGAAGTGTTGGATTTGAATGCGGGGGATCCTGAGACTGCCTCCAATGGGGGAGGTCAAGGAGACTGGGCCATGGAGTCCTACCTCGGACGTTTCAACTACAACTACGACGATCGCTACATTGTGACGGCAGCCTTTCGTGCGGATGGTTCATCCAACTTTTCGAAAGAGCACAAATGGGGGTATTTTCCTTCGGTGTCTGCCGCATGGAGACTTTCTGAAGAGAACTTCTTCAACGTAGGGTTCATCAGTGACTTGCGGTTCAGATACGAAATCGGTCTGACTGGAAACCAAGGGGGGAGTGGTCCGATCTATGCGACCATGTCACAGGCATTGCCTACCGAATGGGGGTCAGGGTTCTATCCTGCCAACTATCCGAACCCAGAATACCAGTGGGAGCAAACACAAACGGATAACTATGGGGTGACCTTAGGGATGTTCAGTAGCCGTATACAAATCGATGCAGATTACTACATCAAAAACACGGACAATTTGATCCTGCAGACGGAGTTGCCATGGTATATGGGGACCGAAGGAAACGCCGCTGTGACGGCTCCTACTGTCAACATCGGTTCGTTGGAAAACAAAGGATGGAGTGTCACACTCAACACGATCAACATCGACAAAGGGAACTTCAAATGGTCGACCAACCTCAACTTGTCATCATTCAAGACGCAAATCACAGGGTTGGCTTCTGGTGCGACACACATCACGAGAGAAGGTCAAGATTGGTTTCTTCCAAATTTTGCACAGCGATCAGTGGTAGGCAAAGCACCATGGTTGTTCTTTGGCTATGAAGAAGAGGGAGTGTTCGAGTCTCGCGAAGAACTCGAAAACAGTGCGCTACCTGTAGACAATGATGGCAATGAGTATACTATTGCTGAAAACAGCATATGGGTAGGTGATGTCAAGTACAAAGATCAACTCACCGTCGATACTGACGGGGACGGTGTGCCAGATGCAGGGGATGGTGTCATTGACGAGAAAGACATGACGTACATCGGAAATCCATGGCCGAAACTCTTTGGAGGGTTTACCAATACCTTCTCTTTCAAAGGGTTTGATTTGAGCATTTTGATCACGGGTAGTTTTGGCAATGAGATCTACAACTACTTACGTTATCAAAACAATAACCCAAACAACATCAACTTGGGTAGAAACATGTTTACAGAGGCATTTGACTATGCAAGAGTAGCCACAGACGGCAATGGGGATCCATATTTGGAAAACCCAGGCACGACGGTAGCTAGGATGTCATCTTCTAGTGTCAACGGCAACTATGACCGCCTCACTGACAAGTACATCGAGGACGGTTCGTACGTCAGAGTGAAGAATGTCACGCTCTCTTACAGATTGCCTTCTTCTCTGTTAGATAGACAAGGTGTAATCCGTGGAGTTGTCTTGAGTGCCAGTGCACAAAACATCTATACCTATACCAAGTACAGCGGATATGATCCAGAGATTGGTTCGTATGTCGGGCCCAATGCAGATGTAGCAGGTGGATTTGTAGGTGTAGACTATGGTCGATACCCATTGACACCAGTGTATGCATTCAGTATCGGTGTTGATTTCTAAAACCCTAAAGTGTAAGAAAAATGAAAAGCAATAAAAATATAATATTCGTGATGCTGTCAGTACTCAGTGTACTGGTCGGTTGTTCGGAAGATTTCTTGGACAGACCGCCACAAAGCAGCTTGGTAGATGCGGGTTTTTACAACTCAGACGAGCAGGTGCTCGCAGGTACTGCACCCTTGTATAGTGCTGTATGGAAGACGTATTCGGATGCAGCCAATTTCAAGTTGGGAGATATTCGTGGCGGTACGGTCTTTCGCCAGTGGAACGACCGGGATGCGGTAGAGTTCAACATCACGGCGGTATCTTCGGCCAATGAACAGGCTTATCGCTCTTTTTTCATTGTCGTAGGACAGTCCAACCTCGTCATCAACAACGTCAACACCTTTGCAGGTGAGGCCGTCTCGGATGAGATTCGAAACCACGCACTAGGTGAAGCGCACTTTATGCGAGCCACCGCATACCAGCACTTGGTGATGAACTACGGTGCTGTGCCGATCATTGAAAACAATTTGGATCATTTGGACAACCCACAATTGAAGCGAAACACAGTCGAAAGTGTTTGGGAATTTATCCAAAGGGATTATGAGTTTGCGGCAGCCAATTTGACTGAGCAGCCCCTCGAAGAAGGTCGCTTGACCAAATGGTCGGCTTTAGGTATGTTGGCGCGTACACACTTGACAATTGCTGGCTTAGGAGCCACTCCGGGCAACAGGGATCAAGCGCGCCTCAATCTGGCCATGGAGTATGCGGACAGTGTGATCACGATGAGTGGAAAGGGACTATTGACGGATTATGCTGATTTGTTTCGTTATCCTTATGACAACAACAACGAATCATTGTTTGAGTTGCAGTGGGTGTTTTCGCTCGCTCCAAATGGATACGATGCGGCCAATACCATGGTCTCACAAATCACCTATAGCAACAACATCGCCGCAAACGGTGATGGTTGGGGAGGCGATTTGGGTGCTTCGTGGTGGTTGCTGAGCTTGTACGATGGGTTGATCGTAGACGATGGAGCTACACCGGGTTTTACCTTGGATGATCGATTGAAAGCCAGTTTCATGTTGCCAGGGTTTACTTATCCTGAGATTACACAGACGGTGACAGACGATGACGGCAATGTCAGCGAGCAGGATCTGGTATTCGAGGATCCAGGAGATGATGCCGACAATAGCGTAGCAAGTATCAAAAAGTACGTCGTAGGAAAAGCAGTAGATGTAGGAGGAGAGGCTGATCGTCAGCGCTATCCAAACAATACCTATATGCTGAGATTGTCAGAAGTGTATTTGACCTATGTCGAAGCAGCGCTGGGCAATAATGCGTCAACGACTGATGCCAAGGCCATGAGCTACTTCAATGCTGTGCATCAGCGAGCAACACACTCCGAATTTCCCGAAAACGGAACAGATCTATTGACCTGGGATGTGATCTTCGAAGAGAGAATCAAGGAGTTTGCGATGGAGAGTATGGCATGGTACGATTTGGTACGCTTGCACTATTATGACCCAAACAAGGCCTACAGCATCATCAATAGCCAAGACCGGGGATTCTATGCGATCCATCCCAACCAGTGGCCAGATCCTACAGCATGGACTTTCGAGAAGACTTCTTGGAGAGAGTTTAGTACGGCTACCGCCAATTCGGGTAACTTCTTGTTGCCACTGCCTGCTTCGGAAGCAAGTCAAGCACCAAGTCTAAGTGAGGACCCAGTGCCCTATGACTTTACTGTCGAATGATAGGTGATACACACAATGGAGTAGAACACAATGGAAGGTCATTGGGCCATTCATTTGATCAATAAAAAATTAAAAATATGAAATCTATACATAGATATACATTGCTCTTGCTGATGGCGGTGATCATCGCAGGGCTATACAGCTGTACAGAAGAGGAGTCGGGTGGCTCCCCGATGATTGGCTATATCCGAGTGACGAAACCCGAATCGTCAGATTCTCTCGTTTCGGCCGCTGGCCAAGGACAAATGGTCGCGATCATTGGTGAAAACTTAGAAAACGTGGTGCGCCTGTTCTTCAATGATCAAGGGGCCTCATTGGATCCGTCCTTCATCACGAGTACGTCGGTGATTACGAGGGTTCCGTCACGAATCCCTACGGATATTACCAATCAAATGACGATGGTATTTCGAAACGGAGATTCGTTGAAGTACGATTTTACGGTAGATATCAGTGCGCCTCAAATCGATCGCTTCAAAAGTGAGTATGTCAACGACGGTGACGTAGCAGTCATCTACGGGGATTACTTTTATGAGCCGGTAGAGGTGACTTTCGAAGGAGGAATCGTAGCAGAAATCTTGTCTGTCGAGTCAGATGAGATTCAGGTGAGAGTGCCTACGGGGGCTCAGTCTGGACCGGTTTCGGTAGCGTCCAATTTTGGGTTGACCAAATCAGGCGTCTATTTCCGCGATGATCGAAACATCATCGCTAGTTTTGATGGGACATTCAACGGCATGTGGAGAGGGACCGATTTTGTGGTGTCTTCTGATGCAGATATTGCCAATATAGCTGGAGATTTTATTCGTGTCAATAGAGGCGCGCAAGGAGCCTACCCATACATAGAAGTCTATGGAGGTCCGGCCGAAAGTGATACCAATCTTGAAACGAGAAACATCCCGGCAGATGCGTTTACCAACCCGGATGGTTACACACTCAAGTTCGAGCTCAATACACTGGAAACTTTCGTAGGAGCAACCATGCGCTTGTATCTTGGTGATGCAGACGGCACTGAATTCGGAGATGCTCGAAACGACATCTACTATCCGTGGGAGTCTAATGTCGACACCAAAGGAGAATGGCAGACGATCAGTATTCCGTGGGTGGATGTGTATGAGGCCAACCAGAGTTTTCCATACAATGCCGCAGGATACGGGATGTACATCTACTTCCATGGGGCAAACCCCGCCATTTATAACATCGGTATGGACAACTTCCGAGTAGTTCCTAACTAATTAGTCTCACTTAAAAGAAGAACAATGATGTTTAAAAATATAAAATTGAATTATGCCTACTCACTGGTACTGCTAGCGCTTATGGCGCTATGGAGTGCCTGTGAAGAAAAGGATGACAATAAATTGGGCGATGAGGTCGCGTTGTACAGTTTTGGACCTTCTGTTTTACGCGGAGGACAACTCAAGTTCATCGGGGCTAACCTGGAAAAGGTCGAGAGAATCATCTTGCCAAACAATGTGGAGGTTTTGGCCTCTGAGTTTGACAGTTTGACGTCCGAATTGATCGTCATAGATGTGCCAGACAATGTCGTCGAAGGTACCATAGCACTGCAAGTGGCAGATGGAGAGGATATCGTAACCAAAACACGCCTCAGCATACTAGAGCCGATCACGATCACTTCTATCCCGGAGACGGCGGTCAGACCAAGTACTGTGGTTACCATCGAGGGGACCTACCTCAATTTGATCACGGAAGTTGTTTTTTCGACGAACAAGTCGGTGACGACTTTCGAGGAGCAAGAGCGTGGTATATTGAAGGTTCGTGTGCCAGCAGATGCAGGTACGGGACCTTTGGTGTTGCTCGATGACGAACTGATCCCCAACGAGATCACGACGGAGACGGATCTACAGGTGATCTTACCTTCGGTGGCGAGTATCACACCACTGACTATCAAAGCAGGTGCGAATATTACGATCAAAGGTGCAGACCTTGATCTCGCCATGAGTGTGGAGTTTGGCGGCAGCCAGATCGTGGACAGTGCCAACTTCGTGAGTGCTACCGCGACACAAATTGTCGTCACCGTACCTGCTTCTACGCAAGATGGTACACTCAAACTGGCCGCACCCTCGACGATCACGGTAGAGTCCACAGAGGCATTGACGATGGTCGTGCCGGTATTGAGTACGCTCACGCCAAATCCTGCCAAAACAGGGCAGACGCTCTCAGTGACAGGTACAGACTTGGACTTGGTGAGTCAGGTCGTATTTGCGGGAGACAAGGAAGGTACAGTCCAAGCAGGCGGTACAGCCACGGCTATTACTGTGGAGATACCGGCAGATGCAGAGAGTGGAGCGATAGAGTTTCGTACATTGTCTGGCAAGTCCGTGACTTCTGAAGCGGTCGACATGGTCAGACCCACGATAGCGACGATGACCGACGAGGCAAAACTCAACGAGGACATCACGATCACAGGGACCAATTTGGATATAGTGAAAGAAGTTTGGTTTACAGGAGGCACGATGGGGGCTATCGTATCGGCCACCGAGACGGACCTCGTAGTGACCGTGCCTGTAGGGACCAATACTGGTGTAGTGACTTTGGTAGCTAACAATGGTGTAGAGGTAGTATCAACGAGTGCTTTGACTATTCTGGCTGATGTGCCTGTATTTGATGGGTTTCCGTCAAGTGCGCGATCAGGAGATATGTTGTCTTTGACTGGTGAAAAATTGAATTTGACCAATCAGGTGATATTTCCAGGCGATGTATATGCAACCAAATTTGGCAACAGAACGACTGAGATACTCGAGGTGTATGTTCCTGAAGGGGTAACCATCGGTGAAGGTAAAATCACGTTTACCACGTATAGTACCGATGTGACCGAATCTACCACCATCGACTTTCAAGGGGTCACTCCTGTGGTTGATGAATCTTTGGTCTATTTCAACTTTGACGACAAAGGTTCTTGGTGGGGAGATGGTGCAGTAGGGTCTGATGCAGCTGAAAGTTTGGATGGTAATTATTCATTGCTTGAGGGTGCTGTGACGACTGATTATAAAGGATTTTTCTTTAGAAATAGTGGAGATAACTTTCCTGCAGCAGCAATTGGTACCAATGTGGACGATTATTATTTCAAGTTTGATATCAATGTCAAGGAGGCTCTCGCAGCAGGTAACTTGAAATTCCAATTGGGTGACTACTGGTGGACATATGGTCCAAATGCAACTACCTCAGAGGGGCAAGGAAATCAGGCTGTACCAGTGACCAATGGATGGGTTACTGTAACCGTTAATCTATCAGATTTCCGTAACAACTATGGATGGGGAGATCGAATTACTGATCTCAATGCCGTCGGTGATGGAGGATTTGGCTTGGCTTGGGGCGAAGGTGTCACTAACCTAAATGTTCTGATGGATAACCTAAGGTTTGAAGCAAAATAAACGAATAGACCTTTGAAGCTATCAGTGGTTTTGAAGGTCTATTTTGGAAATTACATATAGTGGCTGTTTCAAGAGAGGTATACGGATCAGGGCTAGTGAAATAGCACAGGAATACTTTTGAAACAGCCTTTTTTTCTTGACTCGACGTAGGTCAATGTAACAATTGCAGTGAAGCGGTGTTACATGAGCCAAAAAGCTCCATAAACGAAAATAATACACCCATTTCTGTGAAATCACACCCTCCTAGGTGGGAGCCATTTTGGAGATTTTTGTGAAAGACAATTACAAGTAAATACATCCATCAACTTTGATTGGTAAGGAATCTGAAGTCCAGATATCATTTAAGAAATAACAACCAAGAATGGAAAAGCATACATTGAAAATTTTCGCTTCTGTACTCATACTAGCTTCCATGCTAGCAGTCATGCCTGCTTTGGCACAGTACGATCTTCTCGATCATAAAGCGACCAAAGAAACCAAAAATCTCTTCAACAACCTGATCAAGATTGCCGACGGTCAGATCATGTTTGGACACCAAGACGACATGGCCTATGGAGTCGGTTGGGAAAAGATCGAAGGGAAGTCTGACGTCAAAGACATCGTCGGTTCGTTTCCCGCTGTGCACGGTTGGGATCTCGGACGCATCAAGACAGGCAAAAGTTTGGATGGCATATCCATAGATGACATGCGGGAGTGGATGAAGAGCATCTATACTCGTGGAGGCATCAACACGATTTCCCTGCACTGGGACAACTTCGCTACGGGAGGCAACTCGTGGGATTTGACTCCAGCAGTCAAGCATATTCTGCCCGGAGGCTCAGCACACGAGCGATATGTGCAGCAGCTCGACGAACTTGCGGACTTCATTCAGTCTGTCAAAGTAGGCAAGACGATGGTGCCGATGATCTTCAGACCTTTTCATGAGCACAATGGCGATTGGTTTTGGTGGGGGAAAGGCCTCTGTACCGAAGAAGAGTACATCGCTATATGGAAGTTTACGGTAGACTATCTCCGCGATGAAAAGAAATTGCACAACCTGATCTATGCTTTCTCTCCTGATGCGAGCCGCATGGGGACGACCAACCTCGAAGCGGGTTACCTATACGGCTATCCGGGCGATGACTATGTAGATATGCTCGGTATCGATGACTACTGGAACGTCGGCCGTGATGCCAACAAGCTCAGTCTAGATGAACAAAAAGCTGTGTTTGTAGAAATACTCGAACTTGTCACGCGCTTGGCAGATGACAAGGGCAAGGCGACAGCCATCACAGAGACAGGGTTAGAGTCGATCACCAATCCTGATTGGTTCGATGCGCATATCCTCAGCCCGATCAAGTCTTCGGATAAGATCAAAATGTCCTATGTGTTGGTATGGAGAAATGCCAACGAAAAACATCACTACGCACCCTACCCAGGACATGCCTCAGTAGATGGGTTCAAGAAGTTTTGTGCAGACGATGCTGTATTGATGGAAGATGATTTGAATGGAATGTATAGAAAATAGCTAAAGACGAACAGAATACGCTCATTTAAGTGGCTGAACCTCTCCAAGGGGGGCTGTTATTCTTACTAAAAGGAGTGTACCTGATCATTCGGATAATGACACGAAATTAAGGAGGTCTCTACCGTTATTCCCTCGTCGAGGGGACGGGAGAGGAAAGAAAGAAAACAGATGAGCAAAGAACATATAGCAGCAGTCAAACAACTGATTGCCGATCACGAAGCATTTTTGGCTACAGCCAATACTCCAAAAGAGGAATTCAATGGAGTGATACAGCGCTACCAAAACCCGATCATAACTGCCAAGCATACGCCTGTGTTTTGGCGCTATGATTTGAATCCAGAGACCAATCCTCTACTCATGGAGCGACTGGGAGTCAATGTGGCTTTCAACTCGGGGGCTATCGTCTTTGACGGGAAAATTTGCTTGGCCGTGCGGGTAGAGGGAGACGATCGTAAGTCATTTTTTGCGATCGCAGAGAGTCAAAATGGGATTGATAATTTTCGATTTTGGGATCACCCCATCACTTTGCCTGAGACTCATGAGCCAGACACCAATGTCTACGATATGCGACTCACTCGTCACGAGGATGGGTGGATTTACGGGCTGTTTTGTACGGAGCGGAGAGACCCCTCTGCATCCGATGCAGATCAGTCTGCCGCAGATGCCAAGTGTGGAATCGCTCGTACCAAAGACTTGGTGACTTGGGAGCGATTGGCTGACTTGGATTCTGGCAAGAATCAACAAAGAAATGTGGTACTGCACCCCGAATTCATCGAGGGGAAGTACGCCCTCTATACGCGTCCACAAGATGGATTCATCGAGGCAGGCAAGGGCGGAGGAATCGGCTGGTGCCTCATCGAGAGCATGGACAATGCCAAGACGGGTGCTGAGAAGATCATCGATCCGAAGGTCTATCATACGATCAAAGAAGTGAAAAATGGGCAAGGGCCAACACCGATCAAAACAGACGAAGGCTGGCTGCATCTCGCACACGGTGTACGAAATACCGCTGCGGGTTTGCGTTATGTGCTGTACATGTTTATGACCTCACTGGACGACCCCTCAGAGGTGATCCACAGACCGGGAGGACACTTCATGGGGCCAATCGACGAGGAGCGGGTGGGCGATGTGTCCAACGTACTCTTCACCAACGGATGGATCAAAAAAGACAATGGTGAGGTATTGATCTACTACGCGTCTTCGGATACACGGATGCACGTGGCAACCTCATCGGTCGCGCAGCTAGTGGACTACTGCAAGCACACACCAGAGGACGGATACCGATCCTATGCGAGTGTAGCGACGAGAAACAAACTCATAGATAGCAATTTGGCTTATTTGAAGTCAATAGGATTAAAATAAGCCAGATGAAAGACACCAGTATGAAGGTTGGGTTGAGAGAGAAGATGGCCTATGGCTTGGGGGATTTTGCGTCTTCTATGTTTTGGAAGCTGTTTTCGATGTTTTTGCTGTTTTTCTACACCGATATCTTTGGGATATCTGCAGCAGCGGTGGGAACCATGTTTTTGGTGACGCGCGTCTGGGATGCCGCCAATGACCCATTGATGGGGATCCTCTCGGACCGCACGCAGACCCGTTGGGGCAAGTTCAGACCCTTTTTGCTCTTTGGAGCGATTCCTTTTGGGATCGTGGGGGTGTTGACTTTCACTACGCCTGACTTGGACAGTACGGGCAAGTTGATCTATGCCTACGTGACTTATACGCTGATGATGATGGCCTACACGGCTGTCAATGTCCCATATGGTTCGTTGCTGGCGGTGATCAGTAGCGACAGCAACGAGCGGACTGCTTTGGCGTCATGGCGGTTCATTGGCGCTTATTCTGGGGGGATGCTGGTGACCTCTACTGCGACCGTACTGGTAGCCTACTTCAGCGAGGGTACGACACAGGCTCAGGGTTATCAAACGACGATCGCACTCTATGCGGTAGTCGCGGCGATCTTGTTTGGACTCACCTTTTTGGGCACCAAGGAGCGACTGATTCCGACCAAGGAGCAGCAGGGGTCGCTCAAAAATGACCTCAAAGATTTGGCAAAGAACAAGCCTTGGTTCATCATGCTGGCGGCCAATATTTGCATCTTGATATTCATGTCGCTGCGAGACGGTTCGATTTTGTTTTACTTCAAGTACTACGTCCAAGACCAAACGCTTAGTCTATTTGGGACGACTTACCAGCTGACGACAGCTGTGTTGTCCTCGGTGTACATGACGCTTTGGCTCGGGTCCAATATCATCGGAGTAGTGTTGGCCAAGCCCATTTCTGCCCGATTGGGCAAAAAGAAGACCTTCGGTTATGCTGCTTTGGTGTCGGCCTTCTTGAGTATGTTATTTTTCTTCTTAGAGCCGTCTCAGATAGTCGTGATTTTTGGACTCAATGTCTTCATTGGGATCAGTGCAGGATTGGTGATGCCGCTCGGTTGGTCGATGTACGCCGATATCGCGGATTATTCAGAGTGGAAGACTGGGCGTAGAGCGACAGGTCTGGTGTTTTCTTCTTCGTCCATGTCGCAGAAGTTTGGCTGGACGTTGGGTGGTGCCTTGTCCGGATGGATATTGGCAGCTTACGGTTTCGAGGCGAATCAAGAGCAAACCGAGCTGTCTTTGTTGGGTATTCGACTCATGTTTAGTGTGTTTGCGGCAGCAGGAGCTTTTGTGTCCTTTTTAGCGATTCAGTATTACAAATTGGATGAAAAATTCATGGAAAAGGTCAATGCGGAGTTGAACAGGAATATCATGGAAGAGTGATGAGAAACTAAAAATTGGGGTAAGAAATGAATGGATTTAGGGTAAGGAAAAACCATAGGGATTCCAAATCAATTCAGACTCCTTCATATTGCAGTTGTTAGAAATTAAGGCATATAAATTATGAAACTGAGAAGACTATTATTCATCCTACCGATGTTGCTGGTGATGCAATCTTATGCGGCGGATCTTACCTTACCTAGATTGTTTGCGGACCACATGGTGTTCCAACGCAACCAGCCCACCAAAATCTGGGGTTGGGCCAGTCCCAAACAAAAAATCAAGTTGCAGTTTGACGACCAGAAAGTCAAAACCAAAGCCGATGACACAGGCTACTTCGAAGCATACCTCGACGGCAAAACAGCAGGAGGTCCCTATACGCTGACGGTAGCGGCAGATACGACGATCACTTATACCGATATTTTGATCGGTGATGTCTGGATCGCAGGAGGACAGTCCAACATGGAGTGGCAGATGCAATGGGAGGTGGACAACTGGGAAGAGGAAGTCAAAGACAGTGACTATCCAGAGATCAGGTTTTTTCAGGTACCCAACGAATTTGCGACAAGCCCACAAAAAGACATCAGCGCAGGAGAATGGCTCTTGGCGGGACCCAAAAATACCCCGAGCTTTTCGGCTGTAGCGTGGTTTTTTGCGAAGCAAAACCATCGAGAGAAAAATGTACCTGTAGGAGTGATCGAGAGCCACTGGGGGGGCACACCTGCCGAAGCATGGGCTTCTGTCGAGACGCTGACCGAGACCCCAGGATACGAAGCAGCAGCGGAGAAGATCATCAATCCCGAGATCAGTTGGGAGGAGTTTACGGAGAAAAACCAAGCCAAAGAAGCACGAAAGTGGGAGTTGATGCGAGACAAAGATGGAGCCATCGCCAGCGGGGCACAGCAGGTCGAGTATGACGACAGCAGTTGGACCACCTACGAGCTGCCCAGCAATGCGAAAATGACAGATTTGGCTTGGCTAAGAAAGGAAGTGCAGTTGTCCCCAGACAGTGTAGAAGATCTGAAACTCTACATCAACAATGTCGTGCAGGAAGCTTTTGTCTTCTTCAATGGGGAGCTGATCTGGACCAAAGTATGGAGCGATGGCATAGAGCCGCTGGAGATTCCGAAAGAACTCGTACAAGAGGGGAAAAACGTCATCACATACCGTGTAGCCAACTCGTGGGACAACAACGTGTACTTCGGTCGTGCAGGCGAGATGTGGCTACAAGTCAATGGACAACAACAGTCACTCGAAGGAGCATGGAAATACTCTAATGATGTGGAGTCGAAGATCCCAGAGTCGATCAAGATGTATCAATTGCCCTCCTTCCTCTACAATGCCAAGATCGCACCGATCGGTGGATACACGGCGCGAGGAGTGATCTGGTATCAAGGAGAGTCCAATGCCGACAAACCACAATACTACCGTGACTTGTTTGCCAATGTGATCAAGGACTGGAGAAAGCTATGGGGGGATGATCTGGCCTTTCAGTATGTACAGTTGGCGAATTTCATGGCCAGAAAAGACGAGCCAAGCGATAGTGACTGGGCGAGATTGAGAGAGGCGCAGACTGAGACTTTGAGCCTCCCAAAGACGGGTATGGCAGTGACGATCGATATAGGGGATGCGGACGATATCCATCCCCGCAACAAGCTGGATGTAGGGCAGAGACTTTGGCTGAGTGCCAAAAAGGTATCCTACGGGGATGATGTGGTCTATGCAGGCCCGATGTACAAGAGTCATCAAGTGGAAGGCAATGCCGTGACGGTGACCTTTGACAATATCGGTACGGGACTGAAGTCTAATGAGGACAAAGTACTGGGGTTTGCGATTGCAGGAGAAGATCAGAAGTTCTATTGGGCGGATGCCAAAATAGTAGGCGACCAAGTGGTCTTGTCTGCGTCGGAGGTGGCCGTGCCAGTAGCGGTACGCTACGCTTGGGCAGACAATCCCGCGACTAGCCTGTACAACGAAGAAGAATTGCCAGCGGTGCCTTTCCGCACCGACGACTGGGAGAGACAATATTGATCAAATAGACCGCTCGCCTTTCCTTCCATTTTGGGAGCGCAGAGAGGAAGAGGACAGTTCAAACAAAACGAATAGCATGAAAAAGATACTCATAGTAGCAATGATCACTGTTTTTGCACTAGGTGCAAAAGCACAAAAGTTCGAAGGATTAGCAGACACTCCTCCGATGGGATGGAACAGCTGGAATAAATTCGCCTGTGATGTGACCGAAGATTTGATCAAAGAAACGGCAGACGCCATGGTGTCTTCGGGTATGAAGGACGCAGGATACGAATACATCGTGATAGATGACTGTTGGCATGGAGAGCGAGACAGTTTAGGGTTTATCCAAGCAGATCCAGCGCGTTTCCCTTCTGGGATCAAGGCTTTGGCAGATTATGTGCATTCCAAAGGCTTGAAATTTGGCATCTATTCTGATGCGGGATGGCAAACGTGTGGAGGTCGACCGGGGAGTCGGGGTAGAGAGTACCAAGATGCGATGACCTATGCGAGCTGGGGAGTAGACTACCTCAAATACGACTGGTGCAATACCGAAGGTCTCAAAGCAGAAGGAGCCTATTTGACGATGCGTGACGCACTTTATGAGGCAGGTCGCCCGATTGTACTCAGCATCTGCGAGTGGGGAGACAACGATCCGTGGGATTGGGCAGAGCCTATCGGTCACCTCTGGAGGACGACAGGAGATATCTACAATTGTTTTGACTGTGAAGAAGATCACGGGACTTGGTCGTCGTGGGGCGTGCTGCAGATTATCGACATGCACCCGGGTATCCGTAGCGCTGCAGGGCCTGGTCACTGGAACGACCCTGACATGATGGAGGTTGGCAATGGCATGACTGTCAACGAGGATAGAGCACACTTTGCGCTTTGGGCAATGCAGGCTGCTCCGCTGATTGCCGGCAATGACATCCGAAATATGTCACCAGAGACTCTGGAGATCCTGACCAACAAGGATGTGATCGCGATCGATCAAGACACGCTCGGTGTACAGGGCTACAAGCATATCGATGAGGAGGATTACGAAGTATGGGTCAAGCCACTCGCCGGTGGTGACGTAGCGATTTGTTTCCTCAACAGAACCGAAGAAGCGATGGACATCACGTTTGACTGGGCGACCAACAAACTTGTAGACCCTGATTTTGGACACACGACTGATTTTGCACAGTCTCGCTATGACATCTACAACGTCTGGACACACAAGAAAGCAGGCAATACCAAGAAAGCACTGAAGGCTTCATTGCCAGGCAGAGATGTATTGATGCTTCGTCTGAGCAAGAAATAGAGTCGTGGCATTGCCTCTGTTGAGGTGTCTCTACAGCTTTTCTATATCAACAAAGACTACTTACTATGACAGATATACTCCGAATCACTACTATGCTCTTCTTGAGCGCAAGCGCATGGCTCGCTACGGCACAGGACCCTATCACACGTTTCGAAGCGGAAGATGGTATACTCCATGGCGTATCAATCGCTACAAGTACACCTGGGTATTCGGGTTCGGGATATGTCACCGGGTTTGATAGCAAGAGTGACTATGTGGAACTCACTCTGCATGTGGAGAGGGGGGCGTTGTATAGGCTCGTGGTGAGGTACAGTTCTCCCTCAGGTCAGCGAACGCAGGATCTCTTCATCAATGCGATTGGACCTCATCCCGTCACATTCGAAATCACTGCCTCCAATGAATGGAAAGAACAAGAAGTAGGCATCTATCGGCTGAACGGGGGAGCCAATACAATCAAACTCCAGAGCGACTGGGGCTATATGGACGTGGATGAGTTTGTCCTATACGATGCAGAAGAACCTGTGTACGATATAGCTACTTCGCTGGTGGATGCGGAGGCCAACGAGGATGTGGTAGCACTTTACGATTTTATGCGATTTCATTTTGGTGAACGGGTGATGTCAGGCCAAACCAATGATGGCTATGACGATGTAGTAGATCTGACAGGGGTACACCCTATGATACGTACGTATGATTTGGCGGAGTACACGGAGGGCTACCCCTATGCTTGGGACAACAGCATCGGCGGTCACGCTTTTGGTGCAGTAGACAATGGCCTAGTGGAGAAAGCCATCGCTTGGCACCAAGAGACTGGAGGCAATGGGATAGTCAACTGGCAATGGCACTGGTGTTCACCTTCGGGTGGGAGACCAGGGGTCAACACATTTTATACCGAAAACACGAGTTTTGATGTCCGAGAGGCGGTCAAGGCAGGAACAGACGAATACGCTTTGGTCATTCGAGACATAGATGCTGTTGCGGTACAGCTACAGAAGATGAGTGATGCAGGTGTTCCGATCCTTTGGCGTCCTTTGCATGAAGCAGGGGGGGCGTGGTTTTGGTGGGGAGCACATGGAGCAGGGCCTTGCCTTGCACTATGGGACATCATCTACGATCGGCTCACCAACCATCATGGGCTGCACAACCTGATATGGGTATGGTCTACACCAGAGGAGGATTGGTATCCTGGCAATGAGACCGTCGATATCATCGGGTATGACTCCTACCCTGGAGGCTTCAACTATGTCTCACGAACCCAAATGTACGATCAGTTGTATCGCATCACAGAGGGAAAGAAAATGATCGCTATGACCGAAAATGGCCCCATTCCTGACATTAGCACGACTTTTAGACACCACGCACCCTGGTCGATGTTCATGTCATGGAGCGACTTGGTCTTCGAGCAAAACTCGGACGAGCACATACAGGCTATGTATGCGCACTGGCGTGTACTCACGCTAGACGAGGAGTACAACGTCCTCGTGAGAGAGGAAGTAGAAGAGGTCGAAGAACCCGAAGAACCCGTGTTGGATATCAGACAGGAGAGTGGGGCATTACAATTGTACCCCAACCCAGCCCGTGATCGGGTGCGCGTATTGGGAGGCAGATTTGTAGATTTGGCGGTGTACGATATGACGGGTCGATCTGTAGGTGAGTGGCCGCAGCAGGCAGATACTGTAGACGTATCTGGGCTGAGTGATGGACATTATATGATGGTTTTCCAAAATGGGGAGATTGTAGAGCGTCTACAACTGATCATTAGACATTGATGCGAAAATGAAGGAATTCAATAAAATAGCGTGTACCGAGGAGTTGAAGGCTATTCTTGCCTATTGGATGAGAGACATGGTGGATGCTGTCCATGGGGGGTATCTGGGCAGAATCGATGCGCAAGATCGTATCGATGAGTCAGCGGGCAAAGGCTTGGTGCTCAATAGTCGGATATTATGGGCTTTTTCGGCTGCCTATCAGACCTTGGGAGAGGGAGAGTATGAGGTCTACGCTACTCGAGCTTACGATTATTTGGTCGAACGGTTCATGGATCACGAGTCTGGAGGGATGTACTGGATGCTGGATCATATGGGACAACCACTCGATACCAAGAAACAAATCTACGCCCAGGCATTTGCCATCTACGGCTTGTCTGAGTATTACAAGGTGTCGCAGGATCCCAGGGCCAGGGATACGGCGATGGACTTGTTTGATGCCATTGAGCGTTATAGTTTTGACACGGTGAGCAATGGCTATTTCGAGGCGTTTGATCGCGAATGGAATCTACTCGACGATCTACGTCTGAGTGACAAGGATGCCAATGAGGCCAAAACCATGAATACACATCTACATGTACTGGAGGCTTATTCTAACCTCTATAAGGTGACTCAAGACCAACGTGTCTATACTCAACTCCGGAATTTGATGGAGTTGTTTTTGGATAAGTTTCTGAATCCCAAGACGTATCAGTACGAGTTGTTTTTTGACGAAGATTGGAACTTGAAATCCAACGAAATATCCTACGGCCATGACATAGAGACGGCTTGGCTACTCTACGAAGCGGCAGCAACTCTAGAAGATGAGGATCTACTCGAACGTACTGGCGTACTGGCTGTGCAGACTGTAGAAGCGACTTTGCCGTTTTTTGATACAGACGGGGCACTATTCAATGCGGGTGTGCCAGGCCAGATTGAGGACAAGGACAAGCACTGGTGGCCACAGGCGGAGGCTTTGGTAGGTTTGGTCAATGCCTACCAGTTGTCTGGTCGAGAGATTTTTTGGGCGCAGGCCAAAAAATGTTGGGGTTTCATTCAGCAGCAGCTCATCGATCGTCATCATGGCGAATGGATATGGGGGATCTATGCCGACGGTAGCCAGATGCAAGAAGACAAGGCGGGGCCCTGGAAGTGCCCTTATCACAACGGACGAGCAATGATAGAAATGATCAAACGTCTGGATTGAGAAGGAGGATATACTTGCGAAAAGGCTAAAAAAGCGATAGTATTGATAGCCTGAGGTGGTGCCTCTGGTGGTAAAGCAGTGTAGTTATGAGAAGAATAATAATCTATGGATGGATCATATGGTGTGCAATCATGTCGTGTCATGCACAGCCACAGACGATCCTGACCAAAAATGTTTTTTTTGAACAACTACCAGTTGATTTGGGATTGTCTCAGCGATCGATCAATTGCATGCTTCAAGATCATGAAGGTTACCTCTGGGTAGGTACTTGGTCTGGGTTGGTCAAGTACGATGGGTACTCTACGCAGATCTATCGGGCGGACAACACCTCTCCCGACCATCTTCGTAGCAACAAGATCATTCGTGTATTTGAGAGTAGTGATTCGACCCTGTGGGTGGGTACCCGTACGGGAGGACTTTTTCGCAAGGACAAAAACAGCGATGCATTTTATCAATACACACATATACCGGACGATCCAAATAGCCTAAGCAATCAGCACGTCTGGGATATCGCTGAGGATGCTAGTGGTGGATTGTGGATCGGGACCGAGCATGGACTCAATCATCTCGATACGCATACGGGAAAATTCACATCCTTCTTTACTGATTCTACCAATGTGCATTCGTTGAGCAACGATTTTGTCACCAAGTTGATGATCGACTCACGCAATCGGCTATGGGTTGCTACCGAGTATGGAGTGTCTTTGATGGAAAATATTGATCCCGAGCACCCGCATTTTGAGCGGATCGTGGTGGATTTTGATCCAGCCAATGATGGCTTGCACAACTATATCTATGATCTCCAGTATATCGAAAATGCCAAAGGAATGGCAGTGTATTGGGGGACGAAGAAGGGACTGAAAAAATATGCGAAGGGTAAGGTGGAGAACTTTGAGATCAAGGGGAGAGCTTCATCATTCAATATTTTTCGGAGCATGACCTCTGTGTCATCGGTTGAGCCGTTTCTGCTGCTGGGGTCAGACATGGGACTCAGTGTGTTTGACATCAAAAAGAATAGTTTTGAACGTTTCTTTGGAGATTTTGACAAAGAAGTCAATTTGAGTCAGAATACCATCACCGCACTACTGATTGACAGAAGTGGGGTGCTTTGGGCGGGGACACGCAAGGGCCTCAACAAGTATGACTCCTACGACAACAACATTTCTCTGACAAAGACAAAGACCTTTGATCCGACCAATAGCATCATCACAAGTATTCGTCAAGGACCAGATGGCAAGCATTGGATCGGGACATTGGGTGGAGGCTTGTTTCAAGTCAATTTCAACGGGGACGCCGTGTCCAGCATCGACAAGTACCGCTTGGTCACTGACGATGACGTGGATTTTACACATTACATTCAAAAACTCAACGTGGACCCAAGCGGTCGGTTTTGGATCGGGACGGCGGGAGCTGGCTTGTACGTGATAGACGCCAAGGATATCAATCATCAGACGCATGAGATCCGAAATTACCGACACTACGACATGAAGACTCCAGTGGCATTGACGGATGATTATGTGATGTCCATTGCTCCAGCGAGTAGCGGGGGGATGTGGGTAGGTACTTGGAGCAAAGGGCTCAATCTCGTGACCGATGAGGGTGAGGTGTATTGGATCAAAGAGCCAAGGCTATCCCCCATCGCGATGGTGACCTTGTATGAGGATGACGAGGGCTACCTCTGGGTGGGGACACGAGGCAATGGCTTGTTTCGTCTCATGATCCAAAACAAAAAAGTCGTGGAGTTCAAGGCATATCAGTACAGTGACGAGTCGCCAGGCATCAACAATAATTTTGTGAATACAATCTACGTCGATAGCAAAGAGCGGATGTGGGTAGGGACCGAGGATGGACTCAGTCGATACGATGACAAGGAGGACGTGTTTGTACATGTCAATCGTACGCAGGACCGTCTGCCGCAAGATGTCGTAGGAGTGATAGAGGATGATTCGGGGTTGCTGTGGATCGCTGGCGAGGAAGGTGTGACGGTCATCAACCCCGATTTGGAACAGATGTATGTCAATCACTTCGACTCACAGGATAGGATGCAAGGTGGTTTTTTTTACAACGAGGGGACTTTGGAGGCAGATGACGGTCGCTTGCTACTCGGAGGTTCTAACGGTTTCAATATCATCAATCCTCGCAATATTTTTCAAAACCCCTATTTGCCTCACGTGGTGATCAAAGATGTGACGGTCTCAGATGTCAGTCTAAAACCAGGGGAGGAGTTCAACGGGAGAGTGGTATTGCCCAAAGCACTGAGCGAGACAGATCGTATCGTGCTGAACTTTTCGGAGAATACGATTTCGTTTGAGTTTGTTGCTTTGCATTTTGCGAACCCTCGCAAAAATCGTTATGCTTACCGTTTGGACGGATTTGATACCGAATGGCACTCGACGAGCTCCAGCCGACGCTATGCCAAGTACACCAATCTCGACCCAGGGACTTACACCTTTACCGTCAGAGCCTCCAACGACGATGGACTATGGAACGAAGAAGGAAGGAGCCTCCTCGTCGTGATCTCACCTCCTTGGTGGCGCACGCACTGGGCGGTCCTGTTGTATGTGGTATTGGCGATGATCTTTTTGGCTGTCTTTCGAAAAATGATCTTGATACGTTCGGCCTATGAGCATGACTTGCGCTTTGAGCGACTCGAACGAGAAAATACCGAACAGCTGAACAAGTCCAGATTGCAATTTTTCACCAACATCTCGCATGAGTTTAGGACGCCATTGACGCTGATTTTGGGACTTGTCGAGCAGCTCATCGACGATGGAGAAGGAGGAGTCAAAGTTCAAAAGCAGCTCAAGTTGGTGACACAAAATGCCGGTAGACTACAGCGACTCATCAATCAACTGCTTGATTTTCGCAAGGCCGAGACGGGGAGTCTCAACTTGCGAATCGCCGAGGGCAATTTCTATAAGTTCGTCAAGGAGGTCAAGTTATCTTTTGACAGTCTAGCCGAGCAACGCGGGATCGATTACAGTCTTGTTACTTCATCCAATGTCATCCCTCTCTATTTTGACCGGGATCAGTTCGAAAAAATATTGTTTAACCTATTGTCCAATGCTTTCAAACATACTCAAAAGGGAGGTGCAATCAAGGTGCAACTCAAAGAGCAAAAGGGACAGGTCGTGCTGAGCGTAGTAGATTCGGGAGACGGTATAGGATTAGAAGAAAAGAAGAAAGTATTTGATCGGTTTTACTCAGGCGACCAAGACACGGGGACAGGTAGTGGCATTGGTTTGGCCTTGTGCAAGAGTTTGGTGGAGCTTCATCACGGGGCGATCAAGGTCGAGAGCGAAGTGGGACAGGGCGCGACATTTGAAGTCTGCATACCGACAGGGATGGCGCATTTCAAACCAGAGGATATGCTGGAGGATTTCAAAGACAGTGAAGATATCGCCACCTATCGCGAAGTGCTCGATGAAGAGCGAGAAGATGAGCTCGCGACGACCGCAGAGGCCCAGGATGTCGAGGGGCTCAAAAAAATCCTCATCGTCGAAGACAACGTCGAGGTACGCCATTTCCTCAAATCACTGTTTCAATTTGAGTACGCAGTGTTCGAAGCAGAAAACGGGCAAGTCGGTATAGAATTGGCAAACGAGCACGACCCTGATCTAGTAATCAGTGATGTGATGATGCCCGTCATGGATGGAATTACTTTTTGCAAAAAACTAAAGGAGAATCTTGACACGTCGCATATTCCAGTGATTTTGTTGACGGCACGGACGTCCTTCATCTACAATATCGAAGGACTCGAAAACGGTGCGGATGACTATGTTACCAAGCCATTTCACCTCAAAGTACTCAAGCTCAAAGCCCGTAACTTGATCAAGTCTCGAGAGCAGAGTCGTATGCTCGTTCAAGACAGAGATCAGTTGGTCCTCGAACCCAAAATGATCACAGTGACTTCTGCCGATGAGGCATTTTTGCAGAGTTGTATGGATATCATTGAGGAGAACATGGACAACTCTGATTACTCGGTGGTGGAGTTTGGCAAGGAAATCGGACTCAGTAGGATGCAACTCTATCGCAAACTCAAAGCCTTGGCCGGTAAGTCACCCAATGAGTTTATCCGAATGATGCGGATCAAGCGTGCAGCACAGTTGTTTGAACACGGGGATTTCAATGTCTCGGAAGTGACGTATCAAGTGGGGTTTACGGACCCAGCTTATTTTCGCAAGTGCTTCAAAGAGCAATTTGGAGAGACCCCTACTGCCTACATCAAAAACAAACGGAAAAAGGGGTGAAACCTTCTGATTGGGAAAAATAGGTACGATCTCTGATCGATTTGTACGCTATAGGAGGAGGGACTATACGGGAAATTGCACATACAATTTCTAATAAAGCGAAAGACAATGTATAGATATCTGACAATGGTGGCGCTGCTACTCAGCAGCGTAGTGTATGGGCAAGACAAGGGGTTTGTGCAAGTGAAAGACTTGGGGTTTGAGATCAATAGCGAACCTTATCACTACATCGGGACGAACCTCTGGTATGGTATGAATTTAGGTTCGAAAGGAGATCAAGGTGATCGGGAGCGATTGGTCAGGGAGCTGGATGCTCTCCAAGCCCTCGGCGTGACCAACCTACGTGTCATGGCGGCTAGTGAAGGTAGTCTCGATAGCCCTTATCAAAACAAGCCGATCCTCCAAACGGCTCCTGGAGTGTATGACGAGGACCTACTGGAAGGTCTGGATTTTTTTATGGTGGAGATGGCCAAACGCGACATGAAAGCCGTGGTTTGCTTAGGCAATTTTTGGATGTGGAGTGGGGGATTTCCTCAGTATGTCTCTTGGGCGACAGGCTCAGAGATACCTTATCCAGACGTGACAGGTGGAGGATCATGGGATGAGTTCATCAGTTATTCCGAGTCTTTTTATACCAACAAGAAAGCCATGAAGATGTACTACGATTTCGTGGAATTCCTCATCGGACGGACCAATAGCCTCACGGGGGTGGCCTACGAGGATGACCCTACGATCATGGCGTGGCAATTGGCCAACGAGCCGAGAGGGTACAGCCATGTGCCGGAGTTCAGGGCGTGGATTGATAAGTCAGCGAAACTGATCAAGAAGAAAGATCAAAATCACCTCGTGTGTCTAGGGACTGAAGGAGACACCTCTACACCCATCTCGGGCAACGAACTCTATGCGGACAACCTATCCAAGTATGTGGACTATGCGACCACTCATGTGTGGATACAAAATTGGGGATGGTTTGACCCCAACGATACTTTGAGTTTTGAGACGGCCAAGCAGATGACTCTTGATTATCTCAAAGGGCAAGAAGAAAAGGCACAACGTCTCGGTAAGCCACTGGTGGTCGAAGAGTTCGGCGTGCCACGTGATGGAGGAGCTTTTGGCGATGAGTCTACTGTCGTATACAGAGATGCATACTATCGGTTGATATTTGACTATACACTGCGGAGCATTCAGTCCGATGGCGTGATTCAGGGTTGCAATTTCTGGTCATGGGGAGGAGAAGGACGTCCGTCTGCTCCCGGCCAACTGTGGGAGATAGGAGACGATCTGATTGGTGACCCGGCCCATGAATTGCAGGGGTGGTATTCGGTGTATGATACCGATACGAGTACTGTGGATCTCATCAAAGAGTTTACTCTACAGGTCGAAGAATAAGGACGTCCTTATTCTCAGAGACTAGATTCGACTGACTCGTGAAAAAACTCCAAGAGGTAATCTTCTTGGAGTTTTTTTGTATGTGTCTCGTCAGTTCAGAGATGCTGTGCTTAACATGGTTTAGTCGACATTCCTAGGGGTACAAATCAATAACGGATTTCGAACAATGAATCTTGAATAGTGAAGTGATAATCATTTGCTTTTGGGTCAACCTGACAAAGTACATTATTCGAAAGGTGTGAAGGTGCTGGCTATATGTGAATTTGATATTAGGTTGTAGCGATTTGGAATCCAAAGGATTAACTTTGCGAACAGTGTCGTGACAAACCATTGGATGGGAAGAAGCAATGTAGGGCACGATTACAATAGCATCAAGCATATGTCAATAACCAAAGAATCCGAGCGGATCGGGATGGAAAGAATCAGTCAGGTAGTAGGGACAACACTCAAACGGATGAGGGAATATGCCCAAGTCGGTATGTCTACGAAAGAGCTCGACGAGTACGGGGGCGCGATATTGAGAAGTTATGGAGCAAAATCAGCTCCGTTCGAAACCTATGGATTTCCGGGATATACATGTATCAGTGTCAACGAAGAAGCGGCGCATGGCATCCCCTCTGATACGACCATCCTCCAGGAAGGCGATTTGATCAATATTGATGTCTCGGCTGAGCTGGATGGGTTTTGGTCTGACAATGGGTCTTCCTTTGTGCTAGGCGAGGATGTACACAATCATCAGCCCCTAGTGGATGCCTCCAAGCGTATTTTGCGCCAAGCAATATGTCAGATCAAAGGAGGGGTGAAAATAGCAGATATCGGACACCTGATCGAGACCGAGGCAAAAAAGTCAGGATTCAAAGTGATTAAAAACTTGGCAGGGCATGGTGTAGGTAGAAGTCTACACGAGGCACCTGAAAATATCCTCAACTACCGAGTGAGGAGCAATCGGGAGCGATTTCGCAAAAATACCACAGTAGCCATCGAGACGTTTATTTCGACTCGGTCTACTGTAGCTGTAGAGATGGCGGACGGATGGACGCTAGTGGGGAATAGAGGGGGGTATGTCACCCAGCACGAGCAGACTATACTGGTCACAGATGGAGCTCCAGTAGTGCTCACAGCATCCAATGGAGAGTGGGACTGAGTAGGTGAGACGTACTGTCTCGCAGGATAGACTTATGTCAAATAGGCAGTAGACACGAAAACATCGCTTCGTATCTACTGCCTGCTGTTTACAATCTGTTTTGCGATTAGGGTTTGTCGTAGTTTCGGTCGAGAAGTATACTGCGGAGGTAGAGTCCGGATTCGGTGAGATCAGCAGTAGTGGGTGTTTGGTCACCAGGTGTTCCTGGCTTGAATATCGACGCTCCCTCTGCTTTTTCGGAAACTGCCCAGTTGCACCATGACAATTGGTTGTCATCCATCCATTCCATCCATTTTTTGGTACTCTCGTAGTTGATTGCTCCGTCTCCGTTGGCATTGATCACCCCAAACTCCGACACGAATATACAAAGACCAGCCGCGCGAGCTTTGTCTGCGGTGTCTCTGAGCCATTGCTTGTGTGTCCCTGCATAGAAGTGCAACACATAGGCGATGTTGGGATCTGTAAGGGGCTGTTGTACCACTTCGTCTACACGCTGCGACCAAGTACGAGTGCCGCAGAGGATGAGGTTGTCAGGGTCGTGTGCACGGATCGCAGCGATGACCTGAGTCGCATAGGGTACGAGAGTATTGACCCAGTCGTCTTCTAGGGGTTCGTTGTATATTTCATAGATCACATTGGGGATGTCTTTGTATTTTTTGGCCATTTGGCCAAAGAAGTCCGCGGCAGTATCCGGGTCTTTGGACGCCTCATGTGAATGGTAGTCAATGATGACATAGAGGCCGTTTTTGACAGCAGCTTGTACGAGGATGTCTACTTTTTTTATCTCGGTTTCGGGATGGGTTTTGTAGCCTTCATGTTCGACGGCCATGGCTGCACGGATGATGTCTACTTTCCAGTCTTGGGCGAGGTAGTCTACGATGGTTTCGTTGTACATCGCGGCTTGCCATTGACTCCAGAAGAACGACATCCCACGGAGCTGAGCGACTTTTCCATTTTCGTCGACTAGCTCGTTGCCTTTGACTTGTAGTTGGCCGTGTGCTTCGAGAGGCGTTTGGCTGAGGTCTGATTCTTCTTGTTGTTCCGTGTTTTCTGCCTCATTTTTTTCTGCAGTATTGCTTGCATCCTCTTGTTGGTTATCTTCTATAGAGGAATCTTCTTTGGTTTCGCAGGCCCACAGGAGGACGAGGGATAAGCTGAGGACTAGTGTCCTTTTGATCATCTTTTGTATTGTTTTCATAGTCATCTTAGTTTGGTCCAAAACTACAGCGAAGAAGACTCTTCTAGGGGTAGAAGGATATACCAAATATCACGTGTAAATGATCCAATCACTCAGAGTATCGGGTTAGGTGGTTGCTCCTTGGTATTCTTTTGGTGTTTTGCCAAATTGTGTTTTGAAGCATTTGCTGAAGTATTTGGGGTCGCTGAACCCTACCGCGTAGGCGATTTCAGAGATGTTCATTTCACCGTGTTGTAGGTACTCGATGCTTTTTTTGAGTCGGATACTCTTGATGAATTCGTTGACTGATAGGCCGGTGATGGCTTTGAGTTTGCGCAGCAGATTGCGGCGACTCATATGGAAGTGCTCGCTGAAATCGTCGACACTCAGAGCGGTATTGGTCAAATTGTCGCTGATGATGTCGATGGCTTTTTTGAGGAATTTTTGGTCCACTTCTTTGGGAGATAAGTTCTTGATATCAAGAGAGGTGGATTGGTTGAACTTCTCAATCAAGTGCTCTCTGGTATGGGCGATGTTTTTGAGCTTTTGTTGGAGTATCTTGATGTTGAAGGGTTTGGTGACATAGTCGTCCGCTCCTGACTTGAACCCTTCCCATTGTCGTTCTTCACCCGAATAGGCTGTCAGCAGAATGATGGGGATATGGTTGGTTTTTTCATCTTCTTTCAGGTTTTGGCACATGATGAAACCATTCATCTCGGGCATCATCACATCACTGATGATGAGGTCTGGGATGATGTCGAGAGCTTTCTCTAGCCCCATTTGTCCGTTGGATGCTTCTGTGACTTGGAAGTCATGCTCCAGAGAGGCCTTGATGTACTCTCGTATGTCGGCATTGTCTTCGACGAGGAGTAGCATGGGTTTTTCGCCCAGAGCGAAATCAGAAATCCCGTCATCGACGACTTCTCGGGCTTCGGAGTAGACAGTGAGATCGAGAAGCGGGGTGAGTGAGTGAGGCTCGGACGTCTCGATTGGGTGGTTGCTGGGAGTGACGATTTCAGAGCTGCTCAAGTGTCCACTCCCGATCGGAAAGGAAGCACGAAAGCAGGTGCCTTGATCTACGGTACTGGTGAGTTCTATCTGACCGTGATGCAGGTCGATGTACTGCTTGATGAGTGCCAGTCCGATGCCCGAACCTGCCTGGTGGAGGTTGGTGGCGTTGTTGGCTTGGTAGTAGAGGTCAAAGATATGAGCAAGCTGGTCGGCGGGGATTCCCGCTCCTGTATCTTCTATGGAGAGAGTGAGGGAGTCTTGTTCGGTATTCATCTGTAATTTGACGTGGATGTATCCCGTTTTGGTGTACTTGAAGGCATTGGAGAGTAGGTTGGTGATGATTTTTTCCATTTTTTCGGAATCAAACCAAAGGTCATAGTGGGGATAATCAGACTCAAAGCGGTAGTCGATCTGCTTTCGTTCGGCCATGAACTTGAAGGTGTCGAAGACTTCTTGGATGCAGGTGATGATGTCGTTTTTCTGTGCTTGTAGCTGGATGTTGCCCGATTCGATTTTGCGAAAGTCCAAGAGTTGATTGATCAGTCGCAGGAGTTTGAGGGCGTTGCGGTGCATGATACTCAGCTCTTTTTGTGATCGATTCTTTTGGGCATAGCTGCCGATGAGTTTTTCGAGTGGGCCTATGATGAGTGTCAAAGGGGTGCGGAGCTCGTGGGAGATATTGGTAAAGAAGCGGAGCTTGAGTTCGTTGAGTTCCTGGATCTCTTTCAAGAGGGATTGGATCTTGTCTGCCTGTCGTTCGAGTTCTTCGTTTTGACGGATCAGCTGGGTGTTGTTGTCCGTGAGGGTGTCATTCTTGATGCCGATTTCGTCGTTTCGTTTTTTGAGGAGTTCGTTGATCGTACGGATCTCCGTAGTACGAGATTCTACTTCCTTGCGGAGTTCTTTTTGTCGCTGTTTGAGCTGGTAGAGGCGGACTCGGATAAAGGTAAATATCGTTAGTAGAGTGAGTGAGATGATGGCCAACTGAAACCAGGTAGTCTTCCACCAGGGTGGAGAGATGATGACTCGGATGGATTTGCCTTCGTCATTCCAGATGCCATCGTTGTTGGCTGCTTTGACGCGAAACGTGTATTGCCCTGGGTCGAGATTGGTATAGGTGGCACTGCTTTGGTTGCCGACGTAGTTCCAGTCTTTTTCGAACCCTCCCATGATGTAGGCGTACTGATTTTTTTGTGGGAGCCAGTAGTTGAGTGCCGAAAATTCAAAGGAGAAGACGTTGTGTCTGTAATCCAAAATGATCTCTTCTGTTTGATTGAGAGGATGTGTCAAGACTTGGTTTTGACCAAAGTCTACTTTTTGGTTGAAGAGGCGGAAACCTGTGAAGATGACTTGTGGCACGACGGGGTTGAGCCGTATGCTTTCGGGATGGAAGGCGTTGAGGCCATTTTGTCCACCGAAGTAGAGCCTGCCGCTTTGTCCTTTGTGGCAGGAAAAGTCCTTGAAGTCATTGGCTTGCAATCCGTCTTCTTTGGTGTAGACATGGGTGGTGCCGCTGCCCGGGAACGTCACTGCTGCCTCCATTTTGACGAGTCCGCCCATGGTGCTGACCCAGAGATTGCCATGGTCATCTTCGAGGATGCCTGCGATGCTGCTATTGGGCAGGCCATTGGTCTCGTCAAAGCGTTTGAACTCGTCGGACTCTAGATCGAAGTAGAATAGTCCTTCACGGGTACCGACCCAGATGTTACCCCGGCTGTCTTCGAGGGATGCGATGGGGGTGTTGAGTCGCATGTTGTAGGATTGATCGAGTCGAGCAAATAGTCGGGTCTTCGGATCGTAGATGTCGAGGGTTTTGCCAGTTTGGATGTAGAATTTGCCGTCTGAGGCCTCAAAGATACTCGTGATGAAGTTGTCCGAGAGGCTGGTGGGGTTGCCGGGGGTGTGCTTGTATGTTTTGAATTCGTCAGTGGAGGGGTTGTAGCGGTTGATGCCGCCATTCATGGTGCCTACCCATACGGTACCGTTTTGTGCCAAACATATCGAACTCACGTCTGTATCGCTGATGCAATTGCGGTGACCTGGTTTAGGAACAAAGTGTTGGAAATCTTTGGCTCCTTTTGGACGAAAGTCGAGCCCTCCATCGAAAGTCCCGACCCACAGGTTTTCGTCACGGTCGATTTGGATGGCCAGTACGGCGTTGCTGAGGAGACTTCCTTGGTCGTGGGGATCGTGCATGAGTTGCTCGACGACTCCAGTTTGCGCATCGACGATGTTGATCCCGCCACCGTCTGTTCCGACGTAGATGTTGCCTTGGGGGTCTTCGGCGATCGAGAGGATGCTGTTGTTGTTGAGCTCGTCGATGTCTTGTTTGTAGTGGACGAAGGGTTTGTTCCACTTGCTGAAGAAGTTGAGTCCCCCACCGTAGGTGCCCACCCAGGTGATGCCTGATTCGTGATCGGAGTATATGGAGTGGATAGAGTTGCTGTTGATACCAGTTTTTTTGCCGACCTGAGGGATGTAGACTTCCAGACTGTGGTCGGCGAGGTTCATGACATTGAGTCCACCCCCTTCGGTCCCGATGAATAGATGCCCACGCTGGTCTCCGGAGAGGCAGAGTACGCTGAGGTGACTGAGGGAGGGGATCGTGTCTTGGCTGTGGAGGTAAGAAGTGAAGGTGGCTGTCTGTGCATCGTAGCGGTTGAGGCCTCCTCCCCATGTGCCGATCCATATTTGATAATTTTCGTCCTCGTAGATGCCAGTGACGTAGGGGTGGTTGAGATGATTGGAGTTTTGTGGATCTGGGAGGTATGCGACGAAGGTCGAGCGGTCAGGAGAGATGCGGTAGAGTCCTTGGTCTGTCCCGATCCAGAGGTGCTGTAGATGGTCTTCGTAGATGGTGGAGACGATGCCCTTGATGAAGTGGGGACGGTCATCGACCAGCGAAAAATAGGGCGAAAAGTTGTCGTTTTGGATGTCATAACGGTCGAGGCCTTTGGCTGTGCCTACCCAGAGCTGCCCATGGGAGTCTTCGTGTATGCTGTGTATTTGGTCATCACTGAGACTGTTGAGTTTTTTGGGAGCATTGCGGTAGTTATTGAATTTTTCGGTGTGTGGGTCGTAGCGGTTGAGTCCGCCGCTGTAGGTCCCGATCCAGAGGTAGCCCTGCCTGTCTGACTCGATGGCTTGGATGAAGTTGTCACTGAGCGAATGCAGGTCTCCAGAGATAGTTTTGAATACCTTGAACTCCTTGCCATCATAGCGGTTGAGTCCGTTGATAGTACCCACCCATAGGTAGCCTTGATTGTCTTTCTCGATACACTTGGCCCATCCATGACTCAGTCCCTCATTCATGCCGAGGTGGGAGAAACGCATGTCCTGTCCATGCAGGTTTGGAGCATAGCTCATCCACAGGAGCATAGCTATCAACCGCAAAGTGTAACCAACTTTAGCTGCATTGTCTTTCATAACTGTCCGAAGCAAATCGTATCAAAAGGTTGGCTTGGGCTGATCTTATTCTCTAAAGATAGTCCCACAAAATGTGGAATTTATATGAAAATCCCCTTTTTGTTCAGGTGAAAAGTTATGCTTTTTCAGTTACAGAAATCGGGTTTAGCGCAGTTGTGTCCCAAAATTCTACTTCTTGATCAGATTTTTCCACCCTTCTCGGATTCTCCAAATCTAAAATTGTTCAAGCAATTCGATAGAGCATTTGCAAAGACGTGCTCCATCGGAGGATTGAAAAACTAAAATTATTAATAACTAAACTTTTTTATTATGAATTTAAGACGATTACTAGGGTACTCAAGTGTATTGTTCTTGGGACTGACGATGATGAACTGTAGCAGCGACGATGGCGGCAGCAGTAGCGATGGAGACGATTCTGTGACTCCAGATCCTGTCGTGGCGAGTTATAGCTATGTGATTGAGGATTATACGGTGACCTTCACCAACGAGTCCGTCAATGCGGATACCTATGCTTGGGATTTTGGTGATGGTGAGACCTCTACAGACAAGGACCCAGTGCATACCTATGCCGAGGCGGGAGACTACTCTGTGAAAATGACTGCTAGCAACGAAGCAAGTGAAAAAGAGTCTGTGAAAGTTGTGAAAATAGAAGAGGTAGGTCAAGATCCTATGACGTTATTGACAGGAGGTAGCAGCAAGACTTGGATTTTGGCACCTGAAAAAAATGCGGTGAGCTTTGGGAATCCCGCGGGTATCTGGTACGATGGCTTGTCCTTGGACGATACGGCTGTAGAGATGTGGTGGGGCAACCTAGCCGATCAGGTAGAGGGGAGATCTTGTCTATTTGACAATGAATATACCTTCACTTCTGATGGCGACTATACAAGAGAGACCAACGGAGCGATTTGGAAAGAGTGGAAAGTTTTCGATGCAGTGAGCGGCGAGGGATGTTCGGCAGATGGCGAAGAGCTCCTCTCTAGGTATGCTGATGACGATGTATCGGCATGGAGAGACGGTGATTTCACTTTCGAATTAGAGACATGGAGTGGAGCAGATACCATTTTCAACTATACGTTGACCACTGCAGGTATGGGAGCATATATCGGGCACTATGTCTCGGGGACCAATACTTCAGACTATGCCGTACATGACGGAGCAGAATATGGTATCGTTTCAATCGCAGAGGATAGAATCGAGCTCATCTCATACGGATGGGGCGGAGATGATATGGATGCAGCAGCACCTGCTGTACATGACCCAGCTGCGGGTACTAGATGGTACAAAGTAGTTCTCGTACCGAAACCCTAATCATGCTCAATCACACCACTTTGGCAGACTAGCTAGAGGGGTGTGATTCCCTTTCGGAAAAAGACTTTAAGACTAATTTAAACAAGCGTGTAGATGAGAGATAAGTTTACAATATATAAACTCTTCTTGGCGGTGCTGTTGTCGATAGTGATCTTCAACGTACAGGCGCAAGAGAAAAAAGTGTCTGGGAAAGTGACCGACCCCATCGGTGAAGCTCTACCAGGTGTCAACATCCTGATCCAAGGTACATCGACAGGTACAGTATCAGATTTCAACGGGAATTATTCGTTGACTTTAGCAGAAGACCAAAACATACTGGTGTTTAGTTCACTTGGGTTCATCTCCAAGACCGTCGAAGTAGGCAATCAACAAGTCATCAACGTGGCGCTAGCCGAAGATGTCGAGCAGCTCGAAGAAATCGTGGTAGTGGGTTATGGTACACAAGAGAAAAAAGATGTGACAGGTGCAATGAGTACACTGGGTGAGGAGGACTTCAACAAAGGAGTCGTGTCCAACCCTTTGGAAATGATCCAAGGTAGAGCGACAGGTGTACAGATCACACAGTCGAGTGGTGCTCCAGGTGCTGCGATATCTGTCAAAATTAGAGGCAACGGTTCGATCCGGAGTAGCAACGACCCCTTGTACGTCGTAGACGGTGTGCCACTCAGTGGTAGCAACGTGTCGGCAGGAGGTACGGGGGCCGGTGACTTAGGAGGGACACAAGCTCAAAATCCATTGAACTTTCTGAATCCAAGCGATATCGAGAGTATCGACGTGCTCAAAGATGCTTCTGCGACAGCTATCTATGGATCGAGAGGGGCTAATGGTGTCATCATGATTACCACCAAGCGTGGGGCCAAAGGAGCAGCGGCGATCAGCTATGCAGGTTATGCCAGTGTCTCCCAAGTAAGAAAAAAACTGGACATTCTCTCTGCCGAAGATTGGAGAAATGCTCGCATTGCTTTGGCATCCGAGACGGGAAACATCAGTTACCTCGATCATGATTATGGTGCCAGCACGGATTGGCAAGATGAGATTTTTCGTACGGCCATCTCTCAAAACCACGGAGTGTCGATCTCGGGAGGCAATGAGACCGGCAACTACAGAGCATCGATCGGGTACATGGATCAAGAAGGGGTCGTAGAAACCTCGTCCATGAAGCGTATCTCAGCGAGGATCAACCTCAACCAATCCCTAATCGAGGATCGACTGAAAGTCGGAGTGAATTTGACAGCATCCAATGTGAAGGACCGCAGTGCACCGATCGGTGACGGTGGCGGGATCGGTGGTGATTTGATCTACAATGCCCTCACAGGCAACCCGACTTGGCCTATCAAAAACCCAGACGGTACCTACTACCAGTTTTCTACCACGGAGCGAAATCCCGTAGCGATGCTCGATCTCTACGATGACCGTACCAAAACGGATAGAATCTTGGGTAACACGACCGCTGACCTCAAGATCATCGATGGACTGCATTTTCACCTCAACCTCGGAGCGGACAAGAGTACATCGGTGCGAGCGATCAATTTCGACAAGGAGTTGCTATTCATGCCCAATGGCTATGGAGAGATCGCCTATACCGAGTCTGTCAACTACTTGATGGAAGACTACCTACAGTATGACAAGTCTTTTGGTGAGAGTGATTTTAGCATCATGGCAGGGTACTCCTACCAGTATTTTGAGACATCCTGGCACAGTATGGTCGCCCAGGGATTTGGTACATCCAATATCCTGCCGACAGACAACATCGGCGCGACGAGTTCGGATATCCCAGACGACGTGTTCTCGGGGGGCAAAATCAACGAACTACAGTCGGTCTACGGTAGGGTCAACTACAGCTACCAAGACAAGTACCTCGTGACTGCCTCCCTCAGAATGGACGGCTCGTCACGGTTTGGGGCGAACAACCGCTACGGATATTTTCCTTCAGCTGCTTTGGGGTGGAGGATTTCCGAAGAGGCCTTTTTGCAAAACGTATCTGCGATCAATAATTTGAAATTGAGAGTAGGATATGGCGAGACAGGAAACCAAGAGATCCCAGACTACATCCAGGAGCAAGTATACGCCAAGGATGGAGCCAACGGAGGGGTCCAACTTGTGCAGGTGCAAAACAAAGATATCCAGTGGGAGTCCACCAAACAAATCAATGTGGGGTTGGACTTTGGCTTGTGGGATGATCGTATCGCTGGTACGGCCAACTACTTCCACCGTAGCACGACAAACCTCCTGTATTATAGACCACTTGCAGCGCCTTCGATTGTGCCCTATGGATGGCAAAACCTGGACGCGACACTCATCAACAAAGGGTTCGAATTTTCTTTGACCGTCAACTGGCTCAATAGCTCGGACTGGTCATGGTCTACCACGGGGAACTTCACGATGATCGACAATGTAATGGAAGATTTTGAATCAGCGGGGATACTTACTGGCCAACTCAATGGTCCAGGGTTGACCTCTGTACCGACACAAGTACTCGAGGAGGGCTATGCGTCGCAGACTTTCAAACTGAGAGAATTTGAAGGATATGATGCCAACGGCATCTCGGTGTTCAAGGACAATGGAGAGCTATCCTATGTCGGCAATCCATACTCCAACTTTGATTTCAGTATCAGCAATATCATCAAGTACAAAGCCTTCGACTTTAGCTTCTTCATCGATGCGAAACAAGGAAACTTGGTATACAACAACACCGCCAATGCGCTGTTCAATAAGGTGGCTTTGGCTCAAGCCAAAAACATCACTTATGATGAACTCAATGCACCACGAAGCTTGTCAGATGGAGTTGTCGCTTCGGACAAATACTTGGAAGATGCTTCGTTTGTCCGCTTGTCCAACATGACGCTAGGGTGGAATATCCCGAGCAAAAACGTCAGTTGGTTGAACAGCCCGAGAGTCTATGTGACCGGACAAAACCTCTTCGTTCTCACCGACTATACTGGGTATGATCCAGAGGTCAATACCAACAAGGCCATCAACGGTATCCCGTCGGCCGGTATCGACTATACCTCCTATCCGAGACCGAGGATTTACCTCATAGGGTTTAATGTTAACTTCTAAAAAAGCATTTGAGATGATAAGAATAAGCAAAAAAATAGCAGTTGTAACGCTCTCCCTCGGAAGTCTATTCGCGTGTACCGATTTGGACCCCAAGATCAAGGAGTTTACAACGGGTGAAGAGTACTTGCAAGAGTCTGCGGAGGCTTTGCAAGAGGACTTTTCGTTGATAGATAACTTTGTAGAACCCATCTATTCGTCACTCTATCAGTGGAATGGTGAGCGGAATATCTACGCACTCACCGAAGCATCCAGCGACGAGATGGTCACTCCTACACGAGGGACAGATTGGTATGATAACGGCATCTGGGTAGCCATGCATGAGCACAAGTGGACTCCAGAGATTTCAATCATAGCCAACGGGTGGAACGACATCTCCTCTGGCGTAGCTAGATGCTATGAGGTATACATCAACCTCACCAATATGTCCGCGGAGGATCCCAATTTTCGAGCAGATCTGGAGCCTTACCTGGCCGAAGTACGCGTGATGCGTGCCTACTACATGTGGCAGTACATTGACATGTTTGGCGTGTTGCCATTTTTGGATGACAACCTCAATCCTGACGTGCTCAATCGTCAAGACGGGACGGCGTTTATCATCGAAGAGCTCGAAGAAGCCATACCGATGATGAAGAAGAAAAGTGAGCTACCGTATGGAAGAGCATGCAAGCAAACGGCTCAGGCTTTGTTGGCGAAAGTGTACCTCAACCGCTTCATCTACGAAGACAGAGCGGCCACAGCTGACGACATGGATCAGGTGATTGCGCACTGTGATGCCGTGATCAATACAGGCGAGTACAGCCTCGGGTCAGATTACTTCAGCATGTTTGATAGTGACAATGAGAGCAGTCCAGAGACCCTACTGACGCTTCAAAACAGCGGAGAAGTAGGTCGAGGTTTTGACTCACAAGCGCACACTTTCATGACGCTTCACTATACGCAGTCTGTCAACAACGGCCAACCATGGAACGGGATGTGCGTACCTCCGACGTTCTTTTACAAATGGGACACCGATGGCAATCCAAACAACGGGGTGCAGACCACGGATTCTCGTTTTCAGGACGATCGCTATTTCGACGAGACAGGTCTTCACTTGGGCTTTTTGTTTGGCCAGCAGGTCGATCGTGACGGAGCGAATCTAGAGGATAGAGTGGGCAACCCACTCGTGTTTACCCCAGAGATTGATGCCATCACAGCTGCAGGAGAGGCACAGGGTGTACGGGTGGTCAAGTGGGCACCCGATGAGACAGCGGCGATCCCACAGTGGATGAACAATGACGTGGCATTGATTCGATATGCCGATGTGATCCTGATGAAGGGCGAGGCACTTTGGAGAAAAGGTGACGATGCAGGTGCAATGACCCTCATCAACCAAGTGAAAACAGCTAGAGGAGCGGCCAATATCACGTCGATCGCGGCGAGTGGCCAAGAGATCTTGGATGAGAGAGGGTTTGAGTTCTATTGGGAAGGACACAGACGTACGGATTTGATTCGCTTTGACGTGTTCACCAAAGGGACTTGGTGGGCCAAAGAAGTAAGCGATGAGTACCGCAAGATCTATCCTATCCCAGTGACGGCTCTATCGGCCAATGAAAATTTAGTTCAAAACCCAGGATACTAAGGGGATTGACCCAGCCAAAATTAAGGTAGTCTTTTGATTTAGAATAGAGTGCTGCTGGTCCGAGTGATCAGTGACCAGTAGCACTGTTTGGATCAGGGATTGTCGAGAGATGAGACATGTCCCTTGCGCGCAAGTGCAATTAAAGAAGTAGTAGCTGTGGGGGCTACCACACCAGAGGAACTAGTTTTTTGACATGTATTCTCTGTTTGATCATCAGGTTGATTGTCAAGATTCTAGTACTCTGGCTTTAAAAAACATAGAAGAAGAATGAAGCAAATATATCTAATAGCATTTGTCTTGTTGTGGGGGGTGTCCTGTGACGATGAGGGCAACGGAGACGGTGGCTTGGTCCTGCCTCCTGGAGGAGTAGAGGAGCTTGCTCCCAAAGGCGTCTCCAAGACCAACGATATGCCGGTCTATATGCACTATATGCCGTGGTTCGAAGCACCGGGGCCTTATGCGGACACTTGGGGCATCCATTGGAAAATGTCCCAAAGCAATCCAGAGATCATCGATAATCAAGGCCAACGGCAAATTGCCTCCCATTACTACCCGATGATTGGACCCTATGACTCACGGGACCCTGACGTGATCAATTACCATCTTCTACTCATGAAGTACGCAGGAGTCGACGGGGTGTTGATCAACTGGTATGGAGAGAAAGGGACCAATGGAGACATTGGTAGTTTGCTCGAAAGTTCCAACGCCATCGTCGACCGTATGGAGCAGACAGGGATGGAGTTTGGCGTAGTGCTCGAAGATCGATTTGCTGGCAGCAAGGAAGACACCAAAGCCAACATGGCTTATCTCAACACCAATTATTACGGCCACAAGCAATACATACATATCGATAATCGTCCCCTGACTCTTTTGTTTGGGCCGATTACATTCAATACTCCTACGACATGGGAAGAGATTCTGAATGCCTCGTCCGCAGACGAGTTGTTTTTGCCGCTATGGCATACCATCGGCAAGGTAGGCAAGGACAATGCAGCAGGCGAATATGCCTGGGTCTATGCAGATGGAGTCTCTGGACTGAGCAGCTTCTACAACGACACCAAAGACATCGGGATGAGAGTAGGTGGAGCCTATCCCGGGTTTAAGGATTACTACGAGGAGGGGGGATGGGACCCCATTGGGTGGGAATTGGAGGTGTCGACACAAACCCTCCAGTCGACACTGGATTTGGCGGACAATCACAGCAGCGAGTTGGACTTCTTGCAGCTCATCACCTGGAACGATTTCGGGGAAGGTACCATGATAGAACCTACAGTGGAGTTTGGGTTCAAGTTTTTGGTCGAAATACAAAACTACACGGGTGTGTCCTATGACGAAGCAGAATTACAACTGGTCTATGACTGGTATCTACTTACACAAAATGACCAATACGCCAACGACAAAGAAGCCCAAGACGACATAAAGCAGGCCTTTTATTACCTGGTGGCTCTGGAAGTGGACAAGGCCACAGAAATAATATCGAATTACAAATAAGGAAGATCATGAGAGTAAGAAATTTAGGAGAGGCAAAGCAACTCATATTTGTGGGTTTGATAGGTCTACTCAGTGCATGTGGGGGACTGGAGCAGACTTCCCAGTCCAAAGAGTTTGTGCGTTCGCCGGACGGCAATATTGAAGTAGAATTCTGTGTAGAAGACGGCGTGCCGATGTATGCTATGCAGTACAAAGGCAAGACTGTCGTCGAAAAATCTAGACTTGGTTTTGAGTTCCAACAGATGGATCCGCTAGGAGATCACATGGAAGTCAGCGAGGTGAACAAATCGTCTGCCAGCGACAGTTGGGAGACGGTCTGGGGTGAGCGACGCTTGGTTACCAATGCCTACAACGAACTCGAAGTAGCCCTACAAGATCAAAACGACCAACGCAAGATGACGCTCTTCTTCAAGGTCTTTGACGATGGGTTGGGCTTTCGCTATGCGATACCAAAACAAGACAACATCGACAGTGTACGGATCATGGCCGAGCGGACAGAGTTCAATTTCAACCAAAATCATTCGGTATGGTTCCAAGCCTGTGATACCGCCGAGCAGACCTGGGAAAACGGGTACAATACCTACGAGAGACTGTACCAAAACAAACCGATGAGCGAACTCTCCTTGCTCATGCATACGCCGGTGACCTTTGTGGCTCCTGATGGCAACTACCTCAGTATCCATGAGGCCAATTTGACCGATTACGCTTCGATGGTTTTGGCGAAGAGAGGAGACAACCAACTGCAGGCTGATCTGGTGCCTTGGCCTGATGGCGTCAAGGTCAAAACGGTGGCACCTATGGTGACGCCTTGGCGGATGATCCAAGTCAGTGACCAACTTGCAGGACTGGTGGAGTCCGATATGATCCTCAACCTCAACGAACCCAACCAACTCACCGATCTATCGTGGGTCCAGCCGATGAAGTATATCGGGATCTGGTGGGAGATGCACCTCAACAAGTCCACTTGGGAGTACGGCCCTAATCATGGAGCCAATACGGAGAACACCAAAAAGTATATCGATTTTGCCGCGGACAATGGCTTTGGTGGGGTACTCGTAGAAGGCTGGAATCCCGGATGGGATGTCTGGACGACCAAGCCAAACTTTAGCTTCACCGAGGCATATCCTGATTTTGATTTGCCATGGCTGGCGGCTTACGCCCAAAAGAAGGGGGTCAACCTCATCGGTCATCACGAGACCAGCGCCGATGCGGTGGCTTATGAGAAGCAAATGCCCGATGCCTTCAAACTCTACCGTGACAATGGCATGCATGCCGTCAAGACAGGCTATGTCGGCTATGTCAAGCCCGAGGGGCAAAACCACCACGGGCAGTGGATGGTCAATCACTACCGTAGAGTCGTCCAACTCGCCGCACAAAACCAAGTCTGCGTCGTGGCGCATGAGCCGATCAAACCCACAGGGATTCGTCGTACCTATCCTAACATGCTGAGTCGCGAGGCGATGCGTGGCATGGAATACAATGCTTGGAGCACAGGTAATCCTCCCGATCATACGACGATCTTGCCGTTTACCATGCTGCTTGCTGGGCCCTTGGATTATACACCAGGGATTTTCCAGACTGACTTGGACGCTTTCCGCAAAGGAAACAGTACACACAGTACCCTGGCCAATCAATTGGCTCTCTATGTGACGATCTATAGCCCTGTGCAGATGGCAGCCGATCTCCCCGAGCATTACAAAAACAACCCGGCGTTTCAGTTCATTCAAGATGTGGTGACCGACTGGGAGGATTCCAAATTGCTGGACGGTCAGATCGGAGACTATGTCGCGATGGCGAGAAAATCCCGCACCAGCGAGGAATGGTTTGTTGGAGCCGTGACGGACGAAAATGCTAGAGAACTAAGTGTCAAACTGGATTTTCTAGATCCTGGGCAAAAGTATGTAGCGGAGATTTATGCCGACGCGGAGGACGCGCACTACGTCACCAATCCGATGGCGGTCAGTATCGACAGTTATCAAGTGGATCATACCGACGAACTCAAGATGAAACTGGCTGCTGGAGGTGGCCAAGCGATACGGTTCAGATTGGCAGAAGAGAAAGACAGTGCGTTGAAGCAATTGGCTTCACTCTAAAAACATGCTTAGGTTTTGCAAGAGGGGGGCAGTGCTTTTTTTGTCTCTCCTCTTGTTTTCTAGGCTATGAATGTCAGATACGTCTATCGAACGGATCGTTTTTGAACTTTAAACTATTTCACTTTACAACTTTAAACCAACAAGTATTTTCCCCCACACTCCCCACGCCTTTGATGCGAGTGCATCAGAGTATTTTTTTCCATTTTTTACTAACATGACTATGAAAGACGAATGTTTACAAAAGTGGCGAAGGAGTGCAGTATCGAGAATAGTAGGGCTAGTATGCCTCACGCTATTGTCTTTTGGCGCTTACGCCCAAAGTGATGGGCTCCCCCGAGGAGCGTATCAGATGCCTTATACAAGGTATGAATCAGAAGAAGCCTCCTATGGCGGAGGTTCTACGCTTCACCAGGCCCATGATTTTGATCAAAACAAAATGGCCTCCGAAGCATCCAACCAAGAGTACGTCGGACTACCGTCCAACGGCGCTTACGTGCAGTTTGCCATGACCGAGACTGGTCGAGGTGTCACCATGCGATTTACCATGCCAGACAACGAATCCACAGGCGAAGGCCACAACGGTTCGCTGGATGTCTATGTCAACGGCAGCTTTGCGCAGACGGTGGATTTGACCTCACGCTATGCGTGGCAGTATTTCCGCAAGGGCGAAGACAAGTGCTACCAAATCAAAGCAGGGACGGACAAGACCCGCATGCGCTTTGACGAAGTACACTTCCTGCTCAGCAGCAATGTCAACCCCGGAGATGTCATCCGCATCCAAAAAGGAAATGGAGATAGCTTCGAATACGGGGTAGACTTCATCGAAGTGGAGCCAGTGGATGCACCCAAACCGGCACCTGCCAATTCCCTATCCGTAGTGGATTTTGGGGCGACGGGCAACGATACCACGGATGACTTGGCAGCCTTCCATGCTTGTCTCGATGCAGCAGATGCAGCAGGGCAGAACGTCTACATCCCTGCGGGAAAATATTACCTCAGTGCCAAGTTGAACTTCAACGTCAACAACCTCATCTTTCAAGGTGCGGGGATGTGGCACACGGAGCTTTTCTTCTCGACGGATTTGCAGTTTAGTGGCGGGATCTATGCCCGTGCCAGCAATGTCGTGATTTCGGATTTCTTCCTCCATACGATCAACAACGACCGATGGAATTACGAAGAGCCGTTTCCAGAGGGAAGCATCGGCGAGTACAAGACCTACAAAGGCTTCATGGGAACCTATGGGAGCAACTCGACCTTCGAAAATATCTGGGTGGAGCACTTCGAATGCGGCGCCTGGATCGCTGGATACGATGCACCACTGCCTGTGGATATCACCGATCACCTGACGATGAAAAAGATGCGTATTCGCAACAACTATGCGGATGGTGTCAACTTCTGTCAAGGTACCAACAACTCCGTCGTAGAGCACTCCAGTGTACGAAACAATGGAGATGACGGATTGGCCGTATGGCCCAACAACGCCATTGGCGTCAATACGCCAGGTTCGAACAATACCTTCCGATACAACACCATCGAAAACCAGTGGAGAGCAGGCGGTACGGCTTTGTTTGGTGCGAGTGGACACAGCGTGCACCACAGCATCTACAAAGACGGATTTGCCAGTTCGGCTATCCGTCTGACGACTGATTTCAGTGGATACAAGTTCGACATCAATACAGGGATCAATATCTATGAAAACACGATCATCCACTTTGGTACGAGCGATGACCTGTGGGACTGTGAGCGCGGAGCGATTGAGCTCAACGCCACCAACGGCGGAATCAGAAATGTGACCTTCGAAAACATCGACATCATCGAGTCTCAGCGCCATGCGATCCAGATTGGTAGCGGCGGTGGATACGACAATGTCGAGTTTCACAACATCAATGTAAACGGTACAGGGCATGATGATCAAACCCAGTCTTGTTTTGCTGTGCCGCTCGAAGGTGCTGCGATTTTCGCGTATGCGACAGGAGGGACCGTAGACTTCTACGATTTGTCTTACTCCAATGTAGAGCTGGATCCAGCCGTATACAAGACGAGCCAAGGCTTGAACCTCAACCTCGTGACGGAAGGACCTATCTCTGTCAACGGCGTGGATCTCGAAGAAGGTCCCGTGGATTTGCTCGTCGGGCAGAGCGCAGACCTCATGCCGTCGATCTCTCCGAGCAACGCTACCAACAAGGCCGTGACTTGGAGTTCGTCCAATCCAGCCGTAGCGACCGTAGATGCCAACACCCAGTCGATCATGGGGCTAGCCACAGGGAGCACAGTAATCACCGTGACGACTGACGATGGAGGGCACACTGATCAAGTGACCGTCAACGTCACCGCAGCGGTCAACATCGAAGCAACGGATGCGGATGCCGCAGAGAGTGGTGACGCAGGGGAGTTCACGATTTCGATCTCGGACATTTCTCAAAACATCAGCGTAGGATACACCGTGTCGGGTACTGCTACATCGGGTAGCGACTACTCTGCGACTCCTTCGCTCAGCGGTACGGTGACTTTGTCTCCATCCAACCCTGCACAGACGATATCGATCGCTGCGATCGACGATTCGGAGTTCGAGGGGAACGAGACGGTGACCTTGACACTACAGGCAGGATCTGGCTACCAACTTGGCGGGACAACTGCCGCGACGATCACGATCTCGGACAACGAGAACCCTCCATGTACGGGAGCAGTGATTGGCTTGACTGCCAGTGCACCTGCCAATGATGCCAATATCGAAGCGTCATGGAACGAGGTACCGATCACATCCATTGCCAATGCCAATGTAGGTTCGCTACCGGGCGACTATGCGGGACAGTGGAGAGCGATGTACGACGAGCAGGCGCTTTATGTCTTGGTCGAAGTGCAAGACAGTGATCTCAACAACGACTCAGGATCAGAGTGGTGGAACGACGATGTGGTCAACGTATTCATCGATGGCAACAACAGCAAAGGCAACAGCTACGACGGGATCAATGATTTTCAGTTGGGCTACCGATGGAACGATGCGACGGTTCACCTAGGCGGAAACTCCGTGCAGAATGCAAGCGGTGTGACACACACGATGTTTGCGACGGCAGGAGGCTACACCTTGAAAACCGCGATCCCTTGGTCTACCATTGGCGTCACGCCAAATGTAGGACAGCAAATCGGGATCGATATCGCCGTGGATGACGATGACAATGGCGGGACGCGCGAAGCGCAGATGTCGAGTTTTGCGACGACTGAGATGGGATGGGCACAGCCTGCACTATTTGGTTCCGTGTACTTGACGACTTGTGCAGAGATCGTACCGACTACACCGATCATCACCAGTCCACTGTCGATCACGCGAAAAGACGGAGAAGCCATCAACTACAAGATCACTGCATCGCACTTTCCTGATACCTACAGTGCCACAGATTTGCCAGCAGGCATCACGCTCAATACGAGCACGGGGCAGTTGAGCGGGACATTGACGGGCGTAGGTACGACCAGTGTGACGATCTCTGCATCCAACTCGGCAGGGTCAGATACTGAGACCTTGGAGATCATCGTCAACCCCGAACCAGCCACTGGCGTGACGCTTTCTGCTACGACAGTCAACCTGACCATACCCAATACGCAGCAGTTGACCGCTACGATCGCGCCAGCAGGTGCGACGAATCAAAACGTGGCTTGGTCGACAAGTGACGCAGCAATCGCTACCGTAGATGCCAGTGGGCTAGTCACGGCGGTCGCTTCTGGGTCAGCGACGATCACAGCAACGACAGCCGATGGCGGACACACTGCGACAGCTGCAGTGACGGTCGTCGCTCCAGGCGAAATGCCTCCAGTAGCCAATCCAGGCGGTAGCCAATCCGTGGTGTTGCCGAGCAACAGCGCGACACTGGACGGATCAGCGAGTAGCGATCCCGACGGCACGATTGTCGCCTATGCTTGGGCGCAAACGAGTGGCCCGAACACGGCAAGCCTAAGTGGCGCGTCTACGGCGATCTTGTCCGTGAGCAACTTGATCGAGGGCTTGTACATATTCGAACTGACCGTGACCGATGATAACGGCATCTCTGCATCAGAAACAGCCAGCATCAACGTCACGGCACAGCCTGTGATCCCTGCGGATAGAGGATACTACGATGCACCCTATACACGCTTCGAATCAGAAGCAGGAAATATAGGTGGCGGAGCAGCGGTCAACGGTCCGACTTATGACATGGCACTGTTGGCTTCTGAGGCGACAGATAGACAATTTGTGAGCCTGTCAGGGGCAGGTAGCTACGTAGAGTGGACGATGACTGGTTCTTCTTGGGACGGTTTGACACTGCGCTATTCCATTCCTGACAACACAAGCGGTACGTTGGCACTCTATGTCAACGGATCGAAAGTGCGTGACATTGCTTTGAGCTCGTATTGGGCGTGGCAGTATTTTGACATCTCGCCATCGACGCAGGGCGTTCCTGCCAATCAGGCGCAAGGGCCCAACTACGAAGCACGCATGCGATTTGACGAACTGCATTTCATCCTAGACCAAGCGGTCAATGCGGGTGATGTGATCCGTCTGCAGAAGGACAGCAACGATGGCGTAGCGTATGGGGTTGATTTCATTGAGATGGAAACAGTACCTGCAGCGATACCCGCTCCGGCAGGGTACCTCAACGTCATGGACTATGGTGCGACACCAAATGACGAGACCAATGATGCCTATGCCTTCAGACAGGCGTTGGATATTGCCAATGGCGATCCGAGTATTCAGGGGATTTACATTCCAGCAGGACGCTTTATCAACGGCCAAGGCAATGGCTCTCCTAGCGGAAATCTCTTTGTCGCCAATGACGGGTTGGCCATCCAAGGCGCAGGGATGTGGCACACGGAGTTGTATTTTTCTACCACAGCTCAAAACGGCGCAGGCTTCCTTTTCGATGCGAACAACATCCAGTTGAGCGACCTGTACATGAACAGTGCCACCAACTCCCGTACCGCGGGCAACAAAGCCATCAACGGCAGCTTGGGGTCCAACTCTACCATCACCAACGTGTGGGCGGAGCATTTTGAGACGGGATTCTGGATCAGCTCGATGAACAACGGCGGATGGAACATCACCGATGGACTCGTCGTGAGCAACTGCCGTATCAGAAACGTGTACGCCGATGGTGTCAACCTCGCCAAAGGAACCTCCAACACGGTGATCGAGCACACCAGTTTCCGAAACTGTATCGATGATGCCATGGCGACTTGGTCGGTCAACTACCTAGAGTCTGTACCATCGAGTGCGAGTCAAGGCAATATTTTCCGCTACAGCACTGTGGAAAACAACTTGAGAGCAGCGGGATTGGGATTCTTTGGCGGACACAGCCACGAGGCGCATCACTTGTTGATCAAGGATGGTTTCGCCGGGCCAGGTATTCGATTAAACACCCAGTTTCCTGCCTTCCCATTTGGAGCGGATGCGTCACAGTCCATCGATATATATGACGTGACTGTGATCGGTTCGGGGACGACCAAAAATATCTGGACCTACCGATTTGGTGCGATCGAATTGGAATTACCGTCTCCGACACAAGGGCAAGGATATAGTCTGCAATATGTGAATTTCTCCAACATCGATGTGATCGACTCACAGCACGATGCGGTATTCATTCACTCCTACATGGCGACTCAAAACAACTTTGTGATCGACAACATCACCTTCAACAACGTCAACATCGACGGGACAGGTGTGGCACTGGATGTCAACAACGGCCCGAACTATACAACGGGTGAAGGCGAAGACGGAGGACACGGTATCTATGTCGCCAACTTCTCCAGCAACAATACTTTCGACGGTTGGTTGGAGTTCAACGGCGGTTCGTTTGCCAACATCGCAGGCGAGGATGTCGCGTATTACAACAACAATGGCGATTTTGAAGTGCTCTTTGGAGGGACGACAGCAGTCACAGGGGTGACAGTCAACCCATCCACTGTGACCTTGGAAGCAGGAGAGACGCAGCAGCTTTCTGCGACCGTAGCACCGACAGCAGCCAGTGACAAGAACGTGACCTGGACGACCAGCGATGCAGCCATCGCTACCGTGAGCAACACCGGCGTGGTGACGGCTCATGCCGACGGGAGTGCAGTGATCACTGTGACGACCAACGACGGAGGCTTTACCGCTGCGACGCAAGTGACGGTTTCCACCGTAGTGGTCGCCGTGACGGGAGTGACTGTGTCTCCTACCTCTGTGACGATCGATGAGGGTGCCTCGCAGCAGTTGACTGCCAGCGTAGCACCTGCCAATGCCAACGACCAGAGCGTGACATGGAGCACGAGCAATGCCGCTGTAGTTACCGTCAGTGTGAGTGGTCAGGTGTACGGTGTGCGTGCAGGTACTGCGACGATCACCGTGACGACTACTGATGGAGGGTTTACTGCCACGACAGCCGTGACGGTAGAGGAGGTCATCGTACCGACTCAGTCTCCATACAGCGGTTCGCCGATCAGCTTGCCGGGTACGGTAGAGGTAGAGAACTTTGACCTAGGCGGGGAAGGCATCGCCTACCACGATACCAATGCAGCCAACGAAGGCGGACAATACCGCACGAGCGAAGGAGTGGATGTAGAAGTCGCCAGTGGCGGTGGTTACAACATCGGTTGGACGAGTGCCGGCGAATGGTTGGAATATACCGTCGATGTACAGTCTGCTGGAACCTACGATTTCGAGTTCCGCGTGGCATCTATCAATGCAGGGGGGACGTTCCATGTAGAGTTTGGTGGAGCGGACGTGACGGGAACAGTGACCAGTGCCAACACAGGCGCATGGCAAACCTGGACGAGCGTCTATGCCAACGATGTGACCTTGAGCGCAGGACAGCAGATCATGCGCATCGCTTTGGACAATCCAAACCACAACCTAGACAAGGTGATCATCACCTCAGCTGGGTCGGGTACTGTGGATGTGACAGGTGTGAGTGTGTCGCCAGCGTCAATCAGCTTGACGGCAGGAGCTACACAGCAGTTGGCGGCCAGCGTGTCTCCAGCCAATGCCAGCAACACGAGCGTGACTTGGACGACCAGTGATGCCGCCGTAGCGAGCGTCACCAACGGCGGATTGGTGACAGCTATCTCAGCAGGTACTGCGACGATCACTGCCACGACAGCAGACGGTGGATTCACTGCCACGAGCGCAGTGACGGTCACAGGTGGAGGCGGTACAGCCACAGGCTACCGCATCAAAAACGTGTGGTCCAACGACTACCTCTACGACGGAGGAGCCAACGTCAACTATGGCTCATCTCCCGTAGGCGATAGCTATGTGTGGCAGCTCGAAGATGTCGGTGGAGGCAATGTCGAGATCAAAAATGCCTCGACAGGCGAGTACATGCACATTGAGAACCTGACAGGCAGTGTACAGTCCACGACCAGAACGTCAGGATGGTACAGCTCACGCTGGGCGATCGAAGATGCAGGAAACGGCGAGAGCCGCATCCGCAACGCTTGGCAGTCGAGCCACTACATTCATGTAGAAAACTTGACAGGTTCGGCACAGCACGGTACAATCTACACCGCATGGGCGAGTGCCAAGTGGGTGCTAGAACCCGTAGGTGGCGCGCGTATCCTTGAGGACAGGGAGACAGCCTTGGCAGTGGGTCAGGTGCAGGTCTATCCCAACCCCGTCACCAACGGAAACCTCCATATCGATCTAGGACTTACGTTTGAGCAGTCCAACATTCGAGTGATGGACTTGTCCGGGCATGTGGTGTTCACCCAAACCTACAGCGATCATCAAGACATACAGATTTCCACTCGCGATTGGGTGAAAGGATTGTACTTGATACAAGTAGAAGCAGGTGGATCTACTGCGGTTAGAAAAGTGAGTATTCAGTAAATAGTTAGTTTTCATACATTCAGGAAGGGAGCACATCGTGCTCCCTTTTTTTTGCCCTAATAAGGTTTCACTTCGGAAATTCCATGGCATCATTCGGGTGAAAACAAAGGCTGGTTTGCGGTGATCCTAAATAACCTGAATTGGACGGTAGTGTAAAGTGAACTCTGTTGGGTTGTATGATTCATTCGGTTGATGATCTAAATCTAATGGTCATCTCTCCACCACATTTAATAGCTAATTGTAGTACGGTCAAGCCGCAGATTGCAACTCCATAACAGTAGGAGAGTACGCTCAACATCCCTGCCCGTACGGTAGATGAATGAAATACCGATACCGCCATGTTCTCTTTCTCAATCACCAAATAACCAACCGAATATTAGCCTGCTGCCTTGTCCAAATTCTTGCATTTTCAGCTCAAATATGACCTGCTAAAAAGAGCCCGTTTTAGACTACCTGTGTTTGCGGTTTGAACCACGTGTGTTTGACGCGCCAACCACGTGTGATTGACACGCCAACCACACGTGGTTGAGCCTCCAAAGACGTGTGGTTGAAGCTCCGATCACACGTGGTCTGAAAAATCGCCCTCAGATCCGTCTAAACGTACATTGTTGAGATTGAAAAAGATGCTAAAGCAGCGGCGCATCGCATCAGTTTTACTATTGGGAATCCCTCTGCTCTTAGCCTCCGCTAAGACCTAGAATAAAGAAGGTTGTCCACCCGTTGTTGGTGTTTTCTTTCTGTCGTGCACTGGGTCTTTTGGGGTGTACTGCGAGACTGGTTTGCTGCAGATATTGTCCTGGCGAGGAAGTGATTAATACCTCGTTTTGGCAGAGTTGTCTTTTCCAAAGTCTGAATCTTTTGAAGTCACTAAGTAGGATGATTTTGGGGAAGTTTAGGGCGGTTTCAATGCGTTTGCCTTGATTGGAATGTCTCCAATAGTCAACGGTTTAAACCTTGCGAAACTTGAAAACCGCCATCGTCCCAAATTCCCCTCTTTGTGTCCGATTATTCCACCTCTGGTTTGGTCTCTCGGGCTAACTTGAAGTTCCTCTTGCTGTCGCATACAGAAGCTCCTCTGGGGCTATGGTTGAGAGATGGAGGGCGAGCGAAAAAGAGATTTGAAAGACGAAACAAGAACCGAAGCATGATCCGCCAATAGTGTAGGAGGGAGCTTGCTTTGGGACCCGACGATGGATACTTACATACTTGGCATATCTTGCTATTACCATGATTCGGCCGCTGCGATTCTCCGCAATGGGGAGATTATAGCGGCGGCACAGGAAGAGCGATTTTCACGCATCAAGCACGACGCAGCGTTTCCGAAATCCGCGGTGGCCTATTGTCTCTCAGAGGCGGGCGTCTCCCTGGACGATCTGACCGCTGTGGTGTTTTACGACAAGCCGTTGTTGAAATTCGAGCGACTACTCGAAACCTACTATACCCATGTCCCGAGGGGTTTGGGGTCTTTCCTCAAAGCCATGCCGGTCTGGATCAAACAAAAGATTTTTCTCAAACGAGAAATCAAAAAGGAACTAAAGGAGGTTCAAGCCTATGCTCCCAAGCAATTGAAATTGCTCTTTACCGAGCATCACTTGTCGCATGCCGCCAGCAGTTACTACCCGTCTGGTTTTGAGCAAGCAGCCGTCTTGACGATTGATGGAGTGGGAGAGTGGACTACCGCGTCGATTGGTCTAGGTCGAGGCAAGCAGCTGTCCGTACTCAAGGAACTGCACTTTCCTCATTCGGTGGGTTTGCTGTACTCGGCATTTACATATTTTTTGGGTTTCAAAGTCAACTCGGGAGAGTACAAGCTCATGGGGTTGGCACCCTATGGTGACCCGAATGATCCACAGACGGGGCGGTTCGTCGCGGCGATCCAAGAGACGCTGGTCGATATCCGGGTCGATGGATCGATACATCTCAACCAAAGCTATTTCGACTATGCGGTCGGGCTTCGGATGGTGAAGCAAAAGAAATGGGAGGCGCTGTTTGGGATGGCGCTGCGTCACCCCGAGCAGGAGATGACCCAGGGGCATTGCAATTTGGCCTATGCCATACAGGCTGTCACCGAAGAGATCGTCCTACGACTGGCTCAGGAAGCCAAGCGCCTGACAGGCATGACGCGGCTCTGTCTCTCGGGTGGTGTGGCGCTCAACTGCGTCGCAAACGGGAAACTGGAGGCCGCAGGTGTGTTTGATGAGATCTATGTCCAGCCTGCGTCGGGAGATGCGGGAGGAGCACTGGGAGCTGCACTGGCGGCACACTTTCTCTATCTGGACGGGGCATATCCTGTATCTACGTCGGGAGGAGATGGGATGCGGGGCGCATACCTCGGCCCACAGGTTGATACCAAGGCATGGGGCGCATGGATGCGAAAACAGGGGGTAGTGTCACGGATTTTCACAGAGCGGAGTGACTTGGTCGCTCGAGTGGCGGCTTTGCTGGCAGAGGGACAGGTGATCGGATGGTTTCAAGGACGGATGGAATTTGGTCCTCGCGCATTGGGCAACCGGAGCATCCTCGGTGATCCACGCAACCCCGAGATGCAGAAGCGTATCAACCTGAAGATCAAATACAGAGAGAGCTTTCGGCCTTTTGCACCAGCGATATTGGAGGAGGATGCCTCAGAATATTTCGACATGCAGCGGAGCTCTCCCTACATGCTCAAGGTATACCCCGTGGCAGAGGAATGGCGCTGTCCGCTGCCTGCGCACTACGCTGCGATGAACATGCGAAACAAACTCTATCAGAGGCGTTCCCAGTGGCAGGCCATCACACATGTGGATATGTCGGCGAGGGTGCAGACGGTGAGTGCTACGACCAACCCTGTTTTTTGGGAGCTCATTTCAGCGTTCAAAGCGCAGACGGGGTGTCCGATGCTCATCAATACGAGTTTCAATGTCCGTGGCGAACCCATCGTGTGTACGGCCGAAGACGCATACCGGTGTTTCATGCGTACAGAGATGGATTATCTGGTGATTGAGGATTGCTTGTTTAGCAAAGTCGATCAACCGAAGTGGGATGTGAAGGACGCGTGGCAACAAGAGTTTTTATTGGATTAAGTAGAACAAGATAAATGAATAGGAAAGAGAGAGCCCACCCAAAGAAGAAAGCACCATTGGTCTTTTATGTGATTGCAGGGATGATTCCGATACTGTTTTTTGTGTGTTTGGAAGTGGGCTTGCGTGTGGCGGATTATGGCCGGGACTACCGTTTGTTTCATGAACCCCGCGGAGGAGTGCCTGGGATGCTCTACCTCAATCCCGCAAGGAGTTACAAGTATTTTGGACAGTTAGAAGGTGCCGTGTTTTTCCATGGGATTGGTTTTGCCAAAGAAAAATCACCGAGCACCTATCGGGTGTTTGTGCTCGGAGGGAGTAGTGCGCAGGGGTTTCCTTACGCACAGAATGCCTCGTTTCCAAGTCATCTGCGTCGTAGGCTACAGCACAGCTATCCAGAGCGAGACATAGAGGTCGTCAATTTGGCCGCCAGTGCCATCAATAGCTATACACTGCTTGACATCCTGCCCGAAGTACTGGAGCAGGCCCCAGATGCCCTGCTGATCTATGCCGGTCACAACGAGTACTACGGTGCGTTAGGCCCTGCTTCGTCCCGGTCCTTTGGGACACATCGCTATTTCGTCAAGACGCTGTTGGCGCTCAAGGAGTACCGATTGTTCCAAGCGCTTGAACACACTGTAGCGCGTCTGAGCCCGAGCCGAGGCGATGCGGCCAACCTGATGGAGGATATGATCGGGGAGAGCGCTATTGCTACAGGTACGGACATCTATCAGGCGGGAATAGATCAGTTCGAAGGCAACCTAAAGGATATCCTGTCGACCATCGAGTCGTCCGGTGTGCCTGTACTGGTAGGTACTTTGTCCAGCAACCTGCGGGGACATGCACCCTTCAAATCCAAGGAGCGAAACACACAGGGCTTGACGGCCAAGCAATGCCATGACAAGGCGAATCGATTGGTGGCACGTGGGCAGGTGACAGCTGCCAAGGAGTACTATGTAGCTGCCAAGGAACTGGACGGCTTGCGGTTTCGGGCACCCGAGCGGATCAATGAAATCATCCGAGCAGTGACGGCAGACTATCAGGTGCCTTTGGTGGATATAGATTCCTTGTTCAATGCCGTCTCTCCGTATCAGATCGTGGGGGATAATCTGATGTGTGATCATCTCCATCCCAACATGGAGGGGTATTATCTGATGGGGCGGGCCTACCATGAGAGGATGTTGGCGCTTGGCATGCTCCCCGTGTCCGAAGAGCCACAGACTGATCAGACGGACGAAGAGCTACTGGCTGCCATGCCTTTCACCAAGCTCGATTCGTTGCAGGCCAAGTTGACACTGGTCAACCTGTTGGGCAACTACCCCTATGTGCCCAAGGGAGCACCCAATCCGCTGCTAGAGACGATCACCATCGAGGACTATGTGGACAAGATCGGAGCAGTACGCAATGTGGATTCGGCACGTGTACTCGTGGCGGGTCATCACTGGGAATCTGGAGATACGGCGGCTTTTGTGCGAGAGATTCGAGTATTGGCGAGTTATTTTCCGAGCAAGGAACAGCCCTATCTTCGTGCTCTGTCCTACCTCGAGCACCAGGGGTACCTGCAGGAAGCCTACCCATACTTGCTTGGTGTGCTGGAGACACAGCCTGTCAATGCCTCTCGACTCAAGATGCAGGCGAAAGGGCATGTGTATGGGGCTGATTTTGCCAGAGCGGCAGTGATTTTGCGCCAAGCCATCGAAAAGAGAAATCAGGACATAGACCTACATCGTGACTTAGGCTATGCATACCTCATGCTCGGGCAACATGCGGAAGCTGAGACGGAGTACAGCCGGGTGATTGCACTGGATCCAGGAGATCTGGAGGCTCGACATCAGCGGGGTGTCGCGCGCTTCGAGCTCAAGGATTATGAGGGCACGATCGAGGATTTCAATGAGGTGATTGCCAAGCAGGAGGGACAAGTTTCTTTGCCATACTTCATTCGAGGCTATGCTTTTTACGGTGCGGGAGATGAGGCGGCAGCTTGTCTGGACTGGAAGCAGGCTGCACAGTATGGGCATCAGGATGCCCATAAGCTAGGCATGCAATTTTGTAATTGATGAGATTAAACAACTAGGGAGCTGAAAGTACCAAGGCTACAATCACCTCTTGTGACCAATGAACAGACATAAAATGATATCGATATGGAATTTGTAACAGACTTGTGGAATTTTTTGAGGGAGCGGAAGGCCTGGTGGCTGGCGCCCATTGTGTTGGTTCTCCTCTTGTTGGGAGTGATGATCGTGATCGGTGGTGGTTCGGCCTTGGCGCCTTTTATCTATTCTATCTTCTGATCTGATGAGACTACAGGACAAAGCGTACGAAAGCCTCTTGGTGATCACGGTAGGGTTGGTGGTACTGCATCTATGGCTGGGGCACGAAGCGCTGCTCTATGCCTCGGTGGCAGTCGGAGGGCTAGGGCTCGTCTCTGCTCGCTTGCGGTGGTGGATCGTGTACCTCTGGGGACAGTTGGCTCTCGGCTTGGGCTATGTCAACAGTCGTGTATTGCTCACAGTGGTGTTTTATATGATGCTTGTACCCATCGCGCTATTGCGCAGATGGATGACCCGACAGTCGTCGAAAACGGAGAAGCCTTCGTCCTATTTTCAGGAGAGGACTCATGTCTATTCCGCCAAGGACTTCATCAATCCATGGTAGGCGTATCAGTATAGAATTGAGATTTTCAGTTGTGTGCTAGGGGCTGTGGAGTTTTGGATGTGAAGCAGGTAGATGCCAGGGGAGAGGTGCGCCAGATCCAAGGACAGTGTGCCCGTGCTTGTGTAGACGACATGGCCCGATAGGTCCCGCACGGTGACTTGCTGGATGTCATTGATCCCTTCGATGGTCACTTGCCCTTGTGTGGGGTTGGGATAGAGACGAACCCCAGAGGGGACAGGGGTCGAAAGGATCGGGTCAGGTTCGGCTCCTATGCCGATGAAGTTGAGGTTGAACCCCGCCGTAGTAGCGACCAACCGAAGGGTATGTGTGCCTTCGTTCAAGTCCATGCTGTTGTCTATGGTGGTCCAGTTGTCCCATCCACCGCTGTTGGGGAGCGCTTGGGTGAGGACCTGTATTCCATCAATGAGTAGCTGGAACTGTGCTGCTTGCGTAGACGCAAAGCGGAAGTATAGGTCATAGTTTTGGCTCTCGGAGACGTTGATTTTGTACTCTAGCCAATCTCCCGCATCGATGTATCCGACACTTTTGTCTCCATAGCTGTCGCTGGTTTTTTCGAGGGATATGCCTTCCATGTAGTTGTAGTCCTCGGCATAGATGACAGCCGGGATATCCACGACTTTGTTGACGTCACGGATGACAGGGTCAGAGACGTAGATGTCTCCTAGGGAAGTGAGCTGGCCGTTTGCTCCGAGGAGGTCGATGTAGGGGTAGCTGGTGATGCCACCACTTGTGCGGCCGATAAACCACGCATAGCGGAACACCGAGGGGTTGTTGTCCAGGAATTCTAAGGCTGACTCCATGAAGGCTTCTTGGTCTTCTACGCTGTTGACAACTCCATTTTCTTCCCATCCAGCAAATTCGGTGAGCCAGAGGGGTTGGTTGTATTTTTCGAATAGTCCGACGAACCACTCCAAAGCTCCGATGGTGTTGACGTAGGTATGTGCGGCGATGTAGTCTACACGACAATCTACACAAGCCGCAAAAAAGTCATCGAGATAGCGTACGGGGTCTGTGTAGGTTTCTCCGTCGGTACCTTCGATGGCGACACAGTCTCCACAGTAGTTGACGGCTGGACCGACGATGAGCAGGTCAAAGTCATCGGCAATGGCCTCCAGTTGAGGCCAGGCTGCTGCTACTTCTGCAGGCGTCATGTTGGCTTGCTCTAGGAAGTTGGGTTCGTTGAAGGCCAAGAGGTACTTGACCTCTGGGTGGCTGTTCAGGTAGTGGCGGAGTTTGTCTTCGTCGTACTGACCGTTCCATGTCATGGGGACAAACTCAAACCCGTATTGGGCATAGCTGTCCGCTACGGTGCTTTCAGGTGTCTCGGACCAGTTGTACCACCAGGTGACATTGGGAGAGAGGGCTGCCAGGTCTTGGGGGCTGTGGTAGCCATAGGCCATGCCTCGTTTTTGTGCCAAAACTAGGCTCGATAGACCGAGGAGTAGGAGCGTTAAGAGTACGGTGTTTTTCATGGCACGCCTGGTGTTAATCTCTGTGAAGATAAAACTACCTCAAGGTATCTAATGATTTCACCCTCTACTGAGAAACGTTCAAAATTTGAGGCAGTTTATGGTTTTTGGAGCCGAATAGGCTGTAGGGTTCGTTTTCCCGAAAGGGACACCAATCTGGTCGTCTCAGTGCATGACTACCGAGACGACCTTCATGATTATTACTAAATATTACTAATTTATGCTGTTACTAATAGCATCATAGTATCCGATCGACTTGACCGAATGTCTTGGTTTCGGTGACGTTTAGTTTTGCACTTTGGTCTCCGATTTTGATTTCGAAATCTCCTTTTTCCACGACCCAGTTGAGGTCTTGGCCGACGAAAGCCAAATCTCTCCCTGTGAGGGTGAAGGAAATTGTTTTTGATTCTCCAGCTTTCAGGGATACTTTGTCAAATCTCCTGAGTCGGTTGAGGTCTGGAGAGATGGATGCATAGAGGTCCGAAGAGTAGAGCTGGACGACTTCTTTGCCTTCTCTGTCTCCCGTGTTGGTGAGTTTGACACTGACGGTCAGCTCATCGGTTGCATTGATGGAAGATGCGCTGAGCTGGAGGTCGCTGTAGGCGAATGTCGTGTAACTCAGCCCAAATCCAAAGGGGAATTGTACGGCAAAATCTGATTCATAGTCATACATTCCTTCCATTTTGTCCTGCTCCTCCGAGGGTTTGTGGTCGTAGGTCACCAGGGTATTGGTATACATCGGGTAGGTGTAGGGTAGTTTGCCACTCGGGTTGACCTTGCCAAAGAGAATGTCTGCCAAGGCGTCTCCTCCGAAGTTGCCCGGGAGGTAGGTCTGTATGATGGCGTGGCTGAGTCCTGCGATGTCTCTGATGATGCGCGGGCGCCCTTCGTTGAGTACGAGTATGATCGGTTTGCCAGTCTTAGAGAGGGCTTTGGCCAAATCAATTTGATTGCTCGACAGAGTCAACTCGTGCAAGTCACCTGGTTTTTCTGTGTAGCTGTTTTCGCCGACACACAGGACGATATAGTCTGCGTCAGTGGCGGCCTTGACCGCTGCGTCGATGTTGACGTTTTCTTGCCAGTATTGTGCTTTCTCGTTGTAGGATACTCCTGCGGCATAGGATGTTGATTCTTTGCCGTTGACGTTTTGGAGGGCTTCCAAGATCGTGTTGAACTCTTGCGCAAATTCCTCTACTTTTTCGCCTTGCCACGAATAGGTCCATCCGCCATTGAGGCTTCTCATGCTGTTGGCGTTGGGACCAGCGACGAGGATTTTAGCTCCTTTTTTTAGTGGGAGTATGTAGTCCTTGTTTTTGAGTAGTGTGATGGCTTCTGCTGCTGCGAGATATGATTCGTCAGCGAACTCTTGGCTGCCAAATTTGGGGTAGTCCTTGTAGTGAGTGACTGAAGTTTCGAATAGTCCTAGTTTGACTTTGAGCGTCAGGATACGTCGTACCGCATCGTCGATTCTCTCCATGGATACCTCTCCCTCCTTGACGAGCTCGACCAGGTCCGTACAAAAATCCATGCTGTAGGGGATCATGGCCATGTCTATCCCTGCATTGATGGCGAGTTTGGTGGCTTCTTTGGCTGTCTCGGCGACCTTGTCACGTTTGTACAAGTTGTCGATATCGGCCCAGTCGGTCACTGCTACACCTTCGAATCCTAGCTCCTGCTTGAGCAGTCGTGTCAGGATGTCATAGCTGGCATGTACAGGAGTGCCGTTGATGAGCCCCGAATTGATCATGACCGTATGTGCGCCTGCGTCGATAGCTGCTGCAAATGCCGGTATGTGTCTTTCTCTGAGTTCAATTTCAGGGATGTATGCGGGCGTACGGTCTTTTCCCGAAAGGGGAACCGAATAGCCCAAGAAGTGCTTCAGACAAGAAGCGACATGTAGTGGGTTGCCCACGTCGTTGTTTTCGCCTTCATATCCTTTGATCATTTGCTCGCCGAGCTGAGAGGTCAAGTAGACGTCCTCACCGAATCCTTCCCAGATGCGTGGAAACCGTGGATCGCGTCCCATATCCAGTACGGGAGAGAAGGTCCACGGAATGGCCGAAGCACGAGTCTCGTAGGCACATATCTCTGCGCCCTTGCGGACGAGCGCGCGGTTGAATGTCGCCGCTTGGGCGATCTCCTGAGGAAACATGGTCGCACCTGCCGTGTAGGTCGTGCCATGTATGGCATCTATGCCATAGATCACAGGGATTTTGAGCCTGGACTGGTTGATGGCGATGTCTTGGATCTGGCTGATGATCTCCTGCCATTTTTCGGGGGTGCGTGCTCTGTTGTTGGCGGTGTTGAGGATCGAACCGACGTGGTGTTCAAGGAGGGCTTCTTTGACGAGCGCTTCGTCGAGTTCCAAAGGCTCGTAGCTCGAAAATACATCGTCCCCTTTGGTGATCACGTCGAGGGTGAGCTGGGCCATTTGTCCAACTTTTTCTTCGAGCGTCATTTGGCTCAGTAGTGCTTCTACTTGATCGTTTTTGATGCTTTTAGTTTCTTTTTCACTCGGTGGAGTGCAAGCAAACCCAAGGGTCAACAGTGTCGCTGCGACCAGAGTTTTCATGTATGTCTTCTTCATTCTCATATGATTTATTCCTCTACTTCTGTTTGTATCAATTCGTATACCCTCACATAGTCTACCTGCATGGAGGTCGGGAAGGCGGTCTCATCGACACCTTCGGCACCTCCCCAGTCGCCTCCTACGGCGAGGTTGAGTAGGATGTGGAAGGTCTCATTGAAGGGCCAGGTGGCAGAACCATTTTTTTCGTTGGGAAAATAGAAAATTTGTGCATCATCGATGAATCCGGTGATGCTCTCAGGGGTCCAGTCTACGCGGTAGGTATGAAACTCCGTGCTGACATTGGGGACGACTTTGTTTTTGCCGACTTGTGTGCCGATGCTGTGGTTGTAGGCTTCGGTGTGCACGGTGATGTGTACACGGTCTTGGTCATAGCCTACGTGTTCCATGATGTCAATTTCGCCTGATTTGGGCCAGTCACCGTAGACCCATTCGGTGGGGAGCATCCAGATAGCAGGCCAGGTGCCTCTGCCAGTAGGTAGGAGGGCGGATGCTTCGATGCGGCCGTACTTGAAGTCTGCTTTGTTTTTGCTGATGAGACGTGCAGACGAGTAGTCATTGCCTTGGGTAGGTTCTTTGATGGCCGTGATGGTCAAGACGCCATCAGCCACCGATGCATTGTTGATGTCATTGGTGTAGTACTCGAGTTCGTTGTTGCCCCATCCGTGTCCTCCGGTTTCGTGTGTCCAGTTGTCGGGGTTGGGCGCACCAGTGTAGTCAAATTCTTCGGCCCAGATTGGCGTGTCCCCAAAAGAATAGGTGTACTGTTTGGGACCTTCGTACTCTGTGTTTTTGACTGGCCCGGAATCCTCCGTGGAGCAAGCACTTAAGAGTACCCATGCTGAACTAAATATCCAACTGATCATTTTCATTAGTGTATGTTTTTGGAAAAAATGGGGCTACCTATTTCAGTAGCCCCTATTTGAGTGATTAGTAATTGTTTTGTGTTAGTCCAGCGGTTCTCACTTCGTTGATCGGAATAGGCATCAAGTCGTGTTTGCCGTCGACGTATCCCAAGGGTCCGAGCTCGGTAGCGGCCATTCCCCATCTCACGAGATCGAGGTACCTGTGTCCTTCGAAAGCCAGCTCGAGTTGTCTCTCCAGTACGATCGCGTCAAAGAGCGCTGCACCTGTAGGAGTCACTGCGGCTAGTGCAGTACCAGGTCTAGTTCTCACTTCATTGAGATAGCCTTGGGCTGCTGCTTCATCTCCATCACGGTAGTTGGCTTCAGCAGCCATCAACAGTACGTCAGCGTATCGGATGATTCTCCAGTTGGTGCCGTAGTTGAGGTCACCGACAGGTGCACCATTTTGGTTGTTGAATGAACCGTATTTTCTTTGGAAGAAACCTTCGAAATCCCACGCGTTGGGCTCCGTCCAGTTGCCGCCAGCAGCGATGAGTTCGTCATCCGATAGGATGGATACTACTCTTCTGTTGACATCACCTGCATCGATGAAAGCATCGTACATTTTTTGTGTAGGGACGTTGAATCCCCAACCTCCGAGGAGGGAGTCACCTGGAGCCATCGTATAGAAATCAGCTCTTGGTCCCATCAATTGTACATGGATGTTGCTTTCTGGGTTGTCGCCCCATGGGAAGTTGCCCCAGTCGTACTCAGCACTTGGCGAAAACGACAATTCGAAGATAGACTCACGTCCAAACTCACCCGTCGTAGCAAACACGTCCTGTACCGAATGCTCCAAGGAGTATACATTAGAATTGATTACCGCTTCGAGTTGTGTAGCGGCATCACTCCATTCTTCTTGGTACAAGTGTGCTTTGCCTAGAGCAGCTTGCGCAGTACCTTTGGAAACTCTGTATTTTTCGGCAGCAGGATATGCAGATGCCTCTGGCAATACAGCGATGGCTTCTGTCAAATCCATTTCGATCTGCGCATAGACGTCTGCTACGGGTGCACGCTCGGTGCTGGTGTAGTCCGCTGGAGCTACATCATCCAATACCAGCGGTACATCACCCCATAAGCTGACCAAGTCAAAGTAGTTCATGGCGCGGAGGGCTTTGGCCTCAGCGATGATGCGCTTCTGCAAGTCTGTATCGCCAGGGAGTTTGTTGATGACCTTGTTGGCACGATAGATCGTGTAGTAGAGCATCTTCCATACATCCTGTATTTTGTCGTTTTGAGCATCGATCTTGAAGTCGTCTAGGTTTTGATAACCTAGTTGATCTCCTTCGTTTGATCCACCTGCATTGCTCTCATCCGATAGCATCATTTTTACGACATACAAGCTGGCCCAGTTGGTGTAATAGTGTGCCGACATCATGTCGTAGACCGCCGTGATGGCAGAGCTTGCGTCTTCGTCATTTTGATAGAAGTCTTCTTCGGGGAATTTTCCAGGAACCTCCTGATCCAAAAAGTCTTCGCACGCAGTAGCCATGATCATCATCACCGCTACGAGTAAATATTTTATATTGAAATTTTTCATAATTCTCTTTCTTGAATGATTAGAAACTGAATGTTAGACCTCCGATGACTGTTCTAGGTACTGGGTAGTACCCTCTGTCCACCCCTTGGCTGTTGTCATTGCCAGAACCTGCTTCTGGATCCATACCTGGGTATTTGGTGAAGGTGAAGAAATTGTCCATAGAGACATAGAAACGGACGTTGTTGACTTTGATTTTCTCAGAAACGCTGTTTGGCAAGGTGTATCCCAATTGCATTTGGCGAATTCTGACATAGGAACCGTCAAAGACCATCATGTCGCTGCTGTAGGCGATGTTGTCACTGGTGTTGGGTCTAAACCACGAGTTGGTAGAACCTTCGCCTGTCCACATGTCATCGTAGAAGAATGCTGGCTTGTTGGCCGTAGGTCTATCTGTACGGTTGAAGCCCATCATGATCTGGTTGCCCGCTTGTCCTTGAGCAAACAAGATGAAATCAAACCCTTTGTACGCCAAGTTGATTCTTGCACCAAACATGGTCTCAGGGATAGCATCTCCGATATAGGTTTGGTCATCGACCGAGATGGTGCCATCTTCGTTGGTGTCCACTGCGATCGGATCACCAGGTACTGGTGCATAGCCAGTCAACCCATTGTCTGCGATGTACTGATCGATTTGTTGCTGGTTTTGGAAGATACCGTCCGTTTTGTACCCACTGAAGTACCATACGGGCTGGCCTTCTTCGAATTTGGTAGCTGCTTGCCATCCTGTACCGACGTTGGATCCATTGAGTACTGGGTAGTTTGGATCGAGGTAGGTCACTTCGTTGGATAGCGTCGAGAGGTTCAAGTTGATTCCATATTGGAAATCCTTGGCTGTCCCGTTGTTGAAGCCCAATTCGAACTCAAAACCTTTGTTCAATACATCTCCTGCATTTGTGAAGTTGAGTTTGTTGCCAGCGAAGTACGGTGCAGCTCCTGGGGTGATCAAATCCTTGGTTTTCTTTTGGTAGTAGTCCATGGCAAAAGTCAATCGACCGTCAAAGAACCTTGTGTCCAACCCGATATCGATTTGTTCACTGGTTTCCCATGTCAAGTATGGGTTGGTCAAGTTGGATGGCGCTGCTCCTTGTTGGAATGTGCCCGCTGCATCTTCGTATCGAATCACACCTTGCACTGAAGTAGCGATAGAGGATTGCCACTGTCCAGGGCTGAGGTTAGACAAACTTCCATTTTGTCCCCAGCTCACTCTTAGCTTGGCATAGTTGACGATATTGGAAATACCGCTTGGGAAGAAGTTCTCGTTAGAGAATACCCATCCGAGTGATACCGAAGGGAAGGTTCCCCACTTGTTGCCATCAGAGAGCATAGACGAACCGTCACGTCTCAGTGTAGCGTTTAGGAGGTACTTGCCTTGGTAGTCGTAGGAGAGTCTACCGTAGTATGAGTTGAGCGTACGGTACTCAGGACGGCTACCGACTTTGTCTGTGTCGTCTGGCGTGTAATCTCCGTAAGACCACTTGTCTTCTTCTTTGAACAAGCCCGAATAACTGCCATTTAGGTTGTTGTAGGTGTATTTTTGAATGGCAGTACCAGCCAATAGGTTGAAGTGGTGATCTCCGATGGTCTTGTCATAGCTTGCGAAGTTTTCCCACTGCCATGTATACCATTCTTGCCATTCATCGCTACCGTTTGCCACGGTGTTGAGGCTTTCAGAAGAGAACCAGAAGGTAGGTGTCCAAGTGTGGAATCTTTGGAATGCAGCATCGATACCGACACGTGAGGTGATCGTCAATCCTTCGATTGGCTTGATCTCTACAAAGGCGTTACCCAAGATTTTGTTTTGTACCGTTTGACCTTGCTGGAGGTCGATACGTGCTAGCGGGTTGCCGTACTCTCCTTTGACGAACTGAGAAATCCCGTAGTAGTCGCCGTTGGAATCTCTCACGAGAGGCTGGCCAGCATCTACTGCCGATTGTACGTGTGCTGGGAGCGTCGAACCCGTGTAGGATACTGGAGTGACTGGGTCAAGAGCCAATCCACTGGCTACCAAACCACCGAATTCGTCATTTTCTGCCAATCCACTTTTTTGAATGTAAGAGTACGATAGGTTTTGTCCTACTGAGATCCATTCTTTCAATTTGTGGTTGGAGTTCAATCGAGCAGTGTAGCGGTTGAATCTAGACTTGTCACCACCGATGACTCCATCTTGCTGAAACATCGTACCAGAGATGAAGTAGGTAGATTTCTCTGTACCACCAGCGAAAGACAACGTGTGACTTTGCTGCGGAGCGTTTTGTGTCATTTCATCTAGCCAGTCGGTACCGTCACCTATCCCATTGATGTCTGCAGGGGTAGGGGCACCTGGAGCACCAGCAGCTGTCATGTACTCTTGGTACTGTGGAGCAGTCATGAGTGGCATCAAACTAGGGTCCATGGATTGCACACCGTATTGGCCACTATAAGTAATGCTTCCGGTGTTTGGCTTACCTTTTTTGGTAGTGACGATGACTACACCGTTGGCGCCTTCAGCACCGTAGATCGCTGACGAAGCAGCATCTTTGAGCACTTCGATGGATTCTACGTCGTTTGGACTCAGGTAGTCCATGCCTGCAGCACCAGTTCGTACTCCATCGATGATGAATAGTGGGTCAGATCCGCCATTGGATGATACCCCCCTGATTCTGATTTTAGTACTTGCTCCTGGAGATCCAGAGGTAGGGCGGATTGATACACCCGGTGTTCTACCTTGTAGTGCTTGGTCTATTCTACCCGTAGATACCGTTTGCAATTCTTGGGCCTTCACAGAAGAAATGGCTCCTGTGGACAAGCTCTTTTTTTGCTCACCGTAACCGATCACGACGACCTCTTCGAGAGACTGTACGTCCATGGGTAGGGTGATGTCAATCGTCGTGCGACTGCCTACTGTAGCTTCTTGTGTCAAAAAACCAATAAATGAGTAACTAAGAACAGCATCAGAGTCGTCAATATTGATGCTGTAGTTGCCGTCTAGATCAGATACAGTACCTGTTGTTGTACCTTTTACTAGAATCGAAACACCTGGCAAGCTTTCGCCAGTTTCGTCTGTGACCTTACCTCTTACTGTAGTTTGCGCTTGCGCGAAACTCCAAAGCAAAGTGAGACACAAAACCATGAGGGGTCTGATAGACCTCTGCAATAATTGTAGAGTTTGTAATTTCATACTTTAGTCTTTAATAATCATTTAACAAAAAGTGCTGTTTGGAGGCACTTTTACTTTCATAAGTTTTCAAATGTATTGCATGCTTTTGGCAGAGTTTAATTTCGCTGTACGCTTAAAATACACCTGTCTGGATTTGTTCTACGTTTTAACTACTTCATCCTGTGTAATGTATTGGTATACAGATTTTTGAATGTAAAAAAGTGAGTGTAAAACACGGTGTTTTTTTGCTATTTTTTTACCTGAATGCGGTGTTTTATTTGGATGTTTTTTGGGTGTAAGGAAGGCGTCCTGTCTGTCTATGGTCATCGGTTGGTTTTACACTTTTCAATACAATCGATTGGCAATCATTAGCCCCCCTAAAGCAGAACATCCCCATCGTGTGATTTCGATGGGGATGTTTTGAGTGAGCAGTGGTGAGACTTGTCAGTTTATAAGAAGGCGTTGCCTCCAGGTAGTGTGCGAGCTGCGGATTTCGACAATGTACGCTCCACTGCTCAGGCCGTGTATGGAGAGAGGATGGGGGTGTGCGAGATCAATTGATTCGGTCCGCCAGACTCGACCATTGAGGTCTGTGAGGGATAGTGTTGCTGTGCCTTTCTCGTTGGGTATTTCTACCTGTACTTCGTCACGAGTGGGGTTTGGGTAGAGTTGTAGGTTGGCAGAGCGTTCATGGCTGGGCGTGGAGAGAACTGTTTTGCTGAAGCGGATCCAGTTGAGGTTGAATTCAGGTGCTATGACTTTGATGCGGAGCGTGCCGCGGTAGGGGTAGAGTATAGCGGATGTACTCACAGTGGTCCAGGTTTGCCAGCCACCTGTGGGGCCGAAGCTCAGCTGGACCTTTTGGATGATTTCGTTATTCTCATTCAGTTGTTGTAGTTCGAGGGTGCCGCCGGCACTTTCTGAGGCTACACGAGCGTCTATTTGGAATACAGTCGTATCCTGCACTGTGACGTGGTAGTCTACATAATCCCCAGTGGCAGTGTGGCCGAGATTTTCTCCACCTCCAGCATCGGTGGTGTTTTCATGGACGAGACCGATGTTGGTGATGTAGTTTTCTGCTTCGATTTTGGCAGGGAGTACCGTGTAGACGGGAAGGTGGTTGTCTACAGGCAGCTCAGAGAATTCTTGCAAAAAACTGCCATCCGTGGCTTGGATTTGTGTACCGCTGTAGCTGAGCGTCAGTTGGTGGGTATCGATGAGGGGGAGGGTATTGGTGATGTGCAGGATTCGAGGATTGGACTCATCGAGAGTGGCTTGGCCGAGTTCGGTGTAGATGCCATCCACTCCGAGCCGAAAGCCGGGATTGCCCTCTATGGTTACGACATCTAGCTGTTTGTTGAGCGACAAATGAATCTGATCGCCAGACTCACTTGTCGCAGCTGCTTGCCCTTCTAGCAGTACTTCATTTAGTTTTTTTTTAAGTCGAACGTGATATAGTTCGCATTGAATCCTCCATTTTCGATGTAGAGCTTGAGTTTTTGAGTCCCTTGATAGAGGACGAGTTGTCCCACGGTCTGTGTGCTCCATGCGTTGAACCCGCCGGAGTTGGGGAGTTGGACAGTCCCCGTTTGATCACTGTCGTTGACATAGAGTCGTAGAGCGGTATCGTCGGTGTTGGATGCATAGCGCAAATCGATTTGATACTGTCCATCTGCAGGGACGTCGAGAGTGTAGAGAAGCCATTCTCCCTTTTCGGTCCAGCCGACGGTATACCCGTTGGAGATGTCGTCTTGGCCTGTTTGGATATCTACTCCATCGTTGCGATACGCATAGCCTTGATTCCATGCAAGCCCACCTGGTTGTCCTGTTTCATTGGTATACCCTATGTCATGGTAGGCAGATCCTGCTCTACCTAGGTCATAGTCCACTGCAAATATGCGTGTGGTTTCTGTCTCGGATAGTCGGTTGTTTTTGTAGGGGAGAGTCTCCGTGCTGTGTGGTTGGCGGATCATCGCGTCGACTACATCAGGATGGTAGGTGTTGTTTTCCAGTTTGAGGTTTTCGGCCAGTTCCATGAGTGAGCGGTAGGCATTTTCTTCCGTTGGTTGGGATGCACTGCCTGACCAGTAGTCGAGGATGTCTTGGTAGCCGTCATTGATTTCAACTTGAAGAGGGTTGTTGCTTCCCATTTTTTTGAGTGGCCACCATGACCAACCCATGTGGTTGGTTTCGAAGAGTTCGATGGCATCAGCAAACCATGCGTTGGAATTTTCACCTGTCTCGCCGAGCCATATGGGTACGTTTCGGTTGGTTCGCATGTCGAGCATTCCTTGTATGGAAGCTTGGCTATTGCTATTCCAATATTTGTGATAGCTGAGGACGAGGTTGTCGTCCCACAGGGCCGGAAGGCCGGCGTAGTTGTTGCCCCAGCAGTTGCCTTCGATGATGACTATGTGGTTTTGGTCTACTTCTCGGATGGCAGCTGTTATTTTCTTTTGTAGGTTCCAGAGAGGAGTGTTTTGGCTTTCGGAGCAGCCGTTGAGGTCATCGGCATGATTCTGAAATCCCCAGTTGGGTTCGTTGATGATGTCATAGGCACCGATGTTGGGCTCGTCGGCATAGCGCTCGGCTAGTTTTTTCCAGAGGGCAACCATTTTGTCTTGATTGGCTGTGCTTTCCCAAAGAGAGGGTTTGGTACGGTCATAGTCGCTGATGTCTTCGTTTTCACCTTGACCGCCTGGTGCGGCATGTAGATCTAGGATCAGGTACATGTCATTGGCTTTGACCCATGAGAGGAGTTCGTCCACCATTTCAAAACCTTCTTCGTTCCAAGTGATTTGTCCTGCGTTTTCTTCTTCTTCTTCGATGGGAGGGGTGAATAGCTTGTAATGCATCGGGAGTCGTACCGAATTGTAGCCCCAAGATGCCATGGAGTCAATGTCGATTTTTTGGCAGTGATTGGATAGCCAAGCCTCGTAGAATTCTTCCTTTTTTTCTTTGCCAAGGAGGTCTTCAATTTTTGCTTCTATTTGGTGCTGAGGACCGGTAGTACGTAGCATGTAGCCTTCTTGGAGCATCCATCCTCCTAGGCCGATGCCTCTTAGGATGATTTCTTTGCCTTCACCATCTATGATTTGAGTGCCGTCTGTGGTGAGGTATTGGGCGGAGCATAAGTAGGGAGTCATGCAGAGTAGGAGCAGGACGGATTGGCGGAATAGTGTTTTGATGTCTTTCACTTTGGTGTATATAAAATGGGTGATAAAAAGCCAACTCTATAAAGGCTATAGTAGAGCCTCATAATGTTGGATGAAATTTAGTTACTTTGCTCTAGCTTTTGCTGGAAGGTAACTCTACTGCTCCAAGTTGGCAAGCAGTATTTCAAATGTATCATCACTGGTGTGGTTGTTTTAGTCTATCACCACACTTTATATACACCAGCAGAAAGAATTAAATACTTTATTACTACTTCATTACATGTATATGTATTGATTTTCAGCGTGTTGAGGTTTTTTTGATTGTGAGGATTCGTATATGAGACAACTATTGTATTGCCTATTGCTATGGTGCTGTGTGACTCAGCTGTATGCCGAAGAATCGGTAGAGCGTGTCGCCCAAAGTTTAGGGGAGGTAAAGAAATTCAACATCAACGGTACTCCTCAAGTTGTCCATTATACGGAGGAGGATTATCGATTCGATTCGCAGTTTTGGACTATGGCTGAAGACGCGGAGGGGGTACTTTACTTTGGCAACAACGACGGAGTAGCGATCTACGATGGCGAACGATGGAGTTTGCTTCGGTTGCCCAACGGATCAACGGTACGCGGGTTGAAATATGCCAGTGATGGCAATGTCTACGTGGGTGGGTACAATGATCTAGGTCGAATAGTTCGAAACGATATCGGTCAATACAAATACGTGTCTCTCTTGGATGTGCTTCGTCCAGAAGATCGCAATTTTGAAGACATATGGCAGATCGATGAGTTAGATGGCTTCGTTGTATTTCGGAGTTTCAAGCAACTGATAGCTGTCAAAAACCGCCGTGCGGTGACTCTCCCAGCACATGGGCAGTTTACCCGAATGAATGTGATCAATGATCACCTCTACGTGGTGGATCACTGGGGTATCAAAAGACTGAATCTCAAAAACCTCGAGACAGAAAAACTGATAGCCAGTGATAGGTACGATGGAGAAGAATTGTGCGCTTTGCTACCAGGCCGCTCCAAGCGCGAACTGGTAATATTTAGTAGAGTAGGCAAATCCTACTCTTTGGACTTAGTCACGAGTAAGTTTGAGCTGTTGATGAATCATGTGCCAGACGATTCTGGAGATCAGATATTTTGCGTGATCAAAAGCAGGGAGGGGAGTTATTTCCTAGGTATGATCAACAGCAAGGTGCGTGTCTTTGAGCTCACAGACCAAAGACTCCAAGAAGGACGAACCTTCGAAAATTTGCAAAACAACACCGTGCTTAATCTTTATCAAACCAGAGATGGAAGTGTTTGGGCTTTGCTCAACAAAGGAATTGACTGTATTGAGATACCTTCGCATATCTCCAAGCTTTTCGAAGATGCAGCTGTGTACGATGCACTGCTGTATGATCACAAATTCTATGTGGCTACTAACCAAGGAGTGTATGTAGCGACCTATGAGGGAGATGAAGCGACACTATCCAGTGACGATTTTTCGATTGTCCCTGGGTTAGAGGCTCAAGCTTGGTCCTTGCACTTGTACGAAGGAAAGATCGTCGTAGCACATGATCGAGGGGTATATGTCCTGGAGGGACAGAGGACCTCATTTGTCAATCAAACCAACGGGGTCTGGAAGGTCATCCCGATCGAAGGAAAGCCACACCACTATTTGGCATGTGCCTACGACGGGTTGTATTTGATCAAGTACGAGCGGGGGAGTTTCGTTTACAAAAACAAAATCAACGGCTTTGATATTTCTGGGCGAGACATCATGCAAAGTGTGGAGGACAATACGTTTTGGGTATGTCATGGATACAAAGGGGTGTTTCGGATCAAGATTGATGACGACTACCAGCGTACTACGAGTTTGGAGCAATACACAGATCAAAACGGCTTGCCTTCGGCTTACAACAACAACATCTCCATCTGGAAAGGGGATACCGTTTTTACCACGGTAGATGGTTTGTACCGCTACGATCGTACAACGAACCAATTCGAATTGTATGAGGAACTGACAGCTGTCCTTGGCCGTGATCATTTGATTCGGAAGATCCTACAGGATGATGACAAAACCTGGTATGTCAAGGAGGATGAAATGGGTTTTTTCTATACCAGCGACACGTCTAGGGTCTACCGAGATCTTTTTCTTTCCCTCAAAGGGAGCTTATTGAAAAGCATGGAGCTGATCCTGCCACTCAGTGACTCAGGTGTACTGGTAGGGACTAACAACGGGCTGTATAAGTTCAACATCGGGAAACGCAATGAAGTTGTGACTGCTCCGACCGTGATCACTCAAGTGAAGTACAAAAATCAGGAAGATAGTGTGATTTATTGTCCGCTGGTCAGTCAGCGAGGGAGCCACTTGAAACTGCCCAACAATACCAGTTCATTGACTTTCAATTTTGCCACACCTCGATTTAGTACACAAAAGGACCTGCAGTACAGCTACAAGTTGGAGAGTATGGACCGACAGTGGTCGGAGTGGGATGAAGTTTCTGAAAAGGAGTACAGTTACCTCAAAGCGGGCCAATATACGCTAAAGGTGCGCTCAAGGACCACATTTGGAGACCGCTCGGAGGAGGTGGCGTATGTGTTTGAAATCGAACCCGTCTGGTACCAAACGAAAGGCGCATTGACTGTTTTGGCGGTTTTGGCGGTGATCGGGCTGGTATTGGCCAGAACACTTGTCAGACAGAAGATCAAAAGGACAAAAGAAGAAGCTCATCGTGTCAAAACGAGTTTGGAATTGGAAATCAAGAACATGACGCTGGAGCGCGAAAATGAAAATATCGAACTCGAGAAAAAGCGTCTGGAAGAGGATGTGGTGCAAAAAAGTAAGGAGTTGGCGAACTATACCATTCTGTTGCTCAAAAAAAGAGAACTTCTTGCAGCTATGGCTGCAGAGCTCAAAGAATTGCGGTCAAAGATCAAAAATGCGAGCAACCGTGAGATTGTACGGTCGATGACACGACGGATCAACCTCAATTTGCAAGATGAAGAGCATTTGAACGTGTTTGATGCCAATTTTGAGCGTGTGCATCAAGAGTTCTTCAATGAGCTTAAGGTCAATTTTCCAGACCTCACTCAAAAGGAGCTGCGCTTGTGTGGGTTTGTCAATATGAACCTGACCAACAAAGAAATCGCCGCGATCCTCAACATTTCGGTACGGGGAGTAGAGACAGCTCGCTATCGGTTGAGAAAGCGACTCAGTTTGGGCAAAGAGATCAATATGGTCGAGTTTTTGGCGACTCTTTCGTCCACCTCTGAGGAGGGGGTGATAGAGGAGTCCGATGAGGATTACTTCAATGATTGATTGGCTATGCGGTACGAAAGGGCTTTGAAATTGTCGTCTATGGTCCTCTTCTTGTGAGGGCTTTTGGTGAGCGAAAGTTGTGGGTTTGAAGTAGACCATTATCTTTACGGTTCCAGTTGGGGAGGTACAGCATGACCCTTGTCAGTTGGTTTTATTTAATAAAAACTAAGACTAAAAACTATGAATTTGAAAACGATCACCTCGATGTTTTTCATGCTGATGCTCGTAGGTGAGCTGAGCGCAGCGACCCTCAATCCGTATGCACGTGAGCACATCAGCCTCAATGGCCAATGGAGCTACATCATCGACCCCTACGAAAACGGATTTTACAACTATAGAAGGCAGGCTTTTGATCAAAGTGAGTCGGGTGCTGGGGGGTACTATGACAACAAGGCGCCTGCACATCCCAATGAACTGATAGAGTATGATTTCGAACATGCAGCAGTGATGGATGTCCCTGGGGACTGGAATTCACAAGTGCCAGAGTTGAAATTTTATGAGGGTAGCGTATGGCTTTTGAAATCCTTCGAAGCAAGCCCTCAGGCGGACAAAGTATACAAACTCTATTTTGGTGCGGTCAACTACGAAGCACATGTCTATTGCAACGGCAAGAAAGTAGGCATGCACAAAGGCGGGTTCACTCCTTTTGAGTTTGATGTTACGGATCTGTTGGTGGATGGGGATAATTTCGTGGTGCTCAAAGTAGACAACACTCGTCATCAGGACGAAGTACCTACGGTCAATACAGATTGGTGGAATTATGGTGGAATCACCCGCGATGTATTGCTTTTGGATCTCCCAAAACAACACGTAGCAGACTATGCCCTACAACTCAAGCCTCAAAGTAACCGCGAGATCAAAGGCGCTGTAACAGTGGCTGGGGGAAAGGCCGGAGACAAAGCACAAGTAGCTATTCCAGAACTCCGAATCAACAAGGAGGTGACGCTAGACAAGGACGGGAAAGCAAGCTATACAATAGTGGCTAAAAAGCTAAAGTTGTGGAGTCCAGAGAGTCCAAAACTGTATGATGTGCAAGTGTCCTATGGAGAGGATGTGGTCAAGGATCAGATCGGTTTCCGTAGCATAGCGACAGAGGGTAAGGATATCTTGCTCAACGGCAAACCAATATTTCTCAAAGGGATTTCTATGCATGATGAAAACCCGTTAATAGAGGGGAGGTTGAGGTCCGAGGGGGATATCCGTATGATGCTCCAGTGGGCAAAGGAACTGGGATGCAATTTTGTCCGACTGGCACACTACCCGCACAACGAAAAAATGGTGAGGATGGCAGAGCAAATGGGGCTCATGGTATGGGCCGAGGTGCCGGTATACTGGACGATCTCTTGGGGAAACGAGGAGACTTTTGCCAATGCCAAAAAGCAGTTGACGGATTTGGTCGAGCGCGATATCAATCGAGCAGCTGTGATGATCTGGTCAGTAGGTAATGAGACTCCTGTCAATGCACCACGACTTCAGTTTATGGGGGGATTGGTCGATCACGTCCGAGAGCTGGATGATACGCGATTGGTCGCTGCTGCACTGGAGTTGGAGACGGTAGATGGCGTGATGAGCTGTCACGATCCACTCGCAGAGAAGATCGATCTGATTAGTTTCAACGAGTATGCCGGCTGGTACAGTAGCCATGAATTGAACAAATTGGAGGATATCAAATTTTCGTTTGATCAAGACAAACCGGTGTTTATCTCAGAGTTCGGAGCTGGCGCACAGCCGGGCTACTATAGTGCCGATCGCGTGCGTTGGTCGGAGGAGTATCAAGAGGACCTCTATATCAACCAACTGAAGATGCTGGAGCAGATCGATGGCCTTAGAGGGATGACGCCTTGGATTCTAGTGGATTTCAAATCCCCACGTAGACCACACCCTGTTTTCCAAGATTTTTGGAATAGAAAAGGTTTGATCAGTAATACAGGGAAAAAGAAAAAGGCGTTTTTTGTGTTGCAAAATTATTATAAGAATAAATAGGCAGTCGAAGAAATACTGAGGTGCCCGAAATCAAAGACAATGAATGTAGACTATCCAATGAAATTTGACCCCATTTTGAAGTACAGGATGTGGGGAGGAGACAAATTAGTAGACGTGCTCAATAAGCAATCTGACGAAAAGAACCTCGGCGAGAGCTGGGAGATATCCGATGTACCTGGAGATGCATCTGTAGTAGCCAACGGTGCGCTCAAGGGCAAAGATCTCAAAGAATTGCTCAAGGAGTATGGTGCGGCACTCATAGGACAGCACAATAGCGAGCGCTTCGGAGAGGCCTTTCCGATATTGATCAAGTACATCGATGCGAAGGTACCTTTGTCTATACAGTTGCACCCCAATGATGCTTTGGCCAAGGAGCGGCACAACTCGTTTGGCAAGACGGAGATGTGGTATGTGATGGATGCCGAGCCTGACGCAGATCTGATCGTAGGCTTCAACAAAGAAGTGACCAAAGAGGAGTACGTGCAGCATGTCGAGGACAATACGCTAGAGGATATCCTCAATGTCGAGAAGGTCAAAAAGGGAGATAGCTTCTTCATCAATACAGGAAAGATTCATGCGATTGGTGCCGGGTGCCTGATTGCAGAGATACAGCAGACTTCCGATGTGACCTACCGTGTATTCGATTGGAACCGTGTCGATAAGGATGGCAAACCAAGAGAGCTGCATACAGACTTGGCGTTGGATGCGATTGACTTTGAGAAGAAAGATGATTTTTGGCTAGACTATGCCAAGCTTGAGAATAGCTCAAATGAGATCGCTTCTTGTCCCTACTTTACTACTAATTATCTACCAGTCATAGGAAAAGCGACGAAGGACTATGCTACAACTGACTCGTTCGTGATCTACATGTGTGTAGATGGAGAAGGAACAGTCACAGCCAATGGGCATAGCGTCTCTATCAAAAAAGGTGAAACGATCTTGATACCAGCAGCGATTGATCAGGTGCAATTGGTGGCAGACGGTATGGAGCTGCTAGAGGTAACTGTCTAGAGTTGGATTCAGAAAAACGCAGACAACCGTCATGGCCGATTGATAAGGCTGTGACGGTTTTTTTATGGTTTTGGGTTGGGACAAATTCCAATATCAATTCCATCAAGTTCGACAACTTCACCTGCTGGGAGTTGGTTCAAATGAACGTCACCTATACGGACCCTGATCAGACGAAGGGTCGGAAAGCCCACAGCGGCAGTCATTTTTCTAACTTGGCGATTTTTGCCTTCGGTGAGTGTGATCGATAGCCAACTCGTAGGCCCGTGTCTTTCGTCACGGACGTCACGGGAGTGGGCCCAATACACTTCTGACGTTTTCATCGCTCGCGCTTGACAAGGCATGGTTGTGTAGGTCTTTTGCTTGATTGAGATCTCTACACCTGACTGTAGTGCAGATATGGCTGATGGTGTGATGATGCCGTCGACTAGAGCGAAATATTCTTTCTCTACTTTGCGGCTTCTCACCTCCACACTCAGTTGGCCATCTGTAGTCAGTAGCAGCAACCCTTCTGATGATTCATCAAGACGACCGATTGCCATCGTCCCTTTTGGAAAATTATACAGTTCTCCAAGTTTCTTTTTGTTTTTGCGGGTTTTTTCGTTGCTCACGAATTGAGAAATGTATCCGTAGGGTTTGTGCAGAAGGAAGAGTCTCGTTTGCATAGGCATGTGGGGGTGTGGTTGGACGGGGCAAAATTAATGAGACCTAAATAAAGATGCAGCTTGAACATAATATTAGAATTGTACGGAGTGTGACGATAGTGTTTGTTCCGATTAGATACGTCGGTATGTCTCCCTAAGGATCGCTGAGAGTCATTCGTAGATTGTGAGGAGTAGGGGCGTCTGATGGTCATGTGTTCGGTAAATTATTTATAAACGTTGTTTGTACGTTTTAATAAAAACCGTTAATATTACGTTTAATAAAATAAGACCATTTGATCATGAGTATTTTAGTAACAGGGGGATTGGGGTATATCGGGTCGCATACGGTTGTGGAGTTGATCCAGGCAGGATTCAGCGTGCACATCGTCGACGACTTGTCCAATACCGAAGAGGGAGTGCTGGATCGTATCTTGCAAATCACAGGCACGAAACCTGGGTTTACTCGGTTGGATTTGAAATCGGAATCGGACTTGGAGCGTTTGTTTGAGGGACATGTATTCGAAGGAGTGATCCATTTCGCGGCATCCAAGTCGGTAGGGGAATCCGCGACTGATCCGTTGCTGTACTATCAAAACAATATTTTGGGTTTAGTAAACTTGATTGCATGTATGAAAAAACACGGTGTGCCAAACATCGTGTTTTCTTCATCGTGTACGGTGTACGGCCAGCCAGATGTCCTACCAGTGACGGAGCAAACACCAATCAAGCCTGCCGAGTCTCCTTATGGGAATACCAAAAAAATCGGAGAGGACATCCTGCGAGATAGTTCACGGGCGTACGAAGGGATTCACTCCATCGCTCTTCGATATTTCAATCCTATAGGTGCGCATAGCTCTGCACTCATTGGTGAGAAGCCTAAGGGTGTTCCGAACAATCTGATGCCGTATCTCATGCAGGTAGCGACGGGTGTGCGCGAAAAATTGAGCGTGTTTGGCGATGATTACGATACACCAGATGGTACGGCAGTTCGAGATTACATTCACGTAGTGGATTTGGCAAAAGCTCACGTAATCGCTGTACAGCGACAGTTGAATAAAAAACAAAAAACAGCCTACGAGTACTTTAATCTAGGTTCAGGGTCAGGCTATTCAGTTTTGGAGATCATTCAGTCATTTGAGAAAATCAATGGAGTGAAAGTCAATCATGAGATCACAGCGAGACGTGCTGGAGATATAGAAAAAATATACGCTGACAATACCTATGCTACGGAGGAGTTGGGTTGGACGGCTCAGTTGTCACTCGACGACATGATGTCCTCTGCATGGAATTGGCAATTGAAATTAAAAGATTAAACGAGGGTTATGAAAGACGTCAATGAAAAAAAGGAAGCTGTAATAGCCAGCTACAAAGAGAGGTTTGGGGGAGAACCCTTACTGGTCAAGTCACCAGGTAGGATCAACCTCATAGGTGAGCACACTGACTACAACAATGGGTACGTGATGCCCGCAGCGATCGAGCAGGCGGCCTATGTAGCCATCGCCAAGAGCGGTTCAAAGGAATGTAGGTTAGAGGCATTAGATTTAGAGGAAGGGTACAGTTTCTCGATCGATGATGAGCTAAAGCCTGTGGAGATAGGTTGGGTCAATTATTTCTTAGGAGTGCTCGATCAGTACAATAAGAAAGGACTGGCTCTCGAAGGATTCAACATGGTCTTCTCGAGTGATGTGCCTTTGGGTGCAGGATTATCTTCTTCCGCAGCGCTAGAGTGTTCTTTTGGTTTTGCAGTGAGTCAGTTGTTGGGTCATGAGCTGTCCTTGGTGGATGTTGCCAAGATGGGGCAGCAGGCGGAGCACAATTTCGCAGGCGTGAAGTGCGGGATCATGGATCAGTTTGCGAGTTGTTTGAGTACCGCAGATCATGCGATCATGTTGGATTGTCGCTCTCTGGAGTACACGTCTATCCCTTGTGATATGAAGGACTACCAATTGGTGTTGTTTGATACAGCGGTCAAGCACAATCTAGCTAGCTCGGAGTACAACGTACGCCGCGAACAATGCGAATCTGGTGTAGCTGTGCTGCAAAAGAAATTTGAAGGAATCGAGAGTTTGAGAGATGCGACGATGGAGCAGCTCGATGCGGTCAAATCAGAACTAGATGCCGTCGTGTACGATAGGTGTGCATACGTGATCAGCGAGAACAATCGTGTACTGCAAGCAGCTGAGGCGTTGAAACGAGGAGATATTGAGCGATTAGGGGAACTAATGGACCAAACACATGTAGGATTGAGTAAACAGTATGCAGTGAGTTGTACAGAGTTGGATCTGCTAGCGGACCTTGCCAAGGTGCACCCGGATATCATCGGGGCACGAATGATGGGTGGCGGATTTGGCGGGTGCACCATCAATATTGTCAAGAAGAAAGGGTTAGAAAGTACAGTAAGGAGTGTTCTTGAAAACTACAAAAAGGTCACTCAAGTGGAACTAAAGCATTATATTGTCGCCCCTGGCGATGGCGCCACTTTACTTAAAAACTAATTACTAAAACAAATGAATTTTTCTACGTTAGACTTTATTATTTTCGGCGCATACTGCGCCGTTATTTTGGGGGTTGGATTATTTGTCTCTCGGGACAAAGAAGGGCACGAAAAGAGTGCAGAAGACTATTTTTTGGCAGGCAAGTCTTTGCCGTGGTGGGCGATAGGGGCGTCTCTCATCGCAGCGAATATCTCTGCCGAGCAGTTCATCGGTATGTCGGGTTCGGGCTTTGCGCTGGGACTCGCGATCGCATCCTACGAATGGATGGCTGCTATTACGCTACTGATTGTCGGTAAGTATTTCCTGCCGATTTTCATCGAAAAAGGACTGTATACCATTCCTGAGTTTGTTGAAAAGCGATTCAGTACCAATCTCAAAACGATCCTTGCGGTCTTTTGGGTGGCCTTGTATGTGTTTGTCAACCTGAGCTCAGTATTGTATCTCGGTTCGCTGGCACTAGAGACCATCATGGGTATCCCGATGATGTACGGTGTGATTGGCCTGGCCTTGTTTGCGGCGGCTTATTCGCTGTACGGTGGGTTGTCCGCTGTGGCATGGACGGACGTGATCCAGGTCGTGTTCTTGGTTCTTGGAGGTTTGATTACGACCTACCTCGCACTCAACGTTGTGTCTGATGGGCAAGGCATGATGGTGGGCTTCAAACATTTGATAGACGCAGCACCAGATCGTTTTCACATGATTTTGGAAGAGACCAATTCGCAGTATACCAACCTCCCAGGGATCTGGGTATTGGTAGGAGGGCTATGGGTAGCCAACATCTACTATTGGGGTTTCAACCAATATATCATCCAAAGAACTTTGGCAGCTAAGTCACTGGGCGAGGCGCAAAAAGGTATCGCACTAGCAGCCTTCCTCAAATTGATCATCCCATTCATCGTAGTGGTGCCGGGTATCGCTGCGTATGTGATCGTCAATGATCCAGCCATGATGGCGAGGTTGGGCGAAATCGCACAGTCCAATTTGCCAAGTGTAGGACAAGCCGACAAAGCGTATCCTTGGTTGCTGCAATTGTTGCCTTCAGGACTGAAGGGGATAGCATTCGCAGCACTGACAGCTGCGGTCGTATCGTCATTGGCTTCTATGCTGAATTCTACATCGACCATCTTTACGATGGATATCTACAAGCAGTACATCAACAAGAATGCTTCTGACAAGCAAATGGTAAACACAGGTCGTTTTGCGGCGGCAGGTGCATTGATCATAGCCTGTATCATGGCACCTCTCTTGGGAGGAATCGATCAGGCGTTTCAGTTTATCCAAGAGTATACAGGGATCGTGAGTCCAGGTATCTTGGCCGTATTCCTACTGGGGCTGTTCTGGAAGAAAACCACCAACGCAGCAGCGATATGGGGAGCGGTGATCTCTGTACCGATAGCCATAGCATTCAAGTTCGTGCCGGGTATGCCGTTTATGAATCAGATGGGTTTGACCGCTGTGGGTACAATGATTGTGATCGTGATCATTAGCCAGTTGACCGGTGGAGGAAAGGACGATCCAAAAGGTATCGACTTGACCAAAGGATTGTTCAAAACCAATCCGGTATTTAACATTTCGGCATTTGTCATCTGTATACTCACCGCAGTGTTGTATGCGATGTTTTGGTAACATTATAAAACAAGAATAAAACATGTTTGATTCAAAGGAACATTCTCACAGAAGACTCAATGTACTGACTGGGGAGTGGGTTCAGGTAAGCCCGCATCGGTCCAAAAGACCATGGCAGGGCCAGGTAGAGAAGTTGGAGCAAGAGCGACGACCTGAGCATGATCCGAACTGCTACCTATGCGCTGGCAATGAGCGCATAGGTGGAGAGCGAAACCCTGATTACAAGGACACTTTCGTCTTTACCAATGATTTTGCTGCGCTGCAAGGGGATATCCCCTCAGGTGGTGAGAGCACGGGGCTCTTGCAATCCAAGAGCGAAAGAGGACTGTGTAAAGTAATCTGTTTCTCTCCACGACATGATCTGACCATACCAGAAATGGATGTCGATGGGATCGAAAAGGTAGTGGAGCTTTGGGTCGAACAATGCAAGGAAATAGGAGCGATTGACTACATCAATCATATCCAAATCTTCGAAAACAAAGGCAGTGTGATGGGGTGCTCTAATCCCCATCCACACGGCCAAATCTGGGCACAAGAATCGATTCCTGTCGAGCCGATGAAAAAGCAGTTTCAGCAGGAGAAGTACCGATTGGATCATAAGGCCGATTTGTTGGAGGATTATATCCAGCAGGAGCTAGCTGCCAAGGAGCGTGTCCTATTTGAAAACGAGTACATGGTGGTCTTGATCCCGTATTGGGCGGTATGGCCGTTTGAGGCGATGATCTTGCCGAAGCGACGCATGGCGCAGATTATTGAGATGACTGCAGAGGAAAGACGTGCTTTTGCAGAAGCGTATCAGCACTTGACGATCAAGTATGACAACTTGTTCGAGATGTCCTTTCCGTATTCGGCGGGGATACACCAAGCACCGTATGACAACCGAGAGCATCCAGAGTGGCACTGGCACATGTCTTTTTATCCACCGCTGTTGAGATCAGCTACGGTCAAGAAGTTCATGGTAGGGTACGAGATGTTTGCCAATCCGCAGCGGGACATCACTGCGGAGTTTGCAGCACAGCGCCTGAGAGATTTGCCAGCAGTGCATTATTCGCAAATTCAATCGTAGATTCTTCTGTATAATGAAAAACTAAAAAGAGCCCACTCGATCGTCGAGTGGGCTCTTTTTATGCGTTCGTGAACTGACGAATTTTACTTTTACCTTCTGTTTTGCAACGGGGCAATTTTTTCATCGTAAGACTTGTTTGCCCAGTTTTCCTTGTACTCTTGATCGGAAAGCATTTTGTTTCGTTTGCCTGCAGTGCCGTCTAGAACTTTGATGTAGAGAGTGGGCGAATAATTGAAACCTTTGGTTGCTTCAGAACTGAAAAGGTCGATTGAAAAAGAAGCTCCGTCAGCCGTAGTGGTCATTTCTAGGGCAAGTCCTTCGTTGGTGCTAGGGTCATCGATCCAGCTGGTGACTTCCGCTTTGTTTAACAACAACGGGATCACGCCTTGAAATACAAAACTTGAAGGAAGTCTAAACATGTCCGAATACTCGTTGGCATCTGCTGCGCTGTATCCTTCTGCGTTGGTCCAACTGGTGCTGCCATCACGGGTGTGCCATGTGGCTTTGTCCTCTTGAAATGGTTTTCCAGAGGCTTGTAGTGTTTTTACACCGATCCAATTTTCCATATTGTTTTTTGCATCCGTTTTGCCTTCGACGTAGAGGATAGTTTCCAGTATGGTGAACGAACCTTCTAATTTTTCTTTTATTTTTTCTATTTCTTCAAATCGTATGAGTCCATTGATCCTATTGCCTTGATTAGTACCGACTCTTATCGTTTCTCCATCGTCTCCCAAGTCTGGGTTGACTCCACTGATAGAGCAGTCAAATACTTCTGTGTATCCACTGAGCCCTGCACTGAAATAAAACTCATATACTCCGTCAGAGTTTCCATCTTCTCCATCAGTACCGTTCGTGCCATCGTTTCCATTGCACACATATTGTGTGTTGTCTATTTCACCTGCTTCGAGCGTTCCGTTGTTGTTGTCATCTATACCTACTTGTATTTGGATTCCTCCATCGTTGGTATTACAGCTGCCTGCATTGCCTGTGAAGGTAGAGACTTTGACAAGGCTATTTAGCCCGTTGCATACTGTTTGTGTAGCTTCTTGCTCTCCGACTTGGAGGGTGTTGTCTCGGTTGAGATCCCTACCGAAGAAATAATCCATGCCGCCAGTCGGGCAAGAGCTCGCAGCACTGGTTCTTATGATGGTATTGAACCCATCGTCACCGCTCTGTCCGTTGGAGCCATTGGTTCCGTTGCATATTGTGATTGTCTCTAGGATGATGTCTCCATCATCTACCTGGAGAGAACCATCACTGTTGGTGTCTATGCCAAAGGTCATAGTTGTTCCGCCATTGGTGCAGCCTGTATCACTGCTACTGATCACGATAGGGTGTTTGCCGTTTGCACCGTCAGTACCGTTTTCTCCATCCTCACCATTGACTCCAGTACAGACGTACTGGGCTTCACCGATGTACTCTCCAATATCGAGTGTGCCATTTTGATTGTTGTCGAGTCCTACACGAATACTGATGCCGCCATTGGGGCAATTCTCTCCTGGTGCTTCGGTATCGATGCGAACAAGTGAATTGAGGCCGGCATCACCTTGAGGGCCAGTGGCTCCACCACTAGCTCCGTCCACTCCATCAGTGCCATCCACTCCATCGGTACCGTCTTCGCCATTGCACACATAATAGGTGGAAGTGACTTCTAGAGTACTAAGAATATCATCGTTATTTTCGTCTATTCCGATTTCAAGTTTGAGTCCTCCTGCACTGCAGTTGTCTCCAGCTAGTTCGACGGTGGCCTTGACGATACTGTTGAGACCATTCGTGCCATCGTTTCCGTTGGCTCCATCAGTTCCATTTGTCCCATCAGCTCCGTCTTCTCCATTTGATCCATCATTGCCAGAAGGGCCATGACAAACAAAGTATGACGTTTGTATTTCATCTGTATCTAGGGTGTTGTTGCCGTTTTTGTCGGCACCTATTTCGACGAGAGTACCGCCGTTGCTGCAGTTGGTGCCAGGATCTTCCACTGTGGATTGAGCCAATAGGCTGGCTCCATCAGCTCCGGGTTCGCCCGTACTGCCACTGGTGACGGTACAGAGGTAGTTGATAGAAAGAATTTCGGTTTCGTCTAGTAGTAAGTCACCGTTTGTGTCTTGTCCTATTAGGATTTTGAGACCACCAGTGCTACAGTTTTCGCCAGCTGCTTCGTCTTGCATCTCGACGAGGGCATTGAGTCCGTTTTCGCCATCTTCTCCAGGGATAGGGTCTCCATTGCCTTCTTCTATACAACTTGAAAAGGTCAGGAGTGCGAAGCAGAAAATAAGTATGGGTACAATTTTTTGAACAGAAAGATTCATGGTGCAAATGGTTTAGGTTCTTTGCAAAGAACAGTTGGTTAATTTTGAACGCATAAATCTATATAAATCAGAATATAGATTGTTTCAACTTTCGATCAGACACGCCAATTTATCGATTGATGTGTGAGCTGTCAGTGGTTAGTTAGGAGTGAGGGATAGGATCTGGAGAATGTACAGGTTTTTTTAGGGTCTTTGTCCTAAAAAAACCTGTACATAAATGATCTAAGGTCTATTCGCAAGCGGCGCAATTTTTTGCTCGTATGAGCGAGAAGACCAAGAAGTCTCCCTGCCCGTGACTCGGATTTGGGCTTCTGATGTAGTGACCTCTTGTACTTTGATATAAAGTGTCGGACGATTATAAATATCTTCGTCATTTGATCCGTCGATGGACAAGAGTTCATTTCCTTCGATGGGACCTTCCGTGAGGCTCAAAGCAACACCATGGTTTTGTCCATCAATCCATGAGCTGACATGGTTTCTGTCCAATGCCAATGGGATTGTCCCACTAAACCTTTGTGTAGAATATCCCCCTGTATACATGTCAAACAGATCATAGAAACTGTCGGTGTCTTTTGCAGAAAAGACATCACTGGACCATGGTGTGGAAAGGGGAGTGGTGGTACGTTCTGTCCAGCTAGCATCTGACCCAAACAGGATGCCATCGGTGGGATATAATAGGTGTTGTACTATGAGCTGGTTGCCGTAGTAGGTTTGATTCAACTGTCCTCGAAGAAACAATGTTGCTTCAACGATGTGATAGTCAGTGCTTAGTTGTTTGGCGATTTGTTCTAGTCCTTCGAACCGGATAATTGAAACAAAGCTAGTGTCACTAGGGTATCCATAGGTGGTGCCAGCACCGAGACTAGCGAATGGGATGTAGGTGATGGCGTCAGTGATGAGTGCTTCTGTCACGCCGCTGTATCCATTGACTCCTTGTGTGAAATAGAACTCCGATATACCGTCACTGCTTCCGTCAGCACCATCGATACCATCCGTTCCATCGACACCATCAGAGCCATCCGTCCCATCGATACCGTCAGACCCATTGGTTCCATCACTGCCGTTGCAAATGTAGGAGACGGTACTGGACTCATTTGTATCTAGGGTCTTGTTGTCATTTTCGTCTATCCAAGTTTCGATTTTGACTCCTCCAGTGGAGCACTGATCTCCTGGGTCTTCTGTTGAGACGGCAATCATGCTGTGTTTGCCGTTTGTTCCGTCGCTTCCATCAATACCTGATGTTCCATGACATAAAAAAAAGGATCCTTCTATTTCTTCTTCGTCCAAAATACCATTTTCATTGATGTCATTGCCAATTTCTACGAGTGTTCCACCTTCACTACATTCTTCTCCAGCAGCTAGAGGGGTGGATTTAGAAGCAAGTGGGGAACTGTTGCCCCCGTTTCCATGACATATATAATCTACTACTTGGATTTCATCAGTTTCCAAGATTTGGTTGCCATTCATGTCTTGGCCGATACTGATTTTTAGACCTCCGTTACTACAGTTGGAACCAGAGGTCTCTGCGTCCATATCGATAAGTGTGTTGATGCCGTCTACTCCAGGGTCAGCCGAATCTTCGATACAGCTGGATAGGGATAGCGCACAGATAAAGAATAGAAGAAGGGTAATCGTTTTGGTTAAGTAAGAGTAATACATGGTGGTAAGATTTAGGTTTTATAAAATGCTGCAAAAACGTAACGTAGTTTTTGTTGTAAAATTATGTAAACGAGTGTGTTATGTCAATATCAAATTTCGAAAGCTGTTTCGTGGTGATTTCTGATCCAGCTTTGTCTGGAGAGACGGTATCCAGAATCAATAAATGTGGGCAGTTTAGAAAGCGAGTCAGCGATGAAGTGGGAAGTAGAAAGGGCAACTTTTTGGATCACTTCGTCATTCAAGATTCATCGTTCGAAATCCGTTACGTTATCTTAATATAACCACCTCTTGTGAATCTATGAGGTAATGTTTCAATGTCGCATATTGATCTTTATTCCTAGATATACTGATAGGCCCGTTTTTTTGGTACGTGGCTGATAGATGCAAAAAGCCACTCCGAGGAGTGGCTTTTCAAATTGGATAATCTGTAAGGGCGGCAGATTATCGCCTCTAATTAAAAAACAATTACTAATTACTGTCTGTTGAAAAAGATGCTTGGGATTCCCAATCAAATCTCAGCTGCATCTTTTTTGTGTTTGTATAAGGCCATTGCGTGGAGCGAGGGCTTTACTATTTCATCAATTTTTTAGCGATAGCCAAAGTCTCTTTCACTTTCGCAGTGACTGCTGCATAGTCAAAGTTTCCACTAGCATCTTTTGAGAATAGTTTTGATCCCATGCCTACACAATGTACGCCTGCATCAAACCATCCTTTCATGTTTTCTTCCGTTGGTTCCACTCCGCCTGTAGGCATGATGCTAGACCATGAGAATGGGCCTTTGACAGCTGCTACGAACGATGGCCCCCCTACTTGTGATCCAGGGAAGATTTTAACTACTTCGGCACCCAATTCTTCTGCATAAGAGATCTCTGTCAATGAACCACATCCAGGAGACCAAGCGATCTTTCTTCTGTTGCAAGTCTTGGCCATCTCAGGGTTGAGAATAGGGGATACGACGAAGTTGGCACCCAACTGGATGTAAAGTGATGTCGTGCCAGCATCCACTACAGATCCGATCCCAAGGATCATTTCTGGTGTTTCTTTTGCAGCATATTTGTTGAGCTCGCCGAATACTTCGTGAGCATAGTCACCTCTATTGGTAAATTCGAATACTCTCGCACCTCCGTCGTAGCATGCCTTCAATATCTGTTTGCACACTTCGAGATCTTTGTGATAGAATACAGGTACTACGCCTGTTTCTTTCATTTTCAACGCAACGTCTATTCTTGTAAATCGTGCCATTTTTACTTCCAGTTTAATATTTTGTTAAAATCGTATTGTTCGGGATTGCTAACTAACTCTCCCAATTCTTCATAATCTCCTTCGTTGACGAAGTGTAGATTTTTGAAACTTAATTTAGAGATTTCCGCATCGATATCCACGAGTCGTGGGGGGATGATTCCATCACTATTTTCGAATTCTGATAGGTACATAGGAGTGATGTCTCCACGTGAATTGGTCGTCACGATACATCCACTGATACCTTCGTCGTAGAGTTTTTTTACGCCGATGGCCAGCAGTGTACAGAGTGTAAGGTCATAACCTATCGGTCTGCAGCATCGAAGCTCATATCCGAGCTCTATGGGTCGACTCTTTATAACCAAACCGAGTTCTTTCAATCGCTCTTGCACGAGTACGTTGAAAATATTGGACTTACTGACATTGCCAAGTTCAGGGTGGCCGTGTGCATCGTACGTGAATAAAATGCCCGAATCCTTGAGCTCTTGCTCATCAATGACATGAAAAACTCCTTCGCTGACCAATGCCACACCATAGTCTATTCCCATGATCCTGCGCTTGAGCATGGATGAGATGATTAGAGCTACGACTTTCTCTAAGGTAGCCTTTGTTTTGTTGAACATCTCAGGGATGATCAACATCGGAAAGTGACAAGCAGATGCAATACCAAAAGCCAGGTGCCCTGCAGACCTACCCATTGCTGACATGATGAACCAGTTGTTGCTGGTGATCGCATCTTCGTAGATGGTGTTGCCTATTTTGACTCCTTCGTCCTTGGCTGAGTGAAATCCGAAGGTCGGATTGCGATCTGGCAAAGGGAGATCATTGTCAATGGTTTTGGGCACGTGGATGTTGGATACATCGAGATCGTTCTCTTTGAGGAATTTGGAAAGTCGGTTGGCTGTAGAAGCCGTATCGTCTCCACCAATGGTTACCAACAAGTTGACGTTCTCGTCCACAAAGAATTTGGTATTGAAGTCTTCTTTTTTTGGTTTGAATCGACTCATCAAGAGGGTCGACCCACCTCTACTAAATATCCTGTCTGCGTAATAAAAGTCAAAATTGACCAATCTAGGGTTGTCAGACATCAATCCTTTGTAACCTTCATGGACTCCAAGTACTCTGTATCCGTCGCTCAAAAATATTTTGGCGACAGTACTGATGACTGTGTTGATTCCTGGTGCGGGGCCTCCTCCGCAGATGATGGCTACAGTTTTTTGTGACATGTATGTGAGAAAGGTTGTAGGGGTAGAGAGTGAAAATGGGGGGCTGGAAGCGTGCTAAGCACAGTGCAATCAATCACCAGCCCCCATCTAGGAGATATTATCTAGCGACTCTGCCTGAGGCATCGCCACCCATTAGTTTTTCTACTTCGTCTACAGTGACTAAGTTAGCGTCACCTTTGATCGTGTGTTTCAAGCATGATGCCGCTACTGCGAAATCAAGAGCATTTTGATCATCCTCTGGGTATTTCAACAACCCATAGATCAATCCACCCATGAATGAGTCACCACCACCTACTCTATCTACGATATCGGTGATTTGGTACTGACGTGTCTCGAGCATGGTTTTGCCATCATACAATACACCTGCCCATGTGTTGTGCGATGCAGAGATTGAACCTCTTAGCGTAGTGATTACTTTTTTCGCTTTTGGGAATTTTTCCATCATCTGCTGACACACAGATAGGAAAGCCTCCGCTTTGACGTTGTGTCCTTCTGTTTGTACAGATACACCTTCTGGTTTGATGCCAAAGTGCATTTCTGCATCCTCTTCGTTTCCGAGGATGACGTCACAGTATGAAGTCAACTCAGTCATGATGGCTTCACGGTCTCCACCATATTTCCAGAGTTTTGCTCTGTAGTTGAGGTCCGTCGAGATGGTGATTCCCATTTCGCTGGCTGCTTTGACGGCTTCTAGACATGCATCTGCTGCTCCTTGAGAAATAGCAGGAGTGATTCCCGTCCAGTGGAACCACTCTGCTCCATCAAACACTTCCTTCCAATCAATCATGCCTGCAGTTATTTCAGACATAGATGAATGCGCTCTATCATAGACTACCTTACTTCCTCTACTGACTGCACCAGTCTCTAGAAAGTAGATGCCTAATCGGTCGCCACCGAATATAATTTTGTCGGTATTTACACCTCTTTTACGCATTTCCATCAATGCGCATTCGCCAATATCATTCTTTGGTAATCTGGTCACGAAATCAACAGGTACTCCGTAATTGGCCAATGAGACAGCCACGTTAGATTCACCACCACCATAGACTACATCAAAAGAATTGGCTTGAGAAAATCTCAAAAATCCTTGTGGTGCTAGTCTTAGCATGATCTCTCCGAATGTTACTACTTTTTTCATATTCTTTAAATGTTTTCATTTACCGTGTACGAACACGGTGTGTCTCCTAAAAAAGCCCTTCGAATGAAGGGTGAAAGTATCGTGTACGAACACGAATGTCCACAAAAGTAATATTAATTGGGGATGCTCCAAATTAATTGAAAGTTTTTTTTCATCTTTGGCTCAATGAAGAGAATTACCATCAAGGAAATCGCTAGACAAGCTGGCGTGTCTGTGGGGACTGTAGATCGGGTGTTGCACAAAAGAGGGGAAGTAGCGGAGGCAACCAAGAATTTGGTGCTAAAAATTGCGAAGGAAGGAAACTATACGACCAACGTATTTGCTCGTAACTTGAAATTGAACAAGGTCTACCAAATCGCTGTAATACTACCGTTGGATAACGACTACTGGAAGGCACAGCGTCAGGGAATCGAAGAAGCAGCAGGAGAGTACGAGTCTTTGGGTATGGTCCTGAAATTTTATCCGTTTGACAGAAGCAATCAAGGCTCCTTTTTGTCCAAAGCTGCGTTGGCCATAGGAGACGAACCAGACGCAGTGATCTTGGCTCCCTTGATGGAAAAGGAAGCGACAGATATCTGCGAGAGACTTACATCTAAGAATATTCCGTTTGTGTTTGTCGATTCGAACCTCGAAGAGGTAGCACCTTTGGCTTTTATTGGACAAGACTCTGTGCAAAGTGGTTATTTGGCGGCACGTCTGATCAACTACGGATGTGCACAAGGGCAACCTGCCTGGATTCTCAAATACACGGACTTTGATAGTTTTAACAAGACAATTGATGAGCGTATTGAGGGTTTTTATCAATATTATAAGGACAAAGGCTGGGATCAGGCGATGATTCAGGAGTTGGCCGTGATGGATCAGGAGAGTCTACTGACCTTGCTGGATGAGGTAGGTACAGGGGATGTTCATTTATTTGTACCCAACTCTCGTTGTTATCAGATTGTGGCCATGGCAGGAGATCGTTTGTCAGATATGGAGACCCGTATCATTGGCTATGACTTGATCAAGCCCAATGTTACTACATTGCAAGATGATTTTGTGGATTTCATAATCGATCAAAACCCTACCCTACAAGGGAATTTGAGTGTGCAGGTATTGTATAAGAAGCTGATAGCAAGTGCTGCTGTGAAGCAATACCAGTTCATGCCACTAGAAGTGGTGAGCAAAGAAAATTTGAGATTTGCGAACTCCTACCAAGAGGAAGAACAAATAGTCAAGGTCTAGTATACCAACAAGAAATAAAGCATGACAGGCAGTGCTTTCAAAAGAAGGGTATAAAAGAGGATTGATTTTTTTAATCCTTTCATAGCATTGTATTTTAATGGTTGAATACAAATATCATGATTTGGCAGGATGAAGTAAATACAGGAATTCCGTATTTGAAGGAATAGGGGATTTACCTATGGAAGAATGAAATGGAGGCGATTGGTTACTCAATATGGGAGAAACTGGACGGTGAAGAAGGCTAGAGCATCTCCGAATGGCTATTGTGTAGGGTAAGTAGCTAAGGATTCGCATTTACTTCTCTACCTTTGCACTATGATCGCACAAAGACCCATAACGGATTGGCTGCCCATCACCAGGAAGGAAGTTCTGGAGCGCGGCTGGGATGAGCTAGATGTAGTAATCGTCTCAGGAGATGCTTATGTAGATCATCCGTCGTTTGGTGGCGCGGTGATTGGGCGTATCATTGAGAGTGAGGGATACAAGGTAGGGATTATCCCTCAGCCCAATTGGCAAGATGATTTGCGTGATTTCAAAAAGTTTGGGAAGCCCAAGATGTTTTTTGGAGTGACCTCTGGCTGTATGGATTCGATGGTCAACCACTACACTGCCAACAAACGCAAGCGATCCAATGATGCCTATACACCAGGTGGAGAAGCGGGTTTTCGTCCAGACTATGCGACGATTACTTATTCGAATATCCTAAAGAAACTATACCCTGATGTACCGATTGTGATCGGTGGAGTGGAAGCGAGTTTGCGTCGCGTGACACATTATGACTATTGGTCAGACAAGCTCATGCCATCAGTCTTAGTCGATAGCAAAGCAAATATGCTGGTGTATGGTATGGGCGAACAGCCTTTGCGTGATCTTCTGAGATTGCTGGGAAAGGGTGTTCCGTTTGATCAACTGAAGACCATACCACAAACGAGTGTGTTGACCGATCGAAAAGAGGATCTACCCGAAGTAGATTGGAAAACTATTGTACTCAATAGTCACGAAAAGTGCCTTCGAGACAAGAAGTCTTATGCTTCGAATTTCAAACACGTAGAGCAGGAGTCCAATAAGCTCAATGCCAATAGGATCGTTCAAGATACGGATGACTACCATGTGATTATCAATCCGCCTTACTATACGATGACGGAGAGCGAGATCGATCAGTCATTTGATTTGCCTTATACGCGTCTGCCCCATCCCAAGTATAAGAAGCGTGGACCTATCCCAGCCTATGAAATGATCAAGTTCTCGATCAACATGCACAGGGGGTGTTTTGGGGGATGTAGTTTTTGTACGATATCTGCTCATCAGGGCAAGTTCATCGCCAGTAGATCCAAGGAGTCGGTGATGAAGGAAGTGGACCAAGTTACTTCTATGCCCGATTTCAAGGGGTATATTTCAGATTTGGGTGGACCATCGGCCAACATGTATGGGCTAAAGGGTAAGGTGCAGGAGATCTGTGATCGATGTGTGAGTCCGTCATGCATACACCCGGTGATTTGTAGCAATTTGGATACAGACCATAGTTCTATGACTGAGCTATACAAGAAAGTAGATGCACACCCAAAGGTCAAAAAGGCATTTGTTGGGAGTGGTATTCGCTATGATCTATTGGTCGAAAGCTACAACAAGAATGCAAACAACAGTATCGATGAGTACATGGAACAGCTGGTGACACGTCATGTCTCTGGGCGTTTGAAGGTCGCTCCGGAACATACGGCAGACGATACACTTCGCGTGATGCGAAAACCATCGTTCAAGCATTTTCATGATTTTAAGAAGAAGTATGACTTCTACAATAAGAAAAACGGTTTGAAGCAGCCATTGATTCCTTACTTCATTTCAAGTCATCCAGGCTGCAAGGAAGAGGATATGGCTAATTTGGCAGCAGAGACCAAGGATATGGGGTTCATGCTGGAGCAGGTGCAGGATTTTACACCTACTCCGATGACCGTAGCGACTGTGATCTATTATTCGGGTTTTCACCCCTACACCATGGAACGCATGTATGTGCCTAAGACAGAGAAGGAAAAGCGGGCGCAGCACATGTTCTTTTTCTGGCATAAAAAAGAGTATCAGCAGCGGATCAAGGACAAACTAATCAACAAGAACAGACGAGACTTGGTCGAAAAACTCCTGGGTGGGAGGATCGTACGTGATGTACTTGAAAAGCAACCTTTTGTCAAGAAAGAAGGGGAGGCAAAGAAAAAAGGGAAAGGAGCCACTTTTGGTAAGGGAAAGCGGTACCACAAAAGGAAGGGTAGAAACTAGAATTGTTTGCCAGCATAGCCTTTTTCGACCGCATAGCGGATCAGAGAGGCAATGTTTTTTTGGTTGAGCTTAGTGAGTAGGTTTTTGCGGTGCGTGTCTACGGTGTGTACACTGATGAATAGCTTTTCTGCGATTTCGTTGGTGGTGAAGCCGTCTGCAAGTAGACGGATGATGTCACGTTCGCGATCGGTCAAGTAGGCCTCTCCCACGTGTCCCTTGGTTTTGAGGTTCTTCATGATCGTGTCCTTGATTTCCTCGCTAAAATGCTCAATGCCATGGTGTACATTTTGGATGGCTTCAATCAATTCTTTTTTTGGCGTATTTTTGAGTACATAGCCATGCGCTCCGATTTCGATGAGGTGACGGATGAACTCTGGCTTGTTGTACATCGAGAGGATGAGAACTTTTACTTTGGGGTGATCCTGACGAATCAACTTGGTAGTTTCTAGGCCGTCTAGTTCGGGCATGTTGATGTCCAGTAGTACTACGTCGATTGCATTCATCTCGAGTTGAGCCAATACTTGATGGCCATTGTGGGCATGAGAGACGATTTCTAATTCAGGCTCTCCAGAGAGCAGGGCTTTCAGCCCTTCTACAATTACTTCATGATCATCTGCGATCAGTACTTTTATCATGCGGCGTCTGGTATTTCGATAGTAACAGTGGTGCCGTGACCGGGGTGAGAATCGATGTATACCTTGCCGTCAATTTGGCTGAGGTTCTGCTCGATTCCTTTCAGTCCGAAACCATTTCCTTTGATAAAGTTAATCTGTTGTGGGTCAAATCCAATACCATCGTCTTCTACTGTCAATATTAATTCATTATTTCTTCGGTTGAGTTGTACGGTGACTTGACTTGCATAGGCGTGTGTGAGGATATTGGTGATGAGCTCTTGGACCATGCGGTAGAGCTGAAGATTGAGTTCGTTGCTGAGGTTTTTGTCCAAACCGTGAAAGAAGATACCTAGCTTGATCTGATTGTCACGTTCAAGAGATTTTTTGATGTCCTTGAGTGCGGTGATGATACTAAATTCGGAAAGCTCCTGGTCCGACATGTTGTAGGCAAGCTGACGTGTGTCGCTGACCGCTTCGTCGAGGAGCGTGTGCCCTTTTTGAAAATAAGTGGAGTTGATGAGTGCTTCGTGATGGATGGCTCCAAAGTGCATTTTTGCCGCTACGATTTTGTTGCCAATATTCTCGTGCAATTCATCGATGACCTTTTTGCGTTTGGAGTCGTTTTCTTTGATGATCCCTTGCATAGTGTCGACTTCTACGGCTTGAAACCTACTACGAATGTAGTACTTGTAGATGTCTGCTTTGAGGTGAGTGATTTTGTCGTTGTTTTGATGGGTTTGGACGAAGTGTGTGATGAGCAAAGCAAGAACTCCTAAAGATAGAATAACGATGGTAATCATATAGGTATGCGTTAAATGTAGCGGAAAATTAGGGGTATTCGAGTAGGATTGTAATCCCCCGAATCGGGTATATTGGCGTGAGTGGGTTATTGCGCTATTTTATGACCTATGCTTCTCGTACGATGGGAGGTGGTTTCTTCTTTTTTCGCAACTATTTGTTTGTCAGTAGTTTTGTTGTTGAGTGTTTAAAACAAACTGTTAATTTATTAACATAATAACTACGTAGTTTTTTTATCAAAGGCATATCTTCGCAATCCAAAAGACAGAAACAACACACTCCCAAAGTGATTTTTATCAGGTTGCTAAACTTTTGTAAAACATAAAAAATCAGTAATGCTAATAGGGGTATTAAAATGTACTGAAGAGAATTTGGTAGCGGTAGTTCCGAAGGTCGTGCCAAAGTACACCAAGAGTGGCTTTGAGGTATGGATCGAATCGGGGGCCGGTACAGCATCCAACTATTCGGATGCAGCGTACGAGGGAGAGGGTGTGAAGGTCACATCTAGAAGTGAAATTTTGGAGCAAGCCGATGTACTGGTCACAGCGGTGGGTATTCATATTGAAGAACTCGCCAAGGTTAAAAAGTCTGCAATGATTGTCGGCAAATTTGGTGGTAGAGTTGAGTCACCGTTGTTGACGGCACTTCAAGAGATGGAGGCTAAGGCTTACAGCTTGGATTTGTTGCCACGCTCGTCGATCGCACAGTCAATGGATGTGTTGTCTTCGTTGGCTTCCTTGTCTGGGTACAAGGCAGTTGTGATGGCTGCAGACCATTTTGGAGGGTACCTACCTATGATGACTACTTCGGCGGGTACGATCCCGCCGGCCAAGGTGATGGTACTTGGTGCGGGAGTAGCTGGACTACAGGCTATCGCTACAGCAAAAAGGTTGGGGGCTATGGTAGAAGCATTTGATGTGCGCTCTGCTGTCAAGGAAGAGGTCGAGAGCCTGGGAGCGAAGTTTATCGAAGTAGAAGGAGCTGCTGAGAATGCTTCTGCCGGAGGATATGCCATTGAACAATCCGAAGAATACATCACCAAGCAAAAAGAACTGATCCACCAGACAGCCACGAAGGCGGACATTGTGATTACCACGGCGAATATACCTGGAAGAAAGGCGCCGATCCTCATAGAGGAAAAGACTGTGAGAGGAATGAAAGCTGGGAGTGTGATCGTCGACATGGCAACTGCGAGTGGGGGCAATGTGGAGTTGTCCAGAGACAATGAGACCGTAGAGGTTGATGGTGTACAGGTCATAGGGGATACCAAGTTGTACAACCATATGGGGCCACAGTCGAGTTTTGTTTATAGCAATAACGTCTTCAATTTTTTGAGTTTCATACTCAAGGATGGGGAAGAAAACATCCCGTATGAAAACGAAATCGTAGCAAAGACCCTACTAAAAGTAGGTCAAAAAGAAGCGGTTTCGGCCTAATCCAATTACTTAATACCTTATAGAAATGTTAGAAATTTTAGATTATCTAAATGATAATGTATTGACCATTAATCTATGGATCATTACAATATACTTGGGTTTTGAGGTCATCTCAAAAGTTCCAACAGTGTTGCATACACCACTCATGTCTGGCTCCAATGCGATCTCAGGTATCGTGATCATCGGAGCGATCATTCTAGTGCGGCAGTCTGCAAGTGACGATTATTTGTCATTGACAATCGGTGGGATTGGGATCGTGCTGGCAACCATTAATGTAGTAGGGGGGCACGCAGTGACCAACCGTATGTTGGAAATGTTTAAGAAAAAATCATAATGCAGTATATCAATTTATTATACATCCTCTCGACGGTGCTATTGATCATCGGATTGAGGAGAATGAGTAGCCCAGCGTCGGCAGCCAAAGGGAATTTGATCGCGGCAGCTGGAATGGGGCTGGCGATTGTGGTGGCGATGTTTGATCCGATAGCTGGAGATCAAGGCAACTATGCATGGATCATCGTTGCGTTAGCGATTGGTACAGTTGTAGGGTTGGTGTTCTCTAAGAAAGTTGCTATGACAGCTATACCAGAACTTGTTTCGTTGTTCAACGGATTTGGAGGAGCATGCGCAGTGGCTATATCCATCATCGAGGTGTACAAATTTGGAGAGACCAGTAGTCTTGGCGCAAGAGCTACGACTTATATGGCGTTATTTATAGGTGGAGTGGCCTTCACAGGCTCATTGATAGCTTATGGCAAGCTCAGTGGCAAAGTCAAAGATTGGAAAAGTGGCGTCTCTTCCTATTTCAACCTGATTTGGCTAGCACTGTGTTTGGGACTGATCATGTATGAAGTGATTGCGATGGGGCAGATAGAGTACTTGCCGATAGTCATCCTTGTCGTGTCACTGATTTATGGGTTTACCTTTGTGCTGCCGATCGGTGGTGCGGATATGCCAGTGGTGATTTCTTTGCTCAATGCCTTTACAGGAATTGCTGCAGCACTCGCTGGCGTGGTATATGGCAACATGGTCATGCTACTTGGAGGAATCCTTGTGGGCTCGTCTGGTACGATCTTGACCGTACTGATGTGTCAGGCCATGAATCGCTCGTTGATCAATGTGATCATAGGTGGATTTGGCGGATCGTCAGCTGCAGCTGGTTCTGGCCCTGAAGGGGATGTAAAGGAAACCTCTGCCAACGATACAGCTATCCTGATGCGCTACGCGAGCAACGTCATGATTATTCCTGGATATGGTATGGCTGTAGCACAAGCACAAAAAGCCTGTAAGGAACTGGACAAGAGTCTCACCGAGCGCGGGGTGAATGTCAGCTACGCTATCCATCCGGTGGCAGGCCGTATGCCAGGTCATATGAATGTACTACTAGCCGAAGCAGATGTGCCGTACAACAAACTCATCGATATGGATGAGGCAAATAATTTATTCGCAGATACGGATGTTTGTCTCGTCGTGGGAGCCAATGATGTGGTTAACCCATCGGCATTAGACGATCCGAGTAGTCCGATATATGGAATGCCTGTGTTGGAGATTCTCAAGAGCAAGAATGTAATAGTCCTCAAACGAAGCATGAATAAAGGGTATTCGGGGATAGAAAACCCACTTTTCTTTCATGACAAAACGAAGATGCTCTTCGGTGACGCAAAAGCTACCATCGAAACTCTCAACAGCGAAGTGAAGTCTATGGATTGACCTCCTTTGATAGAAAAAAGCTTAAAAGCATCACTCCTGCGAGTGGTGCTTTTTTTGTGTGTATCTACTTGTTTTGTAGTGGGTTATGTGCGAATACCAAGATATGGGGATTGATATTGTAGACAAGAAGAGGTCATTTTATACATATTTAACCAAACCCACCTTAACTATGAAAAAGTTATTTCTTTTCTTACTAATTTTTGTTGTTTTTGCTTGCGATCAAGAATCCTCTTCACCAGACCCTGAAAGTATAGGTTATTTGGAACTAGGGCTGTCTTTGGATGTAGAGGAGAGTGAAGCCAATACTAGAACAAACGCTGTGAATACGGATGATTTTGTTGTGATGATTTATGACGCCAATGATAATTTGGTATTAGAATTTGACCCCTATTCATCTATGCCAACGAGCATTCCTTTGGCAACAGGAGAGTACTATGTCGTAGTTCATAGTAATAACCTCGTGGATGCTGGATTTGAAAGCCCATATTATTACGGGAGATCAGATAATTTTAAGATTGACAAGGAGGAGTTTACGCAGGTTTATGTTTTTGCCGAGTTGGCAAATTGTAAGGTTGCCATTCTGTATTCCGAGAATGTTTCGAGTACGTTTGATTTGTATCAAGGGCGAGTGACAAGTAGGGAAGCTACTTTGGTATATGCTATGGGAGAAATTCGTCCTGGTTATTTCAATGTCAATAGTGACCTAGAAGTTGTTGTTTATTTGAGTTATTCTGGAACAAGTGGGAGTACAGTAGAAAAGACCCTCTCGACGATTATTGAAAACCCCCAACCCAAGACACAGTACAATATCAATGTGGATGCCACACTCAACGATGGAGAAATTGGGATAAACTTGATTATATCTGAAGCGGTCAGCGAAGTGAATATTGATTTGAGTACGGGGAGCTGTTTCGATGGAGTATTTGTCGACCCCCGCGATGGTCAAGAGTATGGATATGTGACGATCGGCACACAAACATGGATGGCAGAGAACATGAATGCTGAAGTGTTAAATGACGGAACCCCTTTGCTATATGGGCTCTCTATTCGTGCGGACAACCCTGCTTTTGGGAAATACTATGATGGATATACGGCGGATCAGATATGTCCTTTGGGGTGGCATTTGCCATCGAGAGCAGAGTTTGAGACTTTGCGTGATTATCTAGGCGCGGATGCTGGAGGTAAATTAAAGTCAGTTTCCAGTCTGTGGAACCCATTGAATGTGACTGTTCCAAGTGACGTGTGCTTCAATGGAGAGCCTAGCGGGAGGTTTGGCTATCAGTACCCAAGTGATGTCGGTGATTATGGAGCGTGGTGGACGGGAGATTATTGGGAAATTAATCCTGAAGATAATTATGTGATGAGATTGAATTTTGACGATCTAGAAATGAATGTTGACCATATGCATTTGAATACAGGGCTGTGTGTACGATGCATTCAAGATGAATAATCTAGAATAGAAGTTAGTTTTAAAAGCATCACTCCTGCGAGTGGTGCTTTTTTGTGTGTATCGTGGGGAGAGATTTCCCCATAGTGCGGAGTTTTCTTCGAGAGAAGGTGATGGGCTGAGGGAGAGAAACGTTTGTTTTGACCTTGTGAGGGGTGTTTTCACTGGTTTGGCATGCCTTTTTCAATATGACCAACAGAACCAAATCAACAGAACGATGTTTAGATTAGCCATAGCATTTTTTATCGTAGCGATCATTGCCGCAGTCTTCGGATTTGGCGGCATAGCGATAGCCGCAGCAGGCGCAGCGAAGATCGTGTTTTTCATTGCCTTAGTATTGCTGGCCATATCCGTACTTGCTGGTATCCTCAGGGGCCGTTGATGAAATAATCTCTCTTTATATACACCCACCTGACGAAGGGGGGAATTTTGCTCCTTCGTAGTTGGACACCCAAAAGCACCCTTCAAAGGAAGGGTGCTTTTTTTGTGAGGTTTTTTCGCTCGCTTTCGTATTTGCCGCAGCGAGGTTTTATCTTACTGGGACGCACTGACGAACATTCTATGAAAACAAAACGAGCGAAGAGGGTCTTTTTGATCTATTTTTTTGTGGTGATACCAGGATTATTTTATTTGGCGCAAAGCAATATCGGCTACTTCATAGAGCGGCGGATGAAAAAAAACAATATAGAGGTCGAGTCTACAGGGGCAGAGTTCAGTCTGTTTTCTCGTACGGTGTTTTTTGAGCGTCTACATGTAGTGAGTCCTCAGCTTGGCGAATTGACCTGTACCAATCTAGCAATCAAGAAAATCGGTTTACTGAGTTTGTTTGCTGCGCGTGGGTTCGCAGCAGAGGAGGTATCGCTGGATACCCTCAGTATCGAGCTCAATTTCTTACCAGACAGTTTGATGGCAGCCAACAAGGATAAAGGTGCGATAGATATATTCGTGGGAGACTGGGATGTAGCACATGGCTCGGTCGATCTCATGCAGAAGGACTCGTCGCACCTGACACTGGCTTTTGCGACCAACTCGCTGCAGTACGAAGCGGGAGTAGGGGCCAACAAGGGAGAAGTCACTGTCAGCCAGCTGGTCTATGATATCCATCAAAATAGCTCGACGGCACGAGTTGATACGATTCGTATAGATCTCAATACAGGCAATCTCTCTGCTCAGAATATCACTTGGAAGTCGCAGTTGACCAAAAAGGAATATGCGAGGAAGTATCCCTATCAGAAGGGACGCCTGAGTTTGAGTATTCCAGATCTCATCGTCAAGGGCTTGGATTTGAGTCAAATGCATGCAGACAAGGGAATTCAGTGTCAGCGTATAGATATCGATACGTGCCACTTGCTGTCTTACAAAAATAAGCGGCTTCCTTTTGGTGATAAGCCGGATCAGAAACTGATTGCGGATTGGATCCAGTCCGCCCCAGTCAAGTTTCAGATCGATACGGTGAGTATTGTCAAATCAACGATCGTTCATGAGGAATTGTTTCCAGATGCGAGTGCTCCAGGCAAGGTGTCTTTTACAAATCTCTATGCGACACTTTACCATATCTCATCTATGGATCAGAAACCTCTCGTCATGGATGCACAGGCAGTTTTGCTCGGACAGGGTAAGTTGAAGGCGCATTTTGAGTTGAATTCCTCTCCGATTCCATGTCGAGTATCAGGGGAGTTGGGAGCGATGGATTTTGCACAGGCCAATTCCATGACCATTCCTGGAGTGGGATTAGAAATCCGCTCTGGAAGGCTCCAGCATTTGGATTTTGCCTTTCAATACCAAGCTCAAGAGTCATCAGGTCGTATGAATATGCATTATGAGGATTTGACATTTCGACTGATAGATCCTGAGACCAGAGATCAGAGTAGACAGCAGGAGGTGAGTTCGTTTTTGGCGAATGTTTTCATTGTACGCAAGAGCAACGATCCAAACAAGAACAACTATCGGGAGGGGGACATCAGCTTTGAGAGAGAAGCCAAGAAATCAGAGTTTGCCTATTGGTGGAAATCCGTACTCAGTGGCATCAAATCATCCGTAGGAATCGACCGGGTCAGTAGCTAAGGTCAGCGTGCGCGTTGTTTTTTGATCTGTAGTAGGTCGTATACCGCTGCGATGCCTTCTTGGCTGTCGGAGAGGATCATGAGGATGTCTTTGGCTTCTATGACTGTGGCTCCACTTGGTGTGATGAACTTACTGTCTCGGCTGATCATTGCGATGATGGTTGATTTTGGAAACTTGATATCTACTATTTTCATCCCTACGGGAAAACTGTTTCTTGGAATTTCAATTTCTGCCATGGCAGTTTTAGCATCTTCGGAGAGGAGTAGGTCTACGGGAGTTTTTCGTTTGACAGCTTCTGGCAGTGCTACCTTGAGCCATTTGGCAACCAACGATAGAGAGGTGCCTTGGATGATGACAGACGTCAAGGAGATGAAAAATACAATATTGAAAATCATATCTGCCTTGTCAATGCCAGCGAGCATCGGATAGGTCGCAAAGACGATCGGGACCGCTCCTCTGAGTCCCACCCATGAGACGTAGAATCTGCGTCTCATTTTCATCTTGAATGGGCTCAGACTCAGGAATACACTGAGTGGCCTGGCCACAAAAATAAGGAACACGGAAACCAAAATGCCAATACCGACAAAGGGTAACACATGAGATGGGTACACCAACAATCCAAGTGTCAAAAAGAGGATGATTTGCATGAGCCATGCCAATCCATCAAATAGCTTGAGGATGGTTTTCTTGTGGATGATGTTTTGGTTGCCGAGATAGACTGCACATAGATACACCGCCAAGAAGCCGTTGCCTCCGATGAAATCTGTAGCAGAGAAAGTAATGAACATCAGGGCGATGACTAGTACGGGGTAGAGTCCTTCAAACCCAAGTTCGATTTTGTTGATGGTGTATTTGCTCACCTTGCCAAACAGTAGTCCACTGCATCCACCGATGAGCATTTGTTTGAAAAACAAAGGGACAATGGACCAGAGTCCTAGGTCTTCGTTGATGACCAGTCCCAAAAAGGCAATGGTGAGGACATAGGCCATGGGGTCATTGCTTCCGCTTTCGAGCTCGAGGGTAGGGCGGAGGTTGTTTTTGAGCGCGAGGTTTTTGGAACGGAGAATGGAGAATACTGCTGCTGCATCCGTGGAAGAAACGATGGCTCCCATGAGTAAGCCTTCGTAGATACTCAAATCGGTGATGAGCCAGATGAAAATACCCATCAGTGTAGCCGTCAGCAGTACACCTACTGTGGAGAGGGAGATGCCTTGCCAAAGCACAGGTTTGATGCTGCCCCAGTTGGTCTCTAGTCCTCCCGAAAACAAAATAAAATTGAGCGATACGATTCCGATAAACTGCGCAAGTTGTGGGTCATCAAACTCGATACCCAAGCCATCTGTGCCAGCGGCCATGCCTACGATCAAGAAGAGTATCAACGTCGGTATACCGTATTTGTAGGACGTCTTGCCTGCAACGACACTGGCCAGTAGGAGCAGTGACCCAATCAGAAGTATGTTTTCGATGGTAATATCCATGAGTTCAAAAATAGATTAGATTATTGACCGAAGGGACAAGAATGGGTGAGTTTTGTTGCAGATAGTTTTTACAGTTTTTTTGAGGCCTAGACATGGAGACGTATTGGTGAGTACTGTGGCTCTGCGGGCCTATTTGATTGCTCTTGGATGTGAGGCTTGTCTTCGCTAGTCATATGTGCATCTAGGGTAGTTGTCAAAGGACTTGAAAGACTAGAGAATTAGGGATGACCTTTGAAGCTTGATATGGTTCGTGAAGATGGCGATTTTTTTGGTGGATAGGAGAATGACACTCTTACTTACTTATTCAATGATGATCAATAGGAGCGAGTTTGATTGTAGAGTTATAGCTTTGAGATTTAGAGAGTGTAAAATAGAAAGTGCTTCCTTTGCCCTTTTCTGACTCAGCCCAGATGTCTCCGTCATGTAGCTCAATGATTTTTTTGCAATAGGCTAGACCAATACCGTGTCCTTCATAGGTTTGAGACAGATGAAGTTTTTGAAAGATATGAAATATGCGGTCAATATCCTTTGACGCAATACCGATCCCATTGTCAGAAACAGAGAATTGGTGATGATTTTCCAACTCCAGATAGTTGATTTGAATGTCGCATGTATGATTTGCTTTTTGAAATTTTAGAGCATTAGAAATCAGGTTCTGAAAGACTTGACGCAGCTCCGTTTCATAGGCATATATTCGAGGCAATCTACCTACTTCAATTTTAGCTTTTTTGGACTGTATGAGTTGTTGCAAGTCTTCTATTACTTCGGTAACTATTTTTTCGGAATTCACTTCAGTCAGGGACCTGTTGTGGCCTAATCTTGAGAAATTCATCAATGCGAAGATAAGAGCTCTCATTCTTTCTGTGGACTTGCTGATAGCTTGAAGGTACACAAGTACTTCTTCGCTCAACGTATCTTCAAAATCTTCATGGACAACCTGGATGTAGTTGGAAATGGTGCGCAGTGGTTCTTGCAAATCGTGCGAAGCGATGTACGAAAATTGTTCCAATTCCTTGTTTTTTTGCTCCAGTTTTGCAGTGCGTTCTTTTACTCTGTTTTCAAGGTTTTCGTTGATCTCAGCGAGTTTGTTGCGATTTTTTTGCAGCTCTTCTTCGGCTTTTTTCATTTCAGTGATGTCCTGAAATGAGCCTTGAATCTTCACTACTTTTCCATTCTGTTTAGTCGGATGCCCAATCGTTCTCACCCATTTATGTATGCCTTTCTTGCTAATGAGTTCCAGTTTTAAATCATAAGGAGTACCCGAATCAATAGCGGCTTGAATAGCCATTTCAATTTTAACACGCGATTCTGGTTTGTAAAAAGTTAACCCTAGCTCCATACTTGTAGTTTCGGTAGGGTCAAGGTCGTGGATTCGAGCTACTTCATCAGTCCAGAATCCCTTTCCTGTAGCAGGATCAAACTCCCATGCTCCGACCATTGCTATCCTGCCCATTTCGTTCAATAGTTCTTGATGGTGTCGCAGTTGGTTTTCAGCTTTTTTTCGATCGGTGATGTCAATCCCTATTCCGATTTGAACCCCTCCATCCAGTTTGATGTTGCACCATTCTGAATCAATGTGATGGCCAAATTTTGAAGTGATTCTAAATTCTTTCCATTCTGAAGTGGCCTTTTGCATGTAAGCCAGTGCTTTTTCTCTGTAGTCTGGGTCAGGGTATACTTTGTTGAGTAAGTCAATGGTTTGGAGTTCTGCGGTCTTCCAACCGACTTTTTTCTCAAATTCCTTATTCAAAAATTGAACGTTAGAGCTGGGATCGTAGCGAGTGAGCAATACGGGGATATTGTCTATGATTGCATTGAGCAGTTCTTTTTCTTTGGCAAAATTCTCTTCAGCATTTTTACGTTCGGTCACGTCAGTCATATAGACTAGGTAGCTCATGGCTTTGTGCTGAATCAGTAGGGGAGCGATCTGCAATTCTATATAGTGAAGCCCTTTTTTAGAAGTTTTAAAGTAATTGTGTTTTTTGATAACGTCGAAATCTAGCGTGCTAGAAATGGTTATTGTTTTTCCGCTCTTTAATTCTTGTTTATTCTTCTCTGTAAAATGCTCGCTGTCCCACATGTTGAACGGGGCGATGGCATCTTGGCTTTTTATTCCAAATAGTTGCAGTGTTTTTTTATTCACATCGAGTAACTCTCCGTCTTTTCCGTAGTATTGAATGGCAACAGGGGATTGATCATAGAGTTCTCTGAATTTTTCTTCGGATAGCCGTATGGCTGCTTCGGATTTTTTTCGATCACTCAAATCAAATGCTGAGACTCCAATAAAAGCTGGGTGCTCATTTTCATCATTAATACAGGTAACACTCATTTGCATTGGAAACTCCATTCCATTTTTATGTACGTTGGTAGTTTCAATGTTTTCGATATGACCATTTTTGATTAAATCAGGTATGGCTTCTATTAAGATTTTGTTTTGCTCACTGGTATGGAAAATAGTTAGTTTTTTCCCAATGAGTTCATCGCGAGAGTAGCCATGTTTCTTCGCAAAGTATTCATTGACATAGATCATGGATCCGTCTAGGTTTGCAATTACGTTTCCATAGAGGGATTTATCAGCAATGGTTTTGAACTTTTGGAGGTCTTGTTCGGCTTTGAATCTTTCCGTTACATCTTTGAAAGAAGCGAGACGGACCTTTTTGCCTTTGTATTGAGTCATTTGTCCTTCTACTTCTGCTTTAAACAGACTCCCATCTTTCTTTTTGACATTGACTATGTAGGGCTTTGCATGCTTTTTTGTCAACTGGGCTTGAATAGATTTGCTTTCGTTTTTGGATAAAACTACGTCGAGTAGATTGACCCCAATTATTTCTTCCTTTGTATAGCCCGTAATATTGAGCATAGCTTGATTGCATTCGATCACAACACCGTTATCGTGAATAAAAATACCGTCTAATGTTGTTTCAGCTATGAAACGGTACTTTTCTTCGCTTTCGCGAAGTTGGTTTAGCGTGGTTTTGTAATCTGTGATGTCACGCAATACTACCTGCCATGCGGGCTTCATCTGAAAGATGGTGGGGACAATGGTAGTTTCCACGGGGATTCGTTTACCCGATTTTGAAAGAGCGATGGATTCGTACCTCAATGGGGCATCAAGGCCTTGGGCTCTGTTTTTGTGAAAGCTCTGTAATTTCTCAAAGACCTCCGGGGCGGTAAACTTGGTGAAATCTTGATTGAGTAGTTCTTTTTTGGAGTAGCCAGAGATTTGGCAAAGCATGTCGTTTACCAGCTTTATACGTCCATCTTGTAGAATGAGAAATGAATCGGGGAGGGCATTTATTTGTTGAATAAAACTTTCTTCTTGATAGAAATCGGTGTTTTTCGCTTTATCGATTGATTCGGACAAATTGACGGTGATGAAGACCGCACATATTTCGTTCTTCTCATCAATATGAGGTGTGAAATTTAGTGAAAATGACCCTTGAGACACCGAATAGGGTTCGGGATCAACTGGGTGACCTTTCAGGCAGGCTTCAAATTTGTTGCCAATGGCGTGGGACCACAGGTTTGGATTTACCTCTGAAATCGGTTTGCCAATTAAACTTTCTGCTGTGCAATTGGTGAATTCACAAAAGCTTGGGTTAGCAAATTCTAATTTGTAATCATTGTTGATGAGTGCAATTGGCGAGTTGATCGTATTCACTAAATCCTGTAAGTTCCTCATAACAAAAGAGATGTTAATGTAAAATAAGAAGATATAGGATGAAGCGCAAATTCGTTTGTTGTAGGTTTTAGTTGAGCTTTTCGGGCTAGCGATGAGGGGGATGATTCTTTGGGTTCTGAATCATCAATGATTGTCCGTGAACCAATGGAGAACTGCTGGAAGTCGTCCAATCTGCGTCCCTAGCGGAGATGGCCAGTAGGTTGATTTCATTGTTGGTAGAAGGCTGTTTTGGAAGAATTCTTTCTTTCGTCAGACCATAGCCGACTCTTGGGTTGGATATATTGCTGTCTTACATCGTGCTCGGTAAGTTCGTGATGAATCAACCCCTCGATAAATAGATTCTCAAGCATTGCGGTGGGATTTTATCTCCATAGTGGATTAGTTTTACACAAAGAACATAGACATGAAAGTAGTATCGACCCAAATCGCACAACCGACTACCATCATTTGGAATGGCAAAGAAGAACTCACAGGGATCTATAAGGTGCCAGTGGATCATCCCTTGGAGCTGGGTATGACAGACGTAGCACAGGATGCAGTGATAGATCGTAAGTATCACGGTGGAGTGGACAAGGCGTGCTATTTGTATTCGGCGGATCATTATGCGTATTGGCGTGAGTTGTATCCAGGTCAGGAACTGCCCTATGGGATGTTTGGGGAGAATCTGACCGTAGAAGGACTCGATGAGACTCAGATGATAGTCGGAGAGGTGTACCAATTGGGAACGGCTAGAGTGCAAGTGTCAGAGCCGCGCCAACCTTGTTATAAGCTGGGGATTCGTTTTGGAGATCAGAGGGTGCTCAAGCAGTTTGTCAATTCTAGCTACTCGGGGGTATATGTCCGCGTACTGCAGCCAGGACAAGTTCAGCGTGGGGATGAGTTGGTACGGATCGAGGCAGTAGCCCAGGGGTTCACGATTGCAGAGGTGTATGCGCTCTCCTATGCCAAAGCCACCCACCCCGAGCAGGTTCAGCGTTTGGTGGCGGATGAATACCTTCCGCAGTACCTCAAAGAGAAATTGTTGGCGAAATTTGCAGATACACATTGATCCGAGGGGCTTGCAGACCCAAAGGAGGCTAAGACCGTAGGTGCTTTAGTTCATTTACATCATTCTCGACCATTATACATTACTTGAATAGCTTTTTGGTTTTCTCCCAGAAGGTTGCGGGCTTCTTGTGTAGAAAGTCGGCAATGATGCGTCCCATTTCGGGAGTACGCAGGTAGCCAAATGACTTGTGGGCATTGTTGGTGACCCAGTTTTTATAGTCATTGTCCACAAGCATGTCTGTAGGATGGATGCCTTTACTATTGGGAGCAAAAAAGGTTGCCAGTTCATCAAATACGGCAAAGTGATCCTCTTCGTCTGAGAGGTTGTACCAGTTGTCTATGGATTCGGGAGTAGGGAGTTGATCTCCATCTTCATAGGGGATGCCCAGGTCTTTGGCGATGTTTTCCCGGATCATGGGGAGGCCTAGTGGAGAGCCCATGGTGACCAGAGTATCGATGGTATAGATGTTTTGCAGCATATACAGCACGTCGTAGGAGATGAGCGAACCCATAGAATGAGCCACGATAAGGACTCGTTTGTCGCGATGCTTGTAGAGAAAGCGCCTGAGGCGATTTCGGATGAGACTCTTGACGGGTAATTGATCCATGAACTCCGCCTTGGTCTGATCCTCATTGTAATAGGCATCTAAGTCTTTGAAGGACTGTTTGATGACGAAATCGAATGGCATGCGGTAGTTGGCGAGACCATTTTTGCTGAGAAATGCAATTTCTTTGAACTTGTTGAATCCCAGTTTGGCCAAGTGCCATGGAGTGTAGCGGATCTTGGGTGTAGGGATGGGTTCGGCGATGTAGGGCTCTTCGATGTGCAACTCGTGATCAGGATCTTTGATGCGCGGGTTGAGAGGCAGGGGATACATGATGTCAGCCCAGTAGACCATTCCAAAAGAGAAATTTTTGGGAGCACCCTCTACCTTTTTGAGTCCTTCAAGTAAGGCTTTTTTCCACCATGATTTGATCATAGCGTGTGGCGGCTTGTTTCCTAGGCCGTGGATCCCGAGGATGATTGTTTGGGGCTCTTTGCGCTTTTTGCGCTTACCGAATAGACCTTTTTTGATCATGAGTTAGAGGACGGATTTGATCTTTTTGAGGAGGTAGTCTCTACCAAGAATCTCCGCACAGGTCACTACCGAACTGATCGTCGCGCCGAGTATGCCGTGTAAGATGATGTTTTGTCCCGTGAAATACATGTTTTTCATCTTGGTACGTGTATTGATCTGCGACTTGAGCGGGAAATTATAATCCCTGGATATTCCGTAGAGGGACCCGTCCGTGGTATTGAGGTAGTCGCGTTGAGTCAGAGGGGTCGACGTGTGATAACTTTTGATTTTGGATCGTATGTCTGGGATGATTTGACTGATTCTATCCAGCAAAAACTGTGCTTTGAGTTCCTTGAAGTTTTGGTAGCTTTCGTCACGCTCACTCTCTTGCAGCGTAGTGTTGAAGGTCTTGAGCCAAGGGGTCATTTCCTCTATTTTCATGTAAGCCATGACGGTAATCACGCTGGCGTACTCTGGGTTTTTGTTGTCCGGCAGATAGAATACTGCGAAATCCTTGCCCCAGTTTTCAGGTTTGTAGTTGGTGAGCTGCCATACATCCCCATCTTTGAAGTTGTACTGGTTGGAGTTGATGTATTTGACTGTATTCGGTTTGAGTACAAGATAAAGAGTGAAGACCGAAACGGTATTTTCGAGATGTGCGATGCGTGAGAGGTATGACTTGCGCATGCGACTCTGATCCATGAGCTTGATGGTTTCTGTAGGGTGTACGTTGGAGATGAATATGTCGCCTTTGAGGGTTCTGCCATCTGCGAGGGTGACACTCTCGACAGTGTTGTCATTGTGGTTGATGCTGGTTACTTCGGCATTGCGGACGATGTTGCCGCCTCGTTCTTTGATTGAGTAGTTGAGTGAGCGGCTGATCTGGCTGCCTCCATGATGAAACTTGTAGGAGCTCATGATGTAGGAGTTGATGATCAGAGCATGGACATAAAAGGGCGTTTTTTCCTCTTCACCAGCATAGAGGATATTGGAGCCTGCAAGCACTTGTTGTAGTTTCTCATTGGATGTATAGGTGCGGATGCGCTGTGCCGCTCCGTCATACATGTATTCGAGTTCGTTGGCTTTGGCGGGGAGATCATAGACGTTGTAGAGTGCAAACTTTTTACACAGAGCCTGTACATCATCCAAGTAGCGTACTAGGTTTTCTCGCTCGTCTGGGAAGTATCGGACGAGTTGATCTATGAAGTTGTCATAGCCTTGTGCGTGTGGGTAGAGATTGTCATCTCCATCAAAGGAGATGATGTCATAGGCATTCTCGTCCAGCTTCATGATGTCGATATCCTTGAAGATGTCAAGGTACTTGAAGTAAGGGTAGAGGGGTTGACCTTCGTCGAGACCTCCGACATAGTGTACTCCCGTGTCAAATTTGCCTCCGTCTCGTTTGAAAGTCTGAAGAGTACCACCGATCTGAGCATTCTTTTCCAAAATACAAACGGACTTGCCTTCCATTGCCAACATGAGTCCACAGGAGAGGCCTGCCATGCCTGAGCCGATGATGACTACTTCGTATTTATCTTTTATTTTTTTCAATGTACCAGTTCTCTTTTGTCTACGAATCTTCTTGGTTTTCGACTGCCTTTCGGCAAAATCTCATTGGAGATATATGCTGCGGTGTTTTGCTCCAAGATCGGATTGACCCTGAGGCGCTGCTGGAGCAGTCGCTGGGCCTGTGCGATGATATACTCGTCCAGATGATCGGGGAGGATGACTTTGAGTTTGTCCAATCCGAGTTCGTCCAGTGAGAGTTCGATGATGTAGTTGTCGATCTCGGAGATGTGGTTGAGTACGTTTTCGATTTGCTGTGGAAACAGTGTCGTACCCTTCCATTTGATCATTTGGCCTTTGCGGCCTTCGATGGCCCCTAGTCTAGGGGTATTTCGGCCACAGAGGCAGGGAGCCGTGTGCAGCCGTGCCAAGTCTCCGGTCTTGTAGCGCAGTAGCGGCATGCCTTCTATCCCAAAGGGTGTGACGGTGATCTCTCCGACCTCTCCCATCGCGACGGGTTGGTTGTGGTCATCCAATATCTCCACATATATGAGCTCAGGTAGCAAGTGTCCCCCTATACCTTCGTTGCATTCGGTAAATGCAGTTGCCATTTCAGTACTGGCATAAGTGGAGTGTAGCGTGACATCCCATAGTTCAGTGAGTTTTTGGTGGAGGGTGTTGGGCTCGAAATTCGAATCACGGATGGGTTCACCGATACATACTATTTTTCGAACGGAAGTCGTCTTTGGATCTATTCCCTTGGATAGTAAGTAGTTGCCAAATTTGTAAGCAAAGGATGGTACCGCGATAAGTACTGTGGGCTCGAAGCGACGGATATTGTCCCATTGGAAGTCTGGATCTCCTATGCCAGAGCGGATCACAGAAGCACCGAGAGCAGTTGCTCCGAGGTAGTAGGCCATTCCCGCCATGAATCGCTTGTCGAGCGTGGTGGTGATTTGTATGGTGTCTTCGGCGGTGATTTGACAGAGCTCTAGAGCTCGTCGTTCGTTGCGTGCTAGGCGCTGTTGATCTTGATGAGTCAGGGCTATGCTGATCGGATCCCCGAGGGTACCAGAGGTAGTCACGTACTCGATGATCTGTTTTTTGCTCACCGCCAAGAAGTCGACATTGTGACGTTCGATTTCTTCTTTGGTCGTGACGGGGATTTTGTGGATGTCATCGATACTCTGGATGTCCTCTAGAGACAAATCGAGTGCCTCGAACTTGCTCTGGTAGTATACCGAGTGTGACAGGGAGTAAGAAAGATGAGACAGGAAGTGTTGGTTTTGCAACTGCTTGATGTCGTCTATTGATGAAAAATCTGAGTTCGTGTCTATCTCCACAGTGTGCTTACTTAGTAATGATGATATAAGCCACCGCATGTTGGCTGGTATGGCTTAAGGATACAAAGATGTCTTTCAGTTCTGATTTATCAAAATATCTTTTGGTCGCGCCAGATAGTACGATCAATGGCCCGCCTTCGGGGCTGTTTTGTACTTCGATTTCCTTGAAGTCGGCGTGTTTGCTCCAGCCAGTTCCTAGGGCTTTCATATAGGCCTCTTTGGCCGCAAAGCGTGCCGCCAAGTGCTGCTCCGGGTGTCCTTTGCTGAGGCAATATTTGATCTCCGCAGAAGTAAATACCGTCTCTAAAAACTGCCGGTCATCGAGTCTACGAGCCAAACGTGCCGTCTCTACGAGATCTGTACCTATGCCTAGGATCATTCGCTGAGAAGTTTGATTTGTTCGATCATGTAGTCTCGGTCTTCGGTGTAGGCGATGTCCTTGGCGAGCCCTTGCTTGTAGTAGTCGATGGCCAATTGGCTTTTGTTTTGTACGGCAAAGTAGTTGCCTAGGAGTCGGTAGGTCTCATAGTATTGAGGATTGCTCGCGACGAACTCTTCCACGAGTTTGGGAGTAAGTGGCAACTCTTGATTGGTGGCATGGATGACTTGTTCTTTGAGCTGCTTGAATCTCTTGAAAGTTTGGAACCCTTCACTGAGGTAGAAGGGGTCCGGTGCGATCTCTAGCGAGTCAATGGTCACCGACACATCGTCCTGTGTCCATCGTTCAAAATGACTCAAGTCATAAGCATCAAAGGTGTTTTCTTGGAAAGGGTAGTTGGAAACCCATACGCGGCGCTGGACATTGTCAAAGATGACGGCATGGTGTGCGAGTAGTTGGTTGATGGCTTTGGGGTTGCCTAGTCCGAGGTCTTTGTCATGGATGCCCGCTTGGTTGCGAAGGAGGGCAGCAAGAGGGACGGGAGCACAGCTTTCCATTCGGGAGGAGAGCTCTTGAGCACGGGTATACCGGTCGACGGATTCCGAAGCATTCATATGTTCGAGGTTGAGAGGGAGGTTCTTGAGTTCGGGGCTTTGGTAGTGATTGGTGACGATGAGGGTGTCACTAGGAGGGACGTATAGCCCTGTACGCTCAGGGGATTTTTCGATGACAGCCATTTGGCGGTCTTGGAGAGAGGAGATCGTGAAGAGTTCTGAAACAAAACTGTCGTAGCGGTCGGCGATGGCTTGTGCCTCAGCGATTGTTTGGGCATATTGAAGGATGTCTCTGGCGATGATGGATACAGGCGTGCCGGATTGGGTAGGGATCTCAGAGATAGCGGAGTTGAGGGTGATACTGAGTCCATGCTCATTCATCCCTGATACCACTCCACAGAAGCCTCCCCACGTGACCGAGAGGTACTTGTACCCCTCGTCAGGGTTGCAGAAGAGTACAATCTTGTTTTTGGCAAACTCATCTCCAAAGTAGAAGTCAAAGTTGCGCCCAGAACGCATGAATTGTGCCGTGTCACTGAAGTGCCACATGCCAACCGAAGTGCAACCGACAAGGTGCATGTTTTGGACGGCATGACCTATGTCATGTGCAGCGTGGTAGTTGATGATGCGGTTGTATTTGGGGCCGATGTAGTCATACTCGTCGGCAAAATACTCCGAAACACCATAAATCTCTTGTCGGTATTCGAGTGGGATGTACTGGTCTAGGTCCCGGTTGAACCATGCGATCCCCATCATGAGAGTCTTGCGGAGAAACCATGAGCTAACGTTATTGTTGATCTCGTCGACGAAGACTTGCTCTTGGTCCTGGATGAGTTGCTGGTGGAGAATACCGATGGTTTTGCCACGGTCATAGGCACTGCCTTCGATGTAGCTCTCCCAGTTGCCGTGTTTGCTTTTTTTGAGCCAACTGTTGCCGAGTCGGTAGTGATTGTCCGAGACGACCTCTAGTTGGTTGGGGGCTACGGAGGAGGGAGGCAGAGGTGGAGCCGCATAGACGACTCGTACGACAAAGCCAATTGCCCCGATCACAAGAATAATCAACAAGATGCCAGAAACTAGGTAACGCTTTTTCAATTCTATTTGATAATTTTGACCTCTAAAATCTAAACCAATAGGCAAGTGCTTCAAGCTGCAATTTTAGTGATTTCGTGTGTAACGCCACACTAGACTATCTAATATGCTTGCCATCAGACAAACTTTTCGACAGAATCATGACAGACGTATTGATAATCGGGGCAGGACCCGCAGGAAGTGTGGCCGCATCGTACTTGGTCAACCAAGGCTATAGTGTGACGGTAGTGGAGAAATCCAAGTTCCCGCGGTTTACGATAGGAGAGAGCTTGCTGCCTGTCAGCATGGGGCACTTCGAGGAGGTAGGGCTACTCAAGGTGTTGGAAGATGCGAAATTTGAAGTGAAATCAGGGGCCTTGTTTATCCGAAAGGATGATGAGATAGATATTTCGTTTGCCGAAAATTTCACACCAGGCTGGACGTGGACTTGGCAAGTGCCAAGAGACGAGTTTGACGATATCTTGGCAAAGGAGGCTGAGAAAAAGGGTGCACGCTTTGATTACGAGTCTGTGATCAAGACGATTGATTTTCAAGATGACAAGGTCGTGGCGCAAATAGCTGGGAAAGAAAAGACTCGTACCGAGGAGTTTCGCTATGTTCTGGATTCTAGTGGCAATGCGGGGGTGCTTTCCAAGATGCTCAACCTAGAGGTACAGTACATGGGGACTGGTCGTCGATCGTTGTTTACGCAAGTCAAAGAAACCAACCGTGAGGCGTTCAAGCGTCCGTTGCGTATTACTTTTGAAGTACTGGAACAGGACTTGTGGTACTGGGTGATTCCTTTTTCAAATGGCAACACCTCGTTGGGTTTTGTAGGGAACAAAAAATGGTTTGATCTGCCTGCCAAAGATCAGAATGATTTGTTTCGGAAAATGATGGCTCAATCTGATCATTTTGTGGAGCGTTTTGAGGGCAAAGAATTCCTCTTTGATGTACGTGGAGCGGATGATTACACGAATTCGGCAGAGACCCTGTACGGACATCGGTTTGCTTTGGCAGGGAATACGACAGGGTTTATCGATCCGGTTTTTTCGTCTGGTGTGGCGATTGCAACCGAATCTGCACTGCTCAGTGCCAAGCTTATCGATCGCGAACTGCAGGGGGATAAACCCGATTGGGACAAAGAATATGTCGATCATATGAAACAAGCCAGCAAGGTCTTTCATGCTGTAGTGGATACATGGTACAATGGGGATTTACAACGTATCTTTTTCAACGGCAACATCCAAATGGAGATCAAAAGGCAGATCACTTCTATACTAGCTGGCTATGTGTGGGATATGAAAAACCCTTTTGTCAAAAGACACAAAAAGCTCATCACAACTGTAGCTCATGTTGTCAAGATGGAGCAAGAAGCTGCTGAAGAGGCAAATAGGTAGTTTCTTTTTTGGGTGAGAGAAGTGATTTTTCTTCCTTATTCGGACCAATATATACATAAGTCAATTTTTTTATTTATTTGGAAGTCAATCGATTGATATTCGGGTCTTTATGCGCTACCTTTAATAGAGAGTCGAAAGGACGCCTAGTCCTTGCTGTATCTTTTGGGTGTTTCTGATTTTTCAGAGGTGTCAAGTGCCAGATCTTCTGGATAATTGTAGAATTGAACTGTAGGGAAGCATGATCCCTAGAAAGACTAAACCCGTATTGAAATGAATAAGCCAAGTGAAATTACCCTGGATGTGTTTGGGAAAATATTGTACGCCTTAGCCATGGCGGATGGTAAAGTACAGGATGCAGAAATCAAAGTCCTCCAACAAATCGTACGAGAAGATGAATGGGCTGACCGTATCAAATTGTCGTTTGATACAGCCATGGATTTGGAAATGGACCCAAAGATGGTTTTTTATAAGAACATTCGTATTCTAAAGACGCTTCGGTCTGTGGAATACATGCCTTATTTCATCCATTTGATGAATCGGGTTGCGCAAGCCCACGGAGGAGTTGTCCCTGCCGAGAAGGAAATGATCCTTGATTTGGCGGAGCAGTTCAAAGGCGAGGAAATTCTCGCCTAAGAAGGCTTATTTGAGTGAGCATTTGAGGATGGTGTGGTAGCTATCCCCTATCAACTCAAATGTTTCGTCCACTTTCATTCCAGCTTTGTCTACCAACTCTTTGAATGTTGACATTTTGTACATTTTGCTGTTTCCGTTGGCGATGCATGTGAAGTACAACGATGTAGCGACGAGTGAGTAAGTGGCAGCATCATAAGGTTGGTTGTCGATGAAGGGTTCCATGATGAATACCGTCGTATTGTCTGAGGCCGCTTGTGCACAGTTGAGGAGGATCGCTAGAATTTCCTCTTCCGAAAAACAATCCAAAAACTGACTCATCCATATCACATCCGCACCCTGTGGTACTTTTTGCGCAGTGTCCAGGAGATTGATTGGGTGAAACTCTATTCGATCTTGAAGTTGGTGATCGGCGATGTTTTGCTTAGCCATTTCGATCTGACCAGGTAGATCCAATATCTTGATGTTCACATCTGGATCGTATCCACAGCATTTGATGGACCATTTGCCTGTATTACCCCCTATGTCAAACAGTTTCTTTGGCTTGTCAGCAAAGACAATTTTGAGTGCCGAATCAAAGGCATCCTGGGAGTAGAAGTGATCAAACTCCAACCACGATTTGCGTACAGGTTTTTCGAGTTTAGACAGCCCCTCATATACAGTGTCCCACTCCCCGAATACCTTGAGTCCAGCAGGTTTGTTGGTTTCGAGAGATTCTTCGAGATACTTCGATCCTTCGTAGCATACGTCATTGACAAAATTCATATTGACACGCGTGAGCTCGTCTCGGAGCAAAAAGAAGCCGATCTTGGAAAGAGAAATCTTGTCTTCCTCAAGAGTAATAATGTCCATCACTTCTGCGGTTTCGAGCATTACTTCGATAGAGTATTTGGAGAGCCCTAGGTCATTGACAAGACCTTGAGTAGTAGCTTTGCCTCTTTTGTTGTAGATGTACTCCATCACACCGAGATTTTTCATGGCCATAATGGCTTGAAACGTGATAGGAGCAAACGCTATTTTTTGTGCTTCGAATTTTGCGTCTATGGCGGATATTTTCATGAGATGTGCTTCTTGTATTATTTTGTCAAATATGTGGATATTTTTAGAAATAGGGAGATATTATTTTTTAATTATACGGTTTCTAATCTCCTTCTAATCTCTAGCATTGGATCGTTTTCAATTGGTTTCTTTGTATTGTGCAACTCAGGTCTTTCGGAGTATGAATAGCATGTTGGAAGACTTTTGGGATTGTGCGTCTACAGTGAGCGAGTAGTGATGCTTACGGGCCCAGTCTTCGATGAACTGTCGACTAAAAAAGTGTAAGTCGCCGTTGGTTTTGTTGAACTTGATGAGTCGAGTAGACCATTTTTCAGATTTCTCCGTCCATTTGTGTTTTTTGTCGTGACCAGCTATTCCGTCACGAATCAAAAGTAGCCCCCCAGCGTTCAGCCCTTGGTCACAATTGGCGAGGACTTTTCGTTGTTTGTCCTCAGAGAGGTAGTGTAGGACATCGGCCAAAATAATAGCGTCTGCTGCGTGGATTTCTACTTGGTCGACTTGTCCCGTAGCGAATTCGATGTGGTTGTTTTTGAGATAGCTGTTTTGTGCTAGGTCGACTTTTTCATCGTCATAGTCTATGCCTATGATCTGTCTGTCCTGATCCCTGAGCCAGAGAAAGTAGCTCAAGTAGCCATAGCCACAGCCCAAGTCATAGATCTTTTGGATCCCTGGACCGATGAGTTGATGGTAATTTTCGTAGTTGTGTTTCTCATACCTCCATTTGACACGAAAGTACCATGGCAAAATAGGACTTTTGTAGTAGTAACTGTACATGAGAGGAGCGAAAGCATGCTCAAGACAGTAATCACTTTCTTGATACTTTTTGAACTCCGACTTGTAGTAGGCGGAGATTTTTTTGGTACGGGAGCGGTAGCCTTCGCCATAGTTAGTATCATCCCATGCGATGCGAGGTAGTACGACGGTATCACACGGGGAGTCTTTGAAGTAGTACTCGTGCTTGGGCATGACATATCCGTGTCCATAGAGGAAGATTGGGGTGATGTCCAGTTGGAGTTCTTCGGCGAGGTAAAATGCCCCTTTGTGAAAACGTCCCATGGTTCCGTCTTCGGAGCGTTTGCCTTCTGGGAATATGGCGATTGAGTATCCGTCCGCTACCAATTCCTTGATTTTGGGGAGTTGATCCTCCATGTTTTTGTAGGCAGGTATATAGTCTGCATAGCGTATCGCTGGTCCGAAGAGCGGAGAATTGTAGACCCACTCATTGACGAGTAGGACGAGTTTTGGGTGTAGCCTCACCAAAGCTAGAATGTCAAAGAAAGACGTGTGGTTGGCGATAAGGATAGAAGGTGTGGAGAAATCCAAGTTATCCATGCCCACGTAGCGCTTTTTGGTTTTCCAAAGTATGTCAAGTTGAAACCCAGAAATTTTTTGCAAGAGGCGGTGAGTTCCTGCTTTTTTTGTTTTTTCCCTCAAGGGCAATGCTCGCAAAAGGAATGAAGCTCCTACACAGAAAAAACTACCTGCAATGAATACACCGTATCCCCACACACTGAATAGGATGTTGGCGATGGAGAAAGGAGGTTTCTTTTGTTCGGTTCTGTTGCTGATCAAGAAGCGGAATAGGACGGGCTGTACAAAGAATGTGATCGGAACGATGATAGCGATACCAAGGACACTCAGCATAGCAATGGATTGTAGTGCAGGGTGTTTGGCAAAAATCAATACCCCGGTCCCGATGATGGTGGTGATGGACGAGAGGATGATGCCTGTTTTGTATTGTCCGATGACTTCTTTTTTGTACTTGTAGCGATGCAGCAGACCGTCTGTGACGAATATACTGAAGTCATCACCAAGGCCAAAGATAAAGGTCGTGAGGATGATGTTGATGAAATTGAACTTGATGTCCAGTAGTGCGGCCATGCCTAGGACCCAAACCCAGCTGAGCAGCATAGGGATAAAGGAGATTAAAGTCAATTCGATATTGCCATAGATGAGCAAAAAAGCTACGAAAACAGCCAGTCCCGCATAGATAAGTAAGAAGTTGAAGTCGGCTTTGACACTCTCGATGATGCGTGCGACGATGCTTGAACTGTCGATTACTAATGTGCCAGGGATTGTGGAGAGCTGAGTTTTGATCTGTTCTACCTGATTTTTGGGGCAGATGAGTGTCGTGATGATTTCTGAGGACTCAGGCTGGGTGATGACTAGGTCGCTGAGGTTTTGGCTTGACGCAATGAAAGAAGAGAAGTTTTGAGGGGCAAATTCATGATTGAGCAGATTGTAGAACGGGGTGAAATACTGAGGCTTCCAATTTTGGGCGAGAGCTTCGGTCTCGAAATTGCCGAGTAGAGTTTCTTTCTTGTCCGCCCAAAAGTCGTTCCATCGATGGATACGTAGGGTTTGCTCTTCCTTTGAAATCAATATCGGAGCGAGTGAAAAGAACTCCTTGACGCCCCCGTCTTGCTGGAGGGTGCTGAGTTTTGCGAATAGCTCTTGGTTGTTCCATGCAGCGGTGTGATCTGCGGTCTGTTGAGACAGTATGGTGATTCGCTTTTCTGTGTCTGGGTTGATATTTTGGATGGCTTCTTCCTGTTGTTGGAGCTCGAGGGGGTAGTAGTTGATTTTGTGTAGGTTGTCTTCGAACTGTACATCTTGTCCGAGATAGAGCATCAGCCCCGAGAGTATGACGAAGATGAGCATGGCCCATTTGCTTGGTTTGCTTTCTCCTATTTTTATTTTGTCAAAGAGTGCATCCAAAGGATTGGCTGCTGGAAATTTGATTTTCTTCTCAAAGGACCTCAAGATCAAGGGGAGGCCCGTCAAAATGAAAAATAGGGTGCCTGCCAAACTGATGGATGTAAATAGTCCGAAATCCTTGAGTGCTTTGGAGTCCGCGAAGAGTAGCGATAGGAAAGCTACGATGGTCGTACCTCCACTGACCAACAAAGGGAACATGATGTCATTTCGCGAACCGATGGCATCTCTTGTGTCTTTGAAGTGGGTGAAAAAGTGGAATGAATAATCCGCCACAATCCCAAAAACGATGGCGCTGGCTGCCAGTGCCAAGCCTGAAATTTGACCATGCAATCCATAGATGATTGCTGCGGCAGACAGTACGCCAAATAGCCCGGGTACCAAGAAGAATACTAAGATGACGGCCTTTCGGTAATAGTAGATCAGTAGGAGTACAATGGATACGAGTGTGATGGTGACTGTCAGTTTGACGTCTTTTTTGATTTGTGTTGCATTGATGTCTGCTACGAGGAAAGTGCCAAAATAACTGAGAGAGTGGTCTGGGTAGGTGAGGTTCCAGGATTGGCTGAGGGAGTCCAGTAGGAGTCTCGCCCTATGATTGTCTTCGCTCTGAGCGATGTCTGTGGTCAAGCGGCCTTTGAGGAGGAGTTGATTTTGGTCTTTGGAGAGGAAGTAGCCACCATTGTTTATGATCTCTTGAGCCATCTGCATCTTGCCAAAACTGTCAAAAGCCAATGTAGAGAAACCCAAAGGGTCAGATAGGATGCGTGATCGCTGCCCGATACCTTCCGGAGACATTAGTGTTTTTTTACTTTGTATCAAGGCAGATTGAATTCGCTTGGGTTGGAGGAGTTTTTCCAATTGGACATAGTCCGATGCTTCGAGATAGATGGGTAGGTTTTCGGTGATCAACGAGACGAAGACATCTGGGTCTATGTCGTTTTTGTATTGGATGTCTTCGACAAGACCAGTAGCGGTCAGGTTTTGCGAAAGCGTCACGGCTAGCTCGTCGATTTCATCTAGGGACAGATGCGGTTCATCCACGTCTAGTGAGAAGACGACCAAATCCTTTTGTTTGTCCATCCATGATTGTACACTAGAGAAATCACGTTGGCCTGGCAAGGTTTCATTGAGGTTTTCGCTGATCTCCAAATGAAACACCCCATAGAGTCCAGAGGATATTACAAATAGTATGAAAGCAAAAAGAAAGAAGTGATTGAAACGCATGGAGTTTAAGTGTCAATTCATTAGTTGATTCGGCAATATTAAAGGATAGTTTTTGAAAAAATTATAATAGCGTAGACTAAACTAGGAGCTGCCAATTAATTAATTAGTTTTGTGAATTGGCGATATATTGATGTCGTTTTGTTAGGAATAAACATATGTTAGTTGGGACGTCTTACAATTGAAAAAATAGAAGAGATATTTGATAGATCAGGAAGCTATCAAATGGACGAAGATCAAAAGGCGAGAGTTGAAAAATCGTACCTTTTTTTAAAGGACTTTTCAAAGGATAAGGTGATCTACGGGATCAATACTGGATTTGGGCCGATGGCACAATACCGCATATCCGATGACAAACTGGAGCAATTGCAGTATAATTTGATTCACAGCCATAGCAATGGCGCAGGTCAATACATCGAGGAAGAGTACGCACGAATCATCATGATTTGTCGACTCAATACGCTGGCACTTGGATTTTCTGGAGTGAGCCTTCAGTATCTAGAGACTTTGGAGCGGTTCATCGAAAACGACATAATCTCTTGCATCCCCGTACACGGTGGGGTGGGAGCCAGTGGTGATTTAGTTCAGTTGGCACACGTAGCTCATACGCTCATCGGTCATGGGCAAGTCTATTTCAAAGGAGAAGTGGTCGATACGGCAGTGGCTCTAGAGTCTACAGGGGTCGAGCCAGCAGCACTTATGCTCAGAGACGGATTGGGAGCTATCAATGGCACTTCTTGTATGTCAGGGATTGCAGCGGTCAATTTGATCAAAGCCAAAAAACTGATTGGGTGGGCGATTCATACATCGTCGATCATGAATGAACTGACCTCATCGTATGATGATTCGTTTTCTTCGGAGCTCAATGCATCCAAACTGCACAAGGGGCAGCAGAAGGTGGCTGGTATCATGCGTGATTTACTCAAGGATGGCAGTGTGTTGAAAGAAAGGAATGCGCACTTGTTCAATGAAGAACACATCAAGGGTCAGGAGTATTTTTCTGAGAAAGTACAAGAGTATTACTCTTTGCGATGCGTGCCACAGATCATAGGTCCGGTCTTGGAGACTTGGGAGAGTTGCAAAAGAATTGTGGAAGATGAGGTGAACTCTGCCAATGATAATCCTATCATTTGTACGGATACTCAAAATGTCTATCATGGAGGGAATTTTCATGGCGACTATATTGCTCTAGAGATGGACAAACTCAAAATCGCCATTACCAAATTGACTATGCTTATGGAGCGTCAGGTCAACTTCTTGATGAATTCTAAGTTGAATCAGATATTTCCTCCTTTCTTGAACATGGAGAAGCTAGGGTTCAATTTTGGGCTACAAGGGATGCAGTTTACGGCGGTATCTACGACAGCTGAAAACCAGACTTTGTCCAACCCTGTCTATGTACATAGTATCCCCAACAATGGAGACAACCAAGATATCGTGAGCATGGGGACAAATGCGGCGGTCATGACACAAAAAGTGATCGACAATTCGTTCGAAGTGTTGACGATTTTGATGATATCGATTGCTCAGGCGTTGGATTTGACCAATAAAATTGATCTAAAGTCTTCTGCGACTAGAAGTTTTTACAATTTTGTACGTGAGGAAGTTCCTACGTTGAAGGAGGATATCTCATTGAAGACTCATCAAGAGGAACTCAAGAAGAAATTATTAAATACAGAAAAGGACTTATTTTGAGAAAGTGCGCATTAGTGACTGGTGCATCCAGAGGTATAGGTAGTGCTGTCGCAGTGACTTTGGCGGCAGACTTGGGGGTACATGTGATTATCAACTACGCCTCAAATGATGCAGCGGCCAACGAAACCAAAAGAAAGATTGAAGAGAATGGCGGGACAGCTGAACTCTTGAAGTTTCAGGTGCAGAACCACGATGAAGTGGAGAAGTGCTTGAGCAAGTGGCTTGCGGACAATAAGGAATCGAAAATCGAAATTTTGGTCAACAATGCTGGGATCACCAGAGATAATCTCATGGTGTTTATGGAAGAGCAGGATTTTGATGACGTAGTACAGACCAGTCTCAAAGGGATGTACAACGTGACAAGACATTTGTTGCAGCACTTCGTGCGAAACAGATCAGGACGTATCATCAATATGGCATCTCTGTCAGGGTTGAAAGGTGTGCCTGGGCAGGTGAACTATTCAGCAGCCAAAGGGGGTATGATTGCCGCAACCAAAGCACTGGCACAAGAGGTCGCCAAGAGAAAAATAACCGTCAATGCAGTAGCGCCAGGATTCATCACTAGCGACATGACTCAAGATCTCAATGAGGACGAGATGAAGCAAATGGTGCCGATGAATCGATTTGGCAAAGCACAAGAAGTGGCCGATTTGGTGTCGTTTTTGGCTTCAGACAAGGCAGCATACATCACAGGTGAAGTAATCAATATAAACGGAGGGATTTATTCATAGAGAGATGAGAGTGGTGATCAGTGGATATGGAATTTATTCTTGTATAGGAAAAAACGTAGCGGAGGTGACCGAATCTCTTAAGGAAGGGAGAAGTGGGATTGGGTTGGATATGGAACGAAAGCCGTTTGGTTATCGGTCTTGCTTGACAGGAATCATAGAGGAGCCTGACCTGAAAAAGGACTTGTCCCGTAGAGCGAGGCTGGGGATGTCCGAAGAAGCTAGATACGCTTATGTTTCTACCAAAGAAGCATTGGAAATGGCAGGCATTACCCAAGACTATTTAGACAACAATCGAGCAGGGATTTTGTTTGGTAATGACTCGACTGCTGGGGCAGTGACAGAGGCTGTGGATACGATTCGTGCCAAGAAAGACACCATGCTTGTGGGGTCTGGATCGATCTTTCAGTCGATGAATAGTACAGTTAATATGAACCTGGCGACTATTTTTAAGTTGAGAGGAGTCAACTTTACCATCAGTGCGGCCTGCGCTTCGGGTTCGCATGCGATTGGCGTGGGGTATCACCTGATCAAGTCGGGTCTTGAGGACATGATTATTTGTGGAGGAGCTCAAGAGGTTAATTTGTACGCTTTTGGGAGTTTTGATGGCTTGGGCGTTTTTTCGATGCGCGAAGATGAACCCGCCAAGTCCTCACGACCATTTGATAAAGACCGTGATGGATTGATCACAAGTGGAGGTGCTGCGACCGTGGTGCTTGAGTCTTTGGAATCAGCACAGCGTAGAGGAGCGACGATTTTGGGAGAGGTGACGGGGTACGGCTTCTCTTCCAACGGGGATCATATCTCCAACCCAAATACGGAGGGACAGGTAGACTCCATATCGCGAGCACTCAAGATGGCCGATATTAGCGCCAAAGAAATCGACTATGTCAATGCACATGCCACCTCGACACCAAAAGGAGATATGTTTGAGGCACAGGCTATTTTTGATGTGTTTGGAGGGAAGACTCCGGTGAGCTCTACCAAATCTATGACAGGACATGAGTGCTGGATGGCAGGAGCTAGTGAGATCGTTTATTGTATGATTATGATGCGCAACGGGTTCATAGCTCCAAATATCAATTTTGAGAATCCCGATGAAGTTTCCCGAAATCTTAATATTATTGCAGAATCAAAAAATGCTAACTTAAACACAATTGCCTCTAATTCCTTTGGTTTTGGAGGGACGAATTCAACCCTTATTATTAAGAAGTATGAGTAGAGAAGAAGTAGTAGAAACTGTAAATGGTTTTTTGGCGGAGGAGTTTGAAGTGGAGGTTGATACTCTTGATCCTAACGGTGTTTTGCACGAAACCCTCGATTTGGATAGCTTAGACTATGTCGATTTGGTCGTGGTGATCGAAAGTCACTTCGGATTCAAAGTGACAGGTGAGGATTTTAAATCTATCAGTACGCTCAACGATTTTTACGACTTTATAGTCAACAAGCACGAGCATGCCTAATGACGAAATGGACTGGACGTACGAAGGGTAGCCTACTGGGTTATCAAATCATTGTATGGACACTTAAATTTTCGAATATTCATGCGGCTTACTTGTTGTTGAAAGTCGTTTCTTATTATTATTTCTTGTTTTCTGCAGGGCCCAAAGAGGCCCTTGTTGATTTCTACGCTAAGACACTGAAGCTTTCGCGAAAAGAGTCCTTGCCAGTCATTCGTAGAAATTTCTCCGAACTTGCCCACTCACTTCTTGACAAAATTGCTTTTGCCGCAGGCAAAAAGAAGCTATTTAGCTATACTCAGCAGGGTGAAGAAGACTTGCTCAGTATGGCCAACGAAGGAAAGGGGCTCATCCTCATTTCGGGGCATTATGGCAATTGGGATATCGCTGGCCAATTGCTCAATTCATTTGATCGTAAGATCAACATACTTATGTATGACAATGAGCACGAAAAAATCAAAGAGTTTTTGTCTAGACAAGGAGCGCAGAGTTATGAGGTGATTGTGCAAGGAGAAGGGCTTGGCCACTTGATAAAGATTTATGAAGTGTTGAAGCGAGGAGAGATCTTGTGTATGCATGCTGATCGATTCATGACTGGTGCGCCGACTTATGATCTTGATTTTTTTGACCAAAAAGCATTGTTTCCTTCGGGACCTTTTCAGCTTGTCTCCAAATTAAAAGCTCCTTTCGCCTTTGTATTTGCTCACAAACAAAGCAAATTTAATTATCATTTCACTGCACATGTGCCAGAAGTCGACCGAAAGAAACCTGAAGAAATTGCACAGCATTTTGCAGCTGCTTTGGAGCAGAAGGTAAGGGAGATTCCTGACCATTGGTTCAATTATTATAACTTTTTTCATCATTCATGAAAGCACTAATCAACCGAGACCGAATCACTGAATATATCCCTCAGAAAGCTCCTATCGTCATGATCGATGAACTCTTGACGTGTACAGATGTGGAAGTGATCTCTCAGCTAGAGGTGAGGGAGGACAATATGTTTGTGTATGAGGGAGAGATGACTGAATCCGGGTTGATTGAGAATATTGCTCAGACAGTAGCTGCCAAAGCTGGGTATGAGTGTCACCAGCAGCAAATACCAGTTCCTTTGGGATTTATCGGTGCGGTCAGCAAAGTCTCAATAGTACAGCGCCCCAAGGTGGGTAGTAAAATTCGTACTACCGTGACGATCAAAAATGACGTGATGGGGATCATGATCATCTCAGGCAGTAGTGAGGAGGATGGTCAGCCTTTGGCCCACTGTGAAATGAAAATTATGATCCAACAAGGGTGATGGAATATATCGAAGAGAGTATATCGGTGAGAGCAAGGTTTTCGGAAGTGGACGCGATGGGTGTCGTTTGGCACGGCAACTATCTCAAGTATTTTGAAGACGGCCGTGAGAGACTTGGAGAGTGCTGCGGCATGTCCTATATGAATATTGCGTCGCACGGATTTTTTGTGCCGATCGTCAAAGTAGCGATTGACTACAAGTCTCCGATCACTTTTGGGGAGAACATTCGAATCACCTGCCGCTTGATTAAAAGCAGATCCGCCAAACTCATCCATGAGTACGAGGTATGGAACCTGGAAACAGATCGAATTAGTTGCAAAGGGCGTACTGAACAGGTGTTTTTGCATGCGGAAAACAAAGAATTAGAATTGTCCTATCCGGAGTTTTATACCGAGTGGATGAACCAGGTTGATTGGATAGAGGGATGAGTTACATAGGAGCTGCAAATATCATTTCTCCACTTGGAGACACAGTCGCCAAGAATTTTGAGGCGATGCACAAGGGAGAATCTTCTCTGAAGGTTCACAGCGAGGTGAGTTTTGCTCCTTTGAATGTCCCTGTGGGAGTCATGACGGATATCATGCATAGGGATGGGCTTACGAAGTTGGAGTCTTTGGCCGTGCAAACTTGCCAGCAAAGTATGTCTCAAATCAAAGAGATGACTGGGAAATGGCTTTTGATCTTTTGTACGACCAAAGGTGATATCGATCGTTTGGCAACTGGGCTGAGCAAAGAGGTGCGACCACAGCATGTTGCTGAAGTGGTGGCCCAGCATCTGTCAGTACCTCTGGATGTAGAGGTCGTATCCAATGCTTGTATTTCGGGTTTGCTCGGTGTAGTGATGGCACATGATTATGTGGAGACGGAGACTTATGACCATGTGCTGGTGCTAGGAGGCGATGTATTTTCGGAGTTCACCTGCAAAGGTTTTGAATCTTTCATGGCATTGAGTGATGAGGCTTGCAAGCCTTTTGATGCCCATCGAACGGGGCTTTCATTGGGAGAGGCTGTAGTGAGTGCTGTAGTGTCTAGGCAATCGACTCTTTTTGCAGGACAACCAAAAAGAGTTTTGGGTGGAGCGACGGCCAATGATGCCAATCATATATCGGGCCCATCACGAACGGGTGAAGGTTTGTATCGCGCAATCCAAAAGGCATGCAAACAGTCGGGAGTGATGCCAGAAGAAATCGATGCAGTTTCTGCTCATGGAACTGCTACTCGCTACAACGATGACATGGAATCCATCGCTTTCCACAGAAGTGGCTTGGCCAACAAACCTGTACAGAGTATGAAGGGGTACTTTGGACATACACTAGGGGCAGCGGGTCTTCTTGAATTGGTAGTGTCTATGCATGCAATGGATGTGGGGGTGATGCTGAAAAGTTTGGGTTGTGAAGAGCCAGGTACGACAGAAAAAATCAATGTGGTACTAGATCATACGGAAATGGCCATAGATATGCTGCTCAAGACAACTTCGGGATTTGGAGGGTGCAATGCTGCAGCGATCATTCAAAAAATGTGATGGGAGTACAGAAAATATACATCAGTTGGACCAAGGACGATTGGCAAATCGACGGTCAATCACAGCCTGAACCTGCACATGACGGTACCCTGAAGGGACGGCTATCGGCGATGTACAAATGGCTGAAATTAGATTATCCTAAATTTCACAAAATGGACAACCTGTCCAAAATGGGTGTGTTAGGAGTAGAGATGGTTCGCTCTAAAATGGATTTGTCCCGCTTTGGCGAAGACGACTTGGCATTGCATTTTCAAAATGCATCTGCGAGCCTTGATACTGACTGGGCACATCAGCAAAATATCAATGAAGGAAAAGCCGCTAGCCCCGCCAATTTTGTATATACATTGCCTAATATTGTGTTGGGCGAAATAGCCATTCGCAACAAATGGTACGGGGAAAACCTGTTTTTGTTGAAGGATTGTTTTGACCTAGAGCAGTGGATGAAAACCAATCAAGTGTGGTTTGCCCAAAACAAAGCCAAGGCTGTAATCGGTGGCTGGGTGGAAGTCCTGCAGGAGGAGTTTGAGTTACAATTGTACCTTGTAGAAAAGGAATAATATTTTAGCATATGGATTTAAAATTAGAACTGAAAGAAAAGTTAATAGAGCAGTTGAATCTGGAAGAGGTGACTCCTGAGGAGATCAAAGACGATGCCCCTTTGTTTGGAGAAGGGTTAGGGTTGGATTCGATTGATGCTCTCGAAATCATTGTGATTCTGGACAATAGTTATAATCTCAAAGTAGGCAACCCAGAGGAAGCCAAGGAGATTTTTCATTCTATCAATAGCCTAGCCAAATACATCGAAGAGAATCAAGCCTGATGAATGTATACGTGACAGGGATCGGTGTAGTGTCAGCCTTGGGCATAGGTGTGGAGGCAAACCTCCGTGCCCTGCAGACAGGTACTACAGGTATCGAGAGTTGTGAGACCCGCAAGGGGTCTGCGCTCAAAGGCCGTCTCAAAAAGTCAGATGTAGAACTTAAGAATATTTTGGGGCTTGAGCTGGAGTCTCAAGTGCCTCGTACGGCATTGCTGGCCATGCTAGCGAGTCGCGAAGCTTGGGGAGACTCAGTGGTCGATTCTATGTTGAAAACAGGGCTCATCAACGGCACTACGACAGGAGGAATGGATCTGAGTGAGCGATATTTTGCTTCGCTATATTTGGAAGACGATGCGTCACAAATTCAGCAGTTGATGACCCATGACTTGGGGACTGTCACACACCTAGTCAACAGTCAGTTTGGTATCAAAGAATACGTCAATACTATCTCTACGGCATGCTCTTCGGCAGCCAATGCCATCATGCTAGGTGCACGGATGATTCAGGCTGGCATACTAGATCGTGTGCTGGTAGGTGGTACAGATGCACTGACGGATTTTACTGTGGATGGATTTGGCTCATTGATGATTTATGACAAGGAGCACTGTCGTCCATTTGACGAAGGTCGCGTCGGATTGAATCTCGGTGAAGGAGCAGGGTTTCTGCTGTTGGAAAACGAAAAAAGTATAAAAGTATCCGGGCATAAGAAATTGGGATTATGCCAAGGTTGGGCCAATACCAATGATGCCTACCACCAGACAGGGACTTCTCCTGCTGGGGATGGAGCTGCATTGGCGATGCTGGAAGCACTCGAATTGGCAGATTTGCGCCCCCAGGATATCGACTATCTCAATGCTCATGGCACAGCGACACGCAACAACGACGATTCGGAATTGAGTGCTATTGATCGTGTGTTCGAAGGGGTAGAGTTGGATTTTAGTTCGACCAAAGCTCATACAGGGCATACCCTAGCAGCGGCTGGTGGGATCGAAGCGGTCTATTCGATATTGAGCCTCATGCACGGCTGTGTGTTCCCAACGCTCAATTGGAAGAACAAGATGGTCGCGAGTGAGCGAACTCCAGTTGTTGCATACCGCAAAAAGGAGATACAGACGGTCATGTCTAATTCTTTTGGGTTTGGAGGCAACAGTACCTCATTGATATTTTCTAAAGTATGAAAAAAGTATTTGTCAAGTCAGCAGTGTCGATTTCTTGCTTGGATGGATTTTTGGGTGAAAACCTAAACGATCAACTCTCAGAAGGGGTCATTGAAAGATCGCTGATCGAGCCGAGCTACCGAGAATACATCACTCCTGCGATGATACGCCGGGCATCCAAATTGATGAAAATGTCTTTGGCGAGTAGTCAAGCTGCCATGACCAAAGCCAATCTGGAAAAGACGAGTTCGATCATCGTAGGGTCAGGACTAGGTTGTCTAGCAGATACAGAAAAATTCCTCAAAACTTCGATCCTCGCAGAAGAAGATAGTTTGATTCCTCCAACGGCATTTATCCAGTCCGGACACAATGCAGTCTCAGGTCAAATAGCCTTGCTTCATAAAAATCAGAGCTATAACATGACGCACATCCAAAAGGGCTTGTCGTTTGAGTATGCATTGATGGACGCCAAGCTGCGTCTGCACGAGGGAGATACATCGGTACTACTCGGAGCTGTCGACGAGAAAATAGATACCGTAGAAGAACTGGCAGATCGGATGCTGTGGCCCAAAGAAATTAAGTCTCAATTGTCCGAGGGATGTTCATTCTTTGTGTTGACTGAGGAGAAAACGGATGTTGAAATCGTGAGTGTCCGTATGGTAGACACAGGTGAGTTGGAATCTCAGTATCGTGCCGTCCTCGAGGAATATGGGCTTCATGAATCTGTGGCAATAGAAAGATACGTAGGCTACAATGAAACTTTGAATCAGGAATTGTCATGGTCGCATGTCGTATATACCGATGTGGTGGGTAGGTATTTTAGTAGTTCTGCATTGGGTTTTCATTTGGCGTATGATGCCCTACGGGCACAAGCGTCGGTTGGGGATTATGCTGCAGTGATCAACGTGAGCGATAGGGAATTTAGCAGTATCATGATCTTGAGGCGTGTCTAAGTTTGGGCTCACATTGTTGGTGTTTGTATGTGTAGAGATCAGTCTGCCTTTTTGGTTGAGTACTGAGTATGTCTTGCTTGCGATGTGTGTGTTGTTGGGAATGTTTATGTCCTTGATGTTTGGGATGTCGATGATGATTCGAGCCGATTTTTTCGTGTCTGCCATACATCGCTTGCCGAATGATGCAGTCATGCTGACTTTTGATGATGGCCCACATCCTGCCAATACCCCCCTTGTACTAGACGTACTGCAAGAAAAAGGAGTGAAGGCGATGTTCTTTCTAATAGGGAAAAACATCCAGGCATATCCCGAAATCACACAGCGCATCATCGATGAAGGGCATGCGATAGGCGGGCACACGTATGCACACAACCATGGTTTTGGCTTTAAACTAGGGAAAAATCTGTCTCGTGATATTATGAAAGCACAGCGCTATTTGTCGGACCTGACAGGGGAAGAGGAGTTGTATTTTAGACCTCCATTTGGAGTGACCAATCCCAGTATAGCACAAGTAATCAACGAAAATAAATTGAAAACGGTCGGTTGGTCTGTGCGAACCTATGATACGGCGGTGGCTTTGAATGACGACAGGGTCAAACAGCTTGTAGGCCGTATCGATAACGGTGCGATTGTACTGCTGCATGAGCGAGTAGATGCTACGTGTGAGGCTTTGCCACTGTTGATTGATGGGGTGCGCGAAAAGGGTATGAAATTTGGACTGTTGCCCAAAAATAAAAAGGAATAGAATGTATAGATTGATGATAGTATGGGCCTGTCTGTGGAGCACCGCAGTAGTAGGGCAGGAGGAGAGTGTCGAGCAGTTTTTGCAACGGTTGGAGGAGTTCAATGCGGAGACTACTTCCATAGTGAGCTCTTTTGATCAGGTGCAGGTACTTTCCTTTCTCGATGAAGAAATGAAGGCCAGTGGTAGTTTTTATTTCATGAAACCTAGTGCCATGAAATGGGAGCAGGTAGTTCCTGAGGCCTATTCTTTTGTGATTACAGAGGATGAAGCTTACAAGTCCGATGTACATGGGACGAAAAAAATACCGAGCAACAGCCCTCAGATCATTGGGTTTAAGAAGTTTTTACTCGAAACAATGGATGGTTCTATTTTGAAGAGTGATGATTTTGAGAATGAAATTGAACTTGTCGATGGAGATGCTAAGATTACGCTGCTTCCCAAGCAGAAGGCAATGAAACGAATGTTCAGAGAGGTACGTTTGGTTTTTGATGTCCAATCGTTGCTTTTGAAGGAATTGGTGTTTCAAGAAACACCAGAAGATTACCGTTCTATTTATTTTAGCAATCACAAACTCAATACACTGACCGATAGGACTCAGTTTACCCGATAGCCTATGAATAATTTCCATGACCTTATCACCTTTGGGGACCTTCGACGTGAGGAGGACGAATATGTAGTGCCATTGACGATCGATGCGACGCATGATGTGTTCGATGGGCATTTTCCTCAGCATCCTGTGTTGCCTGGTGTAGTGACGATGGAGGTGTTGAGGAGGGCATTGGAATTGGCCACCCAACAGAAATTGCGCTTGAGCACTGCAGCTAATATTAAGTTTTTGGGGATGATCGACCCACGGGCTACTCCCGAGATGGTGATGCGTTTCAGTGTGACGGACTCAGATGATGGGTTGAAAGTAAAGGCCAGTTTGCGAGCAGCAGGGGACGATTCCATTGTGTTCAAACAACAAGCGACGTTTCATGTCTATTGAGAAATCTCAGCTCCACTATTGCGTATTGATACCTACGTACAACAATGGAGCGAAAATACGTGCGGTTTTAGAAAAAGTAGCTAGATATACGACGAACGTCATCGTCATCAATGACGGTGCAACGGATGATACCGTTTCTGTACTCAAGGATTTTCCAAACTATGAAGTCTATACTCATGTCGTCAATCAGGGCAAAGGGGTAGCACTGCGGCATGGCTTTGAGCGAGCCATCGAGCTAGGCTATGAGTATGCGATCACGATAGATTCAGACGGACAGCATGATGCAGATGATATCCCTGCGCTACTAGAGGCTATCGAAGCAAACCCTGGGGCGGTAGTCATGGGGTCTCGCAATATGGAGCAAGAGGGAGTGCCTGGCAAAAGTAGCTTTGGCAACAAATTCTCCAATTTTTGGTTTTGGGCTGAGACGGGTATATCCTTGCCTGATACTCAGACAGGATTCCGAGCATATCCGCTCGGACCAATTAGTCGAAAGCGCTGGATTACTTCTAAGTTTGAATTTGAAATAGAAGTCATCGTCCGACTGGCCTGGTCCAATGTGCCCTTTGTATCTGTGCCGATTCATGTGACTTATGATGAAGACCGGATTACACATTTTAGAATGGTGAGAGATTTTGCGCGCATCAGTGTATTGAATACCTTCTTGGTGACGTTGGCCTTGTTGTTTTTTCTTCCGAGGCTTATAGTGATGCGTTTCTCTTTCAAAAAATCATGGGAAAAAATCAAGCAGGAGTTTAGAAAGAATAAGGATAATCCGGGTAAGATGGCTTTTTCGGTGGGCTTGGGGCTGTTTTTTGGGATTTTTCCTGTGTGGGGTTTTCAGATGCTGATTGCTTTTGGGATTGCGAGTCTTTTCAAACTCAACCGCCTTGTGGTATTGTTTTTTTCCAATATCAGCATTCCGCCATTTTTACCTTTTCTGATTTTTATCAGTTTTCTCTGTGGAGCGCCTTTTGTATCTGATCCTGTACAGTTTTCGGATTTTACCCGCTTGACATTGGATTCAGTGTACGATCAGTTGCAGCAGTATGTGATCGGTTCGGTATTGTTTTCGGTAGGAGCAGGGGCTATTGGTACTTTGATCGCTTATGTCATTTTATTGATGATTCGGAGATCGTCTTGATCTTAGTAGTTTAAGTCATGTGTTATTTAATGTTATCAAATAACACATGACGAAGGGTTTTGTTTAATACGGGCGTCAGGGTATTAATACAAAAATAATTGTAGGAAAACCACCTAGTAATATCCATGCAGCACTTTTGTAAAAAACAAGCATGGAATCATACCGTTCAGATCGCCCCATCCGAGATAGACATACTTATTCTAAGAGAAGCAGGTTTATCCATATTATTCGAGCCATTCAGCAAGTTTTGTTTTCATTGGTCGCACAGTTTATCGGACCACTCCGTTCGCCTCTAAAGTCCAACTAGATGAAAAAGGGGGATAAAAGGAGTGTCGATATATTGGTCTTGTCAGACATTCATTTAGGGACCTATGGGTGTCGAGCGAAAGAACTCCTTGCTTATCTGAAAAGTGTAGCACCCAAAGAGGTGATTCTCAATGGGGATATTATCGATATATGGCAGTTTAGCAAACGGTATTGGCCAAAGAGCCATATGAAGGTCGTGAGTCAGATATTCAAGTGGATCACCAAGGGGATCAAGGTGACCTATATCACAGGCAATCACGACGAGATGTTGCGCAAGTTTGAGGGGTTTTCGGTAGGGACTTTTGAGCTGCAAAATAAGATGGTTTTAGAATTGGAGGGGCAGAAAGCGTGGGTCTTTCATGGGGATGTGTTTGATGTGACCATGCAGCATTCGCGATGGGTGGCACAACTCGGTGCGATTGGGTACGATTCACTCATTATGATCAATCAAGTATTTAATTTCTTCAGCGAACTGGTCGGTAGAGGTCGAATCTCTCTGTCCAAGAAGGTTAAAAATAGTGTCAAGAGTGCTGTGAAGTATATCAATCAATTTGAGCAGACCGCTACTGAGATCGCTGCAGACAATGGATACAAGTATGTGGTATGTGGACACATCCATCATCCAGAGATGAAAGAATATGTATCCGCTCATGGGTCTGTGACCTACCTCAACTCGGGAGATTGGATTGAAAACCTGACCGCACTAGAATACAACAACAAGGAGTGGTCGATTTTTCACTTCAAGGACGAGGATTTTCCGGATCTGAAAAGCAAAGACAAAGGAGAGGTAGAAGAGGATGACGAGCATACTGACTTGTCAGGGCGTACTCCGAAAGAACTCTACGGCAAAATGCTCCAAGAAATGTTGAAAAATTAAGCAGAACGATACCTAGGATGAAAATATTGTACGCCATACAAGGAACAGGAAACGGACACCTCAGTAGAGCAATGGATGTGATCCCTGCATTGAGCAAACGGGTGACCGTAGATGTACTGATCAGCGGAATACAGGCTGATTTGAAGTTGCCTTTCCCTGTCAAGTACAGATACGATGGTTTGAGTTTCATCTTTGGTGAAAAGGGTGGAGTGGACATCATCGAGACATTCAAAAAAGCCAGTGTGCGTCGATTGATGAAGGACATTAAGTCTTGTCCGGTACAGGATTATGATCTGGTGATCAATGATTTTGAGCCTGTGTCGGCATGGGCCTGTCGGGTCAAAGGTGTGAAATGCATTGCGCTCAGCCATCAAAGTGCCTTGAGATCTAAACTTGTCCCTAAACCTGATCATGCAGATTGGTTTGGCTCTCAGATATTGAAAAACTATGCGCCGGCGGACGATTATTACAGTTTTCATTTTAGAAAGTACGACAACAAGATTTTTACCCCCATCATTCGAAACGACATCAGGAATCAGGAGATCACAGACAGTGGACATTATACAGTGTATTTGCCAGCTTATGGAGACAAGAAGCTGATCAAGGTGCTGTCGAAAGTCAAGAATGTTCAGTGGGAGGTATTTTCGAAGCACACGATATCGAGCTATACCAAGGACAATGTGAGTATTCAACCCATCGATGGGATCAAGTTCGTACAGAGCATGGCAGCCAGTGCAGGTGTACTGTGTGGAGCAGGGTTCGAAACTCCAGCAGAGGCTTTGTACTTGACCAAAAAGCTACTGGTCGTCCCTATGCGTAGACAGTATGAGCAGCATTTCAATGCAGAAAGTCTCAAAGAGCTGGGAGTGCCTGTGCTCAAAAAATTGAGCAAAAAGAAAATCAAACTCGTACAAGAATGGGTAGACTATGGCAAAGAAGTGCCGGTGTATTTTCCAGAGCAGACGCAGTTTATCATAGACAAGGTGCTCCAAGAGCATATTTCAGCTCCAGAAGTTGAGTTGAAGAAGAAGACTTTCATTTCCTTTCCAAGATTAAAATTCCTTTCATAAATGATTTTTACTAAAGACGATTTTGGCCCTGATTTTCATTGGGGAGTGAGCACTGCGGCCTATCAAATCGAGGGAGCACACGATGTAGATGGCAAGGGCCCGTCAGTATGGGATCATTTTGTGTCGCAAAAGGGAAAGATACAAGATCACACGACCGGGAACCATGCTTGCAATCACTACCACAACTATAGTGAAGATGTGGGGTTGATACAGTCGCTGAATATTCCCAATTATCGATTTTCGATCGCTTGGTCGCGGATCATGCCAGATGGAATTGGGTATATCAATCAAGACGGAGTGGACTACTACAATCGTCTCATTGACGAATGTCTGGACAAGGAGATCACACCTTGGGTGACCTTGTATCATTGGGATTTGCCGTTGGCCTTGCAAAAGAAAGGTGGCTGGGTCAACCGCGAGGTGTTGGGGTGGTTTGAAGACTATGTTTCGACTTGTGTCAAATTGTTTGGGGATCGGGTCAAAAACTGGATGGTACTCAACGAACCGATGGTATTTACGGGTGCGGGATACTTTTTGGGCTATCATGCTCCAGGGATCAAGGGGATTAAGAATTTTGTACCAGCCATGCACCACGCTACATTGTGTCAGAGTCTTGGGGGGCGTATTATTCGTGATTTGCAGCCTGAGGCCAATATTGGGACGACTTTCTCTTGCTCGCATATCGATCCAGCGAGTCCTGAGCCTAAGGATGTCAAGGCTGCCAAGCGCTTTGATGCATTGCTCAACCGTCTATTCATAGAGCCAGCGCTGGGCTTAGGCTATCCGGTCGAGGATTTGCCGATTGCACGCCGTGTAGAGGATTACCTCAAAGCAGACGATGAACAGAATATGGTCTTTGATTTTGATTTTGTGGGGTTACAAAATTATACCCGAGAGGTCGTACGGCACAATTGGTACATGCCGTATCTACAAGGGCAGATTGTCAAAGCCGAAGAGCGCGATGTGGAATTGACGACTATGGGGTGGGAAGTTTACCCAAAGGGAATATACAAAATGCTCAAAAAGTTCAATGCCTATGACAAGGTCAAGTCCATCCTTGTGACTGAAAATGGGGTGGCGTTTGATGATCAACTAGAAAATGGACATGTCAAAGATCCTAAGCGAGTCAAATTCCTTCAGTCCTACATCTGCGAAGTGCTCAAGGCCAAAAGAAGTGGGGTGAAAGTTGATGGCTATTTTATTTGGTCATTGATGGACAACTTCGAGTGGGCCGAAGGCTATGAGCCGCGGTTTGGTATCGTGTACAATGATTTTGAGACCCAAAAACGTATTGTCAAGGATTCTGGGTATTGGTATTCCCGCTTTCTCAAATCTTCTAAGGTCATGCTCAATGACGAGCTTCTCAAATCATCGGGTTGATCTAGTGGTGATGGCCCTGGTGTCGGATAGGATGTCGTGATGTCCACTTTGGTCATAAATAAAGGAAAGGCACTCTATGGGGACCGTCCGGATGATAGTGCGCCTGAGCAATTGACTGGTACTAGGCCGACTGCCATCAGTGGTTACTACACGTGTGCCGGTGCAGTATTTTCCGATGGTTCGGTACGTGGTGGATTCCATGACGAAGTAGTAAAGGAAGTGAACCACAAAAGGGGACAACTGGAACAGTACTTCGTAGGAGATGAAGGAAGGGAGAATCCCAACGAAACATCCCATAGCATCAGGCCGAGAAGTAGAAGGAATGATACCACGATACACAATGCGCTATCAATGACAAGGTTTGCCAGCCTCCTCCATTTACTTGCACATACCATGTGATTCAGCTTTTTTGACTTTTCAATATTTTCTTGATGGCCTTGGAGGGCTTGATGTGGTTTTCTTCTTTTGCGCAATATTGTACGGTGTACTCTTTGGCTTTGGCTTGTACCTGCTCGTTGGTGAGAGGGCTGGAACTATCGAGTACGGCCTTGGTCATGGCTGACAAATAGACGGTTAGCAATTCGGTTTTGCCATCGGTCAGTTGCATGGCTTCCGATTCGATCGAAAAGGTATAATCTGGAGTTCCTTCCATCCATTTGAGAATGTATTGAAAAGAATTCAGCCTTTTCAGTTCGTCTAGATCTGCGGGTGTGTCCAAGATGAAATTGGCCGTTTCCAAAACAGTGGGTTCAGCTGTTTTGTAATCTTCAATGCTTTTGAAATCAGCTGGGGCTTGGGCCAAGGCTAAGAAGGCCAATAGCTGGAAAGTGAGGAAGGATACAAGATGTTTCATGTTATGTCAGTTAGTCTTGATGTGCATATTATTTGTTGTACAAGATAGGGAATCTTCTGTGGGAAAGGGTGTGTTGAGGCTCAATACATCAATTCGTAAGCACTACGGTAGGCTTCTATTTCGTGGATGTAGTCGAGGAACTTCTCATAGAAACTGTGCTGTCCGATGGTGGCACTGTCTCCGATGACGACTAGTTTTTTTCGTGCACGAGTGAGTGCTACGTTCATGCGGCGGGTGTCCTTGAGAAAACCAATTTCGCCTTTGTCATTGGAGCGAACAAGGCTGATGTAGATTACGTCTCTTTCTTGTCCTTGGAACGAATCTACTGTGTTGATTTGTATTTTTTTCATGGTGTGTTCTTCTAGCCCATTTTCAAGAAGCTTTTCGGAGAGCAGCGCGGTTTGTGCTTTGTAGGGTGAGATCACACCGACGCTTTGGAGGTCATCTTGGCGTTCCATGGTATCTAGATTTGCGAGGTACTCGATCAGATGCTTCATGAGGATATCTGCTTCTTCGGCATTGTACGAACTACGGGTTTCTTTGTCGACTGCTTCGTAGAAGGCACAGCCTGCGGTATCGATGAACTCCACCACGGTATCTTCTGCGAAGACTTTCCAACGCTTCACCATCGGATCTGCTTCGAGATTGTTTTTGTAAAACATCCGGCTGCTGAAATTCATGATTTGTTCGTTCATCCGGTATTGGATAGAGAGCATCACATCGGCTTGGTTGCGTTGGATGGCCTTTTCGAAAAGAGTGACTTCCAGGCCTTTTTTGGCTGCCTTGTAGGACTTGATGGTGGGAGGTAGCTGGCAGTGGTCACCGGCGAAGATCACGCGTTGTGCGCGGAGGATAGGGATCCAAGTGGCCGCTTCCATGGCTTGGGCTGCCTCATCGATGAAGACTGTCCCGAAGTTCATGCCTTTGATGTAAGTATTGGTCGAGCCTACAAGGGTACAGGCGATGACTTGTGTCTTGGCGACTATGTCATTGATGATGTAATACTCGAGGTTGTTGGCGTCATCTTTTAGTTTGAGAGCCTCTGATTTGATGGCGCGACGTTGTACTTTTTCAGCATGCCCAAAATTACGTTTGTATTTGCTGGCGAGTTTAAAGTATTCTTCTGCCTGTTTGCGGAGGTCTTTGAGGCTTTTGAAATCTGGATGATTGGCGATTTTTGCATCCATGGTTTTGCTGAGGATATCTTCGTGTACGCGTGCGGGGTGTCCGACACGGAGCACTTGGATATTTTGCTGACCTAGTCGTTCGGCGAGTAGGTCTACTGCGGCATTGCTTGGGGCACAGACGAGTACTTGTCTTTCTTTTTTGAGTGTCTCGACGATGGTATGTACCAAGGTAGTGGTTTTGCCCGTGCCAGGCGGGCCATGGATGATGGCTACATCTTGTGCATTGTGCACGAGGTGCATCGCGGCATTTTGGCTGTCATTGAGACCGATGTCTCGGATTACATCTTGATTGTCAAACGAGGCAGCTCTTGTTCCTAGGATCACATCTTTGAGTACGTCTATTCGGCCATTTTTGGATTTGATTACTTTCAACAGTGCTTTTTCCATTTCGCGATAAGCATTCTCATCAAAGAGCAGTTGAATGCCAAGTTGACCGTGATGTACCCATTGCGGTACTTCGTCGACATTGAGCGTGATGTGCATGTCCATCTTGGTGACAGAGTTGACTACACCAGATACAGCATCTTCGTGATGGCTATCTCCAGAGGTATTAGAAAACAGACTGATGAGTTTGCCAGACTGAAAGAGGTGAGCTTCTGTATGCTCGGGTTGGCGAGATACCTTGACAATGAGTCGTTCGCCTGCATCAAAACGGGTTTTGTTGAGGTCAACAGGGTACCAGCATACGCCTGATTTTCTACGCTCTTTCAGGGATGTGCTGGCCATTTTGATACGGTATTGACGGAGGTCTTCTTCCTTTTCTTGGTGGAGTAGTTGGACCTGCAATTTCAATTCTTCCTGTATATTTTTGGACATGGTAGGGCTATAAGTATTGTGATAGTTCGCTGATTTGGGACAGTTGGATCAGTTGGGGATGTTCGATTTTTCGGTCTACCTTTTCGTGTTCCCAAGTGATATGGTAGGGGATATGGAAGGCATGCCCTCCGAGGTTCAAGACGGGTAGAATGTCTGATTTGAGCGAATTGCCAATCATCGCAAATTCGGTTGGGTTGAGGTCCAAATGCCCCATTACACGCTGATAATCTTCTTCTTTTTTCTCTGACACGATTTCTATGTGATGAAAGTACTTCTCAAGACCAGATTGTTGGAGTTTGCGCTGTTGGTCTAGTAGGTCTCCTTTGGTCACCAATACGAGCCGATATTTCTCATGAAGAGAAGAGAGTACAGGCTCTACATTGTCGAGGAGTACGACAGGTTTTTGCAAGAGTTCTTTACCGATCCGTAGGATTTGTTCGATATCAGTGACATTGACTGTGCGTGCAGAGATCTCGATGGCACTCTCGATCATTGACAGCATGAATCCTTTGATCCCATAGCCGTAGAGGCTCATGTTTTGGAGTTCGATGCGATAGAGTTCTTTGACACTGCTGTGTTGGGGCATGTAGTCTTCCAGCAGTTGACAAAATTCGCTCTCCGCCTCACGAAATAGGCCTTCGTTGTGCCAGAGGGTATCGTCGGCATCAAAAGCGATGGTTTTTAGGGGCATATAATTTAGGGTGAATGATGAAGTTCAAATTTAGCGCTTCAACATGGGAAATGGATGCATGGGATGACGGAATGCATGGCGTAATATTTTTTTTGCAATGAGTTTCTGAAAACCTAAAAATGGGAAGGATTCTTTGAGGTGTTGGTATCGAGAGATGGGTAAGCCGTGGCGGGTCACCCCAAAGGTCAAATCCATAAAGTCCGCTTGTCGAAAGGCTTCTGTCAAATCCGAATGATCCCCTTGGTATGGAGAAATCTTGTGGTGATGGATAATGAGTTGACGACAGAGATCAGAGAGGTGAGTACGTCCAGTTTCTTCTAGATGCCTCACGGCAGATTCTGCACTCGGGGATAGATAATCCATGCTGTGATGCGTCCAAATCCCCAAATCGTGAAAGACCGCTGCGATAGCAAGTGCTTCTTCTTGGGCTTTGTTGAGTTCCGAGGGACAGAGCAGTAGAGTCAAGTGGTAGATGCGGTAGACGTGATTGCGGTAGGCGTTGTAGTCGTGCCCCAAGGCTTGGGTGTAGTAGAGGAGTACACGTTCTATTTGAGGTATGGATTTGTTGGCCATGTGGATAGTGGACTAGTGGTGGCTCAAAGCTACAAGAATTTCTATTGCAACCCATGTTGGAATACGTAGCTCGTGGCTTGGAGTAGTTTGCTAGAGTCGATGCGTTTGTAGTCTGTAGGCTTGTCAGTGAATAGGGGGGCTGGTAGATCAAGTTCCCTGCAGGCTTGTGTGTAAAACGTTTCTTTGGTAGGGTGTTGGGGGGAGCAGGCGTTGAAGCGTTCGTTCCAGAGTTGGCAGTCGATGATGCTTTGGATTACACCTATACAGTCGTCGAGGTGGATCATATTGACGGGGTTGTTTTTGCCGTGTACAGTTTTGCCCGAGAGGAATCTTCCCGGATGTCTCCCAGGGCCATATAGCCCCCCGAAACGCAAGATGGTCGTGTTGTTGTTTTGTGCGATGAGGTCTTCGATTTCGAGGAGTTTGACTCCTCCACGACTCCTGCTAGACGAGACTGCATCGGACTCGGAGACGTCTCTGTTTAGGCTAGGGTAGACGGCTGTAGAGCTGGTGTAGATGGTTTTGGTGTGGTTGGGTTGTATTTGAGACACGATGGAGCTTATGAATCTGTGATGGGAGCTTGGGTCTTCGGAGGTGTTGCGGGGAGGGGTATTGAGGATGAGGAGGTCTGTATCAAAGAAATCACCAAGGTTCGCTTCTACACTTTCTCTTGCGAGCAAATAGGGAAGGATTCCTAGGTCGGATAGTACATTCATTTTCGTTGGCGTTGTAGTACTGCCTTTGACCTGATATCCTTTTTTGATAAAATGGCGAGCAAGAGGTAGTCCCAGCCATCCGCACCCCAATATGCTGATGTTTTTCATACTACAAGAATAACAAATCCCCCACGCTTGAACCCCAAAGAGACCAAGTACGGGGGATTAAAATTCGAGGATGTCGCAGACTATTGGATCAAGTCTTCCATTTCTTTCAGAGAGATTTTCTTGAAAAACATACGTGGAAATCTCCCTGATACGAGTGTTGTACCTAAGACAAGCAAGTTGTTTTCTTCGTCTACTTTGATAGAAGACAGTGTGTATGGGTTGATGTTGCCTATCCTAAGGACACCCACAGATTCTGAACTATTCGTGTCGAATACATTGAGGGCAATTTGGCGGGATTGTGTTTCCGCAGCAATAATCGAGTAGGTGATGTCCTCTAGCTCATATGGGATGATGCACGCAGGAGTTCTGGACTTGTACTCGGAAAAGGGAACCTTCATGAAGTCAATACTAGATGTGATTTCCTGCGTGGGAATCGCTTGGTTAGCCTGAATGAAGTTGTCGTTGTACTGGTAACCAAAGATGGAGAAGTTTCCATTGCTTAGCGGCATGAGAGCTGTGAGCCCACCGTTAGTGCCTTGCCCTTGAGATACACCCGTTGGGTCCGAACCGAATGCTGTAAATACAAGGGAAAGAGTATGGTCATAGATGCCGTTGAAATAGTACGTGTTGTCATCTATTTGCCCACAAAAGAAGGGTAGACTGTAGCGTTCTGGGTCAGAGAAATGATTGAAAATAACGGCTGCAATATCCAGGTTGGTCCCAATCGAATAGGCCGCATTTTGGGCCGCAGTACCATCTGGATTGACAAGACTGATGATAGTATTATCTGAACCGTCAAAGCTCAGCAGGATGAGCTGGTCGTTGGAGTTGAGAGAGAGGGCGAGAGGCCATGTCAGTCCATTGGATAGTGGAGTGATGTTGAGTGAGCCTAGACTGTTTTCTATACTCACAAGTTGTGCTCGCTGGTTGTTGTCCATCATGACAAAGTAGTGAGTCGTACCGATGGTGATGAAACCATCTATAGGAGAGTTGTATTCGTCCACATTGAATGATAGCTCGTCCAAAAATGCTCCCGTCTCATCGAGTTCGACTATCTGTACGCCAGAGTAATCGCGAATGTCAGTAGAATTGTTTAAGGATTGACGAGTCAACACCAGAAAGCCCGTTTCGGTTTCGACCAGATCTATTGGGTAATAGCTTTGGTCACTTCTGAAGCTGTCGTAGATTTTGGTGAAGGATGTAGAAGGATCAATGTCGTCGTCTTTGCACCCGGTAAGTATGAGTACTAGACTCAGTATATAGATTAAGTTTTTCATGTGTTTATCGAGAAGAGAAGGTGTTGTCAATGTATCTCAATGGGAATATGACACTCAATGAAGCGTTGATACCGTTGATTTTGGTTTCGTCGTTGATTTCTCCGAGTGTGACCAGTTCATTGTCGTTGTAGCGTTGGTTGGTGTCTGTGATCGAACTGAGCCCATAAGAGTAGGCGACTTCTAGGACAGTACGAATATTACCTACATCCCAACCAAAGCCAATACCCCCTAAAGCACCGTAGTAGTTTTGAAAGTCGTCTTTTGTGTCGATGGATACTGTGCCACCGTCATAGGATTGTGCTGTCCCTGTGATGTAGTCCGTGTGTGTGATTTGTGTCTCTTTTTGTGCACCAATCGCAAATGAATATTGAATCCCAGCCATAATGTAAGGTCTTAGTTTTCCTTGTTTGAGGAGTTCGTAGCGCAGCGAAAGCGGGATTTCGATGAAGCTTGCGATCTGATTGACTTTGTAGGTTGTAAGGAAAGTTTCCTCTGCTGTATCGCCAGTCCATTCTAAGTCACTCTGATAGTCATAGCCTATTTGTTTGAAGACTGGAGTCAAGGCCACAGAAAACCCCTTGTGATAGAAGGATAAATCTAGTCCGATCATCACGCCTGGTTGACTGAGGCTTTCATAGGTTTTTTCCAACAGATCTGCGTCGTAGTTGATGGGTACGATTGAGGAGTAGCGTGATTGAGGGTTGGGTTGGGTATAGTTCATGCCTGCTTTGAGACCAAGCCACCATTGGGTTTTGAGGAAGTTTTGGTATTCAGATCCAGGGAGTCTTGGCTTCATATTTCTCTGCGCGATCAGTGATTGACAGGAGAGTAGTAGTACGGTGATGAGACTGATTTTACTTGCGAACAAGAAGGCGTTTCGTATCATTGAGTTTTGGTGATTTGGCTTTGATAAAATAGAATCCAGGTAGCATGTCTTTCAATTGGAAAGATACAGTGTGTTTGCCTGGCGCAATATCGCGTCGGGTAGCACTCACTACACGACCTGTCGAGTCGATGAGTTCAAAAGTGACTACTTGATGATCATTGACCATGACACTTGCTTGCACGTAGTTGGTGGCAGGGTTTGGATAGATGGACTCGATTTGGAATTTACTTTTGACATAACTGTCGGTGCTGGTGATTACCTCTTTGATCAAGTCAAGCGGTTCGTAGTTGCCGCCAGCATGACTTGGGCCACTGATGAAATCACCATAGAAAATATCGTTTTGAATGACTGACTGGTCTACTCCCATCCATTCATGGAGTAAGTTGGCGTACAACTGACGGTAATCGAATTGCATGTCAACGTTGTTTTTACTCAGGTCGGGGTTGGTTCCGTAGATGCCTGCATTGACTCCTGCACCAAACATCATGACAGGGCCTCCAGTGCCATGGTCTGTGCCATAAGACCCATTGGATGCAATGCGTCGGCCAAACTCCGACATGGTTACAGTCAGTACTCGCTCGGACAAGCCGCGGCTTCTCAAGTCGGCATCAAAAGCACTCATGGCCGAACTGATGTGATAGAGCAAGGCGGAGTGCAGCCCAAGTGTCGGGTCGTAGGAGGTTGTTTGTTCGGCATGTGTGTCGAATCCACCGATTTTGACCAGGAATACTTTGGTTTTGATGCCGCCGCTGAGCAACCGTGCGATGAGTCTAAGTTGATCACTTAGTCTGTTTTTTGAATCACCAAAGGGGTATTTTTCGGGGTAGCTGACTGAGCTTTCTTTGGTTGGTTGGTAGATTTCTGCGAGACGTTTGATGTAGGTCTCCGATTTGTCTTCTAGGCTGAGCAACCAGTCCATCTCTTTGCCGTAGCGACTCGGGTTCAAAAATTCTGGTGGGGTTCCTCTCGGGTCCAGCCCCTCATCGGTGTACCCTTCTAGGTTTTCGACTAGATCGGCGAATCCCTGTGGATTGCCTGGTAAGGAAATCGAGGTAGGGATGTTTCCCTCCTGATGAAAGAGTAGGGAGACGTCATTGCCAATTTCAAGAGCCAAAGGATCGGGCATTTCTCCATTTGGAAATTCTTCTGGGTACGAGGCGGGTGCATATTCATGGTTGAGATAGCGTCCGATCCACCCTGAGGAGAAATAATCGTCAGAGCCTCCTCCCATGAGTTGAATGTCACGACCTCTGAAGTGTGACCCATTGTTGTTTTCATAAGAAACTCCTTGAAAAACGGCTGCTTTTCCTTTGTCATAGAGGTCCTTGAAGTGTTCCATGTCAGGGTGTAGCCCTACTTGATCTGCAGATGGTACTGTACTGTCCAGTGGAATGAGAGTTCGATTGCCAGATTTGTAAGGAATGGCGATGTTGGGACGGCGGCTGTAATATTGGCTGTAATTCTCGATGGGGATGACTGTATTTAGACCGTCATTTCCACCGTGCATTTGTAACATGATGAGCACATTGTCATTGGAACTTTGAGCAGCGAGTTTTTGAAATCGCTGCTGTCCTGCTAGAACTTGAATCGGAATGCCTTGAAAGGCAATCGGTGCCCCTGCTGCAAACCCTAAATTCTTTAAAAACTTTCTTCTTTTCATTGTTTTGGGGTTTACATCAGTTGATATTCTGGTGTTTGAAGTATGGCATTCAATAGGTTGCCCAATTGGTTGTCAATTTTTTCAAGGTCACTGGCATTGTCCCAGTTGGTCGTCCACGCTGCTTCTGGGTCTGCATCCATAGACCCCACGAGTGCATCGAGGAAATACGCCATCCTTTCGGCGGTCATCTCGCTCTCTCCTGAGCCGTCAAAAGTGATGTATGCACTCATCGGTAAGAAATACTCAATCAATGCAACGATCAGGTCTTTGGCTATCCGAGCCGTATCATTAGAGATGTTGTCTTGGATGAATGTGATTGGTTTGATGTCTCCAATGTCTTGTAGGTCACCTGGTACGACTCTGTTGCGAATAAAGTTGTATCGGTTGGTTAGGTAGTTTGGACTGATCCAGGATCGGTTGTACAGAGGAAACTGATGATAGGCAGAGTAGCCCGCTACCTCAAATGGCTCGTAATAGTCCATTCCTTGTCCAGACATCTCGCTCAATAGCGAAAATGTCAGCTCATAAAAGCTGTCTGTTTCAGTCTGGGAGTTTGGGACGTTGATGCCAAAGTTTTTGGTAAATCCCAGTGTAACGTCCAGAGGTGATTTGATGATGCTGCCATACATGTCATCGGAGATATCTGTTGCCCCATCGTAGAACTCTTGACTGGTGAACAATTTCTCTAACACTGGGATGAGTTTGTAGTCGCTAGCAATGAACTCGTCAGCCATGGCTTGGATCATATCTGCTTGTACCTCTGGAGTCACCTCGTGATAGACATAAAATCGGTAGAGTCTGCGGCAGATGTTGCGTGGAGTTTCATCTTGGCTGTAGATGAGATCTATCAACTGACTGATTTCGTCGAGTACACTTTCTTCGGTGGGGCTGCTGCCAGTGAGCAAATCTGGGTCTGCCTGCACCGTGGCATTGTTCATGCGAGCGCTGAATGTCTTGATGCTTTGATCATGTTGGGTGGCGATATTGCTTCCTCGAATCACACCACGGGGAAGCCCAGTTTCTATATCGATATTTGTGAATGGAGCACTGTCTTCCTTGGTGTCTGTGTCAAATCCAGAGAGTACTTTAGCTGCAGCCTGTACATCCTCTTCTGTATAGTAGATGTAGTCCCCTTGTGTGTCGGTTTCTGGAATGTTGCCTTCTAGTCCTCTCCCGATTGTGTATAGTTCTAGTAGCTCTCTTGCATAGTTTTCATTTGGGCGGCCTTTTACGTTTAGATTGCCGTCTAGGAATTTCAGCATCGCATTGTCCACACTCATTTTTTTTGTGAGGTGCTTGAAATTGACAGGATAGACAGTAGGTGGGAGGATCTCAGTAGAGTCTGGGTCAGGGTTTGGAGTAGGGACTTCTATGTCGTTGGTGTCAAATGCATAATGCCTGAATAATGCGTTTTGGTAATATATCGATCGAGTGTTATTGACTTTTTCTCGTTTCGTAGTGAAGAGTGTATGCATAAAAAACACGATGCGTTCCCGAAAAGAGTATGATAGCTTTTGCGCATCGTCTACATCACTGGCGAGCATTTGTCCAATCATCCAAGCATTGAGTAGAGTGGATAGGTTGTCTCCATTATTGTCTGTCGGGCCTGTTGTGATCCATTCTGTTCCAGTTTTTGGGTCAATAGGAGGAAGGGGCGTAGGTAAGTCTTCTTGAACCAGTCGTTGGAATGCTTCGGTAGCCGTCAGTCCTGAGAATTCATCAATTTGTGCTATGCTAGCACCTGTACAGGCTCTTCTTAGCAAGTGCGCTGCTCTTTTTTTTCCCAGTGTACCAGTGAGGACTGTTAATGGCATAATGCTTCGTTTGTGGTGATCGTGCAATAATAACAACTTAGGGGATGTATTGTTATATTATTTCTTGTAATAATTACATGTAAGTGTAGGCGTTTTTGCTTGAACTGAAGGTACGAAAAAAAAAAGGACATAAAAAAACCTCAGCCACGACTGAGGTTTTGATTTTTTTGAATGTGTACGATCGATCAAGTCGCACAAAATTCTTTCAATCTTTGATTTTTGTTTGGTTCTCTTAGTTTTTGAAGAGCCTTTTCTCTGATTTGTCTGACTCGTTCTCTAGTCAACCCCATGATGTCACCGATTTCTTCGAGTGTAAATGGATTGTCAGATCCAATGCCGAAGCTCATTTTGACTACTTCTCTTTCTCTAGCTGTCAGAGTAGATAGTGCACGTATTGTTTCTACTTTCAACGAATCGTTGAATACCATTTGACCATCTGTAGGTCCAGTGGTTTTGTTTTCAAGTACATCGAGCAACGATCCAGATTCGTCTTCTCCGAAAGGAGCATCCATAGACATTTGCTTCACTTCAGCGCCAAGTGTGTTTCTAACTTCACTAGGCTTCATTTCCAAAATGTCTGCTAACTCTTCTTCGGTAGGTTCTCTCTCGTATTTTTGTTCGAGTTCTGCGTAGGCTCTTCTGATTTGATTGATCGCTCCAGATTTGTTCATGGGTAGTCTGACGATTCTTGATTGCTCAGCTAGGGCTTGCATGATCGACTGACGAATCCACCATACGGCGTATGAAATGAACTTAAAACCTTTGGTTTCGTCAAATTTCTTGGCAGCCTTGATGAGTCCAAGGTTTCCTTCGTTGATCAAGTCATTGAGTGGCAAGCTTCTGTTTTGGTACTGCTTGGCGACAGATACTACAAACCTCAAGTTAGCTTTTACCAATTTTTCTAACGCTAGATCATCTCCCTGTTTGATACGTTGTGCTAACTCTACTTCCTCATCAGGAGTAATCATTGGCACACTACTAACCTCCGTAAAGTACTTTTCGAGTGTGTGACTCTCACGTCTGTTAGTGATGGATTGTGTGATCTTAAGCTGTCTCATATGATTTGTTTTTCCTTTTTAATTGGAGCCCGTATTTAATACCAATTCACCAAAATGGGAATAAGAGCCCGCAAATTTACTCTTTTATACGATTTGAATCAAACCGAAGCTGAGATTTATCTTTGTTTTCCTTAAGTAGTCTCTTGTTTTGTTGTATCTGAGACATTGTATCAGGCTTCGGTTTGGTTCAAGCTTCTTAAAGTACGAAAGTTTTTTTTAGAATCCTACGGTTGGCAGGTTTTTGGTCTTATGTCTTGATTTTCAAGTCTAAATGAGTTAATATCATAGGTACTTTCAATAAGTATAACCACTAAATCCTATAACTATGGTAATGAATTACAAAGGGGCAACAGTAGAACCTGTCAATGGAGTCAAGTATGAAACGATCGCAGACTACATGGCGAAAGATCTCATTACATTTTCTCCAGAGATGGAAATCGCTGAAGCGATCGATATCATGTTGAAAAAGCGTATTTCGGGCGGTCCTGTGCTCAATGAAAAACGAGAGCTCGTCGGTATGCTATCCGAGAAGGACTGTCTCAAAGTACTTGTGCAATCCTCATATCACAACATCCCTAGTGGCAAAGGAAAAGTGGAGAATTATATGTCTGAGAATGTCAAAACATTAGAAATGGATATGGATGTAGTCTCTTGCGCCAATGAATTTTTGACAACCTATTTTAGACGCTTTCCAGTCACTCATAATGGTATCTTGAAAGGGCAAATTTCTCGTAGAGACATCATGCGTGCTGCCCAAAAAATAAAATCCACAACGTGGTAGTTATTTGACTCGGTTTGGGTTGTCCGACAAAAATGCTTTCCAGCTTTTGCTGCTGGATTGCACTTTGCCTCCTTGATAGTGATGTGTCAGTGCTACGCCGAGAGCATCCGTCGCATCCAGTAGTTTAGGGTCTACTTCAAATTTGAGTATGGATTTGAGCATAGCAGCGACCTGTTCTTTGGAGGCATTTCCGTTACCCGTGACAGATTGCTTTATTTTCTTGGGGGCATACTCAGTGATGGGGATGTTTCTATTGAGTGCAGCGGCCATAGCTACACCTTGAGCTCGCCCGAGCTTGAGCATGGATTGCACATTTTTCCCATAAAAGGGTGCTTCTAAAGCCACATGATCTGGACTAAACTCCTCTATGATCGAGGAGACTCGTTCATAGATTTTCTTAAGTTTCAGCTCGTGAGTTTTGTATTTGGTGAGGTGGATGACACCAAACTGGAGGATTTTGAGTTTAGGGCCTATGACCAATAGTACACCGTACCCCATGACTGTGGTGCCTGGGTCAATGCCTAATATGATTTTTTCCTTATATTTCTCCATGGATGTGAATAGCATTGCAAGATAGAAATGATCCTGCGATTTGAGGCAGATGTGTTTTACTTTATGGACTTAATCAATTCAGAACGGATAGAGAATAAACCTAGACAGATACTCCGATCACTGTGGGGCTGGGGAGTGCCAAGCTTGGTATTGATAGTTTTGGTGTATCAACTCTACGGTCATGCCGATCTATCAGTGACGGTATGGACAAGTATGCAGAGCAAGTGGTTAGGACTTGCCTTGTTGCTTCTACCCCTCAATATATATATGGAATCCTACAAGTGGCAGTATATCATGCGGAGATATGCATCACGTAGCATTTGGGAGGTATGCAAACTCATCTTGTCTGGACGAAGTCTCAATGTGTTTACCCCTTTTGGGGTTGGAGATGCATTTGCAAGATTGGCAGATGTGGATCTCAAAGTACGAGACAGGGCTATTGCAGCTTTGCTCGGAGCTCGCATTACTCAGATGGTCCCTACTTTGATGTTGGGTAGTGTGTCGGTTCTTTGGATGTTTGCAGCGGGCTTGGATTTATCTTCTTTGCTACACTATATCTATGTGTTGGGGGGAGTTGTTGCCGTTTTATCGGTATTGTTTTGGTTTTGTGCTACGCATATTCATCGAGTGAGACAGCAGTATAGACTGTCTTTTTCTTCATTGTCGAGTCGACAATGGGGTGTTATGCTTTTACTTTCGTTGGGCCGCTATATGGTTTTCACTCTTCAGTTTTGTTTGGTGTTTTATGCCGTGGGATTGCGTCTTCCTTTGTATCAATTGATACTTGGGGTGTTTTGGATATTTTTCTTTAAAACGGTCGTGCCCAACCTAACCATACTTGGGGATTTGATGAAAAGAGAGCTGTCTGCCGTGCTGTTCTTTTCGTTGCTGACAGATGAGTGGGTTGCTGTGTCTTTAGCCAGTGCTTGGGTGTGGGTGATCAATATTGTACTGCCTGCTGTAGGAGGAGTGTTTTTTGTGTCCAAAACTGCTGATCGACTGGTATGATCGTATGGCTTTGCATAGTGGTATTGGTTTATGTTTTCGGGATAGGTGTGTTTTATTGGGGATTACTTTGCGTCAAAGAGCCAGGCGAGGTGAATCATACAGTGAAAGTGAGTGTATTGGTGCCGGTAAGAAATGAGGCTCAGGTTGTGGTACAAACTGTAGAGGCTATCTTGTCCAATGATTACTCGGACTTTGAGGTTTTATTGATTGATGACCATTCGACCGATGACACCTTGGATAGAGTAGCGTCGATTGCTGATGACAGGTTGCGGATACTTCAGCTACAAGGGGGGCATGAGGGGAAAAAGGCGGCCATTACTGAGGGTGTAGCTCGAGCTCGTGGGGAATGGATTGTCTGTACGGATGGTGATACACAGGTTTCTAAGGGGTGGATTTCAGCACACCTGATAGCGAAAGGTACTCGTGCTGCTTTGGTATTTGGTCCAGTTCGTTACTTTGAAGAAAATAAGTTTTCATCGTGGCTCAATCTCGAGTTGTCTGCTCTGGTAGGAGTGGGAGCAGCGACTTCAGCATTGGGAAAGCCAAGTATGATCAATGGCTGCAATTATTCGTTTGCCAAGGAAATCTTTGAACAGGTAGAAGGGTTCGCTGGTAATATGGAGGTTGCTTCTGGAGATGACGAATTTCTGTTGCGCAAAGTCAGTACTCGGTATCCAGGTCAGGTTGTCTTTGTGACGGATGAGAAGGCAATCGTGGTGACAGAGGCTCCTCAGAGTTGGGAGGCGTTTTATCATCAGCGCAAACGTTGGGCGTCCAAATGGAAGCATCATCGAGACCCAATATCTTTGGTCTTGCCGATCGTGGTGTTTGTGTTGTATATAGGGTGGGTAGTTGGGAGTATTTTCTTGATTCCCGATCATTTGTATTGGGTGATAGGGGTGTGGGGAGTAAAATGCTTGGCAGATGCGTTGTTTTTGTTTCGATGTGTTGCCCTGACGAGAAGTGGATTTTCAGTGATACCCTTTTTTTTGCTCCAAATTATTTACCCATTTTATGTGGTATTCTTTGGTATAGCCTCTAATTTTGGGCAGTTTCGATGGAGAAACCGAACGTATAACATCTAACATTTTTGCAATGAGTGACTATGAATATGATGTTCTGGATGAATTGTATTTTTTAATTTCATTTCAAGAACTCAAAAGCAATGTAGGGATGGAGGATGAAGAAATCAGACCTGTCTTGACTAAACTACATCAGAAAGGGTGGATCAAATGTTTTGAAGCGCCAGATGAGGAAGTCAAAGAGGAGGAAGTAGATTTGGAAATCGATTTTCGTAAGTATAGCTACCTTGCAACCAAAGCAGGTCTCAAAGCACACACGGGTACTGCATGAGTCAGGACAATCAAATAGCTGCTAATTTGAAGGAGTTGGAGTTGAATTCGCTGTTGGAAGTGACTGAAGCGATCAACAACAATTTGCCCGAATCATCATTGTACAAGATTTATCATTTTACTCTTTTGGCTAATTTGAAGGTGAAGAAACTGGCGCTATTTGTCATGGAGGAGTCTTGGGAGAGTAAGGTCTCATTTGGGGTCAAGCCTGAAGTATGTGAACAGATGGAGTTGAGCGCATTTGAGTCACTCAAGCAAACCTCTGCTATCGATCGCAATAGTGAAGTGAGTGAGGATTTTGAGTATGTGATCCCCGTCTTGCATAAGAATCGCCTTTTGGCCCTGGTGTTCATTGCCGATGTTTCCAGTTCTAATCACGGAGGGTCGAGTAAATCACCGACGACATTTCTAGAAGCGATTACCAATATCCTGATTGTAGCGATAGAGAATAAAAAGTTGGCTAGAAAACAGCTCGAACAAGAAGCTCTCACACGGGAACTAGAGATTGCTAAGCAGGTTCAGCTCAACTTGTTCCCTAAGTCGCTACCCAACACGGAGTTGCTTGAAGTTGCGGCAGTCTACCAACCACACCACAACGTAGGAGGGGACTACTACGACTATGTGTCGATCAACCCTCACGAGTTTATGGTCTGCATAGCGGATGTGTCTGGCAAGGGAGTGCCAGCGGCATTGATGATGTCCAATTTTCAAGCTTCTTTGCGTACATTGGTACGTCAGACTACCGATCTGGATAGGATAGTTCAAGAACTCAACTACCAATTGGTTCATTCTGGCAATTCGGATATATTCATTACGTTCTTTGTGGCCTTTTATAACCGAAAGAGTGGTGTGTTGAACTATGCCAATTGTGGTCACAATCCTCCGATTTTGGTTGATGATGAAGGGAGATTGAGCTTGTTGGAGAAGGGGACTACCGTTTTGGGGATGTTTGATCCTTTGCCGTTTATTGAGACAGCGCAAGTTCAAATATTGAGCGACTTTCAACTGTTTGCATATACTGATGGGTTGACTGAGGCTGAAAATTTAGCAGAAGAGGAGTTTGGAGAGACTCGTGTTCAAGAGAGAGTTGGGGCACACGGCAAGGGATCTGCGGCCTCCCTCAATCGTCAAATGCTAGCCAGTGTGGAGCAATTTCGGGAAGGTAAGCCTTATAGAGATGATATCACATTGCTGTCCGTTTATCTAAAGCACGATCGTTGAGCGCGTTTTATTTCAAGAAAGTCCCCAAATTTATTCAGTGCCTATTTTCTTCGGCGCTTTGGAGTGAAATTCCTACACAAAAGACTCTTTATTTGACATTTGATGATGGGCCACATGAAGAAAGCACCTTGCGTTTGCTGGCTCTATTGGATCGATTTGATGTCAAGGCTACTTTTTTTTGCCAAGGAAAACAGCTTCATCGAATGTCGGAGTTGGCGGCTGAAATCGTTTCGAATGGCCATCGTTTGGCTAACCACGGTTATACACATCAGTCTTCTCGTCAGATTCCTAATGATAGGTGGTTGGCTGAATTGGAAGAGACAGAGAAGTGGATCGACAAATTAACAAGGAGTGCTCAATTGTACCGTCCACCCTATGGGCGTTTGACTTGGTGTCAATATGCGCTGTTGCGTAAAAGAGAAACCAAATTAGTGATGTGGTCTCTGATGCCCGGTGATTTTGATATGCAGCAGAGTGACCGAGAGTGTTTGGAGGTATTGCTGTCTCAAACGACTGCAGGAGATGTAATTGTTTTGCATGACCATGCCAAAACAATTCAGAGACTGGAGTTTATTCTGCCTGCATATTTTATGTTTTGTCAATCCAAGGGGTATAGATTTGAATTGCTATCATGATATTTCTATATATAGGGTGTGGCTTGATTGTAGGTGTAGGTGTGATGGTGCTGTTGTTGGTCAGCCTGTCAGGACTAGAGGAGGAGAAGGCTGCAGAAGAAGTGGGTGAGTTGCCATTTGTTTCTGTTTTGGTTTCTATGCGAAATGAGTCGGCAAATGTTGCGCGTCTGTGTCGTGCGCTGTTGTCCTTGGATTACCCCGTGACAAAGCTGGAGATACTCATTGGTGATGACGATTCTGTGGACGATACACTTGCACTGTTGCAAGAGTATGCTTCAGGTCAGTTGCGCGTGATCCATTTTGATGGACATTCAACTGGACTATATGGTAAACATAGGGTGTTGAAACAATTGCTACAGCAATCGATAGGGGAGTTGGTGCTATTTACGGATGCTGACATGTTGGTTCACCCTGGCTGGGTACGATCGATGTTGATTCCTAGGCAGTCTATCCCCGTACTGAAAGTGGGGATGACCTTAGTTGACGGGAAGACGAGGTGGAGCCAATGGCAAAATATAGATTGGGTGTTGAATCAATTTTTGCTGCATGAGTTGGCGCAGAGAGGAGTGTATGTGACCGCTTGGGGCAACAACATGGCTATTCGGAGAGAAGACTTAGATCGGGTGTGCTACATGGATATGGAGGAGAGTGTAGTGGAAGATGTGGCTTTGCTGCAGGGAGTGATGCGTGCGGGAGGACGGCTAGAGATTAGTGTAGCAGCGGGGAGTATTTTGCAGACCCAGGCAGAGCCGACCTGGAGTAGGTTGCTTGCTCAGCGTGTTCGTTGGGCTAGCGGCATCAGAGGAGTGGCTGTTTGGGTCAAGGTTCTTTTGGGGTTGAAGTTACTTTTTGTGCCTGCCGTACTGGTGTTGTTGATTTGGTCTCCTTGGATGTTTCTGTTGTTTGGTGTACGACCTCTATTGAGTGCATTGCTTCTGTCTCGGTTTCGCCGAGAGTCAGGGAGAACGTTTTCATGGGGGTGGATATGTTTGTACGAATGGTATGAATTGGCACTATATTTTTCTTCTTTTGTGGCTTACCTGCTGCCTGTACGTTATCGATGGAAGGGGAGAGAATATTGAAGATATGATAGAAACACATGCACATATATATTCGGACAAGTTTGCCGAGGACATAGAAGAGGTGATAGATCGAGCCAAAGTGGACGGAGTAGAGAGAATCTATATGCCTAATATAGATAGTGAATCGATCGACGCAATGTTGGAGATGGAATACCGCTATCCGGGATATTGTATTCCGATGATGGGATTGCACCCCTGTTCGGTAGGCAAGGACTTTGAGAAGGAATTGTATATCGTTGAAGATTGGTTGTCAAAGCGGTCATTTGCGGCCGTAGGTGAGATGGGGACAGATTTGTATTGGGATAAATCAATGTTCGAAGAGCAAAAGGAAGCGTTTCGAATACAGTGTAGTCTGGCTCTAAAGCATCAATTACCAATTGTGATTCATTGTCGTGAGTCAATGGACGAAACGATCGAGTTACTCGAAGGGTATCAAGAGTCTGGTTTGTTTGGGGTTGTACATTGTTTTTCGGGGACAATAGCGCAAGCGCGTCGCATAGTTGAGTTGGGATTCAAACTTGGGCTGGGCGGTGTGGCAACATTTAAGAATGGAGGATTAGAACCAGTCATGCAAGGTGTCGATTTGCAGCACTTTGTCCTCGAAACAGATAGTCCCTATCTCGCTCCTGCACCGCATCGCGGCAAACGCAATGAACCGGCCTTCATCAAACAAGTCGCACTGAAGATTGCTGACGAAAGAAAAATTGATATTAGTGAAGTAGTTGAGGTGACTAGTACTACGGCTATGCTTATCTTTGAGAACAACAACAATCCAAATTGAATACAAGTTATAAAGTCGTAAATATTGCCACCACGTCTGAGGCACCCAAATCTTCTGTCATGTTGATATATACAGGAGGGACCTTTGGTATGGTGTATGACGAAGATGGGTCTTTGGCCCCCTTTAATTTTTCGTTGGTCATCGAGAAGATTCCTGAGTTGCAAAGCTTGGACTTGAAGCTTACGGTGATTTCATTTCCAGACCCTGTTGATTCGTCCAATGTGGATATAGAACATTGGCAAGCAATGGCCTACATCATCAAAGATCATTACGAGCAATATGACGCTTTCGTGATTTTGCATGGGACCGACACGATGGCCTACACCGCGTCGGCACTGAGTTTTATGTTTAGAGGGATCAACAAGCCCATTATTTTGACAGGAGCACAGATACCGATAGGAGCGACACGCTCTGATGCTCGTGAAAACCTCATAACGGCTTTGGAAATCGCTTCGACCAAAAACGGTAAAGTACCCATGCTCAATGAGATCGCGGTGTACTTTAATTACTATTTGCTTAAAGGAAATCGCTCCCAGAAGATTCGAAGTAGCAACTTTGCAGCTTTTGAGTCGGAGAATTTCCCCTATCTGGCAGAATCGGGAGTGAAGATCGTTTTTAACGAGTCTTTTATGAATACACACGACCCCCAACAGAAGCTTGAATTCTATCCAAAGATGGACCCAAATGTGGTCGTTTTGAAGATATTTCCAGGGATCACCGAAGAAGTTGTAAAAAGTATTTTGAATATAAAAGGACTCAAGGGAGTAGTGATCGAGTCCTATGGCTCTGGCAATATCATGAGTTGGAGATGGATGGAGGAATTGTTGCGTGACGCAGTCTCAAGGGGTATTTTTTTGTACAATGTCTCCCAGTGTATGGGGGGGAGTGTCGTACAAGGGCGCTACGAAACGAGCAAGATGCTCTCCGATATCGGAGTAATAAGTGGACATGATATTACTACCGAGGCGGCGTTAGCCAAATTAATGCATTTACTAGGTACGGAGCGGAATGTTGATATCATAAAACAGAAGCTAAATGTATCGATAAGAGGGGAGTTAACAGTAGTTTAGTGAGCGAACCAAAATTGTATGCAGTTATTTGCATATAGCGTATTTTTATAATTTATTTGTCGCTTTGAGAAAGCTAAACAGTATTGGAGAGGTGGCCGAGCGGCTTAAGGTGCTCGCTTGGAAAGCGAGTGTGCCCCACAAGGGTACCGGGGGTTCGAATCCCTTCCTCTCCGCGCTATTTTAGCATTGAGAAAGCAATAATTAGAGAACTTTTAAAACCTTTATTTGAAGATTTATTAAAATTTTGACTATGAAAAGAGTAGTAATTTTATTGATGATGACGGGTGTATTCACTTTGGGACACCTTCAGTCAATGGCACAAAACGAAGTAGTAGCATCTGACTCTACAGAGATGGCGGATGGTGATAGTACTGCCGTAGTAGAAGAAGTGGCTGTTGAAGAAGAGCCTGTAGAAGAAGTAGCCGTAGTAGAAGAAGTGTACGTAGAGGATGAGCCTGGTTTCCATCAAATCGTGAAAGAGCAATTTATTGCTGGTGGATGGGAATTTATGGGTATCGTATTGTTGTGTTTGATCCTCGGATTGGCAGTGGCAATCGAAAGAATTATTACTCTGAACTTAGCAACTACTAACACAAAGAAATTGTTGTCTCAAGTAGAGGACGCATTGTCTGCAGGTGGAGTAGAAGCAGCGAAGGACGTTTGTAGAAATACACAAGGACCTGTAGCATCTATTTTTGTACAAGGCTTGATGAGAATGTCAGAAGGTATCGAAATGGTAGAGAAATCAATCATTTCTTACGGTTCTGTAGAGATGGGTAAACTAGAAAAAGGTATGACTTGGATTTCCTTGTTTATCTCTTTGGCTCCTATGCTCGGTTTCATGGGTACTGTAATCGGTATGATTGGGGCATTTGATGCGATCGCAGAGGCGGGTGATGTATCTCCAGCGTTGGTTGCAGGTGGTATCAAAGTGGCACTTTTGACTACAGTTGGTGGTTTGATCGTTGCGGTTATCCTACAGTTGTTCTACAACTACCTTGTATCTAAAATTGATTCTTTAGTAAACTCTATGGAGGACGCTTCTATTTCTTTAATAGATATCTTGGTTAAGCATTCTGCTTCTAAATAAGATTTTCACATTAAACGAAAAAGAAGATGGACTTAATAGATGTAGCACTATACGTTTCTTATACATTAACAATATTGGCAGGCTTAGCAGCTATCGTCTTCCCAATCATCAATTCTGTAAGTGATCCTAAATCAATGGTGAAAGCAGGAGCGGGGTTATTAGCTCTTGTAGTAATCTTCTTGATATCATGGGCAATTTCAGGCAATGAGGTGAGAGCTTCTTACGAGGAGTTCGAAATCGGCGCTACTTTGTCTAAATTTATTGGGGGACTGCTGACGATGACTTATGCATTGACTGTCATTGCACTCGGTGGAATTGTATACACTGAAGTATCTAAAGCAATAAAATAAGACTATGGCGAAAGGGAAAAATAGACCGGCCGCTGAGGTGAACTCGGGATCTATGGCAGACATTGCCTTTCTCTTGTTGATTTTCTTCTTGGTGACTACCACGATAGCAAACGACAAGGGTATAGCGATGCTTTTGCCACCGAAACCAGATCCAAATGAGCCGCCTCCGGAGGTGACTAAAAACGATAGAAATATCTTTAAAATTCAGGCTAATTCCTTGGATAAGCTCCTTGTAGAGGACGAACCATTGACTGATGTGACTGAATTGAGAGGTATGATTAAGGATTTTATTCTGAATTTCAGAAAGCCTTCATTGGAGGGCAAAGAGTTGTATAACTCTTTGCCAGCGACGTTGAGAAGTCATGTGCAGTCAAACGGAAAACGAGATAATTCTTCGGACGAACCAGGTGAAGCCGTGGTGTCGTTCAAAGCAGATCGTGGAACGAGTTACGAACTGTACATTGCTGTACTTGATGAAATCAATGCTGCTTACAATGAAATTTATGGACAGAGAGTAGGTTTGACTGCCGAGGAGTTCTTGCAGTTGGATAAAAAAGATCCTGAGCAGAAGGAGTTGTATCAAAGAGCCCGTCAAGGGATTCCGAGAGCGATTTCAATTGCTGAACCAAATAAAATTGGAGGTTGATTATGGCAAAGTTTAAGAAGAGTTCTAATACGAGTCAAGAGATACCTACAGCGGCACTGCCGGATATTATCTTTATGTTGTTGTTTTTCTTTATGGTGACAACTGTATTGAGAGAGACATCTATCATGGTAGCGCAGACATTGCCTAAATCGACGCAGTTGAGTAAGCTGGAGAGAAAGTCATTGGTAAGTTATATATACATAGGAAAGCCAACGAAAGTGGAGCTATACGGCGAGCAGCCAAAGATCCAGGTCAATGATGTATTTATAGAGCCAGAAGACGTGGTAAGGTTTGTCAATCAGGAGAAGGATAAACTGTCTGAGGTAGAGAGAGATCAGATTACTATTTCAATGAAGGTGGATGTAGAGGCCAAAATGGGAATCGTAACTGACGTACAACAGGAATTAAGAGAAGCAAACGCGAGAAAAGTTCTGTACAGTTCTTTGAAGCGATTGGATTGATATTAAATCTCATATAAAGTTTAAGGCCTCCTCATTTGAGGGGGCCTTTTTTATAATGAAAAACTTACAAAGAATAAAGCGAGCTTGGTGCATGTATGATTGGGCCAATTCGACCTACCTTCTGGTTATTACTTCGACGATTTTTCCGATTTACTTCAATGGGGTTACGCGTAGTTTTTTTGGAGGAGAAACCGTGTTGTTTTTTGGTAGTGAAATGACCAATACAGTATTGTATTCTTATTCGGTCTCAGCTGCGTTTTTGATAGTTGCTTTGATTTCGCCTTTTTTGTCAGGTGTGGCTGATTCTGGAGGGATGCGATTGTTTTTTCTCAAGTGTTTTACATTCTTGGGGTCAGCAGCTACTTTTTCGTTGTTCTGGTTTCGCGGGAATAATGTCGAGTATGGGATCATTATGTCCGTATTGGCAGGTATAGGGTATTCGGGTAGTTTGGTATTCTATAATGCCTTTTTGCCTGAGATCACGAGTAAGGATCAATATGACCAACTCAGTGCTAAGGGGTATGCGTATGGGTATGTAGGCAGTGTGATTCTGCTACTCATTAGTTTTTTGATCATTGAGTTTTATGAAGGTTTTGGTTTTGAAGAGAAATCAGCGGCCGTGCGCCTGTCTTTTTTGATGGTAGGAGTTTGGTGGTTTTCGTTTGCTCAGTACAGCTTCTACCACTTGCCAAAAGATCGCCCAGTGTCAATAAATGGTACGGGCTGGTTGAGGCGTGGCAATATTGAGGTTGTAAAGGTTTTTCGTTGGGTAAGGGGAGTTTCTGTTATGAAAATGTACTTGTTTGCTTTCTTTTTTTACAGTACGGGAGTTCAGGCAGTTATGCATTTGGCGGCCTCTTTTGGAGAGAAAGAGTTGGGGCTTGAGGCAGGTAAACTTATCATTACAATTACCATCATACAGTTGGTTGCCATCGTTGGAGCATTTTTGTTTGCTGCTATTTCCAAACGCTACAACAATGGAATATCCATACTCATGATGTTGGTTATATGGGTTGGGGTCTGCTTGTTTGCTTATCAAATGCAGGAAGCCAAGGAGTTTTATGCTTTGGCGGTAGTGGTAGGGTTAGTGATGGGAGGGATTCAAAGTATGTCTCGATCTACTTTTAGTAAGTTGATCCCAGAGAACTCCATTGACAATACGTCTTTCTTTAGCTTTTATGATGTAGTGGAGAAGCTCTCCATTGTGTTTGGGACCTTCTCCTTTGGGTTTATTGAATCTATGACTGGCTCAATGCGAGACAGTACCTTGGTGTTGGCCTGTTATTTTGTAATAGGCATTCTATTGCTTTGGTTTTCGGGAATGCTGCGAAACCAGATCTACCATAGGCATGCCCAAGATTAATCAAAGCGCATGTGTTTGACTGAATCTCCAGAGTTTGCCAGTTCCAAGAGCGAGTCTATACCGATTTGAAGATGTCTTTCTACAAATGAACCAGTGACTTTTTTGTCGGAAGATTCGGTTTTGACTCCTTCTGGTGTCATCGGGTTGTCTGAGACCAACAACAAGGCACCACGAGGGATTTCATTGATGAAGCCCACAGTGAAGATGGTGGCTGTTTCCATGTCTATGCCCATCGCACGGATTTGCCTCAAGTATTTTTTAAACTTTCTGTCATGCTCCCATACTCGACGGTTGGTGGTGTATACAGTGCCTGTCCAGTAGTCTAGCTCATGCTTTTTGATCATAGAGGATACGGCCCGTTGCAAGCGGAATGAGGGTAGTGCGGGAATCTCAATGGGCATGTAGTCATTAGAGGTTCCTTCGCCTCGAATAGCAGCGATAGGGAGTATAAGGTCTCCGAGTTGGGTTTTCTTTTTGAGTCCCCCACATTTTCCGAGGAATAGGACTGCTTTAGGTTTGATCGCAGACAGTAAGTCCATGATCGTAGCTGCCACTGCACTACCCATGCCAAAGTTAATAATGGTAATGCCTTCGGCGGTGGCTGTTTGCATGGCGCGACCTTCTCCTGTGATCTCAGCGCCGTATTTGTCTGCGAATAGTTCGACGTAATTGATAAAGTTCGTTAGTAGGATGTAATCGGCAAATTCATCCAGCTCAAGACCAGTGTATCGTGGGAGCCAATTTTCGGTGATTTCTTGTTTTGTTTTCATTTGAAGGTTCTTATTGCGTCTGTAATTGATAAAAGTTGTAACATTGAATTTGAATTGTGCCACTATGTAGTAGGTACTGGATTGGATAGCAATTGCTGATGGAGAAACTCAACTTACCGTCTTTCGATTTTAATATACGAGAATCTTCGGAGGGAAGAGAAATATGGGATGAATTTCGTAAAAAATATATTCAACTCACCCCTGAAGAGTGGGTACGGCAGAATTTCTTGCGTTTCTTGGTTGAGGAGTTGTCATATCCTAAATCGCTCCTTAAAGTCGAGGCAAGTCTAAAATACAATCGAATGAGTAAGCGTCCGGATATTATTGCTTATAATGGCGAAGGCAATGCTGAAATGCTTGTTGAATGTAAGGCATCCTATGTGAAGATTACTGAAGAAACGTTCAAACAAGCCTCGGTGTACAATACGGTAGTCAAGGCAAGATATCTTGTAGTGACCAATGGAATGCAGCATTTTTGCTGTGAACAAAATTTTGAAACAGGGATCTCTTCCTTTTTGAAACAGATCCCTGAGTATCCGGGTTAGAGGTGGTTTTCTACGTTAATATAGGGTAGATCAAATGCTTCCGCTACGGCTTTGTATACCACTTCACCTCTAATGATATTGAGACCGGGCTTGAGCTCGGCATTTTCTTTGCAGGCTGCTTTCCATCCTTTGTTGGCCAGTTGGATCGCATACGGCAAGGTCGCATTGGTCAGCGCGAGGGTAGAAGTGTATGGTACAGCACCTGGCATGTTGGCGACACTGTAGTGTACCACATCATCAATGATGAAGATGGGGTCTTGGTGCGTCGTGGGTTTGGTCGTCTCCATACAGCCTCCTTGATCTATAGCTACATCGACCAATACCGTACCTGCTCTCATGTCTTTGAGCATGTCTTTGGTGATCAGTTTTGGAGCTTTGGCACCAGGGACAAGCACTGCGCCGATGATGAGATCATGATCTTTGATGAGTTCACGAATATTGTATTCGCTAGACATCAGCGTTTTGACATTGGCAGGCATTACATCGTCTAGGTATCTAAGTCTCTCGAGACTGAGATCTAGGATTGTAACATCTGCACCAAGCCCTGCGGCCATTTTGGCGGCCTCTGTGCCTACCACACCACCTCCTAAAATCATGACTTTGGCTGGGCGGACGCCTGGTACTCCTCCTAGTAGTATGCCTCGGCCTTTGAGTGGCTTTTCTAAAAACTTGGCTCCTTGTTGGATAGACATCCTACCAGCTACTTCTGACATGGGTACGAGTAGAGGAAGGGTCCTGTTCTTTTCTACCGTCTCATAGGCCAAGCAAATAGATTTGCTTTTGATCATCGCATTGGTCAAGGGTTCATGTGATGCAAAGTGGAAGTATGTGAACAATAGTTGATCTTCACGAATCAATTGGTACTCGGCCTCTATAGGCTCCTTTACCTTGATGATCATCTCAGCTGTTTCGTAGACTGCTTCGATAGTAGGGAGGATTTGTGCTCCTACTTGTGTGTATTCTTCATCTGCAAAACCACTGCCGTCTCCTGCAGTTGCTTGAATGAATACTTGGTGTCCATGCTTGAGAAGCTCCTTGGCTCCTGAAGGCGTAAGTGCGACACGATTCTCATTGTTTTTGATTTCTTTGGGTACCCCGATTATCATTTTCGTGATTGTTTAATGCTAATGATACAATTTTTGGTCTTTTTATTGCTTGAGTAATTCAGAATTTTATTTCAACCTTTATAAAAATAGTCTCGTTTACAGGTTTTATTTTTTAATGTGATTGATCAAAAATAATGAATAGGGTAATTATGCAAAATTATATTCTGTTTTGCTTGTTTTGTTGTTGATAAATATAATATTATTTTGTTTCAAATTAAAATCAATTTGAAAGCTGACCTTGATTTTGTAATTTTGCATTCCTTAGTCAAAACCGTTTACTTGGATCAAACCCTTGAAAGTGAAAGTAGCTGAAAAAACCACACGCCTCATTCCTACCAAACAGGAGATTTTAGAAGATTATAGACTGGCTTCAGAGAGTCGGGAGATTAGTTATATCGGCCGAAAGGAAGTGTTCATGGGGAAGGCCAAGTTTGGTATTTTCGGGGATGGAAAGGAGTTGGCACAGATCGCGATGGCCAAGGTGTTTCGCGATGGTGATTTTCGCTCGGGTTACTATAGGGACCAGACTTTTATGATGGCGATCGGTCAGTTGACTTCTCAGCAATTCTTTGCACAGCTTTACGCTCATACGGATGTAGATGCCGAGCCCGCTTCCGCTGGACGTATGATGAACGGACACTTTGGTACGCGGACGATATTGCCAGATGGCGAATGGAAGGACTTGACTAAAATGAAGAACTCAGGTTCGGATGTGTCTTGTACCGCAGCACAGGTTCCACGCCTGTTGGGTTTTGCGTATGCTTCTAAATTGTATCGTGAAAATCCAGCTTTGCACAAAAGTGAGAAATTTTCAATCAATGGGAATGAAGTGGCATACGGTACGATTGGTAATGCGTCGACTTCCGAGGGACACTTTTTCGAAACCATGAATGGTGCAGGAGTACTACAAGTGCCATTGGTAATGGCTGTGTGGGACGATGAGTACGGCATCTCTGTACCCAATAAGTACCAAACCACGAAAAGCAGTATTTCTAAGGCAATGGCTGGTTTTCAACGGGATGCCAAAGATAAGGGGATTGAAATCATGACCGTCAACGGTTGGGATTACATGGCTCTGAGAGAGACTTTTGAGAAGGCTGAGCAAATTGCCCGAAATGAACATGTACCTGTTTTGGTACATGTAGTGGAGATTACTCAGCCACAGGGGCATTCGACTTCTGGATCACATGAGCGATACAAGTCCAAAGAGCGTTTGGATTGGGAGCATGCCTATGACTGCAACAAGAAGATGCGAGAGTGGATCTTAGCGGAGAATGTAGCGACAGATCAGGAGCTTGATGCCATAGAGGATGAATGCCGAGAGATAGCCAAAAATGCAAGAAACAATGCCTGGAATGAATACAGAGAGTCTCTACAAAAGGATATTGATACGGCAGTCAGTGTGATCGAATCGATCGCACAACGTAGCAGAGCCAAGAATAAATTACTGTCTATCGCTAAGGGACTCAAGGAAGGGCTCAATGTCAATAAGTTGGACGTCACTAGATCATCTAAAAAAGCCCTTCGACTCGTCAGGGAGGAGCCTTCTAAAAGTAGAGATATGTTGATCTTTTGGCTCAAAGAGATAGAAAAGAAGCGACACGAAGAGTACAGTTCTGAGCTGTACAGTGAGACAAAATATTCGGCGCTAAGGGTGGAGCCAATAGCACCTGTGTATAGCGAGAAATCCAAAGTAGTAGACGGTCGTGAGGTAATGCAGGCGTGTTTTGACGAAGCGCTCACCAATGACCCAAGAGTGTTTGCTATTGGGGAAGATGTTGGTAAGATAGGTGATGTGAACCAAGGTTTTGCAGGTCTACAAGACAAGCATGGAGAGATTCGTGTCACAGATACTGGGATACGAGAGACATCTATTATTGGACAGGGGATCGGTGCAGCACTGAGAGGTTTGAGGCCGATTGTCGAGATTCAGTATTTGGATTATTTGTTGTACACTATACAGACTTTATCCGATGATTTGGCCTCACTGAGTTACCGTACCAAAGGAGGACAACGGGCACCTTTGATCATTCGGACAAGAGGGCATCGTCTTGAGGGGATATGGCATTCAGGATCTCCAATGGGGATGATTATCAATGCTATTCGAGGGGTGTACGTCTTGGTGCCTCGAAACATGACACAAGCGGCTGGGATGTACAATACTATGTTGCGCTCCGATGATGCTGCGTTGATCATCGAGAGTCTCAATGGCTATCGACTCAAAGAGAGACTGCCTGACAATGTTGGCCGATATTGTGTGGCTATTGGTCAACCCGAACGCTTGCGTGAAGGTAGAGATATAACGGTCGTGACCTATGGGTCAATGTGCCGTATAGTGCTAGAGGCTGCCAGTCAACTGGCAGAGTACGGGGTAGAACTCGAAGTGATCGATGCACAGACTTTGTTGCCGTTTGATGTCAATCATATGATCGTAGAGTCGGTCAAGAAGACCAACCGCCTGATCGTGGCAGATGAAGATGTGCCTGGTGGTGCCTCGGCGTATATATTGCAGAAAGTATTGGAAGAGCAAAAAGCATATCAATACCTCGACAATCAACCGGGAACAATTACAGCCAAAGAGCATAGACCAGCCTACGGGTCTGATGGGGATTATTTTTCGAAACCCAATGCGGAGGAAATATTTGATAGGGCTTATGAAATCATGAACGAGGTAGACCCAGTCAATTATCCTGCGATTTATTAATCTCCCCCTTGGAGAAGTTCATCTAGTGTAAATATGGGCGTTTCGGCTATGTTGCTAGGATTGAGAGCTCTGTCGTAGATGTAGAATTGAAGTTTCATGGGGTAGTTTCTGAAAACAACACGAAACGATGCTGATTGAATTTTGTACTTGATAGTGCCTTGGAGTGAAGTGCCGATATTGTCTTTGTCTAATATAGGGAATCGCCCATCAAACGAAAGCCCACACTCGAAGGCATTGGCATCTTTGTAGTTGTACTCCTCAAACCCATTGCCACGGTCTCTAAAGAATTTGACGTATATATTGTTTCGAAAGTCGTTTTTGACAATGTACAGGGTGTCCAACTCATCAATCTCATAGTCTTCACAACTAAAGCTAGGGCGATCATCTGTGTCCGAATGAAAGACGTAGCTGCCCCCAAATTCAGTCAATGCAATTTTGTAAAAAGGAGGGTAGACATTGGGGTCATTGTACTCTACAAAGCGAAAGTCGCGCATTACCTCGTTTTGGATGATGGCAGAGTCTACGATGTAGAAGAGGTCATTGTAGGGGTAGTAGATCTCTTCGGAGCTCAGCCCAAGGTCTCCATCCCCATCTTCAAAATTGAAGGATAGCGTCAAGGTGTCTGTCGCTACGTCCGTTTCGTAGTATGTGATATCCTCAAAAGAGATATTGGGCGTGTCAGGGAAGGGGTCAGGTTCGGTACAGGAGTCAAGGCACAATGAAAGTATACAGATGACACATAGCCACCCTGTTTGTTTAATCTTTCCGCTGTAACTCCCTATGATCATTATTCTTTTACTTTTGCTAAAATTAGTAACGAGTGCTTACATTTTAGTCTATACCGATATTTTTTTAAACCTATGAAGCTGATAAATAGTTTCAAGCAAAGACTTACTTCTCTGAAATCAGATCAATTTGATCAAATGGCGATGGATTTGTTTCGTTTTCAAGCAGCATGCAATCCATGTTATCAACAGTATTTGAGTCATTTGGGCGTGGATGCTACATCTGTGCAAAAGATAGAGGACGTGCCATTTATGCCCATCGAATTTTTCAAGCACCATTTGGTGCAGTCTGGTGAATGGGCTGTCGATAAGGAGTTTTTAAGTAGCGGTACGACAGGGATGGCGCGAAGTAGTCACTTGGTCGAGGATTTGACTTTTTATGAAGACAATGCTCGACGGATTTTTGAGTCTTTTTATGGGGACGTGACAGAACTAGTTTTTTTTGCTTTGCTGCCGTCGTATCAAGAACAAGGTAATTCTTCGTTGATCGCCATGGTGGATAGTTTCATGCATCTATCGAACAATCAGCAAGGGGGATACTATCTCGATGATATGGATCAGTTGGTAGAAGATGTTCTAGAGGCCCTAGGGCAATCTAAAAAAGTGTTTTTGTTTGGGGTTGGTTATGCTTTGCTTGATTTGTGCGAGAGTGCTCAAAAAGAAATGAATGGGCTGACAATAATAGAAACTGGGGGAATGAAAGGGAGGAGAGAGGAAATGACCAAAGATCAGTTTTATGGTTTGATGCGTGAGAGACTTGGAGCTGTATCGATCCATTCGGAGTATGGTATGACAGAATTGCTGTCACAGGCTTACTCGCTGGAAGACAAGCGTTTTGAAGTGCCTCGTACGATGAGAGTGTTGGTAAGAGATATTAATGATCCATTTTCGCAAGTGTCAAATGAACGATCGGGAGGTCTCAATATCATTGATTTGGCGAATATTCATTCGTGTGCCTTTATAGAGACCAAAGATTTGGGCCGTGTCCATGCCGATGGGAGTTTCGAAGTGTTGGGTAGAATTGACAACTCGGACATTAGGGGGTGCAATTTGTTGGTGGAATAGGCGTTGGTATAACCAAGTAATGGAGGGAATTGAAAACAGCCTTTTGAGGATAATGTAATTTTTTATATATATTTAAGCTTTAAATGTAGCAGGTAATTGATAACGAATAAAATATGAAGATCAAAGCACTAATACTGGCCTTAGCAATCTTTGCGATGAGTGCGTGTACGCAGAGAACATGTCCTACGTACGCTAAAGTGGATACAGAAACATCTGAGTTGTCAAAATAAACAATTCGGGGAAAGAAGATATGATGCGGATGTACAGTTACTGTATATCCGCATATTTTTTTACATGCTCTTCTGTGATGGTTTGATCACTCATGATCACCAGTCGCTCTACTACATTACGCAATTCGCGTATGTTTCCAGTCCATTCTCCTTTTTGTAGCAATTGAATGGCTTTGCTGTCTATTGCCTTGACAGTGGTTCCGTGATTGTCCGCAATGTCTTGTAAGAATTTATCGACAAGCAACGGGATGTCATCTGTCCGCTCTTTGAGTGAAGGGACTTTGATGACAATTACACTGAGTCTATGATAGAGATCTTCGCGAAATCTATTCTCTGCAATTTCTTTCTTGAGATCTTTGTTGGTAGCAGCTAGTATCCTAACGTTAACTTTGATCTCTTTTTCTCCTCCCACTCGTGTGATTTTGTTCTCTTGTAAAGCGCGAAGTACTTTGGCTTGAGCAGAGAGAGACATGTCACCGATCTCATCAAGGAATAGTGTCCCTTTGTCGGCTTGTTCGAATTTCCCTATACGTTGTTTTACTGCGGATGTAAAGGAGCCTTTTTCATGTCCAAATAGCTCACTTTCGATGAGCTCCGAAGGAATAGCGGCACAGTTGACCTCTATAAGTGGGTTTTTGCTCCTGCCACTGTATTTGTGAAGGGCATTTGCTACCAATTCTTTTCCCGTTCCGTTGGCACCAGTGATGAGTACTCTTGCTTCTGTCGGTGCTACTTTCTCTATGGTTTCTCGGATTTCACTGAGAGCAAGGGACTCTCCTACGATTTGCATCGATCCGGATACTTTTTTACGCAGGGTTTTGGTCTCTTGGATGAGATTGGATTTGTCAAGCGCATTTTTGATCGTGAGCAATAGCCTATTGAGATCTGGTGGCTTTTGGATGAAGTCGTAGGCTCCTTTTTTTGTCGCTTCTACGGCAGTTTCTATGGTTCCGTGAGCAGAGATCATAATAAACTGAGGCACATGGTCTAGCTCTTTTGCTTTTTCGAGCAGTTCTATGCCATCCATTTCAGGCATTTTGATATCACAAAGTGCCGCGTCATATTCTGATTCGGTGAGAATCTTCAATGCCTGTAGTCCGTTTTCTGCTTCGTCTACTTCGTAGTTCTCGTATTCTAAAATTTCTTTGAGAGTGTGACGAATGCTTTTTTCATCGTCAATGATCAAAATCCTCTTTGCCATAATGTAAGTATAATAAAAATAGGTCTATAAGCCGGGTTCTGTATCTCGACGAATCGAGACCCTTATCATTTATCTAGCTCTGCCATTGCTGACACAATCTAACGATCTACCCATCCTGTTTACTCCGAGGAGAACGAAGCGAGCAGCTTCTACAGGACCTATTTGATCTTTCAACTCGTAAGGTTTACAATGCGTCCTGCATCACTGCATGACCGGTGGGCTCTTACTCCACCATTTCACCCTTACCTATCTGTCAAGTTGCCTTGATAGATAGGCGGTATTCTTTCTGTTGCACTATCTCCCCTGGCTCTCGCCAAAAGCTTCCCGTTAGGAAGTACGATGCTCTATGTTGCCCGGACTTTCCTTTCCGATACAATCGGAACGATAAGGCGACCTATTGATACAAATGTAGTCATATATGGATGGATAGACCATTACCCTACTTAGAAAATATCCATTCCTGTCAAGTTCATCTCCCATGTATCTGCGAGGTTGGCGATTTCTTGAAGTATGGTTTTGAAGGTGTCATTTGAGGTTTCGGATATTTTGTGTTTAGACTCTATTTTGAGGAAACCATTGTCGATCACAAATTTGCCGTAGGTAGTAGCGTGATTCTGTTCTAACAAGTCTTTGAATTTGATCTTTTCATCAGCGATGCACACTTTGGAGGAGAGGGTTATGATTTGTTCATTGGCATCCATTGCGGCTACTACAGCTTGGAATCGATCGTTGGCTAATGGGATAACGATGACAGAGCGGGAAGGATCGTATTCAGAAAAATTTCCGTTGACCTCTTCTGCATACGTTTTCATGAATTTATTGAGCTGCATGATTATGGGGTTAGGGTTTGTCTTATATCATACAATTTACTTATAATAATTCGTCTTCTTCTTTGATTGCTTCTCCCTGGGGAGTGGGGGATTTTTCTTTGGGTTTGTCATTTCTGTTTTTGTTTCGAGAATCAACAAGTATTTGATTGAGCTCGTCGAAACTACGGACATACTGGAGACTGAAGCCAGTTTCTATCCCGTTAGAACCTGTAGTACTGTTGATGTCGTTTTGGTCGGATCGACTGTACATTTTAGCTCTCAAACGGCCATCTGAAGTCAAGAGGTATTCGACTGTCCAGTCTCCAATGATGACTGACATGTCATTTTTAGTTTCTTCATTGGGCAACCCACCGCCTCGAGTGACTCTAAGGCGCCCATCCAAAAAGGTGTAAGAGAGCCGGAGTTGGAAGGTGTTGAAGGCATCGTTATCCAGTCCTGCTAAGTCCACATCTATTTCTAAATTCTCGTCTACTTGAGTCGCCCAGTAGCTGAGCTGATTGGAAACGAATTCGCTCAAACTACTGCCGATAGATGATGAGTTGACTTCAAAGCTATTTTCAGGGGAGAACTTTCTTAGTATCAACAAGCTGAAAACCTGACGATTCATTTCTTGTTCGTTGCTTGCGAGTTTGGCCTTGAATGCACTGATGATGGATTCTAAGTTTTGATTGGTAGAGTTGGTTTCGGAGACGATTGAGATGTGGTCGGGGTAGTCTTCTATGTCTATACCAAACTTGATCTGAGGAGAGAGTAGGTCTCCAGTTAGTTTTAGGTTGACAATGGAAGGGTATTTTTTTCGCGCTTCGGGTGTGTTGATTTGCTCTTCGTCCAGATAAGGAGCCAAGAGAGGAGATAGAGAGGCCAGCTGTCTGTACCGGGCCTTGATGTTGAGTTGAGCTTCATAAGGGTCGCCGTACCATGCGATGGTGCTTCCTTTGTTGATGTCAAACTCTTTGTTGATGATGTTGTATAATGTGAAATTGTACCCTCCGTCATCAATCTCAAAATCGCCAAACATGTTGAAATCTCCATCTGAGTTGATTTGCAGCACAATATTGCCATCCCCTCTGCCTCGGATGATATCACCAGATTTGATATCAAAGATGAGTTCTACATAGGCATCAGTGGTCATCTCTATATCAAACTGTAATTGAACGCCTTTGATTTTTTCGGCTTCTCTTTCCATTACATTTTCTATGGACTCGACGACTTTTTCGTCAGTCAGATCGACAAATTCTATATATTCCTGTTGTTCAATGTCATAACTGGAGGCCTTGCTGACTGGGATGGCTATGCGCGTACCCTTGTTGGTTTTGGCACTTGCATTGATGATGATGTTGTCTTTGTTTCCTCCAAAATGAATTCGTCCAGTGCCGTGTGCCGTACCATAGTAGGCATTGTTGTCTACTGCCGTGGTGTTGAGTAATTTGAAGTTTTTGAATGTGCCTGTGACATTGAGATCGAGTTTTTTGAGTCCATCAAAGGTCAGGTCTCCCGTGAGGTAAGCCAGGTTGTTTTCATTGTCTTTGAGTTCTACTTGTTTCAATTGCAGTTTATTTTTGTCGAATGTGACTCCACCATTTACTTTGTAGTGTGTGTTGAGGTAAGTGATAGTAGCAGCTCCATCATATATACGTCCGTCTCCATATATTTCAGGATGGCCTAGACTACCCTTGATCTTGAGTTTTGCATCAGCAAATCCACTGATGTCTTCTACACTGTTTTGGAAAACCGGTGCTAGGATTTTCATGTTGGTGTTCTCAAATTCTGCATCGAGATTGAGCTGGTTTTGACTGTTGTATGGGAGGATGTAACCTGTGATCCCAATTTTTTTGTCTTCATTTCGAATCAAATGAAAATCTACCGAGAGCCGTTTGTTTTGGTTTTCCCATCGAGAAACACCATAAATATTCCCGACAAGGAAATCTTCGATCATGATGTCTGTGGCAGAGAGGTCACTTTCTATGAGGTTTTCCTCTTCTAGTCGTTTTATTTTTACAATACCGTCAAGTGTGCCCTGAATCTCAGTTTGGAAAAGAGACTGTAGGTTGACAAAGCTGAATTGGTTTACTGCGATGTTGAGCTGCTTGTTTGGATCATAGGAGTAGTCGCCATTGATTTGGATTGATTCTTTGTTGTTGTGGATTTGAAGATTCGAAAAACTCCATTCATTGTCTTTGTATACAATGTGATTGTCTTCTGCCCATTGCCATGGTTGATTGAGGATTTTTATTTTTGAAGGCTGGAGTTGACCATAAATTTCACTGCCTCGAAACTCTATGTTTGAGTTTATTTGAAAGCTGTTGTTGTATTCGTTTTGATCGATATTGAAGTACAATTCCATGTTCTGCTCATACCAAACTGCGTCTAGAATGAGGTTTTGCGACTCATACTTGTCTATCCATTTTTGTTTTTTACTTTCTACATAGATGGAGGCGAGGACATCTCGTTCGTAGGTTTCTTTTGATATGTTTAGGTCTATTTCATTGTAGGATAGGTAGTTGTCTTGTATGCTGAGCGTATCAATCTCTGTGAAAAGACTTAGTATGGTTGTTGAGTTTTGTGTGAAAGTACCATCTACTCGTACGTTAGGCGAGAGGTAGAAATCAGGAAAAAAAGGAGTGACAAAGCGGTTGAGATCCCAGAGGTTGAGAGTGATGTCTGCTTCAAAAGAATCCAAGGGTGTTGCTGACTTTTCCTTGTAGTACTGGTTCATTTGCAAGCTGTCAGGATTGGAGTACATCCAGAGTTCTTTGGCGAAATTGTTGGCGGCTAAAAATAAGCTGCTGTTTTTGTATTGACCTGTTATTCGTCCCGTTAGGCCATCGGTTTCGATGTGCATGATTCGATTGTCTCCAATGGCCGTGGATAGAAACTTGATAGAGTCGATTTGCAGCGGTTTGTGGCGGTAATAAATGTGGTTGTCGTAGAGGTTGATGAATCCTTTGAGATCGTCTGTCTTGAGGCCCTTCATGTCTATGTCTATCCGCGAGCCAAGTGTTAGCGGTTCTGTGGTGAGACCTAATTTATGAAGGTGTATGGAATCCAACTTTGCAGTAATGTCAATCTTATTGACATCCTGGTGAAGATCGATATCCATGTCTCCCCTAAAGGCTAGGTTTGGGTCTGTGATGGTTAGTTTTCCTTTGAAAATCTGATCTTCGAAGTAGCCGAAAGTGGTGATGTTTTGGTAGTTGTATTGTCTGATCTCGACCGAGTCGATATTCGCTTGAAGTGTGAAATTGGCATTTTCTTTTTCAAAACCTAAACCTTCGATGTTCCCGTTCATGGTGATTTTTCCAAGATAGGTAGAGCCTGGAGACAGTGCTTTCAGATCAAAATCATCAAAAGCCAATTCCCCTGAGTAGGTAGGGATTTTGTCTGGGTTGATTTTGAAGTTGAGATCGGTGTTGATATGACCCGCTTCAGAGTAGAAATTGCCTCTAGCTACAAAATCTGATGTGAAGCCCATGAAACTACCATCTAGCTGAGTGACTCCAAGTGTATTCATTTTTTGTTTGGTTTCGTCGTTGAGATAGCGACTGATATCTGAGGGTACGATGACCGAATTTTTGAGGTCGATATCCATGAATGTCTCCTTGATGATAGGTAGGCCGTAGAAACTGGCTTCACCTCTTAGGTGAGAACGTTCTCCAAAACGTATGTCAAGATCTTCTCCTTTGAGACGGCCTACCTTGCCATGTATGTTTCCTGATAGGCTGATGACTTCATGGATTTCCGGGATTTTGGGGTTGAGTAGCCAGAGTTCTTCTAGACCGATTTTTGATCTTTGAAAATTTCCGTAGAACTCAATACTATCTGCGAAATACGAGAAGTTGGAAGGCTTGCTGTAGGCAAAATGAAGCGAATCTCCGACTTGACTTTTATCGGTTTTGAGTAGAAATTCGTAGATGCTGAGGTCTTGTTGGGAGAGACGCAGTTTGCCAAAAAAAGACTTAATATTGAAATGGTCAGCCGGATCACTAGCTCGCATTCGGTCTATCTCAAGGTTGAGGGTGTCGTTGGTTATGGTGAAATTGCTCAGCGTAGAGAGGATATCTTTGAATTGCAGGTGATAGACGTCTTTGCCTTGCTTTGTGCTGTCCTGCCTCATGTCATTGAACGAAAAGTTGCCATTGTTGATTTCTACTCGTTCTAGGTATACGGCCAGTGGTTTAGCACCTTGATTTTCCTTTTTTAGGAATGTACGTAGTTCATAGACAAACTGAGAAATGTTGACCATGGATGAATCTCCTTTTTTGATCAAGTGTACGCTTGGGGTCGTTAGTTCTAGAGTTTCGGCATGAAGTGTTCGTTTTAGAATTAGGTCAAGTAGGCTGATGTTGATTCGGGCTTCTTGAGCAGCGATGAGCGTGCTGTCGGTTTCTTTTTCGTAGATTCGGAGATCTTTTACGAGCATTTTGTCATACCACGTGAGGTTGATGTGGCCCACTTCTATCTCGAAACTGGTATTCGAAGAGATTTGATGGATGACCGAATTGATGAATTTGGTTTGGATTTTGGGAACTTGAAAAAAGGCAAATGCCACCAAAAACGTACTGAATATCATTACGGGAATCCACACAACTATGCGTGCAATCCCGTGTAGCAGTATTCCGCCTTCTACATGACTTTTTTTCTCCATCTGAGTGATCCTGTGCAAATGTACTTTGAAATGCCAAAACAATTATGGTACCTATTTTAAACTCTATGTCTTGATTACATTGATTTTATTTTCAACTTTGCTGTCGCATATAGGGATCAGCCTGTAATTCGGATAACTGAAGATGTATACTATGAAAAAAGTGATATTGGCAATAGAGTCGTCGTGTGATGAGACCTCTGCTGCCGTATGTGTGGACGGTAGGATCAAAAGCAACGTGATTGCGACGCAGGCCATACATAGCAAGTATGGAGGGGTAGTGCCCGAGTTAGCTTCTCGTGCTCACCAGCAAGCAATTGCACCGGTAGTGATGGAGGCATTGGCAGTTGCAGGAGTGACCAAAAATCAGTTGACAGAGGTGGCCTTTACTCAAGGGCCTGGGTTGTTGGGGGCCTTGTTGGTAGGTTCTTCTTTTGCCAAGTCTTTGGCATTGGGTTTGGGAGTTCCTTTGTTGGCTGTCAACCATATGAAGGCTCATGTTTTGGCACATTTCATAGAAGAACCTCAGCCGTCGTTTCCTTTTTTATGCTTGACAGTGAGTGGGGGGCATACGCAGATTGTGCGGGTGGATGATTATCTAGATATGACTGTGCTTGGTCAGACGCAAGACGATGCAGTAGGGGAGGCGTTTGACAAATGTGCCAAAATCATGGGGATTCCCTATCCAGGTGGTCCGATCATTGATAGACTAGCCAAAGAAGGTGATGCGAATCGGTTTGAATTTTCGAAAACAGAAATGCCTGATTTGGATTATTCGTTTAGTGGGATCAAAACGTCATTTTTGTATTTTGTCCAAAACAATACACAAAAAGACGTGGCTTTCGTAGAGAAGAATAAAAATGACTTGTCAGCTAGTATACAGAAGTGTCTGATTGCGATGTTGATGGAAAAGCTCGTACGAGCTGCAGAACAAGAGGGTATCCATGAGATCGCCATAGCAGGAGGAGTGTCTGCCAATAGTGAACTTCGTAGTACCATACAAGGTATAGGAGCAGAGAAGGGATGGAAGGTGTATATACCAAAGTTTGAGTATTGTACCGACAATGCAGCGATGATTGCGATGACAGCTTACTACCAGAGTTTGGGACAGGACTATGCAGATATGCATGTGTCTCCTATGCCTCGAATGAAATTTTAACAGAAGAATTAGAATGCTAGAGGCATTTCGTGTGAGATTGATTGCATAAATGCCCAAATGGCATAACTTTAGTATACAATAGGATGAGCAAAACTAGATTTTCAAATGATGTCAATATTCGAAACAAGAAGGCGAGCTTCGAATATGAGTTTATAGACAAATATGTCGCAGGGCTAGTTTTGAAAGGGACTGAAATAAAGTCAATCAAAGAAGGTAAGGCGAGCTTGCAAGAGGCATATTGCTTTGTGTCCAACGATGAGATGTTTATCAAAGGGATGCATATTTCTGTGTACGAGCAGGGTACGGTGTATAATCATGACCCGTTGAGAGAGAGAAAGTTGCTCCTCAATAGGAAGGAGATAGACAAGATTCAAACCAAGTCCCAAGAGAAGGGATTGACGTTGATACCACTGAGGCTGTACATCAATCAGAGAGGATTTGCGAAAATGGAGATTGCCTTGGCCAAAGGAAAGAAAATACATGACAAGCGTAGCAGCATAAAAGACAAAGATGTAAAAAGAGAGCTGGAACGAAACAGGTATTAAAAAATGAACCAACAACCTAAAGGGATTTGTCGCTTGGCGATTGTCCCGATGAGAGCACAACCCTCTCATGAGTCAGCAATGCTATCCCAACTACTTTTTGGTGAGCATTATCAAATCCTCAATGAAGAGAACCATTGGCTGTACATAGAGCTTGTGAGTGATCAATCCAGAGGTTGGATTCCTCAAAATCACCATACGGCAATTAGCGAAGAGTATTTTCGTCAAATTGGTCTCTCGGATTACAAAGTCTGTACCGATTTGAGCAGTACGATATTTTTTCAAAAGAAAAGTGTACACATTGTTCTTGGGAGTATTTTACCGATCACGACCAGTGAGTTGTTCAAACTTGAAGAACAGATTGCTTACAACGGATCCTCCAAAAGCCTGTCCCAGCGACGTGATTTTGATTTTTTGAGAGAGGAAGTACGCAAGTTTGAGCATGCGCCTTATTTGCTCGGAGGCAAAACACCGTTTGGTATTGACGAAGGGGGATTTGTGCAGCAGGTTTTTAAGTTGTGTGGGTATCAATTGCCTCGCCATGTTGTGGAGCAGTCCAAAAGAGGAAGAGAAGTCAAGGGACTGGGGGAGGCTGTCTCTGGAGATGTGTGTTACTCAATATCGGGCAGGCCATTGGCTTTGATCTTCTTGAATAAGTCTAAATATGTAGGACTGGTGGATGGTGAAGTTAAAACAGTATCTACTTTAGAGGCTTATGCAGAGGACTGGGTAGTAAGGCGTGTTTTGAAGGATATTTGATTCAGGGGATTTATTCGATTGGTATAAAAGCCTATTCCTACTTATATTACAAATAAAGGGTTGTATATCAATTGTTTGTAAAATATGTCGCAATGAATAGCAAAGTACTTGTCTTGAATCAAGATTATTCACCATTGACCATCTGTACGGTTACTAGAGCCTTCCTGTTGGTTTATTTGGAAAAGGCGGAACTTCTCGAGCAAGATGATACCTCTTCGATGAGGAGCGTGTCTCGTAGTTTTCCGAGACCAACAGTGATCAAGATCAATCGTTATATTCATGTGCCATTTCGTGGAGTGGTACTCACTCGGCAGAACCTCTTCAAAAGAGACCAAAACATGTGTCAGTATTGTGGTGTCAAGGAAGATTTGACGATAGATCACTTGATCCCTCGATCTAAAGGGGGTAAATCCGTTTGGAATAATCTAGTGACGGCATGCCAGTCCTGTAATTCTAAGAAAGGAGATAGAAACCTAGAGCATACAGGGATGAAGTTGAATAAGCAGCCTTTTAGGCCTAGCTATTTGATGTTTCTCAAAGATGCAATGGGTGAAATTCGCAAGGATTGGCAGCTCTATCTTAAGAGTACCAAGGTCGCTTAGTAGGGTTTTTGTCCGACGTAGTTTCCAGGAGGACTGTAGTTGCATACCCAAGTGACATTTCCGTCACATACATTTTTGGCACAGCCTACCTCGGTAGTGTTTTTCCATACGATTTGAGTATAGTGTCCACAGACTTTTCCGGCATCACATTTATTTTTGGAATAACTGTAGTTTTTCTTCTCATTGCCCCATGCATCGATCGCATCTCCTACAGTGAAGTAGCCCTGAGTCCCTCTGAATAAATTTTCACCATAGGCGTTTTGGCTATGACTAAAACCACAACCGTTTTTTTGCAATTGGATCGCCCATTGGTTGGCAACAGCCGCGAGGGTGTCAGAGTATTTTATTTCCCCTACACCGACCTCTGCTCTCCAGAAGTTGTGTCTTTCAAGGATGAGCTCTATTTCATCGGCAGTTGCCATTTGACTGAATGAAGATAGTGATGTCATCAGAGCGAATATAAGGAGAAAGAGATGCTTAAACATGCGGGTGTGTTTTCTAACGATATGGGTTGACTTACTAGCGTAGAGTTTGACTCTACTCAGTTTAAAAGTAGTTAGTTTTTGCGTACTTTTTTGAATTTTAAGAGAGCTTCTTGACATTTTTGAGAAAGGACGAGTTGCCCACTAATTTGAGCTCGTTCTTCTAGTGTCTGGTCCCAATGCTCTGTTCCACTCCATAGCATGGTTTTTATTTCGGACATGGCAGTTGTAGAGTATTGGGTCAGTTCTCTTGCCATCTGGTGAGATTGCTCAAGCATAGCTTCTGGGGTGGTGAAAACCTCATGGTATAGCCCTTTGTTTTTGGCCCATACGGCCGGTTGCCAAGTAGTTGGTGTTAGGCTGAGTTGAGCTACGGCTGAGGGGCCTATTTTTCTTGTTACAGCCGGCTCAATGACGAAGGGGCCGATTCCGATGGATAGCTCGCTGAGTTTGATGGAGGCTGTCTCGGATGCCAGACAGTAGTCTGCTGCACTAGCTATGCCTACTCCACCACCTACAGCTTTGCCTTGTACAGATACCAGAATGAATTTGGGACATTTGCGCATGGCTTGGATGACGTGGGCAAAGCCCATAAAGAAGCGCTTGCCTTCAGCAGCAGTGGAGATATTGAGCAACTCGTCAAAGCTCGCTCCAGCACAAAATGTTTTTGTCCCTTCACTTTGCAGATGGATGACTTTGATCGCAGGGTTTTCTCCCGCTTCAGTGAGTGTACGTGAGAGTTTCGTTAGTAGGGCAGCAGGTAGGGCATTGCTTTTGGGGTGGCCAAAAGTGATAGAGGCTATGCCTTCACGTACAGAGAGGTTAATTTTTCCATTCATATTGATTCTCTATCAGTCCTGCGAAGAACATTTCCATGATATTGCCTTTGATGTCTGTCACGTCTAGTTCGCGATTGGCGTGATACCAGTGTTGTAGCCAGCGCACAGAAGATAGCAGGGTATAAAGTGCGATTTTCGAATCTACATTTTTGATTTCTCCACGTTTGATCCCTTCTTCAATGATATCTGTGAAGCGACGTTCATATTGTTTTCTTTTTTCTAAAAACTGTGATTTACAAGGCTCGGTCAAGTGTCTCCACTCGTCGTTCATGACTGTCGCCAAAGGTGAGCTCATGGAGTTGATTTGTATATGTAGCGCAATGAGCTTCTTTATTTTTTCTATCGGTGTATCACTTGTCGCGTACACTTCATCCATTTTGGCCCCATAGGTGTTGGCCAGGGAGAAGCAGATTTCATTGAGAATCTCTTCTTTGGATTTGATGTGGTTGTAGAGACTGGCAGCCTCCATGCCGACTTCTGAGGCGAGATCACGCATAGTAGTCGCTACGTACCCTTTCTCTCGAAACAGTCGTGCGGCTTCTTCAATGATGATTTGTTTCTTTGACTTCTTGATAACTCTAACAGTTTAGATAAAAAGAATCCATATAAAGCTAACATTTGTTAGTTTGATATGAAAGACAATCACACCTAAAGGTTAATCTGTTGTTTAGTTCACTTTTGGGTCAAGGAAGTATAAACAATAAAAGGGGTATTCGACTAGAATAGGTTGGATAACTTCATCGCAACGCTCATGTCACCTTCTATTTTGATTTTTCCCATCATGTATGCCCCCATGGCATTCATCTCCCCATTCATCAACTTATTGAAGTTTTCAAGGCTTACTTTGACTGTGCAGTCTGCATAGTCGTCTTCATTGGTGACCTTTGTCGGATTGGAACTATCGTCGAGTGAAATGACTCCTTCATCGAACCTGAACTTGATTTTCTTGCCAATACTTCCACCTTTCTTTTCGGCGAGAGAAGCCACTTTTTGGGTCGTTTCTTCTAAACTCATATCGGCACTTGTTCTTGATTTAGGATTTCAATTTCAAATAGTTTTGGCCACCATTTTCCAGTAATATAGTACGTTTTGGTTAATTTGTTGTAGGCGATTCCATTCAAAACATCGATGCGTTCGTGATAATTTTGAAGATCTAAAATACCAGATAGGTCCAATACACCTTCAACTTGGCCGTTTGTAGGGTTAATCATGTAGATTTTGTCCGTTAAGTAGCGATTGGCAAATATTTTCCCATTCACATATTCGAGTTCATTGAGAAAATCGATCGGGCCATGGTTGTCGTAAACTTCTACAATACGTAAGTCTGTGAAACCGTTTGGGTCTTTGAAGAATAGCTTGTGACTGCCGTCACTCATCACTAGCGTGTCGTCATTGATAGTGGTCAAGCCCCAGCCCTCTGCGTTGTGGTAGTAAAACTCATCAATAGGGGACAGAGTGTTTTTATCGAAAATAAAGCCCTTCTGAGCTCTATACGTCAACATATACAAACTGTCTCCTTTGATAGCAATGCCCTCACCGAAGTACTTTGGTTCTAAGTCAAATTGCTTGATTTGTTGACCAGATTGAATATCGATGTGATTGACACTGGATTCGTTTTGCTGTCCAGTACTTTCGTACAAAACCCCATTTTCCATGATCAAACCTTGGGTATACGATGTGGGATCGTGTGGGTAGCTATTGATTAGTTGGTAAGTTAAGCTTTGAGGAGCGGACTTGGCTAGTAGTTTGAGATTAACAATGCGACGTTCGATGGTTTGATTATTCAAGTAGATGGTCAATATGATCGCATGAGAACCTACCGTCTGATTTTTAGTTTTCCATACCCCGGTATGATTTGATTCAAAGGAGAATATGTTTTTGCTCTCTCGTTGTGCAGTTATTGAGTCAATTTCTATGCCTTCCTGTTGTGGGCGAATGAGAAATTCAATCTCATCACCTAAAGCAAATGTACTGTTGTTTTCCGGAGAAATTACTTTGGCGTATTGTGTCTTTCTAAGTGGTTTGGATGCCGTCTCTTTGTTGCTTTTGTCACAACAGGAAAGGCTGTGTACCATGCAAATGGCCAGTAAGAATGTTTTGTATGAAGGACTCATCGGTGAATTTTTTACAATGATAATTCCTAAGTTGGTCAATGCAAACCTTCATTGAAAAATCAATTCAATGTTTGAAGTTTTATCATAGAACGAGTTCCCGACAGAGGTGTCACCTGTTTATAAAGCTTGGTTTAGCTCTTGTTGAGTTTTTTTTCGGTAAAGGTCGTACGCATGAGATAAGGGACAGTTAGTCCTTGGTAGAGCACAGAACATACCACTACGGTATAAGTCATAGTGATGATGATGTCTTTTCCTTCGAAATCCGGTAGGGACAGTGATAATGCAATGGGGATGCCTCCACGTAAACCGCCCCAAGCCAAGACGTTGATGGTGTTTTTTTCGAATTTCCGAAAGGGGCTCATGGCGGCAATCGGGACGCCTACACTTACATATCGTGCAAACAATACAATGATGAAAGCGAATAGCCCAGCGGCAAAATAATCAAAACGAAGAGGGATGATCAGCATTTCTAAACCTATCAAAACGAAAAGCATAGCATTAAGCGTTTCTTCGATCAAGTACCAAAACTTGAAAACGTAATCTCCAGCGGCACTGGTGACATGCCCACTTTTGCCTTCATTTCCTATGACAAGCCCCATGATTACCACTGCTTGCTTAGCAGATACATGGGTGAACTCGGCAAGTTGTGTGCCAGCCATGACTAGCGCAAGGGTCATGAGTACTTCCACTTCTACCTCGTCATTGTCTATGTATTTGAGCAAGCGGTAACCTAAATAACCGAGGAAGAGACCTATAATGATTCCTCCAATGATATCAGTACCAAATACCCAGAGGATATCAATGGGCCCAATGTAATGATCCTCTCCTGAGTGTGCCAGATCCAAAAGAGTCAAGGCCAATACCACAGCAATTCCGTCATTGAATAATGACTCTCCTGCCATTCTAGTTTCTAGGTTTTTGGAGAGGTTGTATTTTCTTATGGTGGATGTAATAGCTATTGGGTCGGTAGGAGATATCAAGGCTCCAAAAACCAAACAATACATCAAGTCTAGTTCGAGCCCAATCCAGTCTAGTAAATAGTGGACACCAGTGCCTACAATGGCTGTAGAGATTAGTACGCCCAATAGTGCCAGTATGAGTACAGGAGCACGTTCTTCTGCTAATTTTTTGAAATCAATCTGTAAAGCCCCCGCAAAGAGCATGAAACTCAAAACAAGTTGATAGAGGACCTCATGATAGTCATAGTCCTTGAGTATACGTTCTGTGCCTAGTTTAAACTCTGGGATCAACTCATTGAGTATTAATAACGCAATAGACAGCCCCAATGCTAATATCATCAATCCAACAGAAGAAGGGAGTTTTAGATAGTAGGTGTTGATGTAGATAAAGACCCCTGCGAGAAAAATAAACAGGGCTAGGATATCTAAAATTTGCATAAATGTTGTGTTCAGAATTTTACTTTTGGTGGTGGCTAAAATTCATCCAATACAATATTAATACAATTCAATAATAATTCTACGTACTACAATGAGTAAATAAAACTACCAATTTCATTTTTGTCCTTTGTGAGTAAACATGTCTTATTTGAGCATCTGCTTTTTGTCATATTTACTGCACGTCACCCGTTTTTGGAGAGCATGTTTTTGTATCTAAAATAGGAGATGGTAAATATGACTATTGGGAATAAAATAAATGAAAAGATCATGACCACAGGTTTTAGGTGAAAATTACTTCCAAGAGGAATTTTGTTTTTTACTTGGAAGTAAATGTAGGGCTGTAGTTATTTAGCTGAGAATTCTTTCGATAAATACGATCCTTCAATGGATCAATCGACTAATGGTGAGATTTGTCGAATGAGTGATGGGTAAAATTGGATGAATGTCCTATTTACATAGATTTAGACTTTTTTCAACCGTTGAAATGGTCGTTATTCCCTTCTTTTTGCCCCAATTGACGTCTATGAAGGTGATGATTTCGGCAATTTCTAAGGAGGTGAGCCGTGGATTGGCTGGCATTTCTCCATCATATGTTTTGTGGTTGATTGAGATTGGACCAGTGAGTCCATGTTTGATGGCACAGATACTTAGCTCGAGGTTGGATTGTATAAAGGCGGAATCGATCGGGGGGATGAGTAGACCAAGACCACTGCCATCATTTTGATGGCAGTTGGCACAATGAAGTCTATAGAGCTGCTCTCCTTGGATCAAATATTGTCGCAGTTTGATTTCCTCAGGATTACTATGTTTGCATGATCCTAAGGATAGAGCCAAGAGTACTATAAATAAGGAGACGAACTTATTTATATTCTTCATTGAGTAATATATTGATGTCAGACAATAGTAGATCAACTTGTTCTTCCATGGTACCATCGTATACCCCTCTGATACGACGCTCTCGATCTACCAGCAAAAATGCACCGCTATGAATGAAACCTCCTGGAGCCTCCTCGTCAGACCCAGCAGTCACCATGTAGCTTTTTTCGCCCAATTGATAGATGGAGTCTTGGTTGCCAGTGAGGAAGAGCCAGTGATCACTGTCTACGCCTAACGCCTGACTGTATTCAGCGAGCACGTTGACATTGTCGTAGTTTGGGTCAATGGTATGAGATACTATTTTCAAGCGGTTGTCATTATGGTATTGATCATAGACTCGCAGCAGTTGTTTTTTCATGACTGGACATATCGTAGGGCAGGAGGTGAAAAAAAAGTCTGCCACATAAATGTTGTCACGCAGCGAGTCATTGGTGATGAGTACGCTGTCTTGGTTGAGTAGCTGAAAATTGGCAACACGGTGTGGTAGGGTGTCCGTTTGTATTGTTCCGTTGATGAACTGTGTGACAATCTCAGGTCGTCCTAAGACTGGTAAGTTTTTTTTAGGGCTTGTGGTAGTGCAAGCGTAGCAGCATATCCCTATTATAAAAAGGAAAACATTTCGCTGTATTATGGGGTTAGTCATCTTTTCTTAAATTTTTGTATAGTTTAATTCCACCCATTAGTAGAACTCCGAGTGCGATAATTCCCAATACTCCCCAAATCCAATTGAAACTGCTCTTGAGAACTACTACGAATACAATGGCGAATAAGAAAAGAGTGGCTACCTCGTTCCAAATGCGGTATTGTTTAGAGCTGTAGCGATAGATACCTTGAGTCATTTGGCGATGAAGTCTGCCGCAGATCAGGTGATAGCCATATAGCCCAACAACTAAGCAAAGCTTGATTTGAAACCATGGTTGTAGCCAGTAATTCATCAAATAAGCCAACCATCCACCCAAAAATAGCGTAAGCACAGCTGATGGCCATGTGATAATATACCACAGGCGATTCTGCATGAGGAGCATTTGTTTGCTTAGTATCGATTTTTCTGGTTCGCTTTTTGCTTGAGATTCAGTAGAGTAAATAAACAGACGAACCATATAAAACAGGCCTGCAAACCAAGTGACGATAAAAATGATGTGGGTAGCCTTTAGGTACAAATACATTGGAAAGTAAAATCTTGGGCAAATATAGATCCCATGTGAGAGTTCTCATACAGATGATGTGTCAATATTGAGTCAAATGGGAATTAAATCTAGAAGGATATTTTTTGTGAACGACTACAAACGACGAGAAAATGATTATCGAAAAAAATATAACACACAACGAGCAATTGCTTACTGGTTTTAAGAGAAATACAGCTGAGATGGTGACGGAAGATGTTTTGTCAAATATCCCTTCTTCGGTTTTGGATTATGCAAAGGATAAATTGATCTACGAAAATGGTCAGGTGTCAGATTGTATTTATTTAATAGAACAAGGGAGTGTCAAGATTGCTAAATCTGACGGCACGGGGAAAGAGGTGGTGAAATCCATCTTGAACCCTGGGAGTGTTTTTGGAGAGAAGGCTCTGTCTGGAGAGGAAATTCGTACGGAGTACGCACAGGCTGTCACTGCAGATACAAAGGTGAAGGTGTTTGTCGTAGAGGATGTACTGGAGGCTTCAAGGCAAAATGCTCAACTGAACCAAAAGGTAATCAATATCTTAACTAAGAAACTGGAAAGTCTTGAGAAACGATTGGAGTCTATCACGTCGAAGGATTCACGTACTCGAGTAGTTGATTTTTTGAGGGATTTAGCTTTGGAGAATGGTCAGAAGGTCGGGTTTGAAACTTTAATCAAAAATAATTTCACGCACAAAGATATTGCAAGTCTTACAGGGACTTCAAGACAAACTGTGACAACTACTTTGAATCATCTCAAAGAGCAAAACATAATTAACTTTGATCGAAGAAGAATTCTAATCAGAGATATGGATTTGTTGGAATAATAATAAAATGACTCAAGGAAGAGAAATTATTTTTTCTTCCTTGTTTTTTTCTCTGGAGCTTTCTTTTCTAATGCTACACAGTCTTCGTATGTCAAAGTTTTTGGATCAGTATCCTTAGGGATCTTTACATTCTTCTTGCCAAATTTGATATACGGACCCCATCTCCCATTCAGTACTTGAACTTCTGGGTTTTCATCAAAGGCTTTGATAAACTTCTCTGCATCAGCTTTTCTTTTTGCTAAGATCAATTCAATGGATTCGTCTGCTGTGATCTGAAGAGGGTCCATTTCTTTTGGAATGGATACGAACTTGCCATCGTGTCTGATGTAGGGGCCGAATCTTCCGATAGCTGCGGTCATCACCTTGTCTTCAAACTCCCCAACTTGTCTTGGCAGTTTGAATAGTTCCAAAGCATCTTCCAAGGTTAGACTTTCAAGAAATTGACCTTTTTTGAGGCTCGCGTATTGAGGTTTTTCTGCCCCTTCTTCATCACTGATGTCGCCGAGTTGGACCATGGCTCCAAATCGTCCGAGTCGCGCATAGATCGGTAGACCAGTTTTTGGATCGTTTCCTAGCTCTCTAGTCGTTCCGATTTCGGATCTTTCTATTTGTTCTGTGGTTTCGACTTTTTTGTGAAAATCACCATAGAATGAAGCAATCATGCTATTCCAGGTTTTGGTGCCTTGAGATATTTCATCAAACTCCTTCTCTACGTTGGCAGTGAAGGAGAAGTCAATGACATTTGGAAAGTGCTCCACCAAAAAGTCGTTGACCACCATTGCAGTGTTTGTTGGGAAAAGTTTGTTTTTCTCTGCTCCTGTGATTTCAGTTTTGTCAAGGGTTGAGACTTTTTCTCCAGAGAGGACGATTTCTTTGTAGTGTCTTTCGTGACCATCACGAGCTTCTTTGACTACATAATTTCTTTTCTGAATCGTAGAAATAGTGGGGGCATACGTTGATGGTCTACCGATCCCCATTTCTTCGAGCTGTTTGACGAGGCTTGCCTCGGTGAATCGAGCTGGGTGTCTTGTAAACCCTTCTTTTGCTTTGAGTTCTTTTAGATCAAGAGCCTGCCCAACAGACAAGGGGGGCAACATTTCTTTTTGCTCCGGCTCATCGTTTTCATCATCATTTGATTCGATGTAGACTTTTAAGAAGCCTTCAAATTTGATCACCTCACCTGAAGCGCGCAATTTTTCTGCTCTTGTGGAGATGTTGATAGTTGCAATGGTTTTTTCGATTTGAGCATCGGACATTTGTGAAGCGATGGCTCGTTTCCAGATCAGATCGTACAGTTTTTTTTCACTATCGTCTCCTCCTGCAGTGTGTAGTCCAAAATTGGTGGGACGTATCGCTTCGTGAGCCTCTTGTGCTGAAGAATTTTTGGTTTTGTATCGTCTTGGGTTTGAGAAACTGTCTCCATAGCTCGATTTGATTTCTTCTTGAGCGGCAGTCATTGCCTCTTCGGATAGATTGAGAGAGTCTGTTCTCATGTAGGATATTTTACCACTTTCGTACAGCTTTTGGGCTACACTCATGGTTCGAGATACTGAGAATCCCAACTTTCTACTGGCTTCTTGTTGTAGCGTAGAAGTAGTGAATGGAGGAGCAGGAGTTTTTTTGCCTGGTTTTTTCTCCAGGTTTTCAATTTCGAATTGTGCACCGACGCAACCTTGGACAAAACCTAGGGCATCGTCTTCACTTTTGAATTTGGTAGGCAATTCGGCGACAAGAGTTTTTCCTTGATCCAAAATAAATAAGGCAGTCACTTTGAATGCCGAAACTGGCTTGAACTTGTCTATGGCACGTTCGCGATCAACAACCAATCGTACGGCTACCGATTGTACTCGTCCTGCCGAAAGTCCTGTTTTGATTTTTTTCCAAAGAATAGGAGAAAGTTCGAAACCAACGAGTCGATCGAGTACCCGACGTGCTTGTTGTGCATTGACAAGGTCTATATCGATACCCCTAGGGTGCTCGATGGCAGAGGTGATGGCTCCCTTTGTGATTTCACGAAAGACGATGCGCTTCGTGTTTTCGTCTTTAAGCTTCAAGGCTTCTTTGAGATGCCAAGAGATTGCTTCCCCTTCACGGTCATCATCACTCGCGAGGTAGATAGTCTCTGCATCCTTGCTCAATTTCTTCAGTTCCTTGATGACATCTTTTTTGTCTTTGGAGACTTCGTAGGTTGGTGCAAATCCATTTTCTACATCGATGGCATTGTTGCCTTTTTGTAAATCTCGAACATGGCCATAGCTAGAGGTGACCTTGTAATCTTTACCTAGATATCCCTCTATGGTTTTTGCTTTCGCGGGTGACTCTACTATAACTAAGTTCATTTTGGAATGAGTGTTTTTGACTTTCGAATGCGCCAAAGTTCAATAAAAAAAAATGATTTAAGCAAATACTAAAAATAGATTTCTCAATATCTTGCCCACTCCAAGACAATAACGAACCAACATGAGCAAGGAACTTTTTTTGATTAGACATGCGGAAGCAGATTCGGAAAATTTTGATATCAAGGACATCGAAAGACCCCTTACTTCAGACGGAGAAATCGTCGCTTCCAAGGTCGGTAGATTCTTAAAAACAGCCAACCATCAACCTGACGCTATATTTGTGAGCTCTGCACTACGGACTCGACAAACAAGTGGTTTTCTAGTGGAACAGATTGGTTTTGATGCACAGAATATCATGATCGTAGAGGAGTTGTATGAGGCCTCTACTCGGATACTATTGAGGGTGATCAATGAGCTTGGAAATAATTTTAATAAGGTGTTTATTATTGCTCACAATCCTGGGATTAGTTTCTTGGCGGAGTATCTCACGGGCGAAATCATCGGTAATGTCGCGCCTGCGGGAATTGTACATCTCAAGGCAAAGGATGATTGGGCAGAGTTTTCTCAAAACACTGTCGACCTCATAGAATATATCAGTCCCAAAGAATTAGATTAAATGTCAATAGATAGTGAAAACTATGACCCTAGTGCTCCCGGAAAACGAGGAACACTGTTTGGGTTGCCGTTTGAAAAGGAAGAAGCAGAAGTCGTCGTGTATTCGGTGCCTTGGGAGGCTACGGTCTCGTATCATAGTGGTACGGCATATGGCCCGGTATCGATATTGGAAGCCTCTGTGCAGTTGGACCTGGACTTGCCAGGCAGAGAGGCTCCTTGGAAGCGAGGCATATGGATGACACCCCTCGATGGCAAGACCAAATCGAAAAGTGACATCCTGAGAGCACAAATAAAACCATATATAGCCTACTTGGAAGGAGGAAGGGCTATTCCCAATGAAAAGGAACTACTTGAGAAAGTAAATGCATCGACTGAGTCTTTGCGGCAAAGAGTCAAAACTGAAACGTTGGCGCTCATTCAAGAGGGGAAAAGAGTCGGTTTGCTCGGTGGAGATCACAGCACACCGCTTGGGTACATGGATGCTCTGGTAGAAGCCTATGGAGAGTATGGGGTGCTACAAATCGATGCGCACATGGATTTGAGGGAAGCCTACGAAGGGTTCGAACACTCACATGCATCGATTATGTACAATGCTTTGAAACACCGTCAGATTACAAAGTTGGTTCAAGTCGGGATTCGTGATTTTTGTGAGGAAGAGATGGAGGTTGTAAATCAAAATAAAGAGCGTATTGCGGTCTTTTTTGATGAGAATAACAAATCGAGAATGTATGAAGGAGAGACGTGGAGGTCAATTTGTGATTCGATCGTTGAGGAATTGCCTCAACGGGTTTACGTAAGTTTCGATATCGATGGGCTCAATCCAATGCTGTGTTCGGGTACGGGGACGCCTGTGCCCGGAGGGCTAGAGTATGCTGAGGCTGTTTACTTACTTCAAAGGGTCAAAGCATCTGGTAGAGAGATTATTGGGTTTGATTTGTGCGAAGTGGCACCACAAGAGTATGATCAGCAATGGAATGCCAACGTAGGTGCTCGTTTGTTGTATCAGTTGTGTGGATTGGTTGGTTGATATGAAAGGAATGATACGGACACTTGTACTCGTCTTCATGGTGAGTGTGCAGCAAGCATGGGGACAAGATTTGGAAATGAGGACTGTGTTTCAACGTGGACATGAAGCACCTATCATTGCAGCAGCATTTAATCCAGGCGGAGAGTTGTTAGCGACGGGGAGTGAGGATCAGACAGTGATTCTTTGGGAAGTTGCGACTGGGAGGCAGTTGCGCACTTTTTCAGGTCATTCTCGTGCTGTGACAACTCTTGATTTTCATCCAAAGGATGAGAAAATTGCGACTGCTGGAGATGATAAGTCTTTGATTGTCTGGGACTATATGACAGGGGAGAAGGTTCAGGAGTTTAATTTTGATTATTGGGTGAGTTCAATCCGATTTAGCCCTGATGGTAGCAAGATATTGGTAGGTGGGGGGAGTCATACGGTTCAACTTATAGATTTGGCTACTAGTCAAGTTCTTCAAGATTTTAAAGTTCAAAAGACACAGTATGGGGTTTTGGTTGCTTTTGGGGCAACGGGAGTAGAGGTGATCACTGGCAATGACGATGGCAAGGTAATCCGCTATGGCGTGTTGGATGGAGAACCGACGGATACGCTGCGCAACATTTCAGCGAGTAGTTGCGGAGGGTGTCTGACATATTTGGACATTCGTGAAAGCGAACTCGCGAGTGTCGCTCATTCGGGAGCTGTATCCTTATGGGATCTTATGAACGGGGAGTTGCTAGAGTCTTATGGAAATATTGACAATGATTATGAAGACGTGGCTTTGAGTCAAAAATATGTGTTTGCTAGTGATGAGAAGCAGGTCGTTCAGTGGAGAAAGGATGGGGTACAGGTTCGGGTTTTTGGTCAGTCGTCCGAAGATCTCACTGGCATTGCCATGAGTCCAGATGGCCAGTCGTTGCTCACGTACGGGGAAGACCAAGTGGCAAAGCTGTGGGATGTGGAAACAGGGACCGTGCTGCAAGAATATCGAGGCTATCTCAATATGGAAAATGACCGAGGCTTGTCGTTTGGCAAGAATTCATATTGGCATTCGAACTTGAACCAATATCTATCGATTCGTAATAAAGTATTGATAAGTCCTGACGGAAAGAAAGTCATTAAAGGGCATTATAATTCTTCTGCTTTTTTGTGGGATACCCATAGTGGGCGGTCTCAGCTTGAACTCAAAGGGCATGACAAGATCGTCGTAGATTATGTTTTTGCCCCCAATAGCAAGCATGTTTTTACCGCAGGAGGTGATCGTGTGGTTCGTCTTTGGGATGTGGATAGTGGTGAAATGCTTCGTGTTTTTGAGGGACACCGAGATTTGGTGTTTGAACTGGTACTGAGTGAAAACGGCCGCTATCTGGCATCAGGGAGTTGGGACGGTACAGCAATGGTGTGGGATGTAGAGACTGGAGCACTCATGCATACGTATCGGTTTGACAATAGCTCGCCGTTTACTATGGCATTCGCATACCATGATCAATATTTATTGGTCGGGGGCTTGGATAAAAAGCTATGTTTGGTTGAATTGGACACTGGAGAGCCCTTTGTACAGTACATAGGTCACCGAGATATTGTGACGGATATTGAGATTCGTGACGAAGAGATACTGACTGCTAGCAAAGACGGTTTGATCAAGCTTTGGGAATTGAAGACGGGGTTTCAGAAGAAGCGATTGGCGGGTCACGAAGGGCCTGTCTATGATGTAAGCTACGATACACATGGACTCTACATTGCATCGGGAGGACAGGACAAGTCGGTTCGACTATGGGATGCGGAGACAGGTAAAGAAAGGAGGACGTTTGTAGGTCACAAAGGAGCCGTGACCGGAGTGCAGTTTATCAACGACGATAGGGTGTTGGTGAGTAGTAGTTTGGACGGTACGATGAGGTATTGGGACGTAGAGAGTGGTAAGGAGATTGCCATGCACGTGTTTTTGGGGGCAAGAGATTGGTTGACTAAATCTAGTCGGGGATACTTTGATGCGACCGAAGCAGCGAGAGAGAATGTTTTTTTTGTAGAAGGCGTGAAGAGTTATGCCTTGGATCAATTTTTTGAGGAGTTTTATCGACCGGATATATTGGAGCAGTCGCTCCAATTGGGTGCAGATGTACACTATGATTCTGATCTGAAGCAGAAACTCCTCGATTCGCCTCCTCCAACGGTAGAGATTGTCTCTCCAAAGCCTGGCGAAAGACCTACGAGCAAGGAGATCGATGTAGTCATCAAGTTGACCAACCAAGGTGGAGGGGTCGACGAACTTCGATTACTTCACAACGGCAAAAGAGTCATGGGAAATGAACGAGGGTTGATGGATGCGGATACCCATGGAAAATCACTCTATAAACATGTGAGTATTGGACTGGTTCCAGGTAAAAATGTGATATCAGTTTCAGGGTTTAGTGAGGAGCGAATTGAATCCCAAATCATCGAGCGTGAAGTGATGTATGAGGGTATCGTGGATCAAATCACTTGTCATGTTGTGGCGATTGGGATCAATACCTATAAAAATCCGATTCTCAATTTGAATTATGCCAAAGAGGATGCCGAAGGTTTTGTTGATTTGATAAAAAAGAAGGGGAAGAATTTGTATGATGATCTAAAATTGTACCCTCTATACAATACAGAGGCTTCCAAAGAAAATATCTATAAAGTGCTAGATGAGGTAGCGAGACAGGCCAAGCCAGAAGATGTGTTGTTGGTTTACTATGCGGGGCATGGTAGTACAGTAGATGGAGATTTTTATTTTATACCTACAGAGAATGTACGCTTGTACGATCAGAAAAAACTCAAGGAGCATGCAATACATGCTGGAGACATGCAAGTGAAGCTTGCTCATATTGCCGCATTGAAACAAATGGTTGTGATCGACGCGTGTCAATCAGGGAGCTCGACGCAGCTTTTGGCTTCTCGCGGAGCAGAAGAGGAAAAGGCGATGGCGCAGTTGTCACGTAGTACAGGGGTGCATATCTTGGCAGCATCAGGGAGTGAGCAATACGCTACAGAGTTTGCCGAACTTGGGCATGGGTTGTTTACCTATGTACTGTTGGAAGCATTGAGCGGTTCAGCAGATGGGGCACCTGCAGATGGCAAAGTCACAATCTATGAACTCAAGTCCTACCTAGATGACCAGGTGCCGGAGTATTCTTCCAAATACAAAGGAAGACCTCAATACCCAGTCACCTACTCGAGAGGGCAGGATTTTCCAATTGTCGTGGAATAGTTAGAAATTGATTTTTTGGCCAGGTTCACTGAATACCTCCGCACTTGGCATCTGTTGGTTGATTTTTTCTATCGTTTTGTCGTTACCCGAAGTAGGGAGGTGCATGCCGACTACTTTTTTAGCAGCGATGTGTTTTTCGATGATTTCAGTACCGAATAGATTGGTCATGAACCAAAACGGGACGATGGCCAAATCGATTTCCTCATAGATCAATCGGAGGTCGTCAAAGTAACGGACATCCATTTGTGTGTCTGCTACATGCAATATCTTTTTGTCTGCTATGGTGACCAAAAATATTTGGTTTTGAATTTTGCCGTATGCCTTGCCTGCATGCCGGGTGTAGGCGCTACTAATGGTCATATCGTCCACAACATCCGTTTTCCATCCTTTGGTCCATACATTGGTGCTGACTCGGTCTTTGACCTCATCATAGCCGTCAGCTTTGAGGCGCATGCTATCTGCTGCTTGTGGTGTAGCTATGACCCGAGCATCTTTGTTGTTTTTGAGGTAGTTGACATAACTAGGTGCATCAAAGTGATCCGCGTGTGTATGTGTAACCAGTGCAGTGTTCACTCCCTCGTAGGGGCTTTTTCCAGCAATGATGTCATCCATAAGGTCATAATCGGGTGTGTGAAATTTCCCCGTAGGGTCAGTGAAAAGAGCATCGATGATGACTTTTTTACCTTGATATTCGATCAATACACCTTCATTGCCCAAATATGTGACCGTTTGAGCTTGACTTACAAGTGCACAAACCATTGCACATATCGTAAGTAGGATAGATTTTATAGGAAGCATTCTGCTAAGATATTGGAGAAACATGATACAAATAAAGTAACAAAATCTAAATATTAATTTGTAACGAATCTAAATAAAAATTAGATTTGCACCCACAATGCATTTGATACACGAATCACATAACGGAAAGATAATTCAGGCAGACAGTGAAAACTGCTTTTACTTGATATACAAGGGAGGGGAGTACAGGATGAATGTCTGTTCTTTTATCGCTTTCAAGTATAAATTGGATGCTTTCAATATTGAAGAAATGCTCCTTTCTGATTCGGTTCAAAATGATTTGGAAATAATCCCACTCTGCAACAAGGACCGTATCCTTGTTTTGACATTGAATGAAATTATTGAGGTCAAAGATTTGGTGCAAGGAGCACTGGTTATGCTTGAGCTCAATAGTATTGTTGAATATAGAATTCATAAGGCAAGTTTGGCATAGTACTTGTCTCTCCAACTATCGTTAGCAAATTACTATTGTTTTTTTGGTCGCTTTTGTAAGTGCATCGTATGGTGCTCACGTCTATAGAAGCGTTTGTTTGAGAAAAGAGAAAAAAATCCAATCGTGAGATCTGAAGAGGCAAGTTATGTCGTAGGTCATGCGAGAGGAGAATTTGAAATGCAGCATGTTCGTAGTATTGTGACAGAGGGCAATGTGTCTCATCGTGTCGTCAATATCTACTTGTTTTGGAGAGAAGAGTGTCAATACGCTTCAATACTAGAAGTGTACGGCCATTCTATAACTGGAGACGATGTCTTGAACTGGAAAAGTTCGGGTGCGGACTGGTGATAGAGCGGTGTTTGCACATTTTCATGACCCCACCTGTAAGTATTCCAAAATAAGCATTATGCATTTGAAAGGCATGTTGGATTTGTCTGCAGAAGAAATAGATTTCTATCTGATGGCGAAGACAAGAGGTGCCTTATCGCTTTCTCGTTTCAAGGACAAGTACCAATTCCCTCAATTTTCGAGGATTATCTCTGACCAATGAGGTGAAGTGTTTGATCTGTGCGGGATCACTCCACACCAAGAGCAATTGTATTCTATAGAGATAAGACCTGGTTTTTTGATGGAGATAATACCATTGGACTGACTTTTTTCGTTGGCCCGATATCGATACTTCTGCCCCGGCTATGGCATTAAAGTTCAATCTAAGGACCAACCGATGCCCTTGTATCCAAGCTTGTCAGGATACAAGTGTGTGGTTCGTTTTTAGAGTATTTAGAAAACTCAAAAACACAAACTATGAATTCGGAAATTGCGAATGGATTCGAAACAATTAGTAAAAAGACAGAGGTCACGATGCAATATGCAGTCATTGGCTTATTTCTGTTTGGAGTGGGGATCTCCTTTCATTATGATACTTGGGCGTTTGGATTGGGAGTAGGGGGACTCAATGTACTCTTATTTTTGATGGCTCGTTTTTTCTTTTCGGGCCAGTTGGTCGTTCGGTTAGTGACAGGGGCGGTGATGGCTATTTTTATGCTGCAGTTCGTGGCACAACTGCATGGTCTGTTTGAAATGCACTTTTGGTTTTTCATACTGCCGATTGTATTGATTATGTTTCAGGACTGGAGGGTTTACATTCCTTTTGGTTTGATTGTGACAATACATCACGTGTTCATCTTTTACATGTATATGCAGGGCAATGATCAGTACAATGTGTACTTGTTTAATACAAATGAGGTGACTCTTTCTACATTTTTGTATCATATGGGGCTGGCTGTGTTAGGTGTGCTAATCAGTGTCTGGACTTCATACCGATTGAAATCAGAAAGTGATAGGCGAATAGAATCCAATCATCACCTCAATGCACAGCTTGAGGAGATGAAGGAGGTCACGCACCGAGTCCGAGAGATCGCTTCGGAGGTGATATCCGCAGAGTCTTCTATGGAAGCAAAAGAAGGTGATCAGTCGGCAAGTGCAGCATTGGCAACCATGGGGGCAGATTTTTCTAAGGCGATCAATGGGTTGATTCAGGATACGAATGAGGTGGTCACACTTGCTGGGGCTCAGGGAGACCTGAGTACACGGATGGAGTTGATAGGAAAGAGAGGCAATTGGAAGTTGATGGCCGAATCGATCAATAACCTGTTGCTGTCTATTTCGACTCCTGTGCTCAAAGTGACCGAAATGGCTCAAGCCATGGCGAATGGCGATTTGACCAAACGATATGATGTCGAGGCGTCTGGAGACGTCAAGGTGTTGGCTGATAATCTGAATGCTGCATTGGAAAAGATCGCTTCGTTGTTGGTGCAGATTTCTGGGGATATCAATACGCTCAAAAATCAGTCTACTGATATGCTCAGCTCGGGCAAGGAGATGGAGGGTGCGACCAACGAAATCGTGAGTGCGATCACACAGATGAGCACAGGGGCACATCGTCAATTGTCGAGTATAGAGAATGTATCTCAAGTTTTGGAGGATACATTGGCTACAGCTAGAAACCTAGAAGAGAAGACTCTAGCAGTCATGAAGTCCACCAAATCAGGGACTGAAAGTAGTGAGCGTGGGAAAGAAATAGTGAAGGCAGTGGTAGGAGACATGGAGCGGATATCTAGCTACTCATCTGAGACTAGAGAGTCGATTCAAGTACTCAACGAACGCTCTGCCGAAATCTCTAGGGTGCTCGGGGTAATCACCGACATCTCCTCTCAAACTAACCTGTTGGCACTCAATGCCGCTATAGAGGCTGCACAAGCAGGGGAGTCTGGTCGTGGTTTTGCAGTGGTGGCCGAAGAGATTCGCAAGTTGGCAGAAGGGTCAAGGGAATCTGCTCAGCAGATCGAAAAGTTGGTCAGTGATGTCAAACGGGATACCGAAAATGCTTCGAAGATAATCCAAGAGATGAATGCTAGTGTCAATAGTGGTGTGAGCTCTTCGCAAAAAACAGCGGAAGTATTTGAGCTGATATCCGAGAGTTCTGCCGAGTCAATGCAGCTGTCTGAGGAGATTTTGAAAGATTCTCAGACTCAAGTCAAGAGTATGTCGAGTGTCGTGACCGATGTAGAATCTGTCGTAGTGATTGCCGAACAAACCGCTGCAGGTACGGAAGAGGTCAATACATCGGCCAATGAACTGGCCTCAGGGATGACCAATTATATCCAAACATCGACTAGGCTCAATGACATGGCAGTGGAGTTAAAAGAGGGGATTTCGAGGTTCAAACTGAATTGATTTTCGGCCTATAGCGTGGGTAAAGCGAAATTAGACTAGTTCTAAATTCGTTTTGAGTGAAACCATTCTGCGCTATTTTAGTTTCATTTGTAACAAGTCGCACGTAAAAAATATCACAATGAAGGATTTATTAAGACAAAGGGTGGCTGTTCAAGACAGCATCATCAAAAAACTGAACAATCAAGTAAAGTTAGAGGCGCAAGCTTCGGCTGCCTATCTATCGATGGCCGCTTGGTGTGATCAGCATTCGTATGACCATAGTGCCAAATTCTTCTATCAGCAAAGTAGTGAAGAACGTGAACACATGATGAAATTATTTCATTATATCAGTGACATGGGAGGGATCGCGGTGTCTCCAGCTATTGCTGCGACTCAAAATGAGTTCTCCTCTTTGAGGGAGGTTTTTGAGACGGCTTTAGAAAATGAAATTCATGTGACCGAATCTATCAATCAGATTGTTGCTGAATGTAGAAAAGCTAGTGATTTTGCGACAGAAAACTTCATGCAATGGTTCGTCAAAGAACAGGTAGAAGAAGAGTTTGTCGTGAGAAGAATTTTGGAATACTTCGAGATGTTAGGAGAGGATCCAAAATCACTGTTGTTGATAGATGAGAGAGTCAATTCTGTGACTTACGAATAAGATATACAGACATAGAGATATAAAAAAAGGGAGCATATGCTCCCTTTTTTTATATCTCGTTCTTAGCGGTTGAGTTGTTTTAGCGCTTGTCTGACATCTTGAGTGGGGAGTTGACAGGATTTGTCTTGACAAACATAAATGAAGGTATTGCCCAAGGCTAATTTGCCTTCCAATAGGTCAAGTGAGCCTTCGTCTTGCCCTCCCAATAGGATTTTGTTGGGGAGATAGTGGCGAGCAAGTTCATCTCGTTTGGCTGCTGCATTTGCACCTACGATGGCGATCTCATAATGTGTCTCACCGAGGAGGTTGTAAAGTCGTGCCCAATTGCTATAAAAATAGGGGTAATTGCGAAAATTCTCTTCGCTGTTGGCAAGCATCTGCTGTGCGTGATGGATGTCCTCTTCGTTGTAGAAATACTGCCCAAGGAGTGCCAAGGCTTGAGCCATGGCAGAATTGGAGGAAGGGATGACATTGTCTGAGAGTTCCATTTTGCGAGCGATCAGTTTTTCATCAGTGTCTGAGGTGTAGTAGTACATTTGGGTTTCGAGATCGAGGAAGTGCTCGTTGACGAACCCTTTGAGTTCGTCGGCTTTGTAGAGCCACTTTTCGTCAAAGGTCGCTTCGTACAGTTTGATGAATGCCAAGATACTGAAGGCATAGTCATCCAAAAATCCGTGTATGTTGGATTTTCCATTCTTGAAATTACGGTGTATCCGGTTGGAATCGAAAAGTTGTTGGTCCCATAAGAACGTTCCGGTGGTCAGGGCATTTTCTAGGTAGGTCTCGTCACCTAGTGCAAAATAAGCGTCGACGAGGGCAGTGATCATGAGTCCATTCCATGAGGTCAAGACTTTGTCATCCAATGCGGGACGTACGCGTTGGTCACGAGCTGCCATGAGTGTTTGTTTGGATTCATCGAGTATGGTCGAGACTTGAGCTTCTGATAGTCCGAAATCATCAGCTAAGCTTGTGAGGGACGATTTGCGCTCAAGAATGTTCTTGCCTTCAAAGTTTCCTTTTGGCGTGATGCCGTAGTAGGTCTTGAATATCAAGGCTCGGTCCTGCAGGAGGCTGTCTATCTCTTTGTCGTCCCAGACATAGAACTTGCCTTCTTCTCCATCACTGTCTGCGTCGAGGGATGAGTGATAGCCTCCGAAGGAGTCTTTGAGTTCGCGGTTGCAAAATGCGATGGTTTCAATGACGGTCTGCTTGTATCGGTCATCACCAAAATACTGGTAGGCATGGCTGTAGAGGCTAATGAGTTGGGCATTGTCGTAGAGCATCTTTTCGAAATGCGGTACAGTCCAGGTGGCATCTACGGAGTAGCGCGCAAATCCACCGCCGAGGTGGTCGTAGATGCCGCCATCAGCCATTCTGTTGAGGGTAGTGCGGAGGGCTTCTGTGACTTCTGTGTCCTTCCTGTAGTAGCTCTCTGCTAGGAGGTATTCGTAGTTGGTCGGCATGGGGAACTTCGGGGCTCCTTTTTTGCCGCCGTAAATGGGGTCGATGGATTGGAGTAATGTGTCAGCTATGGCTTTGGCATTTTCTTTGGAATAGGAACTGCCCGATTCGTTGAAGGTAGGTATCTCGTTTTGGACAATCCCTTCGGTGACTTTCTCTGCTTGATCGATCAGCTTTTGGGGATCGTTTTGGTAGATGTTAGAAAAGTAGTCGAGTACTTTGAGCCAGTTTTCTTTGGGAAAGTAAGTGCCTGCAAATACCGGTCTTCCGTCAGGCAGGGCGATGACATTGAGTGGCCAGCCTCCTTGCCCTGTGAGTAGTTGGGCAGCATTCATATAGATCTGATCTATGTCAGGGCGCTCTTCTCTATCTACCTTGATGGAAACGAAGTTTTGGTTCATTTGAGCCGCTACGAGGCTGTCTTCGAATGATTCGTGCTCCATTACATGACACCAGTGGCAGGCTGCATAGCCGATACTCACGACGATAAGTTGATTATTAGATTGTGCCTCTGCGAGAGCTTTTTCACCCCAAGGGTTCCAATCTACGGGATTGTGAGCATGCTGGAGGAGGTAGGGGCTGGTCTCGTCGATCAGTGCGTTGGTGTGCGTATGTTTTTGTTCCATAGGTGCATTGCAGGCATATAAAAATAGGATTGTCGCCAATCCTATTTGTGTGATGTGTTTCATAATCCCGTACAGTTTAGGAATCGTTGGATCCCGGTATGTATGTTGTTACTCGATGGTAATCAAGTAGTAGTTCTTTTTTCCTTTTTGCGCAAGCAAATATTTGTCGTTGAGCAGTTTGAAAGCGACACTTTGTTCTGCAGACTCGACTTTGTTTTTGTTGATGCTGACTCCACCGCCTTTGATCATGCGTCTTGCCTCTCCTTTGGAGGGGAATACTACCCCTTGGCTCGCCTCGGAGAGCAGGTCTGTCACGTTTTCCAATGCGGTATACTCGCTTTTACTGATGGTCGCCTGAGGTACACCCTCAAACACCGCCAATAGTGTCTTCTCATCGAGAGACTCTAGATCCTCAGAGGTGGACTTGCCAAAGAGGATGTTGGAGGCTTTGACAGCCATGTCAAAGTCTTGACGCGAGTGTACTCGAACTGTGATTTCCTCCCCCAATACTTTTTGTAGTTTTCGTTGGTGAGGAGCTTCTTTGTGTTCAGCGATGAGTGCCTCTATTTCTTCTTTGCTCATCAGCGTGAAAATACGAACATAGTTTTCAGCATCTTCGTCTGATGAGTTGAGCCAGTATTGGTAAAACTCGTAGGGTGAAGTGCGGTCTTTGTCCAACCAGATGTTGCCACCAGCAGTCTTACCAAACTTGGTGCCGTCAGCCTTGCGGATGAGTGGTGTAGTGATGGCCCATGCCTCTCCTTGTGCTTTTCGACGAATCAGCTCTGTGCCCGTCACGATGTTGCCCCATTGGTCCGATCCGCCGAGTTGTACTTTACAATTTTTGTTTTGGTTGAGCCAGTAGAAGTCATAGCCCTGTACCAGTTGGTAGGTGAATTCTGTAAAGGACATGCCTGATTCCAATCTCGTTTTGACAGAGTCTTTGGCTAGCATATAGTTGATGGAGATGTGCTTGCCTACATCTCGGATGAAATCAAGGAAGTTGAAGTCTTTGAACCAGTCGTAGTTGTTGACCACTTCAGCAGAATTTTCACCACAGTCGAAATCTAAGAATTGCTCCAATTGCTGTTTGACACATGCAAGGTTGTGATTGAGAATGTCCTCAGAGAGTAGGTTTCTTTCAGCAGATTTGCCCGATGGGTCACCGACCATGCCAGTTGCTCCACCAACTAGCGCCAGGGGTTTGTGTCCCGATCTTTGTAGATGTACTAAGGTCATGATCTGAACCAAATGCCCAATGTGGAGTGAGTCAGCAGTCGGGTCGAAACCAATGTAGGCTGAGATCACTTCTTTATTCATTTGCTCTTGTACTCCTGGCATCATATCATGGATCATGCCTCTCCATGTCAATTCTTCTACAAAGTCTTTTATCATTATTCTAATAATATTCTGTAACTATTCTTGAGGTTCTGAGCAGGCAAAGATAGAAGTAAAAAATATGTTTGGATAGGGATTTATAATTAAGCCAAAAAATAATTTATAACAGATGGAATTGTTATTTTTCGGATTGCAAAATTCACCGTATTCAACCGGCGATGAGATTAAACGAATAGGGTATGAAAAAAACGCAATTACTACTGAACTTGGTTTTGATGCTATCTGTCGTGACGGCATGGTCTCAAGAAACCGCACCATACGAGAGCCAAAAAGATAAAGAGGAGGCCTCCGACCAATATTACAAAAAGGGGAATCTGGCAGTAACCAATGGCCAATACGAACTAGGTGTCATATACTATGATAGTGCAGTGCACTTGGCTCCAAGTATGGCGGATTTGTATATCGTCCGTGGACAGGCCAAAGAGCTGGAGGGTGATGATATGGGGGCTTTGGCTGATTATGAAGCCACCCTCAAGTTAGATCCGAAAAACCATGCGGCGCTTTTTAAGCGAGCGTTGATCTATTACAAAAGGAAAAACTATACCCAAGCGGCTCAGGATTTTACTTATCTCATCAATAATGTTGAAAAACTAGAGACGAAGGCATTGCTATTCAAAGGAGTGAGTTACGAAGAAGATGGAGAGCTGCGCCTATCGGGTATTTCTACAGTGAGTGAGATGAAGGCAGACATCTATGTGCACCGAGCATTGACCTATGAGAAAATGGGCTACAATACGCCGGCTATGTTGGATTTTGACAAGGCAATCGAACTCAACGAACACGACCCTAACTACTATGTTTACCGAGGGATGTTTCGCTTGGATAGGGGAGACAAGGAAGGGGCCATCGCAGATTATCGAAAGGCTTTGAAAATCAATCCTCACCACCGCAACGCTTTGTATAATTTGAGCTTTTTGGTCGACGAGGATGAGCGTGATGAAATCAACAAGATTTTGTTTGGAAAAGGGGATTTTGCGAAAGCCTATTCCAAACGTGCTTTTGACAAGTTTCAAAAAGGAGAGTATGAAGGAGCATTGTTGGACTATGATTCGGCCCTAATGATCAAAGCAGACAATGCCAGTGACTTGATGAATCGGGGGATTGTCAAGTCCAAATTGAAGAACTATAAAGGAGCGATCAAGGATTTCAATTCTTCGGTATATACAGACAATTCGCTCACACGCAATTATGTATTGATTGCCAATGCCTATCAGGAGTTGGCGGATTATAACTATGCGATTAAATATTACCAACGGTTTTTGGACAATGCGGGCCCAGATGGTTCGGTGTACTACAACATGGGCTTGGCTTACATGAAGTACAACAATGACAATGAAGCTTGTTTGACTTTTAGAAAAGCCATCGAAATGGGTGAAGAACGTGCAGAGAAGCCGATGGATAAAGTTTGCTTTTAGAGTATCCAGAATTTGGCAAACGTTTCATGTTGATTTAGTAGAGAAGAGTACAATACATTCTCTCTAATGTTTTAGATTCGCTTTAGTAGTAAAGCGTAAAAAATACGGGTATTAAAATCAAGGCATATGTATGAAGTGAAAAAGGCTCCAATAGGGAGGTTCGAGGCGTATAGGTTGATCCATAGAGATACATTAGAGTATGTCGAGATTTTGACAGGGTTTGGTGCGGGTATCAACGATTTTGTGGTGAAAAATCAGCAAGGTGATTTGGTGTCCTATGTGGATGGGTACCGCAGTGAAGAGGAAGTCATGAAGACGCATCATTTCAAGTTCAAAGGGTCTAAATTGTCCCCTTTTCCCAATCGGCTCACGGCCGGCCGTTATGAGTTTGAGGGACAGAGCTATCAGATGTATATCAACGAGATCGATAGAAACAATAATTTGCATGCATTGTTGCACAACAAACCTTTTGAAGTGATTGAGACCATAGACGGGGATACCGAATGCAAACTTGTTTTGGGTTATGACTATCTCGGGACAGAAACAGGTTACCCGTTTGCTTATCGCGTGATGATAGAGGTAGTGTACGGAGAGGACGGAGTGTCTTTCGGTACTCAAGTTGAAAATACAGGATACTCTACTCTGCCTATTGGAGATGGGTGGCATCCCTATTTTCAATTTGATCAAGGGCTATCCCAGGTAGAATTGCAGATAGGAGCGGCTAAGCGCATTTCTTCATTGGTAGGCAATGCTGTGTCTGACACTCATGGTTTTGAGGTCGCGAGTAGTATGGGGAGTTGTGCCTTGGACGATTGTTTTGCTGTAGTGGATGGAGGAGCAGGGCCATTTGTGGTGTCGATGTATGATACTTCCAATGCTTTGGAACTGCAGCTATGGCAAGACAAAAGCTATGGTTACTGCCAAATCTATTCTCCTGATACCCGTCATCAATTGGCTGTGGAGCCTGTGTCATGTCCACCCAATGCTTTCAATACAGGAGAAGGGTTGGTGGTATTGTCTCAGGGAGAAAAATGTCACTTCATGTTTGGGATCAAGGCCCAGAACCGCTAGCTACTGCATGAATGCATAGCTGATGATGTTGGCCCCCATTTGAAGAGCTTTGAGTCGTACGCTTTCGGGATCGTTGTAAATGGATTGGTCTTCCCAGCCGTTGCCTAGATCCGATTCATAGGAGTAGAAGCATACCAGCCGACCTTCATGGATGATTCCAAAGCCCTGTGCTGGCTTGCCGTCGTGTTCGTGGATTTTGGGTAGCCCATTCGGGAATTTGAATTTTTGTTGGTAGATCGGGTGGTCCGGAGGGAGCTCCACGAATTCCAATCCTGGAAATACCTTTTTCATTTCCAAACGAATAAATGGGTCCAATCCATAATTGTCGTCGATATGCAAGAATCCCCCAGAGATCAAGTAGTTTCTAAGGTTTTCTGCCTCATGGGGTGAGAGTACAATGTTGCCGTGACCGGTCAGGTAGGTGTAGGGATAGAGAAAGAGGTCTGGGCTGCCGATTTCTACAACTTCATCCTCGGTATCGAGGTTGGTGTGGAGCTGTTGGTTGCAGAATACTGCCAGATTGGGTAGGGCGGTTTTGTTGCCGTACCAGTCCCCGCCTCCGTTGTATTTGACTTTGGCGATTTGGATTTTGTTTTGAGCAAGAAGGGCTGTGCTACAAGCGCTAGTCCATAGGACGAGTAAAAATATACGTTTAAGATCAGTCATATGCTCCTGGTTTGCCTAGTATCTTGCCCTTTCGACCTCTTCCTTTCTTGGAACGAAAGACGTCTTTGGGTAGATAGATTTCCAAGTTGAAATTGAGCATAAAGTAAGAGTCAAACTTACCATTGCCCCGTTGTGCTCCTGGGATCAATTCGTCAAACGCTTCTTGGTTGATGATGTATACGTCACTCTCAAATTTGCGATTGCTGAGTGAAGAAGAGATGGTGCCATCTGGGTAGCCTGTACCGTCACCATTGGGGTCGGCATAGTCGCCGTGTACATCGTCGAGATAGCCCGTAAAGGCAAAACGGTAGCCCGCATCTACTCCCAGATTCATGAATTCATTGATGGCGAGTTTGACACCCAAATCGACAGGGATGATCCAAGCCGCCTTGCCGTAAGAGTCTGTTTCGGTACGGTAGTCTCGTAGAGGGTAGGTTTTGATTTTGTCAGCTTGTGTATCGTACAGATCTGCTTTTGGGTTGAAGAAGGTTTGGCCTACACCAATGGCAACATAGGGCTCGTAGGGTCTTCTCTTGTAGTATTTTTTGTTGTATTTGAACAGGTAGTAGACCATCTGTGCTTGCCACTCGTGATTGACTGAGTGAAAGGAGAGGTTGCGTTGCCTGTTGTAGGAACTGTCTGCCGCATTTTTGTCACTGCCTTCAAGTTTGTATACCGTGTATTGTACGCGTGCGGCGATTCTAGAGTAGAGTCGGGCCTCTGCTCCGATGTTGAAGTGCGAGAGTCCCGAAGTGAAGGGTTTACCATTGGTCAAGTCTCCCACATAGCCCGTCCACCCTGTCCCTGCAAACACAGAGAAATACCGATCATGGTACTGCCAATCGAAGAAATTCTGCGATTTCCCTGTCAGTGAAGTGAGTAGGAGTATTGAAAAAAGAATTGTCCGAAGCATATCTATCTATTAGCCCATCAAAATTATGGAATACCCATAAGATTCAGCGGTGGATAGGATAGTAATATTACAAATTATTGATGCCAAGCGTGCAGATCGATTTAGTTTTTTCTTAGGACAAGGGTTGCCATACTTCGCATTTGATCTACCACGACAGTTTTGATAGGCTCTATGTGTTCATAGCCAAATCTACTTGTAAGATGTTCGATTTTGGAGGAGTCGATCAAGTAGCGTAGGCTGCCGTCCGGTAGGAGGTGTTGTGCTGACGCACTCGGTTCTAAGTTGAGTCCTACGTCGGAAGTCATCCGGATGAAGAGCGTGCCTCCTGGCTTGAGTACACGGGTCATTTCTTGGATGGCTGACCAAAATACCTCGTCGCTTGGGCAGAAATGCAGTACTGCACTGGAGATCACTAGTTCGAAACTTTGGTCTGCGTAGGGCATATCTGCTATATCGCCCGTAGTGAACCTTTCCTTGTCGTAGGGTGCGTAGTTGGCTCCTACGATGAATTGGAGCATGCGGATAGCGTCAGGGTTTTGGTCTATGCCATAGACTTGATACCTGTTGTTGAGGAAGTAGATCAAGTTTCGACCTTCACCGCATCCTGCATCTAGGATGTTGGCATCAGGTAATACATGTCCTTTGAGTAAATGGTCCAAAAGGTAGAGGTCAATGTTCCCGAGTTCTTTGTTGAGTTGTTGTATGTCCATATAGAGTGGTGTCTTTGGACAAAAATAGGTGGACTATTGGTATATCCTATGGGGAGACCGTATTCGTGTATGGGAGGTGGTGTCTTCATGTGTTCATTTCCCTTTGATTTGTCTTGGGCATGAATTGGGTTCCTCCGAAATGATTATTTTCGCATAATGACCAGACGAAAATTCTTGATGAAAACCAATGCAGTCCTGTGGGTGCTGATGTTTTGTGCGCAGTTGCTTTGGGCAGATCGATCCAAACAGGCCTTGCGGGCAATCGAAAAGGAAGAGTTTGAGAAGGCAGAAGCATACCTAGAACGATCGTACGAAAAGGATACATTGAACCCGCTGGTTTTTTATGCATACGCACAGCTGTATGTCGCGGAGGCTTATGACAACCGCGACGTGGATGTAGCCCATGATTATATTTTGCATGCCATAGATTTGCTTCCTGACCGTACCGAAGATCACAGTGATGAGATAGACAAGGCGGATTTGACGCCAGATGATTTTGATGGGGCCAAGACAAGGATCGATAGTGTGGCATATGGTCGTGCACGTGAGAGGGATGAGTTGACGGCATATGCTTTCTTTATTTCACACTATTCGGATGCGGTAGAAGTGCCTGAGGCAAAGACCCGGCGCGACGAGCTGGCTTTTGCAGCAGCGGAGAGACAAGGGGATTGGCAAGCTTATGAAGATTTCATCAAGCAATACCCTGATGCAGCACAGTACCTCATCGCCAAGCGTCGGTTCGAAACTTTGGCCTATGAGGCCAAAACCAGATCCAATGCTTTGGCTGAGCTGGAAGATTTTTTGATTGAGTTTCCCAATACTCCCTATCGCTCTGTGGTCGAACAAAAGATATATGACAAGAGAGTTGCAGGACTGGAAGAGGGTCAGATATTGGAATTTATTAATTCCTACCACAATAACAAATTGACACGTCGAGCCTTAGGCTTACTGTATCATACGGTGGGGTTGGATGCTTCCAAACTCAAACCTTTCAATCAGCAAGTGTACCAGCAGTTTATGGATTCGGTTGCACGCTTAGAACTTCTCAATCAACAGGTACTCTATCCGTTTTATTTTGAGGGGGAGTATGCTTTTTATGACGTGGATGGGAATGAATTTTTGGGAGGGCCTTATGAGGACATTAGTTTGGACTACCTCTGTGGCAATGTCACCGAGCAGATTTTGGAAGTGAAGCAAAACAATGTGTTCTCGTTGATCAACCGTGAAGGGACGGTGATCTATCAGGGGTTTATCGATTCGTACAAGGACCTAGGCTCCGGTGTACTGTGTATCAGCGAAAACGGAATGAAGGGAGCGATATACAAAACGGGTGACGTGATTTTACCAAATCGATACGAGGAGGTCACTGTGCTCAATCAGCAGTTGGTGGCGTTTAGAGAAAATGGTAAAATGGGTCTGGTCAGTATCACAGGGGAAATATACTTGGATCCAGCATATGATGATATTTACATGGAAGGACCGTTTTGGGTGGTCGAACAAGATGGGGTTTTTGGTGTAACCAATCTTCACCAAATTTTGACCAATGAAAAGAAGATTGATTTGAAGTACGAAGAAGTGGAACTAATCAATGACAAGCACATTGTTGGGTATACGTCAGATTATGAGACACTTCTAGACGAGCATTTGCGAGTACTGAGTCCAGACTCCAGCGTGAGTATCAATACTGTCTATGAGACTTGGACGTTTCGGACGGCTCAGGGCTACTATATCTACGATCAGCAAGATGATCAGCTGACAGAGGCGGTCTACGATGATGTGTTGCAGAACTACGAATGGCTAGGGCTCAGACAAGCTGAAAAGTGGGCAGTGTACAACAAAAACATCCATGACGAACCCATACTCAATGTGGATTCAGTGAAGTTGATAGGAGAAGACATGGTCATTGTATTTCGAGACAATCAGGGGATGGCGATTTTTCCTAACAAAAAGGTGATCGATGTACAAGAGGGTGAATACATCCAAGCTTTGAGTTCGAGTCGCCGCTTGGGGGTACATTATCTGGTGATCAAGCGCAATGGGAAGCAATACCTCTATGGTGACGGGGAGTTGTTGTTTGCGGAGAGCTATGACGAATTGGGGTTTATTGCAGACTCGGTGTTTTCGGTCAAGCGTGATGGACAATACGGTGCAGTGGACGAAAAAGGGCGACCAATCATGCGTGTGCGCTATGATGCGATCATGGAGGCCAAAGATGGTGTTGCAGATGTGTTGTACCGTGGCAAGTTTGGAGCATACAATTTTACGGAGCGTATCTTGCTCAATCTAGAGTATGAGGAGAAGATCAGAGTCTACAGCGACGCTCTGTATGTGGTCAAAACAGAGGGGGGATATGGAATCCTAGATGATCACAACCATACCTTGGTGGAGGGGCGCTATGACCAGATTGTGTATTGGACGGACAGTGCCTTTCTCGCCCAGGAGGAGGGAAGATGGCTTGTTCGCAATGTCTATGATGAGTTGGTACATATAGATCGCATCGATGGATACGATTTTTTGAGTAAGGTAGCAGGAGGTCAAACCATCGAAATCCGTGTAGATAATCTGTACGGGGTGTATCACAGTACCTTGGGCTTGGTGATTCCACCTGTGTTCAATGACATATACAACCTAGGGAGTGCTGAGAAAAACATCTATTTTGCCGAAAAGCGTTTTGCGGAAGCGGACTATTATGTAGTTGTGTATTATGATTATGCCGGCAATAAGATCCGCTCGGAAGCATATAGAGGAAATGAGTATGAATTAATCGTCTGTGAGGACTAACCCACGCTCACTTTCTTTCCTCTAAATAAATGCAGCTGGTTGCAAGTGGTAAAGATCTCGCGAGAACACATTCATGTTCAATGTATCTTCTACATTACAATCGAAACCTTAAACAAATGAATGGTAGAGGTTTCGATTGGCAAACTAATACTTTTTTTGATTTCTCAAAGTCTAATGTTAAGAGATATTGGCTATAGTTTTTTAAGCCAATGCAGCCATAGCTGCGTCATAGTTTGGCTCGTCTACAGTTTCAGCGACTTGCTCGGTGTAGAGTACTGTGCCTTTCTCATCCAGTACGATGATGCACCGCGAATGTAGACCTCTCAAAGGACCATCGATGATGTCTAGTCCATAGTTTTGGCCAAAGCTACCGTCGACAAAGTCCGAAGCAGTGGTGACGTTTTCTATGCCTTCAGCACCACAAAAGCGTCCCAGGGCAAATGGTAGATCTCTAGAGACGCAAAGGACTTTGGTGTTGTCGAGTTTGGAAGCCTCCTGATTGAACTTGCGAACAGAAGCTGCGCATGTGCCAGTATCCACGCTCGGGAAGATGTTGAGGATCAATTTGGACCCTGCAAACTCTGCCAAACTGACGCCAGAGAGGTCACTTTTGACCAAGTTGAAATCTGGAGCTTGACTGCCTACTGTGGGCAATTCACTTGAGGTATGGATTTCGTTTCCTTTTAATGTAATTGTTGACATGATGTAGTATTGATTGATAAATAGTAAATATACTACATATGGATACTCGATTGTTGAAAATTGGTTTGGGATGTTTAGAGTTTTTTTGGCTGGTTTCAATAGGGAATGAAACAGAGCACTAACGTGACTTTGAATAGCGCCATGACGATTCCTTTTAGGAAGGTTTAGTTTTTGATTTGCAGGCCTAGTAGAGTATGTTTTATGCTCCTTTGGTCTTAGTGGAGAGTGGTTTAGTTTTGGGCTATGGAAAATCATATAACATGGTCTGAGTTTCAAAAAGTGGACATCAGAGTGGGGACGGTACTGAAGGCTCGTGTATTTGAAGAAGCGAGGAACCCTGCCTATCAATTGGTGCTTGATTTTGGAGAACTCGGTCAGCGCAAGACCTCTGCCCAAGTGACTAAGCTGTATGCACCAGAGGATTTGATAGGCAGACAGGTGTTGGCAGTGGTCAATTTCCCTCCCAAGCAGATCGCCAACATGATGAGTGAGTGTCTCCTGCTCGGCGCAATAGGAGAAGAAGGGAGTGTCACGATTGTTCAGCCTGAGAGGTCAGTGAGCAATGGCCAACGTATCGGTTGATGTATTAAGGGATAGTTATTCTTTTGTGCTTTTATTCTCAAGAATTGTTGGCAGAAGTTATGCTTTGATTAAGGTCCTGGATTGGGGCTTGCCGAATGAGTCAAGAATGTTTGCTTTGTGGGTAGAATAAAGAATCAATATGCTCTGCGAGTGATTGATCTTCTACATTCAAAAACACGTCTGATGTGAATCAGATTGAATCAGCTGCCATGAAGAGAAAAATAGTTTGTAGTGCTTGTGCGTTGTTGTTGTCCATCGGGATTTGTGCTCAGGGGGACCCTCACAATGAATCGGGGTTCATTGTGACGCCCGATGAGGTGATTTATGGAGATGTCACGATCAATGTGGATGGAAATGATTTGATGATTCGGACGGGCCGACATATCTACAACTGGACGGCAGATAAAGTAACAAAGGTCGCTGTGATCAATCCTGAGACTGGTATGACTGAAAAGTATGTCTCGGGAACGTTTGGCATGAATGAGCAAAATTTTTTCTTTGAGGTACTATCGGATGGCAAGATTGTGTTGCTCTACCGAGAAGGACTCAAGTTTAGCAAGTACGACGAGTTGGAGTATGCCCCATACTATGTATTGATGGACGGAGTGATTCACTCCTTGGCGCAAAGCAAAAAGGAGTTTATGGGATTATTTGCAGAGCATCACGAAAATGAAATGTCAGATTTTATCAAGGAGAAAGGGATTGATTTGAAGAACCGTTCGGATTTGACTAAGGCCTTTGATTATTACAATACGAAATTTGGCGGGTCAGAGAGCTATTTTGTAACGAACCGGTAAGGTAGACAAAGCTCCCTGCTTGATGACAGGTATGCTGTATTGCAGTTTATGACATGACTAAAGAGTGAATGACCCGCGTCATATGTCATAATAATTGATTGTCATGAATCCTATTTTTGTCTGACACCCTGATGGGTGTGGTAGTAGAAAAAAACCGACAGACATGAATGGGAAAATATTAGAATCGTATGCGGTCAACGATCGACTCTTGGATGAGGTGTTTGATCATGGTGGAGTAATCAAGAAACCTTACGAGCGAGTTTTCGATCATTTCAATAGATATGGTGCCGAGGATTTTAAGCGAGTCAATGAAGCGACCAAATTATCCTTTTTGCTGCAAGGGATCACCTTTGCTACTTATGCGGATAACCCGAAAGGAACGGAGAGGATCTTTCCGTTCGATTTGATGCCACGTATCATCACGAGTACCGAATGGGCACGATTGGAAGAGGGCTTGATCCAACGAAATGTTGCCATCAATTTATTTCTCAAAGACATTTACAACGAAAAGAAAATACTCAAGGATAAAGTCGTTCCTGCAGAATTGATATTTTCTTCGGTCAATTACAACAAATACATGGTGGGCTTTGAGCCTCCAGGAGGGGTGTACAATCATATCTCTGGGACCGATCTGATCAAGCATAGTGATGATAATTTTTATGTGTTGGAAGACAATGTGCGTTGTCCGTCTGGGGTGAGTTATGTGCTGAGCAATCGAGATGCTCTGAAAAAGTCACTTTCAGTACTTTTCAAGCAATTGAAGGTCGGGACGGTATTTGACTATCCAGCCGCCTTAGCAACTTGTATGCATTCGGTAGCACCTGAAGGCGTAGATGCTGCACGGTGTGCGGTGCTCACTCCAGGGATTTACAATTCGGCGTACTATGAGCATAGTTTTCTGGCTCAGAGCATGGGAATGGAGTTGGTCGAAGGTCGGGATTTGTTTGTGGATCATGGATTTCTCTATATGAAGACGATCTATGGGCGAAAGAAATTGGATGTGCTCTATCGGCGCATTGATGACGAATTTTTGGATCCGTTGGTGTTCAATCCGGATTCTATGCTCGGAGTGCCTGGGTTGATGGATGTCTACCGCCAAGGCAATGTCAGTCTGATCAATGCCCCTGGTACAGGTGCATCGGATGACAAAGCGGTCTATTCCTATATGCCACAAATTGTTAAGTATTATTTGGATCAAGATCCAATCCTGCAAAATGTACACACCTATCAGTGTGAAAACCCTGTGGAGATGGATCATGTACTGCAGCACATCGAAGAACTCGTCGTGAAGCCTGTCGACCAGAGTGGAGGCTATGGGATATTCGTAGGGAGTGCTGCGACCAAGGCCGAGTGCGAGGAGATGCGGGCCAAGATCAAGGATGATCCTCGGGAGTATGTTGCTCAGCCTATCATGAGTCTATCGTCACACTCTACCTACATCGATGAGACCAATCAGTTCGAGCCCCGGCACGTGGACTTACGAGCTTTTACCTTGCTAGGCAAGGACTATGAGTTTGTGCTCAAAGGGGGGCTGACACGCGTAGCACTCAAGAGAGGTAGTCTGATTGTCAATTCGTCGCAAGGTGGAGGAGCCAAGGATACATGGGTAGCTGATGTGTGACCACCGACTGGAGTGATCACAGGGGTCAGATGCTCCAGATAGTCGTGATTCAATCAATAAAGTGTAACTCCTGAGACACTCGTTTCAGGTCAAAATCTAAGAGAATATGTTGGCGAGAGTAGCGGATAATTTGTATTGGTTTGGTAGGTATATAGAGCGCTCTGAGCATCTGAGTCGCTATCTCAATGTGCAATATTTTTCGGCATTGGATACCACTTCTGATTTGCAACGAGAGTTGGCCTTGAAAAGCATCATCAATATGGTGGGGCTGGACGAATCTAGCGAGTATGCGTTTGAGGAGGATATTTTGGTGGCGGTTGCGATGGATGAGGGCAATAGCGCATCGATCAAGTCATGTATGCATTTTGCCAGAGAGAACGCTCGTGGAGCCCGTGATTTGATATCCACGGATGTGTGGAATGCGATGAATAAATTTTATCGATTTATCCATGATTACCCTGAGGACTTTTACAAAACAAAGGGGTTGTACGATTTTACGAATACTACAATAGAGAACTGTGCAATCATCAAGTACCGTGTCGAGTCGACTATGCTCCATGATGAAGTGTGGGCTTTCATCAAGATGGGACTGCACCTCGAGCGTGCAATACAGGTGACTCGGATACTAATCAGCAAGTTCAACGACATCAATGAGTTGGAAGAGAGTAAAGAAAACCACTCTGTGGCAAGTTTTCAATTGGGGTCTTTGCTCAAATCGGCGGAGGGTTTGGATATGTATCATCGCGAATACTCGATTTTGCCGCAGGAGAAGCAGGTACTGGAATTTATGGTGCTCAATGAGCGTTTTCCACGATCCATTGCATACAATATCAGTGAGTTGCAGCAATACCTGCTGCAGGTAGGGGTGAGAAAAAACACCGAGAAAAATAGCATCGAATGGAGTATAGGGCGTAAGAGTGAATTTCTGAAATACTGTACGGTAGAAGAGATAGAAGACGACCCATTGGCATTTTTGGGAGATACGCTGACTTACTTGAACCAATTGAATAATTTGCTGAGCAAAGAATACTTGAATTACTAAATATGCCGACGTATCAGGTCAGTTATCAAACTCAGAATTCGTATGAGTACCCTGTCAACGAAGCGTTGTTTGCGTTGCTCGTGTTGCCAGCAGCAGACGAATACCAATCATTCGTGTCGTTCACCGTTCAAAACAACATTGGAGAAGGGCATTACTTGCAACCTAATTTGCACGGGTTTGACCAGTTGATGATTCGTGCGAGTGGTGAGTTTACGGCACTTTCGCTGCAGGTAGATTGCCAAGTGGAAGTGGCAGAGATCAATCCCTATGAGCAGGCGGAGGAGCCCAATGTTCAAGAAAATGAGCTTTTGAACTCCATAGGGTTTAAGATAGATCATCATGCTTTTTTGGCGCCTACACGGACGACATCTATCATTCGTGAGCAATTACCCGTATTGATGCATCAGGCTTCAGGTCAGAGCTGTAGTGATTTTTTGAATCAAATCAATCGATATATTTTTGAAAACTTTAGCTTTTATGAGGGAGTGAATAGCCTATTGAGCACACCGAGTTCTACGCTGGAGACTCGGGCAGGTGTATGCCAAGATTTCGCACAGCTTTTCATCGCGACCTGTCGGGCCAATGGCATTCCGGCGCGCTATGTGTCAGGATATCTCAACCAAGGGGAGGGACACATCGGGAGCGCTATGATGCACGCTTGGGTAGAGGCATTGATCCCAGGGGTTGGTTGGCAGGGTTATGACCCTACAAACAACCTGTTGAGAGATAGCCATTATATCAAAGTGTGTCACGGGGTGGATTATGAAGATTGTTCACCGATTCGTGGGGTTTTGAGCACTCAAGGTGATAATTTTACCTCCTATACCGTACAAGTAACCCAACAACAGTAAACGCACATGACCTACTGCTTAGGAATCAAAGTCAAACAAGGACTGCTGGCTATCTCGGATACCCGATTGACCTCAGGGTCAGAGACGACCATTGGTAAGAAGTACTACAGCTATTGCAAAGACAAACAAGCACTTTTCGTGATGACTTCTGGTTTGCGTTCTGTGCGGGACAAAGCACTCGTGTATTTCAGAGAGGTGATCGAAGGGGAAAAGAATGATTTCAAGAAAATGTATGAGGTCGCCAATGCACTGGGCAATCAAATCAAAAAAGTCGCAAAGGAGGACAAAAAGTCACTCATGGATTCGGGGTTGCAGTTCAATCTGCATGCTATCATAGGAGGTCAGTTGTCTGGTGATTCGGAGCACAGGTTGTTTTTGATTTACCCGGAGGGCAATTGGATCGAAGTGGGTGAGGGTTCGCCCTTCATCATCATTGGCAACTCGGGCTATGGCAAGCCGATTTTGAGTCGGACGTTGACCAAGGATTCTACCCTGCAGTTTGCCTTGAAGACAGGCTTCTTGTCGTTTGATTCTACCCGCGTGAGTGCCAATGACGTGGATTTTCCGATCGACGTGCTCAAGTACGAGCACGACAGTTTCGACATCAAGCATCATCGCTACGAACTCACAGACATGCATGCCGTGTCGGAGTTTTGGGGGGAGCAATTGACTCAAGCCATCAAGCAGGTGCCAGAGGATTGGATCAAAGAGACCTTGTAGGTTCATGGCAGATACCATCGACTACCAGTACTACAAAAGTCCCGTGGGAGAACTCATCATCGGCTCATACGGTGGAGAGATATGTCTCTGTGACTGGCGCTACCGCAAGCAGCGCGAAGCGGTAGACAAGAGGATATGGTCTGCTCTTGATGCCGTGATGGTGGAGAAGGACAGTACAACTGTCCAAGCTTGTATCCAGCAACTTCAGGAGTATTTTGTAGGAGAACGGCGGGAATTTGACTTGTCCCTACGTTTAGTGGGGTCTGATTTTCAAAAGGAGGTATGGGGGCATTTGATGCAAGTGCCTTATGGTCAGACCAAAAGTTACTTGGCTTTGGCACAGAGTCTCAACAACGAAGGAGCCATTCGTGCTGTGGCATCTGCCAATGGGGCCAATGCCCTATCGATCGTTGTGCCTTGTCATCGCATCATAGGTAGCGACGGGTCTTTGACGGGCTATGCCGGTGGCTTGCCAGCCAAAAAGCGCCTATTGGAACTGGAAGGGAGCCTATTGCATCAGATTTCTTTGTTCTGACTGGTGTACGTGGTGGTTTAGGTTTGTTCATAGAAACTTAACATGCTCCTCATTACTCGTGTGGCGTTTTCAATCTAATCTTGTGCCTAAGACTAGAATACCTCATACTACAGACAGCTATGGAACTTTTCAAAGGACTCTCAGGGAAGTTTATTATTTCCTATGTGTTGACCCTTATTTTTGGCGTATGGACTTATTTCGCCATTCAAAACATCAACAAATACGAAGGCCTCAAAGATAGTCTCCAAGAGATCCATTTGGGATTGCTCCAGGCTAGGCAGTACGAACATGAATTTCTCACACGAGATTTTCGGAATCCCGATTTTTTGACCTCTGGGCGTAGCGAATATCTCGATCGCAATCGTCAGATTATCGATAGCCTCCTGTCGATCAATAGCCGCCTCAGAGCACAGCAGATATTTCCTGTAGAGAAGCAGGATTCGATTGCTGGGTCGCTACGAGCGTATCAGGCAACCCTCGCTCAGTTGGCCAAGCAAATGTACGAGCGAGGATTCAAAGACCATGGGCTGGAGGGACAACTCCGGCAGGCAATTCATGATGTGGAGGATGCGGATTTTGAGTACGACAAAGCACTGATGCTGATGCTTCGTCGGCACGAAAAGGACTTCTTTTTGAGACATGATTTGAAGTATCAAAAAAAATTCAATGCCGGGATCACAACTCTTTCAGCGCATATCTTGGAGGTGGGCAAGCAGGACCCAATGAGTCGGGATCAGATTTTGAAAAACATCCAAACCTATCAGCGCTACTTCAACGACATTGTCGCCATGTATCAAGTCATCGGTCTAGATGAGGGGGACGGGCTCCAAGGAGAACTCAATACCATTGTGGGCGTTTTGTCTGTCTCTGTAGACGAACTCATCGTGAGTGTCGGGGAGTTGGCAGACCGCAAGGTCAAGCAGAATATCTACGCAGTGGTCGTACTCATGGTCATCATCATGGCGATAGGGGTCGTCATACTCACAAAGCACGTCACTAAAATCACCCGAAATATCAACATCATCAATGATAGCGCGACCAAGTTGTCGAATGGACGTTTTCCCAATTTGGCGCATGTCAATTCGCGAGATGAGTTGGGCAAAGCACATGGAGCACTCAATGTGCTAGTGGAAGGGCTGAGGCACAAGACACAGTTTGCTCTGGAGATCGGACAAGGGAAGCTGGATACACAGCTTGAAGTGCTAGGTAAGAAGGATCAACTCGGAAATTCACTCATCGAGCTCAAGGCCAACCTCAAACGTGCCGTGTTGGAAATACATCATGTCGTTCGCCAAGCAGGCAAGAATGGAGAGCTGAATACTCGCGTATCCTTGGATGACAAACTAGGCGTATGGGAGGATTTTAGCAAGGCCATCAACAAGCTGCTGGAGTCACTGACCTTTCCTTTTGAGACAGTCAATCGCATCGTCAATGATATGGCGAGTGGAGATTTTACAGGGCGCTACGAGGGGGAGAGCAAGGGGGAGTTTGAAGTGCTCGCCAAAAATCTCAATACCTCTCTGGATAAACTCGGTGAGCTACTGCAGCAGATCTCTGATCACGCAGAGGTAATCAACGATTCGGCTCTGTCTATGCTCGTGTCCAACGAAGACATGACCAATAGCACCAATGAGATTGCTTCTGCTACTGCACAAATGAGTGCAGGAGCTCAAGATCAGGTAATGAAAGTAGACGAGTCGTCTCAGCTCGTAGAGGCGGTACTGAGGTCTACCGAAGAAATGGGTACCAGATCACAGACGATCAATCAAGCGGCACAGACTGGGTTTGACGACAGTCAGCGAGGAGCTGAGATGGCTCGCGAGATGGTCCATGGGATCACGCAGATTGCCAACTATACCCAAGGAGCCAACCAATCGATGGATATATTGACAGAGCGATCCAAGGAGATCAATAGAGTGCTTCGGGTGATGACAGAGATCTCGTCACAGACCAATCTGCTAGCACTCAATGCCGCGATCGAGGCAGCACAAGCGGGAGATGCTGGGCGTGGCTTTGCTGTCGTGGCAGAGGAGATTCGCAAGCTCGCAGAGGACTCCAAGAATGCTGCCAAGGAAATCGAAGTGCTCGTGTCAGATGTGCAAAAAGATACTGTGTCGGCCTCATCCATTATTGCACAAATGGGAGAGTCTGTCGAGTCGGGAGAAAAAATATCGAAAGAGGCTGAAGAGGTTTTTAAACTCATTTCGAATTCATCGGCAAACACACTGTCTCTTTCTCAAGGCATTTTGGAAGCCTCACATCTTCAGAAAGCAGATATCAATAAGATCGTGAATATCACCGAGAGTATCGTGGTGATCGCAGAGCAAACCGCCGCGGGTACAGAGCAAGTGGCAAGTTCTGCCGAAGAACTAGCTGCAGGGATGACTGACTACAACAGGCGCTCAGAGAAGCTCTCACAGATCGCTCATGAGTTGCGTGATCTACTGGGACAGTTTCGTATCCATGTGGAGGAGAAGGGTGCAGAAGATGTCTCTGGCGTGTTTTCGAGGAGCTCGACCGGTATACAAGAGGATCTGATTTTGGAGCGAGTATAAGTAAGGACAAATAAAAAGCCCCGATGCGAATCGGGGCTCATTCAAGAAAAAAAGTTTAATATCTTGTTTATACTGTCTTTACATTGACAGCATTCAATCCTTTTTTGCCTTCCTTCAGTTCGAATTCAACTTCGTCTCCTTCTTTGACGTCATCCACCAAACCAGAGATGTGTACGAAGTATTCTTTTTTTGTTTCACTATCGATAACAAATCCATATCCTTTGGATTCATTAAAGAATTTTACTGTACCGTTATTCATTGTATTAATTATAATATTGAGATAGAAAGGTAAGGTTAATTTTTTACTTCCGCATGGAATATGGGGAGAAAAAGAGGTCTAATTATGCATAATTAACATCTTCTTTATTTGGGACACAACTCTACGTAGATCAATGACTTGTGAAATTTGCGGTGGTTTTTTTGACAAAACTAGATTGGGATGGGAGGAGATGTGCTAGTTTTATTCTCGGACACCAATAGACAGTTATGTATGACAAGAGGGATATTTGTTTTGTTGCTGCTTCTTCCGTTGAGTAGCTGTTTGATTTCACAGGACAATTGCAAAGAATTGCTGGTAGAGGCGGAGGCTCAAACTTTTGATGTGGTGGTGGTCCCAGGTATTCCCTACAAGGACGGCAGTTGGGATATGCTCATGCAGGGTAGGGTATACTGGAGTAAGTATCTCTATGATCGAGGCATTGCCAAACACATCATGTACTCAGGAAGTTCGGTGTATTCGCCTTATTACGAGGCAAAAATCATGGCTCTCTATGCGGCCAAGATTGGTATACCGGATAGTGTGATCTTCACGGAGATACGTGCCGAGCACAGCACAGAGAATATCTATTACTCCTACAAAAAGGCCAAGAATTTGGGGTTTGAGTCGGTAGCACTCGCGACAGATCCTTTTCAAGCCAAAATGCTGAGGCGCTTCATCAACAAGAAGGTCGATACCTCGATTGCCTTGATCCCTTTCGTGTACGATACATTGAGCCAAGTACATCAAGACTCCGTGATTCTAATCAATGACTCGTCGGCTTACAATCCTACCTATGTGTCACTTGTCAAGCGCGAATCACAATGGAAGCGTATGATGGGGACGAGGGGCAAAAATATCAACGAGTCCTACTACGAAAACGGTGCCTTGGAGGAAGAGTGATGCAGGCTACTCTTGCTTGAGGAGATGACTTTGGATATAGATCACGCCTTGTTCGGTACCGTCTCGGTATATGGCTACTTGACTGTAGCCTCCTTGGTCATCGATCCATTTTAGCTTCATGTTTTTGAGGTCACTCATGTCATAGTAGGAGCCATAGGCGCAGTGATGAGGGTTGCCTTCTACGTCCTCGGTATAGGCCGAAAATACGATCATTTTTTTAGAAGTACTGTCCGGACTCTGGTAGCCAAATATCCTGTGGTCGTTACCGATTTTGGACATGAGCCATACGGTACTGTCCATTTTTTCGATGACAGCTTGAGTTTCGGCGGTGTCTGTAGTTAGGGTCGGAGACATCTCGGTAGAGGAGGATGTTTCTTCGCTTGTGGTGCTTGGGGTTTGGGAGCACGCAGTGCAGATCATACAGAAGATGAGGGAGTAAAATAGTGCTTTCATAGAGTTGATCGTTGTGTCAATTGGGCAGCAAAATAGCAAAATCTTACCGACTCTATCCTTAGATTTTCAAAAACATATAGAGCTGAAATAGTAGCAACATGACCATGAGGATGGCTAGTGAGAGTTTGGCATCCAGAGTTTTCATGACGAATCGGTAGAGACATACCACCAAAAACATGACGGGGATGATGATGCCAAAGACTTTGTAGATGTTGTAGATCTGTTCGTGGCTTTCGAGCCGTCCGTCTATGGTGAGTACGGCACGCATGGGTTTGCCTAGTAGGCTGGTGCTTTCTACCTCGGCGCGATCGTAGTGATCGAGTCGGATGACTTCTCCTTTGTCGAAACGCATCGTATACTTGTCAAACGCAATCTCGTCGTAGCGGTATCTGGCATTGCCCCGGTTACGTTCGTAGACTTTGGTGATGCTTCGGATCTGTTGTTCTTCGGTGTTTCGAGGCAGACTATAGTCGAGGGATAGGAGGATGTTGAAAGCCAAGATCCCGAGGGCGATGTAGTCAAATACGGCTAAGATTTGCTGCATGAGCTCTTGTTGGAGACGCTCTGCTTCACGTGCTTTTTGTTTGGCACGTGCACGGGCTTGTCTTCTTCGCGCTTCGTATTCGTCTGCTTCGGGGTTGTAGTTGTAGGTGATGGGTTCGTGATGAGGCGTAGGGCCGACTTGCGTCAAAAATTGGTAGGCCTCTGTGATCTCGATGAACTTCTCTTTGGCGTTTGGGTCTTTGCTGATGTCAGGGTGGTATCTTTTGGATAGCCTACGGTAGGCACTTTTGACCTCTTGCGTAGTGGCACCAGGCTGCAGCTCGAGAATGTCCAGATACTTGTTACTCATCTTCTAGCAAGTATAAGAATTTGATACCGATCTATAGTGAAGGAGGGAATAAAAAAAGCACCTCATCCATGAGGTGCTTTGATGTTTTGTCAGACACTTTGTCCGTAGAGGGTTACGATTGCAGTGCTGCCACACCTGGCAATACTTTGCCTTCCATGTACTCGAGCAACGCACCACCGCCTGTCGATACGTAGGAAACTTTGTCGCCGTACCCAAGGTTGTTGATCGCTGAAGCAGAATCACCACCTCCGATCAAGGAGAATCCATCGTTTTCGGTGGCTTTCACGACCGCCTCTGCGATGGCTTCTGTCCCTACTGCGAACGTTGGGAATTCGAATACGCCCATTGGTCCGTTCCATAGTACGGTCTTCGAGCTAGCGACTACCTCTTCGAATAGTTTAGCAGTTTCTGGTCCGATATCGAGACCTTCCCATCCGTCAGGAATTTCGCCTCTACCGACTACTTGGGTATTCGCGTCATTGCTGAAGTCATCTGCGATTTTGTTGTCTACAGGGAGATAAAGCTTCACGCCTTTTGCTTCTGCTTTTTTGACCAACTCTTTGGTCAATTCCATTTTGTCATCTTCACAAAGTGAGTTGCCGATCTTGCCACCGTTTGCTTTAGAGAAAGTGTATGACATACCACCACCGATGATGAGGTTGTCCACTTTGTCGAGCAACTTCTCGATGATCATGATCTTGTCAGATACTTTCGCACCACCCATGATCGCCGTGAATGGTCTCTCAGGGTTGTTCAATACTTTTTCTGCATTGTCAAGTTCAGACTGCATGACATAGCCACACACTTTATCGGTGAAGAATTTAGCCACGATAGTTGTCGACGCGTGCGCTCTGTGTGCCGTACCGAAGGCATCGTTGACATACACATCGCCGAGTTTAGAAAGCTTTTCTGCGAATGCTTCGTCACCTTTTGTTTCTTCTTTGTAGAACCTAAGGTTGTTGAGCAATAGTACTTCGCCAGGTTGTAGACCTGCTGCGAGATCTGTAGCATCCTGACCGATACAGTCTTCAGCGAATTTGACAGTTGTACCGAATCTGCTGCTGAGTTCGCCCACCAAGTGCTTCAATGAAGACTTCTCTTCTGGACCATCTTTTGGTCTGCCGAGGTGACTCATCAAGATCGCCGAACCACCATCTGCTAGGATCTTTTTGATCGTAGGGGTAGCAGCTTTGATTCTAGTCAAATCTGTGATTTCGAATTTGTCATTCAACGGCACGTTGAAGTCCACTCTTACCAAGGCTTTTTTGCCTTTGAAATTGTATTGGTCTAAGGTTATCATCTCCTAATATAGATTTAAATAATACTTTATTGCTTGAATAGTAAGTACCAAATGTGGGTGCATGTTGGGTGTAGAACTTTAGGCTTCTAGCGCCGCGAAAATATCTTCTGCTGCGATAGCGCCTTGACGCAAAATAAGTGGTTTTTCCCCGGTAAACCCAACGATCGTGGACTCAAATCCGATATCGCATTTCTCTCCGTCCAATATGTACTCGATTTGGTCGCCTAGTTGCTCGTCTACCTCTGCAGCTGTGACGGGACTGGGCTGGGAGTGGAGGTTGGCACTGGGTAGTGCCACCGGGAAGTCCAACTGAGCGAGTAGTTGTAAGGTCACGGGATGATTGCAGATACGGACACCTACGGTATGACCTCCTGCAAGCATTTCGGCGGGAATTCGATCGTTGGCTTCTAGTACGAGGGTCAGTGCGCCTGGCCAAAACTTAGCAGCAAGCTTTTCGGCACTCGCCGGAAAGTCTTTGACGAAAGTTTTGATCTTCTCGATCGAGTCGGTTTGTGCGATGAGTGCCTTGTCCATCGGTCTACCCTTGACGCGATAGATGGTTTTGATTGCTTCTGGGTCGAAGGCATTGCCTGCCAGCCCGTAGACGGTATCCGTCGGGATCGCTACCAGTTCTCCAGCCTGGAGGATACTGGCTGCTACTTTGATGTCTGTTCCTATTTGTGCCATGTGGCAATTTTAGTTTACAATGAGTATTAAGTACAAAGTTATTGTACACAAAGTATGGGATGAGAGTGGGTGTAGGTGAATAGGAAGAGTTGGTATCGATAAGGAAGGATTTTAGTCTATCAAGAAGGGTAGGGTAATTTCCTCTTCGGTCGTTGTACCTCTAGTTGCTGCCACATACAGTATGATGGACAGGCGAAGATTTACTTAGCAATCGATCGTTATGAGAAGAATGATACTAGTACTAATGTTGTTTTGGGCACAGGGAGCCAGTGCACAAGTGGATCTATACGGTCCAGGCACGTTTGAAGAAATCATGTCTCGTGCTTACGCCAAAGCGTGGGTTCCCACGGCAGTGGATGGTTTGAGCAATTTGGATTACACGATCTTGCTCGATGCTGAGACCAAAACGAAGGCTCTATCGATCAGTCAGGAGAATATAGGTGCATTGGAGATCGTACCAGTATCGAGCTTGCATGAGATAGGAGCCACTTACGCTTCTGTACTGAGTGGTGTTTTTCAATGGGTCGATGTGGCTACCTCGATAGAAGAGTCATGGACAGGGGAGTATCAGATTCGACCTGTGCTTCATAGCTATTTTGCATTGACCAGTCCGGATGGAGTCTCGCTAGAGACCATGGATGTGAGTTCATACTATCTAGACCAAGGGGAGAGCAGCTACTTGCGGTTTGAGGCCATAGGGGATGCTCATTCGATGGAGATCAAGGTGAGTGGTCGATGGAGGTATCAGGAGGTCACAGCGACTTTTGAGGAAGATACGAGTTGGGAGGTTCATTGGCTCTCGATAGGAGAGGATGTACTCGAGCTGGTACCTGACCAGGCAGATGCATCTCGTTTCTTTTTGGCGAATGCCCATGATTTGATAGATTTTAGTTTGTTGGAGGGGTCGGATTTTAACCCGAAAAATACGGCATGGCAGGAAAGTCCGTTTGCAGATTATCCAGAGGATGTCTGGGGATATGAAGAAAGTGCTTTGTACTCAGACCACTTTTTCAAAGATATAGATGAAGCCTACCATGCTCAACTCAGCGATACGGAAGCGGCAGATCAGGCAGTTTCGAAGGCTTTGGATGACATAGAGGAGACACTGGCTGCCGCTGGAGAGCAAATGAGGTACGATCGATCTGTGTATTTGACCTTTCGCGACAACTTGATGGCAAGACGCTTCATGAGCGATGATATATACAACAGCAGATTGGGAGAGAAGACGGTAGCGTATGTTTATTTTACCAATGCAAGAGACGACAATGGAGCGCCTCACCCCTTTATGGTGATCGCCTCTCACAATGCCTCCGATGGCCCCAATTTTCTGATTGATGTGGCACGTCCTCCTGGTGCGGGTGATGAGGGTGGGTATGCCGAGCAATCCATCACAAGAAACGCCGTATTGGAGGTGAAACTCGTGAAAATCCCCCTTAGAGATTATGGGCTAGTGGACGATCTCACGGATAATGATTTCTCTGCATATGGCACTCTTGCTTCGGATCTGAATCTGCCGATATCTGACTATGACGTATACAACTACGCCAGTGTGGCATCCAATGGGATCGCTATAGATGGAGTAGTGATATACCCTAGTTACAACAACAATTTGCGATTTGCTGCGCTGGATGCAGAGATCACTTCGACGGGTATCCACGTGGGTAGAGGTATGGGGCTGCATTATCATGCAGATGGTCACGGGTACAATCAAAACGGGATCAACCTATACAATACAGAGGATTTTGCAGGGAAAAATCATCCGCCCATGATAGGTTTTGCTTACGATGGTTTGGCACTGTTTGGAAGATACGAGCAAAGCCATACGGCCATGCTAGGATATGATGTATCTCTCGATGAGTTTGGAGGGCATGCTCACGGAGATTTAGGTTACCATTACCATGCCTTTGGGCAAGAGGTGACTTTCACTGATGAGATGGGTAGTACAGGCCCGTTTGTGCAGCACTTTTTGCTCGTGGGGGCTTGGAAGGGCAATATCAATGCTATCCCTGGCATCATGGAAGGCAGTACAGCCCAGCTGAAAGAAACAGATGTAGGAAGGTATGCAGGTGCAAGCTATGAGGAGAGTGAAGAAGAGCCAGGAGAAGAGCCTGAGGAGCCTCAAGAGGTACTAGGTACTTCGTCACAGGCTGATGAGGAGATCGTACTCTACCCCAATCCAGCGCTAGGAGAGTTTGTGGTCAAAGCAGAGCATGTAGATTGCGCTGAGCTATATGACTTGAACGGCAGGGTACTGATGATAGCAAGTATGGAGAATGGGGTGGCGAGATTTGACGTCACAGGATTGGCACAAGGAGTCTATGTACTGAAACTCCACAAGGTCAGCGGTGTGGTGGTCAAAAGAGTAAGTGTCCGCTAAACTCTATGGCGTCTATACCGAAAGCCCGGGTCAAAGTTGAAACCATCTTGATCAGCAGCCTAGCTATGCGATTGGAAGTGTCGTGAGTCGATAATCCACTATCAAGGATTGTTTGGTCTGCTTCTTGACTCAATCTATACTGGAAAAGAACACTTTGAAAAGTACATATGCTATCATTGCCGTTACGATGGCCATGGGCCGGTATAGGACTATATGTCAATAGGAAGGAAGTACAAGATCATACGAGCATTGGGCGGGTGCCTACTGGGGATATTTATCCTCTTTGTGGGGATGATTCTCCTCATTCGCAGTGCGTGGGGACAAGACCTCATTGTGGGCAAAGTGCTCGATTTTGTGTCCGAGAAAACCGAGACCCGTGTATCGCTGGACCGTTTGTTTATTACGTTTTCGGGCCATGTTTATGTGGAGGGACTCTATGTAGAAGATCAAGTACAAGATACCTTGCTGTACTCTCAGGACTTGGAAGTATCGATGGCTCTCTTGCCGATCCTGCTCGATCGTACTGTGGATGTAGACAAGGTCAAGTGGAGTGGACTGACGGCTCGTGTCAGTCGACCAGAGTCGGGACCGTACAATTTTGATTTTCTGAAGGAGGCTTTTGCGTCAGAAGATACTGTCGTGGAGGAGTCAACGAATCGACCATATCAGTTTGAGGTGGGAAGAGTTTATTTTCAGGATTTTGACTTGCGATATGATGACCGCTCTTCAGGGATGTATGGTGCCTTGCAACTTGGTAGTTTGACTTTGGATGTAGATCACATGGATATCGAAAACCTAGTGTTTGATGTGGCGGAGTTGATGATTGCCGAGGCAGACCTAGTCTATCAAATCACCAAATTGAGTAGGAAAGAGGAAGAAGCCAAAGCCACGTCTGCTTCTCAGTTACCTACGTTTGCCGTGAGGGATTTGGAGTTGAGTGACGTCACTGTTCGTTATACTTCTGTACCAGATAGCATGAAGTTGGGTGCAACTATAGGTGGACTGCTGCTCCGTGGTCCGCAGCTCAATCTCCGTGAGCAGATTGTCGCAGGGGAGTTGTTCCAACTGGAAGATTCGGAGGTTATCTACCATTCGACCTCAAAGGCGCACGCGGTAGACACGGCAAATACTGCAGGTGAGGAATCAGGAGACTTTGTATGGCCCGATTGGCGCGTAATTGTCAAGGAGGTCGCGATGGATCGCAATCGTTTCGCTTACCTAAGCGATACTGCTCGCTCACAGCCTGGAGTCTTCAATGCTCAAGGGGTAGATTTGCAGGAAGTCGAGCTGAAAGCCACGGAGGTGCAGTTCATGCCAGGACGGACAACACTCCAATTGACTCAACTTGGGTTGAAGGATAGGAGTGGGTTTGATTTGGAGAAATTGGCATTTGGATTGGCTATCGACGAGCGTGAGATGATTCTCTCCGATTTGGTTCTAAAGACCGAGCACAATGCACTCCGTGCTGATCTGGAAGTACGTTACCCTTCGATTGCTGCACTGATGGAGGATCCGAAGGTGGCCGCAGGACACCTACAGTTGAGTGGGCTGTCACTGGCAGTAAGTGAAGCTTTCATATTTGCTCCTGCTTTGGCAGAGGAGGACTATTTGCAGGCATTGAGCCAAAAGAAAATTACAGGGAACATCGATCTGAGTGCTTCGGACAAGGGACTTACCCTCCGAAGGACGCGCCTCAATTGGGGAGAATTGACCCAAATGACCCTTGATGGGACGGTGCGTCATCCATGGGACAGTAGTCAATTGACTTATGATGTGAGGTCTCTTGATCTGACTACTCAGCGGACAGACCTGTCAGCACTGTTGGGGTCGAGTGCCGTGCGGTATCCTCGTTCGATGCAGCTGACGGGAGCGGTTGTGGGCAATCTAGACGAAGCAGAGTTGACGGCTTTGGTTCACTCTACGGATGGGCAAGTGAGCCTGCGAGGTATGTTTGCTCAACGAGAGACATTTCGATTCGATGCGGAGCTTGAGGTGCGGCAGGTGGAAATGGGACGTTTGATGCAAAACCCAGAATTGGGGCAAATGAGTTTTACTGCACAGGCCCAAGGCAGTGGTGATGATTTGGCTTCTCTCAATGCGGTGCTCAAAACCAATTTTACTGCTCTAGAGCTCAAGGGCAGGGACTACTCTGACCTACGATTGGAGGGCAAGATGTCTGATGGGATTGCTCAGGTTGAGCTAGAGGTCGCTGACGAGCATATCCAAATGACGATGAATGGTCAACTCAAAATTGCGGAGGAACGCAAAGAAGTCGAGGCGTATGTGGATTTAGAAGGAGCGGATTTTTATGCCTTGGGTTTGACTCAAGATGATGTGAGGGCAAGGATGAAACTCAAAGTCATGGCCGTGCTCGATGCTACAGATATGATGCTGGATGCTTCGATATCCGATGGCTTAGTGGTCCATGAATTAGAGAGTTACCCTTTGGGAGAGTTTGTGATACAGGCTCAGCTCACAGATGACTCGACCAAGCTCAATGTACAAAGTCAAGTACTGCAAGGTAACCTCCAATCCAATGCAAGACCAGAGGATTGGATTGGAGCAGTGCAACGGCATCTTGCCAACTACATGGGCGAAGACCGTGATACGACGGGTGAGCAGGGAAAGGTAGCGCTGACACTGGACCTACGCGTCGAAGAAACTCCGATGCTCTTGAAGGTGCTTTTGACGGATTTGGAAGAGCTAGATCCTGTGGAGATGCACTTGTCGTTTAGCGAAGACTTACAGCAGTTGGATGCTCAGTTTTCGGTACCATATGCGCACTACCAAGAAATATCTATAGATAGCCTGGAGTGGGAGCTGCATTCGGACCAGAGGGGATTGGATTTTCGGCTTGGGTGGAGAGAGATCGCCATGTCCCCCTTGCTTATTGATCGCACGCAATTGGTAGGACATACAGTGGACGGTCGGTTGCTCCTAGAGCTCAATGCCTATACGGAGGATGAGCTGCTGATGCACATCGGTTCAGAACTAACGAGAAATGGAGATACCGTGTCTTATCACATGAACCCAGATGGCCTGCTGGTCAACCAACAGGTATGGTCAGTCCATCCCGACAATGCCATTTTGATGGGAAATGGCTTTGTAGATTTTTCTAACTTTATCCTGACTCAGGATCAGCAGCAGGTAGAGTTGACGTGTGGGTTTGCCGATGTTGAAGAAGAGCATGTGGGGGTTCGGTTGGACGGGTTCAAATTGTCATCTATATCCAGTTATCTCTCGGGAGGAGAAGAAACTCTTGCCCAAGGACTCATGAGTGGTGATGTGGTACTGGTCAATCCATTTGCCGACAAGGCCATGCTGGCAGATCTTCGTATCGATCGATTGCAGTTTTTGGGTGCTGCACTCGGTGTGCTGACCCTGCAAGGAGAATCCAAGACTGCCAAAAACTACGACTTTGCACTAGCTCTCAAGGGAGACAGTGTGGATGTTGGCTTGGTCGGAGATTACCATGCGACGAATCAAGGACCAGAGATGAACCTTGCTTTGGAGATACGAGAGTTTCAGGCGGGCTTGTTGACGCAACTGTCCGGAGGTACATTGACTGATGCGAGTGGGGTTATCACAGGAGAGGCACGGTTTAGAGGGACGGCTCAAGCTCCAGACTATCGGGGCGATCTTCGGTTTGATCAGGTGTCGGTTCGGGTGGATGCTTTAGATGCTCGATTTGAACTAGAGCATGAGTACATTGATTTTGACACGGAGCGCATCAATCTCAACCGACTCACTCTTTTGGACGAAAAGAAAAATGCAATCCAGTTGAGTGGATTTGTTCGGACTGAGGACCTGACCAATCCTCAGTTTGATCTTCGCATACAGGCAAAAGACTTTCATGCTTTGAGTTCCGAAGAAGGGGATCATGACTTGTTTTATGGTCGCGTCAATTTGGATGCCGCCCTGACGGTCAAAGGTGATCTGAAGGTGCCTGTTGTGCGTGGTGAGATTCATGTCAACGAGGGGACCGACCTGACAGTCATTGTGCCAGAGTCCGAAGTAGAGGTCAAGGAGCGCGATGGGGTAGTGCTCTTTGTCAACAAGTCTGATCCGGATGATATACTCACACGTGGAGGTGGCGAAGAGCAAGGAGGAGTGACTGTCAAGGGCTATGATGTCAATGCGACCGTCACCATCAACGAGAAATCTAGCTTCAAAATTGTCGTCAATGAACAGACCAATGACAATCTCGAAATCTCGGGGAGGGGTGACTTTAATCTGTCGCTCTCTCCGAACGGCCGTACGTCGTTTACGGGCAGGTACGAGATCAATGATGGTCGATACAAAGCTAGTTTGTACAATCTGGTGACCAAGGAGTTTGAAATGGCGCCTGGTAGTAGGATCGTATGGAAGGGTAATCCTCTCGATGCGGAAGTTGATATACGAGCCATTTACAAGGTGACAACTTCTGCAGCGCCCCTGATGGCCAACAAGATCTCAGGGATGTCCACGGAGTCTGCGAGTATCTACAATCGTCGCTTGCCATTTTTGGTCTATCTCAATGTCCAAGACGAATTGCTCAAACCTAGGATTTCGTTTGCATTGGACATGCCCAAAGACGAGCAAAGTGCACTTGGAGGCGAGGTGTATGGCCAAGTCAAACAGCTCAATGAACAGGAGGAAGAGTTGAATAAACAGGTGTTTTCGCTGCTGGTATTGGATCGGTTCTTTCCTGCATCGGGAAGTGATGGGAGCAGTGGAGGGTCTGCGGCTATTGCCAGAGAAAATGTATCTAAGGTGCTCTCCAGTCAGCTGAACCAGTTTTCCGACAAGGTGACGGGGGATTCTGGACTCGAACTGGAGTTCAATGTGGATAGCTACAGCTACAATCAAGGCAACGGCACTGAGAGTCGTACAGCCTTGGGGATAGATGCCCAAAAGAAATTTGCGGACGATAGGGTGATAGTCAAAGTAGGAGGAGATGTGAATATTCAAGGCAAGGAGCAGGAAGGGCAAGGCTCTCCTTTGATTGGGGATGCTAGTGTCGAATATCTGCTGACCGAGGATGGGGTCTATCGAATCAAGGGTTTTGGAAAGGATGAGTTTGATACTGTCATCGATGGACAGTACTACGTGACGGGGATTGCCTTTATTTACAACAGAGAGTTCAATGAGTTTAGCGATCTCTGGAAGAAACAGGCCGAAAAGGAAGGGATAGATTTGGAGAATAGGGAGCAAGATGAAGCAGGAACTCAAGAAAAATCTAAGGGCAAGGATGCTACTTCGAAAACCAAGACGAAAAAGAAAAAGTGAAGCACAAGCGATGGATATATATCAGTAGTATGATTGCCGTATGCCTGCTCGGCAGCTGTACTGCACTGCGCTATGTGCCCGATGACGAACAGCTGTATACGGGAGGGGAAGTAAAGCTACACATGGCGGAAGGGGAGAAGAAACCCAAAGGGCTAGATCGTGAGCTAGCAGAGCTTCTACGCCCTCGACCCAACAAGAAGATACTGGGCAGGCGCGTGGGCTTGACCGCTCATTATCTGGTGGAGCAGGACAAGGATGATTTTCTCGTGCGATTCATCAACAAGAAGATTGGAGAGGAGCCTGTCTACCTATCCGATGTGGATGTGTCTCGGACGATAGAGCTGATTGACAACAGACTGGAAAACAGGGGGTACTTTGGCAATGTCATCGATAGTGAAGAGAAAGTGGGCAAACGAAAGGCACGGATGAGCTACACCGTACAGACCCAGAGACCCTATGTGCTCAAGGACTACACCCTGAGTACGGATTGTTTGCCGATTTATGAGGTGATCCAAGAGACAATGGAGGAGACACTGTTGGAGTCGGGTTCGCGCTTTGATCTGTATGTCTTGACGGCAGAGCGAGAACGCATCGATACTTACCTCAAGTCCAAAGGCTATTTCAATTTTAGTCAGAATCTTCTGATTTTCGAGGCGGATACCAATCAAGTTGGAGACAAGGAGTTCAATCTCTATCTGAGATTGAAACGAGACGCTCCCTATGCTTCTTTGGTGCCGTATCAAATCCGTAGCTTGGAAGTCTACCCACAATATGTGATTGATGACAAGAATGCTGAGATGGATACAGTCTTCTTGGATAGTACGTTGTACATTCAAGAAGGAGTGTTTTTCAAGCCCAAACGGTTGAAAGATCATATTGTGCTCCGTGAGGGGCAGTGGTACAATCCTCAAAAGTCTAAGTTTACCAGTCGGAGACTTTCTTCACTCAACACCTACAAGTATGTCAACATTGATTTCATCGAGCAGCCGATAGATAAAACCGACGCTCAGGGCTATCTCGATACGAAAATCTACCTCTCACCTTTGAGCAAGCGATCATTGCGAGCCGAAGTGCAGGCCGTGATGCAGTCCAACAATTTTACCGGTCCGGCGTTGTCTTTGACCTATGGCAACCGAAATCTATTTGGTGGAGGGGAGAAATTGAATGTCTCGGCTTCTGTAGGGTACGAGGCACAGATTCTCAACGGTAGTGACGAAGGGTTGACCAGTGCACAATTAGGGCTCAATGCAGAAGTTATTTTTCCACGCTTGATTTTTCCGGGCAATTTCCAAGGGAGGTTCAGGTATTCGGTACCCAAGACAAAAGTCGCTACGGGCGTGGATTATTTGGATCGGAGTAGCTACTACCGGTTGGTGTCCTATCTCAATACCTTCGGGTATACTTGGAGAGGCAATCGTCGAGTCAGGCATCAGATCAATCCGATCAGTATCAACTATGTCAATTTGATTCATGTCAGTGAGGAATTTCAAGAGATTTTGGATGAGAATGCTTACCTCAAGGGTAGTTTTGAACAGCAGTTCATCGCTGGGTTGACCTATCAGTTTGTGTACAACGAACTCGTAGATTCTGAAGATTCCAATGCCCTCTTGCTCAAGCTAAATGTAGATGTAGCAGGCAATACAATCAATCTATTTGAGCCTGGAGAGGAGTTTATAGGCATTGCTTATGCGCAGTATGCCAAAGCTGATATTGACTTGCAAAATCACTACCGCTGGGGCCGCTCCAATGTCCTAGTGGGGCGTGTCTTTGCAGGGGTGGGCTATGCCTATGGCAACTCGGTGACCTTGCCTTATTCCAAGCAATATTTTTCGGGAGGCCCCTATAGCGTACGTGCATTTAGGATTCGTTCGTTGGGGCCGGGGACCACCAGTCCCGATGATTTCAATACCGACTCTTTTTTTGATCAGACCGGAGATATACGGTTAGAGGCCAATGTAGAGCACCGATTTCCGATTGTGTCCATCCTCAAAGGGGCGTGGTTTGTCGATGCAGGCAATGTCTGGTTGGTCAGAGACAATCCGGATTTGCCTGGGGGCAAATTTACCGCCAAGTTCCTCGATGAGTTGGGAGTCGGGGCTGGTGTAGGACTCAGAGTAGATATACAAGGGTTCGTGATTCGGCTTGACTGGGCCACTCCCCTCAAAGATCCGACGTTACCCGTTGGAGACCGTTGGACTTTTGATCTTCGAGATTCCATTTTGAATTTTGCCATCGGTTATTCCTTCTAAATGAGGGGGGACTGTCGTTCTCCCAATTCATGATTTCTGTTCATCTTTGTCCCTATTCAAAGAATATGCGTTCAATTCATGCTATTAGCTTATCATCAAGAAAATACTATAGAAGCAGGCTGTGACGAAGCGGGACGTGGTTGTCTTGCGGGCCCTGTAGTGGCTGCAGCAGCCATCATGCCAGTGGATTTTAGTCATGCTGTACTCAACGATTCTAAACAGCTCTCGGCCAAGAAGCGCGAAGCACTGGTCGATGTGATCAAGGATGCAGCCATCGCATGGGGAATAGGGGTCGTGGACAATGTAGAGATCGATGAGATCAATATCCTCAACGCATCGTTTTTGGCGATGCATCGGGCGATTGATCAGTTGAGTGTGCGACCTGAACTGCTGCTCATAGATGGCAACCGGTTCAATCGCTATCGGGATATTCCCCACGAGACGATGATCAAGGGAGATGGGCGCTTCTATTCGATAGCTGCTGCATCGGTACTAGCCAAAACTCATCGGGACGACCTGATGACTCAGTATGCGCTACAATATCCGCAGTACGGGTGGGACAGAAATGCAGGATATCCTACCAAGGCACATCGTGCTGCCATCAAAGAATTTGGGTCTACTCCCCTTCATAGACAGAGCTTTAGGTTGCTGCCAGAACAACTCGAAATTTTCGATTAGTACCTAATAGTAGGTAGATTGGTAGTCAATTACTTGTATTTGAACGAAAGGGTTAGAATTAATCAAGTTCTGTACTTATCTTAGTTGGACTTAATGAAAGTAGAATCCTCATGAAGTGTTTATGTGAAGGTCAAAAATTCACGAAAAATGTTGAGAGAAGCCCCTAGCTTCTCTCTTTTTTTGTCTACTTGAGAGATAGTAGACCACTTCGTTGTTCAAAATTCGTGACTGTCTTTATTTACAATAACCACCTATGAGGTAATGTTTAAATAATTGGGATAATGAATACCGAATGCTCAATGTCGAATATTGATTTTTATCTTCGGAAATACCGGCTGAACCCAAAACTTAGCATTCTCCTGAGGGAGATAATTTAGAGTGTACCTCTCAGTTCTTGTTCTCGTTCGATGGCTTCAAAGAGCGCCTTGAAATTGCCTTTGCCAAAGGATTGTGCGCCTTTTCGTTGAATGATCTCGAAAAATACCGTCGGTCTTGGTTCTACAGGCTTGGTGAAAATCTGTAACAAGTAGCCTTCGTCATCTCGATCGATCAAGATGCCCAATTGGCGCAGTGGTTCTAGGTCTTCGTCGATCTCTCCGACGCGTTCGAGTACTGTCTCATAGTAGCTGTTGGGGACCTGTAGGAATTCTACGCCTCGGTCTCGCATGGCAGTGACCGTCTCGATGATGTTGTCGGTGGCTACTGCGATGTGTTGCACGCCAGGTGCGCCATAAAAATCCAGAAACTCTTCGATTTGGGATTTTTTCTTACCTTCAGCTGGTTCGTTGATCGGAAACTTGATACGTCCATTGCCATTGCTCATGACTTTGCTCATCAGAGCGGTGTATTCAGTAGAAATGTCTTTGTCGTCAAAGGAGATCAACTGTGCAAACCCCATCACCTCGGTATAAAAATCAACCCATTGGTTCATTTCTCCCCACCCGACATTGCCTACCATATGGTCGACGTACTTGAGTCCCGTAGTACTTGGCCGATAGGGGCTGTCCCAAGCTTGATACCCTGGCAAGAAAGTGCCTCGATAATTTTTGCGTTCGACGAAGTAGTGTACCGTCTCGCCATAGGTATGGATGCCGGATAGTACTACTTCGCCGTGCTCGTCTCGACGTGTTTCGGGAGGGAGGTAGGGTTTGGCTCCCCTACGGACTGTTTCTTCGAAAGAGTAGGTCGCGTCATCGACCCATAGCGCGACTACTTTGACCCCATCACCATGTGCATCGATGTGTCGTCCGATGGCGGTTCCCTTGACTAGGGGCGAAGTGAGGACGAGTCGAATTTTGTCTTGTACCAGCACGTAGGATTCGCTCTGTTTGTCACCCGAGACGAGCCCACGGTGTGCGAGAGATTGAAAACCAAAAGCCGTCTTGTAAAAGTGTGCAGCCTGTTTGGCATTGCCGACATAAAGTTCGATGTAATCTGTACCGTTGATAGGTAGGAAGTCTTCGGCTTCCGTGAATATTTTTTCGATTGTTTGTGTTTTCATAACATGGGGATTTTGGGTTGAGGGATCAATTGAGCCAGTGAGTTCTCAAAAGCTGTATTTGTAAGACCAATTTTTGTTTTGTTGTGGTGATGGATTTTTTCCAAGGCCTTGTAGATGGTACGGGAAGTGTCTTCGAAGATCGCTTGGTCCGAGAGGTTAGCTTTGCCCTCCATGAAATAAGCAAAGACACGGGCCATACCGCAGTTGGCGATGAAGTCAGGAATCACCGAGAGATTTTGATCGGCATATTCGCTGATTGGACCGTAGAAGATTTCTTCATCGGCAAAGGGGACATTAGCCCCACAGGCGATGAGCTCTAGTCCCGAACCGATGAGCTTGTCTATATGGATACGTTGCAACAGTCGCGATGCGGCTGCCGGAATAAAGATGTCCGTGTCTAGGTGCCATATGCGATTGTCTGTTTCTTCGAACGAGAGCAAGTCAGGGTGTTGTAGTTGATTACCTTTTTTGTTTAGAAATAGCTCTTTGACCTCAGTCTTGCTGAATCCTTGAGGTTGGATGAGTCCGCCTTCTCGGTCTATGATCCCTACGATCTTGGCTCCTTGGTTAGCTAGGTAGAAAGCCGCAGCTGCTCCTACATTGCCCCAGCCTTGGATCGTGACTCGTTTGTTGGCAAGATTGCCACCCCATAGCGCGTAGTAGTGGACGATACTCTCTGCTACGCCAAATCCAGTGATCATGTCTGCGACTGTAAATTTTCGGCTAGGCGAGGGGGAGTATTGTGCTTCATCAATGACTTTGATGACGCCATGACGAAGCTGACCGATTCGGTTGATTTTGTCCGCTTGGTTGGGTTGGAAGTGCCCGTTGAATACCCCCTCTTGTGGGTGCCATAGCCCATTGGTCTCTGTGATAGGGATGACTTCTAGTATCTCATCGATGTTGAGGTCGCCTCCTGTGCCGTAGTAGTGTTTGAGCAGGGGTTTGACCGCTGCGTACCAGCGCTCTAGTACTTGCTGCTTTCGTGGGTCATTGGGGTCAAAGTTGATGCCTGACTTAGCACCTCCTATGGGTGGCCCTGAGATGCTAAATTTGATTTCCATAGTTTTGGCTAGAGATTCTACCTCGTTGCGGTTGAGTCCTTTGCGCATGCGTGTGCCTCCTCCAGCTGCACCACCACGTAGGGAGTTGATGACTACCCAGCCTTCAGCGTCCGTTTCGTCATCGTGCCACTCGAATATCACCTCCGGGCGTTTGCTTTCAAACTGTTTTAGCAATTCTTTCACTGTTCCTTTCTTTTGTAAAGGATAAAAGTATTTATTTGTGTATAATGACAGTGTTTAATTCTTTGTTTATAAGTAGAAATAAGAATTAACACATTCTTTATGTATGTAAAACGAACTAATATTCTTTTACGTGAAATGAAACTGAGGTTTGGGGTAATAAAATTCTAACAATGGCACTTTTAGACGAAGTAGATATCAAAATGCTGGATATTTTGCAGCGAGAGGGTCGCATCACCAACAAGGCATTAGCCGAAAGGCTGGGGCTGTCCACCACACCTGTGTTTGATCGGATGAAGCGATTGGAAAAAGAAGGTGTGATCAAGCAGTATGTAGCCCTGATCGATCAACGAAAGATTGACAAGAAGCTGACTGTTTTTGTGTTCATTTCACTCAAAAACCATACGAGGTCCTATTTGGATAAATTCATTGGGGAGATGAACGAATACCCAGAGGTACAAGAATGCTACCATATAGCGGGGGATTTTGATTACATGCTCAAGATCGTGAGTCGAGATATCGAGTCGTTTCAAGCATTTATTTTGGCCAAACTTTCGGTCAACTCCAATATCGCTCATGTCAAGAGTCAATTTGTATTGTCCAAAAACAAGCATACCACAGCCTTTAAAATAGATTGAATATGAAAACCAAAGACATCAATGGGTTTACACATGTAAAATATGCAGCAGATCACTATACTGAAGAGGAAATGTTGCAGCGCAGTGAGGCTTTCTATCAGTGGATTGATAGAAGACGTAGTGTACGGGAGATTTCAGACCGTTCGTTTCCCAGACAGGTTCTGGATCAGATCATCTTGGCAGCCTCTACAGCTCCCTCAGGAGCACATAAGCAGCCTTGGACATTTTGTGTGGTGAGCAATCCGGAAATTAAAGCCAAGATTAGAGAGGCATCTGAAAAGGAAGAAAGAGAGAGCTACGAGTCCCGGATGAGTGAGCGATGGAAGGATGATCTCAAGCCCATCGGAACGAACTGGCACAAGCCGTTTTTGGAGAAAGCACCGTATTTGGTGATCTTGTTTAAACGGGTCTATGAACTGGACTCGGAAGGCAAGAAAATTAACAACTACTATGTCAACGAATCGGTGGGGATCGCCGCTGGGATGTTCATCTCGGCAGTTCATCATGCTGGCTTGGTGACACTGACGCATACACCGAGCCCGATGAATTTTCTCGCAGACATCTTGGGTCGACCAGCCAACGAACGGGCCTACTTGGTGCTACCTGTAGGCTATCCTGATGCGGACGTGTACGTACCAGACTTCAAACGCAAGCCTTTGGACGAGGTCTGCGTGAACTATTGAGTCGGGAATAGCAAGAGCTGTGGTGGTGTGAAGACTCCCGTATCTTCTTTGATTTATTGATTTAATCCACTAGATTTTGTCTTTTAGGAGACAAGCATGAGTTCGGAAAAGCACCTATTGGATCTAATCAATCATAGTCATGACCGTTTGTGGTCTTATGATCGTGACTTGATTTGTTTGGTAGTCAACGAGGTGATGCGTCAAGATTATCAATTGGCGTTTGGTGAGGCTTTGAAGCCAGGGATGCATGTACTGGACCATGTTCCTGAGCCGCTGTGTTCGCAGTGGGAAGCGAGGTATCGCAAAGTTCTAGACGGAGAAACACAGGTGTTTGTCGAGCGCTTCGATATGGAAGGTATTCCCGAGTATATGCAGGTCACCATCGTGCCGATTATAGAGGGTGGACAAATCATTGGCGGAGCTTGTACTTCTCGCAACATGAGTGAGCAAAGGCGCGCAGAGATCAAAGTTTTGCAGAATGAAGCCTACCTCATCGCGCAAATAGAAAACACGACAAATCCTATCTGGTCCGTAGATCGAAATTATCGACTATTGACCATCAACAGCGCCATGAATCAAGGGTATTTGGAGGCTTTTGATGTGGATCTGAAAGTGGGAGACGATATTGTCAGTTCGATACCAGAGGGGTTAGGTATTCGGGATAGTTGGAAAGAAAGATACCAAAGAGCTTTGACTGGAGAGCGCTTTTCGGTGATCGAAGAGTACGATGTGTATGAAGAGCCTGTTTTTGTGGAAATATCGTACAACCCTATCCGGGTGGGAGATGAAATTTTGGGTGTAGCCTGTTTCAGTCAGGATATCACGGCCATTCGAAACTCTGAATTGGCATTGAAAAAGGAAGTAGAAACCAAAGATAAATTCTTCTCCATAATTGCCCATGACCTGCGTGGGCCAGTGGGTAATATTCGTGAATTGGTCAAGTTGCTGACCTCTACTGATGCTGCGGTTTCGGTAGAGCAAAAGAAGCAGGTTGTTGCTCATCTTGAGAAAACATCGATTCATGTCTATGAATTGTTGGATAAGTTGCTGACTTGGGCTCTGTCTCAGCAGAAAATGGTTCAAGTGAGTCAAGAAAAAGTCAATGTGGCGGAAGTCGTAGAGGAGAGTATCAGAGCCCATCGATCGAGCGCCGTGTCCAAAGGGGTGTCTACTATCGTACACGTCGATCCCAAGGTGGAACTGGTAGCCGACAAGCGGCTCCTGATGAGCACGATCGCTAATATCTACAACAATGCCGTCAAATACACTCAGGAGCAGGGTCGAGTCACGATCGAAATGGAGGATCGTGGAGCTTATTATCAGTTTTGTGTCAAGGATACGGGAGTAGGGATGAATGCAACTCTCTTGAAGACGCTCTTTGATGAGTCAGAAATGCAAACTCAACCAGGAACCAAGAATGAAAAAGGGACTGGGTTAGGTTTGTTGCTCTGTCAGGAGTTTATCAAACTCAATCAAGGAGAGATTTGGGTAGAAAGTGAGCCTGGAATAGGGAGTTCATTTTATTTCACTATCCCCAAATCCGATTGATCCACTAATCAAAGTCTTCGTCCGTCAATTCGTCAACTGTTTTTTCCTGGAGAGGTTTGGCTGGACGGTAGATTTCAAATTCGACGCGTCGGTTGAGATTGTGTTCGTCTTGGTTTTGATCCTCTATGATGGGTTTGTCACTACCAAAGCCTTCTGCAATGACACGATCACCTGCCACCCCTCCGAACACCACGATGTAGTCTCGGATAGTATTGGCTCGATCGATGGAGAGTTGTAGGTTGAAATCATCTGTACCGAACTTGTCCGTATGTCCTGAGATCTTGAGGAAGAAGTCTGGGTTGTCGTACATGAAATTGACGATCTTATTGAGGTCCCCATACATTTCACTTTTGAGGTGAGCGAGTCCTGGGTCAAATTCGATGGATTCGAATTTGACCCGGCTGGCAATGTGGTCTGTCACTTCGTCGAATCTCGCAGGCCCATCGAGGTAAAACATCTCCTCGATTCTGAAAAATTCGTCTCCTTGGATCACAAGCAGATAGTTGCGATTGTTGATCAAGTCAAATTCAAAAGAACCATCAGGTTTGAGGTACTTTGGAGAGACTTCTACTCCTTCGTCTAGGTCAATCACTGATACAATCCCCGTAAAGGGCTTGCCAGTCAAAGAGTCCGTCAAGGAACCTGATACACTAGTCTGTGCTCCGGGTTGTGCTTCCATAGGTAGAGGAAAGGAGTACAGGTCAAGGAGGTTGAGGTCGTTTGTGGCGGAGCGCGCGTAGTAGAGGTCCTTGGATTGTGAATCTATGGTGAAGTAAAATTCACTTCCTCGACCATTGACGAGAGGACCGATGTTGATCGGTTCGCTCCACGCTCCCTCTTTGTGGTACGACTTGTAGATGTCAAATTCTCCGAATTTGTAGAGCTGGCCATTAGAACTAAAGAACAATACTTCAAATTCGGGATGATAGAAAGGGCTTACTTCATTTTTTCGAGTGTTGATGACTGGTCCGAGGTTTTGTGCGGGCATCCATTCTCCGTCATCATTTTTGTACGTGTAGTAGATATCCGAGAGTCCAAACCCGCCGATGCGGTCCGAGGCATAGTAGAGGGTGTCTTCGGTATGGGAGAGTGATGGGTGTGAATCCCAGCTGATGCTGTTGACTTTGGTGCCTAGATTTTGGATATCCGTCCAAACACTGTCCTCGTTGAGCGTAGCGACAAAGAGATCACAGTTGCCCAGCCCCTGTGGGGAGCCACAGCGAGAGAAATAGAGAGTCTTGCCGTCTCGACTCAGACAGGCCGATCCTTCATTGTAGTGGGTGTTGATTTGTGTGAGATCGGTACTGAGCTCCCAGTAGCCATCTTGTTTACGGCTGATGAATAGGTCTTCATTTTTGATGAAATCCAACCCAACACGGCGTTCGTTTCGCTTGGAGGTGAATATTAATACACTGTTGTTGAGTCCGATGGATGGGCCATAGTCTGCATGTCTAGAGTTGATTTTTCTTCCCATGTTGAGCAGTACGCCTCTAGGTGGGCGAATGGTGTCGATGGCTTTGCGATGTTCGACGAGTTTGTAGTAGTAGTCTAGAGGAACAAAGTTTTCAGTTTCTTGCGTGTTGAGTGAGTCATAGTAGAGTTCCAGCTCTTCGATTTTGATGTTGTTGTGATGGTGTCGAAGCACGAGCTTGTAGAGAGAGGTCGCTTCTTCTTCTGTGCCATAGATCTCTGTCAATTTGGCTAGTCTCCAAATCCAGTACGTGTCCACGTAGAAATTTCTGATGCCAAATTTTTGGACATAGGATTGAAGTGCCGGGTAGAGTTTTTTCCAGTCTTTGTCTGCTTCCAGTTTTTGTATTTTTTGAAGCTCTGTCTTGTCATAATAGTCATTGACTCTGTTGATGTTTGGGAAGTTGTAGATGTTGAATTCCCACTCTGAACTGAGGGTGTCAATGTCTGTAATTGCCTGATTGTCTTGCTTTTTCTTTAGTATTTGGCCTTGGGAAACGAGAGAGAATCCTAAGGTAAAAAAACTCACAAAGGCGATTGAAAGAGAGAGGTGCTTATTGATAGTTTGGAAACTATTCACGCGTTTTTGATTATGACTATTTGGTGATCTACTTCGTGTATCATAGCTGAATATCAAAAGTAATGCAGCTGATCTTCTTAACGAATGATTTGCTGGATTAAATCTATTTACTTTGGCATAGCGCTTGCAACTTATGTGTATCTTTAAAAATATGGTATAAAATTGATTTTTTATGCCATAGTGACAGGCAAGTGAAGTTTTATGAAACAATATAATATGTTTTCAACAAGCATACTTTCAGATTTGGCAGAGGAGGATTCAGGGGATTTGATACCATTGGATTTGACAGGAGATGATTCTGAAATACATCAAGAGGATTTACCAGACGATTTACCTATACTGCCGCTGAAAAATGCGGTGTTGTTTCCTGGTGTAGTGATTCCGATCACTGTAGGGAGACAAAAATCCATTCGGTTGGTCAAAAAGGCATACCGTACCAATAAGATCATAGGAGTGACGGCTCAGAAAAATCCGCAAGCAGAAGATCCGAAGGAAAAGGAGATATACAAAGTAGGGACAGTAGCTAAGATATTGAAGATGTTGGTTTTGCCGGATGGCAATACGACCATCATCATTCAGGGCAAAAAGCGTATGTCGATAGAGCAGGTGGTACAAGAAAATCCCTATATGACGGCTAAGGTCAAGTTGCTCGAGGAAAATTTTGAATCTGGTGAAGAGAGTCTGACTACTGCGATTGTACATTCGCTCAAAGACTGTGCAAAGAAGATTCTCAAGCTCAACCCAGATATCCCGAAGGAAGCTCAAGTGGCATTAGAAAGTATAGATAGCTTCAGCTTCTTGACGCATTTTTTGTGCTCCAACATCAACACGGATGTCAAAGACAAACAAAAATTGCTCGATATCAATGACGGTACCAAGCGTGCGGAGCTGTTGCTACAGTATATGCTCAAGGATATTCAGGTACTCGAACTCAAACATGAAATCCAAAACAAAGTCAATACAGACATAGATCAGCAGCAGCGCGATTATTACCTTCGGCAGCAGATGCGTGTATTGCAGGATGAGCTAGGGCAGGGGAGCCCAGAGCAAGAGCTGGAAGATTTGCGTGAGCAAGGGATGAAGAAAAACTGGCCAGTGGAAGTTGCACAGCATTTTCACAAAGAGCTAGACAAAATATTGCGCATGAATCCAATGGCTGCCGAATATCCAGTAGCTATGAACTATGCTGAGCTACTCGTAGAGCTGCCTTGGAACAATATGTCTGAGGATAATTTTGACTTGAAACGTGCCAAAAAGATTTTGGATCAGGATCACTTTGGCTTGGAGAAAGTCAAAGATCGTATCATCGAATACTTGGCGGTGAGAAAGTTGAAAAATGACCTGAAGGGGCCGATTTTGTGTCTATTTGGCCCTCCAGGTGTGGGGAAAACATCTCTAGGTAAGTCTATTGCAAAGGCTCTCAATAGAGAGTATGTGCGTATGTCTTTGGGAGGTGTACATGATGAAGCAGAGATACGGGGACACCGCAAAACATATATTGGTGCCATGCCTGGCAAGGTGATTCAGAATATCAACAAGTCAAAAGTATCCAACCCAGTTTTCGTACTGGATGAGATAGATAAACTGTCATCGGATATGCGTGGAGACCCCTCTTCGGCACTGCTCGAGGTATTGGACCCAGAACAAAACAATGCATTCAAGGATAATTTTCTAGAAGTAGAGTATGACCTGTCGAAGGTGCTTTTCATTGCGACAGCCAACTCACTGGATACTATTCAGCCTGCACTGCGTGACCGAATGGAGATCATTGAGATCACTGGATATACGATGGAGGAAAAAGTAGAGATAGCCAAAAAGCACCTCTTCCCAAAACAACTCGAAGAACATGGGTTGAAGCCTTCGGATCTGATGATTGACAAACGAGCAATTGCCAAAGTGATCGATGACTATACACGTGAGTCCGGGGTACGTAATCTCGAACGAAAGATGGGGAAAATAGTGAGGGATGCTGCCAAATCTCTCGCCATGGAAGAGGAGTATCAAAAGAAAGTAGACAAGGACCAAGTGAGACGAATTTTGGGAGCGGAGGTATTTGACAAAGAACTCTACCAAAACAATAAATTGGCAGGGATTGTGACAGGTTTGGCTTGGACTTCTGTAGGTGGTGAGATATTATTCATCGAGTCGAGTTTGAGCCGTGGCAAGGGTAAATTGACGCTCTCGGGTCAGCTTGGGGACGTGATGAAAGAATCGGCAATGACTGCCCTTTCTTATTTGAGGTCCAATGCAGAGGCTTTGGGGATCAACTACAAGACCTTTGACAACTATGATCTTCATGTGCATGTGCCTGCGGGTGCTGTGCCAAAGGATGGGCCGTCAGCGGGGATTACAATGTTGACATCTTTGGCTTCTATGTATACCCAGAGAAAAGTGAAGGACAAACTGGCTATGACAGGTGAAATCACGTTGCGCGGCAAGGTGCTGCCTGTTGGAGGGATCAAGGAGAAGATGCTAGCCGCGAAGCGTGCAGGGATCAAGGAGATCATTCTTTGCAGCAAAAACCGCAAGGATATTGATGAGATTGACGAACGCTACGTCAAGGGGCTTACCTTTCACTTTGTAGAAACTGTGGATGAAGTGCTGGATATTGCACTATTGCCACAGCGTGTAGAGCAACCGATGAAGTTTGAGTTTACGGATAAGTAATTCGGTACCTGAGACTATATAAAATGAAAAGACCTGCTTTGATTCTTCTATTCGTGTTTCATGCAGGCCTTTTATATGCTCAGCGGGGAGGGACTTCCTCGTTTGAGTTTTTGAATTTGCCCGTCGGTGCGCGAGTGGCAGGACTGGGAGGAGTCGTGATATCTTCCACGGCAGAGGATGTCAATTTATTTTTGTCCAATCCAGCACTGTTGGATTCTGCCAATCACAATCATGTGTCATGGAGTCACCTGAGTTATTATGCAGACATCAAGTACAATACGTTTAGCTATGTCTGGAACAACAAGAGGATTGGCCCCATAGGGATTGGTGTACAGCACATGGGTTATGGAGATATCGAACGCTTTGACTTGGTAGGCAACTCAATCGGGAAGCTCCATGCCAATGAGACTGCGGTGGTAGTGTCTCATAGTCGGACTTTAGGGGCGTTTTCTCTTGGAGCCAATTTGAAGTACATCCATTCAAATATTGACACCTATGGAGCCAGTGCACTGACCATGGATTTAGGAGGGACTTTTACTCACCCAGAACGAGAGTTACAAGTCGCATTGTTGTTCAAAAACATGGGCGTAGTGCTCTCAGATTACAGTGGCACGTCGAATTCGAACGTGCCGTTTGATGTGCAGATTGGCGCTACTTTTAAGCCAGATCATATGCCTTTTCGTTTTTCGGTGACGGCTTACAATTTGGGAGTCTCCGATTCAGGGTATTATGATGTGGATTTTTCGGAAGAAGAGCCGGGGCTTGTCGACGAGGTTTTTCGACACATCAATTTTGGGACAGAGGTGGTTATTAGTCAAAATTTTCAATTGCGCGTAGGATACAACCATCTAATTCGAAAGGAACTTGGAGATCCCGATCGAGCAGGTATCACTGGGTTTTCGATGGGAGCCATGCTGCACATTAAAATGTTTGAATTTTCTTATACCTATACCACATATCACGTAGACAGTGGTAGGAGTTATTTTACCATCACCAGTAACCTAAATAGAGTATTTCATAAAAAATCAATTATATAAGATGTTGTCAACAGAACAGTACTTAACACCAAAACAAATCGTAGCAGAACTAGATAAGTACATCATTGGTCAAAATGATGCGAAGAGAAATGTCGCGATAGCTCTTCGTAACCGATGGAGGAGAATGAACGTCAAGACCGAGCTGCAAGGGGAGATCGTACCCAACAACATCCTAATGATCGGAGCAACAGGAGTAGGGAAGACAGAAATCGCCAGACGTTTGGCCAAAATCGCCGATGCTCCTTTTGTCAAAGTGGAGGCCTCTAAATTCACAGAGGTGGGCTATGTCGGGCGGGATGTAGAGAGTATGGTGCGTGATCTGGTCGAGCAGGCGGTGGCTTTGGTGAAGAATGCCAAAAAAGAGACAGTAAGAGAAAAGGCAGAGGAAATTGTAGAAGGAATCATTTTGGATGCACTCATCCCTCCAGTAAAAAAGAAAACAACCTCTGTGGCAGGTCTAGAAGAAAATCACACACCTGTAGACGATGAAGAACTCAACGAAAGAACCCGGGAGCGTTTTCGCGAAAAAATAAAGAATCGTGAGTTGGAGGATCGCAAGATTGACATCAGTGTCAAACAAAATGCCAACCCAGGTATAGGTATGATTGGAGGAGGGCAGATGGACGAATCGTCAATGATGAATATCCAAGAAATGATCGGCAATATGATGCCTCAAAAAGCCAAAAAGCGCAAAGTGACTATCGCCGATGCTCGAAAAATCTTAATGGAAGAAGAGTCTTCACGATTGATTGATATGGATGAGGTCAAAGACGAAGCAATTGCTAAGGCAGAAAATACAGGAATCATCTTCATCGATGAGGTAGATAAGATTGCCGTAGGAGCGTCCAAAAAGGGAGGGCCAGATGTGAGCAGAGAAGGGGTTCAGCGCGACCTACTGCCTATCGTAGAGGGGAGTGCTGTCAATACCAAATATGGTGTGATCAATACAGACCATATCTTGTTTGTCGCAGCAGGTGCTTTTCATTTTGCCAAACCGTCAGATTTGATTCCAGAGCTACAGGGTAGGTTTCCGATTAGGGTAGAGCTCGAAAATCTAACCAAAGGTGACTTTGTCCGCATTTTGAGTGAACCCAAAAATGCTCTGACCAAGCAATATGCTGCATTGATAGGAGCGGAGGACGTAGAGATTACTTTTAGCGAAGAAGCTGTCGAGGAAATTGCATCCATAGCTTTTGAGATCAATGCCGAGATTGAAAATATCGGCGCAAGGAGGTTGCACACGGTGATGAGTCGTCTGCTCAACGATATTTTGTTTGATATCCCAGACAAAATAGGACCCAATGCCAAGATTGTGATAGACCGAACCAAAGTGCAGGAAAAACTCAGCGGTATGGTAGAAAACCGTGACCTGAGCCAGTACATTTTGTAACATACGAAGACCAAACGCTAAGCCATGCTGATCAAATACCGTATTCCTTTTAAGTATATCATTAAGTTGGCCTATATGGACGCCATCATTGTTTTTTTTGTGTCTGTAGTGGTTTTTTACTTTATACGGTATCATGATTTTCCGATCATACCTATCAATATCCCGGCTTTTATGGGTACAGCGATTTCGCTACTGCTGGGTTTCAAACTCAGTCAGTCCTATGATCGCTGGTGGGAAGCACGCAAAATATGGGGCGCCATCGTCAACAGTTCCCGTACACTGACGGTACAGTTGCTCAACTACCACCAAGATAAGCAGTGCGAACAGACAGAGCGCATGGCGCTACGGCAGGTGGCATGGGTTCATAGTTTTGCACAGAATCTCCGGGATGAGTCTCCGCTTTTTCGCATGGAAAAGTACCTCAGTGCAGAGGAGCTAGCACAGTACGCATGGCACAAGAACGTGCCTCTCGCTATACTCAACGAGCAGTCCGCGGATTTGCGTCGTATGCTGGATGATGGCAAGGTTAATACCTTCCAGCAAATTCAAATCGATCAAACGTTGGTGAGCTTGTGCGACAGTATGGGTAAGGCAGAGCGGATCAAGAATACTATCTTTCCTACAGCTTACCGCTATTTTTTGCACATGTTTATTTACCTATTCATCGTGCTGCTGGCGGTATCTCTGGCAGAGGTAGATCGTCTTTGGGAGATACCTATGCTGGTATTGATCTCTTTGCCGTTCTTTTTGCTAGAGAAAACAGCGAAGTTTCTTCAAGATCCATTCGAAAATCGTCCCACCGACGTATCAGTGACCTCTATAGCTAAGACGATTGAGACCAATATCAAGCAACTACTTGGTCGTCAGGATCTACCCGAGCCACAAAAACCGGAAGGATTTTATGTGATGTAAGAGTCGTACGCACGGATTGAGTGTTGTTTGTCAATTCCAGTCAGTTAATGTTGATTCATCTATTGGTGATTGCCAGTATTGTTTGGAGCGGATATCCAAGGATAGATTGGATCATGGACACTGCCTTTTTGAAAAATGCCAAGCTTAAAGATTTTGGGTTTGATCTATATGTTGTTTATTTGGTATGGGTAGGAGTTGTCCTGACGCTGTATCCGTTGTGCAAGAAGTCTCGAGATAATAGAGCGGAGAACAGGGACAAGTGGTGGTTAGTTATTTGTAATTGAATTGGATATGGCTGAAAGAAAGTTGATACTCTATGTGAGCATGAGTTTGGATGGGTATTTGGCAACTGAGGACGATGATTTGTCCTGGTTGGATATAGTGGAGCGTGATGGGGAAGATTATGGCTATGCTAGAGTCATGGATGGTGTAGATACCTATTTGGTAGGGCGCAGAACCTACGAAAAAGTACTAGATATGGTAGGGCATTTGCCGCAGGCAGAGAAGATGGAGTGTTATGTGATCACCCGTCAGGAGCTACTCCCAGAGAAGAACATCATCTTTTACAACGACGATATCGAGCATCTGATTCAAGAATTGAAAGGAGAAGAGGGCAAAAACATCATATGTGATGGAGGTGCTGAGATCGTGCAGTTGCTGATGAGGCACGGACTCATCGATGAGTATATCATCTCTATTATTCCTACGCTATTGGGTAACGGCAAGCGGTTGTTCAAAGGTGAAGTGATGCCACAGGATGTGGCGCTGATCGATACCACGACTTTTGAGTCAGGGTTGGTACAGTTGCATTATATCAAGGTAGAGGGAGCTTTGTAGTGTGCTTCATTGCTTTTCTACGTAGACAACCTTCTTCGTTTCGAAAAAATCTTCGCGGAAGTAATCTGTCAAATCATAGAGTTTGAAACGGAGTTTGGACTCTTTCATTTCTTCTCCTAAATCCCCACCCTTCAGGTATAGAATGCCATTTTTGAGAGAGTGTTTGGACTCTTTTTTGATTTTCCCTTTTGTCCATTGGTAGAAGGGCTTCATGCGTGTGACGGCTCGGCTCACGATGAAATCGAACTGACCAGAAACTTCTTCAGCTCTGCCATGTATGCCTTGTACATTGGTGAGGCCGAGTGCTTGGGCTACTTCATTCACAACCTTGATTTTCTTGCCTATACTGTCCACTAGCACGAAGTTACTCTCGGGGTAAAGGATGGCGAGAGGTATACCTGGGAATCCTCCGCCTGTACCTATGTCAAGGATGTCTGCCTCAGGCTCAAAATCCATGATTTTGGCGATTCCGAGCGAATGCAGGACGTGACGAATGTATAGTTCTTCGATGTCTTTTCGAGAGATGACATTGATCTGTCCGTTCCATTCTCGGTAGAGAGGATCGAGTTGTGCGAACTGCTCCTTTTGTACTTCCGAGAGTTTGGGGAAGTATTTGTTGATATGTTTGAGCATGGCCCTAGATGTGTTGCTTTTTGTCTTTGACTAGATCGTACATCAACTCACGAGCACGGTGGAGTTGTGCTTTGACAGTGCCTAGTGGTGCGTCCAGTGTCTTGGCAATCTCGTCATAGGAGAGTTCGTCGAAATACCTCAAGCGTACGAGACGCTGATATTTTGGAGGTAATTTGGTTACAAACATCTGCACTAATTCGATTTTTTGATCTTTGATTGTTTCTTCTTGGGGATTGAGGTTGTTGTCTTCTACATCGATGGTCACAGATTCCCCTCCATCGTCAGTGAACGAGGTGTTGAGGCTAAACGTCTTTAATTTTTTCTTTCGGATAAAATCAATCGTGTTGTTGGTCGCAATACGAAACAACCAAGTACTGAAGGTATAGTCTTTTTTGAATTTGTGAAGGTTCTTGAAGGCTTTGGCGAAAGCCTCAATAGTCAAATCTTCGGCATCATCGGTGTTGCGGATCATCTTCAATATCATATGGTAGACGGGACGCTTGTAGCGATCCATGAGCTCAGCAAATGCCTGCTCGTCTCCTTCATTGATCGCATGATCGATGAGTTTAAAATCTTTTAGTGCCTTTTCGGAAAATTGCTTTTTTACTTCCATTGAACCTTCTTAGTGAATATCGCGATGCTTCCTGTTATTGTCACGTACGCGACGTGAAAAATATCAAGAATGGGTACAAGCCAACTATTCATACGATCTCCAAACTTTTTGGATGTGAAATAATTTAGATTGATCAATATGACCCATCTAAAAAGGAGTACACCACCGAGTATCTCGTATAGATTGGTTTGTGATGCTAAAATAAACAAAGACAACCAATAAAGCAGGTTGCAGAGATTTTGCAAGCCCAAGAGCAATTTGTCTTTTGTTTTGTAATATTTGCTTACGGAGAAATGTCTTAGTTTTTGTTTGAAATAGCTGCTCCACTTTTGTTTGGGAACGGAAAACGTCAGCGAGGCTGCACCGACCACTACGTGTGTGTTTTTTTTGTGGGCCAGTTGGTTGACGAGCAAGTCATCATCTCCACCGGTGACGTGCTGGTATTTGTTGAATCCCTTGTTTTCCAAAAAAGTTGATTTGCGGTAAGCCAGGTTGCGCCCGACTCCCATGTATGGATTGCCTAGCTGTGCCCATGAGATGTAGTTGACTGCAGTGAGTAGGGTTTCGTAGCGGATGTATTGATTGAGAAAGCCCTTGGCACGGGAATAAAAGGATACCCCAAGAGTAAAGTCTGTGGATGGTAGGAAACCCTGTGTCATTTGTTGAATCCAACCCGATGAATTTGGCGTGCAATCCGCGTCGATAAAGAGCAATATTTCGTTTTTGGCTGCTTTTACACCCAAGGTAATGGCGTATTTTTTTGCATTGATATGGTCGTGCACTTGGTCAACTCGAACGTTTTTGAGGCGGTCGTTTTGTGCCTCTAGCATATAGTCATAGGTGTCGTCATCAGATCGGTCATCTACGACAATGACTTCAAAATCAGGATGATTTTGATCGAGTAGGATGGGTAGGAGTGTTTTGAGATTGTTGAGCTCGTTGTGCGCACAGACAATGACTGAGACGGGTTGTACCTCGCTTGTCTGAGAGGTTTGATAGGTGGTGATTTTGACCCAGGCCAAGAGCCAGTATATGGAAAGGATAAAGGTGCTGCCTAATAAAATGGCCTGGAAAACTTCGATCATAGCTGTCAATTGTCAATTGGTTGCAAATATGCGCCAGTGCGTAAACTTAATAGGAGAATTCGGCATATTTTTGCAGCGTTTATGGATTTTAAGTTAGAAGCAACAGACGGGAAGTCAAACGCTAGAGCGGGAGTGATCACTACGGATCACGGGCAGATCGAAACACCGATTTTTATGCCCGTAGGGACAGCAGGAACGGTCAAGGCCGTGCATCAGCGAGAGCTCAAAGAAGATATCAAGGGAGAAATCATCTTGGGAAATACATACCACTTGTATCTGCGTCCTGGGCTAGAGGTCATCGAGGCGGCAGGTGGTCTGCACATGTTCAATGGGTTTGATCGTCCTATGCTCACAGATAGTGGAGGGTATCAGGTGTATTCGCTCAAGCATAGACGAAAGATTACGGAAGAAGGGGTGAAGTTTCAGTCACATATCGATGGCTCTAGGCATCATTTTACTCCCGAGTATGTGATGGATATCCAGCGTACCATAGGAGCGGACATCATCATGGCGTTTGATGAATGTACGCCGTATCCCTGTGATCGTAAGTACGCAAGGGAGTCGATGGAGATGACGCATCGATGGTTGAAGCGCTGTTGTGACCGGTTTGACGAGACCCAGCCAAAGTATGGTTACAGTCAAACCTTGTTCCCTATCGTACAAGGGAGTACCTACCACGATCTTCGGGAAAAATCTGCAGAGACGATCGCTTCGTTTGGGCGTGAGGGCAATGCCATAGGAGGGTTGTCTGTCGGAGAGCCTGCAGAGATGATGTACGAAACTACAGACTTGGTTTGTGGGATTTTGCCTAAGGACAAACCACGGTACCTGATGGGAGTAGGAACTCCAGAAAATATATTGGAGTGTATCTCGCTCGGTGTGGACATGTTTGACTGTGTGATGCCAACCCGCAATGCCCGACACGGCTTGATCTATACCTCAGAGGGGATCATCAATATCAAGAATAAAAAATGGGAGAGGGATTTTTCACCGCTTGATCCCAATCTTGGTGGATACGTAGATTCGGCGTACACCAAGGCGTACGTACGTCATCTGATTCATAGTAGCGAGGCGTTGGGCGCACAAATCACAAGTGTCCATAATTTGACGTTTTATTTATGGTTGGTCAAAGAGGCACGAAAACACATCAAATCGGGCAGTTTCTCGGCATGGAAAAATGCTATATTGCCCAAAATTTCAACAAGACTTTAAGGTACCAGTGAAAATCAAACTACTCGACAAGTATATCTTCAAGAAGTTCATGACCACATTCGTCTTTGTGGTGGCACTACTGGTGGTAGTTATCGTGGTGATAGACTTTACGGAGAAGAATGAGAAGTTTATCAAAAATGAAGTGCCGACGGATTTGATTGTGTATTACTACATGAGTTTTATCCCGTGGATTGCCAATTTGATTGCACCGATTACGGTGTTTATTGCGACAGTACTCGTGACTGTAGGGATGGCAGGCAAGACTGAGATTGTAGCGATTCTTGCTGGAGGGATTAGTTTTCGTCGGATGTTGTTGCCGTTTTTGGTTGGGGCGATATTGATTGCCTTGACGACATTTTATGTCAACGGTTGGATGATTCCTAACTCCAATAAGTATCGAATTGCATTTGAAGTAGAGTATCTCAAGAAGCCTTTTTATTTCAACGAACGAGACATTCATTTTAAGATCGGTCCCGAAGAGTATCTTTACCTGCAGCGCTACAACAATCGCTCGGAAGTAGGATACAAGGTTACATTGGAGCAAGTAGTGGGTACGCAAATGCGTCAGAAACTCACCGCTAAGAAGATGACTTGGGACGATTCGTTGGAGCACTGGGAGTTTCGAGATTGGGAGTTGAGAGTGATTGGAGAGTTCGAAGAGGAGTATAGTAAGGGCAAGCAGATGGATACTGTACTAGCGATCACGCCGGAGGATTTCGACAACAAGTATCAGCTCAACGAAACGATGAACCTCAATGAACTCAACGAACATATCGCCATGCTCAAAGACCGAGGGGCAGATGATGTGGAGGTTTATGAAATTGAAAAATATATTCGATATATGTTGCCATTTACGGCAATAATACTGACGATGATGGGGGTGTCCGTGTCGGCAGAAAAGTCTACTAGAGGAGGTGCTGGTTTCAAGATCGCACTGGGTTTCTTGATTGCCTTTGTATTCATAATCCTGTTTATCTTGGTGAAGGCCATCGCTGAAGCAGGGTCGATGAATCCAATCGTGGCGATATGGATCCCCAATATGATTGGAGCAGTGGTGACCTTGATCCTCTATCGATTAGTCCCCAAATGATACAACAAAATACACCTCTCAAAGCCTATATGCAGCTCCATTTCATTGTCTTGATCTGGGGAGCTACTGCGATTTTGGGCAAGCTGCTGACCATTAGCCCGTTGGGCGTGGTACTTTATCGAACCCTCATTGCGACGGTGGGAATATACCTTATTGTGTATTTTCGTCGAATAGATTACCGCTTGCCACGGAAGGAATTGATGCAAATCATTGCAACGGGCATATTGATAGCAGCGCATTGGGTGACTTTCTTTTTGGCTGCCCGTCTCTCCAATATTTCGATTTGTCTCGCTGGGATTGCCACGACTTCCTTTTGGACAAGCTTCATTGATCCTATCGTCAACAAGAGGCCAATCAAGTTTTACGAGCCCTTGTTGGGAGTGCTTTCAGTAGTCGGAATAGTAATTGTTTTCAATTCATCTTTTGATCAATATCTAGGCTTATCGGTAGCTATTCTTTCTGCGATACTGGCTTCTACCTTTACAGTGATCAATGGTAGATTTATCGCCAAGCATAATCACTATACCATTTCGATGTATGAGATGCTAGGAGCATTTGTGACTACTCTCGTAGTGGTCGTCATAGTCAGTACGCTAGGAGGAGAGAGGTGGATGGACCATGTTGTATTGCATGACATGGATTGGCTGTATTTGATGGTGCTTGGCGTGGTATGTACAGTGTTTGCCTATTCGCTTGGGGTGAAACTGATGAAGCAACTGACGGCCTTTTCGATCAATCTTACAATCAATTTGGAGCCGGTTTATGGTATTTTGATGGCTGTCATTTTGTTCAAAGATGACGAGCATATGGGCGATGAATTTTATATAGGTACTGGGATCATCATAGTATCTGTACTACTCTATCCACTTGTACGTAGATGGGCTAGAGATCGAAATATGGATACGGATATACTTCAGTAATTGCGGAGAGAGGAAACTAAGTAATTCCTGTACTCATCTAAGAAATATGAATGTTCATCGAACAGATCTTTGGTTTTCGTTGAAAAAACCGCTACTTTATACTTAGAAATTTCCAAAAACCAAACTGACTTAATTTCTTAATGAAAAGCCACTCCATCGAGTGGCTTTTTTTGTGTCAGTTGCTATTGGGTGAAGTGATAGAAAACCTGAATTTTTATGAATGGTTTTGTGCTGGTGATACAGTCGTGTGTTTGTGGCCTGAAATCAGAAAGTAGTTTTAGAATCAATCGAAAGGGTTCTCTATGACAAAGACTGTCATAGAGAACCGTCGGGTAGTACAATTGACGTCTTATTCCTCTTTGAGTATCCCAATTTTTATAAAAGAGGGATTGATACCTGATCTACCAATGTAATGTTTGGCTGTCACAAAATCCTCTTCTTGGGCCTCAAATATGTTGTCCACGTAGGTCTGAGGGTTGATGTCCATCAATGGAAACCATGAGCTTTGGATTTGAACCATGATACGGTGACCTTTTTTGAATGTGTGAAGCACGTCTTGCATAGGTAACTCGATGGTTTCATCTCGCTTTGGGGTGAATGCTTCGGGTTTTTCATAGCTGTTGCGGAACCTCCCTCGAATGGCCTCACTACGTACCATTTGGTGGTAGCCATTCATCATCTTGTCTGGCTGATGAGGAAACGGAGCGTGATCATTGGGGTATACGTCGATGAGCTTGACAACCCAGTCTGCTGCTGTTTGATCTGTTTTGACGATCAGATTGGCAGTGATAGGGCCAGCGATCGTGAGGTTCTCCTCGAGTGGTGCGGTGACATAGTAGAGGACGTCATCTCTGACGATTACGAAGCTTTGGTCCTCAACCATGTATTCCTTTGGGATACGTAAATTAGGGTATTGTGTGAACGGGACAGGGTGCTTTGGGTCACTTTGGAAAATGTCGACTCCAAACTCATTGGCTTCAGGTGGGGTGAAGGATAGTTCGTTTTTCTTTCTGAAGTAGAGTTTGGTGTATTCCAGGTTTTTTGGAGGCCATTCGTCAAATTTTTTCCATTCGTTGGTTCCCGTCTCAAACATGATAGCTTCAGCCAAATCAGCTTCTCCTACTCCTTTGAGGTGCTTTTGAAAAAATGGAGTCAATACTTCATGGTTGTAGAAAGTAGAAGTTTTTTCACCGAAATATACATCTCCAAGAAAATCTCCTTCGCTACGTCTCCAACCTCCATGGCTCCAGGGGCCCATGATGAGGGTGTTGGTTGTCTTTGGGTTGTTTTTTTCCACCGCTTGATAGATGTTGAGAGGACCGTAGAGATCCTCTGCGTCATACCAGCCTCCGACAGTCAGTACAGCACAGTTGATGTTGCGCAGGTGGGGTAGGATACTGCGAGATTGCCAGAATTCGTCGTAGTTTGGGTGACTGATGACCTCATTCCAAAAGGGGATGCTGTCGTGAAGATATAGCTCATTTGCTTTGGAGAGAGGGGTCATTTTTTGATAAAAATCATAGCCATCCTCTGTTTGGAAATCAAACTGTGGAGCCCATGCGGTGGTAAGACTGTCTCTTGGTACACCAAAGAAAGAAAAGAACCAAAAAGTGTGTGAAGGGAAGAATGCACCATGGTGGTGAAAGTCGTCGAAGAACCAGTCAGAGATCGGTGCTTGTGGAGAGACTGCTTTGAGTGCTGGATGCGAGTCGATCATGCCTGCTGCCGTATAGAATCCAGGGTATGATATACCCCACTGACCTACATTCCCATTGTTTTGGGTGTTGGCGAGTAGCCACTCGATCGTATCGAAAGTGTCGGTGCTTTCGTTGATGCGGTGCCCGTTGACTGTGCCTTCGTGTGGTGTCATGTTGACAAACTCCCCCTCTGACATGAATTTGCCTCGTACGTCTTGGTAGACGAAGATATATTTGTCTCGAGTCAATTCCATATTGGGGCCTAGGTCTGGACGGTAGTCTTTTTTTTCCGTCCCGTAAGGGGCTACCGAGTAAGGGGTCCGAAAGAGGATGATTGGGTAGTCATCTCCATCTATAGGTGTATAGATGGCTGTGAATAGCTTGGTGCCGTCGCGCATAGGAATGCTGACTTCTTGTTTTTTGTAGTTGTTCACGACGAAGAGCGAATCCTCGTTGCTTCGTTTGGGGATGTAGGTTTCGGTTTGTGTCTCGCACGAGGCGAAAAAAAACAGCGTGAGTCCGAGTAGGAGCAGGGGTTTGAGGAGATGATGATATGTGTTCATAGTTTGAGTTTATGCAATGAATAATCTACCAAAGTGCCAGCCCATCCAGGCGGCTAGGATACCAAAGAGTAAGCTACCTCCCATGTAAAGGAGTGCAGTGCTGTAGTTTTGATTGAGGAGGAGGTTGAGGTTTTCGATTCCAAAGGTAGAGAAAGTAGTGAAGCCACCGCAGAACCCAGCCGTGAGAAAAAGAAAGTAATCCTGACCAAGTTTGGTGGAGAAGTGCACCAGCATCCCTAAAGCAAAGCAACCCAAAAGATTGACAGCAAGGGTGCCGGAAGAGGTAAATCCAGGGATCCATCGTGTGACTACATAGACGATCAAGAAGCGGCATATGCTGCCCATGAATCCTCCTAGTCCCACGAAAAGTGCGGATTTGATCATTCTTCCAGTTTTTTGAGTTTCCTTTTCATGTAGCGGAGGACTTTTTCAAACTCGGTATTTTCTTGTTTGCTCAAGCCAAACTGCTTGCCGGATTTAAGACGCCAGATCACTTCCTCGTATTGACCACCGTAAGTTTTGATTGTGCTGTAGCTCCATTTTTCAATGTCTTTGGAGTCGAACTTGATCCGTTTCAATTGGAAGGGTATATGAAGGTCGAACTTCTCCTTGCTGATTCGCATGGTTTTTAGACCGGTGAGGACTTTGATGAGTACTACGATCCCGATAGGACCAGAAGTGTAGATCAAGATGTACCAAGCCATTTTGCTTTCGGCTTCTTCGATACTAAGAATGCCATAGAGCAATAGCCCAAAGGCTATGGCAAGGAAAATGGAAATAGAGATGAGCGTATTGGTTTTGGGTTTTGATATGATCATTCCGCTTCTAATTGAGCGGTAAAAATATGGATATGATGGATAATTTCGTCGAAAAATACAGCAAATTCTTCTTCCAATACATCCATGTCACGTTTGAGTTCGGTGATGGCATGTTCCATGCCAGACTCGTAGGGCGTGCGTTTGGCCATTCCACTTAATGCCGCGTGTAGCCCTTCTTCGAATTGGTAGTTGTACAACCAGTCGCCTCGTGACATGTGGTAGAGTAGGTAGTTGGCTTTGTCCGGGATCAGTTCTCGATGATCCGAAAACAAACGGTAGTACCTAGAGGTAAATTCTTGTAGAGGCTCGTCAGAGTATTTACTCCAGTTTTTGGCGAGCAGATGATCATAGTACATGTCCATGATGACTCCCGAATAATGGCGGTATGCAGATAGCCTTCTTTTGCCCTGGCGTACAAGCGAATGCTGGTCGGTAAAAGAGTCTATCTCTCTGTGTATCAGTATGCCTTTGCGGATGTCGGTCTCGTAATTGTTCAGTTTTTTTCCTTTGACAAAATCAGCTATGACGTTGCCTATGGCGACTTTTTCGTCTCCAAATGAAAGGAAGATATGTGCGAGATAATTCATTTGTGCGCTTAATATAAAGCTTTTCACTTGATTGGTTATATTTGTGAGGAAGCATAAAAATCAGATCATGTCAAACATTCACCTCAACATCCTCATACAGCTCGCTAAAATAGATGGCGTAGTGGTACAAGAAGAGATAGATCTCATCAGGGAGGTGGGGATAGCTAATGGCATGACAGAGCGCGAAATCATGGATTGTTATGAGATGGAGTTTACTTCTGACGATTTCAGTCATGTGAGCGATGATGAAAAATACGAGATGATTTATTCGGTAGTGCAATTGATGAAGATCGATGGAAAATTGTACAACGAAGAAATCAAGTATTGTGCGAAAATGGCTGCCAAGTTGGGGTATGACGAAAACGTACTGTTCGAGCTTATGCTCAAAATCTATGCAGACCCAGACTTGTGTGCAGACAAAGATTCTTTGAAAAAGCACATCCAAAAGTACCTTATATCTTAATTCGACAAGCACTTTGACTCATAGAATGGTACGATACCTCTAAGTGCTCGGCTTCATTTTCTAAGTTTATCAAATTTATTTTACTGTTGGTATTGGAGAGGATGACTGTGTCAAACTCGATATACTCCATCAGGCTCTCGATGGAGTAGCAGGCGTTTTCTTCGAGTATGAGGTAGTCACAAGTGAGTTTTTTATGGATGTGACTAGGCTCATACCCTTTGGTGAGAAAAAGGAAATGCTTGCTGCCCCATACCTGAGCGTAGATACCTGAGTCGATCTGATGCAGGGTTTGTCTGATGAGGGATGGCTCTCTTAGTGGGGGGAGGTGTGAAGCAAGTCGGTTTGGGTTGATTTGGTAGGACGCTAAGGACTGATCACGGATCGTGTCTAGCGCAAAGGCTCGTACATGAAGACCATTGATTCGGTCTACTAGGCGGTTTTGACGTGTATGATAGAGTAGGATCTCGTGACGATGAGCTTGTTGATACAATTGAGAGCAGCCTAGCAGAGAGAGTGTGCATAAGAAGACAGACAATACGACGATGGCTTTGAATTTTCTGGTTTCTAACCCCAGAAATATGCAGACGATGGTAGCATAGCAGAGTACGGTTTGCCAGCCAGTGAGATACAGCCATTCTTTCAGACTGCCTGGGAGCCAATAGATCCGGTTTACGACCCAATTGAGACCCCATATGGTGTGTTCGATGAGAGCTCCAGGCCAAGCGGAGGGGAAGGTGCTTTGCACTACGAAGAGTAGGATCCCTTCGCTCATGATCAAAAAAGCGGCCGGGATCACGAAGATATTGGAAACCAAAAAGTAGTTGGGGAATTGATGGAAATAATAGATACTAATCGGAGCGGTGGCGATTTGTGCAGCGATGGATACCGAGGTGAGTGTCCAGACTTTGTCCCATAGCCAATACCTTGATGACCATAGAGGGTAGATTTTGTTGTAAATGTACAGGATGCCAATCACTGCGAGGTAGGATAATTGAAACCCTACAGAGAATATTTGGTTCGGATTAGCGACCAATAGGATGAAAGCGGATACAGCGATAGAGTTGTAGATGTTGCTGTCACGGTCTAGGGCTTTGCCAAAGATGATTAGACTAAACATCGTGACAGCTCGAAGGATTGAAGGAGAGAATCCTGTGAGAAGTGCATAGAGCCACAGCACGGCTATGCTGACGGCAGGCAAGATGCTTTTTTTGAATACGGCCGATTGGATCGGTCGAAATAGTAGTAAAACAAGAAAATGGATCACTCCTACATGTAACCCGGATACAGCAAGGACATGCATCGCTCCTACTGCAGAGTAGGCGGACTTAGTCTCTCCGTTCAAGCGGTCTTTGATGCCCAGAAGTAGGGCCAGTGCAATGCCTTGTTCTTCGTGCTCTATGACCGAATGGGTGATTAGCTGTTCGAAATAAGTCCTAAGACGGTAGACTGCAGTCAGTAGAGTGTGGCCTTGATGAGTCCGTAGGGTGCGCAGGTCTTTTAGGTCTACAAACTGTTGGAAATGAATACACTGTAGTGCCATGTAGTGTGCATAATCAAACTCGTAGGGGTTGTTGGGTGGAGAGATCCGAAAAGGTGATCCAGAGATCAGTACCAAGTCACCATAGTTTAGTTGCATACTGGGTAGTGAGTCCCGCTTGACGTAGAGTTGTACCATTTCGCGTTGAGAGACCAAGGAAGTGTCGGTTAGTAGGGAGCGACTTTCTACCTGGTAAATGTCGTATTTTTCTTTGCGAATCGGATAGGATTGGATGAGGGCAGTGTATTGGCGTGTTTCTGAAAACTGGGAAGTGCTTTTTTCCGTCAAGGGCACGTTGTATTGCCAAAACCGAATGATTCCCATCCCGAGGATCAATAGCAGTAATCCATGACCTACAAGCGGGTGGCTTGATGGTGTGAAGCGGTAAATGAAGGCAAACAAAATAAACAGTCCAACAACGATACAGAGGAGGTGATTGGATTCAAGTAGGAGTGGGACTTGAGAAGCGAGTAGCAGACCTGCGATCCAAAAGAGGCAGATTCGGACAAACGGAATGGGGGACCAAGCGAACAGTTTCATGACGATGAAATGCTGCTGGAGTTAAAATACGAAAAATAGTTGAAAGACTATGCCTTTATTTCAGATTTGTCATATGCTTCGATGATGGATTTGACGAGTTCGTGTCGGACAACGTCTTTGCCATCCAAGGTGATGAACCCGATACCCTTCACGTCTTTGAGGATGTCGATGGCTTCTCGTAGACCAGATTTTTGTTTCGAAGGGAGGTCTACTTGTGACATGTCACCGGTGATGATTACTTTGGAGGAAGGTCCCATCCGTGTAAGGAACATTTTGATCTGCATCGGCGTGGTGTTTTGAGCTTCGTCGAGTAGGATGAAAGCATGGTTGAGTGTACGTCCTCTCATGTAGGCCAATGGCGCGATTTCGATGACACCATTCTCCATGTAGTAGCGTAGTTTTTCGGAAGGAACCATGTCATGGAGGGCGTCATAAATAGGCCGGAGGTAAGGGTCGATTTTTTCTTTCAGATCTCCTGGTAAAAAGCCGAGGTTTTCGCCTGCTTCTACAGCAGGTCGGGTGATAATGATTTTTTTGACTTGTCGATCCTTGAGAGCTTTGACGGCCATAGCGACCGAGATATAGGTTTTGCCTGTACCCGCAGGCCCGATAGCAAATACGATATCATTCTTTCTCGAGCTTAGGACCAGCTTTTTTTGGTTTTGAGACTTAGGAGCGATCTTGATGCCACGTGTGCCAAACACCAAAACATCACTCTCATCCTCTCCGAATACATTCGTTTCACTGTTGATGAAGGAGGTGATGTTGGTCTTTGTGATCTTGCCAAATTTGTGGTAGTGATCTACCAAAGAGTTGAGTATTTCATTGATCTTGATGATCTCTGGTGCGGCACCTTGAATGGTGATTTCATTGCCTCTAGAAATGATCTTTGACTTAGGAAAAGCAGCTGCTAATTCTTCAATGTTTTCATTCTCTATGCCGAGGAATTCGGTCAATGGAATGTTCTCGAGGGTTATTATTTTTTCTACCAAATGAAATACCTAATTTGCAGTCAATTTATATTTTTGTCTAGACAAATTAAATGATTTTTTCCCAATAGCATCTATGGCCATCGTAACTTTTCTTTCTGATTTCGGGCTTTCGGATCATTACGTGGCAGCAGTGAAGGCGAGTGTGTTAAGGGAGAATCCTCAAATTATCATTGTTGATATTTCGCACCAGATTCAAGTAGGAGATGTTGGCCATGCTGCACATTTGTTGGCCTCTGTTTTTCGGGATTTTCCGATAGGGACGGTGCATCTGATCGGGGTGTCCAACAGCAACTCGAAACAAGCTAAGAATGTGGTGGTTTTTTTGGAAGGACACTATTTTGTTGGAGATGATTCTGGGATATTTTCATTGCTGAGTGAACAAATGCCTATGGCTATCATGGATGTCAATAGTGAAAGTCCGATCCAGACGGTCTTTGCAGCAAGAGATATCTATGGGCCAATAGCGGGAAAGTTAGCCAGTGGGGCTGAGTTTCATACGCTCGGGGTGCCGCTGGAGGATATCAACCTCTTTATGCCTACGCGTGCCAAGGCTACCAAACAACAGATTGCTGGTAATATCGTGCGAATCGACCATTATGGGAATTTAGTTACCAATATTCTTCGGGAAGATTTTGAGGCTATTTTACGGATCAATAAAGAATGTCCTTTTGTAGTGAATTTTAGGAGAGAGAAAATAACCCGTATCAACCAGAGTTTTTTTGAGGTCGGCCCTGGGGAGTGTTTTGTGTTGTTCGATTCGATGGGACGCTTGCAGATCGGGATTTTGCAAGGTCACGGTGCAGAGCTACTCGGGCTTTTGGTCAATGATCAGGTGTTTATAGATTTTCAGATATGATTGTACGGTTGGTGACATTGAAAATTGCCCCGGATCGTGTGGATGATTTCTTGGCGTTGATTGCAACGTACCGGATAGAGATTGGAGGAGCAGAAGGGTGCTCGTTTTTAGAGATTTTGGAGGATGAGAGCGAGCCAGGAGTGTTTGTGACGCACAGTCATTGGGAAGATGAGAATGCTCTCAATCGCTACCGTCGTTCGGAGTTGTTTGGTCAAGTATGGCCAGCGATCAAGTTATTGTTAATCGACAAGCCCACGGCTAGATCTTTCCAAAGAAAAATATTTTAGATGAATTTCATTTCAGTATTGTTTGAATAAAAAACTTTAAATATGTTTGCGTCCCGTTTGAAAGAGAGCGGGCCATTCCGCAAGATTTTGTAGTTATAGAATCGCAGATAATATGCCCAGGTGGCGGAATTGGTAGACGCGTTGGTCTCAAACACCAATGGCTTAGGTCGTGCCGGTTCGATTCCGGCCCTGGGTACTTTTTAATGATTAAAGCCTTGTAAATCAACGATTTGCAAGGCTTTTTTCGTTTTACGCAAGTTATAGCTCAAGTTAATTTCGTTCAATTTATTAGGTGATGGTTGTAAATGAAGGATCAGTCTGTAAACTTGGGGGATTGAAAAAATCAGGATCAGTCTGTATTTCTGGGGGAGAGATGATGGATCACTTCGTTATTCAACGATTCAATGTTCAAAACGGATCAGTCTGTAAACTTGGGGGATTGAAAAAATCACGCATAAATTTTAGATAGTCTGTAGAGGAAAAATTCTACGTTTTGAACACCTCTGAATTGAGATCTAAAGGCCTTGATCTTGGCATTGAAAGATTCTGCTGACGCATTGGTACTTCGATGATCAAAGAAATTGAGAATACTCTGATAGTGGTTTTGTATTGTTCTGGCCACTGTGTTGAAGGACTTGAAGCCTGCCTTTTCTACCTTGTCATACCATTGAGCCAAACGAGTAAATGCAACTCCTTTGACCTTGCTACTTTGATAAATGTAAGCGAGTTCTCTTGAGAGTTTGTAGGCTTTTTCCAGTGAAGGATAGTGTTTGAAGAGTATCTCTGCACGGTGGACTTGTGAGACAGTCCAGTTGTGTTCGCTTTTGAAAAGCAAGTACCTGCTTCTAGCCAAAAGTTGCTTCTCTGTATCGCCATTTTCGAGTCGATGGGCAACATAAGACTTACCTGCTTCACGACTCAATTCAATTTCTTTATTTTCCTGATCGATGGCTTCCCATCTGTAAGCAATGCGCATTTCTTGTACCGCATCATAGGCCAATTTTTGAACATGAAAGCGGTCTGTTACTAACTGGGCTTTTGGAAAGCTGCGTCTAACTATTTTTTCCATGCTAGCAGCCATATCCAGTGTGACTTCTTGGACTTTGCGCCTTAAAGTACTGTCAACTTGCTTCAATACCGCGTTTACTTGCTCACTATCAGTTCCTTTGACCAAAGCAACTAAGCTACCTTTCCTTCCTTTTGCTGCTTTATTGGTCACAATTGTATAAAGCTCTCCTTGTGAGAGAGCAGTCTCATCAATACTTAAATGAGTGCCCATGTTTTCGGGGAACAATATCCAATCAGAGGCGTGCTCCCGTTGAGGCCATTGCATGAAATTGCTCAAATAGAAGACATATTGGTGTTCGAGTTGCTTACTATTGAGATGAAATAGTTCGGCAACCAGCTTGCAGCTTATAGGCTTGGAATCCAGGAGTTCCGTTTTAAAAAAAGCGCGAATTCCTCTGTCATCCGCGTACCTGTTGCTACCATTTTCCAATCCCTGCTTACATTTTTGCCAGTATCCTCATTGAGCCACTTCCTACGCTTGATCTTAAGATAGCAGGGCTTGCCGCGAAGAGGAAAATCTTGAATGGAAACCTCATCAAAGAATCCTTTGGAGGTCAATTTATCTCCTTTGAACTGCTGAGGGTGGATATTCTTCTCTTCCAAATAAATGAAATACGTTTTGTCCTTTAGCCTCATGGACACTACTTCGAAATAATCCAACATACCCTCAGGTAATAATAGACTCAATAACTCCTTTTCCAATGCTTTTTTCTAGCAAAGAAAATTAATTATGACTTATTGCCCCCCAGAAATACAGACTGATCCTTCAAAACTCGATATTGTTTTTGTGATGAGGTCAATATGTATTTGAAAGCAATATTTGAATGACTGCAATGTCTAATTTCCCTTCAATTTTCATAAGTTGATTCAGTTTGCTTTTCTGTAATATCAATTCATCCGTTACTTAGGAGGTGGGCAAGCTGATTGTGAAAGTTGCTCCTTGATTTGGTCCGTCACTCTGGGCGGTGAGTGTGCCGTGATGCTTTTCGGTCAAGGTACGGCTGAGGTAGAGACCTAGCCCCGTTGTAGGTTCGTTGTGCGTCCCTTTCTTTTTTTCTTGGGTGAATTTGTCAAAAATAGTTTCTGCCTTGGATGGGATAAATCCCATGCCATAATCGCGTATACTAATGACGAACCTGTCTCTGTCGTGGTGGCCTGTGATATCTACTATTCCGTTGTCTGTAGAAAATTTGATCGCGTTGGTCAGAAGGTTGCGGAGGACGTGAGCAAATAGTTCGGGGTGAATCAGGATGAGATCAGATTTGTCTATTTGGACATTGAATTTAATTTTTTTTGAAGAATTGGCACCTCTGAGTAGATCGAGCTGCTGGAGGACAAAGGCTTCTGCCGGGGTGGTGGATTTGTGGCCGGGATCTATGGTGAAGTTGCTGGAGCGGATGATGTGCAGTGTATCTTCGATGATCTGAAGTGCGTGATCCCCTGACTGTAAAATGAGCGCAGTGTACTCGTGTGCTTCGTGAATGTCGTCTGTGGATTGGATGACTTCAGCCATACTAACGATAGCAGATACAGGGCTCCGGAGGTCGTGAGTGATCATGCTGGTATAGTTTTGTCTTTCGTCGGCTAGTGCTTTGACTTGGGTCAAGGTTTGAGAGATGTTGACGAGTAGTTGTCCTGCTTCGTCCTCATAGTTTTGAGGTAGGGGACTAAAGGATTCTTTTGCTTTGAATTCCTCCATGGCTTGGGCGGCTAATTTGATAGGAGCCAAGAGTTTGGTCAAGAGGATAGCGGTGATGACCAAAGCCACTACTGTGAAGCTCAAGATCACCAAAAGGACGAGTGTTGGATTGATTTCATCCTGAGGGGTTTTGAGAATGTAAATCACTGCCGCTATCAGTGGGATGTGTGTGCCGATAAATGCGACGAGTAAAAATTTTTGAACATAGGATCTCTTGAATCCTAGTTGGTTGATGGTTTGGTATACGTTCATTTTCCTACAGGTTGACTTGGAGTGAATATAGATGATTTTGCTAAGTGAGCAAGTTTCTCGTTAGGGTATCTTTAGGTAGGGCTAGGGGGCTGTGTACATGGCCTCAAACATGTTTGGCCTTGAGTTGATTGGACTGTGAAAGTGATTTGTGTCTGATATTTCCATCCAAAATATTCTCGCACTACTTTTACAGCTGCATTCACATAACCCTCATACGTATGATTTCATTTCTTAGAATAATTTTCGCGGCATGTCTGCTGCTACAGTATAGTCTATTTGCTCAAGAGGTATTGCCGCCTGTGCAACCTTGGAGTGGTTCGAGTTTGGAGCTAGTTGCTGATAGCAGTAATCCTTGGATTACGCCTAGTGAAAAGACCAAGCTAACCGAGACCCCGAATTATGAAGAAACCATGCAGTGGATACATCGCTTGGTGGATGCGTCTCCCTTGCTCCGAATGGAGGTCGTGGGAGTGAGTGAGCAGCAACGGGAGATTGTGATGGTCATCGCTTCATCGGACCGGCGAACTGCAGCGGCTGATTTAAAAGCCAGTTCCAAGCCTTTGCTGTTGGCGCAAGCCGGAATCCATGCAGGAGAGATCGATGGCAAGGATGCAGGCATGATGCTGCTGCGTGACATAGCTTTTGGGGGCAAAGAAGGACTACTTGACAAAGTCAACTTCCTGTTTGTGCCAATACTCAATGTCGATGGGCACGAGCGTGTCACGGCTTATAGTCGGGTCAATCAGAGAGGTCCCAAGCAAATGGGCTGGCGTACCAATGCGCAAAATCTCAACCTCAACAGAGACTACAGTAAATTGGAGACTGCCGGTGTGCAGTCTGTCGTACAAGTGATCAACAACTATGATCCAGACCTCTATGTGGACCTGCATGTCACTGATGGAGCAGACTACCAATATGATATCACTTACGGTTGGGCAGGGGAATCGGGGTTTTCTTTGTATAGTGCACAATGGTTAGATACTGTTTTCAAACCTGCGATGAACACAGCTTTGAGTAGTCAGGGGCATATCCCTGGTCCGCTCATGTTTGCATTCAACGACCGGGATTTTAGTGAAGGCAATACTGAGTTTGCTTTTAGTCCACGGTTTTCGGAGACCTACGGAGATCTCAGGCATACGCCGAGCATCTTGGTCGAAAACCACTCACTCAAGCCATATGATCAGCGTGTCTTAGGGACGTACGTGTTTTTGGAGGAGGCACTCCAGTTGATGGCACAATACGGCAAATCGCTCCAAAAGAAACGTATCAAAGATCAGGCTGTGCGTTTGGATTCTGTGACCTTGGCCTATGAGCTCAGTCCGTCTCTAGAGGATTCGATGACACTACTGGGGATCAAGTCTCGCATGAAACCCTCGCAGATTACAAATGGAGAATACATCGCATGGACCGGTACTCCTGTCACGGAGCAAATTGTTGTGCGTCGAATGAACAAGCCTGCCAAAGTCGTCAAGATGCCTCAAGCCTATTGGGTCCCAGCCGAGTGGCAGGCAGTGATAGGTAAGTTGCTGGATCACGGTGTGCAAATGGAGGTGTTGACCGAGTCTCGTTCAGTGCAAGTCAGTAGCTATGTGCTGGATGAGTTTACGATGAGTTCGGTGCCTTTCGAAGGGCACGTGCGATGCGGAGACTTCTCTCATCATCGTGTCACTTCGGACAAAACCTACCGGAAAGGAAGCGTACGTGTCACGACAGATCAACCCTTGGGCGCATTGGTAGCCCTGTTGTTGGAGCCAGATTCACCCGATAGCTTCTTGCAGTGGGGGTATTTTCATTCCATTTTTTCTAGGACAGAGTATATTGAAGAGTATGTGATCGAGCCCATGGCAGAGCAAATGCTGGCAGAGGATGAAGAATTGGCTCGTCGATTCGCTGAGAAAAAGGCCAAGGACAAGGAATTTGCCGAATCCCCTCGTGCCATCTATGCGTGGTTTTATGCTCAATCTCCTTATTATGACGAAGCGTGGAAGGTATATCCGGTCGCTCGGGAAGAATGATATTTGGTGACGAAGCTTTACAAAACTCCCTATACAACGGTTTACTTTATTTTACTGTACTAAATTTAGCGTCATGAAAACATTGCTGATTACCTTATCGATATTATTTGCTGCCACGGGCATGGAGTCTGCTTTCTACAGTTTTAAAGTCAATGCGCTAGACAGTGATCAAGTGATCGACTTTGCGTCTTTCAAAGGGAAGAAGGTCTTGGTGGTGAATGTAGCTTCTAAATGTGGTTATACTCCGCAGTATAAAGACTTGCAGGCTTTGGCCGAAAAGTACAGCGAGACCCTCGTGGTACTGGGTATGCCTTGCGACCAATTTGCAGGACAGGAGCTGGACTTAGAATCGTCCATCAAGCAGTTTTGTACGGATAAATTTAACGTGACCTTCCCAATGACGACTGTCATAGAAGTGAAAGGAGACGATCAACACCCCGTCTATGCCTGGCTGACACAAAAATCGGAGAATGGTCAAGGGGACTACAAGGTTTCTTGGAATTTTAATAAATTTCTGGTGGACGAAAAGGGTCAGCTTGTTGCATATTTCCCGTCAGGAGTCAAGCCTCTCAGCTCGGAGATTACTCAATATTTGGATTGATACTGTCCGTACTGTTGGTGGCCGCTGCGATAGTTTGAGCGAGATATAGCAAGACTGTCCGATATCTGCATTCCATTTTGACCGACTTCTGACAGTCTTTCTTCTGTATGCTGTCATCCTGTCACAGGATGGCTAGGGTTTGGGGTTTGGAATGAGTTTTGCCACAGAGCGATTAGATTTTTTAAGATTTAATCAAATAGCAAAAACATACATTCATCATGCAAGAGAAAGGTAATATTTCGATTCATACCGAGAATATTTTTCCAATCATCAAGAAGTTTCTGTACTCGGATCATGAGATCTTTTTGAGGGAGTTGGTTTCAAATGCCGTAGATGCATCGCAAAAACTGAAACAACTATCTGGGATCGGCGAGTTCAAAGGTGAACTCGGAGACTTGAAAGTAGAAGTAAGTTTCGACGAAAAAGCAAAAACAATCACGATTAGTGACCGAGGTATCGGGATGACCGCTGAGGACATCAAAAAATACATCAATCAGATTGCATTCTCTGGCGCGACAGAGTTTGTGGAGAAGTACAAGGACAAAGGAGATGAGCAGCAGATTATCGGTCACTTTGGGCTGGGTTTTTATTCGGCTTTCATGGTGGCAGAGAAGGTCGAAATCAACTCTCTCTCTCATGTGGAGGGGTCTGAACCTGCACGATGGATCTGTGACGGGTCGACGGAGTTTGAGATCAGCGCTGGTGACCGAACCGAGCGAGGTACAGACATTATTCTACATGTCAATATGGAGGATTCTGCTGAGTTTCTCAACGAAGCAAGACTCCAAGGTATCTTAGACAAATACTGCAAATTTTTGCCTATTGAGGTGCAGTTTGGTCAGAAAGACAAGCAAGTAGAAGACGGCAAGGATGAGGATGACAAGCCGAAATACAAAACGGTCAAAGAGGATAATATCATAAACAACCCTACTCCGCTGTGGACCAAGTCTCCAGCGGATTTGAAAGATGAGGATTATTTGGCCTTCTACAGAGAACTTTATCCTTTCTCTGACGAACCTTTGTTTTGGATTCATCTCAACGTGGATTATCCGTTCAATCTGACGGGTATATTGTATTTTCCTAAAGTGAAAAATGACTTTGAGATGCAGAAGAACAAGATTCAGCTGTATTCTCGTCAGGTATTCATCACAGATGAGGTCAAAGATGTTGTGCCGGAGTTCTTGATGCTCTTGCATGGTGTGATCGACTCACCAGATATCCCACTCAATGTATCGCGTAGCTTCTTGCAAGCCGATGGGAATGTCAAGAAGATCAACTCATACATCACCAAGAAAGTGGCCGACAAGTTGAATGACTTGTATAAAAAAGACCGCAAGGCTTTCGAAGCAAAATGGCCTGATATTGGGTTGTTTGTGAAGTATGGTATGCTCAGTGATGAGAAGTTCTATGACAAGGCCAAGGATTTTGCCTTGCTCGAAAATGTAGACGGTGAATTCTTCAATTTTGACGAATACAAGACCAAGACAGAAGCATTGCAGAAGGACAAGAGTGATAACCTGGTCTACCTCTATGCGACAGACCCTGCCAAGCAGCATACCTTCATTCAGTCTGTGAAGAAGAAATCATATGATGTCTTGAAGATGGATGGCCCATTGGATTCTCACTTTATTGGGACGCTGGAGCACAAGCTTGAAAAAACACAGCTCAAGCGTGTAGATGCCGATACCGTAGACAAACTCATCGACAAAGACGAGAAAATCGATTCTGTACTCTCTGATGAGGACAAGGAGGCCGTCAAGGCTCTTTTCGAAACGGCCATCAACGACAAGAACTCTACTGTAGCTGTGGAGTCTCTCGCTTCGGATGAGATGCCTGTGATTGTGACCATGCCGGAGTTCATGCGTCGAATGAAGGACATGCAGCGCCAAGGTGGTGGTGGTATGATGATGATGGGAGATATGCCTGATCAATACAACGTAGCGATCAATGCGAACCACCCTCTCGTATCGAAAGTACTGTCTACAGATCAGGAGGATAGCAAGCAGAAATTGGCGAGACAAGCTTATGATCTGGCGCTGTTGTCGCAAGGGCTGCTAGAGGGAGAAGCTCTCACGCAGTTTATCAACAGATCGATCGATATTTCTGCCGAATAAGCAGATCGAAAGAAAGCGAAGAGGCTGTTGCAAAAAGCGGATTGTCGAGCATACGACTGGAATCGTTTTTGTAGCAGCCTCTTTTTTTATTAATATAGCACAACGATGCAAAGAATAGTAACTCTTACCGGATGGTTAGGCCTTGGGCTGAGTTTGATGATTGGCACGGGCATGCCTGGTTTCGCACAGGAGTATGTCAGTGACGAAGATCTGCTAGAGACACAGTATGAGGCACCGTTGACAGTGGATTTGGATGCTGAAGAAGAGGAGCGCGAGATAGTGCTCAAAAAGAAGAAGCCGAAGCGAAATGTTTATTTTGGTAAGAAAACTAGAAAGGGATTTGCTCGTACTGGTTTTGGGCGCAGCGAAGTACTAGAGTTGTTTTCATACCTCAAGGTCTATGAGGAACCGGTGCCTTATGTGCGTGACGTGTATTGGTATGACTTTAGCAAACGCAAGATCGTCAAATCACGAAAGATAGACAAAGACAACGCAGGGATACTGCATGGGCCCTATCGCAAAATGTTGGGGGATCAGATGATAGAGGAGGGTATCTTCTATATGGGAGTCAAGCACGGACGGTGGTCCACCTGGAACAAACACGACATCCTTCAAAGTAAAGAGAAATATTATAAAGGATGGCCCAAAGAGTCAATGGTGGCTTATCACAATCGAGAGACAAGAGAGCTCAAGGAGATTATTCCGGTTCATTTCGGGGAGCGAGAAGGCAACTACTACGCGTTTCACGAAAGTGGTAACTTGGCTGCATACGGTGAGTTTCAGTTTGATCACCGTGTGGGTATCTGGAGAGAGTACTATGATCAACGGAACCGACGAAAACGTGAAATAGTCTATTCCAAGGATCCATTTGATGACGAGTTTGTGCCTTATATCATCCGTGAGTGGGACGATCATGGCAAATTGATTTACGATCGTTCCAAATAGTGTACAGACCCGATAAGTTCGATCCTCCTCTTCAAATCGATCATTTTTCTTTCTAGATAATTTTGGTCATCCATGCCAGTAGCCATCGTTTGATGGGGCTGAGAGGAGGGTAAAAAAGCATTGCTGTGGTCCAGCCGACGCGTTGTTTGAGCACTGGTTTTTGGTTGGAAAACTCGAGAAAACCAAAATGCCCGTGGGATTTGCCTATGCCGCTGTGATTGACCCCACCAAAAGGCAGGTTGGGGTGAGTATACTGGATCACCACGTCATTGATGACTAGTGAGCCTGAGGATGTCCTGTTAGCGATGGTTTGCTGTGTCTGCTTGTTTTGTGAAAACAAGTAGAGAGACAGGGGCTTGGCTTGGGTATTGATGTGATCGATGATGGGGGCCAGGTTGGTGTAGGCTCTTAGTGGCATGATTGGGCCAAAGATCTCTTCATTCCATATGCGTGCACTATCGTCGATATCACTGAGCAAAGTGGGCTCGATGAAGAGTTTAGATGCTTTATGATCACCTCCTATTAGTGTTTTTGCTCCTTTGTCTAGCGCATCGTCTAGGATCTCCAGGAGTCGGTTGGTCTGACGAGAGTTGACGATACGAGAGTAGCTGGACGAGTGTTCGAGTCCCACTGATTCGGGATCAAACATGTGCTGGATGTGTTTTTTGCTTGATGCGACGAAGGTATCGAGTTTGGACTCGTGTACGAAGATGTAGTCGGGAGCGATACAGGTTTGTCCGTTGTTGGAGAAGCGACCCCATGTGATTTTTTTTGCAGCATCTTCAGCATCGGCACTTTCATCGATGATGACGGGTGACTTGCCGCCGAGTTCGAGCGTGACCGACGTGAGGTGTTTTGCAGCAGATTCCATGACGATCTTGCCCACTGTCGTGCTCCCAGTGAAGAAGATGTGGTCGAAGGGTAAGGAAAGCAATTCTTGTGTTTCTTCTACTGCACCCTCTACCACAGTGACGGTATTGGCATCATAGAGTTCTTCGATCATTTCTCGTATGAGCAGCGAGGTGGCAGGCGTGTTTTCGGAGGGTTTGAGGATGGCGGTGTTGCCAGCGGCTATGCAAGAAACCAGCGGACAACACATCAACTGGAAGGGGTAGTTCCAGGGGGCGATGATGAGACAGCGTCCCTTGGGCTCGTATTGGATGTGAGAGACCGTACCCAAGTAGGTTAGTCCAGCACTTACACGCTTGGCACGACTCCATTCATTGAGGTGATGCAGTGCTTTGTTGATTTCACCCGTGACCGGAAAAATCTCGGTAAGGTCTATGTCATCGATGCTTCGTTTGAGATCATGGTGTAGGGCTTTTCTGATACGGTCTTTGTGGGTGAGTATCCATGTCTTGAGTTGGAATAGCCTCTCTTTTCGCTCTTTGATGCTTTCGGACCTGAGTTCAAGCGATTTGGCCAGTTGGTTTTCGAAGAGAAGTTTGATAGGAGTAGACATGGTAGCAAGGCTTTTTTTGTGTCTTATGCAATATAGTCGGATTCAGAAAAAGAGAGTCAAAAACGGTATGGAATAGCGTAAAGAGCTGTGATTAGGTGATTTACGTATAGATTTAATCTTTTTAATTGATTAATATTGTCTTAACATTAAGGTAATATACGGTGTTTTTACCTTTCAGATCATCAAGAATTTATGAAGCCCATAGCCAAAATCGTAGGAATTGTACTCTTCATGCTGCTCTCACAGCTTGAAGGTGTGTACGCGACTATTCCGACGGGGGAGACCAAGTTGGGCCTTTTCATTCGAGATGATTTTGACGAGTTTACAGTGGAAGAGTACGCTTCCTTTGAAGCGCGCTACATTGATATGCTTGCCAAGTTGAAAGAGAAAGATGAGATGATTCAATCTGACGAAGTGTTTTTGAAGCATTTGTTTTATAAGGTACATCGAAAATTTCTCAAGGTCTATGAGAAACAAGCGCTGTTTAGTGAGATTTTTCAACAGAGCGGTAAGTACGATTGTGTGACAGGTTCGGCATTGTTGGCTCTATTTCTAGATGATTTGGGGTACAAATATCATGTGGTTGAGATGGATTATCATGTGTTTTTGATTGTAGAATCAGAGGGGAAGGAATTCTTGATGGAGGCTACCGACCCACTCAATGGTTTTTCGGCGGATGCCAAAGAAATAGAGGAGCGATCTGAAATTGTCCGAATGGATGCCAAACGTATCAACGAAGAATTGGCATTGGCTGGTGTGTCGAGTGATTTTAGTATGGGCAAACCCAATAAAGTTTCTATTATTGAGAATTATGTAGGGATGAAGGAGTTGGCAGGGTTGCATTATTACAACCAGAGCCTTAAAGCCTTCAATGCCGAAGATCTACGCACGGCGTATCAATACATTGTGATCGCTCAAGGGATCTATCCTTCCAAAAGGATCAAGAACGCCAGTTCTTTCATTTTTGCGATGGCATTTTCCAACTGACCATTTTCTGTGGTTATAATTGGTGACCAAAGCATGCGTTTTTTATCTTTTTCAAAAACTATCCAGCTGATAGTATCAGGAGTCTTGGTATGTATAGGGACTCTCTCTTTCGGTGGGTTAGTCCAGTAGACCAACCAAGTCGTCTTTTGATAGATTCTTGACAAAACTTTCTTCTGTGGTAATCAGGTCAGAGGCTAGGCGTTTTTTGTTTTGCTGTAGATGCATGATTTTCTCTTCCACGGTGTTTTTGGTGATGAATCGATAGGTGAATACTTTGTTTTTTTGGCCTATTCGATGAGCTCGATCGATAGCTTGAGCTTCGATGGCGGGGTTCCACCAAGGGTCGAGCAAGAAGACGTACTCCGCTTGGGTGAGGTTGAGCCCAAGTCCACCTGCTTTGAGTGAAATCAAAAAAACCTGAACACTCTCGTCCTTTTGAAATGTTTCCACTTCCTTTTGACGGTCTTTGGTCGCACCATCGAGGTAAGCATATTTGATCCCTTGATCATCGAGGTACTTCGAGACAATCTTGAGGTGCTTGACGAATTGTGAAAAGACTAGGATTTTGTGATGCTTGTTGATCGCATTGTCAAGCATGAAACTTATATCTTCGAGTTTTCCTGAGTCTCCTTCGTAGCTTTCGTCGGATAGCCTAGGGTGGTTGGCTATTTGTCGTAGTTTGGTGAGCCCTTGTAGGATCATGAACTGTGACTTGCCTATACCGCCTTCATCGATTTCTTTCATGATCTTGTTGCGGTACGACGATTTTACTTTTTCATAGGCTTCCTCTTGTTCAGGAGACATCGTGCAGTAGCGTACATTCTCTATTTTTTCGGGTAGGTCGGTAGCTACTTGTGACTTGTTTCGTCTGAGTAGAAAGGGTTTGATGATCGAGTAGAGCTTTTGCGTGCTTACTTCATCTTTTTTCTTCTCAATAGGTAGTTGGTATTGTTTCTTGAAAAAGGACTTGGTGCCCAAGAGGCCAGGATTCACAAAAGACATCTGTGACCAAAGATCCATGGTGGTGTTTTCTATGGGAGTACCGGTCAAGATCATTTTGCTGGTCGAGTTGAGGTCTCGTACACATTTGGAAATGATCGATTCTGGGTTTTTGATCACTTGTGATTCATCCAAGATGATGTAATTGAAATGGAACTGCTGTAGCAAATCAATGTCCTGTCGTATGATGCCATAGGAGGTCAGTACGAGATCGTATTGTGCGAATTTTTTGGTGTCTTTGTCTCTTTTGACTCCAGTATAGTTGAGTATTTTCAGTTGGGGGGTGAATTTTTCTGACTCTTTCTCCCAGTTGTATATCAGTGATGTAGGCATTACAAGTAGACTAGTGCCTGCTTCTGCTTCGCCATGTACTGACTGAAGGAGTGCCAGGGTCTGGACCGTCTTACCCAAGCCCATGTCATCGGCGAGACAGCCTCCTAGACTGTATGACCGCAAAAAGCGCATCCAGTTGTATCCCGCTTTTTGATAAGCGCGAAGCTCGCCTTTGAAGCCCTGAGGCATTTCGAAATCTTCGATGTGATCAAAGTCTTGCAGTTTTTGCAACTTTCCTTTGAGTGTCATCTGTGCCAGATTAGACTCAGTGAGTTCTTTGACCAACGAGATGTGGTGTTTTTGGAGTTGCAGTTCTTCTTCTTGCCCTTCGTTACTAAACGCCATGAGTTCCGAATATTGGTCAAACCAACTGTCCGGAATCACAGCAATCTCTCCGTTGGGTAGTTTGATTTCTTTGACGTTCTTGAGGATGTAGTTTCGGATTACTTTGAACGGGATCTCGAATTCCCCAAACTTGACGACAGCATGGATGTCAAACCAATCAATATTTTCTTTAATTTCTACAGTCATCTCTGAGGTGCCGATGAAATATTTTTTGACGCTTTTGCCGTTTTGGATGAGGTTGATCCCAGCATCTTCGAGGTATTTTTTGGATTCGGCGATCCAAGAGAAAGCTTGTCCCAACGGGACAGTAGATTGAGAGGACTTGAGTGGTAGTCCAGAGTCTTGCAAAAAGTCGATGTAACTTTTCTCTTTTTCTAAGTCTCGTTTGATACGGTAAAATGTATAGTTGTCCTCTTCTTGTTCGACATGGACATTGACTGCTTTGGAGTGATCTGCTTTGTATTTGTGTTCTCCATACTGGAACTTGAGTTCAAAGAGTATCTTGCTTTCGGAAATTTGTTGGGCTGACCCATTGGCTCCAAACAATTCCAAGGACTGTCCATTGGTACTAGCTAGCTCCGAAAAATAGAGGGTAGGCTGCAACGAATGGTTTTCGGTTTTGATCTCAAAGCCTTTGGCATATACGTCAAACGAAGCAACCAACGGTGCGACAAATTTGCGGTAGTAGTTGTCCTCCAATTTTCGCGGTACGGCAATGAATTTCTTGTTGAGAAAGGGCTTGAGTTTGTTGGCGTCTACGTTTTTTTGGAAGCTGTAGAGCTTGTTTTCAATCACGATAAAGGCAGGGTCGTTGCATAGGATGTAGGCTCCTTTGTATTGAAATTCGATTTTCTCGTCTCGGTGTTTGATGGTCGGGAAGTAGTGTGTATTCTCTTCGTTTCTACGAAAGTGAAACAAAACAGAGGCCTCATCCTCCAGTACTTCGATTTCTTTCCATGCTGGTTCTCCGTCATTGCCCATTTCAAATAGACGCTTGCCCTTGAGCAAAGGCATGATTTTGGCCCTGCGTCGCTCGATGTGGGAGAGGATTTGTTCTTGCTTGGTTTCATCTCCCGATTTAGGGTCGAATGTTTTGAGCAAGTATTCGTCCGGCTTGACTTTTTTCTTTTCGAAGTGCTTGACAACCGTGTCGGGTTGCATCGAATCCATGATCTTGATCAATTCATAATCTGCCTCATTCAACCCGTGATCAAACTCCTTGGCGTTTTTCGAGGAGATGTTTTGATGAGAGAACGTGAGCCGACCTTCTGGATCGAGTTGAATCACAAAGGACTCGAAGAGGTATCCCAGGTATTGGTGCTCAAAAAGCGTATATATCAGTTGAAAAGGTTCGTTCGGAGAGACTTTCATCTACCAGCAATCACGTTGAAAAAAATACAAATCACGTTGGATTCAATCTTGCAATTTAGTCCAAAAACTGAAACGAAAAAGCATAATTTGCTAAAATGTAGGGGTCGGTATTTTTAATATTTCCTGTTAAATTGGGTGGTGAAAACAGAGGAGTACTGATCGCAAAATTGTGACTATATGAGATTCAACGACCTAGAGAAAATATGTAAAGGAAAGATTGTTCATCACGCTCAAGATGCAGAAATCAAGGAGCTCGTGACGGACACACGCAACATATCCATACGGTCTGGAGTGTTGTTTTTTGCGATCGAAGGTATCAATCATGATGGTCATGGATTCGTGCAGGATGCATACGATCGTGGTGTTCGTTGTTTTGTGGTCGAAAAAGAAGTCAAGCTCCCTTCGGATGCCAATGTCCTCGAAGTGCGGCAATCCTTGTTGGCGATGCAACAGATCGCTGCAGACCATCGATCTTATTACAACTACCCCGTGGTGGGCATCACAGGGAGCAACGGCAAGACCATCGTCAAGGAGTGGTTGGCCCAAATGCTTGGTCACCAATATGGAATTGTCAAAAGTCCCAAAAGTTACAATTCCCAATTGGGAGTACCACTCTCGGTGTGGCAAATGTCAAGTCAGCATAATTTGGCAATATTTGAGGCAGGCATCTCAGAATGTGGTGAGATGAAGCGTTTGGAACGAATCATTCGGCCGACACTTGGAATTTTTACCAACATAGGAGAGGCACACAACGCTGGGTTCCAATCTCTGCAAGAAAAGGCCAACGAAAAGGCCATGCTTTTTGCTGCATGTGATACTGTGGTGTATTGCTCGGCCTACCCTGAGATTGCTCAGGCACTCCGAGAGCATACTTCTGATAAGACAAAGTTGGTTGCTTGGTCAGTAGTACCTCGAGAAAGTAATACATGGCAGGTGCAGGTCGAAGAAGCTGAACTCACGTTGAAGCTTCGGTTTTCGGACCCCGCTTCGGTGGAAAATGGTCTGCACTGTGCGGTCATGATGCATGTGCTTGGTTTTGGGGTAGACATGATACAGACGAGACTTGATACCTTGTCTTCGGTCAAGATGCGACTAGAGATGAAGCAAGCAGTGAACCGATCCTATGTGATCGATGATACTTACAACAACGACCTGTATGGATTGGAAGTCGCTTTGGATTTTCTACATCGTCAGAATCAGAAGAATAAAAAGACCGTGATTCTCTCGGATTTGTACCAAACGGGACTGCCTCCAGTGGCACTCTACAAACGCATCGACGATTTGCTACGTAATCAAGCTATCCATCGGTTGATAGCTGTGGGGCCAGAGATCAGCAAGGCCAGGGATTTATTTCATACGCAGGCGGAATTTTACGACTCGACTGATCAATTACTGGCTGCTAATATCAGCGTTCAAGATGAGATTGTATTGGTGAAGGGTGCTCGTGATTTTCAGTTTGAAAAAATCGTCGAAAAACTGGAGTATAAAGCTCACGGAACTGTCCTCGAAATCAATATGGAGAGCCTGACCAATAACCTAAATAGCTACCGAGCGAAATTGCGACCAGAAGTCAAAATCATGGTGATGGTGAAGGCATTTGCTTATGGAGGAGGGAACTTTGAAATTGCCAACCTTTTGCAATTTCACAAGGTGGATTACCTCGGTGTAGCCTATACAGATGAGGCCTTGGAGCTTCGTAAAAACGGCATACATATTCCTATTATGATCATGAATCCCTCATCCGATTCGTTTCGGTTTTTGAAAGAGTATAACCTAGAACCTGAGATCTATTCTCTTGAGCAGTTGATTGATTTTTTGGATTATTTCGAAGGAGTAGATGCTTTGCCTGGTATTCACATTAAACTCGAAACAGGGATGAATCGTCTGGGTTTCAAAGAAAATGAACTCAAGCGCTTGTCAGAGATCCTCAAGCTACACAAGAAGCTGAAGGTGAAGAGTGTTTTTAGTCACATGGCGGGTAGTGAGGATCCGCGTCATCGAGATTTTTCGTTGCAGCAGGGCAAACGGTTTGATGAGATGAGTACAAAGCTAATGGAGTCACTATGGTACAAGCCGATGCGCCATATTGTCAATACCGCGGGGATTGACAACTATAGAGAATTTCACTTTGACATGGTGCGATTAGGAATTGGTCTCTATGGATACGACCCAGTGATGGCCGAGGAGAAGAAATTGCAGACAGTGGGTATACTCAAGACCCACGTCTCACAAGTCAAAGAAATAGCTACAGGTGAGTCCATTGGGTATGGGCGTTTGGGCTTTGCCCAAAAGGATATGAAAATTGCAATCGTACCGATAGGATATGCCGATGGTTATATTCGGGCCTTTGGCAATGGTGTAGGTCAAATGACCGTCCAGGGACAGCGTGTCTCTACGGTTGGTAATATATGCATGGATATGACTATGCTTGACGTGACAGGAGTCAATGTGCGCTCAGGAGAGGAGGTGATTGTGTTTGGAGAGGATCCTACCATCAAGGAGTTGTCCTCATGGATAGGTACGATCCCTTATGAAATACTCACCAACATCAGCCAGCGTGTAAAACGAACGTACGTCTCTGGCTAATCAGCCGCCACAGCCCATTAGTTTTTTGAAATCCAAGTCAGGAAGTCCACCTCTGTCGTTTTCTGTGGAGGAGGTGTCTTGGAGAGTCGTCGGAGGGGTGGGCTTTGATTTCTTTTGTTCCTTATCCTTTTTTTGTGTTTCCTTATCCTTTTTCATGGGCAGTATTTGTCTATGTATTTTTGGGACATGGTGCTGCCTAGGTCTTTCGCTTTGTGGAAATCCAGACAGGCTTGTTCCAAGTCGTCTCTGTGCTTATACGCGAGAGCCCGGTTGTGGTAGGCATACATATAATCTTCTTTGAGTTCGATTACTTTGGAGAAGTCGTTGATCGCAGAACGGTACATGCCTGCGGAAAAATAGGCATTGCCCCGGTTGTAGTAGCAGTTGACAAGGTCTACGGGTATGTCAGAATCATCGTTGCTTCGGATGGCGTTGCTGTAGTTATTGGTCGCCTCGATATAATACTCCATGTTGAAGTAGATATTGCCAGCTAGGTAGTACATGTCTGCTTGGCCAGGCGCGAGAGCTAGGGCTGCTTCTACATTTGTTTCTGCCTCGGACAATCGGTTCAGTTTCATGAGTGCAGTAGCACGTCCGACATAGGAGTCCGCATTTCCGTCGTAAATGGCTATGGATTTATTGAATTGTTCGAGTGCTTGGCCATAGGATTGTCGATTGATCATGTCCCACCCGTTGGAGTTGTATTGTTTACTGCTGTTGTAGTCCGTTTCGTCCAGTACTTCCTCTTGAGCTTCTGCGTGATAAAACGTCAGCAATGTTATCATGCATGCAACTACCCCAATGTATCTCCGTCTCATAGCCTTTTCTTTTTTGAATAGGGTTTAAATTAGCAAAAACAATTAACCCGACACTACGATGAGTGAACAAATTCGAAAAAAGTACTTTCAAGATTTTATGCCCGAGAACGTCTGTTTTGGTTGTGGAACGAGCAATGCAGACGGGCTGCATGTCAAGAGCTACTGGGAGGGCAGTGAATCTGTCTGTCACTGGGACTCACAGACCAAATATCACGGATGGGCAAACTTGATGAACGGAGGGGTCATGGCTACATTGATTGACTGTCATTGTATGTGTACCGCTATGGCCTATGCCTATCAGGAAGAATCGCGAGAGCTAGGTTCCTCGCCTGAGTATCGCTATGCCACAGGAACTCTCTCTGTCAAATACCTCAAGCCTACCTCCAACAATGATACTGTCGAGTTGCGTGCTCGAGTATTAGAAGTTAAAGGCAAAAAGACAGTTTTGAAGTGTGATTTTTATTGCCTGGGTGAGAAAACTGCCGAAGCAGATGTGGTGGCTATTCGCGTTTTTGACAGCAGTCAAAGTGCAAAAGGGAATCTGTTCAAGTCTTGATAGAGGGAGGTGAGCCAGTTTGTGCTTCTACATGTGCTGCGCATGATCGAGCAAAGGAGAGAGGACTGATCTTGTCTTCGCGGGGGCTGTGCTTGACTCTTGCTCATAGTACTAGATTTTAGACCAGAGCTGAGTTGTATTCTTTGGTCTAAAATCTAGCGTTTGACTATTTCGCATCTGGATTGGCTTGAAAAGGCGGAGCGAAGTTTAAGCTCATGATGCTTTTAGGTTTTGGTGGGTTAGTTTTTTTCTTGCTTGTCTCGGAATTTTTGTTCAACAAAATAAGAGATAAAAAGTCCTGACCCTCCAAAGATCATGAGGCAAGAGAAAATCCCGACTTCTTCGGATACTATTGCCGCAGTACTCAATAAGTTGCCTACTAGGATGCCTACTCCAGCGCCGATGAGGAGTAACCCTATTTTGATGGCGGGGAAAGTAATAGTCTTGCGGTTAAAGATATTGGCGTCTCCACCTTTTTCGATAAGAGCCAAGCGTTCGTCGTTCATGAATTTTCGTACGACGATCAGTACACTAGCAATAGAGAGGAATAGGACGACGGGGATTATTATTTCTTCGTTCATGTTTTTTGAATTTTGATTTCACCCATAGGACAGGAGAAGTGTATAGGCGGTTACACTGCGGAGAAATTATTTTTTAGTGTGTAACTTGACTCATGGAGCTAGCGTCCAACCCAACGTGAGTCAGCAAGTAACGGATCATCAACTGGTCGAACAGATCAAGAAAGGAGACAAGGAGAGTTTTACTCTACTGGTCAACCGACACAAGCGCTATGCGCTGACTATTGCGAGCCGAATCTTGCTAGTAGATGAGGATGCTGAGGAGGTAGCGCATGATGCGTTTGTCAAAGCGTACTTGTCATTGTCTCGATTCAAAAGTGAAGCGAAATTTACGACTTGGTTTTATCGTATAGTTGTCAATCTCGCGATCAGTCGTGTGCGGAAAAGGAAACTGGATACCGTAGAAATACAAGAAGCTCACCATCACCTAGCGGTATCGAGTGACGATATTATGGAGCAGCAAGACAAGCAATTCTACCTCAACCGTGCCATTGCGGCGTTGAGTCAGGACGATCGACTGATCGTTACGTTGTATTACTTGGATGAACTCGATATGGAGGAAGTAGCGGAGATATCGGGTTTTGATAGAAACAATCTGAAGGTGAAGCTCCATCGTGCCCGAAAACGACTAGCGAAGACACTTCAATCAATCATGCCTCAGGAGATAGAGTCAATTGTTCAGTAAACCATCAAGGAAATGAAAAATACATCAAAATCATACCTCAGTAGCAATGCGGACATGGATCGATTGGATCAATGGATGCGTTCTTTGACTTTGCCCGAAGCGGGTCTAGGATTTACGCAAGAAGTCGTCGCGGCAGCTATGCTTGCCAAAAAACGGCAAATAAGCAGGCGAATATTGATGGGTGTACTGTTGTTTATACTGATGGCCGGGACGCTTTGTGTGTGGGCTGTACAGGATGGCTCGTCTCTCCAGCTTTCTCCAGATGTACTCCATTTGGTTTCATGGCTGTCTTTTGATCTTTCGATAGATTGGAATGGGTTATCATTTACGGCTTTCTTGATTCTCGAGGGCGTATTGTTTCTGTTGATGATCGAAAAAGTAACGAGCAGTTACATTGAATTGACACAATGGAAGGCAAGGAAGAAAAAGTTGACAGTGGAAAATTCAGATACTCAATAGCTTAGAAAATACTTGCTAAAATTTATAATACAAGTCTTGAATAAATGAAATAGCTGCCTATCTTTGCACTCGAATTTAGTCAAACGGACTAAGAAACAAGCGAAAGTAGCTCAGCTGGTAGAGCGCCACCTTGCCAAGGTGGAGGTCGCGGGTTCGAACCCCGTCTTTCGCTCAATTGAGTGTGAGAGTGTATGTGAGTGAGAAGGTGCAATAGCATCGCGCATACACTTTTTTTGTATCCAATCCGTTCTTATTTTTCTACTCGGATACAACCTACACCATGATACTGCCGGAGTGGTGGAATCGGTAGACACGCAAGACTTAAAATCTTGTGACCTTCTGGTCGTGCGGGTTCAAGTCCCGCCTCTGGCACATTGAAAATCAACTATAGATATGGTTGATTTTCTTCTTTTTAAGCCATTCGATTTTTTCAATACACAGGGCTATAGAGGAGCTGTCAGTCAAGGGATAAGGAATTAATATTCGGTATTGAGTATTCGATATTCAATGTTCCGATGCTGCAGATATTTCTTGTGTTTTATGCAGGGTGGTTGTTTCTCAAAAAAAACAATAATGAATATCGGACAGTGAATCTTGAATTGTGAAGTGATTTTCGATCTCTCGCCGTAAAACCTAAATAGAGACTGATTCTTCAATAGGTGGTGGTCTAGAGAGAATTGCGCACCGATATTTTTTTATTTCATACAATTTTGCCTCATTGTTTCTGATTTGTGTTGATAATACGCAAATTGAAGGTGGTTTGTAAAATGACCTTGTTTATGGATATGACAAATATCAAATTGACGGTGGACGCAGTGGTTTTTGGCTATGAAGACGGCCTTGTTTCGGTCTTGCTGGTCAAGCGAAAATATGAGCCTTACCAAGGGGCGTGGGCTTTGCCTGGAGGTTTTGTCAAGAGCGAGGAGTCCTTGGAGTCGGCCGTACAAAGGGAGTTGCAAGAAGAGACGGGGGTCAAGATCAATTACCTCGAGCAGTTGTACACCTTTGGAGAGCCGACCAGAGATCCGCGAGGTAGAGTGGTATCAGTAGCGTATTTTGGTTTGATTCGGCCGGATGCATTTCGTATAGCTGCTGATACGGATGCCGAAGAGGTGCAGTGGTTCGATATCAATGACCTGCCCAACATCGCCTTTGATCATGCAAAGGTACTTCTGACGGCCATCTCCCGTTTACAAGGCAAAATGATCTATGAGCCGATAGGTTTTGAGTTGTTGGATCAGAAGTTCTCATTCTCAGATCTAGAAAAACTGTATTCAAGTTTGTTGGGGGTGGAGTTGGATAGAAGGAATTTCAGGAAGAAGATCCAAAGTTTCGGTATACTGGATGAGCTCAACGAGACGGCCTCCAAAAGCACAGGTAGACCCGCAAAACTATTCCAGTTCAATCAGAAGAGGTATTTTGAACTGAAAAAGGAAGGAATACTTTTCGATATTAAATCAATAAATAAATAGGAGTTTATACTTTGTGTAAAAAAAACGCAAATATTGTTTGGGGTATAAATGACGCTGTATTATGTTTGTGTCATTATTACGCAAACAACCAATAAACATACGACAATGAATGCATTATTATTAACAGATGGGTACAAGACTGGGCATCACCAGCAATACCCTAAGGGGACCGAGGAGGTTTATTCTAATTGGACGCCACGCAGCAATAAATATGCTCCAAGTGGTTGTGAAAAAGTATTGTCATTTGGTCAACAATATGTGATCCAGTGGTTGCATGATTATTTTCAAGACCATTTCTTTTCACGACCCAAGAGTGAAGTTTGTGAAGAAATAAGGAAGGAGTTGTCTCTATATTTGGGTACGGATTACGATGTGACTCATTTTGAGCAGCTGCATGACTTGCAGTATTTGCCGATTCGTGTCAAGTCACTGCCTGAGGGGGTTGAAGTGCCAGTTCGTGTACCTATGCTGACTGTTGTCAATACGGAGAAGGAATTTTATTGGGTGACGAATTTCTTGGAGACTATATTGTCTACGATGCTGTGGCTACCGATGACTTCTGCGTCTATCGCATTGAGATACAAGCGAATATTCAAGCAATGGGCAAGCCTGACAGATCCTGATAATCTCGGGTTTGTTGATTTTCAAGGGCATGACTTCTCTATGAGAGGAATGGGTGGATTGCAAAGTGCAGTCGCTTCTGGAATGGGACACGCCAGTGTGTTTTTGGGTTCTGATACCTTGCCTGTGATCAGTGGATTGAGGCAATACTATGGAGCGGAGGGTTTTGTAGTTGGCTCTGTCAATGCCACTGAGCACTCTGTGATGTGTGCAGGGACCAAGGATGATGAAATAGGAACTTTTAGATACCTGATGCAGACATATCCTACAGGGATTCTGTCTGTGGTCAGTGATACATGGGACTTGTGGAAAGTCGTCACGGAGTACCTGCCTGCACTCAAGAAGGAGGTATTGGCTAGGGATGGGAAACTCGTCATACGTCCTGATAGTGGTGATCCAGTCGATATCATCTGTGGGGAAAGCCGAACATTGGGAGGGCAGACTGCCATGGGGCGAGGTGTAATCGAAATTCTTTGGGATGTGTTTGGAGGAACTACCAATGCCCAAGGATTCAAGGTTCTCGATCCTCATATCGGAGCGATTTATGGAGACAGTATCACCACCGAGAGAGCAGAGCAGATATGCCAACGTCTACATGACAAGGGCTTTGCAAGTACAAACGTAGTACTAGGCATCGGCTCTTTTACATACCAATTCAATACACGGGACACCTATGGTTTTGCGATGAAGGCGACTTCTGTAGTAGTAGATGGTGAGCGAAGGGAGATATTCAAAGATCCAATCACAGATGATGGTGTAAAGAAGTCTGCGAAAGGACTAGTGAAAATTGATAGAGTAGATGGGGAATATGTCCTTGTCGATCAAGTCACAGAAGCAGAGGAGCGTGAAGGTGAACTACGAGTGATCTATGAGAATGGTAGATTTGAGCACTCTGTCACCCTACAGGAAATAAGAGATCGAGTCAATGGATGTCTTTGAATTTGATTATTACGATAGGTTACGAAGAGATTACCTACAGCATGGTAGTCTTTTCGTAGCATACGATTATGACAATACTGTTTTTGATTATCACGATTGGGGGATCAAGTATGATAAAATTGTGGATCTATTGCGTGTATGCAAATCACTAGGGTTTACCTTGATTTTGTTTACTGCCAACGAAGGAGAGCGATTGGAAGGGGTCAAGGAGGATTTGAATGCCCGAGGTATTCCATTTGACCTGGTCAATGAAAACCCTTTGACGAACACGAGAAAAATCTATTACAATGTTTTGCTAGACGATAGAGCTGGACTATCCGAAGCGTACCAAATGCTAAAAAGACTGACAGATGAAATACGAAGTAAAGAAGTTTAAAGACGGACAGGTGACAGCCAAAATCACTGAAGGGGGAGATTTAGATGTCAAAATACGAGGCAATAGTTATGAAGACTTGTTTCGTGTAGCGACCATCAAAGAGGCTTGGGATGCTGATTACACACTCCATAAAGGAGCAGTGTCTACCTTGACTTTGTACTGTTTGATTGGTCAGCGCTCTGACCGTAGATTTCACGAGCACGAGTCTTTTGATCTCAAAGTGATCGCTCGATTCATCAATAGCATGTGTTTTGATCGGGTATCTATTTTGCACCCACATAGCCCGATTTCTTTGGCTCTCATCCAAAATGCATGTGCGCTGAGTCATTTTTCGTATGTAGAGCAAGCCTGCCAGGACATAGGGAAACCCGTGCTCGTCAGTCCTGATGCAGGAGCCTACAAACAGACTCATGAGATAGCCGAACGATTGGCTACCGATTTGGTACCTTCCAATAAGGTGAGGATCAATGGTGTGCCGTCTATCAGCATCCAAGGAGAGGTGAAGGACAAAGAGTGTCTGATTGTAGATGACTTGGCTGATGGAGGACGCACGTTCAAGCTTTTGGCTGCCGCACTCAAGCAACAGGGAGCGAGCAAAGTGTTTTTATATGTCACACATGCCCAGTTCAACTATGGGTTTGATGAACTCAAGGAAAGTATTGACCATATCTACTGTACGAATAGTTACCAAGATATTGAGGATGAGTTTGTCACCCAGTACAAAGTGGTATGACCGTATCGGTGAGACAATGTCACTCGGTACTTTTATGAATTGGGAAGGTACTGTGCATCGAGCCTCGTCTAGAAGAGGAAGCCTTCTACTCCCGTTTGGGTGGAGGGCTTCTTTCATTGGTGATCTAGGTTTCATCCATCCTCTCAATTAGAGAAGTTTTTTCTCATAGTGGAGTGTACTTTGTTCTCTTTCGAGATAATATTCTGCGAAATCGACGTGCTTATTGGAACTGGAACGTTATTTGCTCAACACGATACCGTAAATTTATCGAGTAAGAAAATCAAGTATTATTTCCACATTAATAACGCAACACCAATGAGTAAGCATATTCCTACATTTCCGTATTGGCCGATGGCTGTTTTGATGGCCATAGTTATTGGCTTTTCGTCATGCAAAAGTCAGAAGAAGTTGACTAAATCCGAGGATGTCCCTGTGGTCACGACAGTTGCTCCTGAGCCAGAACCAGAGCCAGAGCCAGAGGTGATCGAAGCACCCGCCCCCAAAAAACTGACCAAGGAGGAGCGTTTGACCAATTATTTTGATGCGATTGCTACTTCTTCTACTACCGATTCGGCCAATGCCAGCATAGATGAGGCACTGACCATGTTTAGTGATGGAGATGCTCCTGTGTTGATTGTCATCTACAAAGGTGACGGTAGTCCGAGCTACGACGAGCCCACGACAATTGAGAACTATCTGCATTACCTCAAGGATACACAGAATAACAACACAGAAATCGAGGAAATCGTCTATGATACTGACGGCAACATCAAAGAACTAGTACTCAAGAAATAATTCCACCATATTGAATTCAAAATTATGACAATGATAAAATACACCGCATTATTCGCGTTTTTGTTCCTGTCGGTAGGCGCATTTGCACAAAGTACGATAGACCCAAGTAGAAAGCAGGCGATTGATTCTCTCGCATTGGAGAAAGTCAAAGACCTGAGCAAATACATCAGCATTATTGGGAGCAAGGACACGCAGTTTTCTGAGGCTAAACGCGTCATGGACCGAGCCGAAGAGTTGTTTGCTGAGGATAGCGAGATGGGCGTTTCGACTCTGGGTAGTGAGGAGATTGCGTATTTTAAGGTGAGGGCCTATTTTGAGCGATTGATGGCACTCAACTATGACAAAGTGAAAATCAAATGGTACGACATACACTATGTCAGTGATTTGGAGCAGCAGCCTGACGGGACTTTTGTAGGGGTGATTACCGTTTATCAGCGATTCGAAGGGACTTCCAAAGACGGTAGCCTCAATTACAAAGATACCACCAAAAAGGATATTACGATATTCGTCAAGAAAAAGGAGACTCAGATCGCCGGTCGTGTGATCGAGTTTTGGGATGTGCTCTTGGGTGATATTCGTGTAACAGAGACATCTGCATGAGATACGTATTCTTCGCAATATTCACCCTCATCACTATTGGATCATCGGTCGCCCAAAGTGGGATGACCGATGAGATGCGTGACACACAGGAGCAACTCAACGCTTCGACCAAACAGGTCAATCAATTTTTTCGCCGTTTCAACGGAGAGGAGAGTGAAGAAGGGAGACGCTACTATGCCAATGATAAGCAGTACCGTGATTCGAACCTGAGACGCAAATACATGCCTGTACTCTTCGATACCAAGACAGGGCAGTTTAGTCGCCAAGATTTGGATGGTTTTGTACGTCAGATCACCGACAAGAAGGCCCCTCAGTTTTTGGATTTTCATACCGATGATTGGGTGGCAGAGGTGCATGCTACATTTCGCTACCGAGGCAAAGAAGTCCCTGGTGTGCTTTATATGCAGCTGCAGCAGCAGGGACAGGGATACGAATGGATCATTGATGATGTGGCTTTTGAGGTGTTCAAGAGCAAATTTGACAAGGATACCACAGAGACCAAGCAGTTTCTTCATCCGATGAGTCATGAGTTGGAGTTTATGACACTACGCAAGGCGTTTCAAAACAATCAGCATGATGAACAATTCACTGCTCGAGATTTTCAGCCGGATTACCTGAGTATATTTCTTTATGAAATGAATCAAGGAAATATGCAATTTGTCACGGTCAAGGATGTCTCTTTTCATTTCTTTGCCATCGAAGGCTATTATTTTGGGGTGTCGTATTTCAACCGTGTAGGCTACAATTCTGGCTGGTTGATATCGAGTCTTGTAGCGTTAGCCAACGAGGATGAAAAAAAACAAATGAAGGATTATATTTATGACAAAGACTAAACGTCGTATATCTACATGGGTCAGCGTGTGTTTTGCACTCGCTTTTTCGATGTCTCCTGCTTGGTCCCAAGATCAGCTGGCCGATACTACTCGTTTCGATGAGGTGAGGAGCTTGGTCAATTTTTATGAATTTTTGCTCAATTCGGTGGGCTCTGCTAAAAGTTCTACGAGAGACAAAGAAGTGATTGTTACCCAGAGTTTCAAGAAGGTCTTCGTCGACAAAGATGTGCAGATCGAGGATGACTTGGTTCAAGACCGTAAGGTTATCACCAACAAAGACGTGACGGCTTATTTGCGGGATGTGGACTTCTTTTTTCAAGGTATCACCTTTGATTTTGAAGATATTCAGATCGAGATGATCCAGAAGGAAGAGGGTGTGTACTATTATCTCGTTTCTTTTGAAAACCACATCACGGGGACAACACTCGAAGGAGAGACGTATGACAATATCAAAAAGAGATTTGTAGAAGTCAATAGCAACGAAGAATCCGGTGACTTGAAGATCGCTAGCGTCTACAGTACCAAAGTCAGTCGCGAGCGTGAACTACAAGCCTGGTGGGAGAGTTTGTCCTATGGCTGGGTCAAAGTATTCAAATCCTATGTGCCTTTCGATAGTGTCAATCAGAAAGTACTACGCCAGATCGCAGCGATTGATAGTCTTGATCTTTCGGGAAACGACCTGTTGCTCAACCTTGAGCCTCTGGCTGCTTTGAGAGCACTCAAGGTCGTCGACATTAGCCAGACTCAAATTACGGATATCAGTCCGTTGCGCTATGCACGAGATTTGAATACGTTGAGAGCAGAAGACCTGGCCATAGATGATGTGGGCTCCCTGGAGTATTTTGGTCAACTGAAGAAATTGAGTTTGGCGAATACTCAGGTGATAGATATCACTCCGATCGGCCGTTTGAAATCCATCGAGCAGCTCAACTTGTCTGGCACACGGGTGCAGGATTTTTCGCCCCTCGCACAACTGACTACTTTGCGCAAAATCGACTTGTCCAATACCCCCTTGATCGAAGGGCGTGTCTTGGTAGGTTGCAAGGGACTGGAGGCCATAGATGTGTCCAATACATCCATCAATGATCTATCCGTGTTTGGCGGGAAGGTTAATTTGGTGAAGCTAAATGTGTCCCAAACACCTATCACTGGGTTGGTGGGGTTGAGTAATTTGCCCGCACTGGAAGTCTTGACCATCAACGAGACGAGTGTCAAAGATTTGACCCCATTGCAAAATTTGCCCGGGCTAAAGAAGGTCTATGCCGACTATACTCAGGTGACGGAGGAGGTTGCATCGGCTTACATGACTAAGAACCCTCAGACACTCATCGTGACCAATAGTGATCAGGTCATGCAGTGGTGGAATGCTCTCTCTGCCAATTGGAAAATCGCACTCAAAAGTACACTCAAAGGACAAGATCCTGGCAAGGAGGAGATCATCAAGCTGATCAACCGGGATTCGCTGGTGCTTGCAGGGGGAGGGCTTAGGAGTACCGCTCCTCTCAAAAAATTTGATCGAATAAAATATTTGGACGTGAGTCAAAATCAGTTTGGAGACTTTTCGTTCACGTCTGAAATGAGTGAACTTCATACCTTGATTGGTAAGGATTTGAAAGCACTCAGTGCGAAGGGATTGGAAAAAAATCGTCAGTTGCGTCGTTTGGTGTTGACAGGAAGTGCGGTACAGGATATAGAGGCGTTGAGCCAACTCAGTCAACTCGAACTCGTGGATCTAGACGGGGTCTTTGTCAATACAGGTGAGGTAGTTGCTTGTCTACAGGCCAATCCCAAGGCAGTAGTGATTTACCAAACGGATATTTTGTCGAACTGGTGGGATAGCTTGAGCCCTGAGTGGCAGCAGGCTTTTGGGGTAGAGAAGACCGATACTTATCACCTGCATCAGTTGATTGAAAAGACAGAAGTCTCCGTCTCAGGGATGTCAGTCGCTTCTTTGGAGCCTTTCAATATGTTTATCAATTTGGAAGAGGTGACTTTGGATAGAGTGAGTATGTCTAGTCTGGATCAACTGTACGTACACACAGGGATTCGAAAGTTGACTTGTACCAATGGTCCTCTGGAGTCGCTCAAGGGGATCGCGGCATTGGCTCAGTTGGAGAGCTTGAATGTGTCGAATACAGCAATAGGGGGACTCAGTGATCTCAAAGGTCTGACATCTCTCAAAGAACTCAATGGTTCGGGAACGAGTATTACCAGTCTCAAAGGGGTCTCTGAATTGCATCAGCTCGAACTGCTCGATGTGAGCAATACGAGGATTTGGAGATTGGGTCGGTTGAGTGAATTGCAAAATCTCAAGAAACTCATATGCAACAATACCCGATTGCTTCAAATGGTTGTAGATGACTTCAAAACCAGTAACCCAGAGTGTGAAGTGGTGTATTATTGAACACTTGCTTCATTACAATAGCGTATCAAAAAGCCCTGCAGTCAGAAATTTAGTCTGACTGCAGGGCTTTTTTTTGAGTCATGCAATTTTTGAATTTTGAAGGATGGCTATCCCTCACGTAACAGGGTAGGGGTGCGTTTTGGATTAGTGAATGACGACTCGGTTTACGAAGGATTGATGCTGACTCACCACAGAAAGAATGTAAGTACCTGCTCTCAAATGGTGAGTGTCCAATTCGTAGGTGAAACGATCAGTGGTGAGGTTCTGCAGTTCTTCGTGGAGGACCTGTATACCGGATATGTTTGTCAAGGTGAGTTGTACTTGATTGCCTTTGAGTCCAGAGAGAGTGAGTTGCAATGAGGTGTTTTCTGGACTTGGATTGGGGTAGATAGATAGTTCTCCACCGTTTTGCTGTGCCCCAGTGACCTTGATCAACTGGGAGTACTCATATTGACCATCATAATCAGTCTGTTTGATGCGGTAGTACACAATGCCAGAATTCCTGCTATAATCTATGTAGGAATAGTCGTGGGCAGCCGTGCTGGTACCAGCTCCCTTGACAGTGCCCAAGATTTCAAAGTGCTTATTGTCCCATGATTTTTCTACAGTGAAAAAATCGTTGTTTTTTTCTGATCCAGTGGTCCATTCTATGCGAGTTTGATGATTGTCTCTGTGTGCCGAAAGGTGGATGAATTCCACAGGAAGCGTTGCGGCGTTGCAGGTGACTACTCCCGTAGTGAAGCCTGAGATAGTCATGTACCGGTTTGAACAGGAGGTGTTGTTTACTTCGGTTTTGATGTAGTCAATGTTATGGACGAAGTTGGATATTCTGAGCTCATCGATAATTCCTTGAAACAGGTTGAATGGAGTGGTACCATCGACCAACCCGCCGATGGTGAGGGGGTAGTTTCCGCCAGTATAGAAGTCAATAGCCGAACCGCTGTATTCTGTAGATGAGGAGATGAGTTCTCCGTTGAGGTAGAGTTTTTGAGTGATGCTCGGCCCACCGTCATCGTCAATTACCCCTGCGAAGTAGTTCCAATTTCCGTCGGGTTCTACATCGTCTTTGCCGTTGTTGTTAGAGTCTGTCAGTACATAGTTTCCATTGCTCCTTCCTGTTTGAAACCCTACTTCTGCTTCGAAATTGGATGCGTCTGCAGGGGCTTCAGTTTTGGGGCGCATCTCTAGGGTGTAGGAGGCATAGGGTGCTCCAGTTCTTCCTTTGGAAAACAACTTGGCATAGTCCTGTGGCTGAGAACTCCCAGCCTGAAACCAACACGAGATTGTAAATGAACCAGATGGTTCCAATTGGACGTCATCGGGTATTGCGATGTATTCGTCTACTCCGTTGAAAGAATAGCCTTTGCCTACTACTGACGATACCACATTGGAGGCATCCATGTTGTGGGATGTGCCAGGGCTGATGTTGCCAGAAGCATCTATGATATTGGCAGATCCGTCGGGGGTTTCTGAGAGCTGCCATACACCGATGTATCCTGCTGTGTTCCAAAGTGAATTGTCGTTGTAGTTCGGAGGAGAGACTCTTCCGTAAAATAGAGTCAATTCTGTATCTACAGTTGCGCTCAATAAGTCAATGAGTACCCATATAATGAGGTCTCCATTGCTGCCGTCATAGTATTCGAGTTGATGAGGGAGTATCTCACTGAGCTCTGCGTCTGGGCTTTTCGCAAATACTATGTCATAGCCGTTGGGATCCTGTATTTCTCCACCATTGGATGTGGTTTTTAGTTCTTCCACACCTTCGAGGGAAACTAGTACGACAAATTGGAAAAGGGAGGCATTGCCCGATACCATCGATTCGTCAATGGTGATTGTGGCTTGGTTGTCGTATAGCGTAGAAAGCGCTTGTGCCCAAGCAGGTGTTGTACATAGTGACATGAGCAATACGTACAGTGAATAAAATAGTCGTTTCTTCATAAGTTCAGGTGGTTAGATGCGGGTTAGGTTAGTGAATTCAGTCCTAGTAGAGGTTAGTATTAGATTAAACAATGGGGGTATCAATCATGGATTATATGCTGTTGGTTCTATTTATTTTCTTCGTGCTACCTCCGTCAAGCATCTGAAACCTACGTCTGTTCGGTAAGCTTGTGTCTCGTCTGGGTAGAAAAGTTCGTCTGCTGAAAATTCTGTCAAAAAGCTGCCGCCAATAGCGTATCCTTCTTCTACCAATTCTTTGACATTGCCATAGACATTGTAGAAGCCACTGGCCGTAGGGCTAAAGCTGTAGATGTAGAAGGGGATTTCGACCTCTAGTCCAATCGTTCCGTCGACTTTGAAGTTGTGGTTGTATCCGTAGTAGTCATTTTTTTTGAGCAGGGCATCTGTCGCAAATCGACTGCTGACAATGTCCTCTTCGAAGAAAGCTGTTTCCTTCTTTCCAAACGTGTAATACTTGTCCAGGACGACAGTTTCAGGTGCACCTGTCATGTTTTTCCATTCCTTTTCGTTAGGTAATCTGCCGCTGTACCGATATTTTTTGATTTGCTTAGCTAGCATCTCCTTGAGACCTTCGTTGAGTTTTTCAGCCCTCCAGTCGCAGTAGGCTTGGGCATTTTCGTAGGTGACACCTACCACAGGGTAAAAGTAGAATTCTGGATTGAGGAAGTACTTCGTTTTGAACTTGTTGTCTATCTGTGGATAGTAGGCGCGATCTACATATTTGGCTGAGTCCTTGGTGATGTGGAACAAAAATTCTTGGTAGTGGATGTTGGCTACTTCGGTTTGATCCAAGAATTTGCCTACACTGATTGGTAAACTCCCCGGTGGGATGAGGTAGGTTTGGCTGTAGAGATGATTGTCTTTGTTTTCTTTCCAGGGATCATACTTTCCTTCATAGAAAACCTCTTTTTCTGAGGTTTTGTTTGATACGTACAGTTGAAAAAACACCTTAGATTCATCAGGGTTGAAGGTATAGGGTAGAGCTGTTTTTTCGCTGCAACATCCTGGGTCGTTACTTGTAGGGTGGAGGGTTTGCGAGTAGCTAGAGAAACAAATGAACAGAATTGAGAGCGTAAGAAAACCGTGATTCATTAACTGTCTTGGAGTTATTGGTTAGAGATATTGATTTGGTTCTTATTGCAAAATATAAGATATAATACTCCCGTACAACATAGTTAGGCGAAAGAGGATTTATATTCGCTTTTCATTTTCTCACACATTCGAAGTGTATTATTATTCCATGGAAGAGTACAATAAAATCAAAGAAGCCACCGCGTATATACAGTCCAAAGTAGACTTGGTCCCCGTCTATGGTATAGTCCTGGGGACGGGGTTGGGAGCCTTGGTTGATGATATCGAAGTGGTCGCGGAGTTGAGTTATGAGGATATCCCTCATTTTCCTATTTCGACGGTTGAGTTTCATACGGGTAAGTTGATATTTGGCTTGTTGGGAGGCAAGCCAGTAGTCACGATGAAGGGACGTTTCCACTACTACGAGGGCTACACGATGAAGGAAGTGACTTTTCCCATTCGGGTGATGAAGCTGCTGGGAATCAAAAAGCTGTTGATATCTAATGCTGCAGGAGCTCTTAATCCTGATTTTGCGAAAAGCGATTTGATGATCCTCGAGGACCATATCAATCTGCAAACAGAAAATCCACTAGTGGGACGAAATCTCAACGATCTGGGTGATCGGTTTCCTGACATGAGCGAGCCTTATGACCTGACCTTGATAGATCGTGCTAGACGAATCGCAGTGCAGCACCAGACTCGGGTACATGTAGGGGTTTATGTAGGAGTCAATGGACCCAACCTTGAGACCAGAGCGGAGTACAAGATGCTGCGGATACTAGGGGCAGATGCGGTAGGAATGTCTACAGTACCCGAAACGATCGTTGCACGACAGATGAGCTTACCGGTCTTTGCGATCTCAGTATTGACGGACTTGTGCTACCCTGGACATATCGAGAAGGTGAAAATCCAGGACATCATTGCAGCGGCAGAAAAAGCAGAGCCTGCCATGACGGAGATCATGCGAGAATTGATCACACAGGATGAGCTTTGATTAGAAAGTTATCTTTTGTTAAAAGAAGCAGACAAATTATAAATTGTCATTTTCAATGATAGTTTTGCAATTCTAAGCATAAACCAAGAATCATATCGTGTCAATCGTAGTAGCACATCTAACTAAAATCTATGGCCAGCAGCGCGCAGTGAATGATATTTCGTTTGTCGCCAAGCAAGGTGAGATTTTGGGTTTTTTGGGTCCAAATGGAGCAGGGAAGTCCACAACCATGAAAATCGCTACAGGCTATCTCCAGGCCGATGAAGGGACTGTGACTGTAGCGGGAGTGGATATAGCGAATGACACCTTGGTCGCACAGCGAAAGATAGGCTATCTCCCAGAGCATAATCCTTTGTATCTGGATATGTATGTGCACGAATTTTTGGATTTTTCGGGGAGGACCTATGGGATGAGTCATGCACTACGAAAAGCACGTATTCTAGAGGTGGTCAGACAATGTGGCCTCTCTCGCGAACAAAACAAAAAAGTAGGACAGTTGTCCAAGGGGTACCGTCAGCGTGTCGGCCTAGCGCATGCCCTGTTGCACAATCCAGAAGTGCTCATTTTGGACGAACCTACCACTGGCTTGGACCCTAATCAAATATTGGAGATTAGGAAGCTGATCAAAGAGGTTTCGCAAAACAAGACGGTGATTTTTTCTTCACACATCATGCAAGAAGTCCAAGCACTCTGTGACCGGGTGGTACTCATCAATCGCGGGGAGATCATAGCTGATCAATTGATCGAAGAGTTTTCCAAAGGGGTGCGGCAGGAGCAGAGTCTTCGGGTGGAGTTCAAAGAGGATGTAGATATGTCTTTGCTGACAGGCTTGGAGATTTTGACGAAAGTCGAGGGCTTGGGTAGTGGAGTGTACAAGCTACAGACGGCTGATAGCGAAGAGGCACGAAGTGCCATTTTCAAACTGGCAGCTGCCCGCAATTTGCCTTTGGTGGGATTGCAAGAGGAGGGGACGTCCCTCGAGGATATCTTTCACGACCTAACCCAAGAACGCTGATGTACGCGGTATTTGTCAAAGAAATCAACAGTTTTTTGAATAGCCTGATCGCTTACATTGTGATCGCGGTGTTCTTGACCACCATCGGTTTATTGATGTGGGTGTTTCCTGAGAGTAGTGTCCTGGAGTACGGCTATGCCGACATGAGTACGTTGTTCAATCTGGGGCCTTATGTGTTTATGTTTTTGATACCTGCGATTACGATGCGCTTTTTTGCAGAAGAAAAGCGCACAGGAACTAACGAATTGTTGTTGACTCGACCGATGACTGCCATGCAGATCATTCTTGGGAAGTATCTAGCGGGTTTTGTTTTGGTGGTGTTGTCTGTGCTGCCTACGTTGCTGTATTTCTACACGGTGTATCAGTTGGGCAAGCCTGTGGGCAATCTTGATATTTCTGGAACGATAGGGTCCTATATTGGACTATTGCTATTGGGCGGGGTGTTTGTGAGTATAGGCGTGTTTGCATCGTCTGTGACCGAAAATCAAGTAGTGGCTTTTGTGCTTGCGGTGTTTTTGTGTTTTCTGCTCTACTCAGGTTTGGACTCGATCGCGACAATTGATATTTGGGCAGGATCAGCTTTGTTTTTACAACAGGCGAGCATGTTGTTTCACTATGGTGCTTTGAGTCGTGGCTTGATTGACCTGAGTGATATTGTTTATTTTTTGAGTGTGATAGCAGGGATGCTGCTATTGACTAAGTTGATTTTGGATGCGAGAAAATGGTGATGAATAATCGATTGATCAACATATTGCAATTGGCCATTGGGTTCATGGTTTTGGTGGTTGTGAATCAGCTTGTGGATCGTTTTCCGCTTCGTTTCGATTTGACTGAGGAAAAGCGTTATTCGATATCAGAGGCGAGTATTGAGGTCCTGGAGAGCCTTCAAGAACCCGTATATGTAGAAGTGTTTTTGGAAGGAGAGATGCCTGCAGGATTCAAGCGTTTGCAAAAAGCCATCAAAGAGACGCTCGATCAGCTGGAGTACTATTCGGGTAAGCAGGTCAAGTATAGTTTCAAAGACCCGTCGATCGCCAAAAGCACCAAAGGACGCAACGAGTACTTTCGTTCGTTGATGCAGCGCGGACTTCAACCTACCAATCTCAACTATACTCGTGATGGCAACAAGACGGAGAAACTTATCTTTCCAGGTGCCATCGTGTCCTATTATGGTCGTGAACTGCCCGTGCTGCTGCTCAAGGGCAATCAGGGAGCTACTGCGGAGGAGCAACTCAATCAATCCATCGAAGGGATTGAGTATGAGTTAGTCAGTGCGATTCGCAATTTGTCGACGGACGTCAAAAAGAACGTGGGGTTGGTGCTTGGACATCAGGAGCCTGATTCGCTCAATTTGGCAGGACTGACGGGTGTCTTAGCTGCCAAGTACAATGTTTTCAAGATTGATTTACCTACGCGTGAGAAAGATTTATCTGTCTATGACGCAGTGATACTACCCAAGCCGACGACTACATTTTCTGACAAGGAAAAGTACCTGCTGGATCAATACATCATGCAAGGAGGGAAGGCTTTGTTTTTCATCGATGCATTGCGTGTCAATATGGACAGTGCTTCTGGGGAAGGGACATATGCATTTCCCTATGAGTTGGGGTTGGATGATATGCTGTTTAGATACGGTGTGCGTGTCAACCGCAATTTTGTCCAAGATATCTTCAGTGGGGAGTTTCCTGTCGTGGCAGGGATGACGGGTGACCAGCCTCAGATACGGATGTTGCCGTGGCCTTTCTTTCCGAATATCAACACTTTTGGAGATCATCCAATCACCAAAAATCTCGATGTAGTGCAGACTAGGTTTGTTTCGACTATCGATACGGTACGTGCAGATGGCGTAGAAAAGATCCCTCTGCTCATGACATCTCAGTACTCGATGGTGTCTGCCACGCCCGTCAAGGTAGCGTTCAATGAGTTGCAAAAGAATTTGGACCCCAAGCGTTTTACTTCGGGTTCGAAAGCGGTGGCCTATTTGCTCAAAGGGAATTTCACCTCGCTTTACAAAAATAGGCTCTTGCCCAAAGGCATGTCCAAGGCAGAGTTTGTAGCAGAAGGGCAAGAAGCAGCACTACTGGTATGTGCAGACGGAGACATGATCCGCAATGAATTTGACCTCAAGACTGGGGAGCCTTTGGAGTTGGGATTGAGTCCATACAACCAACAAAAGTACGCGAACGCCGATTTTGTGCTCAATGCGCTAGATTATATGCTCAACGAAAATGGGGTGATTACATCCAAATCCAAAGAGATCAAAATACGTCCGTTGGATAAAGTACAAATCGGAGAAGAAAAGCTGTATTGGCAACTGTTGAACTTGGTGTTGCCTATCGTGCTATTGCTCGTGTATGGTGTGCTACGAGTGTTTTGGAGAAAACGAAAATATGCGAATTTCAAATGAGTAAGGTACAAAAGCTCACCGGAATATTGGCTTTGTTGATCATCGTGTCAGCGGCATTGTTCTACTTTGATGGAGAGGAACGAGATTCGTTTGATCGGTCAATTTTTGCGATAGAGGATACAGCCTCAGTTTCGTCGATAGTCATCCAAGGTCCGCAGGGACTGTTGCAAGTACAGCGGCAAAGAGGGGGCTGGCAGCTCAATGATACGCTGCTTGCTGATCCTGCTTTGATCAAGGTGGTTTTTTCGATCATGCAGCAAGTGCGCGTACAGCGCCCAGTCAGTCAGCTGAATTTGGAGCGTATCCAAAAATCCTTGCGAGAGTCTGGCCAGAAAATCAGTGTCGTCGCAAACGGTGAAACGAATGAGTGGTATGCAGGCGGGGACCTGAGCAAGTCACAGGCCTATTTTGGAGATGAGAGTTTGAGCCAAGTTTATCTAGTGGGTATCCCTGGGTACAATCATTATGTGTCAGGAGTGTTCGAGTTGACACCCAACCAATGGAGGGACCGGCTATTGTTCGATTCCAATTTTAGGTCTTTGCAAGAATTGAATATTTCTTATGCAGACGGGGAGTCACTGAAGATCGATTTTGAAGATCGATTTTTCAAGGTCAATGCCTTGGAGCATATCGATACGACACAACTCATGACGTATATCAATGGATTGGAGAAGTTTCAACTCAATGATTATCTGACTCCTGGGGACTACCCACGCTACGATAGTCTCGCCAAGACCATGCCTGTGGCTCGGTTGATACTTCGTGATATAGATGAGCGAAAGAACAGAGATTTAGAGGTGTATGCCAAAATTCCGGGCGAGCGTTTTTACCTGCTGACCAATCGATCGGGAGATAGGATAGTGGTCGATCAAGAGCGTCTGAATAGCCTGTTGGTGACTGCTGATTACTTCCAAATGGATTAATCCGAAGAGGATTTCCATTGCTTGAACCTAGGTGTTTTTTATTTGGATTTTATCATTAACTTTGGCTCAAATTCGGAGGAGTGTCTTTTTGCGAATTTTCATTTTACTTAGAACATAACTAATTCCTATATCCAATGAAATTCATCGTTTCATCTTCATACTTATTGAAGCAGTTGGCAGCTATCAATGGTGTGATTACGACCAATCCAGTTGTTCCTATTCTAGAAAATTTCTTGTTCGAGATTGCTGATGGCAAGTTGACGATTACTGCATCGGATTTGCAGACGTCTATCATCACTGAGCTCGAGGTGGAGGCCAAAGAAAATGGCAACATTGCTGTGCCTTCCAAGATCTTGTTGGAGACTTTGAGGAACCTGCCGGAGCAGCCGGTGACGTTTAGTATCGATGAGAATACCTACAGCATCGAGATCAACTCGGACAATGGTCGATACAAGTTGGCTGGTGAGAATGCGACGGATTTTCCTAAAGTGCCTACAGTGTCTGACGGGAGTTCGGTCAATATCTCTTCGGATGTATTGGGCAATGCCATTAACAATACGATCCTTGCGACGAGCAACGATGAGTTGAGACCTGCCATGACGGGGGTATATTTGAATTTGGCAGATACCAATACGACGTTTGTCGCGACAGACGGTCATAGATTGATTCGCTATAGAAGAGTGGATATTGCCTCGGATGCAGGGTCGAGTATGATTATTCCTCGCAAGGCTTTGACTTTGTTGAGAGCTACTCTCCCTTCGTCCAATACCAATGTCAACGTAGAATACAACGTAGCGAATGCTTTTTTTAAATTTGACGGGATCCGTATGGTGTGTCGATTGATTGACGAGCGTTTCCCTGATTACGAAAATGTGATCCCTGCAAACAATGACAATGCCATGACAATTGATCGTTTGGAGTTGTTGGGCTCGCTCAAGAGGATTGCGATCTACGCCAACAAAACTACCCATCAAGTCCGTCTGAAAATTGCAGGGAGTGAGTTAGTGATTTCGTCAGAGGATTTGGATTTCTCCAATGAAGCAAACGAGCGTTTGTCTTGTGATCATGACGGTGGCGATATCGAGATTGGATTCAACGGTAAGTTCCTCATCGAAATGCTTGCCAATATTGATTCTACGCAGGTGACCATGAAATTTTCGGAAGCCAATAAAGCAGGTTTGATTTTTCCAGTAGATGGAGATGAAAACGAAGACTTGCTGATGCTTGTGATGCCAGTGATGCTTAGCAATTATTCTGCATAAGTAGAGCTCAAGCGAGCTAAGAGAGGAAAAGATAAAAAGGAGAGCGAACCGCAGAGCGGTTCGCTTTTTTTGGTTAGGTCAAGTAATTACTTTTTGGCAAAGGACATCCTTTCGTGTTCGGAGAGCTGTACGTAGTTGTCTATGCCCCAGAAACTGTCCGAAAATGTCGAAGCTTCGTGAAAGAAGATGGCATTGTTGGACAATTCATTTTTTAGTTTTGGCTTGCCTTCTGCATCTTCAAAATCCGTCACGACCATGAGTGCATTAAACGCAAAGCTTCTCTCCTTGCTTTTCCATTCGCCAGTATAGGAGACACGATGGATGAACCAAGTACCGTCTACTTGAGTGTACTCTTCTGTCCATTTGACATTCGTCCAAAAATTCTGCTGATCAATGACAGGATAGTATTCCGCTTTTATGACTGCTTTGCTTTCAGAGTCAATGTAGAGGACACCTTTTGAAGTTCCTTTTTTCGTTTTGGGTTCGTAGTAGATTTTGAAGACCTCACGTCCGTCATAGATCGTCAAGTCTTCCTTGGAGAATATGTAGTTCTTTCTTTGGTTGGGGTCCAGAAAGCTCCCCTTGCGGCGAGTGGCTCCATTGACCATGTCGCTGACGTGCCCAGTGATCATCGGTATCTCTATGGTGTCTAGTGCAATAAATTCTCTTTTTCTTGTTTTGCGAGCGCTTACGGCAGTTTTGTCTCCACTGTAGATTGTCGGGAGATAGATGTCAAAAATCCCCTCGGCTAGGTAATAGATGTCGTCATTGGAAGTGACCGTTTCCTTGTAGTAGGAAAGTAGAAGCTGGTCTCCATATTCGTAGTTGATCTGGCGGTGACCGTCTAGGTCACTCATGATTTGTTCGGCGGAGTAAACCATGATGTCGTCCAGTACCACGCTCGTGGATACGAGTTCGATGTAGAGATTGGTATCCATCTCATCGAGCGTGATGTGTCGAGATTCGTATCCAATGTATCGTATGTGGAGTTTTTGTTCTTCCAGTAGCGGGTCTATCGTCAGTACAAAGCTGCCGTCCATATTGGTTGAAGTCCCCTCCGATCCATAGATGATGTTGGCGTAGGGGAGTGGCTCGTTGGTCTGCGCATCGGTGACCATACCGCGTATGGTGACAGGGGCGCTTGAGCCCAATCTTGGGCACATCAGAAAAATCAGGAGGATTGAAGTAGCGAATACTGATCTTTTCATTTCTAGAGTTTTGGCTAAGTAGTGGTTACGAGACAATACGTAGCAAGTAGATCAGCTGATTGAAGATCAATATTAAGAAGGAACCAGTGGAAATGAAATAACGGGAGGGTGATTTTATCGATAGAATAGGGGGTATTCATCGAAAAGAGAAGACGGGTGATTCAATAGTTAAACTGAATATTGAAATGTTTCTATTTTGTTGTTCTCGGGATTACTTGGGGAGTGTGATTTTGACTGTGGTTCCTAGACCGATTTGGCTTTCGATATCAATGCTTCCTTTGAGAGCATTGATGTGGTTGTACGCCATGTATAGCCCGACTCCTCGTCCTTTCATGTGCGGGTCGAATTTTTCATATAGTTTGAATAGACGTTCTTTGTTGAGTGAGAGGTCTATTCCTTTGCCGTTGTCTTCTACGATGAGGTTGTTGCTACGAGAGGTACTATGAAAAGTGATGCTGATCTCAGGGGCTCTGTCTGGATGATTGAATTTGATTGAGTTGTCAATGATCTGGTAGAGAATGTTGTTGATGAAGCCAGGGATGGATTGGATTTCATCCTTGATGTCAATGTTGGTGATGATGGTGGCTTTATGCTGTGCTATTTCTTCTCGGAGGTCTTTTTTGACATCTGAGAGTGTATGCCGCAGGTTTACCTTTTCGTAATGCGCGTGCTTTTTGTCTCGGATAGATACGGTTTTGTTCAAGTCTTTGATGATCATGTCGAGGTTTTTGGTGGAGAGGACCATGAGGTCTACGATTTCTTGGTTGTCAGCACTCAGAGTAGTCCTGTCTATGATTTGAGTCAAGCCTTCTAGGTTGACCAGAGGGCACCGGAGGTTGTGTGAGATGATGTGAGCGAATCGTTCCAGATCTTCGTTTTGTCTTTGAAGTGTCGTGATGAGTTCGTTTTTCTCTTCGTCTAGGGCACTTTTCTCGGTGACATCTTGAATGACGCCATGTAGTTCATCACCTTCTATTTGTGCATTTTCTGTACCGATGAATATGCTGCCGTCCTTGCGTCGAAATTTGATTTTGTAATCGATAAGCATCCCTTCCTTTTCTAGGTGGGACACGAGTGCCGTGCGGTCGTCGGTGCTTTGGTAGAAGTTTTGCGTCTGATGACGCATCATTTCCTCGATGCAATCATAGCCAAACATTTCGACCATGCGTTGGTTGACAAACAAGATGTCTCCTTTTTTGTTGGAGCGGTAGATGCCTACAGGTAGTGTCTCAGTGAGGAGTTTGTAGTTGCTCTTGGTTTTGAATAGGTAGCTGGTGGTTTGGGTTTCGTTGGAGATGTCTTGTATCGTACCGAGGACTTTGACGGGAAGCCCTTCTTCATTCTTGATGACTTCTCGTTTTTCAGAGATGTGTTTGATATAGTGGCTTTTGGTAGTGATGCGGTATTGGATTCTTCGGGGGTATTTGCCCGCTAGTGTATCCCGAATGGTTTTGTCATATTCTTCGGCATCTTCTTCGTGGATGATGGTTCGGATGATTTCTATATTGGGAGTGACTTTCCCAGGTAGATCCAAAATGTTGAAAATTTCGTCTGACCAGTGGATTTCATTGGTGAGGAGGTCCCATTCCCATGTTCCGAGTTTCGCTTCTTTTTGCGCATGCTTGAGAAGCAATTTTAAGTTTTCGTAATCCGTATGATTGTGGCCATTGATAGATTTATCAATAGAAGCTCGATGAAGAATACTTTTTTTAGATCTCTGAAAGATAATTGCCATTCCCCCACTCAATAGCCCAAAGCTAATCAGGGAACCGACGATTCCATACCAATCCATAAATGCCGCGAATCTGAGTTTGGTTTAAGTCTTGGTGGCTTACCAGATAGTTTGGCTTTACATTTTTCTCATTTCAAATCTATAGGAAATCTACCTAGCAAACAACTATTCAAGAATCTCTAATTTGTGAGCTTTTGTAGTTCTTTATTCTCAGTTATTGTTACTTCGCGTCAAAACCAAATCGTATGCCTGTATTTTCCCTAAAACATTGGGGCTTTCTCATTGCCCTTCTTGGAGTTGTATTGTTTTCTGCCAAGGCTGTTGTCGTCAAGTTGGCGTATGCTTTTGGCATAGATACTGTGACTTTGTTGCTTTTTCGGATGATGTTTTCTCTACCCATTTACCTGGTGATTGCGGCTTTGAATTTTTCTGCGTTGAAAGAAAAGTTGACGCCAAGGATATTTGGAGCAGTGTTGTTGTTTGGGTTTCTCGGGTATTACCTGGCTAGCTATTTTGATTTTCTCGGGTTACAATATATCAAGGCTAGTTTAGAGCGGATCATTTTGTTCATTTACCCCACGATTGTCTTGTTTCTGTCTTGGTTGTTTCTGAAAAAGAAGATTGCCAAGAACCAAGTGATTGCAGTCATGATATCCTATGCGGGTATCGTGGTGATGTATTTTCAGGAGCCGGGATTTTCTGAATTGTCCAACGTGGTGGGGGTACTTTTGATTGTCATGAGTGCGTTGACCTACGCGTCGTACTTGGTGGGGAGCGATTGGTTGATTCCAAAGTTAGGGCCTGTGCTGTTTACTTCGCTGGCCATGATTGTTTCTTGTGTCTGTGTGGTCGTTCATTATTGCTTCGTTGGGGATTTTGACTTGATGAATTACCCGATGGAGGTGTATGGACTGAGTTTGGGTATGGCGGTATTTTCAACGGTTGTTCCTTCCTACCTTATATCTTACGCGATCAAGCTACTCGGAGCATCAGATTTCTCGATCGTAGCGAGTTTTGGGCCTGTGTCTACGATCGTATTGGCTTGGATTTTTTTGGGCGAGCGGTTGACGGTTTTTCAGATGATCGGAGCGGTAGTGGTGATCATCGGCGTGTATTTTGTGACACGAAAAAAGTAAAAGCATTATTCTCATAAGTGACGGAGATATCTGTTTTTTAACATAAAATAGGATTGTATCTTTAGGCTCATATTAACTAATCTGTTGAATCGAATGAATTATTCCAAAATTTGTCTCGTGGTGCTGGCCATGACTTTCACTTCTAACCTTTACGCACAATTTGTTATAGATGCTCAAATCAGACCTCGGTCCGAATTGCGAAACGGATTCAAAGAACTCAATGCTCCTGATGAGGGGCCTGCTTTCTATACAGAGCAAAGAACACGACTGTCTGTAGGGCTCACTCAAGAAAAATACAAGATCAAAGTGACAGCACAGGATGTACGTATGTGGGGGTCAACCAATCAACCCTACAAAACCGACGAGAACAATACGTTACATTTTTCAGAGGCTTGGGGGCAATATTTCTTTACAGATAAACTATCCTTCAAAGCAGGTCGACAGATTATTCGTTATCACAACGAACGTTTCTTTGGTAGCTCGAACTGGCAGCCACAGGGTAGGAGTCACGATGCTTTGTTGTTGATCTATGAGAATCAAGCGACGGGGTGGAAAATCGATGTGGGAGCGGCTTTTAATCAAAATGCCTATGAGCCTACGCTGGTACAAGGGACTTTTTATGACGGTGTGGTAAACTACAAGCACATGGAGTATGTATGGTTGACCAAAAAGTTGGATAAGCTAGTTGTCAATGCCATGGCATTGAACAACGGGTACCAAAATGTGATCGATTCCAGTGGTGTCGCTCAGCAGAGTTTTGCCTTGTTGTTGGACTACAAAGTAAACGACCGATTGAAACTAGAAGGGGAATCCTATTTGCAAACAGGAAAGAACCGTGTGGGAGAAAACAATTCCGCACATATGTTGGCTGCACATGTGATCTATGCTACGGATTTGACGCCTATCAACGTGGGGGTGGACTATATGTCAGGGACAAGTTATGGATCGTCTAACGACCATTCATTCAATCCGTTGTTTGGATCTAACCACAAGTTTTATGGATACATGGATTATTTCTATGTGGGCAACCCTCATCGTATGCAGGGCTCTGTCAATAGTACGGGATTGTTGGATTTTCGTATCATGACAGAGTGGAAGACAGGGGCAAGTTCTTCACTCAAAGCCAATATTCACCAGTTTTTGAGCCCTGTAGATATCGTGGATGTCAATGACGTGTCACAATCCTACTCGAGCAATCTTGGTACAGAGATCGATTTAGTGATGACTTGGAAACTGGACCCTGCAGTGACTGTCAATTTAGGCTATTCTCAGATGTTTGCTACAGAGTCGATGGAGCAGATCAAAGGTGTCGTGACGGGGTATACCGGTGAAGCTTCGGCACTCAACAACTGGGCTTGGGTTATGGTAGATTTTCGTCCACAGCTTTTTAATTCTTCGAAGAAGGATTAACTTAATGGTACCATGAACCTCCTAAACAAGATAATACCACCTGACCAGTGGATCGTACCCGTTACACTCTTGTGTGGGCTGATGGCTGGTTTAGGGTTTTATGTGTTGAGAGTGTCCAACGCGGTATCCTACCTCTCTGACGATCCCAAGGCATGCATCAATTGTCACGTGATGACTCCTGAGTACATCACGTGGGATCATAGTTCGCACCAGCGTGTCACCGTCTGCAATGATTGTCATGTACCGCACAACAATGTGGTGAACAAGTACTATTTCAAAGCAATGGATGGATTGTACCATGCCTCGATCTATACGATGCGAATGGAGCCTCAGGCGATCACCATGCGAGAACCCAGTCAGCATGTAGTGCAAAACAATTGCATCAGGTGCCATATCGATCAAGTCACCGATGCAAAAATGGCATCTTGGGTGGACAATCATGAAGAAAATAGAACCAGCAGAGCCTGCTGGGAATGTCACAGAGAGACTCCTCATGGCAGAGTGAAAAGCTTGGCGGCCATTGGTCAGTTCATTGAACCGTTGTCCGTTCGTCAGCAGCAGAAGGAGTTTGTCCCAGACTGGATCAAAAAACAATTGAAGTCTTCTAAATAACCAAATGTCCCGACCATGGCCTCTATCAAAAAAAGACATGTATTTTTATTTTTTGCGACTGCAGTAGCAGCCTTTTTACTGAGCCTGTTAGCCAATAGCATCATCAGTAGAAAAACCGAATCCAAGTTCGCCTACCAACCCATGGTAGAGATAGCGGACAATGAACCCCGCAATCAAGTGTGGGGAGAGAACTTTCCGAGACAGTATCAGTCCTTCTTGGAAACCAAAGACACGACCTTTCAGAGTTACCAAGGCGGAAGCAAGCCTGTTGATATGCTCGAAAAGGATCCGAGATTGGTGATCTTGTGGGCAGGCTATGCTTTCTCCAAGGAGTACAATGCACCACGAGGGCACTACTATGCAGTAGATGATATTCGTGACATCCTCAGAACGGGCGCTCCTACGGGGCCTGGTACAGGGCCTATGCCGAGTACTTGCTGGACCTGCAAGAGCCCAGACGTCCCTCGTCTGATGAATGAGATCGGAATAGACGAGTTCTATAGTGGTAAGTGGGCTGATAAGGGGGCGGAAGTCGTCAATGCTATAGGGTGTGCCGACTGTCACAACCCTGAGACCATGAGTCTTCGTATCACACGCCCAGCGCTGATCGAGGCGTTCGAGGCGATGGGCAAGGATATCAACGCATCGAGTCATCAAGAGATGCGCTCTCTGGTGTGTGCGCAGTGTCATGTTGAGTACTATTTCAACAAGAACCTTCCGGGCAAAGAAGGCGTGCCTTATTTGGTGTTCCCATGGAGAGACGGTACTTCTGTGGAGGCGATGGAGGCCTACTATGATGAGATCAATTTCAGTGACTGGACGCATGCGGTGAGCAAAGCGCCAATGCTCAAGGCTCAACATCCAGGGTATGAAATATACAGCACGGGCATACATGCTAAGCGCGGGGTGTCCTGTGCGGATTGTCACATGCCATATACCTCAGAAGGTGGACAGAAGTACACAGACCACCATATCCAGTCTCCACTCAACAACGTAACCAACTCCTGTCAGGTCTGTCATCGTCAAGACAAAGAGGATTTGGTAGCAGATGTCTATACAAGACAGAAAATGGTTGCCGAAAATATGGAGAAGTTGGAGAAAATTTTAGTTCGTTTGCACTTGGAAGCGGGCAAGGCATGGGAGTTGGGCGCGACCGAAGCGGATATGGTGGACATCCTGCAGGATATTCGACATGCGCAGTGGAGATGGGACTATTCGGTAGCGTCTCATGGGGCTTCTTTTCACTCTCCCGTGGAGGTGAGTAGAGTGGTCAGTTCGGCGATGGATGTGGCAGGCCAAGGTCGGATCAAGCTGGCCAGATTGCTGGCGAGTTTGGGGTACAACGAAGAGTTGCCTTACCCAGACATCACGACCAAAGACAAGGCGCAACAATTGATGGGAATCGATCGTGTAGCTTTGGAGAAAGAGAAGGAAGAGTTTAAGAAGAATATCATACCTAAGTGGCTCGAAGAGGCTAAGAAACGTGAAGAAGGCATGGGGGTGAAGAAGGCCGTCTCCATGAAGTAAGGAGATACAAATCATATGAAGTCAGGAATTTTTAAAGTATTGTTTTCTAATCAGTTGACAACAGTACTTCTTTTGCTTTTTGCCATAGCGATGGCTTACGGTACATTTTTGGAAAACGATTTTGGTACGCAAGCCGTCCAAACGATGATCTACAAAGCCTGGTGGTTTGAGGTGATCATGTTTTTGTTGGTGCTCAATTTTATGGGAAACATCTTTCGGTACAAGCTCCTACGCAAAGAGAAGTTTCCCATCTTTTTGTTTCATGTCGCATTCATCGTCACGCTCATTGGAGCATTTGTGACACGCTACTATGGTTTCGAGGGGCTCATGAGTATCCGTGAGGGGCAGGCTGCTTCGGAGATCGTTTCGCAGGAGCGCTACCTTCAGGTCGAGGTGACCAAGGGAGACTACAAAGAGACCTACGAGCAGCAACTCAATTTATCCTTTTTCAGTCAACCTGACTTTGACTTGTCTTTTGGACAAAATGGAGAGGTGACGGTCGAGGCTGCCGCTTTTGTGCCGCAGGCCGAACAAAAAGTAATTGAATCCAAAACAGGAGGTGCCGTACTCACAGTAGTGACTGCTGGCACCACCGGTAGAGAAAATTTGTACTTGCAGTCGGGCGGGTCGATCCTGGTCAATAACTACCCCGTCACATTCAACAATCCCGTACCAGGAGCAGTCAATATCTATGAAGTGGATGGCGAATTGAAGATTCAGTCTCCCGTAGAGCTATCGTTTATGATCATGGCTACCCAGTCAGGGGGTAGGTTGCCTGCAGATACGCTACAAGACCTGAAATTGCGCGCGCTGTATCAAGGGGAAGGAGTAGCCTTCGTAGTGCCAGAGATTTTTGAGCACAGCGCAGTGGTCTATCGTCAGTCTGAGGATCAGCAAAAGGCCAAGACGCTGGATGATCTGCTGTTTGTCAAGCTGTCAGATGGTGAGATACAGCACGAGGTGCTTTTGCCTGCTTTTGACGGCAACTACAGCGACAAACAACACGTGCAATTGGGGGCGTATCATGTCGACATCACCTACGGACCCAAGCCCATACAGCTACCCTTTGAGATTGCATTGAATGATTTTGAGTTGATACGCTACCCTGGATCAGTGAGCCCATCGTCCTATTCGAGTCGTGTCACGGTCATAGATGGAGAGGAGCAGTTTCCGTATCACATCTACATGAACAATGTATTGGACTACCGTGGGTATCGATTCTTTCAGGCATCCTACGATACCGACGAGTTGGGCACGGTGCTCTCGGTCAACAGCGATTGGTGGGGGACGAACATTACCTATCTCGGTTACACTTTGCTGGGGATCGGGATGTTCTTGACACTGTTTTGGAAGAACTCTAGGTTTCAAACCATCAATAAGAAATTGTCAGCACTCAATGCCAAGAAGGTCGCTTCTACAGTCGTACTGGTGCTAGGACTATGGAGTGGCGTATCTGCCCAGGAGACGGGGCAACAAGACCAACAAGCCTTTCTCAACAATATAAAATCCAGTTATATCCCCGCGGACAAAGCCAATGAATTTGGGGAGTTGCTCGTGCAGGATCTGGATGGACGGATCAAACCAGTCAATACCTTGTCATCCGAATTCTTGAGAAAGGTGCATGGACGTTCGTCTTTTGCTTTGACGCCTGATATGAAGCTCAACAGCGATCAGCAGTTTTTGATGATGCAAATCAATCCCATGGTGTGGCAGGCTGTGCCCATCATCAAGATCGATCCGAAGAAAGGAGCGGCCATCCTCGAAACGATAGGCAAAGAGGAAACCAAATATTTGGCTTTCACTGACCTGTTGGATCAGCGGGGCAATTACCTGCTATTGGATTTGGTGGAAGAGGCCAACCGCAAGAAACCCGCAGAGCGATCCAATCTGGACAAGGAGCTGATCCATGTAGACGAGCGGTTCAATGTTTTCTTTCAAGGGTTGACTGGATACTATTTAAAATTGTTTCCGCTAGAAGGCGATCCAGAGAATACTTGGTTTCATGACAAATACGAGGGAGAGGCGTTCAAAGGAGAAGATTCTGTATTTGTGAAGCGCATCATGCCGATGTACTACCAGAGTGTACTCAAGGCCAGTAGAGACAAAGATTGGACGCAAGCCGACGAGACGCTAAGTTACATCCGCACCTTCCAAAATGTCAAAGGTGCAGCCGTGATCCCTAGTAGCAACATCCAGCGGGCAGAATTGCTGTACAACAAACTCAGGTTGTTCAACCACCTGTTCTCTTTCTTCTGGTTGACAGGCATCGCACTATTGGCCGTTGCGATCTTTTCGGTTTTTTACCCGAACAATTTGTTGGTCGACAAGAGCAAGATCGGCTTGACCGCAGTGGTTTTTGTGGGCTTTTTGGCCTTGACCTTCAACCTGATCTTGCGGTGGTATGCAGCACAGTATCCTCCTTGGAGCAACGGCTATGAGATGATCATATTGGTGTCTTGGGCGCTGATGTTGTTTGGCTTCTCGTTTTACCGCAAGTCTGATTTTGTGGTACCGCTAGCGGCTCTGTTTGCTGGGACGCTGCTGTTTGTGGCCTTCTTGGATTGGCTCAATCCTGAGATCACCAACCTTGTGCCTGTACTCAAATCCTACTGGCTCAAAATCCACGTGGCGATCATCGTGAGTAGCTATGCGCCGTTGGCACTGTCGGCATTGCTGGGGATACTCACTTTGGTGTTTATGATTGTCGAGAAGAAGGGCAATGAGCGCTTGTTCAACAGCATGAAAGAACTAAGCTACATCAGCGAAATGTCCATGACCATCGGACTGTTCATGCTCACCATAGGAACCTTCCTCGGTGGGGTATGGGCCAATGAATCCTGGGGGAGATACTGGGGCTGGGATCCAAAAGAAACCTGGGCACTGATCTCGGTGATCGTGTATGCGACGATACTCCACCTGCGTCTCGTGCCGAAGCTCAACGACCTCTATGTCTATAGCTTGGCCAGTGTAGTAGGGTTTTTTAGCATCATCATGACTTCCTTTGGGGTCAACTACTACCTTGCAGGCTTGCATTCCTACGCCAAAGGTGATCCCGTACCGATCCCACAGTTCGTGTACTGGATCGTGGCTGGCGTAGTGATATTGGCGATCCTCTCCAAGTGGAACTATAAGAAGCTGCACGGGCAGAAGAGCTAATCGCTACTGACCGTGCAGGGTTCGCATTGATTGGGGATTTGAAATGCCCATCGTCTCTATAGATGTCTATCCTAGTACACTACCAATATCCTCAATCTCCCTCGTTACAGATGGGGATCTAAGGGAGAATACTAAGTATTTCTACCTTTTCGTCATCGTGGCATAGCACTTTTACACGTTTTCCAATCAGGTTTGGGATCTTGAAATACCCAAATCCTCCCTCTCCTAGATATTTTGGTTTAGAAAAATGTTGGCCACCAAGTGTAAACTCTGTTTCTATACAGTACTCTCCGTCTACTCTTTTCAATAGAGGGTTAAAAAAGGTTGTTTTTTCGTTCATTTGACAAAATCACAGCAAATCAATGCCATTTTTTGACCTATATATTTCGCTGGAAACATATAGAGTGAGGAGATGCCCCCAATCGTCCTTGTCTGTGATGAGGACGCACTTGTATCGATACATGGCAGAGCAACTACCGTAACCCTCGCTGCGAGCGAGCACTACGGTACCCAGCCTTCACCTTGTTTACTGCTGGCATCCACTATGATCCGAAATACAGAAGGGCGTCCATCCGTTGCTCCTATCCAGTAGTAGTGCGCTATTCAATAGTAAGGTCTCGGAAATTCTAAAGTGTTTGTCGCCTTCCATTCTGTTTGCAGTCCGATCTGATGCTTTGGATGCACCAGCAGATTTTACTACTTTGCTACAGTGAATTCAAGTGCGTCACCTCGCCAAGTTAGGTTGACAGTCACATCAGCATGCCACTAGATGCAATAAAAATATCGCCAATTCTCGACAAGGTAACTTCAAGCCGAAGTGAAAGGGACTGTTATACGCTGTGTTGGATTCACAAAGGTGTTCAGCATATTGAAATTAACAAGACAAAGTACAGCAACGTGTCCAATTCGGTATTCTTCCTCACCCCGGATTTTGATTGGAGCATACATAAAAGAGAAACGGCGGCTTCCTCAGGCTACTTACTGTACTTGCCAAAAAGCACACTGGACTACCCTACGTTCAAGAATCTACACATTACACAAGTCCGAATTTTCAAATCTACGGACGAGATCCCTAAAATAAATCTTTCGCCAGGAATCGAAATACGCGTAAAGTCGATTTTGGAGATGCTGGATGAACTAATCAGTACCAATCTGGCGCATAAAGATGAGGCTATCCTATCGCTATTGAACACCTTTTTTGTGTACTGTGACGGAAAGTGCAATATCAGGACGTTTATTTCTGACAACAACCAAAAAGCAGCCCTGGTTTACAAATTCAAGCAAAGGATTGATAAATACTATTCGGAGCATCACGAGGTGAGTGGGTATGCTCAGCAACTGCACGTTTCGGACAAGTACCTGAACGAATGCGTAAAGGATGTATTGGGGACAAATGCCAAAAGCCTGATTGACGAAAAGCTGGTGATGACGGCCCGTTACGAATTGAAATTTACGGACAAGCCTATCAAACAAGTGTCTTATGATCTTGGGTTTTCCTCGCCCGATTATTTCAGTTATTATCTAAAAAAGCACTCCAAATTATCACCTTCACAGATTAGAAAAAGCTGATTTTGCTGAAATTCTAAGGTTTTGCCGATTTTATCACAACTTTCAAAGTACCCTTCTCCTTTATCTTAGTTTCCACAAGGTGAAACAAGACTTTGCCATCATCTGGGGCATCAGCCTTGGTCAGATACTACCTATTTCGCTATGGCAAAGGCTTGTTTGTAGAGGAAAACCACACATTTAATCAATAAAACAGAATGATAATGGACAGAAAGAATTTTATCAAAACAACAGGTATCGGAATTGGGGTTGCCTTGATTCCGGGAGTTTCCGTCAGCAAAAGCATTTTAGGCGAGGACAGATCAACTGCGGATCTCGAATCCAAAATTATCCGAGATGGAAATGGGGATGTGCTCAATGTGCTTGGAGATATCCAGACGCACAAACTAGTAGGTAGTGATACTGACAACCAAATTGTGGAGTGGGTAGATGATGTAGAGCCAGGTGTCGGCATACCGCCTCATATTCATACCAAAGAAGATGAGATTTTTAGGGTGATTGCAGGGCAAATCGAGATCATGGTAGACGGAAAAACGACAGTGCTACAGGCAGGAGACACAGCTTTCGCCCCTAAGAATATTTCGCATGCCTGGACAGTGGTCGGTACAGAAAAGGCAAAGATGATCACGAGTGCTTTTCCTGCTGGTATTGAGATGATGTTTCAGGAATTGTCCGACCTACCTCCTGGACCTCCCAATTTTGAAACGGTAGCCAAGATTTGTGGCAATCACGGCATATCCTTCGTGAAGTAAATACGACTGTCAATCCAATCGTCCTTGTCACACTGGTGTCGATAGACAGCAGTGCAACCACCGTAGTGCTTGTTCGCATCGAGCACTACGGTGGACATTGCAATAGATTTCAGCCGCTATAGACCTTTAGCTGGGCTGGTATCCTGATGCCAAAGGTGATGTTGTGCTGGTTTTCGTTATTCCTCTATCGCAAGATTAATCTCTTGAATCACATTGAAGTCACGGTATACTTCAATCTTGGGATCAAAAAGCTCTTGGGTTTCGTAGCGGATGCTGACCTTTTTGTCCAATAGGGCGGGGTAGTTTTGAATGAGCTCCAGATCTGATTCTACGGGGCTCAACCAATAGTATTTTACTTCCTTGTCGTAGGAGTCTTTGAGAGTGAATACGACGAACGGGTCATGGTCTATTTGGGACACGGTAGCTGTCGCTACTTGGATGCTGGGTTCTGGTGAGGGTTGAGGGTTCATTTTGTTGGAGAGAGCGAGGAGGGTATTGGGACAGACAGAAGCCATCTTTACGCCAATCATTCGACCTAGTTTTTCACCTTGCCCATTCGTGTCGATGTGGGCTATATCGATCTCATAGTCTTTCAAGAGTTGTTTTTGGTAGGGTTGTGCTGCTTCGAGCATACACAGACCCAATTGTAGGTTGTACTGTTGCAATTCTAAATCAATATCAATCTTGTCAACACATTCGCAAGATTCTACAAGTAGCTTGTCCATGTATTTTTGGGAGTAGGCATTGGAAAAAACGAAAAGGAAGAGAAGGGCGCTAAAAAGGTGTTTCATTGTACTTGGTTGTCAATTGTAGTTAGAGGGTAAGTATAGCTCAAAATAATGAGATAGTTTCTGAAAGGTGGCGAGAAGAGGAACATTCTGAGCAGATGTTATATTCTTCGTTCTATCCTTTGGCGTATGGCGCATAGGTCTTGGAGTAGAGCAAATATTCTTGCAGCAAAAGTCATGCGACAGGTCTTCGAAAGAAATAGAAGCTCGTACATTATTGTCTACGAACGAAAAATCCAGTAAACTTAGGGGAACGACATTAAACGAAAGACCATGAGTGAGCACCCATATCCCCACTTGTTTGCACCCTTGGATTTAGGTTTTACGACCCTGAAAAACCGATCTTTGATGGGGTCGATGCATACAGGGTTAGAAGAAACCAAAAACGGCTTTGAGAGAATGGCGGCATTCTATGCAGAGCGTGCCAGAGGAGGTGTCGGCCTGATCGTGACGGGAGGGGTAGCACCCAGTCGGCAAGGTTGGGTGGGGCCATTTTCGGCACGAATGACCAAGCGAAAGCATGCCAAAGAGCACCAGGTCATCACGGAGGCGGTGCATGCCGAGGGGGGCAAGATCGCCATGCAAATCCTGCATTCGGGACGCTACGGCTATCACCCGCTGAATGTCGCTCCATCAGCCATCAAGTCACCGATCTCACCGTTCAAGCCATTTGCACTAAGCCACCGAGGAGTGAAAAGTACCATCAAAGATTTTGCAAATAGTGCCTATTGGGCCAAAGAAGCAGGGTATGACGGTGTGGAAATCATGGGCTCTGAGGGCTACTTGATCAATCAGTTCATCGCTGCGAAAACCAACCGTAGGACAGATCAGTGGGGAGGTAGTTATGAGAATCGTATCAAGTTTCCGGTAGAGATCGTCAAAGCTGTACGGGAGGCAGTAGGTTCGGAATTCATCATCATTTATCGCTTGTCGATGTTGGACTTGGTGCCAGGAGGGAGCAGTTGGGAAGAAGTCGTACAGCTTGCCAAGGAAGTCGAAAAGGCAGGAGCCACGCTCATCAATACAGGCATTGGATGGCACGAGTCACGCATCCCGACGATCGCGACGATGGTGCCGAGAGGAGCCTTCAGCTGGGTGACACGCAAGCTCAAGGGCGAAGTGCAGATACCACTCATCACGACCAATCGTATCAATATGCCAGCTGTCGCAGAGGAGATTTTGGCCCAAGGCGACGCAGACATGGTATCTATGGCAAGACCTTTTTTGGCGGACCCCGAACTGATGCTCAAAAGTCAAACCTCCCGAGAAGACGAGATCAATACCTGTATCGCTTGCAACCAGGCTTGTTTGGATCATGTGTTCAAACGCAAGATCGCAAGTTGCTTGGTCAACCCTCGTGCTTGTCACGAGACAGAGATCGTGCTGTCTCCAGTGGTGACTGCCAAACAAATCGCAGTAGTCGGTGCTGGACCGGCAGGGATGGCTTTTGCCTGTGTGGCTGCAGAACGTGGACACGTAGTGACCCTGTATGATGCAGCGGATGAGATCGGTGGACAGTTCAATATCGCCAAGAAGATCCCCGGCAAGGAGGAGTTTCATGAGACACTACGGTATTTTGCCAAGCGGCTAGCCCTTGCGGGGGTGTCGCTGCGGCTCCAGACTGTTGTAGATGCAGAACTTTTTGCCAAAGCAGAATATGACGAGGTGGTATTCGCGACAGGGATCAGACCACGTAGGCCACAGATCCGTGGCATAGACCACCCTAAAGTACTGTCCTACCTCGATGTACTCAAGAAGGAGCAACCTGTCGGGCAGCGTGTGGCCATCATTGGGGCGGGAGGCATAGGATTTGATGTCGCGGAGTATTTGACGGCAGAGGGGGAGAGTAGCAGTCTCGATACCTATGCGTTTTTGAAGGAATGGGGGGTAGATCCGGCCAACGAGGCACGAGGAGGCGTAGAAGGAGTCAAGGCTTATCCCCATCAGATACAAAGGGAGGTGACGATGTTTCAACGGACCAAAGGGAAGATGGGAGCAAAACTCGGGAAGACCACAGGGTGGATTCATCGCTTGACGCTAAAAGGTAAGCAGGTGAAGATGGTCACTGCGGTGAGCTACGACCGTATCGATGACGAGGGCTTGCACTATACGCGAGACGGCAAGTCGCATGTACTTGCCGTAGATCATGTGATACTCTGTGCAGGACAGGTGTCGGAGGATGGGCTTGCCAACCAACTGGCACAAAAGGGTTTGAAGGTCAGTAAAATAGGCGGAGCAGACGTGGCAGCCGAGCTAGATGCCAAGCGAGCCATTGATCAAGCGGTCCGATGGGCTGCCGTGATTTGAGAGAAGACGGGTTAGTCTTCGTTTCTCTTGATTTGCTTGGTTTTGACGACTCGTTTGGTAGTTGTCTTGGAGAATTTACCGATCGCAGATTCGATCTCACCTACTCTGAATTTGTTGTCATTTTGGAATACTCTTTTTTCGGAATCTACATGGTAGATGTCTGTTTGGATTTCGACGATGTTGGAACTGACCGCATCAAAGTAGTTGCCATAGGCGTAATCGCCCCAGCTGTAGGTGCCACGGTTGGTGAAGACCACACCACTACTGGTCGCTGAGGGAGCACCAGCCCCTTGGTATTGTGCTCGTTGGTTGTAGGAGTAGCCGTTTTGTTGCTCTATGTCGACGAGTTTGACGATCATTACCCCATCGGCGTTTGTTTTTTTGCAGACACGTTTTACCTCTTCTTTGGTGACATGCTCAGCTCCTGCCAATCGCGTCGTATAACTCAGTATGGTTTTGATGCCATAATCCGAAAAATCATAACTCAATTCATCTTCCAGGATTTTGCGCTGTTCGACGTTGCGAACCAATACCACGATAAGGAGTCTTTCGATTTTAGGGTCTTGATCCTTGGGCTTTTTTTTGTCTTCCACTTCGGCGAATGTAGAAGTGAAACTAAGTGCGAATACTAAAGTAGCGAGTAAAAAATTCTGCAGCATTGGGGATTTAATTTGTAACCAAGGGCCAATATTAAGCATATCTAGGCAGTTGAGGCGAGGAGCTAGGGATTAAATCAACGAATATGTCGAAATTATTCCTTGGTGACTTTCTGTTCGGGTTCGTTGATCTCGTAAAACAGGCCCTTTTTGTGGTCGGACTCCATACGAAAGGACATGGACTGGTCGTCAGAGGTGTAGACAAATTGTCCCTGGCTGTCCAAACTGTCGAAGAAGAAGATGATGGGTTCTTGGGCGATTTGTAGTTCTACCTCGAACGAATGGTACATCGGAAATACGATCGCATTGAATGGATCGATGTCTCCCACTTTGAAATTGCCCTCAAATCGTTCCATACTGATTTCTTCTGCGGACTTCTCTCCGTTTTTTTTGGAAGAGGAGCATGCCACGACGAGTCCAAGGGCCAATAAGAGGAGTATATATTTCATAGGTGTAGTGCTAGTAGTGAAAAGAGAGCCGAATCAGTGATTGGTTCAAGGCTAAAGGTACAAATCGCAGCAAGAATATAAAAACGACCAGACGTATTATTAGAGGGAGGGGGAGGACAAATCGGAGTGGTTTTGTGTCTGCCAATAGAACAAGTGCAGCTAAGGTTCTACCTGAGTCATTATCAGAAGAAGAAAGAATAGGAGGGAAGGTTTTGATCAATCGTTCTGGACGAGGACTTTTGGACACTACGAACTTGGCCAAGTTATTCGGTTGGAATTTGCTTGCGTTGATTGTCTTCTTTCTTATTTCAAATATTCGAGTTTATTGGTATTGTTTTCCAACCTATTTTTGTTGCTTCGGTATAAGGATGGGGGACTATGGATTTTGTGCCGCTAACTAGTATTTAGGAATGAGAGAGATTTATGCAGAGATTATTACCATAGGGGATGAAATCCTGTATGGTCAGATATTGGACACCAATTCGCAGTGGATCAGTCAGCAATTGGACGATATGGGGATCAAGGTACGTCGCAAGTATTCGATTGCGGATCGGTCTGAGCTCATCAAAGAGGCTGTGGCAGATTCGCTGTTGCATAGCCAGGTGGTGTTTGTGACGGGAGGACTGGGGCCTACCAAGGACGACCTGACCAAGCAGGCATTGGCAGAGCAGTTTGAGATGCCTCTCGAACTCAACGAAGGAGCACTAGAGGATGTGGAGTCGATTTTTGCCCGATTGGGCAAGGAACTGACGGAGATCAATCGTCAGCAGGCCTATTTGCCAAAAGGATCCATCAAAATCACCAACGATCGTGGGACAGCTCCCGGGATGTGGTTTGATATCAACAAGCGCATCGTGGTGTCCATGCCAGGAGTGCCCTTTGAGATGAAGGCCATGATGACCAAGTCGGTGCTGCCCAAAATCAAGAAGCGGTTTCAGTTGCCAGTGATTTTGCACCAGATGGTACGTACGATTGGGATCGGAGAGTCGTGGCTGGCTGAGGAGATTGCCTCTTGGGAAGATGCTCTGCCTTCACATTTGGCTCTGGCCTATTTGCCAGGACGTGGGCAGGTCAAACTCCGACTGACAGGCGTAGGGACAGACCGAGCGACACTAGATGCAGAGATGAATGCACAGATCGCAGAGCTCTTGCCGATGATCCAAGAGTACGTGTATGGCTTTGGTGATCTAGAGATCGAGGATGCCGTGGGCGAATTGCTCAAGAGTCAGGGGGTGACTGTGGCGACAGCCGAGAGTTGTACGGGTGGTTATCTGTCGCATCGGATCACGTCTGTGCCGGGGAGTTCGGAGTACTACCATGGGTCGATTGTCGCCTATCACAATTCGGTCAAAGAAAACATGCTGGATGTCTCTGCTGCGACGATCGAAAAATATGGAGCAGTGAGCGAGGAAGTAGCCAAAGAAATGGCCATTGGTGTACGCAAAAAACTCCACGTGGACCTTGGAATTGCTACGACGGGAATCGCTGGCCCAGACGGAGGTACAGAAGAAAAACCTGTGGGTACGGTTTGGTTGGCTATATCCTTTGGAGATCGTGTTGTTTCGCAGCGGGTTCAGGCAGCAGGGACGCGTATTCTCAATATCGAATACAGCGTCATCAAGGCGCTCAACTTCCTCCGTCAAACGCTGAATGAAGGGTGATTTTTAGGCGTAAATCGCCTATATTGCGGGATATTCCCAAAAAATGAAATTGATACGGATATGGCTCAAGTAGAAATGGTGATGCCCAAAATGGGTGAAAGTATAATGGAAGGAACCATCCTTTCGTGGCTCAAGAAAGTAGGGGAAAATATAGAAGAAGACGAGTCCGTTTTGGAAGTAGCTACGGATAAAGTAGATACAGAAGTGCCGTCGACTTACTCGGGTGTACTGCAGGAGATATTGGCCAACGAAGGAGATGTCGTAGAGGTAGGCAAGCCCATTGCCATCATCGAAGTAGATGACAATGAGATTGCTGCTAAAGCCAACGAGTCTGAGGAGCTCGAGGAAGCGGCAGTTGCAGAAGCGGAGGAGTTATTGACTACTGCAGTAGACAAGCACTCGGCTAGCACAACTCAAGTCGTGCCCCAACCAATCCTTGAAAAATCAACTTCTGGGCGATTTTATTCGCCGCTGGTGATGACGATCGCTAGAGAAGAAGGGATCCCCATGAAAGAGCTCGATGCGCTCCAAGGGACAGGCAAAGAGGGGCGTGTAACCAAGAAAGATATATTGGCACTGGTGCGCTCCAAAAGCCCCAAGGTGTTTGGTACTGAGCCAGGTATCACCCAAGAGAAATCGACCAAACCCAAAGCGAAGTTTGGTGTGCAACCTACCCCGGCGATATTTACAGGGGAAGATGAGATCATTGTCATGGATCGCATGCGCAAAATGATCGCAGAGCGTATGCTCTCCTCCGTGCAGACGGCACCTCATGTGACCTCATTCGTAGAGGCAGATCTGACCGATGTGGTCAACTGGCGCAACAAGCACAAGCGTGCTTTCATGGAAGAACATGGACAGCCGCTGACCTTTACACCGATTTTTATTGAGGCGGTCGCCAATGCCATTCGGGACTACCCAATGATCAACGTGCAAGTCGATGGGGACAAGATCATCAAGAAAGGGAACATCAACATAGGAATGGCCGTGGCCTTGCCTTCGGGTAATCTCATTGTACCTGTAATCAAAAATGCTGACCGATTGAGTATCAAGGAACTTTCTTATGCGGTCAATGATCTGGCCAAGAGAGGTCGAGACAACAAGCTCACGCCCGATGACCTAAACGATGGGACGTATACCATCTCCAATGTCGGGTCGTTTGGCAATGTCATGGGGACGCCGATACTCGTACAGCCGCAGGTGGGGATCCTCGCCCTCGGTACCATCGTCAAGAAGGCCAGTGTGATCGAAACGCCCAAAGGAGATTTTATCGGCATTCGTCACAAGATGTTTTTGTCTCACTCCTATGACCACCGAGTCGTAGATGGAGCACTGGGAGGGATGTTTGTGAGACGTGTTGCGGACTACTTGGAGCAGTTTGATACGGAGCGTAGTGTCTGATGAGTACGCTGTATAGATAGGATAAAATAGAAAGGGCTGTAGCAGCCCTTTTTTTGTATCTGAGAAGTGGTGTTTGCTGTATGCTGTGGCTTGCAGCTGCTCAAGGTTCATTTCCTTTTGCTCATCCCCTGGGGAACCCTCTGTATGCGCAGTGCTTGGGCTGGCGTTTGTAAGTAGAAGGGGATTTCGGAGCTAGATTTAGTACTCCGTTTCTACGAAATTGAATGTCGTGCCAAGCAGGTCAGCGTAATCTTCTCCGGCCTCTTGCATGTCTTCGTCATACCCTTCATAGTACCAGTTGATAGAGACGCGTTTGCCATTTTTTTCTACCAAAAGCAGTTTTTTGAGCAAATCAAACAGGCATTTGGAAGAGCTGGTGTTGAAGTATTCTAGTTTGAAATTAGCGACCAAGTTTTGTTCGCCTTGCAGGGCAAATTCTTCTATGCTAGTCATGAGCTTGCTGTAAAAATGCAGCGCATTCTCAGGGCTGGATTTGCCTCTCAACTCAAGGAGACCTCTCGACGGATCAAAAAAAATAAGGGGAGTGATACGCGTGGGACGGTAGATGAGCTTTTCCAAGACCACTTCAGGTTTTGCTCCTCTGTTGTCAACGGACTGACTTTGTCGAGATAGACTTTCGGTTGTTTCCATGTGTAGAGTATTGCTACGGTTTTTTTTATTCTCTGCAATGGCGATTGGTGTATTGGGATGGTTTGGGTGGTGGATCACAATATTCGGTTCGCTGCACGCTAATATATCCTATACCTGTTGAAATACTAAATTTTAATTGAGATAAATGAACCACCCCAATACTATCTTTGCTCCATGAAAAATCCCTTGTTGGTTGTCATAGCAGGCCCTACAGCGGTGGGCAAAACCGCTCTGTCGATTCGGCTAGCGACGACCTATCAGACTGAGATTTTGTCTGCTGATTCGCGGCAATTTTATAGAGAGATGGAGATAGGTACTGCCAAGCCAGATCAAGATGAATTGGAGGCTGTGCCGCATCACTTCATCAATAGTCATTCGGTGGAGGAGGAGTATGATGCGGGGCAATTTGCTGAGGACGCGGATGCACTGCTACAGCGATTGTTTGAAGCCCACGATGTGGTGTTTGTAGTGGGAGGGTCTGGCTTGTACATCAAGGCACTCTGCGAGGGACTGGACGAGATGCCTGCCGTGCCAGCGGGGATTCGTGAGACCTTGAGAGAGGAGTTGGAGACGGTGGGGTTGGAGGTTTTGCTGGCTGAGCTTGAAGAAGCTGATCCCGTGTATTATGCACAGGTCGATCGACACAATCATCAGCGAGTGATTCGGGCTTTGGAGGTGATTCGGGCGACGGGACGACCATTCAGTTCGCATCGTCAAGCCAAGCCCAAAAGGCAACGGAGCTATGATGTCCTCAAGATAGGTATTCACGAGGATCGCAAGACACTGTATCAGCGCATCGATGACCGTATGGATGTGATGATTGCTGAGGGATTGTTTGACGAAGCAGAAGCGCTGTACCCCCATCGCACCCTGAATGCCCTACAGACTGTGGGGTATCGAGAGATATTTGGCTATCTAGATGGAGCCTATGATCGTGCGGAGGCAGTACGCCTGCTCAAGCGCAACTCCCGACGCTATGCCAAGCGACAGATGACGTGGTTTAGTCGTGACGATGAGTTTCATTGGTTTGAGCGTGGGGAGGTAGCAGCGATCCAGACTCTGATTGATGAGAAAATAAAAGCCTCCGAGTAAGGAGGCTTTGTAGGTATGTTTTGGAGGGGCGCTTACCCCCGGTTTTCTTCCCGTGCTTTCTTTTCCAATTCTTTTTGTTTGGTTTGGTAGAGCGAGTATTGCTCTTTGTCCATGAGGGCCTTCATTTTATTGTCCCGAGTCTTTTTGTGGGTTTTGTAGGCCTTGTACATTTTGGTTTTTGACGTTTCTGTTTCTTGTACATGTTGCAAGTTGGCGTAGTACTCATCTGTGATTTCGTCAAAGGTGACCTTTTGGTCTTCTGTGAGGTTGAGGTCTGCGAAATATTCGTCCATGTCGATCTCTGAAGTGCTCTGCGCATAGGATGACTGGATAGATAGTGCAAACACAATAGCTAGTAGTGCAATGATTTTTGTTTTCATAGGATTGTTGGGTGTTTTTTTATACCAAAATAGGCAATGCACTTCTCAATTGCTTTCTTTGAGTCAGTTTATTTGATGACTCGCCTAAAAGTCTTGACACGGGATTTGTAGTAGTCTGCATAAAGGTCCGATTGGACGACTCCTCGGGAAGAGGAGGCATGGACGAAGTAGATATGGTCACGGTCGACGGAGGTGATGAGTCCACTATGATACCATTTGTTGCGTTTCTCTTTGAATTTGAAGAACACGATGTCTCCAGGCTTTAGTCTGTTCCACCCCACTTTTTTGCCGTACTTGGATTGATCTTTTGAGGTGCGAGGGATGGCATATCCTGCTTGTGAAAACGAATTTTGGATGAGGCTGCTACAGTCTATACCAGAGTGGCCTGTGCCGCCGTATTTGTAGGGGGTGCCTGTGTAGCTTTGTGCAGTTTGAATGACGAGACTGATGTCTTGCTTTTTTCTTTTTCTTTTGCTTTGCGCGAATGCGTGGTGACTAGCTAAAAATAGAGTGAGGCTTGCCAGGGCTACTATATATTTATTCATCCTTTGTCTGTTTGTATGCGAAGGTAGCCAAGGATCATGCCATTGTCACGTTTTGGACTTTCGTTTTAATACTCACGAATAAATTTAGAGTTTCGTGGGTTTATTCTAGTTTTGCATTTGAATTAATCTTGAAAGTTATGTCTTGGCAATTCGAAGAGGAAGAAATAGTACTGGTTGATGAGAAATCCGAAGAGGGGAGAGGGCTTGTCGTATTCAACGATGAAGTCAATTCTTTTGATCATGTGATCGATACGCTGATTAAAGTATGCGAGCACGAGCGCATTCAGGCGGAGCAATGTACCTACATCATTCATTTCAACGGCAAGTGTGAGGTCAAGAAGGGGAGCTATGACGATCTCAAGCCGATGAAAGAAGGAATCATCGATGCGGGGATAAATGCAGTAATCGTCTAAATTGCCGCATGGAATTTCCGAGTGAATTGATAGAAGAGGCGGTAAGAGAAATCTCTAGGCTGCCAGGGATAGGCAAGAAGACTGCGCTACGGTTGGCCCTGCACCTGCTCCGAGAGAAGCAGTCTACGACCGAAGAGCTATCTGCTGCGCTACTCAGACTCCGGAAAGAAACCAAATATTGCCAAACCTGTCACATCATCTCTCATACAACTGACTGTGTCTGCCGTACCATCAATACCGATCCTTCGGTGATCTGTGTCGTGGTAGACACGCCAGATATGTTGGCCATTCGTAGCACAGGACAATACAAGGGGATGTTTCATGTCTTGGGAGGGGTAATCTCCCCGATCGAAGGAGTAGGACCCGAAGACCTACACATCGAGTCACTGATACAGCGTATCCGTAGTTCGGAGGGAGAAGTCAAAGAAGTGATTTTGGCTCTTAGTGCCACGATGGAAGGTGATACGACTTCATTTTATATTTCTAGAAAGCTAGAAGAGACAGGGGTCAGCATCTCTACGATCGCCCGAGGGATTCCTGTCGGTGGTGAACTAGAGTATGCAGATGAGGTGACGCTAGGACGGAGTATATTGCGCCGTACTGCCTATCAAAGTGGTGAATAATAATGGTCTTCGCGATCTTCTATTCTTGTCGATAGATGAGGTGTCTAGCACAGGAGATATCCATGCGAGTAGTTGAGGTATTTTAGTGGGCAGCTGAACGAATAATGGCTTTTACCTTCTTTTTTGTAGATGTATCGTTTGACTATATCCTAATACTTGTATGACGTAGCTTAAATTTGGACGGTTTCAATTGAGTATTTTGAATTTAGCTAGTTCTTCTTTGAGTTCGGATGCTATATCTGACAGTCCTTTAGATTTTTCTGCAAATGTATCCATGCCTGCAGCTACTTGGCTGGCAGCACTGGCTACTTCTCTGGATCCTGCTGCAGTTTGTTCGGCGATCACTACGATACTTTCAGTGATACTCATGGCTGATTGTACACTTCCTTCTTGTTCTTCTATGGTGTGGACAATTCTTTCAGAGAGCTTTAATGTTTTCTCAGAAGAATTGATGATTCCTTTGAATGCTACAGTGGCCTTATTGGATGCCAGTGCACCTGATTTCACTGTAGTATTCATGCTTAGGATAAATCGACTGGCGTCTTTTGTGTCGCTTTGTACGGCAGTGATCAAGGTGCTGATTTCTGAGGCCGACTGATTGGATAATTCTGCTAGTTTTCTGATTTCTTCGGCTACTACAGCGAACCCTCTACCTGCGTCACCTGCTTGAGCAGCCTCTATTGCAGCATTCAACGCTAGCATATTGGTCTGTTTGGCTATATTGGCTATCACTTCTACGGCTTTATTGATTTCCAGGGACCTATCTGTGAGCAGTTTCATGTGATTGGCAGTTTCTTCGGAATTGTTTAGGATGGTATGCATGCTGCTGTCCAGTTCAGACATGATTTTCATGCCTCCCATACTTTTGCCATAGCCTTCATCAGAAGCTTCATTGATTTCGTTCGCAAGTTCTTTCATCTCATTGAATGAATGGATAATCATTTCTATTACCTGTGAGGATTCATCAACTTTGGCGACTTGGGTAAGTGCTCCATCACTCATCTGGGAAATGGAAGAGGCTATTTCAGACGTACCTCGATTCATTTCACTGTTGGCGGAGAGCATTTCATAGGTAGAACTATCTACACTGTTTGCACTGCTCATCACCTCTGCAATCAGATGATTGAGGTTGGTCAATGCTTGATTGAGGCTGTGAGCTGTTTGAGCAATGTCACCAGCGGTTTCTAATGAGAACCTTTCTGCAAGGTTGCCAATGGCCATATGGTTTGCTACTCGATTGATTTCTATGAGTGGTGTAGCTACAGATTCTAGTAACCCATTGATTGATTCGGCTAATTCCATCCATACTCCCTTTTTGTGTAGTAGAGATATTCTTGCTTTCAAATTGCCATTGTCACCGGCTTCTTCCAATACTGCATTGGTTTCTTCCAGCACGGATTTGAGAGAGGATCGCATGCTGAGCAATGCTGAACCTAATGCATCATCTTCGCTTCTTTTTTCAAAACTGTGGTCAAGATTACCTTTGCCAATCTGAGTGGCAAACTGTTCGTAGGATGTCATGCCGTCTACTAAGTCATTGAGTGAAGCTACCATTTCGCCTATTTCATCTTTTCTATTGCTGATCATGTGGCTGACATGCTTTCCAGCGGCTAGTTCTCGCAATCGTTCGGCTACATTGTTGATCGCTGAAGTGACGGAGTTAGAAAACCGGATACTGATGAAAATAACGATGAGAAAGAGCAATACAGCGGAGATACTGATGGCGACTATCATCTGACCGATTTGTTGTTTGAGTTCTTTTTGCTTCAAGGCTACTTTGGCATCTATGGCATCTACGAATACCCCAGTGGATATCACCCAGCCTAGGGGCTTGTAGTGTCGTGAGTAGGATAGTTTGCTCAGCATGTCTCCTTTTGCATCACGCTGTTCGTAGTAGTTCACAAAAGCTTCTCCATTTGCTAATACTTGCTCTACCCGTTTCTGGTGTACGTTTTTGCCAGGTTCATCTTTGATGACGTTGTACGATTCATCTTTCAAGGTGTCTCCATGTATTTCTGAGTTGGCAGGATTGAGTATCATGGTAGGGAAGGGTAGCTGTGTGTCCGTGACCCAAAAATATCCCTCACCATCCCCAAATTGTAGTTTGGACAGTATGGAGAGGGCAGCATACAGATTGGCCTCTCCATGTGATCCAGAGTGATTGTTGTCAATCATACTATAGGCTAGCTCTACCAGATTTTTTAGCCGTTCTCGGGCATTGTTCATTTCTTGTTGCTGTAGGGTCTTTATGTCAGCATTGGCTTTTTTGTTGATAGTGTAAATGGAGATACCAGTGATCAGTATGATCGTAACAGCTACAACTGTGACAATAAATAGGGGTAGTTTTTTCTTGAGGCTCATTTAACTTTCATTTGAGATCGTTAGTACGGCAGGTAGATCTAATGTCGAAAGAGGGGAAATGAAAATAAGTGATATAAAATAACCCACCAGGCAGCAAGCCCTGGTGGGTGTAAATGCATTGCATTTTTGATTTCTACTACTCAGCGTAGTAGGTAAATGCTTTGTCTACAGTGGCTAATCCATCGAAGTAGGTGTAGCTGGCAGATACAGGGTAGCCATCTTCGTTGTACTCATAGGTGATGGCATTGTCCGCTAGTGTTCCCGAAATCGGATTGTTTACATTGATATCTTCTATGCCAATGTTGATAGCAGCGAATGCAGCTGGATAAAGGTTTTTGAATGGGTTTTCTTTGTCATCATAGCTGGCAGTGTATTCCTCTCCAGATTTCACCATGTTGATGACATTGCCATTTTCTACGGTGAATACGGTAGTTGACTCGAAATCATCGTCCAAGCGATCGGTTCTGAGTATTTCTGAAAGAATACCTGAACTGTAAGTATAAGTGTAGGAGTAAACAGCTTCACCATTCTCAGTTTGTTCGCCGGAGATGATCTGTCCATCTTCATTGTAGCCATAGGTAGTCGTTCCTTCGGTTTGTCCAGAAGTGAATTTGAGTTCAGTTACCTGGTTTTTGTCATCATAGATCAATTCATAAGTAGAAGTAATCTCCGTGCCCCAGTCGTCTGCGACTTTGGTGTACTTTGTCACAAAACCAGATAGATCAGAATACAGGTAAGTAGTAGTAGCATTTTCGCCGAATAGATCAGCAATGCTGTAGGTCTCTAGCTTAGACCCGCTTCCTACCTCGCCGCGCACAGTTACAGTGACGTCATAGGTTTGTACAGTGGCATCCTCTGCAGTCACAGTAAAGGTCACTGCTTCGCCATCGGTATAGTCAATTGCTGAACCTGATACAGGTTCTACTAAGGCGTTTTCAGAGATTGCCACTGTGGTTTCTAATCCAGAGAGCACTGTCCCAAAAGGAACACTTACGCTAATGCTGTTTGCGTCAAATTCATATTCTACGCCTTCATCTAGTCCGAATGCAATTTCGAAAGACTCGATACTGGCGAGGTTGGATTTCGTTGCTTCATCTTCTGAACATGATGCCAAGCTCAATCCTATTAGAGCTAGGCACAAGAGTGAATAAATACTTTTCATAAAGTTTCAATTGCGTTAAAAGTTAAAAAATAAATAAGGGTCATAGATCAGGGTTGTTGATGGTTGCGTCTTGTGGAAAAGGCAGGGTATAGCGGGTGTCTTCTACATTGAGGGTGAAAGCTTCCCCCTCAAAGATCTTGTCAATAGTCGTTGAATTGGTACGACGAATGTCGTACCACCTGTGGCCCTCTAGGGCAAATTCTCGGAGTCTTTCTTGGAGTACTTCGTCCAGTAGTTGCTGTTGGTTCATAGATTCTATCTGTGATTGGTAGTCCGTATATCCCTGTGGCGTGTATCTGTTTTGCGCAAGTGTGAGCAAGGCAGATTTGCTCGTTTGTAGGTTGGCACCTCCAAGGTGAGCATTAGCCTCCGCGAGCATCAGGTAGAGATCAGCTGTGCGGAACGTTGACTTGAAATTGCTGCCGGAGGATTTTTTAGAGCTGTATCCCGAACCAGATACCCTATACATCTCGTCAAAACGCAAGTCGTCTGATTGATTGTATGTATTGATCAAGTATTCGGAAATTGACGCGTTTTGTAGTATGTCTACAGAGGTTACTTCCTGTAGCGCGAGTATGGACTCCTCTGAGTTGTATTCACACGGCATCACTTCATGGCTTTCGTTCAGATCGAGCAAATCTCCCTGTATGGACAGGGCTTCATGGCTAGCCTCTATAGCAGTTTTCCAATCTTGCATATACAAGGCTACTCTTGCTTTCAAGCTTTTGAGTGCTGCGATAGAAAATCTGTAATTATAGCCGGGTTCTTGTCTGGCTACTTGCAGGAGGCTTTCGGCCATAGTTATGTCTTCATTGATCAACTGATATACGGCCGCTGTAGTTTCTCTAAAGTACCTTCTGTCAGAGTCGTAGGTGGTGACTATCGGTACGGCTAGTTCGGAATCGGCAGTACTTGCATCGTACGGTGCCCCGTACATGTTGACGAGTTCGAAATAGTTCAAGGCACGCAAGCCATAGGCTTCACCCACCAGTTGCTCAATTTCTTCTTGCTCACCGATGATGTCTTCAGTACTGTTGATGACATGGTTGGCATAGAATATGACTGTGTAAAAGCTGGCGTAGGGGTAAGGAGTAGTGAGCAATGAAGGATTGTCATCTCGCCATAGGTAGATATCTTCATAGTATGCTATGCCCGCAGAATTTTCGGTGAGCAGTAGCTCGTCTGTACGGTATGTCATCAGGACCTTGTGATCGGGTACGATGGCATAAGCTGTCGTGAGGAAACTGCGGTATTCTTCTACCGAGACAGGTATGACCTGCCCTACTGGCTGAATGTCCAGAAACTCATCGCAAGACAGGGTGCTCATGGCAATCAAACTAATTAGTAGTATCTTTTTCATTTCCTGATGTTTTAAAATGATAGATTAACTCCCGCAGCAATCATTCTTGGGATGGGTTGAGCGTAGGGGCTGCCGTAGGTTTCTGGGTCGAAATAGTAGTCGTAATCTGTGCTTAGGACCAGTAGGTTTCTTCCCTCCAGATAGATTCTCGCTGAATTGAGCCGAAGCTTGTCCAGAGTGTTTTTGCTTAGATTGTAACCCAATCTGATGCTGTTGATCCTTAGGTACGATATTTCACTCACCCAGATATCCAGATCATTGTAGGTCAGGCCATCATCTCCAGAGTTGAACCAGGTGTAGACCAAAGAGGTTTCAATTCCAGGGGAATTGAAACCAATAAGAGCAGGTAATCCATTAGTGCTGGCTGAAAGGATCTCGGTGCTGTAATTTCTAGAAGGGTTTACGGAAGTCAAGTGGTAGGAAGGTGTACGCTGTACGAGCTGCTTGATGACAAAGTTGGCAGCTATTTGCAAGTCAAACTGTCTATATCTAAAGGAGTTGTTGAAGCCTCCATTTAGTTTAGGGGTTCCGTCCCCCATATAGGTATACAGCTCCCTATGCTCTTCGCGGGTTAGTTGCTCACCCGTAGTGCCGTCACGAAGTTGAAAAAAGTCTACAGCACTCATTTGTTGACCATCCTTTTCGAAAATGGGTAACCCATTGCCGTCTAGTCCTGCGGTCTTTAGTGCAAAAATGGCATTGACGCTATAGCCTTCTAGTGATGGTTTGAAAGAGTCGTCATGCGCTTGTATTTTTTCTACCACGTTCTTGTTGGCAGAGATGTTGAAATTGGTAGACCACCTAAATCGGTCTGTCTCGATGTTTACTGTTCTTAGAGAAAACTCAAAGCCTTTATTAACGAGGGTCGCCCAGTTGGTCGTGATGAAGTTGTATCCCGATTCCAAAGGGACAGATCTTAAACCTACCAGGTCAGTTCCTTTGCGGTAATACAGGTCTGCAGATAAGAATAATCGCCCACTTCCCATGCCAAAATCAAGACCTACGTTGGTTGAGGTGGTTTTTTCCCACCTTAGATCAGGATTAGGTGCTCCTAATGAACTTATTGATTCTTCTTGGAGTCCAGGGAGTATGCTCGTCGAGCCGTAGGTGCCAATCACATAGGGAGAAGTTGACTTGTCTATATTGCCTTGGATTCCGTATGAAGCTCGGAGTTTAAGAATGTCTAAACCCGCCTCGTACAAAAAATCTTCGTTGGCGATGTTCCACGAGCCTGCTACAGACCAGATCGGCAAATAGCGGTACTTAGGGTTGACGCCAAATAGGTTGGAACCGTCGTACCTTAAGCTGGAAAATAAGGAGTAGGTGTTGTCGTAGGTGTATGAGAATGTGCCAAAAAAGGAAGAGTATGCATTGTGCAATGCTGTCTTGGTGTAGGTATCAAAGTTAGAATTGTCTGATGCTTTGTCGTAAGTGATAGGGATAGTGGTCAGAGTGTTGGGGTTGAATCCAAAGCCACGGGTGAAAACGGAGTTGTTGGTAGTTTCTCTAAACTCTGCACCCAAGAGCACATCCACTTCGTGTCTATTGTAGAACACTTGGCCGTAGTTCAAGGTAGACTTCCAGTTGTATTGAAAATCGTTGCTGTTGGTGTTTTGGATGATGCCTCCTTGCGGCATGTAGTATTGATACTGTCCGTCTCCGTCTGTGTATCTGGATTTGAGTTCGTATTTTCGGGTATAGTAGCTTTCTTCATCTGAGACTTGTTCTTGGCTATCATTGTCCAGTTGTAGTCCGAGCTGGCTATTGACTACCAATCCCCAATCAAATGCATATTTGATATTGAAGATTGATTTGATCGAATTTACTACAAGTTCATTACTGGTATTGGTACGTTCTTCGAGTACATTGTATTGTAAATTCAAATCTTCTCTTTCGACCAAGTCTGGGTCATAGATATACTCACCGTTGGAATCCTTAAGGGCAAGGTAAGGATTGGCTGTACGGGCATAATATGCAGGGTTTGTATAGGCATCTATTCCGCTGAGATAAGAATAGGTTCGGTTTTGACTCCCAAATATTGCTACCCCTAGTTTTAGTCTTTCGGAAATTTTGAAGTTATCCTTTAAGGAAAGGTTGAAACGCTGCTGCCCTGATCCGATTGTACTACCTTTTTCCTCAAAATACCCTGCAGAGAAATAATAGTCATTGTTCTTATTTCCACCAGATATGTTCAATCCGTATTGTTGGTTGAGGGCCATTTGATATAGCTCATCCCCCCAATTGGTATTTGTTGTTCGGAGCTGGTTGATAGCAGCCTGAGCTTCAGGACTGAGACTAGAGAACCCTCCACTAGACATTTGATCATATTGGCCGTAGCTATCCAATATACGTGCTACTTCTCCTTTGTCAGATAGATAGTTGAGGTCATCTCTTTCTGCTAGGTACAATTCGAAATCCACTTTTTGATCAGAGTTCATCAGCTTCAGTTTGCTGTAGTCAGGGGCTTGTGTGACAAATGTGCCTGCCGAGACATTGATTCTAGCTTTGCCTATTTGACCATTTTTGGTAGTGATCACGATTACGCCATTGGCAGCTCTGGCACCATAGATACTGGTTGCAGAAGCATCTTTGAGTACTGTGATACTCTCGATATCATCTGGATTGATGCCCGCTATAGGGTAGCTTTTGAGTAGATCAATGTTGTCCTTGTCTCTAAAGTCCGTAGGTACGTCGTCTCCTTCTAGTGGCATGCCATCCAATACCCAGAGCGGGTCTGAGGAACCATTGAGTGAGGCCGTGCCACGAATGTTGATTTTGACGGGGGCACCTGGTGCACCAGACGTTTGCTGGACAAATACTCCAGGCAATTGACCTTGTAGCATTTGATCTACGCTAGCTACGCCAGCTTGCTTGATGTCTTTGACTTCTACCTTACTGATGGCAGATGTTGTTTTGCGCATGGTAGTTTCTTGGTACCCGGTGAGTACTACCTCGTTGAGCATGTCACTTGATTGCTTGAGCTCTATCCGTATGCCTTCCGTATATTGACCTTCTATTGTGTAGGTTTTGGACTCATAGCCTGTGTAGGTGACGGTCACGTTTTTGGCATCTGCAGGTGCCTGGAAAGAAAACATGCCCTCGATATCTGTGATGGTGCCTACTACTGATCGTTCAGTTTCTATAGCTTCCAAGGATATATATACGGATGCCCCAATCAGTGGCTCACCACTTTCGATGTCTGTGACTTGGCCGCTTATGCGTTTTACATCTTGCGCCCACAGCATACTTGGCAGCATTGCCAATAGATAAATAACTCTTCTCATCCTTCCCTTCCTAATTTTTTAGGTTAAACTCAATTCTCGAAATCAAATCTTCGTAGTGAGCCCTAGTATCTCTGTCTCCACTTTTTCTCTTCTTCTTTAGAAGCTTTAAAATGCGCTGCAACTCAGCATGCTGTATCGAACCGATGTCTGATACACGGGGTATGTAGGTGTAGTGTATGTTTTTAAACTCGCGATGATCGTCTGTTAGTGCATTTTCTTTGGTCTTTTTGAGTAATTCAAGTCTATCAACGGTCAGTACGTCGACATAATTCTTTTGAGTCATGCGATCATACATATCTAGGTCTTTGCCTTTCTCAGTCTTTTGGAAAACTGCCTCAAATAGAGGGTCATAAATGTCGTGAGCCGTAAAGACCTCTTCTCCACCTTTTACAAGCACTTGATTGTCGATAATACGAGCCAGCCGATCTGTTTTAACCATCGCATACATCACATTGGTTTGGTAGGTTCGCATGAGCGAAACGGGAGAGTAATAGCGCTCACCGTCAGGAGCGTCTCTCACCGCGTATACTTTGTGGATCAGATCAGGAGTGAATAACCAATGCTGTGGTTTAACTCCATTTTCTATCAAATAGTTTACGGCTTCCCTTTGTTTTAAGGCAGGTACGGGTACATAGCTCTCTTTTTTGTCTCCAGCGACTGTGTTGTTGATGTAGACCCCTCCTAAGTTGGAGACCACATGGCCGTTGTAAGTTACCCACTGGTCAATGACGCCTTTGTAAAGTTTTGCAGCTTGATAATAGTCTTGATCCACTTCTGCAGCCCAACTCAGTATGTTGGGTACGATTTTCTTAAGGTTTTGTAGCCCATACATACTGGCTTTCACTGCGTCATCACCTAGGTCTTCTGACTGGCTTCTCGGGTCTATGATGTCAGGCTGCTGTGGTCCATAAAAGTAGAGTGGGTCATTTTCATGTGCCCTGATCCAGTCGTTTAGTTGTGCTGTTTCATCGTGAGGATCGCTCAGGCCTAACCATCTATAGCCCCAGTGGATGGCGTATTTGTCATAGATGCCAATTTCCGGGGTGATTTCAGTCACATGATCCCCCGGCTGGGCGACATAGTTGTACCTGGCGTAATCCATGATCGAAGGTGCTGTGCCAGACATATGACTGGTAAATGAGGGAGATCTCAAAGAGTCAACGGGGTAGCTGTGCGAAGCTCCCATATTGTGTGTCAAACCAAAGGTGTGCCCTACCTCGTGAGAGGAAACAAAACGGATAGCTTCTCCCATGTGTGCGTCAGAAAATTTGTTAGCCCTAGCTTTAGGATCTATTGTCCCTGTCTGTACACGCATCCACATGTGGACGGCTTTCATTACATTGTGCCACCACATGATGTCTGCTTCTATTATTTCACCGCTTCGGGGGTCAATGATCGATGGCCCCATGGCATTTTTCTGGGCAGATGCTGCATAGGTGATGACCGAATAGCGTACATCATCGATATCAAAATCTTCTTCATCAGTCACCTCTTTAGCTTGGACGGCATGTTTAAATCCGGCCTCTTCAAATGCTTCGTTCCAGTCAAGCACTCCTTGTTGAATGTATGTTCTCCATTGAGGAGGTGTAGAGGGATCGATATAATAGATGATGGGTTGTTTTGGTTCCACGAGTTCACCACTGAGGTATTTTTCTTCATCCTCTTCTTTCGGTTCCAATCTCCACCGAGTGATCATCTCTCGGTTTTCTATTTCGTGCTGCTCATCGGAGAAATAGCTGATAGGCTTGTCAAAATACCCTATGCGCTTGTCGGCATAGCGAGGCATCATGGGGTTCTTTGGTAATAGTACGATATTTAAGGTGATCCCAATAGAAAGTGGAAGAGCAGGTCCTCCTTCACTCACAGAAGTGGTCAATAGGCTTTTTACGACGATGTTTTCTGGAAAAGCCTTGATGTCTTCTATTTTGGAAAGATCCGTTTGTATGCCACCACCTAGCCCTGTACTGGCGAGTAAGTCAGTAAAGCTTTTGCGGTTTCCGTCGAAGATCTTATTTACCTTGATGACGACTGTAGTAGAATCTTCGTTTTTTGCTTCGATATCGAAAGACTCGATGACTGACTCGACGAAGTTTTCTTTTACCGAAAGAGTAATCGCATCGTTTGCTGGAGAGCTTACTCTCGGGTTGATGGTTTTTACCCAGACCTTGTTCAGCGCAGTGTCTTTGTAAAACCTTATCATTTTGCTTTCATAGGCCATGCCTTTGTTCAAACCATGACCGTTGAGCGCATAGGGGACGCTGGATATTTTATTGACCAGGAGTAGGTCTACTCCCATCAGAGAGTCTGATACTTCAAAGAAATAATCTCCTTTTTGTCTAATTACATTGAAAAGTCCATTGGACCATGTTCCTTTTTCTAGTAGTTCTTTGTATTTGTTTTTTTGGTTTGAGGTACTGTCCTTATCGGTCACTACTTCTTCCTCCGCACCCTTTGCTGACTGGCTAAACCCCTCTGATAGATGGCCAAAAAAGAACCATGAAAAGACCAGTACCACCACATAAACTCCCCGCATAAATCTCAAATCTGCTGTTAATAATTCCTAAATATGCTTGTAACAGATGTTTATGAAAAATCAGATGGAGTAAGGCGGACAAAAAGCGGAGTAAAGCAAAAGTCTTTATGTCAAATAGGGGAGTTGACAGTTGAAATGACCGTTTTCTATATAACTGCCAAAATTGTCACAATGGTAATACTCGTAGATACTACGCAAGTAGCGCAAACCAAATTGTTCTCCGGAATCTTGGGTTACTCTTTTGGGCTGGTAGTTGTTTTTTACGGTCAGTAGATCCGTGTCTACCATGATGGTAATAATCAGAGGGGTGTCAGTCGTAGCTATATTATGTTTTATGGCGTTTTCTACTACGGTCTGTACAGCTAGGTAGGGGACTTTTTGGTAGAGGGATGCCTGCGCCATTATTTCGACTTCAAAAACTAGTCGATTGTCAAAACGGATTTTTTGCATGAATAAATATTCTCTCACGATCTCGAGTTCATCATTTACTGTGCATATGTTGTTTTCGGGCCGGTCGGTCAGGTACCTATAGAGTTTCGAAAGTTTATGAACGAACTGTTTGGAGAGGTTTTGATCCTTGTCTACCAGAGTGTACAGTGTGTTCAGAGAATTGAACAGCATGTGTGGGTTGATTTGGTTTTTGAGCTGCTGTAGTTGGAAGTAGGCATTTTGTTTTTCTGCTACTTCCTTTTGCAAGGCTAGGGCGGACTTTTCTTGTTGTAGCTGTTCTTTTTCTCGATACTCGCGCCTGAGTCTGAAACTGAAGAAGTAGAATAAAAATAGGAGAAGGGATGTCGATACGATGTATATAATAGTCACGTACTTCTTGATCAGGTTGATATCCTCTTCATGAATACTGTTGGGGAAATTGACCGAAACAAACCACGTAGACCCACCAATTTGTAATTTGCGTATGTAGTTGGTTACATTGATTTGGAGATATTCAGATTTAACTACTCGTTTAGAATAGTTGCGTTCATTGAATGTAGTGTCTGCGGGTTCTATTAGATTGAAATCAAATACATTTTGTCCAATGCGTGTCACATCTGGGTGTAGCAAGCACATCCCTTTTTGGTCAAAGACATAAGCATAGCTGATGGCATAGGAATCCAAATCTCCTATGTAATCATGCAAGCGTACCAAATCAAGATCATACCCCATATGAATACTGCCTTGCTCTGTCTCTATGAGACTCTGATTTCGCCAATAATATGCGCCTTGCTCGTCTTTGATTATACTACTTCTTTCGTACCTCCAAGAGGTGAATGAAGAGGAGTCGTGCTCTTTTCGGGAATTGAAATATGCTTTGCCAATGTCTCCGTTGGTTTCGATAAAGTACCAGTTTCGATAAACTAGGCTATCCATGGATTGCGCTTGCAGGACTTTTTCTACATAATCAGCTACGCTTGAGTCGTTGGTCCTAGCAAAAAGCTGTGCATTGGTGATGGGTTTGAGATAGAGAGAAAATTCATGCTTGATGTTTTGGTATTTGTTTTGGAAGCTATGTGTGGCCACATTGTTGTTGGCTTGGTTGACCTGGTCTGAGATAAGGTCAGTGAGGAAAAAAGTAGTCGCAATAGCTATAAGAACTACTACAAAAAGTGCTGATAGATATTTGTTGCCTCTGTTGACAAATCGGATGAAAGTATCAAGCATAATGGGAGTAATGTTGGAATGGACCAAGTATAGATGAAAAGGGAGAACAAATCTGTAGAATTTTGATGAAATAGTAGAATTACCAAATGCAAATGAACCTTATGCGAGGAGCTGTGGTTATTTTTGACAATCAATGGGGGAGAAAGGAATAAATGTAGCGATAGTAGAAGATGAATCGCCCGCGGCAGAGTTCTTGAAACGAACGTTGCTCCAGCAGGATGTATTGCCAATCAAGGAAATCATTGTATTGGAGTCCGTGGATAGCGCCGTTCAATATTTCATTAATCATGAGACGGATCTTATTTTTCTGGATATTCATCTGGCAGATGGGAGCAGCTTGGAAATATTGGAACAAGTAGAAATCAAGGCGCCTATAATTTTCACTACGGCCTACGACACTTATACGCTAGAAGCTTTCAAACTATTCACCATCGACTATCTGCTCAAGCCTTTTGATGAAAGAGATCTTCATGAGGCTCTGCTGAAGTTGAAAAACATGAGCATTCGTTTGAGTAGTGATCAAATTGCTTCTATTTCAAAAGAGTTGAAGGGAGGACAAAAATATCAGCAGCAGTTTCTCGTCAAACATGGATACGACCTGAAAACACTCAAGATAGAGGATGTTGCATACTTCTATGGCTCTGGTAAGCATCTATTTATTTATACCTTCAATAGGGAAAGCTATTTGTATGATGATACGATTAGAGGTGTCATTACCAAAGTAGACCCCAAGCGGTTTTTTAGAATAAATAGAAATTATGCCGTCAATATTCACGCGATAAAACGTGTGGAAATACTTGCCAATACTAAATTGCAAGTAGAATTGGTTCCTAGCCCACCTGATAATTCAAATGTTTCTGTCACAAAAACGGAGATTAGAGCATTTAAGCAATGGATGAATAAGTAATTACCTGTGTGGCTTTTGTACGCTAATTTGAACAAACTTTAACCATAGTGTTAAATTTTTAAAACTTATTCCTTTCTCCCTTCTAGAAAGCTTGTCTAGTTTTGTGCTATCAAATTTTAGATTGAAAACACGAAATGGAACAACTTTCAAACAGAATCAAAAACATGGCAGAATCTGCCACTTTGGCTATGGCTGCCAAAGCAAGAGAATTCAAGGCCAAAGGAATTGACGTCATCAGTCTTAGTTTAGGAGAGCCAGATTTCAAAACTCCAAAGCACATCCAAGAAGGTGCCAAGCAGGCTATTGATTCAGAGAAGTACTTCGCATACCCACCAGTCAATGGTTATGCGGACTTGAGAGAGGCCATTTCCGAAAAATTCAAAAAGGAAAATGGGTTGACTTACTCGCCAGATCAAATCGTCGTATCAAACGGCGCGAAGCAGTCTATAGCGAATGTTTTTTTGTCAATCCTCAACCCAGGTGACGAAGTGATTGTATTGTCCCCGTTTTGGGTGAGTTATACTGCGCTTATCGAATTGGCCGAAGGAACTCCAGTGCTGGTCAAAGGAGGGATTGAAAACGATTTCAAAGCAACAGCGGAGCAAATCAAAGCTGCCATTACGGACAAAACAAAAGCATTGATATTCTCTTCTCCATGCAACCCTACAGGGTCTGTATTTACACAGGAAGAACTCGAAGCGATTGCTGAGGTTTTGAAACCGCATGACATCTTGGTGATCTCTGATGAGATTTATGAGCATATCAATTTTTCTGGAGGACACGCGAGCATCGGAGCTATCGAAGGGATGCAAGACAAGACGGTCACCGTCAACGGAGTAGCGAAGGGTTTTGCAATGACTGGATGGAGAGTAGGCTATATCGGCGCACCGACTTGGTTGGCCAAAGCCTGCAACAAGATCCAAGGTCAATTGACTTCTGCCAACTGCTCTATCGCACAGCGCGCGACCTATACTGCTCTGACTACTGATTTAGCTCCTACTAGAGAGATGACTGCTGAGTACGGCAAGCGTAGAGAGTTGGTGCACGGATTGTTGAGTGATATCCCAGGTTTCAAAGTGAATATGCCGCAAGGAGCGTTTTATTTCTTCCCTGATGTGAGCGAGTACTTCGGCAAATCAGATGGAAACGTAACCATCAACAACGCCTCTGATTTTTGCTTATACATGCTAGAGACAGCGCACGTCTCGTTGGTGACAGGAGAGGCTTTCGGTGATCCGGATTGTTTGAGATTGTCTTATGCCGCTTCAGAAGAAGACCTAAGAACTGCGATTAGCCGCATCAAAGAGGCTGCCGCAAAATTGAAGTAACTGATTGTAGAGGGGCTGAGACGTTTAGCCCCTCTATTCCTTTGATTATCGTCTGATTTCATTAGTTTTATCATTCACAACTAACTGAATGATTCAGATTGAAAACTAATCTCCTACTTATTTGCCTTTCGTTGTGCTTTTGTAGCTACAGCATTGATTTACAAGCCGAAACGAAGAAGGTGCCTCAAATAGAAAAGGGTTTCTTGGATCTTCGTGGTTGGGAGTTTCAGAAAAGTGCTCCCATTAGTCTAGACGGAGAGTGGGAGTTTTATTGGGAGCAGCTCATTTTTCCCAATGAATTCGATTCGGGAAACTATACGCCAATTTTTCGTCAATTCCCCAAACTTTGGAAAAACGATACAATCGCCAATGCTGTCATCACCAACCGTGGGTTTGCTACACAGCGTTTGCGTGTAGTTCTCAATTCTGTCACGCCTGAATTGGCAATTTCAGTCCCTCATTTTTACAGTTCGTACATCTTATTTATCAACGGGGAGTATATCTCAGCCAATGGTCAAGTAGGGAAAAATGCTTTGACATCTAACCCTCATTGGGAGTTGATCACCCGAGACCTCAAAATCACCAACGATACATTGGATATCGTCCTGCAGATATCCAATTTTCAGCATTCGAGAGGAGGGGCACTGGCACCTATCGAACTGGGCGAAAAGGTGATCATGCAGACACAAAAGCGTCGAGAGGAGGCGAATGACCTCATCATGGCATCCAGTTTGTTTTTTGTGGGTTTGTTCTTTATGGTGTTGTTTTCCTTTGGGAGACATGAGAAGCAGATATTTTTCTATGCGTTGTTTTGCCTATTTTATAGCTACCGTGCGATCGGTTCTGGCAACTATACTTTTCATGCGCTGGTGCCGACATTGCCCTGGGAATTGACGCTCAGACTAGAGTATATCACGATGTTTTTGTCCGCATGGTCTTTTTCCTTCTATTCGTATCACTTGTACAAGAAAGAAACCTCCAAAGTCTTTTTGTTCATCTCGACGGCATTTTGTGGGATATGTATCGTGACGAGTATTTTCTTTTCTGTACGTGTTTTTTCTGAGCTAGCGACTCCATTCGTGGTATTTATGCTGTTCTGCTTTGTGTACATGTTTGGTACATATGTGGTAGCGGTGATGCGAAAGCGTGAAGGGTCCAAATTGTCCTTGGTGAGTTCGAGTGTGCTGTTTTTTGTGATGGCAACCGGAGTGCTGGAGTATTTTGGGTGGGCACGTGCGTCTTTGATGTTTTATTTCGTGGGGTATCAGCAGTTCTTTTTTATCCAGTCTATTATCCTATTTTATCGTTACAACCGCAAAATCGAAATTGCGAAGGAAAAGGCCGAGTCAGCAGCCAAGTCACAGTCGGATTTCTTGTCAATGATCTCACATGAGATCAGGACACCACTCAATGCTGTGATAGGTTTGACCAACTATTTGATCGGGGATGAACCGAAAAAGGAGCATGTAGATGATCTCAAAACCTTGAAATTTTCGGCAGAGCATCTGCACGTACTGATCAATGACGTATTGGATTATAGCAAACTCGATGCGGGTAAAATAGAATTTGAATATGTAGATGTCAATATCGTAGAGGTATGTCAAAATATCGCCAAGGCACAAGAAACCAAGGCAAGAGAGAAAAATATCTATCTAAACGTTATATATGATGAAGACATTCCTAAGTTTGTAGTCTGTGACGGTTTACGGATGAGCCAGATATTGACCAACTTGATTGGCAATGCAATCAAGTTTACCAATGAAGGGGGAGTAACTCTAAGTTTGACCAAAATAATGTTGACCAAACAGCGGGTGTCGATCAAGTTTACTGTCGAAGATTCGGGTATTGGAATTCCTAAAGACAAGCAGGATAAGATCTTTGATAGCTTTTCGCAAGCATCGACATCTACGACGCGTCAATACGGGGGGACAGGTCTTGGTCTATCGATTACCAAGCGGATACTGGATCTTCAAAAAATTAAAATCAACGTGTTTAGTATAGAGGGACAGGGCTCTCGTTTTTACTTTACACAAACTTTTCAGATCAGCGAAACGCAAGAGAAAGTGTCAGAAACGATAAAAGTAGATCGCAACGAACTCGAAGGGAAGAAAATCCTGTTGGTAGAGGATAATCCCGTCAATGTCATGGTAGCCAAGAAGTTCTTGTCACGATGGGATATCGATGTAGACGTGGCTGAAAATGGCCGAGAGGCTTTGGAAAAAACAGCTACAGTTGAGTACGATTTGATCTTGATGGATTTGCAAATGCCCGTGATGGATGGTTATACGGCTTCACGTGAGTTGCGAAAAGGCGGTCTTGAGATACCCATCTTGGCGCTGACTGCATCCGTGATGCTGGATGTTGGGGACAAGGTCTTCGAGTGTGGAATGAATGATTTCATCACTAAGCCTTTTGAGCCAGAAGACTTATACAACAAAATAAGAATTCACATAGAGAAGAGAGAACAAGCCCTCTCAGAGAGCTAGTTGTCTCTTACTAGGCTCTCCAATTCTTTACCGTTTCGATGAAGACTTTGACTTTGTCAGGGTGAATGTCTGGATAGACGCCGTGCCCAAGATTAGCGATGTGTTTGTGTCCTCCAAAAGCTTCTAGCATTTGGATGGTTCTCTTTTCGATTTCTTCATCAGAACTGTAGAGTACGCAGGGGTCAAGATTGCCCTGCAGTGTCTTGGAGTCTCCTATGAGTCGACGCGAAGCAGATACGCTCATGTTCCAGTCTAGGCCAATGGTCTCGCAGTTGAGCGTCCCCATGCGCTTGCGTGCAAAAAAGGCCCCTTTGGCAAAGACTGTGACTGGTACATCGTTGATGGCGTTGCAGATTTGGCTGATGTATTTGAGTCCGAAGGTATCGTATTGTTCGGGGGACAATATGCCGGCCCATGAGTCAAAAATCTGTATCAAGTCCGCTCCTGCTTCAATCTGCGCTTTGAGGTATCGGATTGTACTCTCGGTGATCATTTGCAGGAGTTGATGTGAGAGCTCTGGTTCGGCGTAGAGCATTTTTTTGGCTTTGGAGAAGGTTTTGCTACCTGCTCCTTCGACCATGTATGAAAAAATGGTCCATGGTGCTCCTGCAAAGCCAATCAAGGGCACACGGCCATTCAATTCTTTCTTGGTGATCTTGATCGCATCCAGTACATAGGATAGGTCTTGTTCGGGTTCGGCCAAGTGTATCTTGGCTAGATCACTCGTGGACGATACGGTATTTTCAAACCACGGTCCTTTCTTTTCTACCATTTGGTAGGGGAGTCCCATGGCTTCTGGGATGACGAGGATGTCAGAAAAGATGATCGCTGCATCTACGCCCAAGAGATCGACGGGCTGAATGGTCACTTCTGCGGCAAGCTCGGGAGTTTTGGCGAGCTCAATGAATCCACTGACACTACTACGGACTGCACGGTACTCGGGTAGTATACGTCCCGCTTGTCTCATGAGCCATACAGGTACTCGTTCTGTTTTTTCTCCTTTGGCTGCCCGAATCAGTAAGTCATTTTGAAGTGTCATACGCGTCTTTGAATTTTGCTGCAAATATACAATTCAAAAACTCTAGAAGTAAACCGAGAGAGACTATTCCGAAGGGCGGAAGACTAAAGTTTCTCTTCTCGGAGTTGCTGGTTGACTTCCTGGATGATTTCATCCATTTCTGTCGCCGTTTCATTGGCCAATGAGGTGAGTTCCTTGATCTTTTGTGGGTCTGTTTCTTCCTCGATCAAGCTGAGCAAACCGAGTATATTGGAAAGAGGACGTCGGATGTTGTGCGAATTCATGTAGGCAAATTCACGAAGGTGTTCGTTTTGTTCACGGATGACCTTGGTTCTATCATTGACCGTTTTTTCGAGGTTGTGGTTGATCGTTTGAATTTTGTCATTCTGCTCGTCGATCTCTTTGTTGAGGGCAATGAGTTTTTTCTCGTTGCGTTTTTTGTTGGTGTAGATCCAGATCAGGATCCCGATGAAAAGGAGCGCAAATAGCAGGGCGATCAAAAACAAGGTGTTGATGTATTGCTGTTTGAGTAGCTGATTTTGAGATTCCTGTAGGATACGTTCGTTCTGTGCCGATTTGTATTTGGCTTCTAATTCGATGAGGTCAGTATACTGTCCTTGCTTGAATAGGCTGTCTTCTAGGTTATTGTATTCGGTGTAGTAGTGAAGGGCTTCTTGATAGTCCTGTTGTTTTTCTTTGACTTGGTAGAGGTAGTTGAGGATTTCGTGACGTTGCGGTACGGATCGGGTGATTTCAGAAAGTCGCAGAGCATGTTTGAGGGTGTCTTCAGCTGCGTTGTATTGATGGAGCATGTAGTAGGATTTGCCCAGGTTCATCAGGTTGTTGGTCGCTTCAAAATGATCTTGCCGTTTTTGGTTGAGGATGAGAGCCTGAATGAAATACTTGTTGGCTGTTTCGTAGTGTCCTTGCTCTTGGTATACTACGCCGATGTTGTTGATGTTGAATAGCTCCCGTGTGATGTCGTTTTGTTGCTTGTTGATTTGACGGGACTTTTTGAGCTGAGAGAGTGCTTTGTCGTACTCTTTCAAGTCTTTGAAGACCACACCTTTGTTGTTGAGCACATGAGCGAGTATGGATTGGTTATTGGACATTTCACAGAAACGCTCACTTGTATTGTAGTATTCTAGTGCTCTTTTGTAGTCTTTTTGTTTTTGAAAATTCCAGGCGATGTTGTTGTTGATGCCGCACAGCAGGTCGTAGTTGCTGGGTATTTCTCGGAGCCCTTCCAGTGCCAGGTAGTAGTTTCGCATCGACTCGTGCATGTTGTTTTCGATGTACCACAGCACGCCGATGCGATTGTATGCTCGGGAGCGCATGACTGGGTTTTTCTTTTCGCTGGCGATTTCTAAAATTTCCGCATAATAGGGGAGTGCCGTCGTGCCATTTATTTTGCTTTCTTGATCTCCGATCAGAAAGAGAAGTTCGGCCCGTGATTCGACGTTTTGAGTCGTGTCCAGCTGTATTTTTAGACTGTCCAAGCCTTGGCTAGGCGTTGTGGTGCTCGCGAAAGTTTCGCCTGCAACAAAGAATAAACCTAGTAAAAAAGACAACATGATGATGAAATAGAGTTTGACGCTCAAATTAGAGTATTATGGTCTTTTAGAAAAGGTTGGCGACAAAAGAATCTTTGGATATTCGGATTAATCCAAAATGTTTTTTGGATTAATCGTTCTCCTCCCGATCCCGAGCTATCTTTTTCGATGACTTAGCCAGCGGACCCAAAAAGTGCTTTGGGTTTTCATCGATGTGGATCAGCAATTGGTCCAAGTCCAAGATCGCCTGATTCAAGTTGGTGTACAGGGAATCTTCGTTGATGATTTTGCCCAGTGTGCCCTTGCCACTATTGATGTCGTCCATGGTGGTCTGTAGTCCCGCAAGGACCAAGTTGAGTGAACTCAGCGTTTCTTCCAATTCTAGATTGTTGACTTTTTGGAGTGTAGAGTCTGCATTGACGAGTAGCGGCCCCAAGAGGTCTACCTTTTGGTTGACATTGTTCATGAGCAAGTTGAGGTTGTCAAAGCTTCGTTTGAGCTTGACGTTGTTTTGTACGACAAGGTTGTTGACGTTGACTACTGTCTTGTTTAGGTTTTCGAGCGTGACTTTTACCTCTTGCCCGGTGCCCTGCATGCCTTTGAGGATTCCGTTGAGACGGCTGATGGTCACACCTATGTCATCGGTGAGTGGTTCTGCGCGGTTGAGTATGGCTGCTAGGCCTAGATCCACTTCTCCATGTATGGTGTCACCACTTTCGAGGGGTTGGTCGATGTTTTTGATGTCGAGCAGGATGGATTTACTGCCTAAGAAGTCGCTGTTCATCAAAATCGCCGAGGTGCCCTTGCCTATGGTCAAGGTGCCTTTGACATCCATCTCTACGATGATTTGATTGTTTCTTTTTTGGAGGATTTCGATGTTGCTCACACGCCCCACTGCATAGCCATTGACGATGACGGGGTTGGAGATGTTGAGACCGTCTATGTTTTCGTATATCGCATAATACCTACTCGTAGACGAAAAAAAGTCTATCCCTTTGAGAAAGTTGAACCCGAAATACAAAATGGCTCCTGATATCGCGGCGAATAAACCGACTTTTACTTCTTTGGTCACTGGTGTGGTCTAGTTTTTAGATTCTAATTGATTTTTGTAATCCCTGAATGCTCTGAAAATACCTGATGCAATATACGTTTGTTGCAACTTATCGTTTAGATCTTTTTCCTCTTTTGCATTGCTGAGAAATCCGGTCTCGATCAGGACGCTAGGCATACTGGTCTTCCAAAGTACTAAAAATCCCGCAGACTTAACCCCTCGGCTCCTTCTTCCTACTCGATTTTTGAATTGATCTTCTACGTTTTGCGCCAGTTCCAAGCTGTTTTGTTGGTAGGCATTTTGGTAGAGAGAGAATAAAATGTACGATTCGGGGGATTTGGGGTCGAAACCTTCATAATGCTCATCTGAGTTTTGCTCCAGAGAGATGACCGAATTTTCTCGTTTGGCTACTTCGAAATTTTCGTTGGACATATGGAGTCCCATGATGTATGTCTCTGTTCCGTGTACTTTTTCGCTGTAGGGAGCGGAGTTGCAGTGAATCGAAATGAACAAGTCCGCGTGGTTGTTGTTGGCTACATCGGCTCGCTCGTAGAGCGTAGGAAAGCTGTCATCTTTGCGGGTGTAGATCACTTCGACATCCGGCAAGTATTCGTTGATGATTTTCCCTGTTTCGAGTGCGATACTTAGTGCTATGTCTTTTTCAAGTGAGAATTGACCTGAAGTGCCTTGGTCCTTTCCTCCATGACCAGCATCGATGACAACCTTGCGTATACGGTAATCTTTGACCCCCGTATGGTTGAAGGAAGCGAATAATAGACTTAAAGCAAAAATCCCTATTAGTAGAACATTTTTCATCCAGAAGAACTTGTTTAGAACTTTAATGGCAATATTTTTGTGCAAATTTGTTCATTTTTCATTGAAACTGAAAATCCTTGTGCCCAATATAAAAGCCCCGTTTTTTTGTCTTTTTCTTGTTTTGCTGGGGTATATCGGGGCAGCTCAAAATTACAAACTCGATACGGCGCAAGCCATGCAAAAGGTGACTCACCTGATCGAGAATGGGTATTTGGATTCGCTGAAATCATACCCCGAATATATACCGCTTTTGCCAGATTCTATTCAAACACTGCTGTCTTCTAGTGGTGCCCTTGCTGCAAAAGATTCTTCGAAGTTTGCTCCTCGCAAAACACGCAACGACGTAGAGACAACTGTCAATTACAAGGCCAAAGATTCTATTTACTTTGATTTGACCAATCAAAAAATGTACCTCTATGGTGACGGGTCTATCGACTATGGCAACATAGCCTTGACGGGAGAACGCATCGAGATGGATTGGGTGGAGAATACCCTACGGGCCAACTATGTCTTGGATTCGGCGGGCAAGAAGGTTGGGAAACCTGTGTTTACCGAGGGGGGCGACTCCTACGAGACCGACGACATGGTTTACAATTTCAAAACCAAGAAAGCTCTCATCAACGGTATCATCACGGAACAAGACGGAGCATACATGCACGGTGCTCGGGTCAAAAAGAACGAACTGGATGAGATGTTTATACGTGATGCCAAATACACCACCTGCAACCACGAACACCCACATTATTATATACAATCCAAAAAGCTCAAAGTCATCCCCAATGATCGGGTACTGTCGGGACCTTTCAACTTGTATTTTGGAGAGATCCCCACGCCCATAGGCTTTCCGTTTGGGATGTTTCCTTCTCCAAGAGAGAAGTCTTCGGGGATCATATTTCCGAGTTATGGAGAGGATCAAAACCGTGGATTTTTCATGAGAAATGGGGGGTATTACTTTGATATCAACGAGTACATGGATCTGAAAGTGACGGGCGATATTTATACCAATGGCAGTTATGGACTTCAGACTCAGTCCAATTATAAGATGCGCTACAAGTACTCGGGCAACATGAGTATGCGCTACAACAAGACGGTCAGCCCGACTTTCGAAGATGACTCGTATTCCAAAGATTTTTGGGTCAACTGGAGTCACAGGCCGGAGTCTTTCGGTACGTCCCGTTTCTCTGCTTCGGTATCGATGGGGACGCAGAGCTATAGCGCCAATGCCAACAATGTGGGCTATGACTATGTGCAGAGTGTGTCGTCGCAGTTCAATTCGAACGTGTCGTATTCGAAGACTTTCAAGGGGACGCCCTTCAATTTGACAGCCAACGCACGCTACAGCCAAAACATCAGCACGGGAGCGACTACCTTGTCCTTGCCAGAGATCAGTTTCAATGCTTCGCGTATACAGCCTTTCAAAAATGTGGGCAATCTGAAAAATACGGCATTGGGTAAGTTGGGCTTCACGTATCGAATGTCTATGGAAAATGAGATCTCCAACAAGGGGCTGTCTACTCCGGATTATATCATCAATACCTCACCCGCTACAAGCGAACAAATCGAGTTCAACGGGGACAATATGGAGGAGCTCATGCGCCGATCCAACCTGGGGATGAAGCACCAGATCCCTGTTTCTACCTCCTTCAATATGCTCAAGTATATCACGGTGAGCCCGAGTTTCAACTATACGGAGGTGTGGTACCCCAAGGAATTGCAGTACGAGTACGATGCGACTGAGGGAGGAGTAGTCGTAGATACGCTCAATCAATTTTCTCGGGCAGGCTGGTGGAATAGTGGCGCATCTATGTCGACACGTCTCTATGGGATGTACAATTTTAGAAGCAAAAAAATCAAAGCCATACGTCATGTCATGACTCCCAACGTAGGATTTAGCTACTCTCCAGACTATGCGGACCCATCCAAAGGGGTGTATCAGGAGGTACAAATTGATGAAGATGGAGATACAGCGGTATTGTCCAAGTATGAGGGGTTTACCTACGGAGGACCTTCGGCAGGAGAGAGTGCTTCGGTGTCTTTCTCTCTCAACAACAACATCGAGATGAAGGTCAAGTCCAAATCCGATTCGATCGCCGAGTACAATAAAATCAAAATATTCGACAACCTGTCCATGTCTTCTTCCTACAACTTCTTAGCAGAAGAATTCAAACTCAGCAACATCAACTGGAACGCCCGAACCTCTTTCTTCAAAGGAGCCATGTATGTCAACCTCAGTGGTACGATCGATCCTTATGTCTATGTACTGGATAGTGTAGAGAACGGGTCAAGTGGGGATTCATATTACCAAAGACGGATCGATAAGTTCGCCTGGAACAACGGGGAGGGGATCGGTAACCTCTCCAGGACGAGTGTCTCGGTAGGCTTGAAACTGACGCCAAAAGGAGCGAAAAAGTCCGAGGACGAAGCGCCACAAGATACCAATGCCAACAATCCGCTTTCGCAAAACGATCCTTTCAATAGCGATAATTTCGAAGCAGGAAACGTCAACAACTACATCTCCTATGACCCCAATGCTTATGTCCCTTTTGATGTCCCTTGGAGTTTGAATGTCAACTATGCGTTCAATTACAGTAAGACAGGGTACGCAGATGCGGTCATCACGCAAACACTGAATTTCAACGGGACACTCAATATCACAGACAAGACCCGGATAGGCTTCAATTCGGGGTACGACATGAAGGAGAAGGAGTTTACCGTGACACGAATCAACGTGAGTCGTGATTTGCACTGTTGGAACCTGAGTTTCAACTGGGTGCCTTTTGGTCCACGCCAGTCCTACTATGTGCGTATCGCGGTGAATTCTCAGTTGCTCAAGGATCTTAAACTTGATCGCCGCAATCAGTCTACCTACACCAGTTTCTAAACGAGTGACTAGGGGAGTACCTAGATTTCACAATTATTTCAAATGTAAGGGAGAAGTGCTAGGCCAAGTCCGCGTAGATTTGTAGCCCATGAACAACAACACCGAATCCATATATACACTTCAATTTGGACTCCTCTGTCTGAGTGGATTGCTTTTCTTTAGTAGTTTCAATATGATCATACCAGAGCTGCCTTCGCACCTGACCCGGCTGGGAGGTGGGGAGTACAAAGGGCTGATCATCGCTTTGTTTACCTTGACTGCTGGCTTGTCTCGCCCCTTCAGTGGGAAACTTGCAGATAGGGTAGGACGTGTCCCTGTGATGATCGTCGGGGCACTGGTCTGCGGCGTAGCAGGCTTGATGTATCCTTTGGCTGGGAGTGTGTGGGCGTTTTTGTTGTTGCGTCTGTTTAATGGTTTTTCTACGGGTTTCAAGCCTACGGGTACCTCCGCGTATGTGGCGGATATTATTCCGTTTTCCAAGCGTGGGGAGGCGATGGGTGTGATTGGTTTCTTTGGTACGATGGGGATGGCTTTGGGACCTGCCGTAGGGCCGCTGATTGCCGAGCATTTTTCGTTGGATATCATGTTCTATTGTTCGTCGTTTGCTGCGGTGCTTTCCGTGTTGATATTGATCGGGATGAAGGAGACCTTGGTCCACAAGGAGCCGGTGAGATGGGAGCATTTTCGAATTCATCGTGACGAAATCTACGAGCCCAAGGTCTTTGCGCCAGCATTTATGTTGATGTTGTCTGTCTTTGCTTTTGGAGCGATATTGACCGTTTTGCCAGATGTCAGTGACCAACTGGGCATGTCGAGGGGCCTGTTTTTTACCTATTACACGGTGGCTTCCCTGCTGGTACGTATCGTAGCGGGCAAAGCCTCGGACAAGTACGGGCGTGTCCCCGTTCTCAAAGTTGGGAGTTTCATCATTTGTATAGCCTTGTTGTGTTTGGCCAATGCTGATTCAGTATTTCTGTTGCTGTTTACGGCGGTCCTCTATGGGCTGGGGTCAGGGCTCTGTTCTCCTACGGTATTTGCATGGACAGTGGATCTCAGTGATGTCAACCGCAGAGGGAGAGGCATGGCTACCATGTATATTTTCTTGGAGGTGGGGATAGGTTTGGGGGCACTGTTGAGTGGCTGGCTTTATGCCAATGATCTCTCGAATATTTCGAGGGTGTTTTATGCGTGTGCTGCCATGTCGGCCGTTGGGTTTCTTTACCTATTTTCGAAAAGTGTGCGTAATTTGCCAGTCGTAACAGAAGTTTGATCATGAAAGGGAAATCATCTCACCAAATCTTGAAATATGTGTTTGTCACTGTCTGCGTAGCAGAGTTGTTGGCGCTTATGTTTGACGCGACGCATTTTCGGCATTTTACCAAACCACTACTGATGCCTGTTTTGTTGGTGTACTTTCGACAAGGCACTACCGGGCGATTGACGCCATCGTTTTTGTGGGCAGCAGGAGCTTTGATTTTCTCGTTTGTAGGAGACTCGGTACTGATGTACGATCAGCCCATGTATTTTCTGTTGGGCTTGGGTGCTTTTGCCGTTGCGCACCTACTTTATATACAGTCTTTTGCCAAGGCAGTCGTACCTGAGAGTCCTTCTCCCAATGCACTGGCCAAACTGCTTTATGCCGTGCCTTTCTTGATTGTGTTTGGTGTGCTGATGTCGGCGTTGTGGCCTCACCTGGGAGACTTGAAGCTGCCTGTTGCGGGCTATGCATTGATTCTCATCGCGATGGTGCTGAGTGCCATCTACCGAAACGGTCGCTCCGACCAGCAAGGAGTGAGTCAGGTGATATTTGGAGCGATTCTCTTCCTGCTATCGGATGCTCTACTGGCTTTGGATCGGTACTATCTCCCCATGGAGAATGCGGGTATATGGGTCATGCTGACCTATCTTCTGGCCCAGTGGAATATCGTCAATGGTCTGCAGAAGCACTACAACAGATAGAAATCCTCTAGAGGAGACAGGGCTTACTTGCCGTTGATCTTGATGATGTTGACAGGGCAGCTGGCAGCCGCTCGTTTGTTTTCTTCCAATTCCTCGTCAAAGGCATCCACTTGGTAGATGCCTTTCTTGATTTTGGATCCCACGAGTGTGCAGCGTCCATCTTTTTTGGAGATGCGCCAGCGATCGGGGGCGATTTCTACGCAGGCGTAGCACCCGATGCATTTGTCACGGTAGTGGATGATTTTGAACATGCGCCTTAGGCTGGTATGATTTTGTACAGCTTGTCTGAGGCACGAATGGTCTCCTCGATGGCGATGGAGAAGTTGTCTCCTTTTTTGACCTGATTGACCGGTTGGTTGCCTACCCTCATTTCGCCTACCTTGGTCGTGACGATGCCTGTGGTCGGTCCTGTGATCATGATCTCGTCTCCACTCTCGAGGGTGTGAGTTTCCATCTGGAATTCCCCCACACCTAGTTTGCTAAAGTACTTGACGCCTTTGCCTAGCAATATTTTTTTAGTGGTTGCCTTGGAACCGTGTACTTCGCTCCATTCGCCCATTTTTCTACCGAGGTAGTAGCCGTCCCAGAACCCTCGGTTGTAGACTTTCTCCAAGTCGAGCTTCCATTGGGTAAACTTCTCCGGTCCGTAGGTGCCTGCATTGATGGCGTCACCTGCGTCTCGGTAGCATTTGGTGGTGGTGTAGACGTAGTCTGCAGCACGGCCTCTGCCTTCGATTTTGAATACAGAGACGCCTGCTTCGACGACCTTGTCCATGAAGTCGATCGTGCAGAGGTCCGCCGCACTCATGATGTACTCATTGTCGATTTTGAGTTCATTGCCACGGTCATCTTTGACGGTGTACTCTCTGCGGCAGTTTTGTACGCAGGCTCCTCTGTTGGCCGAGGAGAAATCCGAGTGTAGACTGAGGTAGCACTTGCCTGATACGGCCATACATAGTGCGCCATGTGCGAACACTTCGATACGTACGAGCTCGCCTTTGGGGCCACGGATGTCTCTTTTTTTGATCTCACGGGTGATGTCTGCGACCTGCATGAGGCTGAGCTCACGGGCCATGACCATCACATCGGCATAGACGGAGTAAAACTCGACGGTCTCGATGTTGGAGATGTTGGCTTGTGTAGAGATATGTATCGGGAAGCCTATTTTCTTGGCATAGTTCATGACCGAGTGGTCTGCTGCGATGATGGCTGAGATGCCGCTTTCTTTGGCTGCATCGACGATCGATCGCATGAGGTTCATGTCGTGATCATACATCACTGTATTCATCGTGATGTAGGACTTGAGCCCATTCTCGTCACAGATGTTGGCGATTTTTTTGAGGTCTTCGAGTGTGAAATTGTTGGATGAGCGTGCGCGCATGTTGAGCTGCTCTACGCCAAAGTAGATAGAATTAGCGCCTCCTTTGATGGCTGCCATCAGTGACTCGTAAGAGCCAGCGGGTGCCATGATTTCGATATCGTGCTGCTGTGTACTCATGTTATTTTCCTTCGTAGACCACTCCACTGGTCGGTGTTTCGTTCAGTTCCAATTTACTCAACAACGGCAAGTGTGGCTTGATCTGATCCCAAATCCATACGGTGATGCGCTCGGCAGTAGGATTTTCTAGTCCTGGGATGTCGTTGATCATGTTGTGATCCAACCTGTCGATGACTGGCTTGACCACATCCTTGAGGTCTTTGAAGTCCATCACCCACTGAAAATCCTCATCCAGATCCCCTTCGAGAAATACGGTCAAATGATACGTGTGACCATGTACGTTCTTGCACTTGTGCCCCTCTGGGACGTTGGGCAAGAAATGGGCGGAATCAAATGCGAACTTCTTGAAGATGACCATGTTGCTGTTTTACTTTGAATAAATGATTCCGCGAAGGTAGCTTATTTTCAATGCATTGTAAAGCAAGCAAATGCAGAATCAATCAAACAAAAAAGACGAAGTGTGCATTTCGCGTCGAAAAAGCCTAGTTTTAGGATGAAAACGAATCCTACCTCCTATGAAAAAGCTAGTCTTGTTGGTTTATTGCGTATTGCTGATGCAGTCGGTATCTTATGGTCAGGTCCTCATCTCATTGCTGTTGGGGGACAAGCTCAATTCGGACAAACTAGAATTTGGGTTGACGACTGGCTTGAGCATGTCGCAGATGACAGATTTGGAGCAAGAGGCCGGACTGGGGGCATTTCAATTGGGATTCTATTTTGATGTGAAAATGAAGGAAGGGTGGTCCTTTGCACCGTCGTGTCTGATGATCTCCAAAATGGGGGGCAAGGGATTGGAAGCCTATGAGACGGGGGATCCAGACATGGACATCATCTTGGCCCAAGGCAAGGTCAACCGGGAGCTGTCCTATATTCAGCTGCCGCTGCTGGTACGCTACAAACTGAAGAGCCGCTTGTATTTCAATGCGGGACCCCAGGTAGGGCTGCTGCGTACCGCAGAGGATGTGTTTGAGATCGAGTCGGGGGACTATGAGGGGAAGATCCGCTACCAAGTCAAAGGGGACTATGCCCGGTTGGACGCAGGTGCGACCGTCGGCTTGGGGTATTCCCTGCGTCCCGACAAAGGGATGAGTCTAGGGGTGAACTATTATTTTGGCTTGGTGGACGTGAGCAAAGCAGCAGATGACAACTACAATCGTTCGTGGAATATCTATGCGACGATCCCCATCGGTGTGAGCAAAGCGGAGAAGAAAGCCAATAAGCAAGCAGCCCAGTAGCGACAACATCAAGTGCTTTTGACGAAGTCCTGCACATGGCTTCCAAAGCCCCATCTGGATGCTGACTCCAAACCCGAGAGGGCTTATGTCTGCGCAGACTTTGTGTAGGATGTGCTTTTCCTCTGTTGAGCTTTCGTCACCGGTGCTACGAAAGCATGGGACAGTGCTCCATAGACCACTGCCAATTTCTTTTGATACTTTGCCGACTTTGGACTATTTTGCTACACCTAGACCGACGCAGCAATTAAAGTCTACTCTACTGCACCCAAAGGTGTCAGTAGCCCATCGAGAAGAATAACATTATTAGCGTATTAACTAAAACGGACACAGTCCGGGTACAAACGATATAAAGACCACTAGGGAGGTGGGGTTTGTGTGGTTGTTATCATCAATTTTGTGTCAAATATTTCATTTAACCTTTGAATATGGCAACAGTAGGAGGAAATAAAATTGGTATGATATTCTATATCAAGCCATTGAGTTCAATTATTTTTAACTAAATATATATTCTAATGATAAAAGAAACTGTTGGGATAGTAGTGCTTTTAGTAGTCCTTTTTTCTTGTGAAACTGCCTCTGTTGACGATTTTTCAACTCCATGTAGAGACACGAACTGTGCTAATTACACTTCTCAGTCAGCAGCGCAAGCGGCGTTTAATGCGGATCCAGAGTGTAGAAATGATTTAGATGCTGATAATGATGGTATTGCATGTGAAGAACCTGGTAATAGCGTCAAAACTTGTGCAAGTACTTCAAATTGTGGTTGTTCCAATAAAAATAAAAGTCCCTGTCAAGCAGATTCTTGTTGTCAATGGATTGTGGGTGAAGGCTGCAAATGTTCTTAAAAACGAATGTTACAAATGATTAGTTTCGAAAGAAATCACCTTCTACTCTTAACCTCCGCTAAGGCCTAAAATAAAGAAGGGCGTTCGCTCATTATTGGTATTCTCTCCCTGTCGTGCACTGTGAGACTGGTTTGCAGTGATCCTAAATAACCTGAATTGGACGGTAGTGTAAAGTGAACTCTGTTGGGTTGTATGATTCATTCGGTTGATGATCTAAATCTAATGGTCATCTACCCTCCACATTTAATAGCTAATTGTAGTACGGTCAAGCCGCAGGTTGCAACTTTCTAAGAGTAGGGGAGCTCGCTCAATATCCCTGCCCGTACGGTAGATGAATGACATACCGATACCGCCATATTCTCTTTCTCAATCACCAAATAATCAACCGAATATTAGCCTGTTGCCTTGTCCAAATTCTTGCATTTTCAGCTCAAATATGACCTACTAAAAAGAGCCCGTTTTAGACCACCTGTGTTTGCGGTTTGAACCACGTGTGTTTGACGCGCCAACCACGTGTGATTGACACGCCAACCACACGTGGTTGAGCCTCCAAAGACGTGTGTTTGAAGCTCCGATCACACGTGGTTTGAAAAACCGCCCTCAGATCCGTCTAAACGTACATTTTTGAGATTGAAAAAGATGCTAAAGCAGCGGCGCATCGCATCAGGTTTACTTTTGGGAATCCCTCCGCTCTTGATCTCCGCTAAGACCTACAATAGAGGAGAGTGTCCGCTCGTTGTTGGTGTTTCCTTCCTGTCATGCCTATAGTCTTTTTGGGCGCACTATGAGACTTGACTCGAGCCTGCCATTGCCAAAATACCCACCGACCGAACTGCGGGGCAGGTCCGCGGGTGGGGGGTTATTTCCCGAAAGGGTCGTATAGGAAGTACCTAAACCCTACATGGAGTTGGTTGATGACTAGGCCGTTGGCGAAGTAGTTGTCGGGGTTGCTGACCGAGCGGAGGCCGTACTCGACGTGTTTCATGGGGATGTATTCGACATTGACTGTCCACTTGGGGTGTACGGGTACTTCGATCCCGAATCCACCGATGAAGCTGAACACCTCGGTGCTAAAACTGTCTCCTTTGGTTTTGAGGGTGGTGTCGAGGATGGTACCATCGTCATCCACGTCGTAGATGATGCCGTCATTGTCGATGCTGCTGTTGTAGGGGGAGATGTTTTGGTAGATGCCCTGGATGATGAGGTAGGGGTGGATCATCCCAAAGTGGTGTCCCAGAGCGAGGCGATAGCCGTGGTTGTAGTGGGCTGTGGTCTTGATGCGGAAGGCATCAAAATCATTGTCTAGGGTGACGTTTTGGTAGTTGTAGTAGTATTGGGCATCCAGTGTGAGGATGTTTTTTCCACTGGGAGCGTTGATGTTTTTTCGAAAGCCCAAGGAGAGGCCGACTCCATAGTCTCCGAGGGATTGTGAGAGGAAACCGTCGTTTTTGGATTGGGTGCTGTGCGAAAAGTCATACTGCCCGTCACTGCTTCGGACTTCTTCGTGGGTCATGTAGGTGTTGAAGCCCGTCCCGAAATAAAAGCCTTGTTGTGCTACGCTCACCAGCGGTATGGCCAGTGTGAGTACAAAAGTGAGGAACAATGACGTAGGTGTCAGGAGGTTTTTGATTGTTGCTTGCATGTTTTGGTTTTTGATTGTGTGCACAAATAAACCACCCTCCGTCGCATCATACTATCCCCAAAAGCCAGAGCCCTGCCCCAATCGGTCAATCATGCGATGACCGCAGCGATGGGGTGGGTTTAGGCACCGAGGATCTCCCGTGGCAACTGGCCGTGGTATTTTTTGAAGGCCTTCGAAAACTGGCTCAGGTTGCTGTAGCCGATGAGGTACCCCACTTCGGAGATGCTGTGTTGTTGTTGGAGGAGCATTTCTTTGGCTTTGTCGAGTTTGTACTGGAGGTGGTATTGGTAGGGTGTGATGCCAAAGACTTGTTTGAATAGCCCTTTGAATTTGGAGAGACTCATTCCTGCCGAGGAGGCCAGGGTCTCGTTGGACTGTGGCGTGTCCCAGTTTTGTTCTAGCGCGTGTCGTACGGCCATCAGTGCTTTGAGGTCTGTGGGGGCTATGGATTTGGACTGTGTATGGGCTCGGTTTTCGACTTTGTCAAAGAAGTGAGAGAGGATCTGTAGTACGCGGGCAAACAAATTGATCTTGCTGAATTGCTCTGGCTGGGCGCGGAAGCCTGCGATGGTCTGACTCAGGGTATAGTCGAGGTTTTCGAAGAGGTAGATCCCGACCTCTTGGGAGAGCAGGTGGCTCAGCGTACTGTTGTTTTCTTGGAGGTTGGTCTCAAACCACGCTTTCGAAAACGTAATGTTGAATACATGGATGGGCTGGTGCGTAGGGAGGCTCAGTTTGGCCTGTGTCATGGCGGAAGAGAGCAAAACACTCTGGTTGCTCAGTCCGAGTTGGTAGGAGTTGTGTTCGGTTTCTTTGAGGATGGTGGTTTGTGAGATATGAAAATTGACGATGAAGTGATCGTTGGATGAGGCAGGGACGCGATGGAGCTGGACGGGTTGGTTGAGCTGCACATCGATGTAGGTGACATAGAGGCCTGGCTGGATCTCAAATACCCTGATTGTACCACTGCCTACCTCAGGGAGCAGTGTAAGGGTATTGTCGGCCAAGGTAGAGGGCAACTGGCGATGGAGTGTTTCGATCCATTGTGTCGATTGGGTGAGTGTGTAGGTGATTGGGAGCACGAGTTAGGGGATTGATGGTATGATTTTGTTGTTGTATTGGCTTGGTTTTTCTTTGGGTGTATGTGTCTTTGTTTTGGAGCGATACGCTTTTCTGTAGGGGTTTCTTTACCAAGAGGTCGGTTTGTAGTCCTTGAGAAACTTGCCGCACCAGTGTTTGCCAGTGTTGATCCCATCGAATAGCGGATCGAGTACCCGCGCAGCACCGTCCACGATATCGAGTGGCGGCTGGAAGTCGTGCTCCTCTTCTTTCTTGCGTGCCAGTTCGGCGGGGTCCTCGTCGGTCACCCAGCCTGTATCCACGGCGTTGGTATAGATGCCGTACTTGGCAAAGTCCGAGGCGCAAGTCAGCGTCATCATGTTGAGGGCAGCCTTGGCCATGTTGGTATGGGGGTGACGGTCCTCTTTGTGAAACTGGTGAAACTTACCCTCCATCGCCGAGACGTTGATGATGTGCTTCATGCCTGTGTCGTCTTTTTTCATCAGGTTGACGAGGCGGTTGCAGAGCACGAAAGGCGCGACGGAGTTGACCAGCTGTACTTCTAGCATTTCGTTGGTGTGGATTTCGCCGAGTTTGAGTCGCCAGCTGTTGGTTTTGCGCAGATCGACTTGCTGGAGGTCTGCGTCCAGTTTTCCGTCAGGGAATACCTCTTCGGCAGTCAGTGAATTGTCGATGCTGTAGGGGATCTGTGACAGTTGTGCCGAGGCACTGAGTCCGATCCCGAGTTGTTTGCCGTGCCAAGTGACGGGTAGGTTTTTGCCTTGCCCTTCGGCAAAGCCTGCACTCAGCTGGCGCAGTTCGTCGAGGCACGCATCGTGATCACGCAGCAGCTCCTGAGCAAATGGAGGGAGCTCAGTGGTGCTGCGGCCTTCGTTGGGCATGAGGTGTTTGTAGAAGCCCGAGGGACGTCTCACCGTCTGAGCGGCATTGTTGATGAGGACATCCAGGCGGTCGTACTGTTGCTCGATGAAGTTGCAGAAGATCTCCACACTAGGGATGTGGCGCAGGTCTAGGCCGTGTATTTTGAGGCGGTGTCCCCACTGCTCAAAGTCGGGTTCTTTGGCATAGCGGAGTGCCGAGTCGACGGGAAATCTCGTCGTGGCGATCACCGTAGCACCTGCTCTGAGCATGAGCAGTGTGATGTGGTAGCCGATTTTGAGGCGTGAACCAGTCACGAGTGCGACCTGCCCAGTCATGTCCGCCGTCTGAAAACGCTTGGCATAGTTGAAATCTCCACAGCTCTTGCACATCGTGTCGTAGAAGTGGTGCAGTCGGTGGTACTCTTCCTTGCAGACGTAGCACTGGCGAGGAGAAGCGAGGAGGACTTCTTTTTCTGCTTCGGCCCCTGTGAGTGCGATCATGGTCGGTGCGACGAAGACGGATGCTTCACGTGCCGAGCGTATGCCTGTGGCATTGCGAGACTGTTTGTCCTGCGCAGCGATTTTCTTTTTGATGCGTTTCTTCGCTTCCTTCTTGCGTTGAGCGAGTTCTTCTTTGCTGGGGCGGGAGAGTAGGCCAGCGGCTTTGAGCAGAGAGAGGCGTTTGTCTTTGGGGATGTCAAAGATCTGGCTGGTGTCGCTGTTGAGTGATTCCAAAGCAGCGATGCACTGATCGATCTGTTCAGGACTTAATTTAGGAGTAGCTCCGTCTTCATTGGGAGGTGTGTTCCCCGTCTCACTTTGCGCTTTGGCCATGGTGTGTCTCTTTAGCCCGCAAAACTAGTGATTTGGCAATCAAGATGCGCTACGCCCTTTCTGAAATCAATGCGGGCGTCCGAATGAGGCAGTAGCGTCAGGGCTTTACGGTTTCTTGCATTAGGTCTTTGTTGCTCATCCCTCTTGCTCATTGTTAGCACCGAATGCAGGCTTTTTATGATTCATATTTTAACGTTTTGACACCTATATCAACATAGGCTTCATGGTTTCTTTACATATACTTTTTATTCGAATGGTATCATTGTGAGACACAAAACTCAACACATGAAAAAGTACCTATCGATGATTCTCTTGGGAATCATGGCGGCCTGTACGGGACCTACGTCTCACGAGTCTCAGGAGGTTTCGGCTGAAGAAGCCACTCCTAAAACAAGCATAAAAATCGCGTTTGGCTCGTGCAGCAACCAAAACAAACCTCAGCCTTTATGGGATGATATCCTAGCAGAGTCTCCCGATGTCTGGATATGGCTCGGTGACAATATCTATGGCGATACTGACAACATGGACACCATGCGCGCCAAGTACCAAAAACAAAAGATGCACCCTGGCTATCAGGCGCTGAGGGCTGCCACGACCGTGATCGGGACCTGGGACGACCATGATTTTGGCAAAAACAATGCAGGCAAGGAGTATGAAGCCAAAGTGGGGAGTCAGCAGGAATTGCTCGACTTTTTGGATGTGCCGGTCGATGACGTACGCAGAACCCGTGAAGGCGTCTATGGGACGTATACGCTAGGGGATTCGGCTATGCAGGTAAAAGTGCTGCTGTTGGATACGCGCTACTTCAGAGACGAGACGCCCTTGGTCAACGACACCATCGTGCCCAACCCCGAAGGAACTATCCTCGGTGAGGCACAGTGGGCGTGGCTCGAAAACGAACTGGCTCAGTCCACTGCAGATGTGCATTTGTTTGCCTCTGGGATACAGTTCTTGCCCGAGGAGCACATCTTCGAGAAGTGGGCCAATTTTCCTCAGGACAGAACCAAGATGCTCGAAATGCTCGTGAAGTATGAGGTGAAGAAGCCGATATTCCTCACCGGTGACCGACACATCGGAGAGATGTCCAAACTGGACTACAACGGACGCAAGGTCTACGACATCACCTCTAGCTCGCTGACGCATGGCTGGAGTGACGAGCGTCAGGAACCCAACCGGCACAGACAGGGGGATATCGTCTATGCACTCAACTACGGACTGATCGAAATCAATGGAGATGGCTCTGTCATGGGCTACTTGAAATCCGACTCGTCAGCCGTGATGGAAAAGCTAGACATTGTCTTCGAATAGGAGGGCAAAAGTTCATCTTCCCTTGCTTTTGATTCGTAAGGAAATGTAGCGTCCGTTCTCTCTATCAAGGGTCGACGGGTGCACAAATATTTATTCACTAAAAAAACCAATGACATGAAGAAGTTACTATTCCTAACAGGAGATTTTACAGAGGATTACGAAACGATGGTACCCTTTCAAATGCTAGAAATGGTCGGGTACGAGGTGCACACCGTGTGTCCAGACAAGAAGAAAGGCGATATCGTCAAGACGGCCATCCATGATTTCGAAGGAGATCAGACCTATACCGAGAAGCCTGGACACAACTTCGCGTTGAACTATGATTTTGATGCAGTCAGTACGTCGGACTATGAGGGACTGGTGATAGCGGGAGGTAGAGCACCAGAGTATCTTCGGCTCAACGACCGTGTGATCGAGATCGTCCAAGAGTTTTTCGAAGCGGACAAGCCCGTGGCGACCATCTGTCACGGGATACAAATACTCACTGCCGCAGGAGTGGTCTCGGGACGCAAGCTGACTGCCTATCCAGCGGTGGGGCCAGAGGTGACACTAGCAGGAGGGGAGTTTCAGGACATCCCTGTCGATGGAGCCTATGTCGATGGCAACCTCGTGACCTCACCTGCATGGCCCGCGCACCCTGCTTTCATCCGAGAGTTTCTGAAAGTGCTCGGTGCGAAGATCGAGATTTGATTCGACCTGTGAAGAAAATAGAGAGGCAGATAGATGAGTACCTACTTTTTTGGGTATGTTTGTTGGTCTTCAAACAAGAAGTAAATTGAAATCAATCCACACAAATATGAACAGAATATTGAAAATCGTAGTAGCTGTATGGTGTGCCGTACTGCTCAGTAATGTTTCACTTGCACAAGTGAAAAGTGACTACAACAAAGACGCTGACTTTTCTACATACAAGACTTACACGTTTGCCGGGTGGGAAAAGAAAAGTGACTCTACACTCAATGAATTTGACAAGAAGCGAATTTTGGATGCGTTGAAGGCAGAGTTTAGCGCGAGAGGCATGGAAGTGGTCAATACAGATGCCGATGCGGTGATTACCTTGTTTATAGTCGTGGATCAGAAATCAAGCACTACGGCCTATACCGATTACAATTCGGGTCTAGGGTATGGTGGTCGTGGCTGGGGTTGGGGCTATGGAGCAGGAGGAACTGCTACTACCACCTATAGTGAGAGTGATTACAAAGAAGGGACACTGGTCGTGGACATGTATGATGCGGACAACAAGGACTTGCTATGGCAAGGGGTGATGGTGACTACTGTCAACGAAAAACCAGCAAAGCGAGATAAAACGGTCCCAAAGAAGATCAAGAAATTGATGAAATCATATCCTGTAGCTGCGAGTAAGTAAGCCGCGCAAGGAAGCCAAATAGAAACTCCCCAAACCTGTCCAGTAGGATGTGTTTGGGGAGTTTTTTTATGTGATGACACGGGGTGTAGGCAAATGAGAGAGAAATTTTGGTAGGGAAGGGATCAAAGCACGAATCAGCACATTGGTCTGTCAATAATTTCTACCTTTGCAGGCAAAACAAAGAATAAACATGGCAACAGAATTAAATACAGAAGACCAGAAGTTTAGCTACGGTCTGGGTCAGAGTGTAGGGCAGAATTTTTCAAACGAGGGTTTCGGGGAAGCATTGGATCTTGATGCATTCATTGGAGGACTTTCGGATGCATTTGCAGGTGAGTGCGCTATTTCTCCGGAGGAGATCAACCAAGTGCTCCAAAAGAAGATCAGTGAGATCAAAGCAGGTGCTCACAAAGGAGTCAAAGAAGCTGGGGAGAAGTTCTTGAAAGAGAATGCTGCCAAAGCAGGAATCACGACGCTCGCGAGTGGTTTGCAATACGAAGTGATCGAATCAGGTGATGCGAGCGGTGCGAAACCTACCGCTGCGAGTCAAGTGACGACACACTACACAGGTCAGTTGATCGATGGCAAAGTGTTCGATAGCTCGGTACAGCGGGGCGAACCTGCTACGTTTCCCGTAGGAGGTGTGATCGCAGGGTGGACTGAGGCTTTGCAACTCATGGTGCCTGGTGACAAATGGAAATTGTACATTCCTTATGATTTGGCTTATGGCGAGCGCGGAGCAGGGCAAGATATCCCTCCTTTTGCGGCTTTGATTTTCGATATAGAGTTGATCTCTGTGTCGTAAGTCCCGTGGGATAGATGAAATACCAAAGGCTGTTCGGTTCGGACAGCCTTTTATTTTTGGTACTGTATTGAAAACTTCCCTAGTCGGCATCAAAAATACATTTTTGAGTGATTCTATTGGATATGATAACAGTACCTTTTTGTGCGCTAGCTGGTGTATGTTTTCATGAATTTTTGGAGCATAGCCTCAGACCCGAGGAGGATGAGGTAGTCGTCTTCGCCGATGAAAGTGTCTGCCGAAGGGCCTGGGATGAGTCCTTTGATGTTGTCCTTGACGCCCAGTACGATGACGCCAGTGGTAGATGGGATGTTGAGCTCACGTAGGGTTTTGTCCCGGTAGTTGGCTTTGAGTTGTGTGTAGCCCACTTCTTCGAGGTGATAGCTCGTCCCTGATACGCCATTGAGCAAATCAAGGAACTCGATCACGATGGGTTTGGTGACGAGCTGTGCCATGAACATGCCGCCTAGCCGGTCAGGCATGATTACTTTGTCTGCGCCAGCACGATAGAGTTTGTCTTCTGTTTCTACTTCGGAGGCACGGACGATGATTTTGATTTTTTCGTTGAGGTGCCTGGCGGTCAACGTGATGAATACGTTGGCAGCATCCGATGGAGTGGAAATGATGATGGACGAAGCTTTCTCAATCCCTATGCTTTTGAGGTTTTCATCTTTGGTGGCATCACCGATGAACCACTTCATGTGGTCCGGAATTTGGTCTTTGATCTCTGGATCTACATCGATGATGACAAATTTTTGTCCCATCTTCATGAGTTCTTCGCAGGCTTGGTTGCCGTTTCGCCCAAAGCCGCATACGATTACGTGTCCGGATAGTTTGCTGATTTCCATGCCTGATCTGTAGTTTTTGAGTATTGATTTTAGTTTCCCTTCGAAAAAATAACTGGACAAAACCGAGACGATGTAGGCGAACATCCCGAGGTTCAGTAGGATATATATGGAGGTGAAAATTCGGCCCGCTTGACTCAGCTCTTTGACTTCCGTGAACCCTACGGTGCCCACGGTGATGATGGTCATGTAGAGGGCATTGACAAAGCCCAAATCTTCGATGATCGTGAACCCCAACAGGCCGATTGTCATGCTCACCATGAATAGCACGACGGCAGTGATGAGGTTTTCCAGTTGTTGATTCATATATCTGATAGGCGCCCTATTGCTGAACTAATGGGTGAAATTCACCAATGTCAATGATAGCGATAATATGTGAAAATCGCACAGCGAGACAGAAGACTTGTTTCTAGGTTTTGAAGACTTGTGAAAAGTGGGCGTGGTGATTTGTCATGATCAAGATCATGTATCGTACTAGGACTGAGTCATTCATTGTATGCGGAGGTTTGACCAACTTAGGTCTCTAAAATAAGCACAACTCATAACCATAAAATGATGAAAGTCGCAAATAAAAAAACCACGAGTAAGTGGAAGGAGGAGCTGATGGAGAGCAATGCCAGACAAGCAAAGCAGACTACTCCACTTCCGAAGGATACGGTTCCCGCTTTGGTACTGAAAGCGCAAGATTATGATGAATTGATCCAATGGAAGCAGCATCGTGCAGACAAAAACCGTAGACAGAGCCGAATGTTCTTTTTTGTAGGGTTGGCGCTGGCATTGGCGGGGGTCAATTTGGCGTTTGAGTGGAAGGTGGAGGATCAGGCGATCGTCGAAGAATGGGTGCTCGAGCAAGCGGAGTTTGAGGAGGTCTTTGATATACCACAAACCAACCAACCGCCACCGCCACCTCCTGTGCTGACGATCCAACAACCCATAGTTGTCGAAGTGCCAGATGAGGTGGTGCTGGAAGAGGTCCATGTGGATATGGATGTAGAGGTCACGGAAGATATGGTGGTCGCGGAGATGGAGTTTGTAGTGGACGAAGAACCGGAAGAGGAAGTCGCCGAGGAGATTTTTTTGGTGGTGGAAGAGAAACCCGAGCCGGTAGGGGGGATTGCTGCTTTTTACCAATATGTGAGCGACAACATCAAGTACCCGCGAGAAGCAAGCGTCAACAATGTGCAGGGACGCGTATTTGTACAGTTTGTAGTCAACAAGCTCGGAGAGATCAGTGAAGTGACAGTAGTCAAAGGAATAGGAGGGGGCTGTGATGAAGAAGCCGCTCGGATCTTGGAGGAGGCTCCAGATTGGAAGCCTGGGAAGCAACGTGGGCAAGCCGTGAATGTACGGATGGTACTGCCCATTACATTTATGCTGGCGGGCCAGTGAGAGGTTTGAAGTAGGGAGCAGTCCGTATGGGACTGCTCCCTACTTTTTATTCAGGAAACTGAAAACTCTTGAGTATAGCCACTCCGGCCATTTGGCCACTTGCTACGGCATTGGCGACACTTCTGAGTGGAGTCGTACAATCACCCGAAGCATAGAGTCCCGGAATATTGGTCTGCTGCATGGAATCTACGAGGATCAATCCTTCGTCTGTCAATGTACAGCTCAGTTGTACTGCCAGATCCGTAGGGAGGGCATTGGGAGCATGGGCGTAGAGTACAGGGAGAGGCAAGTTGTCCCCGTTTTGATATTGGACGCTATGCAATTGGCCGTCGCGATGCTCAAATGCTGAAATGTGCTCTTCGATGACTGCTATGCCTGCTTGGGCAAGTGTAGCATGTTGCTCGATGGTGAGCGTGGAGGGACCGTTGGTGAGGATGCGCAAGTCAGTGGTCCAGTTGGCCAGGAGCTGTGCCATAAATGCCGCCCTGTCTCCATTGGCCAGTATGCCGGTGGGCTGGTTTTTGACTTCATAGCCGTGACAAAACGGGCAATGGATGATTGAAATCCCCCAGCAATCGGCAAACCCAGGGATTGGGAGCATTTGATCCTTGACCCCCATGGCGAGGAGGAGTTTGCTGCTGGTATAGTCGTGTCCACTGGCTGTACGGATCCTAAACACCTGGTCTTCGTGCTGCCCTCGAATCGCTCGATCATCCAGCCATGTGATGGTAGGATAGTTGAGGACCTGTTGTTTGGACAACTGGGAGATGTGCGCAGGAGTGCTTCCATCTTGAGTGAGGAAGTTGTGAGAATGTGGGGTTTGCCGATTGCAGGGCTCTCCACTGTCGATGAGTAGTACGGTTTTGAGGGAGCGACCGAGAGCCATCGCTGCTGATAGACCAGAGTAGCTGCCACCTATGATGATTGCGTCGTAGTGCTGGGGTGTATGCATGAGTTTTGATGTGTTGTGAGTGGCAAAGATGATTCAAAGCATCTTACTTGCAATATTGTTGCGTTAATGAAGTGGCTTTTGGTCTTTTGTACGACATGGATTTTCCACACTCTGTGCAGTCATCACCACAGAGTGTAGAACCATGTAGCAGGCCAGAGCGGACAAATAGCCTATTGGAGTACCATACGCTAGTCTGGCATGCTTTTTCGACACTACTAGGCATACCAAATAATAACAACTATGAAAACTATAAAATTCAAACATACAGCAGCATGGTCACTTGTTTCACTTGTAATGATCGCGGTGTTGACCTTTGCCTCTTGTTCAGAGAAAGCAAAAAGTGACAAAGAAGATAAAAACGAATTGGCAGACGATTTCAAGCAACAAAAAGAAGAGCTGGTTGAAAAATTGGAGACCATGGAAAACGATATCGATGATTCGATAGATGACCTCAAGGATAGAATGAACATCGATGAAGGTCCTGTAGAGCGAAACTTCGAAGAGGCGGTGGAAGAACTTGAAGCAACCAAAAAGGATGTGTCCAATGCATTGGCAGAAGTCAAAAGCTCAACCAAGGACAACTGGAACGCCGTGAAATCAGACGTGAGTAGAACCTACGACAACATGGCCAATGAGCTTGAGCAGACCAAAGCTGAAATCAAGAAGAAATTCGAAGAGATGAGCAACTCATAAAGATAGAATCCCCTTACATAGCAATAGTTGACAAAAGGCCACACAGTAGGTGTGGCCTTTTTCTGTTTGTACGCCCCTTCGTTGTACGTGAATTTTGGTGTGTCGATAGAGAGAAGTAAGTTTACCCAAATAGTCTCTTTAGCTTATGAAATCAATTTTGAATAGTCACGGTTTTTTAGCCATGGTTTTGGCCGGAGTCTTCATCAGTTGTCAAGAATCGAAGTGGGAGCCGCTCTTTGATGCGGACATGACACAGTGGGATACCTATCTCAGCTACAAGCATCAGTATGGTTATCAGGGAGCAGTGCCTCTAGACGAGGACAGTGTGGAGATTCCGCCGGTGGGACTCAACCCCGAAGGCTACGGTGTTTTCCAAATGGTTGAGCAAGATGGGGAACCCGTACTACAAGTCAGTGGTGAATACTACGGATGTGCGATCAGCAAAGTAGCGTATGACAACTATCACTTTAGGATACAGGTCAAATGGGGAGACAAGCAATGGCCACCAAGAGAGCATTTGCTCAAGGACGCCGGGATATTGTACCACTCCATTGGCGAACCTGGTGTGGAGTATTGGCGGAGCTGGATGTTGTCGCAGGAGTTTCAGATCATGGAGGGGCACATGGGAGACTATTGGAGTCAGGCCACTTCGGCCATTGACATCCGAGCATATATTCCAGAGGGAGTCATGAGTCCTGTAGCGGATGTGAGTCAGCCTTTTTTGCCCATGGGGCAGGGTCAAGAGAGCGGAGGCTACTGCATGCGTAGTGCCAATCATGAAGTAGCAGGAGAGTGGACGACTTTGGATTTGATATGCTTTGAAGACAAGAGTGTCCATATAGTCAATGGGCAGATCGTCATGGTGCTGCGTCACTCAAGGTACGAGAAGGATGGCCAGATGACCCCTCTGATCCGAGGCAAGATACAGCTCCAAAGTGAAGCGGCTGAAGTGTACTACAAAGGAGCGGAGATTCGACCATTGGAAGCCATGCCGCCAGCCTATGCTGCGTTATTTGATTGAGAGCAATGCATGAAAAACCCATCAAGAGATGCTCTCGATGGGTTAGTATTTTGTGCTCGTCAGTACGATTTATCTAGCCATGGCTGATGGAGCCATGTGGTTGTCTAGCGGTAGAGTAGCGATGGGTGTACGATCCTGCTCGACATATAGGTCGCCATGGTACTTGAGCGCATAGACGGATTTGTATTGGTCTGCATTCGCAAAATAGCGGTCCAGTTCTTCTCTAGTCTCTTCATTGACAAAGCCCATAAGAGGCTGTGCTACTTGAGGGAGTTGAGCGATCGATTTTTTGATCTTCGCATCCCATGCTTCGTAGTGTTTGTCAAAATCATCGAGTGCGATTTTTTTGCGACAGCACGATTCCCCACAGACCAATTCCATTTCTTGGTCGATGTTGAATATCCCGTATTCATCCGTGATCTGTTCGCCTGGGTGGATGTCTCGTATGGCGATCTCAAATCCATAGCCTGTACTGATGCTGTTGCAGTTGCAACAGTGGTTGACATACTTGGCAAAGTCCCAGCTTACGATTCTGTTGCCAGATTCGTCGATGTACGAGTATTTGTCAATGACTTCTCGCATTTCATGGTTGTGTTGTCGGTATTCATTGGGAGCGATGACCAGCTCCAAACTGTCTTTGACATACACGATCGTCCCCTCAGGGATGAGTTGAGTGGCGAATACCCCGTATCCCACCACATCGTTGATGAATTTTAGTTCTGTTTTAGGATGAATCATTGAAAAATCATTCAAAATAAATTGGATGAATTTATCGAAAAATATGGGTTTTGGTTGTCCTTTGGGGGATTTATTTTGTCTTGTAGGGTAGGAAAAATTAGGGGCGATTTTTTCGAGCCACTGGTAGACTAAACCAGACGGTGCTCCCCTGTCCAAGTTTGCTATCGATCCAGATTCCTCCCTTGTTTCTGGTGACAAAATCCTTGCACAGTTTCAGGCCCAAGCCAAAACCTTTTTCGTTTTCTACTCCGGTAGTACTGGTTAGTATTTTTAAACTAAATACTTGCTCAATGATTTCTTGACTCATGCCTATACCGGAGTCCTTGACACCTATTGATAGGTAGTGTTCTGGTCCTTCTTGAGCGATGAATTCAATAGTGCCTCCCTTCGGGGTGAACTTCAGGGCATTGGATAGTAAGTTGCGCAGCACCGTGAGGGTCATGTCATAGTCTGCGTAGACTGAGGATGTTGGACGGAGCGAATTGATGAGCGTGATGTTTTTGGCTTCTGCTTTGAGCGTATAGAAGTTGATGCATTCTTCGGCCATCGATTCGAGTGAGAGTTGCCGTGGCGCGTAGGTCATGAGTCCCGAATTGGCACTGGCCCATTCGAGGAGACTATCGAGCAAGTTGTAGGTGAGTTTGGCATTTTTGAAGGCAGAAGTAATGAGTGTGTTGCGGCTCGTTTCGTCGTATTTGTATTGTTCGTCGTGGATGAGGTCTCCCAGTTGGAGTAGATTGCTCAGAGGGCCACGGAGGTCATGGGCAATGATGGAGTAAAACTTGTCTTTGCTTTGATTGAGGTACTGGAGTTGTAGGTTGTCTTGCTCTTTGAGTATCAATAGCAAGGCAATCGACATGGGGGAGGATACCAGAAAGAGAAGGATATAACTGATGACCTGTACATGGGAGTCGGTCAGGAGGGCGATAGAGGTGTCTGCGGAGAGGGCCCAAAACGATCGAAAGACAAAAAATAAGGCAACGAGGAAGTAAGCCAGTCCGATGATTTTTTGGATGCGGGTATTGTGACGTCCAAGTAGGATATTGATACCTCCTCCGAGAAAGTAGATCGCGACTATCGCCGAGCCGATCAAAACACGGATGTGAGAGGGGTGTCCTGCAAATACAAAAAAGAAGAGGCTGATTCCGACAGGGATGATATTGAGCCTGAGGAAATGCTTGAGGTCGAAGGTTTGCTTGGCGTAGCTGATGCAGTAGATCTCAAAGAAGAGGGAGAAAATCAATAGTATATTGGCGAGCACAATGGAATAGTCGTGGTGGATAGTCCCACGTAAGGCAAAGAACATCCACTGGATCGTCGCAAGAGTTTTGGCACAAATGAAGAGAAGTAGGATAGGAGTACGGTCCCCATAGAGTAGCGTGTATGCTGCAAAAAACAGGAGTGCAATGAAATTGCCAGCCGAAAACAAGAGAAACAACGTTTTGACGTCAATATCCATACTATATCTTTAGTGAGATAATTAGATAATGTTCCAAAACTGATTGAGCGAGGTTAAGTAAGGCTGGCTTGATCAATACCTAACCTCGCTCAATATAGATAATTCGCCGAATACTTGAAACAAGTCGTTTCAAATAAGCTCATCATCGCCGATGATTTAGGCGAACTCTTTGAACAGTGCGATCCCGTTGTGCCCTCCAAAACCGAAGGTGTTGCTCATGGCTACTTTTACTTCTTTTTCGCGGGCTTCTCGGATGACGATATCGAGATCATCTCCGATTACAGGGTCGATCGATTCGGTGTTGATAGTTGGCGGGATGATGTTGTGTGTGATGCTGTGGATCGATAGGATTGCTTCTACGACTCCAGCCGCTCCGAGCAAGTGGCCTGTCATGGATTTGGTGCCACTGATGGATGCGTTGTTGTCGTGTCCATCCATCAAGCGACGGATGGCTTGCGGCTCACTGATGTCGCCTACCGGGGTAGAGGTAGAGTGGGTGTTGATGTAGTCTACTTCGGAGGGGGTGATCTTTCCTTCGTTTAGTGCCAGTTTCATGGCTTGATATGCGCCCAACCCTTCGGGGTGAGTGGCAGTCATATGGTAGGCATCATTGGTCATTGATGCGCCGACGAGTTCTGCATAGATGTGTGCGCCACGAGCTTTGGCATGGTCATAGTCTTCGAGTACAAGTGCTCCGCCACCTTCTCCCATCACGAATCCGTCACGGTCAGGGTCGTAGGGTCGAGAAGCTGTTTCAGGGGAGTCGTTTCTGGTAGAGAGAGCTTTCATGGCGCTGAACCCGCCAATAGACGCCTCGGTCACGGGAGCCTCTGATCCGCCAGTGACAATGATCTTGGCTTTGCCGAGTTTGATGTAGTTCATGGCATCCATGATGGAGGTGTTGGAGGTGGCGCAGGCCGATACCGTGGAGAAGTTGATGCCCATGAATCCATAGCGAAGAGCGATCATACCTCCCGCCATGTTGCCAAGCATCTTTGGTATGAGGAAGGGATTGAATTTAGGCTCGAAACCGTTGGTAGTATAGTTTTGGACTTCCTTTTCCAAGGTTTCCAGTCCGCCTTGTCCAGTGCCCCATACGACTCCTACATCAAAGGGGTCCATGGCTGAAAAATCAAATCCAGAGTCTTCGATGGCTTGAATCGCCGCGTCAATTCCGTATTGGGAGTAGAGGTCAGTACGTTTGATTTCGTTGCGATCGAGGCGTAGTTTGGGATCAAAATTTTTGACTTCACAGGCAAATTGGGTTTTGAACTTCTCAGGGTTGAACCGTGTGATTTTGGCTGCTCCACTGGTGCCTTTTACGGCGTTTTCCCAAAAAGTCTTGACATCATTACCTAGGGGAGTGACGGCTCCCATTCCTGTTACTACTACTCTTTTTTCTGACATGCTTATTGTATTTGATTCAGCGGTTGGTTGATGAATTTGGCCGCAAACATAGCCACACTTTTAAAAAGTTTTGGATTCGAGATTTGAAATCTCCACCTAGGTAGGGGATAGATGTTGCGTGAGTGCTTGGTTTTCTTTGGGTGGGTATCGGCCGGGTTGGAGGATCAAAACATCGGTAAAATTCCTAATTGTTGGAGATTTCGCAGGATTCTGTGCGATTGATGGATAGCCTTGCTAAGTTTGCGCCTCAAATTAGAAAAATCGAAAAACATCATGTTTGAATTGATTAAGAACAAAACCAAGAATGCCAAGAATGATATTTTGTCCGGAATCACGGTTGCTTTGGCTCTCGTGCCTGAGGCTGTAGCATTTGCTTTCGTGGCGGACATTGATCCTTTGATTGGGTTGTACGGTGCGTTTATGGTAGGGCTGGTCACAGCATTGTTTGGCGGTAGACCCGGGATGATCTCAGGTGCTACAGGAGCACTCGCTGTGGTGATGGTGTCTCTGGTCAAGGAAGGCAATGATATGATGCCGGGAGTCGAGAGCGCAGGAGTTCAGTATTTGTTTGCGACCTTGGTGGTCATGGGATTGCTGCAGATGGCTGCTGGTGTATTCAAACTCGGCAAGTTTGTGCGTTTGATTCCGCATCCTGTGATGCTTGGTTTTGTCAATGGCTTGGCCATTGTAATCTTTCTGTCTCAGTTGGGGATGTTCAAGATGGGAGGCGAATGGCTCCCTACGTCAGATTTGATGACCATGCTGGGCTTGGTAGCGGTGACTATGGGTATCATGTTTGGATTGCCTAAGCTCACTTCGAAGGTGCCCGCAGGGTTGGTTGCCATTGTAGCGGTATCCTTGATTGTCATTTTTGGAGGTATTGATACTGCTACTGTACAGTCGTTTGTGCAGGCGAGTGGAGGAGAAGGGATCAAGGGTGGTTTGCCGTCGTTTATGATTCCGCAGATTCCACTGACCTGGGAGACTTTGGTGTTTATCTTTCCTTATGCGCTGATCCTAGCGGCGATTGGTTTGATTGAGTCATTGATGACATTGACACTCATCGATGAGATCACAGAGACACGTGGTAGTAGCAACAGGGAGTGTATTGCTCAAGGTGGCGCGAATATATTGAATGGTTTTTTTGGAGGGATGGGAGGCTGTGCCATGATTGGGCAGTCTATGATCAATGTCAACTCGGGAGGGAGAGGTCGCCTCTCAGGTGTCGTGGCAGCTTTGATGCTGTTGTCATTCATTTTGTTTTTGTCTCCATACATTGAGCAGATCCCAATTGCGGCATTGGTGGGGGTCATGTTTATGGTAGTGATTGGTACTTTTGCTTGGTCGAGTTTTAGAATCCTGCACAAAATCCCATTGGCGGATGCCTTTGTATTGGTCTTGGTATCTGGAGTGACCGTGATCTTCGATTTGGCTATTGCGGTCGTATGTGGTGTGATTGTATCTGCCTTGGTCTTTGCATGGCAAAATGCAACTAAGATCCGTGCACGCAAAACCATCAAAGAGGATGGTACCAAAGTGTATGAAATTTGGGGACCATTGTTTTTTGGATCTGTGACAGGGTTCAATTCCAAGTTTACCCTTAGCGAAGATCCGGACAAGGTGGAGATTGATTTCATCGATTCGAAAGTTTCCGACCATTCGGGAGTAGAAGCCATTCAAAATATAGTAAACAAGTACGAAGAGGCAGGGAAGTCACTGAAGCTGAAACATCTCAGCCCTGATTGTAAAAACATATTGATGAAAGCCAATCCGAAATTTGAAGAGATCATCCTCTCAGATGTGGATGACCCAAGATACTATGTGATGGCCGAAGGAGTTGGTATCCAAGGATAATAGAAAATGAGTATTGTGAGACAAGGCGTGTTGCCTTTGTCGAAAAAAAGAAACCCCATCCTTGACAAAAGGATGGGGTTTCTTTTTTGGGTAACCATTTCTCTAGGGGATGTCTTTTTTCTCTATTAGAATTTGTTCGTCGGTGGGGTTGAGCTGTAGCGCCTCGATGATTAGGTTGAGTGTGGGTCTGCTTAGTGATAGGAAGATCATAGCCCCAACGTAGGCCATGATGAAAAAACCACTGCCTGTGAGGTAGAGCATGACAGTACTCAGACCACTGATGCCTGTGAACACAGCGAATCGCTTGAAAAGGCAGTTGTAGAATGCCAAGAGTTTGGGGCGAAGGCCTTCGACCTGCCTAGCGGCCTCTTTTTCTGCTTTGAAGGTGTGCTGTGACCATCGGATCAATAGCGCAATGATCAATAGGAGAGGCAGGGTGATCACCCAAAGCTGCCACGAACTGATGGGTAAGCTTTCTAGTCTACCGCTGTGCTTTTCCAGTACCAAGTAGCCAAACGGCAAGAGGGTGATTGCAACGCTGAGGTTGAAGACGGTGTAGATCTTGTTGTAGTATTCTTCGCCGTTTTTGAATTGGATAGTCAAGATACGTCTAGTTGTTTTCTGCCAAACGCTGTTTATCGATCTCCTCAAGCTCTTTTCGGACTTGAACCATCCTGTCTGGAAAGTCCGTGATGATGCCATCAACTCCCATGTTGAGCATTTTGATCATGTCTTCACGCTCGTTGACTACATAGGTGAATACTTTGTATCCCCGTGCTTTGAAACGAAACAATCTGCGCTGGGAAAGCGTGGTGAAGTGTGGGTTGAGGGTGCCAAAAAACTCATGCTTGTTGCGGTGATCCGTGAAGGTCTTGGCGTTGATGTAGAAAGCCAGTAGGTGGGTTTCATCTTCACCCATCATGATTTTCTTGAGTTGAATGGTAGAATCAGCCTCATAGGCTTCTTCAAGATAGGCTTCATCATAGGCCTGTACGACAGCCCAGTCTTTGGCTCCTTTTTCTTCGATGATTTCGACCACACGTTTAGCGAACCCGTCGTAGTATTCATGACCTTTTGATTTGATGTCAATGACGCATTCCATTTTGCCATGTATGAGGTCAAGCGTCTCTTGGAGTGTAGGTATTCTCTCTCCACGGTACTGTTCGTGATCACCAAACCACGATCCTGCATCGAGCTTTTTTACCTCTTCGAGTGTCATTTTGTGGATTTTCCCGGTTCCATTGGTGGTGCGATCTACGTCTTCGTCGTGAAAGACCACCACTTCTCCATCAAGGGTGTAGTGCACATCTATCTCTACCATGTCTGCCCCCATGTCCATGGCTTTTTGAAAGGCCGCCAAGGTGTTTTCTGGAGCGACCCCAGAGGCACCTTTGTGTCCGACGATGGTGAAGTTTCTTTTTTTGATGTCATTGATGTCATCACTCACGATGTATCGCTGATAGAACCACGGTTCGTACAACCACATCAAGGCGAGAAATAACATCATGGGAAGGGCATACCAGATAAAATTGCGACTGTTCATATGTTGCTTTAGATAGATTCAACTATTCGGGCTTAAAAATACAACAAGTATCTAAACTTAAAAAATACATTATTGCAGTCTATGGTGACCTTGAGAGTGCGTAGCTTTTATTAATTTGCCAAGACTCTGAACCTCAGCCTTAGGGAGTGTTTTGGGGTTTATACTGAGCTTATGAAGAGAACGAAAAGAATATGTCTAGGATGGATACTGATCTTGTCCATTTTGGCGGAGATGGGCTGTGAGGATCGATCCGTCACGAAGTCTGACCTAGCAATCATCGATGCACCGAGTGCAATTGGTACGCAAGAAAATCCGCAACTGAGACTGGAATACGAATTGAGGCAGCTTGTGAACCCGGTGACACACGCTATTCCTGCTTTGATTCATCATGATGAAATATCCTATGCACAGCGCCAGTGGGTCAAGCATAGAGCGAGTGCGCGTGTCAATCAGAGCGAATGGAAACCTCTCGGACCAACCAATGTTGGAGGACGTACGAGAGCTTTGGCTATCGACGTGACAGACGAAAATATACTGCTGGCGGGAGGAGTGTCTGGAGGGATGTATCGCTCTACCAATCGTGGCAACAATTGGACACGTACTACGAGTCCTTCTGCGCTCAATAGTGTGACTTGTCTAGTACAAGACAAACGTAGTGGGCACGAGAAGGAGTGGTATTACGGTACCGGCGAACTACGAGGCAATTCGTCACGCTCGATTGGTGCGCCGCTGAGAGGTGACGGAATATATCGATCAGTGGATGGAGGAGTATCTTGGGACATCTTACCGTCCACATCCAACGATCGTCCAGAGGATTTTGAGAGTCCATTCAATTATGTGTGGAGCATTGCCATCGATCCTGAAGGAGTCATCTATGCGGCACTCTATGGTTGTATTGTGCGTTCTGAGGATCAGGGGGCTTCTTGGGAGGTCGTGCTAGGGCCAGATTTGCTTCACCCAGAGTCTCTCACCCCGCCCATAGAAGATCTCAACGATTCCGGAGCACCCTTTTATACGAATGTAATGATTACCCCTTCTGGGAAAATTTATGCCACGCTCAGTTCGTTCACTGCGCTAGGTTATCACACGAGATATGCCGGGTACTATGTCTATGATCCGGCGACCGATACTTGGGATTCTATCACGCCAGCAGATCTACCCTTGGTGCATCATCGTACGGTCATGGCTTTTGCACCAAGCAACGAAGATGCACTATATTTTTTGACGGACGGAGACCAACTGTCCCTGTGGAAATACAATCAAAATCGATGGTTGGATCGATCCATCAATCTCCCTGGAGTGAGTGATACCCTGCCAGCACTGGATACCCAGGACGGTTACAACCTGATCGTACGAGTACATCCTACAGACGAGGATGTGGTATACATCGGCGGGACCAACCTGTACCGCTCAGACAACGGTTTTCGGGGACCTAATAGTGCGTGGATTGGAGGGTATGATCCAGAGGGGTCTGGGGGGACCAAGTACCCCAATCACCATCCAGATCAACACGAACTTTTGTTTTTTTCGTCCAATCCCAATCAGATGCTCAGTGCCAACGATGGAGGCGTGCGTTATACATCGGACAATCTCTCCAATACACCCGATTGGTCGGTGCTCAATAACGGCTATGTGTCGTCGCAGTTTTATACGATAGCGCTCAGTCGAGACGTGGGGAGTCTGCGTGCCATCGGAGGTATGCAGGACAATGGTACTTATATGAAAACCCTCGGAAATGCCAATACACCGTGGACGGAAATCCTCGGAGGTGATGGTTCCTATGCTGCGACGACCCCTGGCGAAGTATACTGGTACGCGTCTTTTCAGCAGGGGCAGACTTTTCGGCTTTCACTCAATGCCCAAAACAATTTGACGTCTTTTGCGGAGGTAGATCCTGTCGGAGGAGAAAATTACCTATTCATCAATCCTTTTGTACTCGATCCAAACAATTACAACCGCATGTATATGGCCGGTGGGTCAGTCGTCTGGCGAAACAACAACCTGTCGCAAATTCCGGCAGGGGTGCAAGAACCAACTAGTGTCAATTGGGAGAAGATTGAGAGTACGGAGTTGCCGTTTCCTAGTGTGTCTGCCATGGACGTGTCGACTTCTCCAGCCAATGTACTGTACTTTGGGACGACGCTAGGGACGGTGTTTAAGACGATTGCAGCGCATACTGATACGGCGGAAACGTTTTTCGTCTACCAGCAGGTAGTCACGGATGAGGACGGAGAGCGTGTCAGTGGCAATATATCCAGTGTCGCCATCGACCCATTGGATGCCGATCGGATGATGTTTACATATTCCAACTATTATTTCCCGAGTGTGTTTTTTACTTCGGATGGTGGTCAGACAGTGGTAGATGTGAGTGGCAACCTCGAAGAGCATGCAGATGGTCGTGGGGGAGGGCCCAGTGTGCGATGGTGCGAGATCATCCCTTTGGCAGACGGCGAGTACAAGTATTTTGCTGCCACGAGTGTGGGGCTGTATAGCACCACGGAGCTGGATGGTAGTGCTACCTTATGGGTACAGGAGGCTCACGAGAGTATCGGCAATTCCGTCATTCGGATGACTGACTACCGCTCCTCGGATGGTACGTTCATCGTCGCGACGCATGGCAATGGCACCTTCGAAACCACGATAGATGATTATCTCAACTATGATGAGAAGAAAGATCCAGTGGAGAAATTGACAGTCATCAATGCCTATCCAAATCCATTTGATACGGAAATCACGGTGCGTTGTGAGATCCCCGAAAGCGGTAGAGTACGGGTGCAGGTGCTCAATAGTACAGGTCAGATTGTACGGACGCTGCTCGATGCGGAGCAGTTGGCAGGGGAGGTGTCTGTGAGCTGGGACGGGAGTAACTCTGGAGGTGCTGAGGTAGATGATGGGTTGTATTTTTATCGGATCAACTATGGGTCGTCAGTTAGAACCGGAAAAATGATCTATCTGCGATAAAAGGTTATGCTATACCCAACTTTTTGGCTGTGCTGCGTATAGCCATGTTTTCACATATCATTCTAAATGCCCCATGCCTTCACGTAACTTTCTTCTCTATGCTGTCCCCGCGCTGATCTGGGGTTCTACCTGGTTTGTGATCACTTTTCAGCTCGGGGTGGTCGATCCACTGCTCTCTGTCGTATACCGGTATGTCATAGCAGGTTCGCTGATGATGCTGTTTTGTGTGGTGCGTCAATTGCCTATGCGCTTCACGCTGCGACAGCACGGATTTATGGCTTTGCAGGGAGCCTTCCTTTTTGGGATCAACTACTGGTTAGCCTACAAAGCGGAAGAGTACATTCCTAGCGGACTAATGGCGGTAGCTTTTTCTACGATCGTATTTGCCAACTCCATTTTTGGCTTTTTTCTGATGGGTAAACCTATCAATCGTGGTGTGATGGTGGGGGCACTCCTTGGGCTGTCTGGTACAGCGATGATATTTAGCAAGGAGTTCTTTTCGATGGCGTATTCGAATCAGATCTTGCTTGGATCTGGGATTGCGATGGGCTCAGTCTTGCTTGCCTCGCTAGGCAATATCGCCTCAGCCAAAAACTCTGCCTCGGGTATTCCTGTCATTCAGGCCAATGCCTACGGGATGATGTATGGTGCGCTGATGATGGCCCTGCTGGCCTTGGCATTGGGCAAAGAATTTACTTTCGAATGGACCCACGAATATGTACTGTCCCTGTTGTATCTGTCCATCTTCGGGTCCATCACCGCCTTTGGATTTTATCTGACTCTAGTCGGCAAGATCGGTGCGGACAAGGCGGCCTACGCTCTCGTAGTGATCCCGATCATTTCGATATTGCTCTCGACACTCTTCGAAGGTTATGAGTTGACAGGGTATACATGGGGAGGTGTCTTGTTGATTGTACTGGGCAATGTCTTCGCATTGCGTAAGAAAAAGGTTGAGGCAGCTTAGTGAGTTCTTGATGGTTTGTCTGACAGGTTAGGGACAACGGCTAGTGTATATTGTACGAGGAGTTGTTTAGCTAATGGTTTTACCTAGGAGCGACTCAGTGGAAACACTCAATTGTCGGTGATTTGAGATAATTAAGAGGTGTTGATAAGGGAAAGAAGGAGGATATACCTTCCTTTGCTTCCCCAACTCTAAAGATGTTGTTCGAATATCGAGTGGTATTTGGAGCAACCCTGACTAGATGTTCTAATTAATGTGCGTGATTTATGAAAAGTGTTTATACCATTGTTTTTGTCATTGCTTTCTACTTGTTGGGGGTGTCAGCATCTGCCCAAAGAATATCTGTGGCTGATGGCAATTGGGCTACAGGTGTGACTTGGGGTGGTACTGCTCCAGGATATAGTATCGGAGAAAATGTGACAATTGATTCCTATGTGATTTCTGACGAAACGGTCACGCTTACAGGCAATAATAAGACGCTGTCTGTGATTGATACTTTGATCATTAGAGGGAGCTTGATTTTTACGGCCAATAGTGGTGCAGCGATCAATATTGGTCCCAACAATGTTTTGATTATCATGGAAAATCTCGATTTGGGTAAGAATAATGCCGGGGCAAATATCGAGGCAGGTGGAGTATTGGTTGTGAAAGGGGATATAACTGCTTCGGGTACCAATGGGGAATTTACAGGAGATGGGAAAGTGTACACGGATGGAACTACCGATGGTGTGACCAACAATGGATCACAGCCAGAAGGGGATATAGATGATTTGAGTGACGATAGTTTTGGTACTATTGAGGATTTTGTAAGAAATGGAGGAGAGGGCTCACTACCTGTAGAGTTACTCTACTTTAGAGCAGTTTGGGATCAGAGTTCAGGATCTGCTGTGCTCTCATGGGCTACAGCTACTGAAATGTTCAACGACTATTTCTCTGTGGAACGTTCGGAGGATGGGGTAAACTACGAAGAAATTGCTAGCGTAGCTGGACATGGCAATTCGAACGCCAAAATCGAATATGCCTATAGTGATCAAACCGTCCAATCTACCACGAACTACTATCGATTGAAGCAAGTGGATTTTGATGGTGGGTTCGAGTACTTTGATCAAATCAGACTGTCAATTCCAAGCTATTTTGAAACAGCGATTAATCTATATCCATCGATCGTGAGGGACGGTAGTATGACACTGGAGGCAAATCAAGAGGTGTTGATTCAGGATGCTCATATTTTTTCTTTGAACGGAGAAAAGTCTCAAAATTTCCAGCTAAACCCTATTGGCTATAGCTCATACCGATTGGATATACAAGGTATGACTCAAGGGGTTTATTTTTTAAGTATCACCACGGATCAAGGAGAGGTGATGACGAAGAGGTTTGTAATCACTCAGTGATTCAGATCTGCACTATTTTATAAATTCTCGTCGAGTCACTGCGGAAGTTTGCTGATCGACTCATACAACTTGTTGATTATGTCTTTGTTTTCTTTCTCCCCTTTTTTTAAATGGTTTCTGGAGTGTGATATTCGTACTTGGGTACTTGCTTTTCTACTGTCTTTCTTTGAGGTTGATGAGTTTGGAGAGAGGGAGGTTGGTTTTGAGTAGTCGGGTGTATTTTGTATCGGTGGGATACCGACGCCTGGAAGTCATGTTGTTGACCACTAGCCCTACGACTAGCAGAATCATAGTCCCAGAAAAGACAGGATACAATACATACCAATAACCAAGCGAGGTGATGCTCTCGGTACCGATGACGGCTATGAGTGCCGTAGCTCCACCGGGAGGGTGTAGCGTTTTGGTGATTTGCATCAGTACGATGGACAGTGATACTGCCAGTGGCGCAGCGATGAGGAGGTGGTGAGGTAGGATGGTGTGGATGGTCACACCGATCACCGCAGAGACCAGATGTCCACCGACGAGGTTGCGAGGTTGAGCGAGTGGACTTTGGATCGCACCGTACACGAGTACACTTGACGCACCAAAGGAACCAATCAAAAAGATGTTGTCAGCGGTCGGGAGATAGCTGTTTTGGATGTAGCCAATCAGTCCTATCCCTACGAAGGAGCCTATGAAAGACCACAAGTGTTCTTTGAAGTCCACGAGGGTCTCCTTGTAGAAGATGTAGCGTACAATTCGGAGATTGCGATGGGGTTTGTTGTTTGTCATGTATGTTGTCCTCAAAAATCGAGTCGCAAAGCAAGGGGGTTCGGCTAAAACTACGTAGTTTGTTAGTTGAGGAATATTTGATTTGAAGCTCGAATATTTTCAAATAGCATCTTGATCAGATTACGTAGTTTTGCTCATGGAATTGAAACACTTGCGTCTAGTCAAAACCATCGCGGATGAAGGCAATATTGCCAATTCGTCAGCTAAGCTATTTTTGACCCAATCCGCACTGAGTCATCAGCTCAAAGAGTTTGAAGAGCGATTGGGTTTCAAGATTTTTGCGCGAAAGCGCAACCAGTGGGACTTGACCGAGGAAGGGGTCGAGCTGTATCAGCTGGCCAACAATGTCTTGTCGTCCATCGACGAAAAACTCAACCAGATCAAGAACATCAAGCACGACTCGGGAGGAAAGATTCGGGTGAGTTCGGAGTGCTATTCATTTTACTTGTTGTTTTCATCCTTTTTGCGAGACATGTCGCTGCTCTATCCCAACATCGAGGTGGAGTTTGTATACGATGCGACACATCAGCCGATTCCCAAGTTGCTGTCCTACGACATAGACCTGGCTTTGGTCACGATCAAGTCACCTAACCAGTCCCTGTCGTCATATGAGGTGTTGCAGGACGAGGTATGCATGCTGATGCACAAAGAAAATCCGCTGAGTGACAAGGACTACATCGAGGCAGCGGACTTTGCAGATTTGCATTTGCTGATCCATTCGTACCCGCTTGATACGGTATCTGTGTACGAGCATTTTCTCAAGCCCAACAATGTCCTGCCACAGAAAATCTCCGATGTGCCGCTGACCGAAGTGGCCTTGGAGATGGTCAATGCAGACCTGGGAGTGATGTGTATCCCGCAGTGGGCCATCCAGTCGTTTTCGGATCAGAAGGATTTGGTGTTTAGACCGATCAGCATGCATGGCCTCAAGCGCAGCATCTATATCGTCGTGCGCAATGCCGACAGCACCAAGAAGCATTTCAAAGATTTCATCTCCACCTTTGAGGAATGTCAAGCTGGATAGTCGTGGGTGTAGAGATATTCGGTTGTTTTAGGGCTACTAGACAGGTCTTTACTCTTCGATAATTCCTATGGGACCTTTGTAGATTCCACCATAGTGGCCGAGGTCTTTGACTCGGATCGCAATGGTATTGGGCTTGGAGGAGTGGAGCAGTGCCTGTGGGATTTTGTAGAGACGGATTTGGGCATAGGATTGGCTGTCGCCAAAACCTTTGCCATCCGCGGTAGTGCCGATGCGCTGGCCGTTGAAATAGGTGATGTCATAGTCGTCTATCATGCCGAGGAGCAGGTAGTAGGTTTTGTCACTGCTGGGCGTGAAGGACAGCCTAAATGTCGTACGGTACCAAGCCACTCCGTCATAAGATCGGTAGCCTTGGTTGTCCCAAAAAGAAGGAACCCATATATCATCCCACCCAGAGGCGTCATAGTTCGGGTCCTCTGCGTTGCGTTTGTCCCATTTGGTGAACTTCCATTGTCCGGAGAGGTCTTGGATCAGGTGATCGCTATCGAAATCTGCGTATATGCCGATCTTGCCTCCAACGATCCCTCCATCGAGTACGTCATCATAGACGCGCACGGCGATGGTGTTTTGTCCTTCGAAATTGATGCTCTCATGAGGAATCTGGTAGCGACGGTCCGTAGTGTAGGCGGTGCGAAAGCGTGGTGCGAAACGCCCATTTTGTCCGATCATCCGTCCGTTGAAAAAGCACTCGTCGGCATCATCGATCTGCCCGAGGAGTAGATAGTGACTCTGTTTGGGATCGAGGAGCCGTCCGTCAAAGCTCGTGCGGTACCAAGCAATCCCATCGTACCCGTTGAATCCTTGGTTTTCCCAGCGAGATGGAACTTGTATGCTTTCCCAATTGTCGTCGGCATACGTGGGAGTAGCCCACTTGGGGTTGTCCCCGATGTTGAACCTCCACTTTTTGTTCAAGTCCACACGGAGTATGAGGTGGTTGGAGGGAGGCGTATCAAAAGGAATGTCGGGTTGATCGTCGTAGAGTTCGTCATATATCCAGTCCATGAGTCGATCCAGATTGCTCCTTACCTCGTCGGATTGCGCATGGGTAGGCGCGATGATTAGGGAGCAGAGGAGGGACAGACTACATACGAATTTGATCAGAGTATTCAATTATTTGGTGTTTTTGGCGATGGTATATGCACTGTCTTTTTGCTTCTTGTTTTTCTTTTCTTTGACCTGATAGTCCACATGGACAGTACTGGTACCTATGTCGATGACAAACCCGTACTGTCGCATCAGATTGGTGCCCAAGATGGCGGTCACGGTTTTGCCGGTGCGCGCTCGGATCGAACTGACGATGTGTGTGATGTCATAGGCGTAAAAGTCAGTCTTTAGTCGCATTTCTCCAAAATATAGTTGGGCATTGGTCACTTCATGGAGTTGGTTGTGACGAGAACCGAAGCCTGCTACTTTGATTTTTTGGTTGAAATCCTGGTGTGCATGAAAGGCGTACTTGTCTTGATCTCGGAGATTGAGGACGCTAATATCCGAACCTGTGTCTAAGAGTACCCAAGTTTTTTTGCCGTTGAGGGTCATGGGGACGATGGGTTTTTCGCGAAAGCGTAAAGCCAAGGTGTGGCTGTCCTGCGCTTGTGCCAAGGAGCATGCGGTGAGATAGAGGCCGAGGAGGAGTATCTGTGTTTTCATGGTGTATGCTGTGTTTTGAGTTTATTCAACAAACTAAGCCACTGCCATGTCAGCGTGTGTCACACCAAGGTAAAGAGATGTCACAAGTTGTCACAGGAGAGGAGTGAAAGTTGAAAAGGAGCGTGTGCAAAGAAGAAAGGAGGCGAACTTAGTTGTTGGCCTGGTGAGAGGACGACCTCTTTTTGGGTTTGAGCCCAAAAAGAGGTCGTAGAATATTGATACGGTGGATGATAGCGAAGCTCACAAATGACCCGACGAAAGTGAAGGCTGTCAGTAGGCTCCATTGGGCTAGACCCGGGATGTCCCATGCGAAGATCCACAGCGAGCCCAAATACAGAAAGATCATGTGTAGGATGTATACTGGGTAGGCTGCTTCGCTGAGGTAGGTGAGTGCTCGGCTGGGGCGGTTGAGGTAGTGCTGACCAAAGGCCAAGACGCTGAATATCCATAGACAAGACTCTGTGGCCATCAGTACATTGGGCGATGTGAGGTGATAGACGTATATCCGAATCCCATAGAGCACAGCTGCGAGAGATAGCATATACCAGCGAAACCTACGCAGAGTCGTGCCAAAAGCAGTACTGTCCAAAAGACTACAGTACCCAAAGAAAAAGGCTACCAGACCGATGAAGAAGCCATGCAGAGTCTGTGCATAGAGTGAAAAGATCTGTGGCTGTACAAGGAGTACCTCGGCGATGGTAGCGATGATCATAAGCAGTAGCCCAAGAGGTGACGAGAATATACGCTGCAGTGCATGTGCCAGAGGTCGGTCACTTTGCAAGAATAGAAATACTGGAAACAAGCAAGACAAGTAAATCGCAATATTGCCCAAAAACCACAGGTGGCCAGGGTTGGGGACATAGTCTGCGGGTAAATCATAGTATGCCTGAAACAGATATATGTGTAACGGGACGATGCAGAATACTCCAAAAACAAAAGGGAGAAGGATTCTTTTGGCTCGCTCGATCAGCAGTTGTACAAGCGTGCGTTTTCTAAACGAAAACGCAACACCCATACCGGAAACAAAAAACAAAAAGGGTATTCTCCAGACATTAAGCATACTCATGGGAGTCCATAGCCATGTCAATGTTTGGTCAGTCTGGATGAAGCCCACGAGCGTGCCCCAAGGCTGAAAAGCTATACCGATGTGGTAGATCAGTAGCAGCCCAATTGCAATGACTCTGAGCCAATCTATGTCGTATCTTCTTTCCATTGTTTACCCTTTGAGAATTGTAGCGACTTCTGGTCTGGTTTGCTCGAGGTATTTGAGGTCTATTTTGAGCCCCATAGGTTCGAGTTGTTTGCCCATCATTTGATACACACCGACGACTTCTTCGAAGGGGCCAGAGATGGATTGTAGTGGGGTAGCCCCATACTTGTTGACGATGGATCGGTCAGCACCTCTGTCGAGTAGTAGACCTACGATGTCTTTGCGACAAAAGAAGGCGGCAGTGTGTAAGGCCGTAGATCCATCATTGTTGGTGAAATTGATCTTGGCGCCTGCATCCAATAGAAGTGTAGCAATCTGCACTTGATCAAATAGAGCTGCAGTGATCAAAGGACTCGATCCGCCGAATGGATCTGGGATGTTGAGGTCACTACCGGCTTGGATGTGTTGCTTGACTACATCTGTGTTGCCAGAGATGACAGCCGTGTGTAGGTCCATATCGGGAGTTGTAGTTGATGTATTGTTCTCTGTGTCTCCTTTGGAGGTCTGTCCCTGACCTGATGAGGATTGTCCCGTACAGCTACACAATGAGGCGATGAGACATAGTATGAGTGTAGTAGATTGGGTAAGTTTTAAGATGTTTGTTTTCATAGTTGTTATAAGTTTATTGTTGGATGCAAAGCTCAAAAAGAGTGGTGTAGCAGGGTTATTAGCTTTGTAGCGAAAAGAATCAAGTTTGGGGCATAGGTATCAAATATGACGAAACGATATAAATTATGACGCAAAAGGGTAAATTTGGAATACAGAGAACTAACCTCAAGATTAGATACTATGCACAGCAGTTTTATCCAGAATGCAAATGAAAAGGTCCGTGAGAATCTGTCGGATGAGCATTTTGGAGTGTCCGAATTAGCGGGAGCGATGGACATGAGTCGCTCCAACCTCTTGCGAAAAATCAAGTCTGAGACGGATTTGTCTGCGAGTCAGTTTATCCGTCAGATTCGATTGGAGCACGGGCGTGAGTTGATACGGGGCAAGCAACACACAGTGTCGGAGGTTGCTTATCAGGTAGGCTTTGGTAGTTCGTCTTATTTTATCAAGTGTTTTCGTGAGCACTATGGCTATCCTCCAGGGGAGCTCGACCGTCACATGGGCGTGACCGACGAACCCATCATAGCAACGGACGCCCAAAGCATAGAGAAGGGAATCCCTAAGCGGTGGATGTATCTGATGATCGTGCTGGTGGGTTTTTTGGGTGCGACAGGGGTCTACTGGCTCTCTCAGAGCAGAGAGGCTGTGGGCCTGGAGAAATCGATTGCCGTGCTGCCTTTCAAAAACGACAGCAATGACTCGACCAATCTCTACCTGATCAATGGATTGATGGAGTCTACACTCAATAACCTGCAAAAAATCAAAGAGCTCAAAGTCGTCAGTCGTACGTCTGTCGAAAAGTATCGAGCCAGTACCAAGACCGTCGCTGAAATAGCCGCCGAGCTGCCTGTGAGTTATTTCGTGGAGGGGAGTGGTCAAAAAATAGGAGATCGTATCCAACTCAATATTCAGTTGATCGAAGCGGCCAGTGACCGACACCTATGGTCCAAACGATATGTGCGTCAGGTCGGAGATATTTTCGAATTGCAGCAAGAGATTGCCAAGAATATTGCTGCCGAGATTCGAGTGATCATCACGCCAGAGGAGGAGTCGCGTATTGCTCAAGCTCCGACGGATAATCTAGAGGCGTATGACTTTTATCTGAAGGGGGTAGAAAGTTTGAATAAGGGAAATACCCAAGGAGTGACTGAAGCGGTGATGTATTTGGAGCAGGCATTGGAATTGGATCAAGAGTTTGGATTGGCCTACGCTTATTTGGCATTCTCTTATTACTATATGGATATATATCAGACGGATAAAAAACATGTGAAAGAGCTGAGCAGTGCGGCAGACAAAGCACTGCTCTATAGTCCCAATGATCCGAGTAGTCTGATTGCCAAGGCGTACTATTTTGTGCAAATCAAGTCTTATGAACTTGCCGTGCCATATCTGGAGCGTGCGTTAGCGTATAGTCCCAATTCTGCTCAAATCATCAACACCCTATCTGATTTTTATACCAATTATATCCCCAACACCGCGAAGTATTTGCAGTACGCTTTGAAGGGGTTGCAGGTCAATGTAGAAGTGAAAGATTCGGTGACGACTAGCTACATTTATTTGCACGTGAGCAATGCTTTGATTCAAAATGGGTTTGTAGAAGAAGCCAATCGCTACATTGATGTTTCGTTGGATTACAATCCAGAGAATTATTATTCTAACTATGTGCGGGCCTTTATTCGTTGTGCCGAAACGCGAGATTTGGAAGAGACGGTTGATCTATTGCTCATCGAGCTAGAAAAGGATACCACCCGCATGGATATCCTACAAGAAATAGCAAAGTTGAATTACTACCAGAAAGAGTATGCAATGGCTGAAAAGTACTATGATCGCTTCATTCGTCTCCGGGATGCCAAAGGACTAGACATTTATCGGCATGAGTCTCTTAAGATCGGAGATGTGTTTAGCCGAATGGGTAGAGTAGAAGAAGGAGAACGATATGTCGAAGTGTTTCGAGAGTATGCTGAGCAGGATCATTCGATGTATCAACCACTCAGTATGACTGCATATCACGCTTACCGAGGAGATACGGCTCAGGCTTTGGAGTACTTTCGTGAGTTTGCCGAACAGGATGATTTCCAGTATTGGATACTCTTGTTTTTGAAAAGTGATCCGGTCATGGAGTCTTTGTTTGAGAACCCGGAGTTTGTCCAGGTGTATGAGCAGATGAACGAGGGGTTTTGGCGTCATCACGAGGTGCTTCGCAACACGCTGGTGGAGGAAGGATTGATGTGATCCTAATGTAGGTTCTATACTGTGCATATCCCTTCTCACAATTTTTCTTATAGCAGTTTGTAACCCATGCCGTGGACGGTTAGGATGATTTTTGGGTCGTTGGGGTTGGTTTCGATCTTTTGACGTAGACGGAGGATGAAGTTGTCGATGGTACGTGTGGTTGGAAACTCGTCATAGCCCCAGATGTTTTTGAGCAGGTCGTCTCGACTGACGATTTGTTGGCGATGGTCCCAGAGGAAGTGCAGTACTTCGAATTCTCGATGAGAAAGCTTGATGGTCTCATGTCCGATTTTTGCTTCATAGGACTTGAAATCTACGTCCATCTGACCGATACGCTCAAATTGCCGTGGAGTGCTGTCATGCTTGTAGTGTTGGGTTCTGCGGAGGATGGCTTTGATTCGAGCGATCAATTCGCGTACACTAAAGGGCTTGGATATGTAATCGTCGGCTCCAAATTCCAAACCGAGGACTCGGTCGATTTCTTCTCCTTTGGCTGTGAGCAAGATGATAGGGATGGGGTTGTTGGCATTGCGGAGTTGCTTGCAGACATCGAATCCAGATACTTCGGGCATCATCACATCTAGGACCATGAGGTCGTAGTGTGTTTCATTGAGTTTTTGGAGAGCGGATTTGCCGTCGCACGCATTGTCGACGAGATAGCCTTCGAAGAGGAGGTTGTCTGTGAGTCCCTCGCGCATGGCGGGTTCATCATCTACTACTAGGATTCGTATCATGAGTGTGTGGTGTTGAGTGGAAAGTGTAAGGTGAATGTACTGCCTTTGTTCAACTGAGAGTCGACTGTGACTTTGCCATCATGAGCAGCCATGATGTGCTGGACGAGACTCAGCCCTAGTCCAGCTCCCTTGGTTTTTTGAGTCAGGGCATTTTCTACCCGATAAAATTTGTCAAAGATCTTGGTTTGGGCGCTTTCGGAGATGCCTATGCCGTGGTCTGTCACGGCACAGCAGGCATGATCAGGTTCTAGATAGGTGGAGACGATGATTTCGTTGCTTTCTCCTCTGTATTTGAGGCTGTTTTCGATCAAGTTGGACAAGGCTTCATCAAAGGCTTGTATGTCCAACTTGACAGGGAGCGGGGTGTCAGAGAGGGTGAGTGAGCTCTTCATTTGTTTGTCGGTCAAGGTATGGGTATAGCGTCGAATCAGTAGTTGGACGAGGGTGTTGAGATCAGCTGGCTCTTTGTGGTAGGTTTTTTTGTTGGCTTCTATTTGGGAGAAATCCAGAATGTTGTTGACCAAGTAGGTAAGTCTCCCTGCTTCATGATGGATCACATGGTAGTAATGTTGTTTTTTTTCTTCGGAGGGTAGTCTGCCTAGCATGAGAGTCTCTGCATACATTTTGATGAGCGAGAGCGGGGTGCGGATTTCATGAGAGACATTGGAGACGAAATCGGATTTGAGTTGGGCGATTTTGACGGTGTTTTGGATGTTTCTAATCATGAGGGTAGCTCCGACGAGCATCGTCAGCAGAGAGGTGAGCAAGATGTATAGGTTGTTGCGGCTTCTGCTACGGATGAGTTCAGCATAGCTGACGCCCTTGGTTTGTATCGCTAGTGCAGTGCTAGGGAGTATCCACAGGTCGTTTTGAATGTAGTCCTTGTGGAGATCAAAGGGCTCTGTACTGAATAGCACGTGGGACTGGTCGGTCGATCCCGAGGATTGTATGACGGCTAGTCGGAGGTTGTCTTGTGCCGCTTCGTTCATTTTCGCGCCAAGCGTCTGTTCGATCCAGTAGTTGGTCTCAAGGATGAAGAGTGCATTGTAGAGAATAGAGTCTCTATCATAGAGCATGACGGTGATCCCGGATTGGGCGGGCTGTAGACCGTCGATAGTGTGCCAGTCATTGGCAGGGTGTATTTTTTGAAAACCCGCGTCGAGGTACTGCGTGAGCTGGTGTAGGACCGAGTCTTTGGAGTCATACCATTGTCTGACGAAGCGGTGTGTGCTATCAGTAGACAGTACATAGTCGTTGACACAGATGCTGTCGGAGCGGTTGGACATTTGTCTCAGAACGAGCATTTGTATGGATTCGTTGGCGAGTAGGAGGTCGGACGCATTTTGCGCGAGAGGGTACCTGTCGTTGGTGAGTTTGCGTACCCAGCTCTCCATCATGTCATCGGCATATTGATTGAGCGAAAACAAAATGGTTTCCATTTGCTTGTCATAGATTTCATTGGCGGTTTGTTCATCTTCCTCGAGGGATTGGACTTGCCAAAGCGAGTAGAGCAGTAGTGGCAACAGGATCAGTGTAGCAAGTATTAAGATCGTGTAGCGGTTTTTGGTCATTGAAGATAGTTGTTCGTTTTTTACTGCTCAATTTAGTCATAGAAATGAAATCCAAAAAATGAGTGTTGATTCAAATTCGATCCGTTCACAGGGCAGTGGAGGATGTAGAGGCTGTCTTATTCCATGTGGTTGTATGTGTATCAATACATATGTTGTAAATACACTTGTGGTTTGTGTCTATTTGGATAGTGCTATTTATTGATGGATTAATAATGTTTTTGACAGTTTACTGTGAAAAATGTTTTATATTCCCTGAAAAATCAAGGCTAACGGTTTGTTGAAAAAATAATGTTCCCTATCATTAGAGGAACTATGGAAAGAAGGGCGTCAGAAGTAATATTCTGGATTGAAGGGAATCTACCTCCTTTAAGTTGGAGTTTGATTAAAGTGCATAACATTAAGGTTTTTTTAGCTAATGGAATAAGACCAACCAAAATTGAGGGTGATACTGTCTTCAATCAAGCAGTCTTGGACGAGTTAAAAGCATTTGTACAAGCGAAATACAGTAAGGTGATGCCTTATTAACGAGACTGCGTATGAAAATCAAAATTATAGTATTTACACTGTCAGCAATGCTGATATTGACTTGTATAGGGTGGCTGTTTTGGCAGCACGAGATGAGGTATGCGCTACCTACGCCTGTGCCACTGGGGCATGTGGAAGTAGGGGTAGGAGAGTATGTAGGGGTCAGTGACCTCATGGAGATCGACCGGTCCAGGTACAGTTTGCTCCATTTTTTCAATGCAGAGTGTCCTTGTTCGCGTTTCAATATGAGGGATTTTCAACGGTTGGCTCGTGTGTATCAAGACAGTGTACAGGCCTATGTGATTGTGCAATCGGAGGATGCGGAGGCCGTGGCAGAGTTTCGAGACAAGTATGAGTTGGATCTTCCCGTTGTGTGGGATCGAGCCGGTGTGATCTCAGACCGGTGTGGGATCTATGCTACTCCTCAGGGCGTAGTGCTAGACAAATCTTCGAGGATTTATTATAAGGGCAATTATAATCAAGCAAGGTTTTGTACCCGCAAAGAGACACGGTATATCGACAAGGCACTGACCAAACTGATCGCGGGGGAGCAACTTCCGTTGGATTTGTTTCAGGGTATGCGGCAGGCATATGGCTGTCAGTTGCCGTCTGATCTAGGGAAAAAGGCGGGATATGTAGAGCAAGGAAAACGTATATTAGGATTATATAATGAGAGAAGGAATGCAAGAGCAGGGTATTGATTTGAGAACGGAAGAAGGAATATACAATCGGTTTGTACAAGAGATTCGTGATCGTGGGGATGTATTGATCGAGCGGTTGTTGGTAGGATATTTTGTTTTCGGGTTGTTCTTGTCAATGTTTTACGACACATGGTTTTTGGGCTTGAGTGTCGGAGGATTGTTGCTGGTGCTTTATTTCTTAGCCAAAAAGATGTTTCCGAATACCTCGTTGAATCAATATGTGGCGAGTGGAGTGTTTGGTGTATTTATGGGGCAGTACATCTATCAGATGCACGGACTGTTTGAGATGCACTTTTTTGCCTTCATTAGTGCGACTATATTGATTACATATCAAAATTGGAAAATTCAAATTCCTTTGGCAATAGTCATCGTACTGCATCACGCTGTGTTTGGATATTTGCAGTATTTGAGTTTCTCGACAGGAAGTGAGAGCAGTGTGTATTTTACGCAGTTGGACTACATGGACATGCAGACGTTTATGTTTCACTGTGGATTGGCTGTGTTGATATTGCTGATCTGTGCCAAATGGGCGATGGATTTGCAGAAGCGTACGCTGAACACGTCTCGCAACATGGTGGAAATAGAAAGGATGAGCGATGTGATGACTCGCAACTTGGAGTTTGCATCGATGCTTGCCAGTGGCGAGGAGGTAGAGAAGTTGGAACTTCATGCGCAGGATGACTATATGGGTATGACCCTCAATCAAATCCATACGCGACTCTCCGAAAAATAATTTTGAGACAAAATCACAAGTGAAGGCTCAAGATCTATGGATCTTGGGCCTTCACTTGTGTTGAGGAGCTAGTCTTCTGAGGGATTCGTCATAGGTGATGTAGGCTCGGTAGTAGGGCTAGACGATGACAAAGAAAGCGTATGGAGTACCTGCTCCATGTTTGTGTAGTTGCGGATTACTTGTACGGCAATTATTCCTAATGGAATAGCGATGAGTAAATCAACTATGCTCAATAGGGTCATGTTGATCAGTTGGTCAAGGGTTTCAGCATTTCGAGTATATCTGATCAGTATTTGTCCCGAAATATTGGATATGATCCAAAGGGTCCACCATATGCCGAGGTATTTGTCAGGGTTGTCTGTGTGATAGGTAGGTCTATGTTTTATAATGAATTTCTCTGTTTCGGTATACAGTTCTTTCATGATCTGATAAGGCCTGTATAGTCCGATGATGGGAGTGAACCAGCTGCCAGCAGCCCATCCTTCGCTGTGGTTGAGGTTTTTGACTAGCTGATGCAAGTTGGCATAGGCTCGACGAAACCACTGAATGAAGGTCACTCCAGAAATGATGAATACCCCAATACTGACATAACCGATGACCTGTTCGCGGAGATCATTGAGAGTAGCTTCTTCATCAGAGACAATGTCACCATTGGCGATGGATTCCAATAGTTCGTATTGAATGAAGGATGAGATCATGGACAATACATCCAAAGCAACGACTATCCATATCAAGGCAATGGCAATTTTGGCACGTTGGTCATTCGGTTCTAATCTGTTCATAGCGTAGTTTTTATTGCTTACAGTTTTCGCAGTATGTTTTTTTAAGGTAGTTGTCATTGAGTAGCTGAAAGGTGTAGCCTCCCTGCGGTTTGGGCAAGAATAGGTCGCAGAATCGTTGGTTGTTTTTGTCTATGGCGTTGAGCATAAAGGTTCGGTAGTCGTTCTGCGCTGTTTTGTTTGGGTTGGCAATCGTCAATGCGAGATAGTAGAAGATCAAATCTTCGTCTACATCTATCTCATGGATGCGCTTGGACAATACCGCTTCGGCCCAGTCAAACTTACTGAATACAGCCAGGTATTTGGAGAGGCTCAGTAGGTCTTGGTCACTGAGATCCATACGTGAGTAGAACCAGTATACTTCGCGGAGTGCTCTGTTTTTGTTGGTGAAGTCTTGCTGCTTGTAGTAATATTCGGTGAGTATGATGAAGTAGTTGATTCTTAGTCTTTTGATGAGGCTTTGTTCCAGCCCCAGTTTTTCTAGTTCGTCGATGGATTGTTGGACTTCTTCTCGATTGGTGATCAGTTCTCCTTGAGTCCACGCTTTGATTTTGAGTGTGGTGAGATTGTATTTGATCTTGAGGTTGTCAGGCATGAGAGATAGCAATTGCTCAAAGCGAAGGATGTTGTCGTAGAGAAAGAGATCTTCGTGTTCTGTCTGGTGGATCGCAAAGTTGTTGAGCAGGGGCCCATAGATGGACTCTTCGGGGACTTCGAGTTGACCGATGAAATCATCTGGCAGCTGTTGGTCCTCTATTTTTTCAAAGATGATTTTTTGGAGATAGAGAGCCTCTTCGATGTTTTTGTTTTGGATGTTTTGGTCAAAGAACTTCTTGAGTATGTCGGGGTTGTTTTCTTCGGACGAAAAGCGTTTTTGGAGTTTGAGTTCGATGAGTGCCTTGCGGTGGTGCTGAAGCATGGGTTCCAGCTGTGCCAGCAATTGAGGATCGCTTAGCTGTGCTTTGATTTCTTCTTTGGATTGTCGACTCAGGTACTCAAACTGCGTGTCTCGGATGTTGTTTAAGAATTCTACCCAGTTTTCGTGTGCAGATACTGTCGAGCGAATCGTGGGGCTCTGGTAGGATTGCAAGGCAGAGATGATGCTTTGCGAGCGTCCCTGTTGGAGCTCAATGTTGCGATCATGTGAGCCTTCGATGGAGGTGTAGGCCTTGATGGAGATCTCCTTGATGTGGTAGTCGGAGAGGTGGAGAGAGTCGTAGAGCGGTTGTATGTCTTGTTTGTCAAAGGAGGCTTTGTTGCGTGCGAAGGGCACGATAAAGTGTAGGTTTTTGGAAATTTCTTGGTGGATAGTTTGGTATTGGTCTGCTGAGAGTGAGTCACGATACATACCCATTTTGAGTATGCCCCAGTTGCTGTAGTCCATGTTGGAGAAGGAGTGGTAGCCACAGAGGTATTTCTTTTGAAGAATGAGCAAGTTGCACTCGATCATCAAGGGGTCGAACTGTTGGGGGATCGTAGCGTAAGGGATGATGACAAACCCTTGTTCGTTGACCGTAAGTCGCTTCATCATCTCGTCCTTGTACAATGGAGGCATGAGGTACCCTTGGTTGAGCCAAGTGTCCTGTAGATTATTCTTGTCATAGCAGCGATACTGTTGTCGTTTGACGATGTCTATGGCGATTCCGTCTGTATTTTTCGGAAAGATGTCGTGAAAGTAGTGCTCGCTGGGATAGTAGAAGTAGATCATGCGGTCGACTACTTCGATCCCATAGCGGATATCAGCCGGCAGTTTGTTGTAGATGCTGAGGTAGTCACCGCATTTGTTGGCGGTGTTCTTGCCAGGGTTTTTGATGCCGTAGGTCTCTTTGGGAGTGTTTTGCCCTAAGGCAAAAAAGGGAAGAAGCAACACAAACAGAAATGCAGGCATGAGAGAGAGGTATGCATCAAGAGAAGGTAGCACCCTGTTGCAAGGGTGGAGTTGATGGCGAGGTGTGGTTTTGTCTTTGATTGTGTGGTGAGTTTATCTAGTCAGAGATCTAGTCTAGGTATCTATGATAGCCAATGTCTATCAACAAGGATAAAGAAATAATGTATATGAAGCAATGTGTAGCTCCGTACCCCTCCAAAAAAAAGAGTGAATTTTGGAGGGAGCAATTGTAGAGAGGGGGTTAGCTTTTTTTGACGTATTTGGTCAAGATTACAATATGTTGCCCGTTGACTTTGCCTTCGATGTGCTCGGGGTTGTCGTGGGTCAGGGTAATGTTGCGAACCGCCGTACCACGTTTGGCTGTGAAGTTGGCTCCTTTGACATTGAGGTCCTTGATGAGTACGACCGAATCACCCGCAGTAAGTGTAGCGCCATTGCTGTCGATGTGTTTGATGGCTTTTTGTTGGTCGACAATCATGCCTTCTTTGGCCCAACTCAAGGTTTCGTCATCGAGGTAGAGCATTTCGAGGAGATTTTGTGCCCAGCCTTCTGTGATTAGGTGGTTGAGCATACGCCAAGCAAGTACCTGTACCGCGGGTGTTTCGCTCCACATGCTGTCATTGAGACAGTGCCAGTGGTTGGGTTCGATTTTGTCCTGGTTTTGGATTTGTTCGATACAGGTGCTGCACAGCAGCGTGTTTTCGGAGAGGTCTTGACCAGATTTGGGAGATACGACGTGTATGGAGAGGGTGTCTGTACTGCTACAGAGTTCGCACTTTGAGCCACTTCTGTTTTGCAATTCTTGTTCTAGGTTCATTTATTGTCTGTTTGCTGAGATCTAATATGCGCTTATCCTCTTGGAGAGGGCGGCAAATATAGTATGCCTCTTAGGGAAAGAGGAAGTAAATCACTAGAAGCTGCACACGCTCTTCGGAGGCTTTGGGGTAGTGGGGGATACGTGCATCAAAAAATATGGAGTCGCCCTCTTCGAGTACAGTGCTTTCCTCACCGATGATGTATTCTATTTTTCCGGATAGGACGATTTTGAATTCATAACCATCCGTACTTGTGGGCTCGTATTCGGCATGAGGTTCGACAGTGAGGTGTACGATATCTACGTTGAGATTGAGTAGACTTTGGTTGATGATGGATTGGTACTTGAAGCCCACGCGATCCTCTTTTTCAATGGTCTTCCGATCTTCTTTTTTGACGACTGTGAAATTGTGTCCATTCCTCAAATACATGTCTTCAAAGAAATCCTTGGGTGCTACTTCGAGTGATTCGAGGATGTTGATGAAGACAGGCAGGGAGGGGATGGTGCGTGAGTTCTCGATTTTGGACAGCAGGCTTTTGCTGATTTTGGATTGATTGCTGAGCTCCAGTAGAGAGAGGTTCTTTTGGTTGCGGAGTGATTTTATTTTGTTGCCAATCCAGCTGACTACTATGTTATTCATGATTTTTCTTGGGTTTACTATTTATAAACTTCTCTGCAAGTATAGTTGCATATTTGTAAACGTAACATTCGTTTAATGGATTTATTTCGATTCAGGGTTGGTTATTGGGTTTCATATTAGTCAATGAATTTAATGTTAAGAAAAGGGGTGTTTTGCGTTATCTAACTTACCAGTAGTGTAACATTTCCAACACATATACTTCAAAGTAGGGATTGATATTGCAGACAACAAAACATAAACAATCAATTTCTATGAATCCAACTTTATTGAATCCTAAAAAAATCAGGCGAGCCCTACAGTGCTTGGTTTTTGTTTTCGTTCTGATGGGTGGGACTGCTGCATGGGCGCAGGACCAACGCATCCAGGGACAAGTATTGGACGCTACAGGTAGCTCTGTCATCGGAGCAACTGTACTCGTCAAAGGAGAAGCTTCTATAGGGAGTATCACCGACATCAGTGGCAAGTACACACTCAATGTCCCGGCGGGTGCTGAGACCTTGGTCGTGACGAGCATTGGGTATGCGACCCAAGAAGTAACCATCGGTGGGCGTAGCGTCATAGATGTCACGCTCGTAGAGGATGTGCAAGAGCTCAACGAAGTGGTGGTGACTGCTCTTGGTGTGGAGCGAGAGACCAAAGCACTCGGGTACTCGGTCCAAGAAGTGCAAGGTGATGATATGACCGAAGCACGAGAAACCAATATGGTGAGTGGCCTAAGTGGCAAAGTTGCAGGTGTACAAGTGACCAACTCTGGGTCAGGTGTCGGCGGATCAGCGCGCGTCACGATCAGAGGGGAGTCCTCACTCAATATCAACGCCAACCAGCCGCTCTTCGTAGTGGATGGTGTACCGATCAGTAATCAGGTGCAAGGAGCATCTGGAAGTGGCAATCTCGAAGTAGACTATGGCAATGCCGCAGGCGAAATCAACCCAGATGATATCGCTACAGTGTCTGTCCTCAAAGGTCCCGCTGCAGCAGCGCTCTATGGATCACGGGCAGCCAACGGTGCGATTTTGATCACGACCAAGTCGGGCAAGTCGACCAAAGGAATTGGTATCACGATCAATTCAAACACAACCTTCGAAAACCCACTACGCCTTCCAGAATGGCAAAACCAATACGGACAGGGCAACAATGGGCAGTTTGCCTTTGTGGATGGGTCTGGATCTGGTACGGCAGATGGTGTAGACGAAAGCTGGGGCCCGAGTATGGACGGTCAGTTGATTCCACAGTTTGATTCTCCACGTGACGTGGACGGCTACAGAGGAGGAGATCTCAATGCTCCTGATGGCAGCTCGATCATTCCTACCGCTTGGGACAAGAGCCCAGACAATATCAACGACTTTTTCCAGACGGGAGTGACGTTGACCAACAGTATTTCTATCTCTTCGTCTAGTGACAAAGGCAACGTGAGACTGTCCTATACCAACCTCGATCAGAAGGGGATGATTCCGAATACAGACCTCAAAAGAAATACTCTGGCACTCAATACAGGTGTGAACCTCACAGACAAATTGAAAGTCAATGCCTCGATCAACTACATCAATACCGAAAGTGGCAACCGCCCAGCAATTAGCTATGGTACGGAGAGTTTGATGTATTTGTGGATCTGGTATGGACGTCAGGTCAATACCAAAAACCTGAGCAATTATTGGATGCCGGGGCTGGAGGGTACACGTCAGTTCAACTACAACTACAACTACCATGACAACCCGTATTTCACGACTTACGAAAATACAAACGGCCAATCCAAAGATCGTGTATTAGGTAATGTGTCTGCAACGTATAAGTTTACAGATGAGCTGAGCTTGATGGTGCGTACAGGACTCGATGTGTACAACGAGCTTCGTGATAGAAAGAGAGCATTTAGCACGCAGCGTTTCCCACTTGGGATGTACAGAGAGGATCGTTTGTACTTCAATGAGCGCAACTCCGACTTTCTCTTGACATACAACAAGCAGTTTGGACAGAACTTCGGTTTGACGGTCTCTGCAGGGGGTAACCAAATGAGTCAGACATACAACTACAACGAGACTGTAGCACCACAGCTTTTGATTCCCAATATCTACAACTTCTCCAACTCAGCAGTCAATCTGCAAGTCTCCCAGACCGATACGGAGAAAAAGATCAACTCGCTGTATGGATATGCGCAGTTTTCGCTCAAGAACATGATATTCTTGGATGTGACAGGGAGAAACGACTGGTCGTCTACACTACCTGTTCAAAACAACAGTTATTTCTATCCCTCGGCGACATTGAGTGCGGTGATCAGTGATATGGTGAACCTGCCTTCTCCCGTGTCTTTTGTCAAGCTGAGAGCAGCGTATGCTCAAGTGGGTAACGACACGAGACCTTATAGTTTGACGAATGTCTACATTTCTGAGACTGCATGGGGATCGACGCAAGCCAAGACAGAGTCTTCGACTTTGGCGAATGCTGATTTGAAACCAGAACGTACTTCTTCTTTCGAGTTGGGCGCGGACGTGAGGTTCTTCAAAGGTAGATTAGGCTTTGATTTCACCTACTACGACAACCGCACCAGAGACCAGATCATTCCGATCGCATTGGATATCTCTACAGGGTATAATAGCCGTATTATCAATGCTGGTGAGATTCAAAACAACGGAATCGAACTCATGGTCAATGCTACACCGATTCAATTGTCCAATGGCCTGACTTGGGATATGGGTGTCAACTTCACCCGAAATAGATCGAAAGTCATCGAGCTGGCTGAGGGGTTGGATGCATATACCATGACAGAGAGAAATGGCGCCTACGTCCAGGCTCGTGAAGGCGAGCGAATGGGGGAGATCTATGGGGTAGGTTTTGCTAGAGTAGAAGACGAAAGCAGTCCATACTATGGTCAGATTATTCACTCGTCTGAGGGGACACCTCTCAGGGGTTCTGACTTGGAAAACCAAGGTAACTACAACCCTGATTGGATGATGGGATTACAAAATACGCTTTCATTCAAAGGCTTGTCCTTGGGGTTCTTGTTTGACATCAGGCAAGGAGGTATCGTCGTGTCACGAACCAAAACCATCGGTAGTACTTCTGGACAGCTCAAAGAGACGCTCTATGGTCGAGCAGACGGGTATGATCTCAGTGTAGAAGGCAATGGTATCGTCTCTGAAGGAGTCGTAGAGAATGCGGACGGTTCGTACTCACCCAATACAGTCAAAGTAGCCTCTAGAAACTGGCACAATCGCTATTATGAGCGAAACAACGTCGAAGCTGCCAAGTACGATGCGTCTTATGTCAAGTTGAGAGAAGTCAAGTTGAGCTACAGCATGCCCAACAAGTGGTTTGTCAATACACCTGTGCGTACCGTCAAAGTATCTATCGTAGGGCGAAACCTCGCGCTATGGACCGAGAACCCACACTTCGATCCTGATGTGATGGCGATGAGTGGTGGTACACTACAGCCAGGCATCGAAAACATGTCTTACCCTTCGGCGAGAAGCTATGGGTTCAATATCAATATTCAACTCTAATCGAAAAGACAGGTTTCTAAAATTTTAAAGAACAGAAAGATGAAAATATTCAATATAAAAGCAATGATGTTGGTGATCGGCCTGACGATGGTTGGATCAGCTTGTGACGATGGGTTCGAGGAGCTCAATGTCAATCCCAACAGCCCGGAGACGGTATCGGCTTCTCTTTTGTTGCCGACGGTGATTCGCAAAGGGGTGTCGGAGAGTGCTGGACTCGCTTGGGGCTATGGCAATGTGGTGATGCAATATTCCGCCAAAATCCAATTTACCAACGAGGATCGGTACAACTGGGGGCCTGAGTCTGACCCATATACTCCATACTACAACGCCATGCGTGACGTGGAAAATATCGTCAACATCTCACTAGAATCAGGACAAGTCAATTACGAAGGAGTCGCATTGGTGATGAAGGCATGGATGTTTTCCATCATGACGGATACTTACGGTGACTTGCCGTTTTCACAAGCGATAGCTGCCAAGGAGGGGACGAATCTTCCGCAGTTTGATAACCAAGAAGATATCTACAAAGGCATCATTTTGGACTTGGAGCGTGCCAATACCTTGTTAGACCCAGCAGCCGAATCTATCGACGGAGATATTTTGTTTGACGGAGACATCATGCTGTGGAAAAAGTTTGCCAATTCTCTCTTGCTTAGAATACACATGAGACTATCGGATCGTGTAGATCCGAGTGCCGCTATGCAAGCCATCCTGGATGATGCGACGGCTCGACCGATCATGACGAGCAACGATGATAATGCAGCGTTGCAGTATTTGCAAGACAATCCTAATCAGCAGCCTTTGTATACGACACGTTCGGGTTCGTTTGACGAGTATCGCTTGAGCGAAAACATGGAAGATATCCTCAAGTCACTCAACGACCATAGACTCTATGTCTATGCACAGCCGACCACTGATTCTGGTGCTGGTCTCGTAGGGACTTTGGACGACTATCAAGGTGTCCCCAACGGGCTTGCCGATGAGGAGGCCTTGGCATATTCCCCTAGTGGAGACCCCGACAAGGGAGGCTCGAACTATATCTCTCGTGTAGGATTGATGTTTTCGTGTTCGGCTTGTGATGACCTGGCTTCACCTACTGCGAGACAGTCTGTTTTGATGAGTTACTCTGAGTTGCAGTTTGTATTGGCAGAAGCCAGAGAGCGTGGCTATATCACTACAGGTGATGCCCAGACATACTATACCAACGGTATCCAGTCGTCATTTGACTACTATATCTCTCGTCTCGATGAGGGAGGGTACAGCGAGATCAGTGCTGCCGTTGTACCGCAAGCGGACTATTTCACCCAAACAGAGGTGGCTTATACCGGTACGCAGGAGGAGCTCTTGGAAAAAATTGGTACACAAAAATGGATCGCCTTGTTTTTTAGCGGAATGGAAGGCTGGTTTGATTGGCGAAGAACGGGCTACCCGACAATCGTCCCAGGTCCAGGGGCTGTACAGTCTACTGTTCCGGTGAGATTTATCTACCCGACAGATGTGCAGGCACTCAACAAGGATAACTATGACGAGGTGATTGCCCGTCAGGGGCCAGACGATCTCAATACGCACGTGTGGTGGGATGTTGACTAAGTTTTGACTGATTGAAAGCACTCTCCGACCTCTAGGTAGCAGTTAGGAGAGTGCTTTTATACTAGCTGTCTATCCCCTCGGGGTATTTATAATAAGGATAATTCAATACCAAACGAATGAAAAAAATAGTAATACTCGCGCTCAGTTGCATGATCTCTTTGACGAGCTTGGCGCAAAAAACAGAAAACATCGTCATCATTTCTCTTGATGGTCTCAGGTGGCAGGAGCTTTTTGCAGGAGCAGATTCGCTGCTTGTGGATGACTCCAAATACGTCGAGAATCCGGAAGAGCTGACGGAGATGTTTTGGGTGAATGACCCGCTGCAGCGCAGAGAAATCCTGATGCCTTTCTTTTGGAACACCATTGCCAAGCAAGGCCAACTCTACGGTAACCGTAAGTACGGCAGCAAAGTCAATTGCTCCAACAACATGTGGTTTTCATACCCAGGGTACAGCGAGATTCTTTGTGGGTTTGCAGATGATGAGCATATCGATAGCAACAGCAAAATCAACAATCCCAACGTCACGGTGTTGGAGTATCTCAACGAGACGAAAAAGTACAAAGGCCAAGTGGCTGCCTTCGGGTCATGGGATGTGTTTCCATACATAATCAACCAAGAGCGTAGCGGTATCCCTGTCAATGCAGGGTTCGAAAAAGCTACTGACAACCCCAACGAGATCGAAACTTTCTTGAATAAGATACAAGACGAGATCAGAGGTCCTTGGGGTGGAGTCCGCCTGGACGTGTTTACCCATCACTATGCGATGGAGTACATGAAAAAGAACAAGCCGAAGGTGCTCTACGTCGCATATGGGGAGACAGACGACTATGCGCACGATGGCGAGTACGACCAATACCTCAAGTCTGCCCACCAGACAGATGCTTACATTCAGGAGTTGTGGGACTATGTGCAGTCTGAGGAGCAGTACAAGGACAAGACGACTTTTATCATCACCACAGATCATGGTCGTGGCACGCATCCTAAGAAAACATGGCAGCACCATGGCAACCGAATCAAAGATGCAGGGGAAATCTGGATAGCTGTATTAGGCCCAGATACGCCTGCCAAAGGAGAGATCAAGGTAGAAGGACAATATTACCAAAATCAAGTAGCACGTACCGCGGCGGAAGCCTTGGGAGTGAAGTACAAGCAGCCCAAAGCCGGTGAGGTCATTGAGGGTGCGATTGAGTAGTAGATATTCATGATGAATAGACTAGTAGTTACGTTTGCAATTTTGTTTGCCTGGGGGTGTAGTAGTCCCCAGGTATCCTTTTTACCTACCTATCGGGAGGCTGCTTTTTCTTCCCTAGCTGCCAATCAGGAGCTGGATTCTTTGATGAATCTGCGGTTGACTAGTGTCGATATAGGTGACACATGGCAGCTTGTGACTACAGATACAACGGGCGGTATGCAGCCCGATTTGCCTACTTTTGACCCAAGTCAATATACGCCATTGCCGCACCGAATCCTGCTGCCCAACACAGCGATATGGTACCGACGAGAGGTCTCTCTTGATAGTGGCGTCTTGCATGTACGAGCCGATGATGGCGCGCAGCTCTGGGTTGACGGGCAGCGTGTGTTCCGACTGGAGGGAGAGTACTTTCCTTTCCATCCTTCCAACCCCTCTCCTCAAATTACCATCCGTGTCCTCAACAACGCCATGCATGGTGGACTTAGGAGCGTACAGTGGATTTCTCAGGCCGATTGGGCTGGTCATGTAGAATCCCGACAAAAAAATCAACAGTACTGGTTGGCTCGACGCAAAAAAGAGCTGGCACGTGTCCCGATAGACGAAGGAATGACTCTGCCGATTTTGCTCACCGACCCGATCGTGCAGCAAGTCGGAGATACCCTCTATCTACGCTGGGTGTCTGAGCGTGGAGGAGAGGCCCGTTTTCACTGGGGGGAGGATACGACGAGACGGTTTCAGACGCAGATGGTTAGGAGTGAATCAGGAGTGTTTTTGGCACGGGTTCCGTGTCAGATATCACGATTCTATTATCAAATCGAGCAAGACAATGCCATTTCTCAGCGCTATGCTTTTCAGCAAAAACCAGTGTCCGACACCCTGCAGTTTGCGGTGTGGGGGGACAGTCAGGGGGGATGGAGGACTTTTAGAAAGCTCCTCGGTTTGATGGATGAGCATCTGCCAAGTTTTGGCGTAGGGGCGGGAGACTTGGTCAGTCATGGGAGTGACCGCTTGGGGTATTTGCAGTTTTTGCAGGCGCTCAGTGGATCGTCTTTTGTCCACTACCCTGTGCCAGGCAATCACGACTATGACGGCTACTATGACGATCTTCATCCGCAGAACTATTTGGATTTGGCAGCCTTGCCTGGTGAGAAGCAGTATTTTTCATGGCAGGTGGGGAACTGTGCTTTCATTGCCTTGGATCCAGATGAGCGTTTCCCTGTTGGGATTCCGGACGGTTCGGACCAATACGATTGGTTCATAGAGCAAATTGAGTCTTCCGAATGGCAGGCTGCCGAATGGCGATTCGTATTGTTGCATCACCCTCCTTTGTCTCAAGGGTGGCCAGGGTATCACGGTGAAGAGTCCATGCTACAACTGCTGGAGCCTCACTTCGAATCGGCCAAGATAGATTTTGTAATCGCAGGTCATAGCCATGATTATGAACGCCTGATTCGGACATATGGTCGGCAGCAGACGGGGATACTGGTCGTAGGAGGAGGTGGCGGTGGCATAGAACCCTCGGGTTTGTCTGACTGGCCTGTGATGGATACCGTCATCAAAGCACATCACTACGGCATCATGACGGTAGAGGAGTCCTCACTGACTTTCAAAGCTTACGATATAGAAAATACAGTAATTGACAGCATCAAATTCATACATCCATGAGAACACTTATTTCACTATTTTTCATTTCCATTGTGGCGCTCGCGTGCGAGCAGCCCAAAGAACAGGTCGCACCTCTTCGTCTCAATCAAGTCCAAGTCATCGGTAGTCACAACAGCTACAAAAGTGGGGTCGAGCCAGCATTGATGCAGCTGCTGGTAGCGCAGGACTCAGGAGCACGTGGGCTGGATTACAGGCACCTGCCGCTGGATCAGCAGTTGGATTTGGGTTTGAGGAATCTCGAACTGGATGTGGTCGCTGATCCCGAAGGGGGGCGTTTTCAGTCACCCATAGCCTTGCAACTCATGGACTCGCTGGGGATTGATGCACTGCCTTTCGATACGGCACGCGAACTGTCTACGATGGGTATCAAAACTTTCCATATCCCAGATATTGATTTTAGGAGTCACTGCCTGACTTTCAGGGGATGTTTGTCAGACGTCCAGTCTTGGTCAGCGGCGCACCCGGAGCATTTGCCAATCATCATCACCATCAACCCCAAGAACTCCGGCATAGACAGATCTGGGTATACGAAGGTGATTCCTTTTGATGGGCCGTTGCTGGATAGTCTGGATGCAGAGATTCGATCTGTCTTTTCGGCTCAAGCGCTGATCACACCGGCACTGGTGCAGGGAGGGGCTGCATCCTTGCGAGACGCTGTGTTGACAACTGGCTGGCCAAAATTAGAAGAGGTCAAGGGACGTGTTCTTTTTGTATTTGATGCGGGGCGTGCACAGACGGAGCAGTATCTGCAAGGTGACACGTCGGATCATGTGATGTTTGTAGATGTAGAGGAGGAGCATCCTATGGCTGCTTTTTTCGTGATGAACGACCCTGTGAAACAAGAGCAAGCGATCCGAGAGAGGGTCAACAAAGGCTATATGGTACGTACACGAGCAGATGCCAATACCCAAGAAGCGCGTGACGATGATTATGCCCGATTCGAGGCGGCCAAGCGCTCCGGTGCACAGGTGATCACGACGGATTACTATGTCAAGGCGATCAATCCATTCAGTACGTTTCAAGTCACTTTTGACAGCATGACCTATGAGAGGGTCAACCCAGTATCCTACAAATCTACATTATGAATTCACGAAGAAAATTTATCAAACAATCGACTGTCGTATCTCTGGGGTTTGCGGGGCTCGCCCAATATTTGACACATTGTTCGTTTGCCAAAAACGAAGCGATGACAGAAGCCAATCCTTGGTTGGAATTGCCCGAAGGGTTTGAGGCAAAGATCATCTCACGCTGGGGAGACCCCATGTCGGATGGCTTTTTGGTGCCCAGTCGAGCAGATGGCATGGCGGCTTTTGACTTGGAGGGCAAGGTCGTCCTCATTCGCAATCACGAGAACAGTCCTAGTCCTAGTGAGTATGGGCCTTTTGGTAGATATATGGAGCTGTTGGATCGATTGAAGAAAGATAAGTTTTATGACCATGGATATGGCAAACACCCGAGTCTAGGAGGTACAACGACCGTCGTGTACGACGAAGAGAAGCAAGAGGTCGAAAAGCAGTTTTTGAGCTTGATCGGTACCAACCGAAACTGTGCCGGTGGGCCGACACCATGGAACACTTGGATCACATGCGAAGAAGATACTACGCCACAGGGAGGCGACAGTGAGCGTTTTCATGGCTACAATTTTGAGATCCCGGTAGAGGCTACAGGACTGATCGATCCAGTTCCGATCAAGGCCATGGGGAGGTTCAATCATGAGGCAGTCGCTGTGGATCCTAAGACAGGGATTGTCTATCAGACCGAGGATCAGCACGATAGTTTGATTTACCGCTTTCTGCCTGATGTGCCTGGCCAACTGCACCAAGGAGGTCAATTGCAAGCACTTGTAGTGAAGGATAGTCCAAGTTTTGACACGAGAAATATCGACGAGCAAACCTTGGCTGTAGGAGAGTCCATAGCAGTCCAATGGATGACACTAGATCATGTGGATAGCCCAGCGGATGACCTGCGCCACAGAGGGTTCGCAGCAGGAGCGGCGGTCTTCGATCGAGGGGAAGGCATGTGGTACGGTCACGAGGAGATTTATTTTGCCTGTACCAATGGAGGCAAGAACCGGTCTGGGCAGGTGTTCAAGTACGAGCCGAGCCCCTACGAGGGTACGGAGCGAGAATCCGAACAGCCAGGGAGTCTTACACTCTTTGCTGAGCCCAACGATACCGAAATCCTCAAGTTTTGTGACAACTTGACTGTAGCCCCATGGGGAGATGTGATCCTGGTAGAAGATGTAGCAGATGCGTATATCCGAGGCATTCGGCCCAACGGAGAGATTTACAACATCGGTAGAAATGTAGGCTCCACATCTGAGCTGACTGGGGTGTGTTTTTCGCCATCTGGCAAAACACTATTCGTCAATGTCCAAGAAGAAGGACTGACCATGGCCATCACTGGTCCATGGGATCAATTGAGAAACAAAGCATGAAAAAAAATATCCTATTCGTATCGTTGGTAGCGGTAGCATGGGGTGTGCAGGCCCAAGAGCCGCTAGTCGAATGGTGGTTTTGGCCAGACTATACCCTGGAGCGCCATGCCAAGAACCCTATAGGTCCTCGGCTGGAGGCGCCTCAGACACCTGTGGCTCCTTTGAAGTATCAGACGTATCCGTTTGAGTTTTTTGGACAAGACCCTACTGAGCGGTTGGAAGGGTTTTATCCTTCGGAGCAGGTGCCGACAGAGGCTTTTTCGGTCGAACTCTGGCTGCTCTATCATGTCAATCAGGAGGTAGGAGTGATGACGACCTACCGCTACCAGTACCGAGAGGAAGATCCTCTTTGGCTATTGGGGATGTACGGTCGTGAGGTGGTTTTTACTTTGAAGGATCAAGGCTCTGCTTATTCGAGTGCTGTCAACTATACCGTTGCAGAACGTGGATGGAAAAACTACTGGATGCATCTGGTCGCGACTTATGATGGAGCAGCTATGAAGCTATATATCAACGGCGAACTCAAACGCGAGATGAAGGTCGGGCAGATGATTGGTCACGACCCGAGAGATATGCAGCTCGAGAATGCGGCCTATCTCTCGCACGAGCCTTACATGCAGCTGGGAGACCTGCTCAAATGTCAGCGACTCTACGGACGTGCCCTTCACAAGAAGCAGATCCAACGGAATTACGAAGACTTCCAGAACCTGACGATCGAGGGCAAACTCTATCCTGACCTCTTTCACTACACGGCGGGTCCTTATTTACAGATGGCGACACCTACACAGATGGGGATAGTGTGGGAGACCAGTGAGCCTGCACAGGTGGTCATCGAGTACGGGACGTCTGTTCCCTTGATGGAAAAAGTAGAGGTGCAAACCTTGAAAACCAACAAGGAAATGGGAACAGTAGAGGGAGAGAATATCAATCAATACGTATTGAAAGGTTTGACGCCCGGTCAAGCCTATTTCTACAACATCAAATCAACCTCCAAAGATGGAGAGACGATCGAGAGTGGAGTGTCAACCTTCAAGACAGGTGAGGTAGCACCTCCATCATTCACGTTTGCGGTGATAGGAGATACGGAGGCACGACCGCATGTCAACAACCGTGTGTCCAAACTGCTGTGGGATGAGAGACCAGAGTTTTTGCTCAACCTTGGAGACTTGACCGATGGAGGAAAGGAGGCCAACAAGTACCAGTGGAACTACGAGTACTTTCATGCCATGAATCAGTTGACGTCTCGCATCCCAGTCTATCCTGTAGCGGGCAATGGCGAAGGAGACTTGTACTGGTTCAATCAATACCACATACTGCCTTATCAAGAAAAGGCCTATTATAAATTTACGTATGGCAATGCCGAGTTTTTCATGCTGGACAGCAACCGCAAGGAGCAGTTTGGGGAGGGGGAGGAACAGTACGTCTGGCTCGAAGAGCAGCTCCAAAACTCTACAGCAGAATGGAAGTTCGTCGCGCATCATCACGCGCCCTATTCCTCGGATGAGGACGATTATGGAGATAGCTGGTCTGAGTCGAGTTCTATGGGTGATCCTAAGATCAAACCGATCGTGCCACTCTACGAAAAGTACGGAGTGGATATGGTTTTCTTTGGACACCTGCATACCTATCAGCGGACACATCAGATTTTAGAAGACAAGCTCACCAAGACTGGAGGGGTGACCTATGTGCAAGCCGGTGGAGCAGGGGGCAATTTGGAGGATTTTGCGCCGACGCGTTCGTGGTTCAGTGCCAAGACCTTCAGAGGACATCACTACTTGACCATCGAGGTGTTCGGGAACGAGCTAGAGCTACGCATGTACGATAGCGAAGGTCGGATGAAAGATATTTTTACACTCAATAAATAAACCAACTATGAGTACAACTACAGCCCCCTTTGTGCAGCAGGGCGATACGCACAAGTCGGGAGTGCAGAGCCGAAAGGCCGAGTCGCTGAGCCAAGCTTCACGGACCTTACTCCATCGTGATGCCAACGTGTTTTTGCATCAAGCCCTATCTACTCCCGTGATGAATGTCGTCGAGCAAGCGGAGGGAGCCTACATTACAGATCTAGATGGCAAGCGCTATCTCGATTTGCATGGCAATGGAGTACATCACATCGGGTACAACAATCCCGCTGTGATCGCAGCGATCAAACAGCAGCTGGATGCGCAACTTAGTTTTGCACCACGGCGCTACACGGCACGTGTGACTGTGGATTTTGCGGAGCAGCTGGTAGCTCTAGCTCCTGAGGAGCTTGATCGTGTACTGTTTTGTCCTGGAGGATCAGAAGCCATCGAGATGGCTGTGATGCTTGCCAAGCGTGTGACGGGCAAGTGGAAGACGATCTCTTTTTGGAACCAGTTTCATGGGAGTACCTATCAAGCAGCGACTCTTGGAGGGAATCCTCACTGGACGACTGGAGTGGGGCCGATGGTGCCTGGGGCGTACTATGTGGAGTTTCCAGACTACTATCGTAATCCGTGGGGCTTAGATCCTAGTGATACCGAAGCGATCGATGAGGCGTATCTGGATCAGGTACGGACGGTGTTTCGACACAATCCGGATATCGCAGCTGTGGTGGGGACACCAGTGGCTTCTACACCATTCATCCCGACAGCTTACTATTGGCAGAGTGTGCGAGAGTTGTGCGACGAGTACGGGGCTTTTTTGATCTTCGATGAGATCGTATGTGGCATGGGACGGACGGGCCGTTTGTTTGCATGTGAGCACTATGTGACGCCAGATGTGCTAGTAGTGGGCAAGTCACTCGGTGGGGGGATATTGCCTTTTGCTGGGATCCTTACCAGAGACAAGTATAACCTGGTTTCTGACTATTCGATTGGGCATTTTACCCACGAGAAGAGTCCGATATGCAGTGCAGCAGCCAAAGCTACATTGGATTATATCCAAAAGAATGAATTGACTGCTCATGCAGAAAAAATGGGGGCATATCTACTCGATGGACTGAGGCAACTCGCCGATCACTACGAGCAAGTAGGACACGTCGACGGGATCGGACTCTTGCTGTCGATGGATCTGGTGACAGATGTACAGACCAAGGGCCGCAATCCAGATTTAGCCAACGCCGTCCTTGAGGCCGGGTTGAGTAAGGGGCTCTCCTTCAAGGTGATCGATACCAATGTGGTCAGTTTGCACCCGCCGCTGATTCTCTCTCAGGCCGAAGCAGACCAGATTTTGAAGAGTTTTAAGCAAATACTTCAAACCTTAATAAAAAATTAATCACGCCACTTAGGCGATAGAATCTAGATATATGAATTTGAACGGAATTGAGCTTGTCGTTTTTGACATGGCAGGCACCACAGTAGAAGAAGGAAAAACAGTGTATCAGTGTGTAAAAAGAGCATTAGAAAAAGTAGGGATCCATTTGGAGCTAGAAGAGGTGTTTCGTGCCATCGGAGGCATGAATAAGACCGAAGGTATCGCGCAGCTCATCGATGAGTATGCGCCGGAGACTTCTCTAGTAGATCGCGAGGCTGTCAATGTTGCTTTTTTTAATTCGTTGATCCAACGCTACGCGGAGACAGATGAGATAGCGGCCTATCCTGGTGCAGAAGAGCTTTTTGCCGAACTCCGAACACGTGGTATCAAAGTCGCTCTTGATACAGGTTATAGTCGTGAGATTGTGGATCTATTGCTCCAGCGTCTTGGGTGGACTGTACCGGGTACGGTTGATTTTACCGTGACAAGTGACGAAGTGGAGGCCGGGCGTCCTGCTTCAGACATGATCCGAAAGATCATGGCGTACTTTGAGATTAATGATCCCGCCAAGGTCATGAAAGTCGGTGATACCCAGTCTGACATGGAAGAGGGGCTCAATGCCCAATGCAAATACATCGTCGGAGTAGCTTCCAACATGTTTGGTAGGGAAGAATTGACCCAACTGGGTGCGACACATGTGGTGACAAACCTCATGGAAATCATGGATCACGCCGAAGCATAACTTGATGGAAGCTACGTTGCCCTCCACCGTGACCCGTCCAACCAAGAGTTCTTGGCTGCTCATCATTTCGATGGGGTTGGTGGCTTTCTCGACTTATTCGTGTATGTATGCCTTTCGCAAGGCGTTTTCGGTGGGGGTGTTTGCGGATGTGACGCATTTGGGGTTGGAGTTCAAGAGCTTGCTGATCATTGCACAAGCTTTGGGCTACATGTTTTCCAAGTTCATCGGGATCAAGTTTATTTCAGAATTGAAAAAGGACCGGCGTGCGGTCTTGATCTTGGTTTTGATTGGAGTAGCCGAGTTGGCCTTGGTGTTGTTTGCGATCATACCTCCTCCTTACAATTTTTGGTGTTTGTTCCTCAATGGCCTCCCGCTGGGGATGATTTGGGGGATCGTGTTTAGTTATCTTGAGGGACGCTCGAGTACCGAAATTCTCGGAGCGATCCTCTCAGTTAGTTTCATCATGGCATCCAATCTCTGCAAGTCCGTGGCACAGTGGCTGATCGTACATCTCAATGTGTCGGAGTACCACATGCCATACATCGTCGGGATGATCTTTGCCGTGCCGCTGTTGCTCTCGGTCTATTTCCTCAATCGCATGCCCGAACCGACAGATGAGGATCGTGCCGATAGACTGGCTCGTACTCCGATGACTGCTGCGAGCCGAAGACAGAGCCTTCGCGGGATCGGGATGCTGATGATGATCATGGTGTTGAGCTATATGTTACTGACGATATTTAGAGACCTTCGGAGCAACTATGCCTCGGATATTTGGTTGGCTTTGGGTTTTGACCAAGAGCCATCGATCTACCTCAGTACTTCGGTGCCCTCCACAGTCATCGTCTTGGTGGTGATGAGTCTGATCTTTTTGATTCGGGACAATTTCAAGGCCCTGCTGACGATACAGTTGATCATATTGCTCGGTTATGTAGTCATCGCTCTCAGTACCTATGGTATGGAGCGCGAGCTGGTCTCGGGATCTGTCTGGGTGATCATGATCATGACTGGAGTCTACTTGGCATATATTCCATTCAACTGCTTTGTGTTCGAACGGGTGATTCCCGTATTCAAGATTTCGGGTAGCAACATCGGATTTTTGATGTACATCGCCGATGCTTTTGGCTACTTAGGCAGTGTAGGGGTTTTGCTGTTCAAAAACTTCTTTTCACCCGAAGTGAATTGGTTGGACTTTATCATTCAATCCGCCTACCTCGTGGCATTCGTCGGGATGGGGATGACGGTGATCACTGTCGTGTATTTACTAAAGAAAATTAGAGTGAATAATTGATTATGAATAACGAAAAGTATGATTTGATTGTCGTAGGGGGAGGAGTTCTGGGGACTTTTCATGCCTACCATGCACTGCTGGCAGGCAAGTCCGTAGCGATGGTCGAAAAAGACTGTGAACCTCAAGGTGCAACGGTACGCAATTTTGGACAGGTAGTGCCTTCGGGCATGGATGCCAAATGGCAAAACTATGGCCGGCGAAGTTTGGAGATTTACAAAGATCTCCAGTCACGGTTTGATATATCAGTACGTCAAAACGGCTCGATCTACCTTGCCTCCAATGATGAGGAAGTGCAGCTCCTTCATGAGCTGCACAAGATCAACAGTGCCAATGATTATGAGTCGCAATTGCGGTCTTCTCGGGAGTGTCTAGCGACGTATCAAGGGCTCAAAACGGATTATGTGAAGGAGGGCTTGTTTTTTCCGGGCGAAGTGACAGTGGAGCCTCGTGTAGCAGTGCATCAGATCAGGGCGTACTTAATAGAGCAGCACGGTTTGGCGTATTTTCCCAATCACAGTGTGATGGAGATTGATTCAGCGACGGAGCAGCAGTGGGTCTTTTGCAACAACGGGGAGGTATTCGTTGGGGACAAGGTCGTCGTATGTACAGGGAGTGACTTCAAGAACCTGTACCCGACACTCTATGGATTGAGTGATCTAGAAGTGACCAAACTACAGATGATGCAGACAGTGGCGCAGAAGAATCAAATCATACCTGGATCGGTATTGACTGGTCTCAGTATTCGACGTTATGAGAGTTTTGCGGAGTGCCCGTCGTACCAAGCCGTGAAAGCCAAAGAGGCGAAGCAATCCAAGCACAAAGAATGGGGTGTGCACATCTTGTTTAAGCAGGCGATGGACGGGAGTGTGATTATCGGGGATTCACACGAGTATGCAGATGCTGGGCAGGCAGACACTTTGGGTTTTGATATCAATCATGATATCAATCAGTACATGATTGATCTGGCCAAGGAGATATTTCAACTGGAGGACTGGAGATTACAGCGTACGTGGTTTGGTGTGTACAGTCAGTGCAAGACCAAGGATGTGTTTGAGCATACGATCGATGAGAATGTCCATATCATTACAGGAATCGGAGGCAAAGGGATGACAGGGAGTGCAGGGTACGCAGAAGCTAGTATCCGCAAGATATTTGATTTGTAAATGGAGCGAAAAGGAACCCTAGCGTAGTGCGTAGTGCTTGGAGTAGGTTTGTCGCGAGCTTTTAGCCATCAATGGGTATTGGCTCAGTACGATCTGTGCAGCAGCTCTATGGTTCTGTGTAGAGATTGCATGCAGGTTGCTCATGTGTCCTTGCCAAACCTCACGCTGGATCTGCGGGTCGTAAAATGAAATGAACAACGAGTGCCCGTGGATTTTGGAAGTCGTCTGGTGCGTGTCTTTGTTGTCGTCCTCTGAGAAATACCCCTTTCGAGCCAGCCAGTTCTCCAAGGGGGCTTGATCTTCTGTGGTCAGTTTGAAATCCTCTTGATAGACTTGGTAGTAGATGTAGAGCGATGGGTTCTCTGTGTCTTCTTGGTAGCCAAGTGAATTCATGTGAGCAGTGATGCCCTTCTCGATGGCACGCTGCTCCAATGTCTCAACTTGCTCGTTGCTCACCAGTGTATACGATGTGTAGTCCTCGAACCGACCCTCCTCTGCATAGGAAGATTGGATGGGATGCTGATGTGTCATGCTACAGCTAGCGGTCAGGAGGAGGAGTATGTAGTGGCGTAACGAGCTCATATTACCTTAAAGTTAACAAAAGGTCATCACAATGTTATGAGTATTGTGTTGAAAAAAATCGCCTAAACAATTGATTAACAGTCTAATGTCTGTGCAGTGCTGAGTTTAGGTTGTGCAGAGTGTGAAGGAATGTGTCGTTAGCAGTGTTTAGGGATCCGTTGATCAGTCTGTGAATTGGAGGATAAAAACCAATATTCGACATGGAGCATTCGATATTCATGCTTTCCATTGTGTACACATTGGTTCAAAGACTCATAGTAGGTGGTTGTTTAGCAAAAAAGTAATGATGAATGTCGAACCATGACTGTTGAATTTCGAAGTGATCTTGGATCAATGCCCCAGAAATACAGACTGATCCCAAAACCACTATCAGAGTATTCTCAATTTCTTTGATCATCGAAGTACCAATGCGTCAGCAGAATCTTTCAATGCCAAGATCAAAGCCTTTAGATCTCAATTCAGAGGTGTTCAAAACGTAGAATTTTTCCTCTACAGACTATCTAAAATTTATGCGTGATTTTTTCAATCCCCCAAGTTTACAGACTGATCCGTATTACCTCTATAAAAAACAATAGCGAAAGTCGAACAATGAATCTTGACTAACAGAGTGATCAGAGATTTTTAGAATGGTTGGGACAAGGACTTGGGTATAAAAAAAGCCTCAATTCCTTGAGGCTTCTTGGTGACTGGTCTGGGGCTCGAACCCAGGACCCACGCCTTAAAAGGGCGTTGCTCTACCAACTGAGCTAACCAGTCGTTTTCCCATCAAGTGAGAATAAAAAACCTGATGCGTTTATCAGGTCTGATGTGATTGGTCTGGGGCTCGAACCCAGGACCCACGCCTTAAAAGGGCGTTGCTCTACCAACTGAGCTAACCAATCGACTTTTTGCAAAAGAATTTCTTATTTTCTAAGTCATTCCCTTATTTTGCGGTTGCAAATCTAGGTATCCAATGACGAAAAAGCAAAACATATTATTCAATTTTATCATGATCCTTTGTGGTCTTTTTATAACTCCTTCATTAACAGCGCAAGAGTTGGGAAATCAATCTTCCTTGCAGCAGGCTGATTCGTTGTTTGAACAAGGTAAATACACTGAGTCGTTCGAGATTTACCATGGGATATTGAGTCAAACCAATGAAGCCACTCCCCAAATGTTGATGAAAATGGCTTTCATCAAGGAGGGGTTAGGGAATTATAGCCAAGCGTTGTTGTATTTGAATAAATATTATTTGTTGACTTATGATGAAAATGCCCGTAGCAAGATGGATGACATAGCTACCGAGAATAATCTGAGTGGATATGATATGACAGATTATGGATTTATCAAAGGAGTTATCAACGAGTATTACCTGCAATCCAATGTCCTCGTAGTAGCGATTGCACTTCTACTGCTCTCAGTGGTTGTATATCGCAAGATCAAGCTGCATGTCAATGCGTATCCTTATGTAGTGATTCTGTGTTTGCTTTTAGGGGCGTTTTTTTATGTGTCCAATTACCATTTGACGATAGATCAAGTGATCGTCTCGGATGATCATGTCTATTTGATGCAGGGACCTTCATCTGGTTCAGGGCTTGTCGACGTTATCAAGAAGGGGCATAGACTCACGGTATTGGGTGAGGATGAAGCCTGGGTCAAAGTCCAGTGGAACAACGCTGTAGTGTATGTCAAACAGTCCAAAGTAGAGCGAGTCATCTAGTGCTTGATCAGACTGGGGTCTTCCTTGGTCATGACGTTGTAGACTGTTCGGTCCATCCATCTCGGAAAACGCTTGTTGAGAAAGATGAGTGCTTTGCCCAATAGGGTCAAGATGACATTTCTTTTTCTCCGCATCTGTGCACGGTAGATATGATCAGCCACTGTTTCTGGTTCCATGAGTTTGCTCTCATTTTTGTGAGACTCATTTTGTACTGAGCCGTCTGCGGAGAGTGCGTTGGTTCGGATATTGGAGCGCGTATAGCCGGGGCTCATTGTCATGATGTGTACGCCGCGTTTCATGACTTCAATACGCAACGCTTCGAAGAATCCCTCCATCGCGAATTTAGATGCTGAGTAGGCTGTTCGGCCTGGAGTGCCTCGGTGTCCGTTGATCGAGGAGATTCCTACTATTGATCCTTTGCTTTGGATGACGTGGGGAAGGGCGTACTTGACATAGTTGATGGTTCCTGTGAAGTTGACTTTCATGACTTGGTCAAACACCTGTAGATCTACATCCTCAAAGAGGGCTTTCATGGAGACGCCGGCATTGCAGATGAGTACGTCGATACTACCGTAGGTATCGATGGTTTTTTGGATGACGATTTGGGCTGCTTTTTCATCTTCTACCGCAGCAGAGATGCCGAGGCATGAGATGCCAAGTTTTCTAAAACCCTCTGCGGCTTGTTGGGTTTTGTGCTCGTCCCGTCCTGTGAACACTACATTGAAATGGCTCTTTCCATAGCGTTCGACGCAGGCTTTGCCTATTCCTGAAGTGCCGCCAGTGATGAGTAGTGTCTTTTGCATGTAGTTGTCGTGTATGGATTGTGTCTGTGATCCTTACGGATAAAGACGTGATCTGTTCAATCTGGATTATGTATTAGTACTTCGTGATGAGGTGCTTACGAACTATAAATTAAGAAAATATCATAAATAGTTGATTTGTAGTAGGTTAGACTTTAGAAGTGTTTTCTAATGCATAATGCGGATCATTTGAATCAAGCCAAAAATTAGTGATCGTCGAATTTAGCAAGACTTCCATGGAAACTTAGTTTTAATAAGAGCTAATTTCCTCTAATTTTGCGCCTCATGGCAAGAAGAAGAAAGCAGATCCGGCTGGATCATCTCGAAATCGAGGCAGTAGCAGCAGAAGGTAAGAGTGTCGCCCGTCACGACGGACAAGTGGTTTTTGTGAAAGGAGCCGTCCCTGGAGATGTGGTAGATGTTCAGGTTACCAAAAAACGTAAGGCATTCATGGAAGGGAGCCCAGTGGTCTTTCATCAGTATTCTGATTTGAGGGTTGATCCAGTATGTGATTATTTTGGTACTTGTGGAGGGTGCAAATGGCAGCATCTCAACTACCCCTCTCAGCTGGAGTACAAGCAGCAGCAGGTCGAGGATAGCCTCCAGCGTATCGCTAAGGTCGAACTGGCTGGTATGTCACCGATCATAGGCTCGCAGAAGAAACTCCGCTACCGCAACAAACTGGAGTTTACTTTTTCGAATAAGAAGTGGCTAACGAAGGAGCAAATATCTACGGAAGAAGAAATTCAGCGCAATGGGTTGGGATTTCATATTCCAGGGTTGTTTGACAAGGTTGTAGATGTAGATACCTGTCACTTGATGGAAGAGCCTACCAACGCAATTAAGAACGAAATTAGAGCGTATGCTTTGCGTAATGGTCTGACATTTTTTGATATTCGTGACCAACATGGTCTTCTGCGCAACTTGATGATTCGTCTGACGGATCATGGCGATCTTATGGTGCTTTTGCAGTTTTTCGAGCCAGATATGGAGGCGATCGATGGATTGATGGCGCATGTGCAGAATGCCTTTCCAGAGATTACATCACTGCTCTATGTGATCAATCAAAAGAAAAACGATACAATATTTGATCAAGAGGTGATCGTCTATCATGGCGAAGATCATATCGTGGAGACGATGGGTGACTTGAGATTTAAGATCGGACCCAAGTCTTTCTATCAGACGAATTCGGCGCAGGCCAAGCTACTCTACGACAAGACGATCGAGTTTGCAGGACTGACAGGTGACGAGCTGGTCTACGATTTGTATACAGGTACAGGTACCATCGCCAATTATTGTGCGCACAGTGCCAAAAAGGTGATTGGAATCGAGTATGTTGAGGATGCAATCAAGGATGCTTTTGTCAATTCAGAGGTCAATGGCATCACCAATACTGATTTTTTTGCGGGAGACATGAAGGATGTGCTCAACGACTCATTCGTACGTGAGCACGGTACACCGCATGTGATTATCACAGATCCGCCACGTGCAGGTATGCATGAAGATGTCGTGGATATGATTTTGAAACTTGCGCCGCAGAAGGTCGTGTATGTGAGTTGTAATCCTGCGACACAGGCACGAGACATTGCTTTGATGGATGCCAGTTATAGAGTGGAGCGCATCCAGCCTGTGGATATGTTTCCTCATACGCATCATGTAGAAAACATAGTACTATTAATCAAAAAGTGAGATGAATAACGATCCAGAATTGAATGGCAAGTATCTCGGTACCATCACTGAGGATTTTGTCAAGGTAAGTGAAAACCTAAAGGAAGCGTCTTACCAAATTCGAGACCGTGGGTTTTCTGATTATCCGATATTTCCTATTTCGAAGCATGAAGTGTCTATCGGTCAGGTACTCATCAAGTCGACTGAGTTGGAAAACAAGTGGAACTATTCTGCCTCGTTCTTGGATGAATTTGTCCAAAGGGAAGTAGTGGAGGAAGGACGAGTGGATGCATTCAAAGAAGCATACAAGAATCCAGATGAGTTTTGTTGTTTGTTCGTGATTGATCAGGAGTTTACCAACTTCGTCTTTATTCCTTACCCAGAGGATTGATAGGGGTGAGCTGTCACGTTGGAGATGAGTCTACAATGTTAGGAGGCAAAATAACGATTCGATATCCTAGTTACTGGAGCACTCCGTGTTTTTGGGGGAGAGATAGTAGACCACTTCGTTATTCAAGATTCATTGTTCCATAGGATAACCACCTGTTGTGAGTCTTTCAGGGAACGCTCAAATGATTGGAAGAATGAATATCGAATGCTCCTGTCGAATAGTGATTTTGAACCTCAGAAACACCTATAGACCCCTAGTGTCCCAAACCTTAGATAGTTTGGTTTTTTCTGAAAGGGCAAAAAAAGGGCCCTACCGTCCGACAACCGGTAGAGCCTATAGACTTGAAAACATCAAATACACAGAGATGCTATGCAAATGGAATCTTAACCTTTCGGTAGCGAGGCTACTTTATAGTCTCGATTCAAGCACAATGTTCAATGAGTAAGGTTTCTTTCAAAACCCTACAATACAAATGTAGTGGAGGGTCAAAAAGAATACTATGGGCTTGCCCAAGGTGAAATCGTTTTTTTTAGAGCTTAAAAGCTGTCAAACGACAGGTAGGTAAGGGGTTAATGGGTTTCGTCTCGAAGTTGTCGAACATTTTGTTTGAACTCAATGCGATACTGTACCAAAAACTCCTTGACATCATCGATTTGCATGGCCTTCATTTTGTCACTGAGGAGAAAGGGTTCCTTGATCTCACAAGCAAATTTATTGTTGCGAATGCGCTGATCGAAGTTGGCCATCACTACAGGTACGATGAGGGGTTCTCGCTCCATCTCCAAGATACGCTCAAAAACGTCCGCGTTGAACAGCCCAGGGGATTGATCGGTTGTGTAGGATGTGTGCTCGGGGGCGATGAGAACGTTGTTGAATTCCGTTAAAAATTCTTCTATTTGATCAGAGACTGCTTCGTTTTTTTCGAAGTTTTCACTGCTCTCAGTATCCTCGTTGTAGGCATTGATATAGCCCAAGCGCTCATAATATGACTGATGTCCGTGTTCGATCTCTCTGCCGCTTCGTACGATTTTCATGGTCACCTCTTCGTTGTAGGCGTCCGCCAATATGGTGCTAAGGAAGTGGCAGTCCAAATTGATTTGAAATTGATTTGGTAGGGCGTAGTAGGGAGGGTTGAGCAGGTGGTTGTACAAAAATAAATTACCTGGAGTTTCTGGAATGAGCTCTTTGCCTTTGACGAAAGTCGAGACTGCATCGAAAGTTTCTTTGCTCAGATTGATACATTCTTTGAATACCTTGTCTGGCATCATGATCGCTGGAGCAGAGACCACACTGTTGTATATTTTTTGCAAGTTCTCGTAGAAATTCACTTCACGTTGTGTGTCGTGCAGATTGTCGAGACACAGCGATGCGATATTTTTCTCGATACCGGACCCGTTGAGTTCTACGTGGTGGAGGATACTCAATCCATCAGTGATGGTATGCTTGAAACTCAGCAAGTGAGGAACCTTGTGCAGTGGAGAACTTAGCGATAGACTGGCTCGGTTGCTTTCGATGAGGTTGGTAGATACAGTGACCTCTTCGTTGAATTGCGCGGAGATCAGGCGGGCACGTAATCCTCTGAGTTGGTTATTGAGCAACCAGGAGATTCTAATCTGTAGTTTGAGGGCAAAGTTTGGATTCTTTTTGCTCAATGCTTTGAAGGCATCGTAGGGTATGTGCAAGATGACCGAATCCTTCTTGGCTTTGGTTGTCATGACATTCTCAGCACCTAAGAAGCCTGAGGGACCGAGTAAATAGCCGGGCGTAGAGATTGCACGCAGTGATACTTTGTATTTTTCATCTCCCTCGCTGTTGAATCGGGAGAAACGGATGTCTCCTACACGTAGGATGTTGACACCTTTGCTTACTTCATCTTGTAGGTCAATGACATTTCCTACTTTGTATTGTTTACGGATGATATTTTTTGAGAGAATGCGCAAATCTTCTTCTTCGAATATTTCGAAAAAAGGAGACTGCAATAGGAATACGACGATTTCGTCCTCGTTGAACCCGAGAGGAGAGTCATAGCCTTTGGATGCTTTCAGGTTGGTATCGGCCTGTTTGGTGATCATCGCCGTGTTGGCGAACAGGTAACTGGCCTCTTTGATGAGGTTGAGCGCGTGGATATTGATATGCTCATAAAACAGGATCGCGAGATCGATGTTTTTTTCTAGAAATACATTGAGCTGTTTGCGGTCCCATCGGAGTACCTTGACGGTTTCGGAGACAGCCTCAATCGACGAGTCGTAGCGGTACGGCTCATTCATCATATCCAGTCCCAACGGTGAGTTGAGGCTCGAGTATCTACCTAATTCAATTTTTTTGTTGCCACCATCGAGAAATGAGTAGACACTGACTTCACCTTCTTGGAGAAGGTAGTAATAGTTGGTTTTTTCAAACTGTACAGCTAGGTGGTCGCCTTTTCTATAGGTGATGTGTTCTGCTTTTGCAAAGACACTTTCTAGGCTTTTGGTCGATGTTTTTTTATAGAAATTGAACAATTGGGCAAAGATTGATTTAAAGCGCAATTTTATCGAATAAACTTTGAAAAGGACTTATCTATTCTGTAATTAGTCAAGCAATAGTGCTAAAATCTCTTCCATATGTACCAAGCGAATTGGGAGGGTATGATTAGATTTGATCTAGCAATGCGTGAAACTCAATCGATAGATATCAATAGTGACATGGGGGAGTTTGGTGATAAGGTCACTTCCGGAGACGATGCGGTTCTTATGCCGTGGGTGAGTTCGGCCAATATCGCTTGCGGAGGACATGTGGGAGATATCCAATCGATGGCTCAGACGGTACTATTGGCCAAGACGCACAAGGTGAGAGTAGGTGCTCATCCTTCGTATCCTGATCGGCGGGGCTTTGGGCGCGAAGAGGTGGATATTAGTGAGGAAGCACTGATCGAGACGCTGGTGGAGCAGATTGGAGCTCTCCAAGAGCAAGCCGAGCGGCAAGGCATTCGGTTGTCCTATGTCAAAGCACATGGAGCCCTTTACAACCGGTCTGCTCAGGACCAAGATACGGCGAGAGCGTTGATCACCGCAGTACAAAGGGTAGATGCTGAATTGCCCTTGATGGGACTGGCAGCTGCTCCATTGGAGACATGGGCTGCAGCGCAAGGACTGTCTTACATTCGGGAGGCTTTTGTCGATAGACGCTATGACCAGAGCGGGGCTTTGATGTCACGTGCCGAGTCGAGTGCTTTGCTTACAGATCCTGCCTTGGCACTCGCTCAATTTCGAATATTGGTAGAGATGCAAGCAGTGAGTACGCCGACAGGTATGCTCATACCGATGGCTGCTGATACCTACTGTGTGCATGGTGACAATCCAGCCGCACTTCCTATTCTTATGGAAATTCATCGTTATTTGTCTACCACTCCGTATACCTTGTGTACATGGAGTTGATCGATGTGATACGATACGGTGATTCGGCGCTACTGGTGCAGTTTGAACAAAAAGTGGAGGTGAGGATCAATAGGGCAGTTCATGCGCTAAATCAATGGCTGCTACAGCAAGAGATTATAGGTGTACAAGGGACAATTCCCGCTTATTGTTCGTTGACAGTATGTTTTGATCCGACGTTGATTTCCTTTGCGGAGATGAGTCAACGAATAGTATCTTGGTCATACGAGGACCCGTCGACTCCTGAAACAAATCGAGTGGTGCGGATTCCTGTTTGCTATGAAGAAGAATATGCGATGGATATGTCTTGGGTGGAGCATTATACCCGACGGACCAAACAAGAAATCATAGACGATCATACCCACGCGATCTATCACACCTACATGATTGGTTTTTTGCCAGGATTTCCTTATTTGGGGAAATTGCCCGAGACTCTTCAAGTGCCTCGGCATTCCGAGCCGAGGCTCAAAGTACCTCGTGGCGCGGTAGGTTTGGCAGGGGATCAGACAGGTATTTACCCTTGTGCTGCGCCAGGAGGCTGGCAGATCATTGGGCAGACGCCTATTCCTCTTTTTGACGGAGTGTCGGGCAAGGGAGCTCTACTACAGGCAGGAGATCGAGTGCAATTTTTTGCAGTGAGCCCACAGGTATACCGTATGATTGCCAGAGATATAGAGTCAGGTAATTTCAATTTAAAGTCACTTTATGTCTGGTAAACTAAAAGTAATCTGCGAGAAGCCTGGGTTGTTTGCCTCCGTGCAGGACCAGGGACGGATGGGGTGCCAGTCCATGGGGGTCCCGATTGGAGGTGCCATGGACCGTGGAGCTGCCGCAGCTGCCAATGCCCTCGTCGGCAACCCTGTGGAGAGACCTGTACTGGAAATGACTTTGGTGGGACCCGTATTGCGTTTTGAAGGGAGCGGTAGTATCGCACTGGTGGGAGCGGATCTTTCGCCACAACTCAACGGTAAACCAATGCTGATGTGCGAGAGGGTGACGGTTGCTACAGGAGACGTGTTGCATTTTGGGAGGTGCGTGTCAGGGTGTAGGGCTTACCTGGCGATTGGGGGCAAGTGGGATGTGCCAGTCTGGATGGGGAGTGTCAGTCCCATGTGCGAAGGGGAGGCTGTTCCGGGCAAGTTGACTAAGGGTAGTGTGTTATCGATCGAGACGGTAGAAGGAGCTGAATTTTGCCGAAAGGTTGCACCCGAGCCATGGGTACCCGTACTCGGAGTGTATGAGGGACCAGAGTGTCATTTGCTCAATGTGCAACAGAAGAAAGCATGGACCAGTGTTACTCATGTGGTATCGAGTCATTCCAACCGCATGGGCTTGCGTCTCAAGACGAAATTGATTTTGGAAGAACCTATGGAGGTGATTTCGTCAGGGGTTTTTCCCGGGGTGGTACAACTTACACACTCGGGGCAGCCGATCATCTTGGGGATAGATGCGCAGACGACAGGGGGGTATCCGAGGATTGCTGTGGTGCAGAGCGAAGACTTGGATGTGTTGGCACAACTCAAGCCAGGAGATACCTTTCGTTTTGTCTGGTTGTAAAAATTGCCATCGTCCTGTTGCCTTATTCTTGGGGAGTATTTAATTTCAAATTTTGAAACAAAAGGAAGTGTAGTATGAAGCAAATATGGACAATACTTGGGTTGGGGTTGATTGTGTGGTCTTGTGGACAAAAACGAATAGTGACAGAAGATGTGACACTAGATGGCCTGCCCGAATATGCTGAAATTACGGATTACGAAGAGATTCCAGGATTGTCTCGTGCGACAGTGATGTTTGGCGATCGTGTGGAGGAGCAGGGCGAATACTACAAGGGCAAGCGCAACGGTACATGGACGGTCTATCATAGTAACGGGATGCCCAAATCAGTCACTTCGTATGTCGATGGAATCAAGCAGGGTGTGCATATCGAAATGAATCAGCAGGGAGATGTGACGCTCAAGGGGCATTTTGTCAATGGGGTGGAAAATGGTGAGTATGTATTGTATCAGAGGGGTAGAAAAGCAGAAGAGAGAAACTATACGATGGGAGTGCTCGATGGTGGCAAGAGAAAGTACTACACCAATGGCAAACTCATGGAGGAAAGTTTCTACAGTGGTGGAAAGATCCACGGGACCGCAACATGGTTTGATCAAGATGGTAATGTGACCATCCAGTATGAGTACAAAAACGGCGCATTGGTCAAAGAATAGGCAGGGATCGGTTTTGTCTATGAGATCATTCGCAAAAACGATAATCTAGCACGAACAATTTCTACTATATTTGCGTTTTGAAGGCATAATAAAAGCATTAAATATTAAATTTTATAATCATGGGTAACAAAGCAATTGAAATTACTGACAGCAACTTTGACGAAGTACTGCAATCAGATCAGCCAATATTAGTAGATTTTTGGGCAGAATGGTGTGGGCCATGTAAAATGATCGGTCCAGTAGTGGAAGAATTGGCTGGTGACTATGAAGGAAAAGCTGTAGTAGGGAAAGTAGATGTAGATGCTAATCCTGAAGTATCGGCTAAGTTTGGTGTGAGAAGCATCCCTACTTTGCTTGTATTCAAAAACGGGGAAGTAGTAGACAAGCAAGTAGGTGCAGTACCCAAAGGGGTATTGGCGGGTAAGATAGACGCGCAGCTATAAGCCTCTTGATACTCAAAAACATAGAAAACCCTGATCATTGGTGATCAGGGTTTTTCTTTTTATATACTTTTCTTATCTTCTCAAAAAAACACGATTATGAAAAACTACATGAAGTTGGCTTTGTTGTACATAGTGATAGGTGCATTTTTTATTTATTGGGCCATGACTCATTCTCCCAATGCTAGTCTAGGTACTATTGTTCGCAACGAGATCGGAGGATCCTATACGCTCAGTTCCAATTGGTACTACGCCATGTTGTTTGTAGGGGCTGTGTCAGCTGTCATAGGGGTGTGGAAACTCATAGTAAGAAAATAAAGCAATTCGGCTGACTGGTTTAAGGTCAGCCGAATCTATAGTTGGACTATTTGAGCGATATATCTTGAGTAGAGGATATGGATACAACAGACGCCTTGGGGTCGGTGATTACGTCTAATTTTTTTGTCTCCACGATGTAGTGGTCGAATTTCTCATTTACGAAGGGTGAGAGCACTTCGATGTTTTTGTATGTTTTGTTGCTTTTTTTTGGCACATCAAAGGTGTACAGTTCCATCGTGCCGATTTCCTCTTGATTTTTGTCGAGTAGATGGATCAAGAAGTCTACCTTTTGCAAATCATACTCCGACGCATTGTTGAGAGTGTATTCGATTTCGAGATTGTCCCATCCATATTTTTCCACTCGCTTGATGTCAAGGATTTCTATGTAGACATTGTTTTTGATCTGATATGCGTCGTAGGAGGTTATCTCTTGTGCATAGATAGTGGCAGTTGTCAATAGACTGAGGGCAATTAATCCTAATTTTTTCATGTTGTTTCTTTTAGCGGTGTGCTGTGCCACAATCCAAAAACCGTGTCAAAAATGAAATCCAGACCAAGATTGGCTTGCAATCTCGATGATTCGGCTAACTATGTCGTCTAGGCGTCAATGCCCTGTGTCGGAGATGGTTGTGCTTTCAGAGGTTGCAGTTTGTTCACTATGGTCCGAATGACGTCCTCATTCCAGAGCATCTTGTAATGTCCAGTATTTTGTATGATCTCTAGTGTAGCATTGTCCCAAGCATCGTGAACCGATCGGGCTTTGTCTATGTGAATGATCCTGTCAGATTGGTCGTGTATGATGAGCAAACCGTCGTGCTGTATCAGACTGCCTAGGGTGGAGACATTGACCCGATCGATGGGCTCCTGGATGAGGTTTTCGGTGATGGTGAGCAATTGCTCATAGGCCCGAGGGCTCAACCCGATGAAATTTGCGAATTCTTGGAATACATCAGTGATTCTGTCGGGAGTCGTGAGAAAAATCAGTTGATCCACAGTGTGACGGGTTTTGGACAGTGCATAGGTCGTGACTGCCGAACCAAAGGAATGTGCTACGACAGAAAATGGAGCTGTGGGTTGCAAGAATTCAATAACCTCCCGTAGTGCTTCGCTACACATCTTTAGGTTGGTACGCTTGAGTTTGGAGTAGCCATGAGCAGGGAGATTGAGTAGTACTGTATGGTACCCTGCTTCAGCAAGTGGGGTTGCGATACCAGATAGGCTAGCGGCGTTGGATTCCCAACCATGAACCATCAAGACCAGAGGTCCATCGATAGGCCCTAGACTGTAGCACCGTATGTCTTCGTGATACCAGGGCACGATGAAGCTGTTCGCTTGGTCAAAGAAGGGTAGCTCTTTTGGACGAATTTTTTTATTGATAGGAATTTGAAACAACCGAAAAGCTTGTTTTCCCGCAAGAGAGGGGGAGAGGGTGGACAAGACTTGGAAGTAGGGTTTGATGAATTTTTTCATGGCAATGTTAAAATATACCGATCGGTATAATGCTGTTTAAATTTTTTTATACTTTCATTTCTATGGCGATCATTTGATCGATATGATTCATCATGTCTACCATGTTTTGATTGGATTGGGTGATGATGGACAGAAATATGCTGCCTTGGATTTGGGCATAGATACGGTTGGCATAGGTAGTCGCGTCGATGGAGGCTTTGATACTGCCTTCATTTTGCGCCTGGAGAATGACATCTGCGATTCCTTGAGTCATTTTGCCTATGACCGACACGACACGTTGGTAGAGCACACTGTTATGGTTCATCGAATCCACACCGACATTGAGGACCGGGCACCCGCCATATTCTGAGACATGGTCGTAGTAGTTGCGATAGAAACTCGTCAGTGCGTGTAGCTTGTTCAAGCCAGTGTTTTCTTGATTGATAGCCTCTATTACAGGCCAAAGGCGGGATTTGACCGTGAAATTGAAGGCTTGTACGGCCAAATCTTCTTTGCTAGCAAAGTTGCCGTAGATTGCTCCTTTGGTTAGTCCTGTGGCTTTGGTGATATCGGACAGGCTCGTGCCCGTATATCCGTGCTTGTTGAAATATGGAGCTACGGTTTCGATGATGTACTCCGCTGTTTTAGCGGCTTTGGTAGTGACCATGCCACAATAGTAGTTAATATTCAAAATATACCGATTGGTATATTGCTGTTTTTTCTTATTTTTCTTTTACAAGAAAGCCCTATTTCCATATAGGAAAAGGGTAAAATATATTTGTGACAACTCAATGTATGACCTCATATGAAGCTAACTGGTTTACAACCGATAGAATGAAAAACTTGTTTCGCATTCCTTTCTGTTTAGTTCTCTTCGTGTGATGACAATATATCCCACCGCCGATGGTTTATATAGCTAATGAAAGTGATGCGCATACGGATGTGTAGCCATATACACGGAATTATAATATAGGAGCTTGCTTTGGAAGTTTGACTACTCATCTAGGCTCGACGACATTGGATTTGGTCAAGTATTAGATCCATATCGGATATGAGTGAAAGGTACTATGTCGTAACGAATTTTCTTATTTGAAAGATTACGCAATAGTACTATGCTCCTGCTCAAGGGGATCAAATATCTTTGTCATCGACCTAGTTGATACAACCTACCTATATAAAATAGAGTATACCAGAGGATGATAATGAAATACATAGGTCATTGGCTTTTAGTGCTTTGTGCAGCGATGGTGGTGAATCACCTGTCCTATGCACAAGTACACCCGTTGAGTAGTGAGCTTCTTCACTTTCAAAAAGAGGTCAAGAATCAACAGATGCATTTGACTTGGGATGTGGTAGCCAATTCGAGCATTCATCAATTCGTAGTAGAAATCAAGTCTGAACTGGATCATGAGTTTGTGGCTTTGACTACATTGGGTGCAAACCACTCTTGGAATCCCTATAGCTTCAAAGTCGATGAATTGGATACGGATTGTGATTATCGTCTCAAGTTGATCTCCGAAGAAGGTGTGGCATATAGCGAAGTGTTGACTGTCCATCGAGGAGTAGCCAATGAAGTGGTCGTCTATCCTAATCCCACCAATGGTAGCATACGAATCGCAGGGGATCTAATCCAGCACTATCAGCTGCTAGATGTACGAGGCAAAACCATACTCTCTGGAAACTCCCATAGCAATATGGAAGTAGAGATGATAGTCTCTGCTGAGTTGAAGCGAGCGCAGACGGGTATTTATTTTCTCAAAGTACAGACTGCACACGAACAGAAAACCATCCAAATTCGTCGAAACTAATTTTAAGGTTTTTGTTGTTTGTTTTGGATGAATTCATCCATACGCGAGAGCAATCTCCACCATTCGGATCCATCCTTTCTAAATTCACGAATCGCTCCAGCTCTGACCAGTATTTTGCGAAGTTCATCTTCTTCAAATCCACCTAGGTGCTTTTGGATGACCTCAAATGATCGATCTGTATAGGTCTTGTGGTTGAGGAAATGTTTGACGGTTTCTTCGGCCATAAATTCCGTTTTGTTTTCCATACGCAGTTTTTTGAGTTCGTGCTCAAACTGCTTTTTTTGGATGAGGTAAGTCATCATTCCACCCATGGCTGTGCCTATAAGTGCAGATAGTGCAGGTATCAACGTATCGATCATGGCCTCAATATAAGAGGAATCAGAGATTCTTGCCAGTTTGGGCTGCCTTGATCAATAGATTTCTGAAAGATGCCGTGTTGTACTTGGCCATCCCTTCTCGTCGAGCGATGATTCGTCCCTGAGGAGAGAGTACGTATGTCGTAGGTATGGACTGGCTTTGGAGTACCTGAGGTCTATGGGATTGCAGTTGATAGATAGGGAAGGTGTAGCCTTTTTTTTCTTTTAGCGCAATGGCTTTTGCAAAATCCTCATCGAGACTAATCATCACAAAATGTACGTCCTTGGAGTGTACTTCATTGTATAGGGCTTGGATGTCCGGCATCTCGGCCATGCATGGAGGACACCAGGTGGCCCAAAAATTGAGAAAGACTGTTTTCTGACGAAACGTATTGAAATCTACGCTTTGACCTGTTTCGTCGAGCAGGTGCATGTTGTAGTCTGCTTGCTCGAACCCTGAGGCATTGGTCGAAGGTTGGAGTAGCCTTGTCTCGATGATGATGCGTTGCAGAAAACTTGCGACATCCTTGTAGTACCCACTGACATACAGTCCTCCAAACAGTGCCACAATGAGCACCCATTCCTTTATTTCCTTTTTGATTTTCATGGCATTGTAGTCTTTAGCCCCTGTGGATAAATAGTTCAGAATTAATACAATTTCAAACGCAAAATAATTCCTCGAAGGACTTACTTTTGGCTCCCCCAAAATAAAAAATTGAAGAAAATATTAATCTAGATACATGAGTCAACAACATACCGCGATAATCGCTTCGGAATTAAACCTAACACCTTCCAAAATAGCAGCTGTGGTTGCTTTGCTCGACGAAGGAGCTACGGTGCCTTTTATCTCTCGATATCGAAAGGAAATGACTGGCAGTATGGACGAAGTGCAGGTTGGTGCGGTCAAAGAGCGGATACAGAAGCTCCGTGATTTGGACAAACGTCGTGAAGCTATCCTAAAGTCAATCGATGAACAAGGGAAGTTGACCCCCGAATTGAAGAAAAAAATAGAGGGAGCAGATACTTTGGCAGTGTTGGAAGACATCTATCTGCCCTATAAGCCCAAGCGAAAAACCAAGGCGACCATCGCAAGAGACAAGGGATTGGAACCACTGGCGCAGGTGCTCTTCAAGCAAGGGATGGAAGACCCAGAAGCAATCGCAGCACAGTATATTGACGAAGAGAAAGACGTCAAAGACATAGAGGCGGCTCTACAAGGTGCTCGTGATATCATCGCTGAGTGGACCAACGAAAACAGTGAAGTGAGAGCTTCGTTGCGTAAGCTGTTTTTGGAGCAAGGTATCGTCAAATCCACTGTCATGAAGGGCAAAGAAACGGAAGGGCAGAAATACAAGGATTACTTTGAGTGGGACGAACCGTTGAAGAAGATCCCTTCGCACCGATTGCTTGCTATGAGACGTGGAGAGAAGGAGATGATATTGTCTTTGGACATCTGTCCTGAAGAGGGCTTGGCGATGAAGGCCATCGAAGACAAAGTACTGACGGGGCAAAATGCCTGTTCGGAGCAAGTGGGTATAGCGATCAAGGATGCCTACAAGCGTCTTTTGAAGCCATCGATGGAGACCGAGTCTCGTGTCGAATCCAAGAAGAAGGCAGATGAAGAAGCGATAGCTGTATTTTCTGACAACCTGCGTCAGCTTCTCTTAGCTCCTGCTTTGGGTCAAAAAAATGTATTGGCACTGGATCCAGGTTTTCGTACGGGGTGCAAGGTGGTGTGCTTAGATAGACAAGGTAAGCTGTTGCAGTTTGAAGCGATCTATCCCAATCAACCGCAAAACCGAGTGAGGGAATCCAGTGCAGTGATCAAAATGATGGTGGAAGAACATAACATCGAAGCGATTGCGATTGGAAACGGCACGGCAAGTCGCGAAACAGAGAGTTTCGTCAGAGGGCTTGGTTTGAGCCCAAACATCATCATCGCGATGGTCAACGAAAGCGGTGCGTCGATATATTCTGCTTCTGAAGTGGCAAGAGATGAATTTCCAGATCAGGATGTCACTGTACGGGGTGCAGTATCCATCGGTCGGCGTATGATGGATCCACTGGCTGAGCTCGTCAAGATTGATGCAAAATCCATCGGTGTGGGGCAATACCAGCATGACGTGGATCAATCTGCACTCAAGGGATCGCTCGACGATGTGGTCGGGAGTTGTGTCAATGGTGTGGGTGTCGAAATCAACACTGCAAGCAAGCAGCTGTTGACTTATGTTTCGGGGCTGGGACCGCAGTTGGCAGAAAATATAATCAAACATCGTGAAGCCAATGGACCGTTTCAGAGTCGAAACGAACTGAAGAAGGTGGCTAGAATGGGAGACAAGGCTTTTGAGCAGGCTGCTGGTTTTTTGCGTATTCGCAATGGCGTCAATGTACTCGATCGCAGTGCTGTGCACCCAGAGCGCTACCCGCTCGTGGAGCGTATGGCTGCTGATCTCAATAGTTCTGTAGAGAGCCTCGTCTCAGACGCTGGACTCAGAGCCAAAATCAACCCCAAAAATTATGTGACCGAAGAAGTGGGGTTGCCTACACTGGAGGATATCATGAAAGAACTCGACAAGCCAGGGCGTGACCCTCGAGAGGAGTATGAAGTGTTCGCCTTCCAAGAAGGGGTCAATGAAATCAGTGATTTAAAAATTGGGATGAAACTGCCTGGTATTGTGACCAATATTACCAAATTTGGTGCATTCGTAGATGTGGGAGTACACCAAGATGGGTTGGTACACGTGAGTCATTTGTCGGACAATTTTGTCAGCGATCCTTCCAAAGTAATCAAGCTACAACAACAAGTAATGGTGACCGTGACGGAGATCAATGCCGCACAGAAGAGGATCTCACTTTCGTTGAAGTCAGACCCGTTTGGCAAGGCTCCAGCCAAGCGCAACGAGCGCAAGCAATCCAAGGCAGTAGAGCCGGAAGGTGATTTACAGGCCAAATTAGCTATGCTCAAAGGGAAATTTAATGGATAGTAGCTCGTTCATTGGGTATTCTATGGTTTTTCCTTCGAAAATCCATAATTTCAAGTTTTAAGAAAGAGACTAAATCTACCATACAGGTAGATTTAGTGTATAAATAGAAAACCTAGCTCAAGTATGTCAAATTATATCAAGTTCCTATTGATTGCCCTATGCGGGATGGCGAGCACGCAAGTGCAGGCTCAAAAACTGAAGTACAAGAACATCTTTGAACTCATCGAAGCGGGGGACTATGATACCGCGATTCCGATGACTAGGGAGTTTCTATCAGATGAGAAAAATGCTGATGAAGCCAATGCGAATCTGCAGATGGCCTTGTTTTATGATCGTCAAGTGAGCAACTATCACTTAATCGAAGACTCCACTGCGATACTCAAGGCGGCTGATTCAGCGTTGTATTTTTTGATGAAATCCAAGGACCTCATCGATGAGAAGGAGCTCAAGAAGAACGACGATTATTACCAAGCGTACTACCGTAGAGATTTGCGTACGGGAGAATTTGGGATCAAACTATCCGACGTGCAGCTTGATTTGGACAAGAAGATAGAGTCGACCAAAAACATCGTGGATTATGCCAGTGATATCTATAGCAATCTCTTCAAAATCAATGCATATAATACTTTTTGCATGAATACCTATACTGGTTTTGTGAAGCAATATCCTACGGTGAGTGAGTTCTACTTGAGGACAGGGCAGGATCAATTGGATCAGTTGGATGAGATGATCGCTCGTACGACGGATATTCGTGATGGATTTGAACGGGTGCGTCAGGCAGTGAGCATGACTGGGGCCAAGGGCTACAGTCCTGAGCTGACGTTCAAGGTCATCCGCACTTATGGGCAAGACGGCATGAGCGAAGTAGACTTTTTTGCCAATGACGTACAGGCTTGGGATTATGGTGTTTGGGCTGAAGAAAATTACTCTAAAATCAAAAGAGAAGTGCTCAGTATGAAGGCGGAATTGATCGAATTTGACAAGGAATTAAAGGCAGAGTACGAGTCCCTAAAGGGGTTGTATACGATGGATTTTTCATCACTCATCAAACAGACGAATCCAAGGCTTGTCAGCCAAATGAGGGAACTGGATCCGGATCCAATTCCGATCAAACTGTTTGATATCCAGATCAAAACCAATCAATACCAGTACATCACTACTCCACTCCAAAATGCCCGAATAGAGAATGAGGAGGACGTGGATTATCAAGTGATGATATCAGACAGTTTGTTGAGTATACTGGATCACATCGAGATGAATGCAGAGACTTTGGTAGAACCCTATGTGACAGAAGGGAAACTGAAGTATCCAGAATTGATAGAGGGAGAGTATGGAGGTGATTTTGGCTTGATCAAGCTGCGCCAAAAGATGGAATCTTTCGTCTCTTCGGCGCGTAGCAAGTGGGAAGATAGAAATCAAACATTTGTCACAAGGAGTCATTGGGGTGTGAGCCCTGATGGAGCAGATTCGTTGTATCTGCCGACAGCAGACGATATGGAAGCTCCCCGATATTTGAGTGATTACTATTCGGTCGCTACGCTCAAGGACGATTCGTCCAATACCTATGTGATTGGGTTGGAATTCAAAGGGAGTGTGGACGTAGGCTTCATTGCCAAAGTCAACAACGGACGATTGATTGAGTGGAAAGAGAATTTTGTTCTCAAAGGGATGAGCTATGACAAAGCAGACTTGTTGGTGTTTGGTGATTTTGTCCCGGCCCAAGAAGGACGCTTGACAGCATATTTGTACAGTGCAGACCCATCGGGTAGTAAGAACATGGTGGCCATTTCGATCGAGGAATCTGGCGAAATGAAGTGGTCCAATAGAATCAAAGTGCCGCGAAAGCCGGTAGACGTGAAAATGAATGATACGGTCAAAGAGACCATCTTCTATTTCGTGTCGGCCGATGAGATGGATAGTGTAGGCGATGGCGAAATGGCCTATTTGGTGATTGATAGGACAGGGAATGTCAGAAAGTAGAAGAATATACCGCACCCTGGTGGTGATTTTGCTGGGAGGGCTAGCCGCGTGTGCGCAAGATATTGAGACCAAATACAGCGTGGGGCAGGTCAATCACCTGCTCACAGCAGAAAATAGCAAAGAGTGGGAACGTGTCTATCGATCAGAGAACGGTAGCACCATCGATCTGGTAGATTGTATCGACTCCAATTCATTGGTTTTTGTAGAGGCAACCAAGGCAGATTCCGTGGTGATGTGGAGTCAGAGTTTTGATTGTGAGAATTCCGAGCAGCCTACTTTGGTTTATCAAGCCTACTACGAATTAGAGGAGGATGCCAAGGGGCAGTTTGAGGGGGTAATCGATTTGACCAATGAGCGTCTGCAGGATATCAATCAAATGGAAGTGCTTTATTTGACCTCTGAGTACTTGAGAATCGAATATTCTGAATCTGGAGTGAAAGTGGTAGAGGAGTATTCTTACGAATAGTCTACCTTTAGTTAAATCAAATCTGTAAATCATGCGAATAGCTCTGTTGTGTATAAGTGTAGTGACACTATTGACTTCTTGTAGTGGCGATGCTATCCGAGAATCTGGGGTGGACTTAGTGAACCAGTACGTCCGAGCCATCGAGGATAGAGACTATGCGGCGATGGATTCCTTGGCGAGTGATGCGTTCTACATCGTGGGGCCATCCGTGGGAGACACCCTCTTCAAGGAGGAGTTGATTAGCAACTGGCGCAACAACGATGGCGTGACTCGCTTGGAATTTACAAGTGTGAAAATCTCAGGAGTGACCCTGCCGTCCCAAGTTGAGTATGGGGATTGGATAGGTGAATGGGCTCTCGCTAAAATTACTTTCAAAGATTTCGATGGTCCCCCTGTGAGTGTATTGATGAGTACGTCGTTTTTGGTTCAAAATGGAAAAGTCTCTCGAGGATTATTGATCTATGATCGAGCAGATATCTATGATCAGTTGGGCTATTTGTTTTTCAAACCAAGCGATACACCATCGACACAAGAGGCAGATGAAGAGTAAACACGCGTGAAGCGAAGGAGGAGGTGTTTCGTCCCTGTTGGGGTTGAAACGGATGTCCTTTGCTGTCTTTTCATCTTCATGTTTATTGGTTTGTGTTGCCTATTTTTGAATCAGATATGGGGATTAGAACCTACACTTTAGACGCCTTTACCGATCGGCCTTTTGCAGGCAATCCTGCCGCAGTATGCATGCTCAAGGAGCCTCTGGCAGAAGATGCGATGCTGGCCATCGCTAGAGAGTTTAACCTCTCAGAGACAGCCTATGTGACACAACTAAGCGGTGGCGTATATGGTATTCGTTATTTCTCTCCAATCCAAGAAATTCCTCTTTGCGGTCATGCGACACTGTCAGCAGCCAAGGTGCTCTTTAGTACCAAGTCTCTCGATGCGGTGGATTTCGTCACAGGGGAGGGACTGACTTTGCACTGCTTCAAAGTAGGGAGTGAGATCATGATGCGGTTTCCGCTCTATGGTACCGTTGTCTCTGAGGTACCTGAGAGTATGCTGGTGGCGCTAGGGTTGGACTCGGTCCTAGCGGCGCGCTTTTGCCAAGAGACCAAGATGCTGTTGCTGGAGATGGGAGGAGCAGAGGCACTGCGTCTTTTGAAGCCTGATTTTGAAGCACTGCAAGCGAGCCATCAGGGGATCAATGGAGTCATCGTGACGGCTCGATCTACAGATGCCTATGATTTTCATTCGCGGTATTTTTGGCCTTGGGCTGGAGGAAACGAAGATCCTGTGACGGGTGCAGCCCATACGGTGCTGGCAAAATATTGGCAAGAGCAGCTTGGTCAGGATCAATTTCGAGCCTACCAAGCATCGGCGCGTGGCGGGTTTATGAAACTGAAAATCGTCGCAGAGGATCGATTGGAGATCACCAGCAATGCAGTGATTGTGCATACTGGAGAATTGCTCGTCTAGTTTCGCATACTTCTACATTTTTGTATATTGCTCGTACGAACCCAAATCTCCTAGTTATGAAAAAAGTACTTTTACTTCTTCTTGTTGTTTTGCTTCCCGTTTTGACAAATGCACAAAACGTGATGACTCCAGAGCGCCTCTGGGAACTCGGTCGGGTGAGCCCAGTGGGCTTGTCGATGGATAAATCAAAGGTTGTATTCGGTGTGACCACATACGATATCACTGCAGACGCGAAGGCTACGCAGTACTACGCGATACCACTCAAAGGTGGAGTCTCTCAGGTCATAGATGATCCGGTCGCTTTGGTGGGAAACAAAAACCGGTCGAATGATGGCAAGTATGATTTGAGCCATCGGGCTGTGAAGGTTCAAAATGTAAAAGGAGTGGATTACTACCCCAGTCTGGACAAGTCCAACGCATATGTTTACGATGACCTGATGTATAGGCACTGGGACACCTGGGCTGACGGGAGTTACAATCACCTGTTCATGAGGGATAGGGATACAGGGGAGGAGATTGACTTGATGGAGAACAAGTTGTTTCATTGTCCGACGATGCCTTTTGGCGGGGACGAAGATTACATTTGGGACCCGAGGAGTCATCAGGTACTGTATGTGACAAAATCAAAAGTAGGGACGGCTTATGCGACGAGTACCAACACGGATATATATGTCTATGACCTGAAGTCACAGACCACGACCAATAAGACCAAAGGGATGATGGGCTATGACAACAGCCCGGCGTTTTCTCCGAAAGGCGTCCTCGCATGGCTCAGTATGAAGCGGGACGGGTACGAGTCTGACAAAAACGACATCATCGTCGAGTATCGGGGTGTCCGCTACAACCTGACTGAGCACTGGGACGGGACTGTGAGCTCGTTTCTCTGGGGAGAAAAGGGGAAATACATCTATTTCGTTGCTCCTGTGGGGGGAACCATGCAGTTGTTTGCGGTGGATTTCCCTGGAGTGGCACGACGAATGCCCGTCGTGAGGCAACTCACCCAGGGGCAGTTTGATGTGGTCAATATCGTGGGGCAGTCGGGACAGACACTCGTAGTAGGTCGTAGAGACATGAACCATGCGACAGAACTGTATACGGTCAATTTGAAAACGGCTGCTTTTTTACAATTGACGCATGTCAATGATACAAAGTACAAAGAAATAGCACTGAGCAAGGTGGAAAAAAGGATGGTCACTACGACGGACAACAAGCAGATGGTCACTTGGGTGATTTATCCTCCGGATTTTGACCCAAGCAAGAAGTATCCGACGCTACTGTATTGTCAAGGAGGACCACAAGGGGCACTGAGTCAATTCTACTCCTACCGGTGGAATTTTCAACTGATGGCTGCCAAGGGCTACATCGTCGTGGCTCCCAATCGTCGGGGGATGCCTGGACATGGTGTAGCATGGAACGAGCAGATCAGTACGGACTATGGGGGGCAAAACATGCAGGATTACCTATCGGCCATCGATGATGTCGCCAAGGAGCCCTACGTAGACCAAGATCGATTGGGAGCTGTCGGAGCTAGTTATGGAGGGTATTCGGTGTTTTATCTCGCAGGGATTCATGAGGGGAGATTCAAGTCCTTCATCGCACATGATGGGATATTCAATTGGAGGAGTATGTATGGCACCACCGAGGAGATGTTTTTCGTCAATTGGGATTTGGGTGGAGCATATTGGGAGAAGGACAACGCAATAGCACAACGCTCATTCGGTGAGTTCAACCCCATCAATAGGGTGGAGAACTGGGATACGCCGATTATGATCGTGCAGGGAGGCAAAGACTACCGTGTGCCTATAGGGCAGGGGCTGGAGGCATTCCAAGCAGCACAGCTACGGGGTATCAAAAGCCGACTACTCTACTTGCCCAACGAGAACCACTGGGTGCTCTCTGCGCAAAATGCCATGGTCTGGCAGCAGGAGTTCTTTAGGTGGTTGTCAGAGACACTATAACCCCTCAGGCTCGAGCCAGAATGCATTTGAGTGTGCCTGAGAGAATCTGGTCAGCGTGAGGTCCGCCCGATGTGGTAGGTGATGCTGATCGCAATCAGCACTGCAAAGGGTACAGATATAAGGGTCGAATAGAGAATCAATTCGGGTTTGGTCAAGCCATAGGATAGTTCGCGGACGAAAAATTCCGTGGCTCCTGCTGCCCAAAGCCCGAGTGCTGCGCCGTTCATCCCGATGATGTGTTGCTTGAGCCAGTTGGGTTTGCGCTTTTTCGCGAAAGCGGGCCATAGTCCGTAGCAGAGGAAAAACAACGAGACGGGAATGAGCAGGTGGAACACGCTCGGGTGGCCGTCGTTGAAGTCGTAGATGGACAAAGCCGAAAGGTTGACCAGAAGTAGTGAGACCGAAAAGAGGTAGCCGATGGTTTTATGCAGGCGAGTGCCCTTGGGGGCGAGAAGCAAGAAAGCTCCGGTCAGTAGTCCGATGATCGAACTGTAAAAGTGTAGCGCACCTACTGATGAGTGAATCCAATTTGATAAATCCAGCATGAGTATAGAGTTTTGAGTAGCATGAATATACGCTCAATAGGTAGATATACCTAATTTTTAGATTAAGCGATTACTTTTTTGAAGACTGGAGGAAATGCATTCATTTTGCGATAATAAAACATTAAAAAGCGATGAAGTATATATTATTTGTTTTCGTATTGTTCGTAGGGATGGATGCTGTGACTGCACAAACTGAGGAATTGTGGGGTAGTGAGAATCTAAAAATAGAAGAGACGACTCAAGAGTCTGGAGATAAAGTCTATAACCTCTACTCAAAGGAAATGAAGTACAACGATATGTATTATTTGTTGACCGTCAGCAGCGGTACTATGCAAGAAGTGTACAGTGATGTGGTCTACTACGATGATCTTTGTAAGAAGATGAAGGGGACCAGAGAGCAGCACAAAGGAAACGATATAGCGACACGTGATGACCGATCGATCTTCGTCGTAGTAGATGGAGATGTTGGGTTCACGGCGATGTTTCGCCACGACTTGCTTCGCGTCAAGAAAAAATTAGAGAAGAGAGCCGAGGAATTAGGGGTGACTTTGGATGACAGTCTAGAAGCAGCAGTTTCGTTTGCCAATAGAGGGACTTCCAAATAAACTTAGGACGAGCGCAATGCTCGTTTTCTTTTTTTCTCGTTGTAGAACGATTTAGACGCCACATAAATGGTCTTTTCCACCTCGGAGAAGACCATTTCTTGTTTATTGGTGATGTAGATCATCTTGGTGATGTCGATTTCGCCTTTCTCCGCTACATCACGCTTGATCTGCTCGACTTCTTCAGGGGTGTATTCGAAGCGCGCATAGGCACGCTCGGTCGCTGGTCGTTTGAAGCGGATCAGCGCAGCTTTGTCCCATACCACATAGTCTTTGCCTAGGATGTACACCAGCTGAATCATATAGATCGGATCGGTGGCTGAGAACAAACTGCCCCCAAACATCGTCCCCACGTAATTGCGGTTTTTGTAATTGAGGGGGATTTCTACAGTGGTCAGCATCAAGTCATCTGAGACGTATTTGACTCGTCCTACCGACCTACGGTACATCGGCGCTAGGTTAAACAAGGCTTTGAATAACGTAGCAGTCTTGAAAAACCTGTTGAGGAATTGATAAATTTTGTCGTACATGTTTGTTTTGGGTGTTGTCTATGTCTGCCAAAGATATCCGATGCAACCCGAAATAGCGGTGGATCAAGGCAAGTCATTTGTCACAAGTGTGAAATCCATGCTGGGCTTTTCTATCCTGGAGATTTGTCAATATGCGTGGTGTCGCTGTAATTTCACGTTCGTTCCATCAAAACACATTACCTATGTATGTTTACCTGCTCGTCTATATCCTGTTGATTATTGGTTTCTCACTTTACCTGTCAAGGTCTTCTAGTGCGGAGGATTTTTTGATCGGCGGGCGCAACCGCGGTGGGCTCACGATTTTGTTTTCCAAATTTGCGGGAGCAGTAGGAGTCAGCACTCTCATCAGTTATACAGGCTATGCCTACCGCTTTGGGGTGGGGATGTCTGGGATGCTCGTCGGTGCAGTGATTGGCTATGCTCTCTTTGCGTTTTGGGCCGCTCCTCGGGTCAAGCGTCTGTCGCTAGAAGGGCAGTTCTACACACAAGGGGATTTGCCGGCACACCTCACTCAGGACAAGCGAAGCGCTCGGTTGACCAATGGTGTCACTACGGTAGTGCAGTTTTTTTGGATTGTCCTTTCACTCGCAGGAGGAGCCAAGATCATCGCGTATTTTGATTTGTTCTCCTACGAAACCGCTCTGCTCCTCACGACAGGAGTAGTGATGGTCTATGTGCTGGTTTCGGGGTTCAAGGCCGTCGTGATGACGGATGTCGTGCAGGCAGTGATTATCTTGGCGTTTTTGGGATTGCTGGTGTATGGGATGACTCGTGGAGAGTCAGTAGATGCACTGCTCCGTATACCAACGGGTGAGCATGTCACGCTCGGGAGTATCATCGGTTTGGTGCTTTATGGAGGGTTGTCGGTATTCGGTCTGGCAGACCGCTATCAGCTCTGCTATGCCGCTAGAGATGAGCAGTCGCTCAAGCGGGGCATGGGCTTGGCCATCGTGCCAGTTTTGATCATAGCCTTTTTGCTGTTGCTTTTGGGTTTGCAAGTATACCGTCTTGATACGAGTTTGGACCCAGATATGGTGTTTGTCTACGCGACACAAAACCTCATGGATACCTCTTGGTTGCCGGCTCTGTTGGTGTTGTTTTTTGCCGGACTCATGAGCACGGCAGACAGTGCGATCTTTGCGGTAGCCTCTCACGTGACAGGAGGGGTCTCTTCGGACAAAAGGGTGAACTCAGTGCGCTACGCTACGGTGATCACGGTGGTGTTGGCTTTTGGGATTGCATGGTTTTGGAGGAGCATTGTCGACATCACGATTGTCGGTGCTGCGCTACGTATGACCCTCGCTGTGGCTATGATCTATGTGATCGGTGGCCACCAAAACAAAGGCCGATTCATGGGGAGTGCCATGGGTGGAGTCCTAGGACTGCTCATAGGTCTCGCCATCTTCGGGGCTAAACCCACTATTGCCATCGTGGTATTGGTAGGCTCACTGTTGGGATTGCTGTACAGGAGCAAGAAAGTAGAGGTTAGGGAGGTGTAGTTGGAGTATAGTTCTGCGTGTCACGCAAATCCCCTGCTGATTTCTGATTTGATACCCTGATGAATTCTATGGTTATGGCTGTGTGTTGAGCCAATGAAGATCGCCAATTGGGACTAAACAAGTCTGAAGACTTGCACTGTATATATTATATACTTTCAAGTCTTGCTTTGTACTAAGACTTGAAAGAGCGGGTCTATTGACTATGCACCTTGTAGTGCTTTTGTTTTTTCCCTTTTGACGATAACAAAGCATAAAATAGCGGAAGTCAATGTCAAGAAGGTTCCTAGGATTAATTCAATCAAGCTTTTTGAAAATAGATTGCCTACAGTATTCAATGCGAAAAAGGCGGAGAAAATCCAAATGAGTATATCAATAACCTTATTTTTCACCCCTTTCGCTAGTTGTCTGTATTTGATATACAATACAGATAGCATGAAGACATTCAGTAGTATTGAGAATGTTTCAAAAGATTTCATTTCCTCAACTGAATGAAGTTTTCCTGCCCAAACTTTGTCATACGGAATTTGCCCTGTCAAAATCAAAACGTGCAGTATTAGAACTATTCCAAGTATGAAAAACATGATAATTGAAGCTACTTTCTTATTCATATTTGATGCTATCTATCTAGCTTTTGGAATTACCAAGTCATACTTAATCCTTGCAAGAAGTTCGATTAATCTTTCGGAATCTTCAATGTTACTAACGAAAATAGTGTAATAACCCTTTGAAACTAAAGCTCTCTTATTTATTTCTTTTAGAGTGATTTGATTAATCTGATCTAAATAGTCGTACACCCATTTATTGCCTGAATAATTTTCAATTGTGAGTTCTCTAGTCTGAATAATTTGATAGAATGCAGCTTGCACACCTTCAAAATTATCACCGTAGCATATTAGGTTAAAGTGAGATAAAATAAATTCAATAACGAAACGAATGTATGTAATCTCTGAGTTCTGAACACTCCACTCAGCAAGAAACGGTTTTGGCTCCTTCACATGAGCCCCATCTTTTCGAACTGAATAGCCACTACCTAAGCTTCCCTCAGAAAACTCCTTGTAGTTAGAGTCGAATAGAATTGGGTCAATAGCCGCTTGCCAGATCAGCGTTGAAATAGAATCGATTTCATCATCAGAAATCGACTTTGAAGCAATAATTGTTACTAATTCTTTAAGTGCACCTTTATTAAAATCAAGCTTCGAATAATCAGGGTTGAAGTTTTTATACTCAATGTTCGTATCGTAAACAATGTTGACTTCTTTTTGGCACAATGCTTTGAAAGACACAGAAATTACCAATACAAAGATTAAGTTTTTCATCATGTTGATTTATTTGGCTAACAGACATTGCATATAACGCCCAACTATCATCCGTATGCTGGGCTTATTTCAATAAAACTACACGACCACAGCAGCCTTTGCAAACAGCTAAGTAAGCTTATGGGTGATAGCGATTGTTATCAGCCTTATATTATGTTCTTTTCATGCAGTTCTTTCATTATCTTGTTCGCTAAAGTTTTAGCTACTGCCCTATAGTTTTCGTCAGAAATAAACCATTCAAAACTTGCTGAAATAGTACCCTGCCAAACCATTTTTTGACTTCTTATGTCAAATAAAGCAACTCCAAGTTCTCTTGAGCTTGTTGTGCCATACCCAACAATAACTTTAGTTGTAACCACAGTTAGTACGTGATCAGTTTCTGGTGATGATGGCCTCAATGATGAGAACAGAACATTCATATCAGTGTTCTCATCTCGGCAACAGTGATATTTCGAATCAACCGATACATAACTCGAAAGAGAATCTTTTAAGTTATCCGTTAGATAGCCATAAGCCGCCTTGGTCTTTTCATCACCAACAACGATTAGATAGAGTTCTTCAATATTGTTAGTTGGTTGGTAAGAAGAGCTACTTTTGAAGTGTGCTCTTGGTCCACAAGAAGTCATAAGTCCTAGAGCCAGACAGAATATAAGTAATGCTTTATTCATATATTGTTTTGGTTTCTTCAATCTTACTCGATTGAGTTGCTTTTTTCAGCACGTGCATGCTGATGAAAGGATCAATATTCGGTATATACTCAGAATACATATCTAATCTTCCCAATTGTCTGTCAGCTTGACTGAGGGGATTTAGTAATTCCATGTTTTCAATTTGTCATTCTCGACATATGATGTCTGGTTGAAAACTCTTATAGGAGCCTTGTTTGATATACTTCCCTGAGTTGTAGTTTTTCATTTTTGTCTATCATGAGTTACTTAAACAAACGTAAATCTTATATGATAAAATGACAAAAATCTTAATTAGTAGGATTGTTAATTAAGATTTTAATAGGCAAGATTCTTAATGAAGCCTAACGCCTGCGTATGGTGCGTGTGCGTGTCGTTTGATAATACAGCCAAAGTAGTGAAAATCTGCCGAACCTACTAGCGAATCGGTCAGAGCTGCGTTCCGCCGATCTTCCGATGCGGCGAACTGATCTCACTTAAGCAGAGAAGTAATTTCCGCCGGCAGATGCACGGGTACGTTCCGCCGAGGTTGGCTATATGCTCAGTTCGCACATGCATCTATACGCCATGTTGTGATCTGTTATTTATTGGAAACTATCGGGTAGAGAATTGTTCAGGCAGATGGCTGGAACCCAACCAGAGTTTGAAATTTCCTCGCCTCTGAAATTGTTATGAACCCATTTAACTTTAGCTACTGTTGGTGTTCCATAATATCTGTAGATAAGGACTTTATCACCAAACTTGACTCTGTTTGAGACAACATTGTCATAATTTCCATTCTCAATAAGAATAGCAGATTTTTGTGCATCTTCTGCTCTAAAATGCAATTTTGCTAACTGGATTTTCTTATTTTCAGTTGCGCAATAGCAATACTTTTCGGCAATTGGTTCATCAACAAAGTACTTGTCTAGATGTTCAGCTAGATATGATTGATATAGCCAGATTCCTCCAATTATTACAGGACTAGCAGCAACACCTAAAATCATTAGAATTCCCATGAAATCCCACTGTTGTTCAAGGAATGATTTTTTACTCTTCATTATTCGTTCCGAAATGGATCACAACATTTGTGTAAAGTGCACAGTGCACTTTATATCTGCTATGTCTTTTATACTGTTCTTTATTTTTCTACGTAGTGACAGCTCTCAATAGAGTGAATAGCTCACAGGATAGAGATGGCTGCACACTTCGAAGATAGTGATAGTCTAGTGACCAAACAACAATCCTAGGTTGATACCTACTTGCTCCAAAACCTGACGGAGGGGCTATTCGAATTCCGAGTAATGCCTCAGGCGAAGGGTTCAAAGCTTATAGCAAGCTTCCCTTGATCGTGTACTTATTTCTCGAACTTATGCTACAGGAAGCCGACTGCTGATCGGCTTGGTGAGGCCAAGCTAGTATTTCCTGTCGATATTCCCCAAGACTACAGGCAAACCTCTTGGTATATCACAAAACGCGATGAGACCTGACCTGTCCAAACTAAGCTTAGTTCGGCTCCCATGTTGCCTTACCTCAGGGTCGAGGTAAGCTTAGGTTCACCCTGCAGTAAGCTTAGGTTGGGGCTCTGGTAAGCTTACCTTCAGGCTCAGGTAAGCTTAGCTTTTGCTCAAAGTGCATAAAGCCTGCTCAAAAGCTTGTTTTGAAGGTTTTTGAGTGATGAAATAAATCCCCTGCTGATTTCTGATTTGATGCCCTGATGGTTATGGCTAGGTATTGAGCCAATGAAGATCGCCAATTAGGAGTAAGCAAGTCTGAAGACTTGTCCTGTATAGATGCTTTCAAGTCTCGCTTTGTGCTAAGGCTTAAAAGAGCGGGGTTCATTTCCGTTATCCAGTTCGTTGGAGTTAGCCGTACCTCTTGGTGTTAAAGTACTTCACCTTGTTCGCCTGTCCAGAGTTGATCGCCTGATATACCAAAAATGGAACCGTTAGGATTCCGACTGCTCCAGAAATCGCATAAACGGAAGCTATTTGAAAAATGTAAGGCCAGAGGTAAATTAACAATGCAGTTGTTCCACCGAGGAAAATGAGCACTGAGATGATTCCAACTATTCTGCTTTCCTCAGCTTTCAAGTTGTTCACATGATATTTCTTGGTTGATCCGCAAGATTCGCAATTCAATTTGATTCGTTCGCCTTGTCTCTTCGCCAGGACAAACCTATCTGATGCACTTGTTCGGAAGTTAATTTCGGATTTACAGTTGATGCAGTTCGTGTAGAGTCTCATGCGAGTTGCAGTCTATGCTGGGTAACGACCAACTAAAATGAGTATGCGCCCCAGTGGCTAGAAACATGGAGGTTTCCAGTTCGCAATGTCATATCAAAGTGCTCAGTTCGCATATTCATTTTAGTGTTTGTTGGGGGTATGTGTTTTATGCGTTTTCGCTTTCGTTTTCGGTTGATTCTAAAGCCTCATCAATACCAGCAAGTTCCTTATTAAGGATGCGTTTCTGCCGTTTTTCGAGAATTTCGGTTAGCTTACTCATGCCTGGAATTCCAGTAAGTTTGTCAACAGCTTTTGATAGTTTAGCACTCTTATCCAATGCATCCATCAATGGATGGTCAGATTTGTTATAATCTGAAATTAATTTACCCGGGTTCTCAGAACTTACTTCCATAATATTGAAAAGCAACTTTATTCTGAGTTCGCTTGACACATCATAGTCGTGATCTTCCAGTTCGTCAATTTGTCTAGACAATCCTTCAAAAGTTTTACTCAAAACCTCTTTGTGCGTATATTCCTCAATTAGTCTTTTGGATAAATTCAATTTTTTGTTCGCTGAATAAGCTAACCACATTACAGGTACGTACAAGGGGAGAATTGAAATTACCAGTCTAGGTAAATCTAATAATACCTCTGAAATTTCCTTCCCTTCTTTCAAAAGGTTGATACTGACCAAAAAAGGTATTAGCGAAACCAAAACTAGAAAAAAGATACCTACATAAAACTGAGTTCTTAGCTTCTTACTATCTGATTCCTCTTTTACCTTTTTTTCGGAATAAGCATGACTTAGTCCTGCCGTCAGTGCATTCGGTAGAAGGGACTCAATTTGTTCTTTTATTCTGGAGTATTCGCTATTCCATGTTTTGATTTTCTTTTCAAAAGAATCATCCTTTGAGGTAATAAAATTGTCGTAATTCGTTTTTGATTCATTTTCTATCTTTTCAACCTTCTTTCCGAGTTCTTGAAAATCACTTTCCAACTGCTCAAATGTGCTATCAAGCTTATCTTTTATACCCTCAACGTGTGTATCCTCTTCTCCCTCAGCCCCCTCTTCGTCATATCCATGAATTTCATAATATAATGAGTCTACTTCCTCTTTTCTGGAGATGGCCTGTTTGTGTAGAGTATTTATTTTATTGAATAAATCTGAGGCTTGAGTTGATATGGATGAAAGTTTTCCTATTTGAGCGACCAATTCCTCATGACCTGCATAGATTTCTTCAACAGCGTTTATTTGATTCTCTAGTTCGGACTTCCTTCGGGTTAGCTCGTCAAGATCCTTTTGAAGAGCTTCTGAGTTTCCTTTGGAGGTATGATAAAACCTGCTTATTGAGGTGTTGAGCTTCTTTAATGACTCCTTTTCTGTCCTTAGTTCTTCAAGAATGGATTGGCATTCGGATAGAAATTGTTCGGCATTCCCTTTCGCTTTTTCGGTTTTATTTCTGAACTCTGAAGTTTTACGTGAAGCCTGTTGTGCCTCTTTTTCATAGTCGGAAGTCTTTTTCTGGATTAGTTCGTCCAGTTCGATAATTTTTTTCCAGATTTTTTGACGTTCGGATTCTAGGTATTCAAGTTGGTCCATCTGCGGTGACAGTTATATATTAGATAAAGGTAGGAAATTTACGAGTTTAAGACATTACCCCTAACGTCTGCGTATGGCGATGTGCCCACACAGTTTCTAAAAGCACTAAAGTAGCCGATGCGCTCCATACCTCCAATTGATCAAGGGATAACTGCTGATCCGAATGCCTCTTCGCCAGACTTCTAGAGATTCCTGAGCGAAGCGGCGGTCAAGTTACTTGCAGAGTTTCGGTGAGATCGCATGGGCATTCGCTCATACGCTTTGTTGTAGGTCGTTGATTAGCTTTCTAATACATTCTGATATTCAGACCTACGCAACTTCAGATTCACCTTTGTTACTATCAAGCTGATACCAAGAAGGATTAAAAGTCTGACAATGACGTTAAATTTCATCATACTGTATTTGACAAAATCTAGGTCTAGTTGAAAGGTATTATTAGGATGGTTAGGGTCATAACTGATGAAATGGTTCAGGTTCTGAAAGGCAGTGGTTACTAATCCAACAATGCAAATTGCACATAAACCATGAAAAACATAGATGGCCCATTTTTTATAAGTTATCATTTTCGTGGCTACAAAAATTCCGGTAATGCAAAAGATAACTCCTGAAATGTTGTAAGCAAATACGATATTCATTGCTGAATTTATTTCCGTGACAATTGGATCGTCGCTTGAGATCAAGGCGCTTGTATATGGTTTTAGAAAATGCAGCATAACACCTTCAGCAACTGACACCAGTGTTATGGTAAGTCCGATGCTAAAAATTGTAATTGTTAGCAACCCGAGAGCTCTAATGTTTGATTTAATTACTGTAATTCTTTCGTCCATATGACCTACAACGCCTGCGTATGGTGCGTGTGCGTGTCGTTTGATAATACAGCCAAAGTAGTGAAAATCTGCCGAACCTACTAGCGAATCGGTGAGAGCTGCGTTCCGCCGATCTTCCGCTGCGGCGAACTGATCTTGCTATAAGCAGAGAAGTTTTTCCCGCGACAGATGCACGGGTTCGTTCCGCCGAGGCTGGCTAGATGCTCAGTTCGCACATGCACTATGACGCCATGTTACAGGCTTTTTTTAGCCATAAATCAAAGCCAAAATAAAAGGTATCGTTATGATGATTGAAATGATAAGAGGCTTCCAAATCTTCTTCTTGCGGTGTTTCAATTCTTTGCCGAGTTGATGATTCCAGAAAATCTCGGTTAAAATTACTGCGCCAACTAGGTTGAATACGGTCACCAAACTGGAATTAGTTCCAATTTTTTCGTTGGTAAAAATTATAATGGCTGTGTAAACCACTCCAAATGCTAAAACCAAAAATCTACTTGAACTTCTGCCCATTGTCTTCATGTTCGACATAAGCAGGGCAGCTCCAAAAATAGTTGAGAAAAGGGCTGAAAATAGAGTTATAGCTGTTTTGGTGTAGAGTTCAGGTGCATCAGGATCATCAGTAATGTATTTTTTACTTTTATTAAATACTGGTTCATATTGTTCTTCGAGGCTCTCTGATTTTGCTTTCGAAGGTTCCGAATCAAGTTTCATGGTTACTTCGGATTCAGCGTTACGCTTTTCGAGTTCCCACACAGCGGCTTGACGGGCTTCTTCGACATATGGGGAGTTTTCGGCAAGTACTGCATTAAGTTCAGCTTCGGTTTTGCCTGACATTGTTTTTGAGAAAAGGTTTTGGTTCATTCTAGTACTAATTGCCTGTAACATTTGTGTAAAGTGCACAGTGCACTTTATTCGCACTGCATCAATCCAAAGCTAACTGATTTGCGCTCCTTGTCAAATCCATTTTGCCTTCAAATCTCCATTCTCAAGCCAATACTTTTCAACAATAAAATCCATATTTGCAGCCGTATGGATAGAAACGCACCCATTGGGATATTTGATAGTGGTACGGGCGGACTGACAGTCGCGAGAGCGGTCAAGGATATGCTGCCGGACGAGGACATGATCTACTTCGGAGATTCGGCGCACTTGCCCTATGGCGACAAGTCAGCCACGACGATCCAGTCCTACTCCATCAAAATCACCAACGCCCTGCTGGAGCGTGGGTGCAAGGTCATTCTCATCGCCTGCAACTCAGCCTCTGCCGCTGCTTACGAACTGGTCAAGGAATATGTCGGCAGCAGAGCGAAAGTGTACAATGTAATCGATCCTGTGATAGACCTACTGGCCCAAAGATTCGTAGACAAGAAAGTCGGACTGATCGGGACCAAACAGACGGTCAACTCTCAGGTGTTTGATCAGAAGATCAAACAACGACAGATAGAGGTGTCGCTGGTGTCGCTGGCTACTCCGCTACTCGTGCCGATGATCGAGGAGGGATTCATCAACAACTCGATCAGTCATGAGATCATCGCCCAGTATTTGGGAGACGAACGTTTCGAAGGGATCGAGGCATTGATTCTAGGGTGTACGCACTATCCGATTATCAAAGATGCCCTAAAAGATTTCTACAAAAACGAGGTAGAGTTGATCGATTCGGCTAATATTGTGGCTCAGAATCTCAAACAACAGTTAATAACCCAAGACTTAACTAGAGAGAAAAACAAAGGCAATGACCAGTTTCTTGTATCTGATATTACCCCTGCTTTCGAAAAGGCCGCCAGTCTTTTCTTCAATCAAGATATTCATCTTGAGAAGTACCCGCTATGGGAGTAATTGCTGTTGTTGTTGATTGATTGATACCCCCTCGAAAACAAGCCAAATTCTTGCGCTGTTTTCCTTTGTTATTTTTTTAAATTACGATTTTTAAAATCAATCAATGATAGCGTTTCTCATCTATCTTCCTTTTCTACTCGTCTTTGTCATTTTCGCGGTATACGCGGAGAGGAAAGTGTCCGCGTTCATGCAGGACAGGATAGGGCCTATGGAGACGGGCAAGTTCGGGCTGTTGCAGTCCTTTGCCGATGTACTCAAGATGATGCAAAAGGAGGATATCATCGCACTGGCTGCCGACCGCAAGCTCTTCTTGATGGCACCCCTCGTGATATTTGTCTCGGTATTTACCGGATATGCCGTGCTGCCCTTGTCTGCGGATATACAGGGGTCTGCTGCAGAGACGGGGATCTACTTTCTCCTGGCGGTGATCTCGCTCGACGTGATCGGGATACTGATGGCTGGCTGGGGCTCGAATAGTAAGTTTTCGCTCTTTGGTGCGATGCGCTCCGTGGCGCAAATCGTATCCTATGAAATCCCGCTTGGGCTAGCCATCCTCTGCGTGATCATGCTGATGCAGACGCTGAGTCTACAAGAAATTTCGCTCCAGCAGGTAGGAGGCCTAGGCTTCATCCACTGGAACATCATCCAATATCCCTTTCTCATCGTGCCATTCGTGATATACTTCATCGCGTCGTTGGCTGAGTCCAACCGGACACCTTTTGATTTGCCCGAGGCAGAGTCAGAGTTGATCGGCGGCTTTCATACGGAATACTCCGGGTTTCGATGGGCGGTGATCATGCTGTCGGAGTACGGGATGATGCTACTCGTGTCGCTCATCGCGGTGATCCTGTTCTTTGGGAGTTGGAATACTCCACTGCCCAATCTAGGACCTGTGCGCTTGGCAGACTGGACTTCAGGGACGGTCGGACAACTGTCCGCCGATGTATGGGGGACGTTTTGGATCCTGTCCAAGGCGATGTTGATGATTTTTGTGCAAATGTGGGTGCGGTGGACTTATCCAAGGATTCGTGTCGATCAGATGATGTCACTGAGTTGGAAATACCTCACGCCGATAGGTTTGTTTATGGTTTTTGTGTCGGGATTTTGGAAACTTTGGATGTAAGCTGTGAAGACCTATTTTAAAAATATCATCAAAACAACTGGCGGGCTGCTCTATGGCTTGAAGATCACCTTTAGGCACTTCTTGAAGGCGCGCACTTCGCGCAAGCCGATAGGCGTGGCAGACAAGGACTACTTCGAGCACAAGGAGGGCATCTTTACTCTCAAGTACCCCCAAGAGGAGTTTCCCGTACCGGACAATGGCCGCTACCAGCTGCACAATGAGATCGACGACTGTATCGTCTGTGACAAGTGTGCCAAGGTCTGCCCGGTCAACTGTATCGATATCGAACCCGTACGAGCGACCGAGGAGATCGGCAAGACCTCCGACGGGACATCCAAAAAAATATATCCGGCGAAGTTTGACATAGACATGTCCAAATGTTGCTTCTGTGGTCTCTGTACGACGGTATGTCCTACCGAGTGTCTGACGATGACCAAGGAGTACGACTTCAGTGTGTTTGATTTGAAGGCGCACAATTTTGAGTTCTCGAACATGACGGCTGATGCGGTGGAAGAGAAGAAGAAGGAGTTGGAAATATTCAATGCGGAGAAAGAAAAGGCCAAGGCAGCCGCCGCAGCAGCGAAAGCCAGTACGGCGAAACCTGCAGCTGCCAAGCCGTCTTTCAAACCGCGAGTGAAGCCTGCCGCTACGGAGGGAGAAGCTACGCCAGAGAAGAAACCCGCTGCGAGACCCGCTTTCAAACCGAAGGTGAAGAAGGTAGATTCGGAGAGTCAAGAACCGAATGTAGATACCGAAAGCAAAGAGCCAAAGGTCAAAAGCCAAAAGCCAGTGTTCCGTCCGAAGATCAAAAAGTCAGGAGACGAAGGTCAGGAGTCGAGAGAGACCAAAGCGGATGAGGCAGAGGGGAAACAGAAAGCTGAAAAACCTGTTTTCAGACCAAAGATCAAGAAGAAGACAGACGCTGAGAGTCAAGAGCCGAATGTAGATACCGAAAGCAAAGAGCCAAAGGCCAAAAGCCAAAAGCCAGTGTTCCGTCCAAAGATTAAGAAGACAGACGCTGAGAGTCAAGAGCCGAATGTAGATACCGAAAGCAAAGAGCCAAAGGCCAAAAGCCAAAAGCCAGTGTTCCGTCCGAAGATCAAGAAGGCTGGAGGCGAGAGTCAGGAGGCGGCAGATTCAGAGACAAACTCAGAAAGCAAAGAGCCAAAGGCCAAAAGCCAAAAGCCAGTTTTTCGTCCAAAGATCAAGAAGGCTGGAGGCGAGAGTCAGGAGGCGGCAGATTCAGAGACAAACTCAGAAAGCGAAGAGCCAAAAGCGAAAAGCCCTAAGCCAGTCTTTCGACCTAAAATAAAGAAAAAGAAAACAGATGACGGGGAGTCGTCTACCCAGAGCGAAGAATAGTGGAAGAGATCAATTTCAACATATTGGCATTTTATGGCTTTGCGGGGCTAGCGGTGATATCGGCGCTGATGATTTTGATGTCCAAAAACATCATCCATTCGGTGTTTATGTTGGTGCTGGTATTCTTGTCAGTAGCGGCGATATATATCATCACCAATGCGGAGTTTGTCGGTGTGACGCAGATCATGGTTTACATCGGAGGGATATTGATCCTGATGATGTTTGGCGTGATGCTCACCAATCGCATCGATGGAGGCAAGATGCTTACCGAACATAGGCGCATCATACCTGCGGTACTTTTGGGCTTAGGTTTGGCGTTTGTATTCTACAGTACGCTACAAACGAAGTTTCCTTTGGCGGAGTTTGGTCCGCAATCCGAGCTGGACAAATCAGTGACCGAGACGATCGGGATCAATTTCATGACGCATCAGTTGGTGGCGCTAGAGCTGACCGCTGTTTTGCTACTGATGGCACTGATCGGAGCGGCCTTCCTTGCAGGATCTAAATTCGAAGACAAGAAATGATACCGATAGAACACTATATCGTCTTGAGTGCAGCGCTATTGATCATCGGTCTGATGATCATCATCATCAAGCGAAACGCCATCATGGTGTTGGTAGGGGTGGAGCTGATCCTCAATGCCGCCAATATCAATTTGGTCGCTTTCGCGAAAAACGACCCACTGCTCACTGGGCAGATGATGTCGCTCTTTGTGATCGTGATCGCGGTAGCAGAGTCTGCCGTAGCACTGGCGATCATCTATCAGGTGTACAGACACCAACAAGTATCCAACATAGACGAACTAGACGAATTGAATGGTTGATTTGAATTCCATATTGATGCTCGCTATTCTCCTGCTGCCCTTGGTCGGAGGTTTGTTGGCCTACATGGCGGGCAACCGAGGAGGAGGCGTGACGATCGCGACGGTCTTTGCTGGGGTACTCGGGATAGCCGTTTGGTCGTTTTTGACCATCCCTGCAGGAACCGACCTGCAGGCAGACTGGATTCGCTTGGGGCAATATAGTTTTGCCGTGGGGCTGTGGTACGATCAGCTGACAGGGATCATGGTGATGGTCGTGGCACTGATAGCACTACTGGTGGCGGTGTTCTCGATGGAGTACATGAAGCATGACGAGAGTCGTGCACGATATTTTGGCTTGCTGGGGCTGTTTGCTTTCTCGATGTACGGGATCGTCCTGTCTTCCAATTTGCTGTTGACCTTTGTGTTTTGGGAATTGGTAGGATTCTCTTCGTATCTATTGATTGGATTTTGGTTTGATCAGGTCAAGCCACCGCTTTCATCCTTCAAGGCCTTCGTGATGAACAAGGTAGGGGATGCAGGATTCCTCTTGGGTATATTTGTACTGTACGCCTATTTCAAGACGTTGAATATCGCGGAGCTATTGGTACTGGCGGAGGCTGGGCTGGATATCCCTGATGCGATGTTGTTCATGGCGGGCTTGGGGTTGTTTTTGGCAGCTGTGGGCAAGTCTGCACAGTTTCCGTTGCAGACCTGGTTGCCCGATGCGATGACAGGGCCTACACCCGTCTCTGCGTTGATCCATGCCGCGACGATGGTAGCAGCCGGGGTGTATTTATTGGTGCGTGTATTCCCATTGCTGTCGCCAGACGTACTGCAGTTGATCGGAGTGATTGGCGGGGTTACAGCCTTTACAGGTGCTTTTGCCGCATTCGCGCAAAACGATATCAAAAAGATTTTGGCCTACTCCACGGTATCCCAGTTGGGATACATGGTGATGGCGATAGGTGCTGGGTTTCCAGTAGCGGCATTTTTCCACCTTGTGACCCATGCTTTCTTCAAGGCGGGCTTGTTCCTCTGTGCAGGGAGTATCATCCACTATTTTCACGAGACCAATCACGATCATGCTTTTGATGCTCAGGACATCCGCAACATGGGTGGTTTGCGCACGGTGCTCCCAGTGACTTTCGTGGCATTCACGATTTGTACGCTTTCCTTGGCGGGCATACCGCTGTTCTCGGGTTTCTTGTCCAAGGAGCTAGTCCTTGGAGGTGTTTTATCTTCGGGGCTGCCGATGATCGTTTCGATATTTGCATTGGTGTCCGTGTTTATGACAGCTGCTTATATGGCTCGACTGTATTTCAAAGTGTTCTTTGGGGAGAAGGTAGAGAGTACTTTCATGGAACATATCAGAGTGAAGTTGCCACTGATCGTATTGACTGCTTTGTCGTTTTGGATTGCTTTTACACTCAACCCCTTTGGATCGCATACGGGGGTGACGGATGCTTTAGCGCAAATCATTGCCAATCCCGAACCAGGACATTATGCTTGGCTGCCGATGCTGTCTGTCGTACTGGCGGTCTCTGGAATTTTGGTGGCTTACCTCTATGTAGAGAAAGGAATGTTGGTCAAACCGGTCAGCGCATCTAAGAAGATATGGGGCGGGTTGTCTGCCAATAATTTTTACCTCGATCACTTTCATCGAAAGATCGTGGCTGGAGGTGCCATGAAGGGCGCCTCGTTCTTGTTTTTCTTTGACAAGAAGATATTGGATCGTTTGATTGATCTATTGGCGAAAGCCGAAGTAGTCTTTGCACATTTTGTGGGATTGATTGACAAGCACGTCGTGGATGGGCTGGTCAAGTTGCTGGCTTGGACGGCACGTTTTGCGGGTGGTCGCACCCGAAAACTACAGAGTGGTAATGTGCAGATGTATTTTGTGTGGGCTTTGTTTGGCCTATTGATCATTGTTTATTTTTTGACTTAATTATCTAGGTATATGCTCCTTGATCACCTATTGTCATGGTTAATATTCGTTCCTTTGATCGCTGGAGGAATCATGCTTTTCGTCCCCAGTGACAAAGAGCAGGCATTCAAAGTCATCGCTTTGGTGGCTATGCTTGTCGAGTTCGTGCTGACGATGGTACTGATGTGCTCGTTTGATCGTTCGCTTGCGGGCTATGGCGCATCGAGCCTGCAGTTTGCCCAAAAGCTTGAATGGATCAATTTGAATATCGGATCGTTTGGGAGTATCCTTATACAATATTATGTAGCAGTAGATGGCGTGAGTATCCTGATGGTGCTGTTGACAGCCATCGTGATGCTGGTCGGTGTGATCTCCTCTTGGAACATCAAGAAGAGTGTCAAGGGTTATTTTGTGCTGTACATGGTTTTGACGACCAGTGTGTTTGGCTGTTTTGTGTCCATAGACATGTTCTTGTTCTATCTCTTTTTCGAGTTTATGCTACTGCCGATGTATTTCTTGATAGGCATCTGGGGTGGCAAGCGTAGAGAATATGCATCGATGAAATTCTTCATTTACACCTTGGTGGGATCGTTGTTCATCCTCATGGTGATGATCGGGCTCAACCTGTCAGTGGTCGAGGCACCAGGTAGTTCGGTACATACCTTTGATATCATGAAGATGATGGACCCGTCCAATTATCTTGGCGAGGCTATGTTGGGGTTCAGTACACAGTGGATGGGAGTCAGTGTCAGAGTATGGGCTTTCTTGTTTCTGATGATTGGCTTTGCCATCAAATTGCCAGCTGTACCTGTACATACGTGGTTGCCTGATGCACACGTGGAAGCGCCGACACCTATATCAGTAGTACTCGCAGGAGTCTTGTTGAAGATCGGGGGCTATGGTTTTTACCGCATTGCTTATTCGATCTTCCCAGAGTCAGCGGTGGCGTATGGGTGGTACATTGCACTTGCAGGAGTGATTGCCATCATCTATGCTGCATTGGTGGCGATGGCACAGTCTGATCTTAAGAAATTGATCGCATACTCTTCTGTTTCGCATATGGGCTTTGTGCTGTTGGGCTTGGCTTCTTTGACGATCGAAGGAGAGTCTGGAGCGATGTTTCAGATGTTTAGTCACGGGGTGATCTCCGCGTTGCTCTTCATTTTGGTAGGTGTACTTTACGATCGTACCGGCAACCGTGAGATAGCCAACTTCAGTGGATTGGCGACCAAGATGCCGTATTATTCTGCTGCCGTATTGGTTGGGTTCTTTGCTGCGCTGGGCTTGCCTGGATTCTCTGGATTCATTGCGGAGTTTTTGGTGTTGATTGGTGCGTTCGACGGAGCGGTCAATGGTAGCATACTCAGTACATGGATGCCGATAGTGGGACTGGTAGGATTGGTGCTGGGTGCTGCGTACTTTTTGTGGACGCTACAGCGGATGTTCTTTGGCAAGTTTTGGGTCAAAGACGAGTCGTGGCAATTGCCCGATCTTAACCGCAGAGAGTGGCTGATGATTTTGCCACTTGTGGTGTTGGCGGTGCTCTTCGGTATTTTTCCCAACATCCTACTCGATTATTCTAACGAAACGATCATTGGCTTTGTGGATTATATCCAATCGCAGAGTGAAGCCAATACCATACTAATCCAAGCAGGGAATTGAAGCAGTCAGAATTCATAGCGTACATCACCACACTGATTGGGGAGTTTGGGTATTTGTTGCCAGAGATGACCCTGATAGCAGGGAGCTTGTTTCTAGTGGTACTTGACCTGCTGTACAAAGGGACAGCTGCTGCGACGGTAAGGACGCTCGCGACGTTGGTTGTTTTAGCAGCCACTTCGTTGGCGATTGATGCGGCACCTATCGAAGGGGCGTACCTCAATGGTGTCTTGGCGCAGACGGCCGTTACACCTACTTTAAAATATTTCTTTGTCCTGATGACAGCTGCCGTTTTGCTGTACCCCAACAGTCGAGTACAGCGTAGGACGGGTGAATATCAGTACTTGATCCTGATGGTGTTGTTGGGGACATTCTTTTTGATTCAAGCGCAGAATTTACTCTTGTTTTATGTGGCGTTGGAGCTCGTGTCGATTACTTCTTATGTATTGATTGCCTTCTCTTTTCAGAGAAAAGGGTTCGAAGCAGGAATCAAGTACCTGCTATTTGGCGCCATGTCCTCTGGTTTGATGCTCTATGGTCTGTCGTTGATATATGGCCTGTCTGGGAGTTTGGATCTCGCGGTGATCCCGCAAATGGTGGCTCAGAGCAGTGACCCTACCTGGCTCAATCTCGCGCTGATGCTGTTCTTCGTCGGGATCTTTTTCAAGCTGGCCTTGGTGCCGTTTCATATTTGGTCTCCAGATGCCTACGAGGCTGGGCCTACGGCTGCCATTGCTTTGATCTCTGTCTTGCCCAAAGTCGCCATCTTGGTGTTTTTCTATCAGTTTACTCAGCTGTTGGATACAACTGATGTCGAGCTATTCAATTGGCAATATGCACTTAGCATCTTGGCGATAGGGTCGATGTTCGTGGGCAATCTCTCTGCACTGCGGCAAAACAATGCCAAGCGTATGATGGCTTATTCTTCGATTGCGCATGCGGGGACATTGCTGATCGGTGTGATCGTTGGGACAGCGTTTGGGTACGAAGCGATGCTGTTTTATGCAGTCGTCTATGGCGTCATGAATGTAGGGGTGTTCTATTTCATCGATTGGATGGAAAAAAATGAATTGGAAAATATCTCAGATCTTGCGGGTCTGGGGCGGCAGCTCCCAGCTGCCGGTGTGTGTATGACCGTCCTGCTGGTGTCGCTTGTAGGATTGCCACCTACAGGTGGTTTTTCGGCCAAGCTGTTGGTCTTTTCTTCGCTGTGGGATGTGTACCTGCAGTCAGCGGATAGCTACCTGCTGTGGTTCTTTGCACTAGGAATTCTCAATTCCGCTATCTCTTTGTTCTATTACCTCAAAATACCATACTACCTATTTCTCAAAACAACGAACTCTACGCAGCGCTATCGTGTTGGTGCAGTGAGTGTAGTCTTTTTGGCATGTACTGCTTTGTTGGTTTTGGCAACCTTCTTTATGGCAGACCTTTTGTTAGAAATGCTATTCTAGCGTAAGCTATTTGGAGGAAGTTTAATCTATACACTCCCTCTATTTAGGTGTTCAATAAGTTGAATTATCACATGGAATCCATGTAACTTTGTATTTTGAAACTGAGCAATGAGTGACCCTATCAAGCATGAATGTGGTATAGCCCACATTCGACTAAGAAAACCTCTCCAATTTTACATTGACAAATATGGTACGCCTCTTTATGGAGCCAACAAGCTGTTGTTGCTCATGAAGAAGATGCAGAACCGTGGACAAGATGGAGCGGGTATCGCCAATATCAAATTGGGACTAGAGCCTGGATACCGATACATCAGCCGCTACCGGTCGATCGATCCCAATCCCCTCAATAAGATTTTTGAGAAGGTAGGAAAGAAATTTGGCAAAGCCCGCAAAGAAGGAACGGATGAGCAGTTTCACTCTGAGGAGTGGCTCAAGAAGAATTATGGATTTACCGGTGAAGTATGGTTGGGGCACTTGCGCTATGGTACTCATGGTAAGAATGGCCTAGAGAGTTGCCACCCATTTTTGCGTCAAAACAACTGGCGCAGTAGGAATTTGGTCGTAGCGGGTAACTTCAACATGACCAATGTGGACGAACTGTTCGATATCTTGGTTCAGTTGGGACAAAACCCTAAAGAAAAGACTGATACCGTCACCGTGATGGAAAAGGTGGGACATTTTCTAGACGAAGAAAATCAGTTGTTGTTTGACGAGTACAAGGATCAGTACAACAACTTAGAAATTACCCAAAAAATAGAAGAGGAGTTAAAAGTCATCAATATCCTCAAGAAGTCCTTCAAGGATTTTGATGGAGGATACGCAATGTGTGGTATGATGGGCCATGGTACCTCTTTCGTAGCGAGAGATCCTGCGGGTATCCGTCCGGCCTACTACTATGCAGATGACGAAGTGATCATGGTCGCTTCTGAGAAGCCGGCCATCAAGACAGCTATCAACTGTAGTTATGATCAGATCAAAGAGATCGAGCCAGGACATGCATTGATCATAGATAAGGATGGGAATTGGACAGAAGAGCAGTTTGTAGAGAATATTCTACCTAAGAAGTCTTGTACTTTTGAACGAATCTATTTTTCGCGTAGTTCGGATCCAGATATCTACCGTGAGCGTAAGAAACTCGGGGAGTTGCTCGTCCCAAAGGTGCTCAAAGCAGTCAATTTTGATCTGAAGAATACGATATTTTCATATATCCCTAATTCAGCAGAGACTTCTTATCTCGGTCTGATGAACGGGATAGACGAATATTTGATCCAAAAGCGTAAGGAGATCATCATAGATGGCAAGCCCAGTACGGATGATTTGGATGAGCTGTTGTCGTTTCGTCCGAGAGTCGAGAAACTGGTGATCAAGGACGCGAAGCTGCGTACGTTTATCACAGGTGATGCGGAGCGTGATGAGTTGGTCGCCAACGTATACGATACGACCTATGAGGTAGTGAACAAAGGCAAGGACAACTTGGTAATCATCGATGATTCGATTGTACGCGGGACGACTTTGGAAAAAAGTATTTTGACCTTGCTGGACAAGTTGGAGCCTAAGAAAGTAGTGATTGTGTCCTCTGCTCCGCAGATCAGATACCCTGATTGCTACGGGATAGATATGAGCAAGATGAAGGACTTCATTGCTTTTAGAGCGGTACTTGCCTTGCTAGAGGATCATGGCAAGTCGAACCTCTTGGATGAGGTGATGGCGAAATGTGTAGAGAAAGGTAGTGAAAAGGATGCTCCCAACTATGTCAAGGAATTGTATGACCCCTTCACTCAGGAGGAGATATCGGCCAAGATCACGGAGATTGTAAGACCAAAGGGCATGAAAGCGGAGCTGGAGATTCTATTCCAAACTGTAGATAACCTGCACGTAGCTTGCCCGAATCACGAAGGAGATTGGTATTTTACCGGAGATTTCCCAACCCCTGGAGGAAATAGAGTGGTCAACAAGGCCTTTGTGAACTTTATGAAAGGAGCAACAGGAAGAGCGTATTAGCCAAACAAAGGTATGGTTGGCGCTCTCTAATGGGCGTTACAAACGTTAAGACACTAATAAGGTAGACACAAAAAAAGCTCTGAGGTTATCCTCAGAGCTTTTTTTGTGTTATATAAAGTCGTTTATTGAGCGGTGTAATCCATATTGAATACCCATCCGCCATCTACAACATGAGTTCTAGCTGCAGCAGAAGTGTAATCGAAGCTCATTTTGAGTGTAGTTTCAGTCACAGTGATGTCTATGTCCGTCGTATTGTCTCTGACAATGACCGTGCCTGTCTCGTCTTTGAAAGCCCAAGTACCACTTGCAGGCCATACATCAGTGTTTTTAGAATTGGTAGTTGTGTATGATCCACCGTCTAGGTCTCCAGAGAATTTGATCTCAAAGACAGCACCTTCTTCTGTCCACATCAAGTCTGTTTGTCCGTCTTCAGCGTTTACGCTGGTTGCAATTGCCGTAGCATGAGTGAGTTCAGTAGCGATTTCTTCGAGGTTGTTTCCTCCGTCACCATCGTCACCGTCACTGTCGTCATCTCCTCCACAGCTTGCTAGTGTGAGTAGCGATAGGAAAAGTACTGCAGGCAAATAGTTTAAAAACTTTTTCATAATACTAAATTGTTGTTGTTGTTGAAAAAATAAAATTTGATCTATATCAAAAATAATTTTTTTTGTGTTCTCTACCTAATTATATCTCAAGGATATATCATAGTATTTTTGGTGGGCTAGGGATTCATCTCAATGGTCCTCGTACACATGCTGTATTCATGGCTTTGATTGGAGGCGATGAGGAGGGTGCATTCGCTTGGGAGTTGCTGTATTTGCGTCAGGTACCAGTCGATTCCCGTTTGATCTAGGTTGGCTGTGGGTTCGTCCAGTAGCAGCAGGTCGGCTTTGGTGAAAAAACAAAGACCAAGCTTGAGTCGCTGCTTCATGCCACTCGAAAAATTCTTGATGAGTTTGTTTTCTTGTTTTTGGAAGTACATGGTTTGGATCATCTGGTTTATGGATAGATCCTCGCGCATGGTTTTGAACTGGAAGTGAAACGTGAGCATTTCTAGCAAACTGAAATCTTCGATAAGTTCGAGGTAGGGGCTAGAAAATACAAGATGGTCAATCCAGTGATCTTGGTCCAGTGTGCCTTGGTCAGAGCGGTAAATGATCTCGCCATGGCTTGGCAGGGTCATGCCACCAATGGTTTTGAGGAGGGTAGATTTCCCACTGCCATTGGAACCGGTGATGGCGATGCGATCACCGGGAAGAAAGTGCTCTTCTATATCCTTGAAAATCCATTCTTTGTTGGAGAACCGCTTACTGATTTTGTCAAGGATTACTTCCATGTTGAATGGATGTGTTTAGGCGTCTTTTCTTACGATGCTGGCAGTCATTGATCCTTCAGAGGCCAACTTTCCGTTGACGTGCGCGGTGCCTTTCATTTTGGCAATACCTCTTTTGATCGGCTGCAGCAATTCGCATTTGATGTCCAAGGTGTCACCTGGCAAGACCATTTTTCTAAATTTGAAGCCCTCTACACCTAGGAAGTACGTCCAGTAGTTTTCTGGATCTGGTACAGAATTGAGTACCAAAATACCACCGATCTGTGCCATAGCTTCGATTTGAAGTACACCTGGCATGACAGGGTTGTTGGGGAAGTGTCCTTGAAAAAACGGTTCGTTGAAAGTGACGTTTTTGATGCCTGCTACATGAATATCGTCCAAATGGTAAATCTTGTCAATCAACAGAAAGGGGTATCTGTGAGGCAGTATTTGCGCAATTTGATTGATGTCATATACTGGGGGTAAATTTGGATCATAAGCTGGTACACCTGTTGTCTCTTTCTCCATTGTCATTCTATTTACTTGGCTAGATATTTTCTGAGTCGGCAAATTTAGTGTTTTTTACCAAAGTCGATCGCTTAGCTCCTAAAAAATGCGGTGGGAGCTTGGCTTTTGGAAATTAGCCGTGTGTGCCCAACAGAAATAATGCTTGGTGACTATTTTACTCATGGCTTTGATGTTGGGTAGGTCCGTGGCAATTTCTATGTCTACCAGTTCTCCTTTTTTGGTTAGTATTTTGATTTTTTGATCGCTATTGATGTAGGCTGCATTGCTGATTTGGCCTGCACTGGAGAAGAAGGAGGTTTCTTCGTCATTGAGGCCAGTACTCTGCTGTATTTTGTCCTTCATCTGCTGTACGAAGGATGCCTCTGGAGCGTGGTTGTCTAAGATGATTTTAAAGATATTTCTATCCAAGAGGTTTTTGCTGAGTGTAGAGAGGACAAAATCGGAGTGTGTGGACCAAAATTTCATGGAACCCCAAATGTCACTGTCATCTAGTAGTGAAAAACGTTCGATCAGTCGTGGGTCGTTGTTGAAGTCTTGGTTGGTGATGTCATGTTCTAAGAAGAATTTGAGAGCAGGGGTGGCAATCACTTCTACTTGTGCATGAGTCAATTGCTTGGCTCGTTTGATTAGCTGTATGAGCATTTCTTCTGCGCTCACTGCGGTTTTGTGGAGATAGACTTGCCAGTACATGAGCCGTCGCGCACTGAGGAAGTTCTCGATGCTGTAGATGCCCTTTTCTTCCACGACAATTTCGTCCTGCCTTACGTTGATCATGTTGATGATGCGTTCGGACCCAATGCTGCCTTCTGATACTCCTGTGAAGTAGCTGTCACGCTTGAGATAGTCCAGTCGATCTATGTCCAACTGGCTCGAAACCAACTGGTGGAAAAAATTTCTTTCGTAGGTGCCCGAAAAAATATCCAAGCCCATTTGAAGGGCTCCCCCAAACTGTTCGTTTATTTTCTGAAAAAAAAGTAAAGAGATGTCTTCGTGCTTGATGGAGTCTAAGAGGTTGAATTCCAGGGTGTGAGAAAAAGGCCCGTGTCCAATATCGTGAAGTAGAATGGCAAGCAGGGATCCTTCAAGTTCATGGTCGGATATTTCGACACCTTTGGCTCGGAGATTGTGCAGGGTCTGCTGCATCAGATACATTGAACCTATCGCATGGTGAAACCGTGTATGTAGTGCACCAGGGTATACCAAATTGGTCAGTCCAAGTTGTTTGATTCTCCTGAGCCTCTGGAAATAGGGGTGCTCGATTACTTCAAAAATGAGGTCGTTGGGAATCGTGATGAAACCATAAACTGGATCATTGATGATTTTGTTTTTATTGGTAGTCAAAATGAACTGGGATTAATAGGTAGTATGCCTCGATTTTTCTTATTTTGAAATTCTTTACCTTCTGCTGAATAGTGGATCAAATCTAAATAAATATTATGCGTAACAACAAAATATTGTGGGCTGATGACGAAATCGATTTATTGAAACCGCATATTATTTTTCTCAACAACAAAGGGTATGAAGTGACTCCTGTCAATAGTGGGTCGGATGCCTTGGATGCTTTGGCATCTGATGTGTTCGATATTGTGTTTTTGGATGAGAACATGCCGGGATTGACAGGATTGGAGACTTTGTCTCAAATCAAAGAAAACTATCCCAGTTTGCCTGTGGTGATGATCACTAAGAGTGAAGAAGAGCATATCATGGAGGAGGCAATTGGAGCTAAGATTGCAGACTATTTGATCAAGCCTCTCAATCCCAATCAGATCTTGCTTTCGGTCAAGCGAATCTTGGACAACAAACGCTTGGTTTCGGAGCAGACCAATATGAGCTATCAACAGGAGTTTCGCAATATCAGCATGGATATCAACGAAAATTTGGATTTCCAGGAGTGGATAGACGTCTACAAGAAGATGGTGTACTGGGAGCTACGAATCGATGAGACCGAAGAGAAAGACATGGCAGAGATTCTGACCATGCAAAAAGACGAAGCAAATAGCGGTTTTGGTAGTTTCGTGATGGATACCTACGAGTCGTGGCTCAATGACCCTAATGTGGAGAAGCCCCTGCTGTCTCATCGGGTGATGAAAGAGGAGGTGTTTCCCCTGATAGGACAGGGCGAACCCGTATTCGTGTTTATCATAGACAACCTGCGCTATGATCAATGGAACCTCATGGAACCTGTCATTTCTGAGTTTTACTCGATCGAAAGGGAAGTGCCTTTTTACTCGATTTTGCCTACGACTACAGCTTACGCTCGAAATGCCATTTTCAGTGGGATGCTTCCGGATGAGATGGCTAAAAAGCACGCTGACCTATGGGTAGGGGAAGAGGAGGACGAAGGAAAGAATAATAATGAGAAGGAATTTCTCCAGAGAAACCTAGACCGAAACAATATCAAAGCGTCCATTTCGTACAACAAGATTTTGCAAAAGAATCAAGGCAAGCAACTGGTCAATAATGTCAATAACTTGATGACAAATGACCTCAATATGATTGTCTATAACTTTGTGGATGTGCTGTCACATGCACGGACAGACATGAAGATGATTCGCGAGTTAGCTCCAGATGAGTCCGCCTACCGTTCGTTGACCATGTCTTGGTTCAACCACTCTACTCTGCTCGAGATACTGCGTATGTTGTCAGAGAAGAAGGTGAAGGTAGTCATTACGACGGATCACGGCACGATTCGCGTCAAGCGACCAGTCAAAATAGTAGGAGATAAAAATACCAATACCAATTTGCGCTATAAAGTGGGGCGAAACCTCAATGTGAAGAGTAGTGAGGTATATATCTGTAAAAATCCGGATGACTTACATTTGCCTAAGCCAAATGTGTCGAGTTCGTATGTGTTTGCACAGAAGGATTCTTTTTTGGCTTATCCCAACAATTACAACTACTATGTGAATTATTACAAGGACACTTTTCAACATGGCGGGATCTCGCTTGAAGAAATGATCGTCCCCTTGATACATTTAAAACCAAAGAACTAGAAAGGATGGAATTGGAGTTGAAATCTCTAGAAGACATAGCCCAAGTGGCAAAGTCTGTCATCGAGTATGCGGGCGATCATAAGGTATGGTTGTTTGAAGGAGATATGGGTGCTGGCAAGACAACCTTAGTGAAGGCAGTATGTCAGCAGATGGGAATAGTAGATGAGACGAGTAGTCCTACGTTTTCATTGGTCAACGTGTATGAAGACGCCATGGGGCGAGAGTTTTATCACTTTGATTTTTATCGGCTCAACGACGAGGAAGAGGCTTTGGATATCGGGTGTGATGAGTATTTTTATTCGGGACAGCATTGTTTTATAGAATGGGCAGAGAAAATCCCCTCATTGATTCCACCCAAAAACCTGAAAATAAATATTAACTTGACTTCAGATAATAGTCGAGTAATCAGCCTGAGCAAAGATGACGGAACAAATTCGTGAGAGTGTCTCCTCCCTAATAGAGGAATCTAAACTGTATCCACAGGAGAAGTTAGCGCCTATCAAACGCAGTTCGAAACAATTGCATATTGGGATTCCCAAAGAAAATTCTACTTATGAAAATCGCGTGCCACTCACACCTAAAGCGGTAGGTGCGCTCACAGATCAAGGACACAAAGTGATCATAGAACCGGGTACTGGAGAAGCGGCTAATTTTTCGGACCAAGAGTATACAGAGGCCGGAGCGAACTTGGCTGCTGGTGCGGAGGAGGTGTTTCAGTCCGAAATGATTGTCAAGGTGGAGTTCCCTACAGCAAAGGAGATCGACTGGATGACCTCTCGTCAAACGATCATTTCGACGATACATGCGGAAGAAAAGGATATTAGGAGTAGGCTGGACTTGCTGAATCAAAAAAAGGCGATTGCAGTAGGGTATGAGTTTATCGAGGATAAAGTGGGAGGGCTACCCATCGTACGTGCAATGAGTGAGATCGCAGGGGTCTCGGTCATGTCGATTGCTGCAGAATACATGTCCGCTGACCAACATGGCGCAGGGGCCATACTGGGTGGAATCACTGGTGTGCCACCTACCAATGTGGTGATCATCGGTGCAGGGACAGTGACTGAATATGCATCGCGCGTAGCGATTGCTTTGGGGGCTTCTGTCAAGATATTTGATAGGCATCTATACAAACTCCATCGATTGAAGCATATTTTGTCTGCGTCTGTGTTTACTTCTACCATCGATACCGTAGCACTCAAGAAGGCTCTTTGCGAGGCAGATGTGGTGATCTGTGCTGTGCGAAGTGAAAAAGGACAGCTCAAAAAGATTATATCGGAGGACATGGTCAAGGGGATGAAAAATGGAGCCGTCATTGTCGATGTGAGTATTGATGAAGGAGGGTGTGTAGAGACATCCATTCCGACCAACTTGAAGAAACCAGTCTTTGTCAAGCACGGGGTGATTCACTACTGTGTTCCCAATATAGCATCCAAGTATCCAAGGACCTCTACCAAAGCATTGAGTAATATTTTCACACCCATTCTCAATGGGATAGCAGCGTATGGAGGGGTAGATCAGATGATTTTTGAAAACAAGTGGTTCATGAAAGGAGTGTATTCATATAAGGGGTTCATGACCAATTATCATTTGGCTAATAAGTTTGGATTGAGATTCAAAGATTTGAATCTGCTGATGGCTGCTCGCTTTTGATACAGGTCATCGCGTGTTCAAGTTGTGGTTGACCTTATGTCCATATAAAAGGCTGCTGGTATGATTCCCAACAGCCTTTCGTGTTTTGAAACGGCGCACTCACTTAGAGCTTGGACTCCAGCATGGCGATTTTAGCTTCTGCGTCTTCTTTCTTTTTCTTCTCCATGGCTACTACTTCTTGAGGAGCATTGTTGACAAATTTCTCATTGCTCAATTTTTTGTCAATACCCAGGATGAAGCCTTTGAGGCGTTTGATTTCTGCTTCCGCTTCTTCTTTTTGGTCGTCTGCTTTGGCATGCTCTCCGAGCAAGACAAAATATTCGTCTCTATCGATGATAAAGCTCTCCGCATTGTCCTCTTTGTCGTTGGTTTGAGCGATAGATGCCGTATTGGCGAGCTTTTGGATCGCAGCAAAGTAGGGCTCAAGAGCAACAAAGTCTTCTGACTTGACCTTCAGGTCCAAGGCTTGTTTTGGTGAAATGCCATAAGTATTTCTTACGTTGCGGATGTTGGAGATCGCCTCAAAAGCGAAGGCTGTACTTTTGATGTAGGCCTGATCTATTTTTTCTGCTTTTGGCCATTCTGCTACGATGAGGTAGTCTTTGTCTTCTCTATCCTTGAGGTTGTGCCAGATTTCTTCGGACAAAAAGGGCATAAATGGGTGAAGAATTCTCATCAGTTTTTCGATGTATCCGATTGCTTGGTCATAGGTCAGTTGATCTACGGGCTGTTGATACTCGGGTTTGATCAATTCAAGGTACCATGAACAAAAGTCATCCCATATGAGCTTGTAGGTACTCATCAATGCTTCAGATAATCTGAATTTTGTAAACAAATCATCCAGTTCTATCAATACTTGATTGACGCGATTGTCAAACCACTGGTTGGCTAGTGTCGCGCTTGCTTCTTGAGGCTGGTCTACTATTTCCCAAGATTTGATGAGCCTAAATGCGTTCCATATTTTATTGGCAAAGTTTCTGCCTTGTTCGCATAGTTTTTCGTCAAACAAGAGGTCGTTTCCAGCGGCAGAGCTGAGCAACATGCCAACACGAACCCCGTCAGCGCCATACTGGTCTATCAGACCAAGGGCATCGGGAGAATTGCCGAGTGATTTGGACATTTTGCGTCGTTTGAGGTCCCTCACCATTCCTGTAAAGTATACTTTTTCGAAAGGTTTGTCATGACCGAACTCGTACCCGGAGAGAATCATACGAGCCACCCAGAAGAAAATGATGTCCCACCCTGTGACGAGTACTTGCGTAGGGTAGTAGTATTTGTACTCTTCGTTGTCTGGATTTTCGAACCCATCGAATACAGATATTGGAAGTAGAGCGCTGCTAAACCATGTGTCTACGACATCTTCGTCTTGTTTGAGATCATCAAGAGTCAGGTTTGTATCGCCTGTGTCCTGGATGGCCATGGCTAGTGCTTCTTCCTTGGTTTTGCCTACAGCTACTCCGTCTTCGCCATAGTAGTATGCGGGGATTTGTTGCCCCCACCATAGCTGTCGTGAGATTGGCCAGTCTTTGATGTTTTCGAGCCAGTGCTTGTATGTGTTTTTAAATTTGTCTGGAAAAAACTGAATGTTGTCATTCATGACGTTTTCCAAGGCAGGTCCTACGAGTTTTTGCATGTCCACGAACCACTGCAGAGATAGTTTAGGTTCGATGACTGTGTCAGGGTTTCTTTCTGAGAATCCGACGTTGTGTCTGAGGCTTTCGGTTTTGATGAGAATGCCTTGCTCTTTGAGTTGCTTGGAGATGTTTTTTCGAGCTTCTTCGCGTGATTGGCCGACAAAGAATTGGGCTGTCTCATTGAGTGTGGCGTCATCGTTGAGGATGTCTATAGTCTCTAAGTTGTGTTTTTGTCCTAGGTCATAGTCATTGGTGTCATGTGCAGGGGTGACTTTGAGGCATCCTGTTCCAAACTCAATGTCAACATATTCGTCTTCGATGATGGGAATACTGCGGTTGACAATCGGTACGATGGCGCGCTTTCCTTTGAGGTGGGTGTAGCGTTCGTCGTTGGGGTTGATACATATGGCTGTATCTCCTAGTATTGTTTCAGGTCTTGTTGTGGCGATTGTTAGTTTTTCGTCACTTCCCTCTACAGCATATTCTACGTAGTACAAGGCAGCATCTACATCTTTGTAGATGACTTCCTCATTGGAGATGGTGGTTTTTGCTTGAGGATCCCAGTTGACCATTTTGTAGTCTCGGTAGATGTATCCTTTTTTGAAGTAGCTGATGAATACATCAACTACTGCCTTGGAGTTTTTTTCATCCATGGTGAAGAAGGTCCTGTCCCAATCGCAGGAAGCTCCAAGTCTTTGGAGTTGATTGAGGATGATGCCTCCGTATTTTTCTTTCCACTCAAATGCATGCGCAAGGAACTCTTCACGAGTCAAGTCTGCTTTGGTAATGCCTTTTTCACGGAGAAGGTTGACTACTTTGGCTTCTGTGGCGATAGACGCATGATCGGTGCCTGGGATCCAGCAGGCTTCTTTGCCTTCCATACGTGCCTTTCTGATGAGTACATCTTGTATGGTATTGTTGAGCATGTGTCCCATGTGCAGGACACCTGTGACGTTGGGAGGTGGGATGAGTATGGTGTATGGTTCTTTGTTGGGATCTGGTTTGGAACTGAAAAAATCACGGTCCAACCACTCTTTGTATCTCTTACCTTCTACCTCTGAAGGGTCGTATTTTGCAGATATTGACATGCTTACCTAGTTAAAAAATTGCAAGCGCAAAATTATAAAAATTAGCGTGCTATATGAGAGGTAGCGGTACTTTATTGTGTGATCGTGGAAAGATCGTCCCTTCGTGCTTTGAAAGGGCCAAAGAAAAAGAGCAAGACGATGGCCTTGCTCTTTTGTGGTGGTTATAAATATCTTATGCTTCTTCTACTTTGCCACCGATTTTGTTCTTGATGGCGAGTTCGAGTTCTTCCATCAACTCTGGATTGTCCAATAGGATGTTTTTGACAGAGTCCCGACCTTGTCCGAGCTTGTTGCCTTTGTAGGAGAACCACGAGCCTGCTTTGTTGACGATATTTAGTTCTACACCTATATCGATGATTTCCCCTACTTTGGATATTCCTTCGCCGTACATGATGTCAAACTCCACGACTTTGAATGGCGGAGCTACTTTGTTTTTGACTACTTTGACACGCGTTCTGTTTCCGAGGATGTTGTCTGCGCTTTCTTTGATCTGGCCAATGCGTCGAATGTCAAGTCTGACTGAGGCGTAGAACTTTAGTGCATTACCCCCTGTGGTCGTCTCAGGGTTGCCAAACATCACGCCGATTTTTTCTCTCAACTGGTTGATGAAAATACAAGAACAACCTGTTTTGTTGATTGCGCCAGTGAGCTTTCTTAAGGCTTGACTCATTAGTCTTGCCTGTAGCCCCATTTTGCTATCTCCCATTTCACCTTCGAGTTCGGCTTTGGGGACAAGTGCAGCTACAGAATCAATGACGATGATGTCAATAGCACCTGAGCGAATTAGGTGCTCTGCGATTTCTAGGGCTTGTTCTCCATTGTCTGGCTGTGAGATGAGTAGGTTTTCAGTGTCAATACCTAGTTTTTCAGCATAGTGTTTGTCAAATGCGTGCTCTGCATCGATGAATGCTGCCATGCCTCCTTGTTTTTGGGCTTCAGCGATACAGTGCATGCTGAGTGTAGTTTTTCCAGAGGATTCTGGACCATAGATTTCTACAATTCTGCCTTTGGGGATGCCTCCAATCCCCAAGGCAATGTCCAAACTCACAGAACCCGTAGGGATGGACGGGATATCTACTACACTTTCATCGGACAGTTTCATGACTGTGCCCTTGCCATAGGTTTTCTCCAGTTTGTCTAGTGTCAGTTGGAGTGCTTTGAGTTTTTCAGCGTTTTCGCTCATGGTGTTTTCTTTATGTTGCGGAATAGGCCTGCAATTTATGCCTATTCTGATTATTGTCTTCGTTATTTCTTTTTTGTAGAAAGAGTAAATATTTTAGCAATTATAATACGGATGATTGATATTAAAAACATAATACTAAAAAAATTAGCACTATGTTTTTTTAGAAGTGCTTTGAGGCTATCTACTAAAATACGCTAGTTATATTTCCCTAATATTACTATTTTGTTACTACTTGGGATTTTGTCATTCAAATTGAAGAAAAATCATAAGTTTTGGGCGTTTTTTAATCGTGGATTAATACATAGTTTTTTATTTAAATAAATCATGTCAGGAAAGAAGAAAATACTGGTAGTAGATGATGAGGTTGATATTTTGGATTTATTGAAATACAACTTGGAAAAGGAGGGGTTTGAGGTAGAAGTCGCTGAAAATGGAATGGAGGCTGTCGGTATTGCAAAAGAATTTGTCCCTGATTTGATTTTGTTGGATATCATGATGCCAGGCCAAGATGGGGTGGAGACGTGTCGTCAGCTGAGGGAGTTCAAGGAATTGTCCAATAGTTTTATCATTTTTTTGACAGCTCGGGTAGAGGAATACTCAGAGGTAGCTGCGTTTGAGAACGGAGCGGATGATTACCTGACCAAACCGATCAAGCCACGGGCATTGATGAGTCGGATCAATGCCATATTTAGACGTTCGAAAAAGGAAATTGATCAAGAAGAAAAAGTCACCGCAGGGGATTTGCATATCGACAAGCAGAGTTATACTGTCAAAAGAAATAACGAGGAGTTTTCCCTGCCGAAAAAGGAATTCGAGCTGCTTTATTTCTTGGCGCAACACCCGGGCAAGGTCTTTAGCCGAGACGAATTGCTTTACAATATATGGGGTACAGATGTGTACGTTTTGGCTCGAACAGTCGACGTACATGTACGAAAAGTCAGAGAAAAGATCGGCGAAGGCTATATATCGACCATCAAAGGGGTAGGGTATAAATTTGACGCAGAGTGATCGTGAATCATAGTTATGTTATTGAATTCTAGAGGGCTCGCCCTTATTTTGTCAGGCTGTATCGCTGCTATTGTTTTGGGCAGTTTGATGTTGCTACCTGATGTGCCTGATTATGCCTATTGGTTGGTGTTTTTCATCTCTTTCGGTACAGGGTATATATTGATCAACATTGTGCTTGAGTTTTTGTTTTTCAAAGAGCTCCGAAGTATTTACAATATGTTTGAACAGATTCGCTCTAATGACCTTTCGAAACTAGAGCGAAACAAGAAATACGGACATAGTTCACTCAATCAGATTCATGAAGAAATCTATGCGTATGCGCATGGCAAGGAGAATGAAATCGAAGAATTGAAGCAATTGGCCAAATTTAGGAGGCAGTTTCTGGCAGATGTATCGCATGAGCTCAAAACTCCGATTTTTGCTGCTCAAGGGTTTGTACATACGTTGCTCGATGGGGCGATTGATGATATGGACAATCGAATGAAGTTTCTCAAACGTGCGGCCAAAAATCTGGATGGCTTGGATATGCTTGTGCAGGACCTATTGACAGTGTCGCATATGGAGGCGGGAGATATCACGATGCAGCTAGAGCCAGTCGATCTTTGTGAAATGATCTTTGAGATCTTTGATCAGATGGAAAACAACGCTCATAAGCATCATATCACGCTCAAGATGAATCATGCGCGTGAAGAGGAGATCAAAGTACTCGTAGATGCACAGCGCATCCATCAAGTGTTGATCAATCTAGTTACTAATGCTATCAAATATTCGGATGAAGGCGGGATCGTGGAAGTGTCGCTTGTCGATCAAGGAGATAAGCAACTTGTCATCGTCAAGGACAATGGAATTGGTATTCCGCTAGAACATCTCAATCGCATTTTTGAGCGCTTTTACCGAGTGGACAAGAGTAGATCCAGAGCTATCGGTGGTACAGGTTTGGGGCTGTCTATTGTCAAACATATCGTAGAGGCTCATGGTAGCGAGATCAAGGTGGATAGCACACCAGGAGAGGGGTCCGTCTTCAGTTTCGAATTGGATAAGTATCAGTCGCAATAGTAACCCTTTCCTTTTCTTTGGCTTACTTTGCTCAAAAAAGTAGAAGTGTCAAAGAATATTAACCCTTTAGATCTAATTTGTTTTGAAGATGATCGTTTTTTGGTCATCAATAAACCGGCCTTGATATCTACTCTCGAAGATCGAGCAGATGCCCGAAATATATTGTCTATGTTTCGGGAAATATACCCTGGGGTATCGGTATGTCATCGATTGGACAAGGAGACTAGTGGTGCGTTGTTGATGGCAAAGGACGAAGAGGCTTATCGTGCTGCAGCATTGCAGTTTGAGGCGAGAGAAGTCGACAAGGTCTATCATGCCTTGGTCAAAGGGCAGTTCGCAGACGAGACACTACAGGTAGATATGCCATTGAGGATCGCAGGATCAGGTCGGGTCAAGATTGATTCGAAGCGAGGCAAAGAAGCGACTACTTTGTTTCGTCCCAAAGCCTACATGGGTAATTATACTTTGGTAGAAGCTAAACCCGTATCTGGTAGACGTCATCAGATTCGTGCACATTTGGCCTATTTGGGTTTTCCGATCTGTGGAGATGAATATTATGGAGGTGAGCCGGTCTTCCTCTCTGCGATCAAAAAGAACTATAAAATCTCGGAAGGAAGGGAAGAAAGACCTCTTTTTGATCGTGTGGCATTGCATGCCTATCAGATAGCACTTAGTCCGCTGGAAGGGCACACCATTCAAGTGGCGTGTGATTATCCCAAAGACTTGGACATGATCCTAAAGAAGATCGAGAAGTTTGGTTGAGGTAGTAATTATTTCTGAAAACTGCAATCTTATTTTTACTTCAGCTTTGTTATTGCTAAAATAAATTTCTATTTTTGTGTCCCTTTTCGAGGGGGAGTAGGATTTTGACTATAAAAATCATAGAAAACAGTGGATTCAATAAGTTATAAAACAGCCATTACGAACAATGCCACAGCTGACAAGCAGTGGGTCGTAGTAGATGCTGAAGGAAAAGTATTGGGAAGATTAGCAAGTGAGGTTGCTAAGATGATCAGAGGTAAGCACAAACCGGGCTATACGCCAAACGTAGATTGTGGTGACAATGTAATAGTGGTCAACTCTGATAAGGTAAAACTTACAGGAAAAAAGTGGACTGACAAGCAGTATGTGTCACACACAGGCTTCCCTGGAGGTCAGAGAACTCAAACTCCTAACGAAGTAAAGGCAAAGTCTTCTACTATCTTGGTAGAGAGAGCCGTAAGAGGTATGCTTCCAAAAAATAGATTAGGAAGAGCCTTGTTTAATAATTTGTTCGTTTACGAAGGAGCTGAGCACAAGCACGAAGCGCAAACTCCGAAAGAGATAAAACTTTAATCTGAATGGAAGTAATAAACACCATTGGTAGAAGAAAAACATCTGTAGCTAGGTTGTACATGACACCTGGCAAAGGCGATGTTAAGATCAACAACAGGGACTTGAAAGAGTATTTCCCTTTTGAAATTTATCAAACTATCGTAAAGCAACCTTTGGTATTGGTTGCCGAAGATGGAAACTATGATATGAATATCAATGTATCTGGTGGAGGAATGAAAGGTCAAGCAGAAGGAATTCGTTTGGCTATCTCTAGAGCATTGGTTGAAATCAATCCTGAACACAGACCTCCTTTGAAGAAGGAAGGTTTCATGACGAGAGATCCTAGAATGGTCGAGCGTAAGAAGCCGGGTAGAAGAAAGGCGAGAAGAGCATTCCAGTTCAGCAAGCGTTAATCAATATTGTATTTTATATATAAGTAAATTTTAATGGCCAAATTAGAGCACAAAGACTTACTTGATGCTGGTGTCCACTTCGGACACTTGACGAGAAAGTGGGATCCGAAAATGGCACCATACATCTTCATGGAGAAGAATGGTATCCATATTATCGATCTACATAAAACGCTTGATTGCCTCGAAGAAGCATCAAATGCACTCAAGCAGATAGTGAAATCAGGACGAAAAGTAATGTTCGTTGCGACCAAAAAGCAAGCGAGAGAAATCGTTTCTGAAGAAGCTAAGAGATTAAGAATGCCTTACGTCACTGACAGATGGCTAGGTGGTATGTTGACCAACTTTGCGACGATCAGAAAATCGTTGAAAAAGATGTCTTCAATGGACAAGATGTTGAAAGATGACGCTTTCAAAAACTTGGCGAAGAGAGAGAAGTTGATGATCAGCAGAGAAAAAGTTAAATTGGAGAGAATCTTAGGAGGTATCGCTGATTTGACAAGATTGCCAGCAGCACTTTTTGTTGTAGACATCAAAAGAGAGCATATCGCAATAAAAGAAGCACAAAAATTGAATATCCCTGTATTCGCTATGGTGGATACTAACTCTGATCCTAATCAGGTGGATTTCCCAATTCCTGCTAACGATGACGCATTCAAGTCTATCCAGTTGATCATGAATCACATTGGAAAAGAAGTGGAAGAGGCTTTGTCTGAAAGAAAGAAGGATAAGGAAGATGCTAAGGAGCAAGAGGCAGCAGCCGCTAAAGCAGCCGCTGACGAAAAAGGAGAGTAATCATACTATTTTGAAATAGTATCCATATATGAAAATTGAATCCCAATAATTTTGGGGTTCAATTTTTGTTTAAACCCGTCCGAAAAATGAGATGGGTATTTGAAAAGAAGTTAGAAAACATAAACTATATTTAGAAATGGCAATTACTGCACAAGAAGTAAACAAGCTGCGTCAAATGACTGGAGCGGGTATGATGGATTGTAAAAAGGCTTTGGTTGAAGCTGAAGGTGATTTTGACAAGGCAATCGAATTGCTTAGAAAAAAGGGACAAAAAGTATCTGCCTCTAGAGCAGATAGAGAGACCAACGAAGGAGTCGTGTTTGTGAAAACAAATGCTGACAATACTACAGGTGTAGTGGTTGCTTTCTCTTGTGAGACTGATTTCGTGGCGAAAAACGAAGAGTTCATGGCTTTGGGTAACGATCTAGCTACAGCTGCTTTTGAAAACAAACCAGCAGATGCTGCTGCTTTGAAAGAATTGAAGTCTGGAGACTTGACGTTTAACGATCGTATCATCGAAATGATCGGTAAAATCGGTGAAAAGATGGATGTAATCGCTTATGAAGTGATGGAAGGCGAAGCAATCGTACCTTACGTGCACGCAGGAAGTAAATTGGGTGTGTTGGTATCCTTGAAAAATACAGGTGGTGTAGATGTGACTGAAGCGGGTAGAGATGTAGCGATGCAAATTGCTGCTATGAACCCTGTAGCAGTTGACAAAGACGGTGTAGACGCTACCATCGTAGAAAAGGAAATCGAGATTGGAAAGGATCAAGCAAGACAAGAAGGCAAGCCAGAGGCTATGTTGGAGAAGATTGCTTTGGGTAAATTGAACAAGTTCTACAAAGAGAACACCTTGTTGGCTCAAGCCTTCGTGAAAGACAACAAGCAGTCAATTGCACAGTACTTGGATGGTGTAAACAAAGGAATGACCGTCGTTGAATTCAAAAGAATCGCGATTGGTTAATCCATTAGGATAATTGAAGTTGGTTACTGAGCCGTCTGTCTTTTGACAGATGGCTTTTTTTATACATCAAGCTGAGTGAGTGCTTCGTCGATGGCCTCTTGGATTTCTTGGGTGTCAAAAGGCTTTGTGAAAAATTTGTGAATGATTTTTTGTTCGATTGCAGTTTCGATTTCTTGGTTGTAATCAAATGCGGTAAGGATGAAGTAAGCAATGTTGGAGAACTTGGCACGAGCCTTAGTGATGAATTCGACCCCATTCATGGTTGGCATACGCATGTCACTGATCACGACGATGATTTGATCGTGGTGGCTTTCGAGTTTTTCTAATCCTTCGGGACCTGAGAGCGCAGTGACTACTTGATACAGAGATTCAAAACTTTTTTCGAATAAAAACAAATTGAGTTCCTCGTCATCTACATAGAGTACAGTGATATTTTTTGTATCAGTCATTGCATTAGTCTTTGTTTGAAAGGAGTTGAGTACCAGACGATTGATGTTCTGGCGTTCATGTCCATGTCATACTTGTATGGAGTATATCTAAATCTAGTCTATTTTGGAATAGCATCCAAGCCCTCTCAAACCCTCTTGTCGGTTGATTTGAGAGGGGGTAGGTGTTGCTAGCTTACTTGAGAGCCGTTTTGAACGTTTTTGTCAGCTTGTAATAAACTGAGCTGTCCTTCGCTGTCTTCTGCCATCAGTATCATGCCCTGTGATTCAATTCCCATGATTTTGCGCGGAGCTAGGTTCACAAGCATAGTGACTTGTTTGCCGACCATTTCTTCGGGACTGTAGTGCTTGGCTATGCCACTCAATACGGTACGTGTATCAATACCGGTATCTACTTTGAATTTGAGTAGTTTGTTTGATTTGGGTACTGCTTCAGCTTCAAGGATTGTCCCTATACGTATGTCCATTTTCATGAAGTCGTCAAAGATCATTTCTTTTTTCTGCGGTTCTACGTTTTCTACGGTTTGTTGCACAGGCTTTGAATTTTCTAATTTTTCAATTTGTTTGTCTATTGCTTCGTCTTCTATTTTTTCAAAGAGGAGTGTCGCTTTTTCTATGTTTTGACCTACGAATAGTAGATCCGCTCGTCCTGCATCAGACCAGGTGAAGTCACCCAGGTTGATCATTTGTGCGAGTTTGTCTGATGTCCTTGGTAAGAAGGGCAGAGAAACAATAGAGAGGTTTGCGGCGATCTGCAGAGCGATATTGAGTATAGTGGCAGTTCTTTTTTCATCTGTTTTGATGAGTTTCCATGGTTCTGTTTCTGCGAGGTATTTGTTGCCAAGGCGTGCTAGATCCATTACATGGGCGAGAGCTTCTCTGAATCGATACTTGTCTAGACTATCCGCAATTCGTGAAGGGAACTCAGCAAGTTCTTTGAGTACTTCTTGATCGACAGCTTCATGTGCGCTTACTTTGGGTAGTTTGCCGTCGAAATATTTGTGGGTTAGTACAACTGCACGGTTGACGAAGTTGCCGTAGATTGCGACGAGTTCGTTGTTGTTTCTGGCTTGGAAATCTTTCCAGGTGAAGTCGTTGTCTTTGGACTCAGGTGCGTTGGCACAAAGGACGTAGCGAAGGACGTCTTCTTTGTCTGGGAAGTCTTCGATGTATTCGTGTAGCCATACTGCCCAGTTTCTACTGGTAGATATCTTGTCGCCTTCTAAGTTGAGAAACTCATTGGCAGGGACGTTTTGTGGTAGAATATAGCCTCCATGTGCGTGCAAGATAGCAGGGAAGATGATGCAGTGAAAGACAATATTGTCCTTGCCAATGAAGTGAATGAGGCAGGATTCATCCTCTTTTTTCTTTTGGGTCTTCCAGTAGTCTTCCCAGTTTTTACCTTTGTCGGCGGCCCATGCCTTGGTAGCGGAGATGTAACCAATGGGCGCATCTAACCAGACGTATAGTTTTTTGCCTTCTGCATCAGGGAGGGGGACGTCAACTCCCCAGTCTAGGTCACGAGTCATAGCACGTGGTTGTAGCCCTGCTTTTAGCCACGAGCTACATTGTCCATAGACATTGGGTTTCCATTGTCCTTTTTTCCCTTCGATGAGCCATTTTTCTAGCCACGGTTGGTATTTGTCTAGGGGGAGGTACCAATGCTTGGTGGACTTCAATATAGGCGCTTTTCCACTCAATGTGGAAACAGGATTGATGAGGTCTGTGGAGTTGTGAGATGTACCACATTTCTCACACTGGTCACCATAGGCAGCCTCATAGTTGCAATTGGGGCAAGTGCCTGTCACATAGCGATCTGCTAAAAACTGGCAGTACTCCTCGTCATAAAATTGTTCAGACTCTTTTTCTACAAACTCTCCTTTTTCGTAGAGGTTGGTGAAAAATTCTTGTGAAGTTTCGTGGTGGATATCAGAAGAGGTACGGTGATAGATGTCAAAATCAATTCCAAACTTCTCAAAAGTGTTTTTGTTGATTTGGTGGTATTTGTCAATTATGGCTTGTGGGGTAGTGCCCTCTTTTTTTGCTCTGAGGGTGATCGCAGCACCGTGCTCGTCACTTCCACAGACGTAAGTTACCTCTTTGCCTTTGGAACGGAGGTATCTGACGAAGATGTCGGAGGGTAAATATGCTCCAGCGATGTGTCCAATATGTAGGGGGCCATTGGCATATGGGAGCGCAGAAGTAATCGTATATCTTTTGAAATCTTTTTGCACGAATTTTTTTTGGACAAAGATAGAAAGATTAGAAAGTAGAGAGGTGTTTCGGTCTGTTTTTGATCGAAGTAATTTTGGGATTATTCTTTGAACTTAAGGTTCTTTTTGATCAATTCTGAAAGCGCTTCTTCACGATGCTCTCCACTGATTTTGATCAAGTAAAAGCTGCTACCATCAGGGATCATGATTATAACTTGATGAGGTGTTTTGATGCAATAGTGTTCGCGCTTGAGGTCTTTGAGTGTTGTGATTTCATGGCTTGCATTGTTCCATTGCTGTAGGTAGTGTGTTTGATAATTGTCTGATAGGATAGGGGGAGTAATGTATTCAAAGGAAATATGGCTGTTGTCGCTGGTTAGCACAAGGAACAGTGGAGAGATGCGTGTAGTGTCTAGAGGGGTGATGTGGAAGCCTTTTGGGATGTCAAGTTGTAGGCCTAACCCTTTGTTTTCGTAGTATGGTGACTTGATCTTTTCTTGTTTGGTGCTGATTCGGTGTGCTTTGCCGTCTTTTAGGTAATTGAGCGTATGGATAGATGTGAGCATGGGAAGATCAAAGAGTGGCAAGATACCAGTGTATAGATCACTGGTGGCTAGAGGGAGGTAGAGTGCAGAGCTGATCGGACTGTGTGGGTTTGGGTTGAAGATGACCCATTCGTCGGCGATCCCAATTTGTACCCAATATTTTCGTACCCACTGTCCATGTTGGTAATAGTATCCATGAACCAATCGTGAGGGGAGTTCGATACTTCTAGCCAGTTTGAGTAGCTGCAATGAGGGGTGTTTGAAGTCCAGTGATCGGCAATAAAGAGTCAATTGGTAGGCGATTTCTTCTGGAGTTGTGAGGGTTCTGGTCAGAGAATCTGCTATTGAGAAGTAATTTAAGTCCTGGGTGTTGAGCCAGGTATTGGAGGCTGTTGTTTGTGCTAGCTTCATACTGTCTATAGGTAGAGGAGTGAAGCTGTTGTCTGTGAGGTTGATGGTACTGTTTTGTTCGTTGGTTGTGGTCAGTGCGAGTTGAATAGCGTTGACGTTTTTAGGGTCAGGAAGCCATATGTTGGAGGGGAGTTGTTTGAGACCATAGCTTTGCGACATAAACTGAATCAGAGAGTCAATTGGGCGTAGGGGTTGGATGTTTAGTCTGCCTATTGGTGAGTTTTGTATCGAACTGTATAGTACAAAGTCTTGGTTGTATATGCTCTCTATTGGGCGTTTGCCTGGAATGGAGTCTTGGACGATCCAATACTTTTGAGCGAGGATTATTTCGTAACTGGAGATTGTTCTCCAGAGAGGGACGGCTTGGCCATGATCAGGAGAATAGGCAAGGCATTGTATGCTGTCACCTACTTGGTTTAGTTGGCGTTGACTCAATTGTTGAAGGCCATAGGGGCCTAGTATGGAAGGAGAGTAGCTTGGTGCTCGCGTCGAATCAGGGGTGTAGTAGATGAACTGGGTGGTGTCGCCGGCTAGTACACTCAGATCAGTCGATACTGATACTAATGCTCCATAGGATAGCTCATAGAATTGATGCCGTACATAGGCTTGGGTTGTACCCTCATCGTGTCGATAGTTGAGTTGTAGAGTGGTAGTGGTCCGTACTGTATCTAAATATATGTGGTTTGTTTCGTACGTGCCGACCTTGTTGTTGTTCCAGGTAATGCGATATTGTTGGGGTTGGCCAAAGGAGGGTAGGCTGAGAAGGATAAGTAGCGGGGTTAGATGGAGTTTTAGTTTCATCAACTATTGCTTGGAGTTATTGGCGACAAGTTAAGAAAAAAGCCAAGCTGTGAGGCTTGGCTTGGTTGTTTTTTATTAGGAATGAGCTTTAGAACAAGGCCTTGAATACATCGTTGAAGATTGCAAATCCCATAAGGCCGAGCAAGAGTACCATGCCCACTTTCTGGGCTCCTTCGAGGAATTTGTCGGAGGGTTTTTGGCCAGACAACATCTCGTAGGTCAAGAATACCACATGTCCACCGTCAAGTGCTGGAATCGGCAGGAAGTTCATGAAGGCGAGAACCATAGACAGGAGACCAGTCAACCCCCAGAACTTGTCCCAGTTCCATGTGCCACCAAACATCTGTGCGATACCAATAGGTCCACTGAGAGACTTGGATGCAGATACTTCCCCTCTGAATATTTTGCCGAATGCTTTGATGTTGACCCATACTACGTTGAAAGCCTGTTCTGTGCCTTTGTTGACAGATTCGCCAAAGGTGTATTCTTCGTGCGAGAAGTCTAAAAGTGGTTCAGCAACAAACCCAAGGGTTCCATCTTCCCCCACTTTAAGATCAAGGGTTTTTTCTCCTGCATCTTCGGTTTGGACTGTGGCTTGAATATCTTTCTCTTTGTTTTTAGTCAAAATTTCTTTGAGCTGATCAAAGTACATGACAGGCTGGTTGTTGATCGAGATGAATCGATCTCCGGCTTCAAGTCCACCTTTGGCGGCAGCACTACCGAGTTGGACTTGCCCGACTTTGAAGGGTTGCCTTGCTCCTAAAAATTGGCCATCGTACTCCTTTTTGTCCGCAAATTTGTTTAGGAAGCCATCTGGTAGTGTGATGGTGAGTATCGAATCACCACGTAAGACTTGAAAGGTAGAGTTCTCTTTTAGTATTACTTCGTTGTTGACCAGGTCTGAAAAACGCTCGTAATCTTGTCCATTTACGGCTGTGATACGGTCCCCAGTTTGGAAACCAACTTCTTGTGCTAACTTGTAGGCATAGATACCGTTTTGGTTTAGCGCTTCTTTGGTGAGGTAAGATTCGCCATTGTTGTAGGTCATGGTTATGAAAATCACAATGCCAGTGATGACATTGACGATGATCCCACCCATCATGACAATCAGTCTTTGCCAAGCTGGTTTGGCGCGAAACTCCCATGGCTCAGGTTCTGCAGATAGGTTTTTGGTGTCTAGCGATTCATCGATCATTCCTGAGATTTTGACAAATCCACCAAGAGGAATAGCCCCAAAAGAATATTCGGTCTCTCCGTATTGAAACCCCCAGATTTTGGGAGGGAAACCGATGGAGTACTTTTCTACTCTCATGCCAAAGGCTTTGGCGGCCAACAAGTGTCCCAACTCGTGTAATCCTACCAAAATCGATAATCCCAACATCAATTGGGCTGCCATTATTATTGCTTCCATCAACGAATTATGTCTAGTGCTATTTTTCTTGTTTCTTTATCGGTCTCTACATAATCTTCCAAACTTGGTGAAGATATGAAAGAGATCTGATCCATGCATTTTTCAACTACATCGGACATCTCTAAAAAACCTATACGATCTTTCAAGAACTCAGATACAGCGATTTCATTAGCGGCATTGAGAGTACATGGAAGGTTTCCTCCTTTTTCCAAGGCCTCAAATGACAGTGCCAGATTTCTAAAAGTACCCATGTCTGGTTTTTCGAATGTCAAAGATGGGTATTCTGTAAAATTGAACCTAGGAAAAGTACTTTTAATTCGGTCAGGGTAAGTCATAGCGTATTGTATAGGGAGCTTCATGTCCGGTAAACCCATTTGTGCCTTGATGGAGCCGTCTTCGAACTGTACCATCGAATGGATGATGGACTGAGGATGGACAATCACTTCGATCTGGTCGGGACGGAGACCGAATAACCACTTGGCTTCTATGACTTCTAAGCCTTTGTTCATCAGGGAGGCAGAGTCGATGGTGATTTTTGCTCCCATATCCCAGTTGGGATGCTTGAGTGCTGCTTCTTTTTTGACGGATTGTAAAAACGCCTTGTCTTTCCCTCGAAAGGGGCCACCTGAGGCCGTCAAGATGATTTTTTCGATGGGGTTGCCGACTTCTCCTGTCAGACACTGGAAGATGGCCGAATGCTCCGAGTCAACGGGGAGTATGGTCGCGTGGTATTCTTGGGTCAGTTGAGTGATGAGCTCGCCAGCTACGACGAGTGTCTCTTTGTTGGCGAGGGCAATGATTTTGCCTGCCTTGATGGCATGTATGGTGGGTAGGAGTCCTGCATATCCCACGAGTGCAGTGAGTACGATATCGACAACTTCCAGCTCTGCGATATGGCAGAGCCCTGCTTCTCCTGCAAAGACTTTGATGTCGTGTTTGTCCAATGCTTCGAATACCTGGTCATACTTGTCTTCGTTGGCTATGACTACCACGCTTGGCTTGAATCGAAGGGCTTGCTGGATCAGCAAGTCTGCGTTGCTGTAGGCTGAGATGGCTTCCAGTTCGAACTGATCGGGGTTGGCAGCTATCACATCGAGGGCTTGAGTGCCTATCGATCCTGTCGAACCTAGTATGGATATTGTTTTTTTCAACGGTTGTCGTGTTTTTTTATCTTCTGTATTTCATCAATTCATTTGCAATCTTGCGGTCGTTGGACAAACGAGGAACTTTGTTTTGTCCTCCGAGCTTGCCCTGTGACTTCATGTAGTCTATAAAGGCGTTTTTTTGGAGAGGGATGATCTCTAGCTCCTCCAAAATACTCCCGACGATTAGGTCCTCATAGTAGGAGTTGAGTTCGGTGAGTTTTTTGTCCAAAATTCTTTTGAATTTTTGGAAGTCAGCAGGAGGTTGATCGAACTCTATGAACCACTGGTGTCGTGGCAGTCCTGACTCTGGTGTTACTTGTGGAGCTACTGTGAACTCCACGATTTCTGCTTCACTGTGTTGGGATAAGGTAAAGTTCATGGCTTTCTCTACCTCCTGGCCGATCACATGTTCGCCAAACGCGGAGATGAAGTGTTTGATGCGACCAGTAACCAGTATTCTGTAAGGTTGTTTGGAGACAAATTCAATGGTGTCACCAATGGAGTATCCCCAGAGCCCGGCGTTGCTATTTATGATAAGGGCGTAATTGACGCCTAGTTCTACTTCTCCGATACTCAGACGAGGAGGGTTGTCATCAAAGTATTGGTCGGCAGGTATGAACTCAAAGAATATCCCTGAGTTGAGCAACAGTAGGAGTCCGTTTTGATCTAGGGTGTCTTGGTAGGCTATGAACCCCTCGGAGGCAGGGTAGGTTTCTACCGAATCGATAGTTTTGCCAATGCTTTCGAAAAGTTTGCCTCGGTAGGGCTCGAAGTTAACACCACCATAGACGAAGAGTGAAAAGTTAGGAAATACATCCTTGATCGGTTTACCGGTTTTTTCGGTGATGCGATCAAAGTACATCTGTACCCAAGGTGGGATGCCAGAGATGAGGCTCATGTCCTTGTTGAGGGTTTCTTCGACGATGGTATCAAGTTTGGTTTCCCAGTCCTCGATGCAGTTTGTGTCATAGCTGGGCATCTGATTGGATCGGAGGTAGCCGGGTACGTGATGGTTGACAATACCGGACAGACGTCCCGTGTGTATGCCGGCTGTTTGGGTCAGTATTGGGCTGCCTGATAGAAAGATGAGATGCTTGTCTAAAAATGCACTTTGCCCGGAGTTGTGCACATAGGTGAGGAGTGCATTTCTTGCACTGTTGATGTGATTGGGTATGGAGTCTTTGGTGATGGGGATATACTTGGTGCCTGAGGTTGTACCTGAGGTTTTGGCGAAATATTCTGGTTGGCCAGGCCACAGGATATCGTTTTCGCCTTGCTTGATTTTTTCCACATAGTCTTTCAGTCCCTCGTAATCCGATACTGGTACTGCTGATTTGAAGTCTTCGTAGCTCTCTATGTCTGCAAAGTGATGGTCTCGACCATACTGAGTGTTTTTGGCTTTGGAGACTATGTCTTTGAGGATTTTGTTTTGCGTTGCGACAGGATCAAGTGACCACTTTTTTTGTGCATTGACGATGTATTTGGCAAAAGGCTTACTGAGTGCAGATCGGAATCCCATAATTTAATTGAATTGACGAAGTTTTGATCGTGACCAATCGAATGATTCGCAATATAAAATTATTTCCAGCTCCAGTCGTGACTAGTCAGCTTTTCTAATGCAGCGATGAGCAAATCCGTTGATCCAGTGATGTCGTCCTTGTGGGCCATTTCGATGACTTGGTGGAGGTGACGTGTGGGGATGGAGATGGCGCCAGCTATGGCTCCATTTTTACCTCTTTGCTGGATGCCAGCTGTGTCAGTACCTCCTGCTACGAGGATTTCATTTTGCCATGGGATGTTTTGACTGTCCGCCGTGTCTCTCAAGAATTGAACCATGCGCTGGTCACAAATGGTCATCGCGTCAAGAATCTTGATGGCTGTGCCATGACCGAGTTTGGTGACGTACTCGTGCGGCTGTGCTCCTGGTAGATCATAGGCGATGGTAGTGTCTAGTGCAATCCCAAAGTCTGGATTGATGCTGTGTGCGGCGACATTGGCGCCACGGAGCCCTACCTCTTCCTGGACAGAAAATACAGCATAGAGGTCAGCAGAAGGGGCGGTGATTTTTTTTAGGGTTTCTATCAGGATGAATACAGATACTCTATTGTCTATGGATTTGCAATTGATACAGTCACCCATTTCGATGAGTTCTCGGTCTCGTGTGATCGAATCTCCTACGGCTATGACTTTTTCAACTTCTTCTTTGTTCATGCCTAGATCGATGAAGTAGTCTTCCATTTTTGCCACCTTTTGACGCTCTTCGGGGCTCATGACGTGGATAGGTTTGCTACCCATCACGCCGATTACATCTTGGCGTCCATGTATGATGACACGCTGTGCAGTGAGGGTTTTCGGGTCAAAGCCTCCGAGAGGTTGGAATCTAACAAAACCATTGTCATCTATGTGACTGACGATGAAACCGATTTCATCCATGTGCGCCGCAACCATTACCTTTTTGTCTGTGGTTCCTTTCTTGAATGCGATGAGGTTGCCCATGTTGTCGATCTCGTAGGAGTCCACATACTCTTTGATTTCTTCGATGATCAGGTTTCTGATACGCGATTCAAATCCTGGCGCACCAGCGATTTCACAGATATTTTTTAGTAGCGGAGTATTGAATGACATGCTGTTACGTGATTTTGGTGATGTGCGGATCATGAGACTGATAGGAGTAGGGCTGCACTCTGTGCGAGTGATAAGTCTCTAATGATTTAAGCTTTAGCACAATGTTTAAAGAGTGCGCACGAGAAGATTCGAACTTCCACGGACGTGAGTCCACCACCCCCTCAAGATGGCGTGTCTACCAATTTCACCACGTGCGCTTAAATTTGGAATGCAAAAATAGGATTTAACTTGAATAATCCATGAAAAAAGTGAATTAAACTGCAGACCAAATGGAATCTACAAAGTATCCTCTCTGATCCTCAAGGTGATAGCTTACTTCAAATCCGCATTTTTTTGCTAATTCCTCGATTTCATCTGGGGAATATTTCTTGGAAATCTCAGTTTGAATGGTCTCCCATTTTTGAAAATGGATGCTGTGTCCTTCGATATGCACTACTTGATCGTGTAGGCTCATGAGTGAACTTTTGCATTCTCCTGTCACGGGGTTGTAGAATGGGTAATGTCTAAACTGATCCACCTTGAAATCGCCTCCTAGTTCTTCGTTGATTCGCTGTAGCAAGTTGAGGTTGAATTCAGCGGTGACTCCTTGGGCATCATCGTAGGCGGCTAGGATTTGAGCGGGATTTTTTTTCAGATCTATGCCGATGAGAAGTAGGTCGCCGGGGTGGATGTCTTGTCTGACTTTGGAAAGAAAATCTACTGCTTGCTCTAAACTGAAGTTGCCTATGTTTGAGCCTAAGAAGAGGATGATATTGCGTCGATCGCTCGAATGGCTCAACTGGTCGAGTGCCTCGAAATAATCCCCTTGCATAGGTGATATGCTGAGATTGGGCAAAGAATGTCTCATTGACTCCTCAAGGCCGTCCAGTGCATGCTGAGATATATCGATGGGTATGTAGTCAAATTGTGCTTTTTGGGAGAGGAAGTACTCTAGAAGCACTTTGGTTTTGTAGCCATCTCCTGCACCAAACTCTACCAGATTGAAAGTTTCTCCATGAGGAGAAAATGCTTTGAGAATGCGGTCTTTTTGCGTGTCAAAGATGTTGTATTCTGCCTTAGTGAGGTAGTATTCCTCTAACTGCATGATCTGCTGAAACAGCTGGTCTCCGCGTTGGTTGTAAAAGTATTTGGAAGGCAGTGTTTTAGGATTGCTTTGCAACCCTTGGAGTGTGTCCACCAAAAAGGTCTGGTCTTGTATGATGTCGATGGTTTCAGTCATGATGTGCGAGTCGTATACCTGAGAAAAGCCAGTTCAGGTGCGGGTGAAAAAAGTTTCTATATGTAGGTCGAATGTGGTCTTGTGGGGTGGCATATGAGCCACCGCGGAGTACCATTTGGTTGATCATGAATTTGCCGTTGTACTCACCCAGTGCTCCTGATGGCTCCTGGTAGTAAGGGTAGGGCTGGTAGGAGGAATTGGTCCATTCCCATAGGTCACCAAAGAACTGGTAGTTGCCTTCAGTTGGAGGTAGAGGTCTGAAATTTTCTTGGTTTACGAAGTTGCTTGATGCAGGGATTGTTGGTTGATGCAGTTGACAAGCGGCTTCCCATTCGAACTCGGTAGGTAGTCGCATGCCTTTCCATTTGGCAAAGGCACTTGCTTCGAACTGACTGACATGACTGACTGGCTCGTCAGGGGTTATAGGGAGTAGCCCATGTAGTGTGTAGTTGTACCATTGACCTTCGATCAAGTGCCAATGAAACGGAGCTTGCTTTTGTTCTATTTGGATCCATTCCCAGGCCTCTGCGTACCAGTACTTGAATTCTTGATATCCTCCATCTTGTATAAATTCGAGGTACTCGCGATTCGTGATGAGTCTGTCAGCGATGTTGAAAGCGTGTAAATAAACTTGATGTACTCCATGCTCATTGTCAAAACTAAAACCGTTTTGTTCGTGTCCTATACGGTAGAGACCGGCGGGGACTTCCAAAAAACCAAGTGGTTTTGGAGAGACATCCAATTGTAATTTGGGGATCGGCTGGTATGCAGGGAATAATGGGTTGGTACCGAGGATGTATTTGATGTCGTAGAGTAGTAGTTCTTGGTGTTGCTGCTCATGTTGGAGTCCGATCTCGATGACTTGTATTTCTTCGTCACTCAGGCAGTCTTTGGAGTCAAAGTAGTCGCTCATTTGTTTGTCGATGTAGGCTCGGTATTGGTATACTTCGTCTACAGATGGTCTCGTAAGATTGCCTCGATTGGTGCGTAAGACTCGTTTGCCGATGGACTCGTAGTAGCTATTGAATACAAAATTGTAGTCGGGGTGGTAGACTTGGTAGTTTGGGAGATATGCTTCGAGGAGCATTTTTTCAAAAAACCAAGTGGTGTGCCCAAGGTGCCATTTTGGGGGGCTGACATCTACGACAGGTTGCACGACATAATCTTCGACTTGCAGCGGGGTACAGATTTTTTCGGATTGCGCTCTGACATGGAGGTATTTGTCTTGTAGCGATTTGAGCAGAGAGGCTCCTGTTGGTGTGGGGATAGAGGATGGGATAGTCGGATAAGTTTTGGTGCTATACAATTTACGACTATAACGGGTAAATGAAAAAAGGAGTTCCCTAAAAATAGGTTGGAGCTACATTTTGTAATCAAAAGGCAAGTGTTTTTATCAACACCTGCCTTTTGATTTTTACTTGTCCATCTCTCAGAACTGCATGGGTACCTCGATGAGAAGCACTCGGGCGTTGGCAGTTGCTTGTATCTCGATATGCTCCGTGTCCCATATGCCTAGCGCATCGCGTTTGCCGAGATGGTGGTCGTAGATGTGTGCTTCTCCTTCCAGGATCATGACATAAACGCCATTTTTCTCGGGATTTTTGAGTGCATAGCTGATCGTATGGTTTTTATCAATTCGGCCGAGATGAAGCCAGGCGTCTTGATGAATCCATACTCCCTCGTCATCGGCACTTGGAGATACGATTTGCTGGAGCTGGTTGGGTAGTTCTTCACCGAGCGTGATCTGATCATATCTGGGTTCAACATCCTTTTGGTTTGGAAAGATCCAGATTTGCAACAATTTTACATCCTTGTCTGGATTGGCATTGTACTCACTGTGGTATACTCCTGTTCCTGCACTCATCATTTGTACATCTCCTGCCCGAATGACTTCTTGGTTGCCCATGTTGTCTTTGTGTTCGAGTGCCCCCTCTAGTGGAATAGTGATGATCTCCATGTTGTCATGGGGGTGAAAGCCAAAGCCTTTTCCTCCTGTGACTTGATCATCGTTGAGTACACGCAAAGCACCGAAGTTGGTACGGTTGGCGTCATAAAACCCCGCAAAACTGAAGGAGTGATGAGCATTGAGCCACCCGTGATCAGCATGTCCACGGCTATTGGCGTAATGAAAGATGGTTTTCATGTTGGAACTCTCTGTTTTAGTTGTTGATGTACGCATGTCTTGTGTTGTTTGTCGCATCATTTGTTTGTAATCCGATGTTTTGACTCGGATGTTGGTGGCACGAAAGCTTTGATTTTTTTCAGCGTTTGTTTTCATGACTTTGTCATTCAAAAATATATCATTTGGATAGTAGGTTATACTGCTTCATGTATAAATATGTTACAACAAATATTGTTTTATTATTGTGTTTTTTGTTTGGGGATCACGTGGGTATTCTAATATACTTGTATAGTGTACCCTCATTTGGATAAAAGAATGATAGAGTTTGTCGAAGCAACAAGTAAGGAGCAACTTGAAGTCATCCGGGTTCTTGCCGTAGAGATTTGGAATGAGCACTACCCTGCCATCATTGGGCAGGAACAGGTCGATTATATGCTGACCACATTTCAGACAGTAGAGAAGATCGATGAGCAGATCAACGAAGGGTATGTATATGTCCTGATATGTGATGCAGACGGTGATTTGGGGTATTGCGCTTATCGGATCGAGGAGCAGGCGTTGTTTTTGAGTAAAATCTATGTGCGCTCTGTGCACAGGAAGAGAGGTGTCGCTCGAGCTACTATGGGTTATCTTGCGGAGCTTGCCGTAGAGCATCATAGACAGACTATCTATCTGACAGTCAATAAGTATAATTTGGACGCAATTCACACTTACGAAAAAATGGGTTTTGTAAAGAAGGATGAGATCGTCGTGGACATAGGAGGAGGTTTTGTGATGGATGATTTTGTGATGGATGTATCAGTAGATTCATCTTTGACTTTAGGTGATTAGCGAATGGCTCTATTATATTTGTCGAAACTCTAGACTTACGTGTATGAAGACCAATCTTAGCTTACTCTCTGTGCTACTCTGCACTCTCTTATTTCCCAATACCTTGACCGCACAGGATGCGGAGAGTGATTCTACGATATATCCCTATGTATTGCCAATTTGGGGCCAAAAGGCTCAAGATAGAGGTTTTGGAGATCAACTTCAGCTTCCTTTTGGTTTCAATGTCAATTATGTCAATGCTTTCATTGATATGGAAATCACGGAATTTGGTCTAGCAATAGCCGGGCATGATTTGAGTGGAGTAGTCAATAAGGAAACCTTGAATTTTACGAATGTCAATGCCACTACCAACGGACTCAACTATCGTGCGGATGCTTGGGTTCTTCCATTTTTGGATGTGTACGCACTGTTTTCTGCGGTGACGGGCGGGACTGACGTGAGTCTGCAACCTACTTGGACAGATGCGACTGGTGAGACAATCTTGCAGTTGCCAGAGTTTTCTTCGAGTGTGGAGTTTGACGCATTGGCATATGGAATCGGTACCACTTTTATTTTTGGGTGGGAAGGTTATTTTTTGAGTACGGATGTCAATATATCTCGTACGGATACGGAGCTACTCAAGGATCAAGTAGGGTATCTTACTTTGTCGGCACGGGTAGGGCATCGTTTTTTTCTGAACAAGAACAATCGGGACTTGTTTGTTGCACCATATTTTGGGATGATGTATCGAAATTTTGTCGGATCCAAAGGGAACAATGGGACGATCAATATGGATGAAGTGTTTCCTGATTTGCAAGACACGTTTGATACAACGGTCGATGCAAAAATTCAAGCCAATGATGATGAAATAGCAATGCTGAACAGTAATCCTATTCAAAATGCTGGTGAAATAGCGAAGCTCACTGCAGAGAACGCAGCGCTCAATACCATCAAGACAAAAGTAGATGATAGTGGAGTCTTCTCTACAGAAATTGACTATTTCATCAAGAAGGATTTGAAGCAGACCGTTACGTTTCAGTTTGGTTTCAATCTACAGCTCAACAAGCATTGGATGGTACGTGGAGAGTACGGTGTTGCAGATTCTCAGCGTTTTCTCATGACAGGGCTACAATACCGCTTTGGTGTCAAGAAAAGAGGGCTGCAGTAGATTTATTCGCTGAGAGTCATCTCAAAGATGTCGTTCGTGAAGTAGTTCAAGTCTTCGATGAGGTGACTGGAGATGATTACCGTTTTGTTTTGCTGTACAAAATAATCCTTGAGGTAAGCGCTGATATTCCTTTTGGTACTGCTGTCGAGTGCGGCAAAGGGTTCGTCCATCAACAGCACATCAGGATTGTACGCCAAGGCTCTACCGATAGCTACCCGTTGCTTTTGTCCACCAGATAGCTGATCAGGGTGTTGAAATAGCACGCTTCGAAGTTCCAATACATTGATGAGTTTTTGCACTTCTGTTTCACTGATTTGCTGATTGTAGCGGATGTTTTGATCTGCATCGAGATTGGGGAATAATGCATAATCCTGAAACACCAATCCTACCTTTCGGTCTTGAGGTTTGACAAAAGTTTGCATGTCATTCCAAACTCGTTGGTCAAACAAAATATGTCCCAAAAAACGGCGATTCAGCCCAGCGATGGCATGGAGTAGCGAACTCTTGCCAATGCCTGATCTTCCGAAAAGCCCCTTGATCTCTCCTTTGGCCAGGGAGAAGGCTGCTTCACTCTGGAAGTTAGGGAATTGAAACGTGAGGTTGACGTCTAGCATAGTATGGGACGTGTTGGATTCTTTTGTATCCATTGTAGTGCCAGCAATACCACAAAAGAAAAACCGAGTAAAATCAGTGCATAGTGGTTGGCTTGATCATAGTTCATCATTTCCATCTGATGAAAAATTGCAATCGATGCAACACGGGTTTCATTGGGGATGTTGCCTCCGATCATTAGGATCACTCCAAATTCACCGATGGTATGGGCAAAAGTCAATACACAAGCCGATAGGATGGATGGTTTGACATTGGGGATCAGTACTTTGATGAAGGTTGTCCAATTGGATTTTCCCAAGGAATAGGAAGCTTGCGTCAATGAAGAGGGAAGGTTTTCGAGAGCGGATAGGATGGGATTGATCATGAAAGGAAAACTAAAGATCACCGAAGCTATCAAGACACCTTGGAAGCTGAAAGCGAGTCGCACCTCAAAGAGGTGCTGCCATAGACTCCCGATAAGACCATCAGGCCGAAATGCCAACAGGAAATAAAAGCCTAGGACAGAAGGTGGAAGAATCAAAGGCATAGCAACGAGTGCTTTGATAAGTTTTCTCCCCCAAAAACGGTGCATGGATAGCCCATACAAGATAGGTACGCACAGGATCAATAGCATGACGGTAGTGTAGAGTGCCAATTTTGTGCTTAGCCAGAGTGGGGTCCAAAATTCTTCCATCGAGAGCGAAGATAGCCAACAATTGAGATTTGAAGAGGCAGAAGGTAGGGATATTCGGGGCTACCAGCTTACGATTTCATTTCTGCTTTTTGTTTTAGAAACTTGTTTGATTTCATTGTACACTCAATAAATGGATGTCTAGTGAGCAGGTAAGTAGCCATATTTGGCTAGAATGTTGGCTGTGTCTGGGTCAGTAGTGAGGAATAACAAGAACGATTGTCCTGTCTGATTAAGGGGCAACGCAGACTGGGGGATGACGGGTAGTAGGGCAGTAGGGATGTCAGTCCAGCAGCAAGCTACTTGTGATTGTAGTTTGAGAACTGAGGACTTGGAAGTGAAGGCCAAATCGACATTTTGCGTGTAGATGAACTGGTTGGTGATGGATATGTTGTTGCCAAACACGAGTTTTTCTTGCACAAGAGAGGTCACCTCTAGGCTGTCTAGGTATTGGATCGCGAGGGCTCCAAAAGGAGCCAATTCTGGTTGTGCCAAACCGATCGTATGGCACTCGGAACTAAGGATGTAATGTTGGGGGTCAGTGAGGGGTGTTTTTGACCAGATGACCAGTTGGTTGTAGGCAAATGTTGAGGGGGGAAAGGAACGGATGTTTCTATGGTGAAGTTGCTGAGTGTATTTGGTATTGGCTGATAAAAACAAGTCATAGGGTGCGCCATTCATGATTTGGTTGGTCAGAGCTCCGGAACTGTTGGTAATGATCTCGACGGGTATTCCTTTTTTACTTTCGTAGATTGTCTTGACTTCTGCCAAAAAATCAGCCATACTGGACGCAGCAGCGACACGGACAGGTTGGGAGAGTGCTGTAGTGGAGACTAAAAAAAAGAATGACAAATAAAGCGTGAGATGTCGTATCACTGAAATCAATACTGGGATGATGGATGTTCAAATCTAACCTAAATTTTAGATTGGGGTTGAACATAGCATGTCTATTTCAATCTATAAAAAAAGAGCCAAGACTCAAGTATTAGCTTGTGCCTTGGCTCTTCGATTGATAGTTTTTCTCTTGTTATCGAAGAGACAGTTTCTCGACGATTTTGTTGTCACCTTGCTGTATGATCAGATGATAGAGACCTGACTGGAGATGTCTCAGTTCACTGAGGTCAATGTCACTGGTGCCCAGAGGGAGATCTTGGTAAGTTTGCTGATAGATCAAATGCCCCGTCAAACTGTAGATAGCCAAATATACTGGACTATTCTCATCCCCAGTCGTGAAGCGCACTTTGATGTTGTCCACAGTGGTGGGGTTGGGGTATATCAGCATATCGACTCCAGTGTGGTAACTGTCGTTGTTGATGAGGATCGCTGAGTAGGTTGTTGTTTGCCCATCGAAATCTACCTGTACCAATCGGTAGTAGGATTGACCGAAGTAGGGTTGCTCATCCAAATAACTGTACTGTGACAGGTTGCTCGTCGTGCCATTGCCTAGGATGTTGCCGATTGTTTCGAATGTTTCTCCATCTGATGATCTTTGGATTTCGAAGTAGTCGTTGTTGAGTTCGGAAGCCGTTTTCCAGATCAACTCTACGTTTTGATTGACAAGTACTCCTTCGAAACTGATCAAGTCTACCGGGAGTGCTTCGTCGGTTTGACCTCCAAGGGTGAAGAAACTCAAGGACGTAGTGTTTTTGGTATTGGCAGTGATTGTCCCTGCACTCGTATTTGCTCCTGAGGATAGCCCTCCACGTCCCATGTCAGTCCAAGTATCGTCATTGTCCACGCCGTTGCCTCCTCCGATATTGTCCAAAATGGATACTACCGTAGTTTCTGTCGGGATCAATACGTTGGACTGAGGTCCATATGTCATGCCTATAGTAGCACTTTGGATTGCCGATGAGTGTACCACCCAAAACTCATGTATAGATACTTCGGTCGTTCCGATGTTGGAGACATTGTTGCTCAAGAACCCTGTAGGGTCAATGTTGACATAGCGTGCGGTCCAGTCCGACCCGCCCGTAGCGTCTTCGTTGACAACTGTTGGTGCAAAAATCCCATTGTCTCCTGTTGGGAAGGTGAAGCTAGAGTTGGCCAGTAAGTTTATTTTTTTGACCACTCCATCTACGTGACTGATAGCACTTCCTCCTGTATATGTCGCGGAAGTACTAAACGCAAGGATGTTGTCAATGCTAAACACCCCTGACTTGAATACGGTGTTGTCTGTCGCTATGACTCCATCTATGAGACTCAAGTTTCCGTTGATTTGGAGAGTTGTTCCTCCTGTCAGCACAATCGCATTTTCAGATGCAGAAGAGTTGTTGATGACTACATTGAATATATTAAAGTCTCCAGTGATGGTTTGGGTGGTAGACCCCAAGAAAGAGACGGTAGATGTCCCTCCCGTACTCGTGGTGATGGTGGTCGTGCTTCGGCTCAAATCTCCGTACAAATCAAAGAAACTGTCGTTGGCAGTAGATAGTGTTCCAGCTACCAAGTTGACATCACCATTCACTTCGAATACCGCATCAGAAGCCATGTTGACGGTTCCGTCATTGAGTATGAAATCGCCTCCCACAGTGAATTCTTTGTCGTCCGCTAGGTTGAGTACTCCTTCGTTTACAATGAGGTTTTCACAGATGTTGATATCACTGTTGGATACGAAAGTTTTGGTTCCCGATCCGTTCAATGTCAGTTGTCTCACCTCGTTGGTCTCTACCATGATGGTGTAGTCTCCAGACCCACCATACTCCAAGGCACCACCTGTGCAGTCAAAGAAGTTGAGGTAGTCACCTGCAGGAAGAGCCGCAGTGGTACCGTCGCTATTGATTCGTATGGTTCCAGAACCACTGACTTGGCCAAGAATATGACCGTTGGTTCCGTCGATCTCTAGTGTTCCGTCGGTAGGGAGAATCAATCTACTGAAACTGATGTTGTTGGTGTTTAGCACCAATGTTTTGCCTGAAGCGATTTCTATGGCTCCACCTGTCACCGCACTCAAGTCGGTTTGTCTGACGTCTGAGCCGTTGTATATGCCGTCGCTGTTCTGGTCATAAAAGTAGTTTTCAGCGACGTTGTGGTTGCCCGATGTAGCACCGTTGGCATCAAAGATCAAAGCTTCGAATGCGTCTGGTATCGTGGCAGGATCTCCCGCAAAGTACTCACCAGAGAAGTCTGTTTCGGTAGCAATCGGGAAAGTGATCGTATTCAGGGCATCATCCACATTGTCATCTAGATCTGGGTCTGATTCGATCATGCCGTCTCCATCTGTGTCAGGGAAAGGGTTCTGTACCGCCAAGTTGGGATCTGTGAATATGGCTCTAGCACCTCTGTATGTATCTTCGGAATCTGTACCGATCACGTCATCGTCGTAGCTGGCGATGATGTTGGCATTGAAGTCTGTCAAGCCGGTTGCATTGATCAACCAGTGGTATTGCAAGATGGCGTCTTGTATCGATTGTTCTTCGCTGAGCATGATGGGTGCCACTGCATTTCTTGGACGAATTCTAAGTTTGCCTAGTGTAGACCCAGAATCTCCTCCTGTAAAGTCAACTAATACAGGTGTGTATCGATTGCCTTCACCGACAGGGAATACGAAGTTGGTGGTCGAGTTGGCTGCAAACTCTTTTTCCATACCAAAGTCAATGATCGAACTGTTGGTCTGAATTTGATTTTGTTCGCCAAAATCCAAAAGACTAGCGCCATTGCCTTCGCCATTGGTGATCGTACCCGTCGAGGTAAATAGCAAGAGGGCTGGGCCAATGTCAAAAATCCCTTCATCCAATGTCAAGTTGTTGTTGATTTGGAAATCTTGATTCGCATCGGGCAAGGTGACTCCATTCTCATTGCTGATGGTCAGGTTTCCAAAAACACCCTCGCCTGATGTGGATAACGTCTGCTCACTATTCGTACGTTTGAATCGTATACCTGAGTCTACTAAGTTATTGTTCGAAATGTGTATGCCATTGTTTACCATACTTTGTCCTATGAAATCAATGGTGTTGTCATTGTCGGCCAGTGTGCCTTCAGAGAGATCAAAGGTTGCTCCTGAGATTTCAATACTTGTCTCCAAGGATAGTGTGCCTGCGCCTGTTTTCTCAAAATCATAAAATTCAACGGTACTTGAATTAGTTCCTCCGAGGGTTACAGTGCCTGCGTCTACGTCAAAGATCGTTTTGTTGATTCCCGCAGTGTACACTGCATTGTCATTGATCGTCATGTTGCCGTACAGTGTCAAGTCCAAGTTGTTACTTCTGAATTCGACATCAGAAGAAAGAGTCAGATCCCCTTCGATAGTCAAGTCTCTCGTTTTCAGTTGTATGACTTCACTCTCAGAACCGAAGGTGCTTTGTAGGGCGAGGTTATACAAAGGAATGTTACTGTTGATGCTGAAATTATTGTTGGTGTTTTCGAGCAAATCAATCAAAATAGTAGAGCCAGTCAAGTCGTAAGTATCAGGCTCCAAAAGCAAAGAGGCTTTGAGCGCACTGTTGGCTGTTTCTCCATTTTGATTGAAGAAAATCAACTGCCCGCCTGTGAAGGTTAAGTTACTGCCAGTATTTATCACTTCGAGCATTCCTCTTCGGTAGTCTCCTTTTGTCCCTGACCCTATACTTACGGTACCGTCTGTAATGATCAGGTCTAGAATACCTGCCTCTGAGAAGAATCCACGTCGAATTTGTGAACCTACTTGTAGTGTAGATGCTGCATTGTTGACTTCTATTGATGCATTATTACTTGCAGAGTACTCTATGTAGTTGTTGCCATTGCCTACTCCAGTATTCATGTCTAAACTACCACCGCTGAGTATCAAACTCCCGTCAAGGATGAGCCCAGTATCGTCTCCTTCTATTTTAAGCAGGCCATTTTTGATCTCTAATCCACCCGACCCTGAGGATGCGTCTGGGTTTGATAGATTGGGGAGGTTGAAGTCTCCGGTAGAGGCGTCTGTCAGTGTGATGTCGATACTCGAATCGTCTAAGATGAGCGTTCCATTCACTATTTCAATCGGTTGTTCTCCGATTTCAGAGGGAAGTGGGAAGGTTACCGTATTGTTTACAGCGAAGCTGGATGTATTATCTGTGCCTTTGTTCATCACCATACGGTACAAATTAGGAGTGACAGATGCTGATGAATTGTTAATGAAGGTTTTAGACTCACTGCCAGTAAACTCAAGTATAGCGTTGTTGTTTGTGCCCGTTCCATTGTACAGATTCAAGGAAGAACTACCTGTTAACCCTGTTTCAATTTCAACATTTCCTGCTAGTAATATGGTGTGTCGATAGCTATTGAGGTTGTTGTTTTCTACAGTGAAGCTGGCTGCACCAGATCCATTTCCGTTTTCAAGTTTCAAATCACTATCTAAAGTGATTGTAACCTCTCTGTCGTCACCGATTTCGACAGAACAGCCACTATTGTCTTGCCATGAGATTCTTAAATCCCCTTGAATATGGGTGTCATGATTTAGCCTCCAATTTGAGCCACGGTCTATTCTTACATCTTGCTTGATGGTGATGGGAATGGACGTTTGAAGTACTCTATTGGTACCTCCTTCAGCTTCTATTCTTAGCCTTGGATACACCTCGACATTGCTCATCATGTTTACGGTGTTGTTGTTACTAGTGACTTGGTAAGTGAAACTACTGTTTGGTTCATTAGACCAAGTTCCTAGATCGGTTTCTCCAGTAAACTGTGGAGTGTTAGCTGCTGTGACTTCAAGGTACAAGTCGCCTTCACCCGACACAAGTCCTAGGTTAAGGTCAGCATCATTTTTTGTGACCCAGAGTCTAGGAGGATAACCACCTGCGGAAGCATCGTATCTCAACTCGGCGATCTCTATGTCTACATTTGCATTGACCCAGTGGTTCTGGTTGGCATTGCCATAGTTTTGGATGACAGCTATGTCACCCGCCTGTGGGTAACCGTCATCACCGCCACCTGATCCATCCGCATTGTGTGTCCATTTGGTTTGATCGTTCCAGTTTTTCCTTGAATTAAGTTTTGTGTAGAAGATGTCTGGAGAGCCAATGAAACGAGCGGCATCACCTGCTGTGAAATTGGTGTTTGTCAAAGTGAATCCAGACCCATCACCATCAAAAAGAATGGAATAGTCTGTGTTTTCAAAAGCTGGGTTAGAGGGAGTTACTACAGTATGAGTTTCAGAACTTCTTGTATAATCTCCTCCGTCTTCTACTTTACCAGATACGTAGCTAGCTAAGTTTGCTCCAGCAGAAGGGTCGTCATCATTGTTTCCAAAAAATTGAACATAATCCAATGTTGGTGCTGCATCAAAACCTTCGGTGCGTATTCTCCAGTAGTAGGTTAAACCTTCTCCAGTAGAGATGTCTGTTGTTTTGAGTTCTCCTTGTACAGGGTTGATGGTAATGTATGCCTCACCGTCTTCGCCTAGGTCTCCAATAGAGGATAGGCTGAGTAGGACCGGGGTGTATTTGGAAGAAGCATCGCCACTTGTCCCAATGCCAAGGGGGAACAAGAAATCATCGTCATCTAGAGCGTCTAAGGTTGCATTCCCATTGATGTTGTTGCTAGATCCACCAGTAGGGTTGACCGTACTTGTGATTTTTAGCGTAACTCCTCCGTCGGATGCATTGCCATCGGTGATGATCATGTCTTCTACAGAGAAACATCCTGCACACCCCCCGAAACTGGCTTGCGAGCTACTTAGTGATATGTCTAGCTCGTCTATAGTTAAATTGTTTGAACCAATATTCAATCTGCCATGTAGGATTTGTAGTCTACGGATAATTACATCATTGTCAATGGATATGATTTGGTCTTGGCAGTTTAACCTGAAGTTTCCAAACTCCGCGCCAGGTTCAGTGTCAATAGTGAAAGTTGCTGGACGGAATTTTAATAGGGCACCAATATCAGTGACACCCGCTTCGAATATGCCAAGTGTACCTGCATTATAGACACCTCCATAAAATCGGATACTTCTTCTTCCTTGATCCAGTATCCCTGATTCGAGGCGGAATGAACTATTGTCTCCAGTACGCAGGGCATTTTGGACATTGGTATCTCCTGTATCTACGTCTTTATTGGGCGCGTCTAAGAATAGGGTAGACTCCTCTGGCTTGTTTATCGTGATATTATAGAAAACCTGCTCATTGTTTTCTGTCCCATTCCCTACAGAGGCAAGACTGACGGCCAGGTTTTCCATACTCAGCGTACCGTCAATGGATCCGTCAAATATGGTCGTATTTTGATGAGATACGGGTATTGGCGTTGTGTTAGAGTTTGAGATGTTTTCGGGTAATAAACTGTCATCACCAAAGTAGTATTCTGCATTTTCACTTATGGTAAAATTCCTGCCTATGGTTACGTCTTGACCCAGATGATCAAAGCGTATAGGATTGGTGCCGTCCCCTATGGTGAGGTCGTTGAGCACGACAAGTGGCTGAGCTTGCATGATGACATCTGCTCCTGAGCCATCCCCTGATTGTCCTCCAGCTAGGAAAACGATGTTGTCGTCGGTAGTTTTGACGTTGACGGTGGTGTTGCCGTCGGCATCATTGATGGCACCACCTCCTGAGTTGGTCATGATGACATCATAGAATGGGGCTTTGGATACTACCTTGAAAGGAACGGTATTGTCCATATTCATGATGACCGTACCTCCAGTCACTTCGATGTTTTGGGCATCCGAGTTGATGAATATACCGCCTCCGAGATCGTCAGTTGCATCCTCATCATTGGCTGTGCCTGTTGAGCTGGTGGTATTGTAGTTGGATCTTTGGATTTCGAGTGTACCTCCCGACATTCTGAATACATTGGCTGCTTCGGGTAGGCAGAAGGCGAAATAGTCAGGTTGTGTGCCGCCTCCGAATGTACCACTTGGGCCTGTGCCACTTCCTCCATTGACATATACATGTCCGCCACTTTGGGTATAGCTACCTATGTCGTTTGTCGCTTGTATCGAAGTTCGAATTTGATTGGCATACAATGCTCCTCCAGTGACTTCTATGCCTCCAGCATCACGGATGGTGATCCCACTCTGTACCAAAAATTCTGCTACCCCTGCCGAAATCTTGAACTGGCCGTAGGGTACGAGTGCCGAACCACTTGTTTTGATGATTTCTGCACCATCTACCCATAGTTGAGCGGAAGAAGAGATGGAGTAGTTGCCTCCTTGATTTAGTGTGAAGTTCACATTCGATCCCAATTTGGCAGTCCCTGTGACCAAGGCAAAGGCATTGTTGTTGGTGCCTCCATAGCTGAGGTCACTGTCAACGCTGTAGTTTGCTCTACCGTAGAGGTTGAAATTGCCGTCTGCACTGGCTGTTATGCTCAAGGTGTGTGCAGCCGATTCCTTATCAATTTTGATTCGGTAGAAATTCGTGATAGCGCTACAAGTCAGCAACTGATCTTTCTCCGTGTTGAGGAAGTTGAGGTCTACAATCCCGTCCGTGGCAGTACTTGTCAAGTTGGCAGAGGTACGTTGGGTGAAGTTTGCCGGGCCATTGATGGAGAAGTTTCCATAACTATTGAATTGGTGGCGCTGATTGGCATCTCCTGTTGTGAGAGAGGCACTGGCTGCTATCGATACGTTGTTGACTACATCGATCGTTAGATTGGCATCAGAGAAGCTCACGTCTGTGTATGTCTCTCCGTTGTTTCTATGGATTTGCAATTGACCTTGTGTGAGGTTGAGGTTTCTGGTAAGGTACAAATCTCGTTGCAGAATGGCTATATCGGTACTGCTGCTCATATTGAGGGTCATACTTCTGGATACTGCACCGTTGGGATCAGTAGTGATTCCTGTGCCGAGGTCTTGGTTGAGCAGGAGTGGGATACCTGTAGAAGCAGTGTTGAGCGTGATTACTCCACCCAATAGTTGGTCCGCAAAGGCTGAGTAGTCTCCTTTTGGAAGGTTCTCCAAGTAAGCGGAATTGTCTCCATTGGGTACGCCTTGAAGTGACAATGTGCCTGCCCCTGAAATGGAGGTAAAATCATTGTCAGTGGAAGTCAAAAGGTTTAGTCTACCTGATGAGCGCAAAGCGAGGGATTGTACGGTTACATTGTCTAAGACAGTGGAGCCATCCAGTTGGTACATGGAGATCGTACGACCCGCTGTGATGATGACCTTGTCTGCAGACCCAGGTACTTCATTGTTAGGGTTGTCAAATAGGGGAGTAGTCGCTCCGTCTAGAGTCCAAGAGTTTGGGTCCCCCCAAGATCCTGTTTGAAAGGAATACCAGGTTTGTTGCACATCTCCCAAGGGGCTCAATGTATTGTCTTCCGTTGCTACAGTATAGAAGTCGTCTGTCAGCGTGACTCCCGAGAAGGAAATAGTATTATTGACATCATCGATAGATACGGTACCGCCTGCATCTGACCAATTGCCTACGTTGGCACTTGATCGAGAGATGAGTTTATAGTTGGAGGCATTTGCCAATGCTACATCGGGGATGCCTGCTTCGTCTAGGTTGAAGGTAATGTCTACATCCAGTGGAGTCCCCGTGTCCGTTTGGTCGATGTACCACACACGTTGCATTCTTGCAGGAGATGCACCTCCTATACCAGCTATGTCAGATTCCAGTAGGGCATTGTTTATGGTCTTGTGCCCTGCAAATACATAGTCACCATCGTCCAATCCGCTGTTTGCAGTCAGCTGAAGCCCTTCACTAGTCGATGTAGAGAGCGCTGTAGCTCCTGTAGCTTTCCCTATACCGAAAACACCATAGGTGTGCTCGGAGTTGACTTCTAGATCACCCGCATAGAAATCGTTGGCAGTGGCCAACCCATATCTTGCATTCAGATAGTTTTGTACGATGATATATTTTGTGTCGTCTAGTCTTTCGCTGAAGAGAAAAATTTCTGCTATTTCTCCGTCATAATAACTGCCTGAACCTGAGCTTCCTAATCTTGAAGGCCCATTTCCAGTTTCTCCGTCGTATGAGATGGTGTTGACAGTAGTTTCTGAGTTGATGAGTTCATCATTGTTGTAGAGCCAAAAGTCACTGGTTGATGGGTCAAAACCCATTCTAGCCAGATGAAAGTTGTTGACAGTAAAGATATTGTCTTGGGTAGGATCATTGTGTGAAGACTGTACGTCAAATCCTCCTGCGCTATTTCTAACAAATACCTGCACATCATTTAGCTTGTTGTTGTCTGCAGGGGTGCCGTCTCCACCGTTGGAAAGGAGTGTGAAAAAGGAAGCATTTCCTGTTGTTCGAGGAAATTGCATGACATAGCCAGAATTGGTAGAAGGTTGTTTGAAAATCACAAATACATCTCCTGTTTGGGTAGGCTCATTACCAGATAGTCCGAAAAAATCTTGCGTGTTAGGCCCTTGCATGAAGCTATTGGACGAAGCAACAAAATCTACAGTGGGGTGTTCGTTGATATCTACAGCTGCAGTATTGAAGGAGGGTCTTCGGGTCGCGTTGGTTTGCGTCATGTCTCGCCCGTTTCCACTCCAGTCAGACCAGGTCTGTACTTTGTTGTCAATCGTAGATATTCCTTGATCTGCTCTGAGCCATAGCTCGAGTGTCGAGCTGCCGTCGGTAGTTCCTAGTCCGGCAGGACCAGTTTGTGCCGACAAGATCAATGGATAAGTAAAGATTAGGGCTGCAAGTATGATTTTCTTCATTAGTGATGTATTTATTATACTGGCTTGGATTATATTCTTTTTGTCTCAAGTCATAGGACATGCCTATCAACGACTTGGGGACAGTCATTCATGTGGATACAATTCGAACAGGTACAGGTGGGAGTGTGACTTTTTAATTTGCTGCTGATCTCATTAAAAAGTCTAAATGTATGGTTCAAAAAAAAGTTAAGTTGCTGATATAGTTGTTATTTACTAAAACGTGGTAAAGTTATATTATTATGTTACTAGATGAATTCTTCATGATATAAATTATTGCAAAAATTAGCAGAATATATGAATAAGGAAATAGGGTAAACACCTAAAGAATAAAATTGCTTCATTGCTTAGTGCTTGTTTTACATTTTTTTTGGTAAATGCCAGTTAAAGTCTGTTTGAGGGATGTATTTTTAAGTTTGTATATAGTCGTGTCGTATTGAAGTAAAAAAAAAATGGATAGAGGTATACTTAGAATAGGGGGTGTCATGGCGATACTGACTATTGTCATTGGGGCTTTTGGAGCACATGGGTTACAATTTGTATTGGAAGCGAATGATTCGGTTGCCATATTTGAAACGGCCGTACGCTATCAGGGAACGCACGCTCTCGGTATTTTGATACTGGGCGTGATGACTGCTGAGTTTGATCGCAAATGGCTCAAACTTGCCGAGGTGTTTTTTTTGACGGGTATTCTGTTTTTTAGCGGGTCATTGTATGTGTTGAGTGTGACAGGGATGAAATTCCTTGGAGCGATCACACCTATAGGAGGGGTTTGCCTGATCGCTGGGTGGGTCATGATGATCACATCACTCAAAAAGAAAAAATCTTAAAGATGAAACAAGTACTGTATCTAGAGATTATTCTAGATACAGTACTTAAGTTTAGCGAATGTTCGGGTCTATGATGACCTCATAGGAGTCAATGATGTCTTGGATAGCGGCCGTTTTGAGTTTTTCTAAATGCATGCCATGTACGTCGGCTTTGACGCTGTCTTTGACTTCTTCGAATGTAGGTTGGCGTCCACTGCCTCGATCTACAAGCATGATGACATGGTAGCCTTTGTTGGATTGAAAGGGCCCTACCCAGTGTTGGTTGGAAAGGCCTTGGTTTTGAAGTTGCTCGGCAAAACCCTCTCCGAAATGATGATCGATGTAGGAGAGTGTGCGCTTGTTGTAATAGGTGTGGTACTTAAAGGTGTCACCTCTGCCATGCGCCTCGTCAAAAGGGATGTCGTTTTGATTCAGATCTTCTCTTTCCAGTCTTGATTTGTACAATGCATCCTGTAGGTTCTTGTTGTTTTGGTCGAAATACACGTGTGCAAAGCTCAGCGTAGGCTCGATGTAGTAGTCATTCAAGTTGCTGTCATAATGTTCCTTGAGCTCTTCGTCGCTTAGTTCTACGGGTACATAAGCAAGGCCTTGTACCATGATTTCCATTTTTTGGATGAGCCAGGCGCGTACAATAGAGTCTTGGTCTCCTAGTCCTTTTCGTAGAGCTTCTCTATAAAGAGCCTCGTCCCATACATAGTCTTGGATTACCTTTTGCAAGACATCCTCACTGATGCTGTCTAGCTTTCTTTCGTACTCATCCCGCTGGGTGTTGTATCTGAATTTGGCATGGTAATACAGCGAATTGTTGTCTACATAAATAGGCTCTTTTTTTGTTTTGGGAGGCTTGTGCATGTATATCAACATGGCTATGGCGCCTAGGGCTATTGCGAAAATGTAGGAAATGACTTTTTTCATGAATCGGTTTGGCTTGGGTGGAAATAGTAAGAAGTCAAATTAAGAAAAATAGTAGAGGACTCAAATATGAGTGAAATAAAAAAAGGAGCTGTTCGGCTCCTTTTTAAATGTTTTCGTATGATGCCAAATGTTTATTTACACATCGACTTTAGCGTATTTGGCATTTTTCTCTATAAACTCTCTTCTCGGAGCGACTTCATCTCCCATCAGTACGGAGAATAAGTGGTCCGCTTCTGCAGCTGAGTCTACAGTTACTTTCTTCAAACTACGAAACTCTGGGTTCATCGTGGTAGTCCAGAGCTGTTCTGGGTTCATCTCTCCAAGACCTTTGTAGCGCTGTACACCCACAGAATCTTCTTTGCCAGAATCACCGATCATTTGCGAGGTGACGTTGGCTCTGTCTTCTTCTGACCAAGCGTAGCGTTCTTGTTTGCCTTTTTTGAGTAGGTACAGAGGAGGCAAAGCGATGTAGAGGTAGCCATTGTCTATCAAAGATCTCATGTATCGGAAAAAGAAGGTCAAGATCAAAGTACGAATGTGACTACCATCGATATCCGCATCTGTCATGATGATGATCTTGTGGTATCTCAGTTTTTCCATGTTGAGAGCCTTAGGGTCTTCGTCGGTACCAAACTTGACGCCAAGGGCTGTGATCATGTTTTTGATCTCATCATTGTCGTAGATGCGGTGTTCTTGTGCTTTTTCTACGTTGAGTATTTTTCCTCGGAGAGGTAAGATCGCTTGGAATTTGCGGTCACGCCCCTGCTTGGCAGATCCTCCTGCCGAGTCTCCCTCTACCAGATAGAGTTCGCACTGGGCTGGATCGCGCTCGGAGCAATCGGCTAGTTTTCCTGGGAGTCCGGTGCCAGACAGGACGTTTTTTCTTTGAACCATCTCTCGTGCTTTTCGCGCAGCGTTTCGAGCTTGAGCGGCTAGGATGACCTTTTGTACGATCATCTTTGCTTCTTTAGGGTTCTCTTCGAGAAAGTTGTTTAGAATCTCACTGACACTGGTGTCGACGGCACCCATAGCGTCTGAGTTACCTAGTTTGGTTTTGGTTTGTCCTTCGAACTGCGGCTCAGCTACTTTGACTGAGATGATGGCAGTCAATCCTTCTCTAAAGTCGTCACCTGTAATGTCAACTTTTATTTTGTCTAGCATGCCCGATTTGTCCGCGTAGGCTTTGAGTGTACGCGTCAGGGCTCGTCTGAATCCCGCGACGTGTGTTCCTCCTTCGATGGTGTTGATGTTGTTGACGTAGGATACGACATTTTCGGTGTACGACGTGTTGTATGTCAGCGCTACTTGTACGGGGATTTCGCCCTTTTCTCCTTCCATATAGATTGGAGTAGGGATGAGTTTTTCTCTAGAGCTATCGAGGTATTCTACGAACTCCACGAGACCACCTTCTGAGTGGAATGTGTCGCTTTTGAAACTGCCGTCTTCTTCTGTTTCTCTTTCGTCAGTTAGCAAGACGGTGATTCCTGCATTGAGGAAAGAAAGCTCTCTGAGTCGCGTAGCTACTGTTTCGTATTTGTATTCTGATATGGTAAAGATACTCTTGTCAGGCATGAAGTGGACATGCGTACCTGTGATATCCGTGGTGCCGATTTCTTTGACATCATATTTGGGTATACCACAAGAGTATTCTTGTTGAAAGATCTTGCCGCCTCTATGGACAGTCACTTCGAGCATTGTAGATAGTGCATTGACACAGGATACCCCTACACCGTGTAGACCTCCCGATACTTTGTAAGTGTCTTTGTCAAACTTACCTCCAGCATGAAGGACGGTCATGACGACTTCTAGAGCCGATTTTTTTTCTTTTTCGTGGTAGTCGGTAGGTATCCCTCTACCGTTGTCAGTGACGAGGATGGAGTTGTCTGGCTTGATGGTGACATTGATGGTGTCACAGTGTCCTGCGAGTGCTTCATCGATTGAGTTGTCAACGACCTCCCAAATCATGTGGTGTAGTCCTTTGATCCCGACATCACCGATGTACATGGCTGGTCGTTTTCTTACGGCTTCTAATCCTTCGAGGACCGTAATATTACTTGCCGAATAATCTCCTTTTGGTGTTTTGTTTTCTTCGCTCATTTCCACTTTTTAAAATCCTCCAAAGCTACTAAAAATAGCGTCCTAATTCTGTGATATTATGGAGTTTTTTGCCCCAAAAACAGGGATATATTGAGGGCTTTGATAAATTGCAGCCTTTATTGCAAGTTCCAATCATAATTCGATTCTATGTCATTGATTCAAACCGATGTTTCCCTAAAACCTTACAATACTTTCGGGCTGGATGTGGTGGCGCAGTACTTCGCTGAGGTGACTACTGAGTCTGAGCTAAAAGAAGCACTAGAATGGGCTAAGGAGGCAGGAGTGGAGCCTTATATCCTTGGCGGTGGATCGAATGTCTTGCTGACACAGGATATGAAAACACTCGTGATCAAGAATGCCCTCAAGGGCGTGACTGTGCTGGAAGAAACTGACACGGAGGTTCGAGTACAAGTCGCCAGTGGAGAGGTGTGGCACGCGTTTGTCCTGCACAGTATCGCTCAAGGCTGGGGAGGGATAGAGAATCTGTCGCTGATCCCTGGGACTGTGGGTGCTGCACCTATGCAGAATATCGGCGCGTATGGCGTAGAGATCAAAGACGTGTTTGGCTCACTGACCGCACTGGATAGGGGGAGCTTGGAGACTAGAACCTTTGCCGCTGACGATTGTCAGTTTGGGTACCGTGAGAGTGTGTTCAAGAAGGAGTTGAAAGGCAAATACATCATCACCTCGGTGACTTTGGTGCTCTCCAAAAGTGCCCAACTCAACACGAGCTATGGCGCCATCAATGAGACCCTGATGGAGCGCGGGATTGCCAACCCGACGATACGTGACGTGAGTGATGCGGTCATAGCGATCCGCCAGTCCAAACTACCCGACCCAAAAGTGATCGGCAACTCAGGGAGCTTTTTTAAAAACCCGGTGATCGCTAGTGCGCAATATGAGCAACTCAAAGACCACTACGAAATCCCCGGCTACCCTCAGCCAGATGGGCAAGTGAAAGTCCCCGCAGGATGGCTCATCGAGCAAGCAGGCTGGAAGGGCAAGCGAATCGGTGCGATCGGTGTACATGACAAACAAGCCCTCGTGCTCGTCAACCACGGAGGGGGTAGTGGGCAAGCCCTCTATGATCTAGCGATGGAGATCCAAGCCTCCGTCCAGTCCAAATTCGGGATCGAGATCCTGCCTGAGGTCAACGTACTGTAGCTTTGTTCAATACTTTGGTTTGGTACAAGCAAGGATTGCTTTGAGACAGGTCAAGGGCTGCCAACTTTTTGATGATCAGTTCTATCCTCATTGACCATTCTCCCCTTTTTTTACCCGAATAATGCTACTGTTTCATGCGGGTAAAATGACCTTAAATTCAAACACGTGTCTTTGACGCTCCGAACACACGTGCTTGAGAGCCGGAACACACGTGTTCGATTTACCCCCTTCTCAATGCGTTTAAACGCACTTTTTTTCAATATGCAGAGGGGGATCGAGAGGGTTTTCTTGTTTTGTAGCTGAAAAAGAAATCTACACCCACCCAACCACCTAGTGATGAAAGCATACCTGTATTGTGCCGGGGTTTTCGGGGAGTACTGCAGGGACTGGAGGCGCATGCTGGCGTAGGGAAGAAGGTCATTCCCTGCGTATCCATCGACAATAAGCGGGTTGCTCGGATTTGCTTTCGAGATGGCTCACCTGAGTCGATCATGAAGCTTGAAAAATAATTACTTACCTAAACCTAGGGTTCATATCCTAAAATCAACCATTTTTAAGTGAAGTAAAGCGCAGGGTGTGCTTTATGTGTATGTTATTGTCAGTTTTTGCAACTCACTAGAGTCTAAGTCTTTTAAAGTGAAATATAACAAGGTATTGTGTCACTTAATTTGGTCCTTTTTGGTACCTAATCTTCTTTATTCCCAAGAGGTCATTGATGGTTCATTTCATAATGATTTAGCGGTAGTGAAAAAAGAAAATAAATATGGCATCATCAATACAAATGGATCATTCATTATTGGGCCAGAATATGAATTGATAATATATGATAAGATCGATCAGTTATATTTAATTTATCAAGCAGGAACTATAAGTCTACTAGATAAAAACTTGAATACCTTTTCAGATCATGTCTTTTCAGGAAGTTCTAGCGATATTAAATTCCGATTCCACCATTATAAATTCAGTAATGAATTAATGGCAGTTAAAGTGGACAGTCTTTATGGTTACCTTGATAAAAAGGGTGATTTTGCGATCACACCTAATTATAAGTTTGCTAGAAAGTTTAAGGATGGATATGCAATAGTTGGACTGGATCGCTATGGGCTTATTGATAAACAGGGACAAGTTATTCTTCCCGAAGAGTATGATGACGTTAAAGTTGAATACGACAGATATATAATTGCTTTTAAAGACGGATTTAGTAAAGTCTTACAGGGAGGTGTTGTTCTTGCCGATAGTATTAGAGGAAGTGTCAAGGAAATTTCTAAGAACCATCTGTTAATACTAAGATATGACAGCAAAATGCAACTTCTTAAATCGGATGGGGAATCGAGCTTGCGGGAAAACTATGACGAAATTGAATTTCAAATGTTTGCTCCTGGAGTAACTTTTAGAAATGGAAGTACCTGGGGGTATTATGACCTAGAATCCGAGAAATTGATTGTTCCTCAAGAATACGAAGAAATAAAAGCTTATTATGGTGGACACACCATTATTGTCAAGTCTGAAGGCAAGTATGGTCTAATTAACAAGGAAGGAGAAGTAATCCAAAAACCAATTTATGATGAAGTTAAGGCAACAACAGATGGTGTTTTAATAATTCAAGATGGTAAATATGGATTGTTCGATAAGAAAGGGAATGAAATATTTCCCTTAATTTATGATAGCATTGATTATGTAGGCAATTTTAAATATAAGGTAGTTCGGAAGGGAAAGTCTCAAATAATTAAGTATAAAGAAAAATAGATGATAATCGAGTAGACGGTTGTGAGCAATAAGCATCCTCTGATCTTAGGATAAGCGCGAGCGATCCTAAGATCAGAAATCTAGAAGGGCGTCCGTTGTTGGTGTTTTGCAGGATGTGTGATAGGTCATGCCTGTCCGATCATCTTGTAGAGAAGCTAGCAAATAAAGTGTATCTCTCCGTAGATAGATTGACTATTGCGTGCTAATTTCCACCCATCATAACTGGACCTATCACAAATAACCTATAGCAGTGAGAGAAAAACTTAGAGAATATTTTGAACAGGACCTATCCTTGTCTAAAGATGTGGAGGAGGTAGTCAATGCTTTTGAACATGTCGTCATTGACAAGAACGATTACCTCTTCAATGCCGGTTCGACCATTGACCACTATTACATTTTAGAAGAAGGGTTTGTGAGGTCCTTTGCCATCGATACCAAGGGCAATGATATTACCACTCACTTTTTTTCGAAGGGAGAAATAGTCATAGACTGGCCTGCTTTCTTCATGCATCAAAAGACCTCAGAGTACTACCAAGCGATGACAAAATGCTCTGCTTGGCGACTAGGTTTTGACAGGTTTCAAGAGCTCTTTCATTCGATCGCTGACTTTAGAGAAGCGGGGCGTACGCGGTTGGTAGGGAGCTACTTTGTGATGAAAAATCGCAACATTGAAATGATTACTAAATCTGCTAAAGAAAGGTATGAAGCGCTTTTTAGACAGCATCCTGAGGTCATCAAAAACGCATCGCTCAAACATATCGCGACTTTGCTGGGCATTACAGATACTTCTTTGAGTAGGATTAGAAAAGAAATGGCCAGCGGTTCGGTTTCTTGACATATGACAAGATTTGGAAGCGGGCGAATGCCCAATTTTGTCTCATCATTTAATTAACCATTGAATCATGAAAACAATCTTTGATCAAAACGTCTTGAGCGAACTACAGCTCAGAATCGACCACCTCTCACCACAAGCAACAGCAGCGTGGGGCAAAATGAATACTTATCAGATGCTTAGGCATTGTATTTTGAGTGAGCGAATGTTTCTAGGGGACAACGAATACAAGAGACTTTTTATAGGTAGACTTTTTGGGAAAGTAGCCTTGAAAGGGATTCTTAAAAATGACAATCCTCTGAAAGAAAATCAACCTACTCATCCAGCGTTTAAAATAACGGGCCAAGGAGACATAGTGCCTTTGAAGAACAACTGGAAGACACTACTGGAGAGATACTCGACGATCAGTCCAGACGAACTCGCTGGTTTTTTGCACCCGTTTTTTGGAGCGATGACCCGCGACCAGATAGGGCAGTATGTCTATAAGCATACAGATCATCATCTCCGACAGTTTAAGGCCTAGTGATACAGGTTTCCCCTTACTGGTCTGGGTAAGTACATGTGATCCTAAGACGGGTAGGAGGGGACTAAGACTCACTAGCCATTCTTCACTATCTGTCAATCCTGCAGGATGTTGCTGATGAAGGTGGACTTGAGAAGCATCCAGAGGAGGAAGAGGGCGATGGCCCACTTGAGATAGATGGGGTAGAAGTCTGTCGTGTCCTTGAACCGGTTTTCTTTGATCTCGGCTTTTTCGTACTTGTCGATCAGTTTGAAGACATTGACGAGTGCTTCATTGTCGGATACACGAAAGAACTGCCCGTGACCGATCTCTGCGATTTTGCGCAGTGTGCTTTCGTTGAGGGTGTTCTCGACGTAGTTGGTCCGACCAAAGAAATCTTTGCCGAAAGGTACGCGTCCTTCTTTTCCGATGGCTATCGTGTAGATCTTGATGTCGTAGGCATCGGCCAGTTCTGCCGCGATGATGGGGTCGATATTGCCCGCGGTGTTGTCTCCATCGCTGAGCAGGATCATGACTTTGGAGGCTGTTTCGGACTCTCTCATGCGGTTGGTGCCTACTGCTAGGGCACTGCCTATGGCGGTCCCCCCTTTTTGGATCAAGTCGAAATCAATGTCGTCAATGTAGGTGTTGAGCAGTTCGTAATCCGTGGTGAGTGGCGAGCGTGAATAGGCCTCACCAGAGAATACTACCAATCCGATACGGTCTTGGAATCTCCCCATGACGAACTTGCGTGCCACGTCTTTGGCAGCTTCGAGACGGTTGGGCTTGAAATCCTCGATCTGCATGGACTCGGAGATATCGATGAGCATCATGATGTCGATCCCTTCGGTCCATTGCTCTACTTTTTCATTGGTTTTTTGTGGGCGAGCGAGTGCTATGATGAGCAGGCAAAATACGAGCAGCATGATGACACTTGGAATTAACCTGAGCAGACTGATAGGACTCCATTTGATGTCTTTTTCTGTCAAGGCTATGGACAAACTTTGGCGTTTGCGTCGGTCGATGATCAGCCAGACCACCAGGATCAGTGGGAGGGCGAGAAAGGCGTAAAATACATCACCAAATTGCCAATGGAAATTTTGGAAGGTCTCCCAAGAGAACCAGTTGATCGACCACCAGTCTGAAGTGCTTGTTGCTAATTTACCCATGATTCACCTCTGCTTTTTTGACGTCAAATCTCTCTGCTGTGTATTGGTTCATCACCTCCAAGTTGTGATGTAGGTCTTCGATGGTGAGCTTGCCATAGATGGATTGATCGATGGTTTGCAGGACTTCTTGGAGTGTGTCCGCATAGCCCGTTAGGAGGATTTCTTTGGTGGTATATTTAGTATACGGTTTGTTTTCGAGGCTTTCCATGTAGCTTTTCCAGACGAGGAGCAGTGCTTCGATGGCTTGGGTGTCTTCACTGGACTGGATGGCCTGTACGGCAGTAGTCCAGCGTAGTTGATACCTTTTGTATTCCCTGCTGAGCAAGTAGACTTTGTACCTGGCGCGGATGTTTTTGCCAAAGAAGAAGAGGATGCCAAGCACCAAAAGCACAAACAGCCCTGCCCCGATGCCTAGGTAGAGGTAGTTGAGCGAGTAGTCGAGTGCCTCGAAGGCCACGTTGCTACGCAGAGCGATCGAGTCGGGTAGGACTTGGATCATAGGCTGGAGATAGATCGAGTCAAAATCCGAGAGGATCTTGATGCTGTCTCCCTTTTGCAGGACATAGATTGGGAGTTGTAGTTTTTGTACGAGATCGATCTCGAAGGTGCTGACGGTGTAGATCACACTGTCATAGGCCCAGGTGCTGTCGATGCTCGTCGGGGTATATCTGTGGCTGCTGTACTCGAAGGGCATATAGCCGTAGGTCGAGTCTGGGAAGATGATCTGCCAGTCACGGGGGTACTTGATCGCGAGGCTATACTCTACCTCTTCGCCGATTTGGAGACTGTCTTGCAAAAACTGTCCGGTAGGCAGAATCGTCTGACTCCATGCCTGTATCCCAAAACAGGTGCACATCAAAAGGAGAACTGTCTTCTTAACCACTCTTTTTTGCTTTATTTCTGACTTTAAACAATTTGATCAGTTTGGGTACATAGTCCTCGTCGGTACGGACTTGGAGGTAGTCGGCCTGATGTCGGCGGCAGAGTTGCTCTAGTTCGCTTTGTTTCTCTCCATACGTCTGGTTGAGTATGTTTCTAAACTCACTGGACGAAGTGTTGCGCCATAGTGTTTTGCCCGACTCTTTGTCTTGGAGTGGGATGATGCCCAAGTTGGGGAATGTGGTCTCGCGGATGTCCGTGATGTGGATCACGACGAGATCATGCGACTTGGCCAAGCCACGCAGGTCATGGTGGTAGTCCTCGTCGATGAAGTCAGAGAGTAGAATCACAATGCTTTTCTTTTTGAGCAAATCCATCGTAAAGCGAAAAGCTTTGTTGAGATCGGTCTTCTTGGAGACAGGCTTGAGCTTGAATATCTCGTTGACCAGATGAAACGAATGCTTCATGCCCTTGCCGGGCTTGACATACTTTTCTTTTCGATCCGAAAAGCAAATGAGACCGACTTGACTGTTTTCTTTGATTGCCGACATGGATAGCAGCGCGCAGATCTCTTTGCTGATGTCGATTTTTTGTTGGCCATCCACTCCGATTTCTTGAGACGCACTTACATCTAGGATAAAGAAAATGTTTTGTTCTTTCTCTTCCTTGAAGGTTTTGACGAAGGTCCCATGCCCTTTGGCAGAGACGTGCCAATCGATGGTACGCACGTCATCACCGTACTGATACGTCCTGACGTCATCGTGTTCGAGTCCCGATCCTTTGAAGATGGAATGAAAATCTCCCTGCATATGGGAGTTTAAGGCCTTCCTAATTCTGATCTCGTATTTCCTAAGCTTCTTGAGGATGTCCTTCATTCATTGTACTTTTGGAAGCTTAAAATTAAGAGAATCTTAAAATTTATATGAGAGACAAATTTATTTTTTTAGTAGCGGTGGCAACATTAACGTTTCTTAACGCTTGCCAGCGAAAGAATGAGGAAAAGGTCATCTCAAGAAATACCATGACGGAGATTCTCATCGATCAGCATATCCTGGAGGCAAAGGTGCTCTTGTTGAAGCTGCGTACCGATTCTTCTGCCAAGGTTTTCAATTCGTTGGAAAAGGAGTTGTTTGAGAAATACAAGGTGGATAAGGCTACTTTCGAAAGGAGTTTTCAATATTATCTCGCCCATCCCGAAAAACTCGATAAGATCTATGAGGTCGTCGTGGATAGTCTCAATGTCTACGATCAGAATGCAGGGGTAGCAGAGGAGGAGGAAGAGAAGCGAATCAAGGCAGAGGCTGAACTGAAGAAGCGACAAAAGAGATTGCGTGATTCGATTGCGCTGCTGCCTCAGATGGACTCTTTGGGCAATCCGCTCAGTTATGATTCGCTGGGCAACTTGCTGCGCTACGACTCATTGGGCAATTTGATCATGATGGATTCTGCGAGGATGGCCATGTCTGACTCGATATTGAACGTAGAGTCTGATACTGCAGTGGCTATGCCAGGTGATTCTATGCAGGTAGATTCTTCGCAGACCAAAGCTCCAGTCAAGAAACCCCTCGCCCGACCAAGCAAAAAGATACTTCCACAGCAATAAACTGTACATTTTTGAATCTGTATCCAAAAGAAATTGAAGTCAAACTGAGTTTTGACAAAGTAAAGGAAATCATAGGGGCTTATTGTCTTGGCCCCTTGGGAGAGCGATTTGTAGACCGCTTGACGTATTCGACGCAGGCCGATAAAATCAACGAATGGCTCAATCAGACGCGTGAGTTTGTATACATATTGACCAGTGGCGAGGGATTTCCCAATGCCAACTATGAGGACGTGACTCCATTTCTCAAACAGGCAGAAGTCCCGGGATCGTTTTTGGATGTAGAGGAACTGTACGAGATCAAGGGCGTGCTGGAGACACTCAGCAAGGTGCATGCGTTTTTTGAGAGTCGTACCGAGGCATACCCGGTATTGTCTCAGCGTCTTGGGAGTGTGCGGGTGGATGGACATCTCCTCGCGGCGATGCAGTCCAAGATCGATGAGAAGGGAGAGCTGCATGATGATGCCAGTCCAGAACTCATGCGTATACGTGCATCGATAGCCAAGTGCCAAGTGAGGGCTAGGACTGCCGTCAATAAAATACTCAAACAGGCAGGGGACCACGGCTATACGCCAGATGGTGCTACGCTGACCATCCGTGACGGACGACTGGTGATCCCTGTATTGGCGGAGCACAAGCGACACGTGCGAGGGTTTGTACATGATGAGTCTGCGACGGGACAGACGGTGTTTCTAGAGCCTGCCGAAGCGCTCGAGATCAACAACGAACTCCGGGAGCTTCGCTATGCCGAGCGACGAGAAATCATCCGTATTTTGACCGCCTTGACAGATTTGGTGCGCATGCATCAGGAGGATATCGGTAGGGGCTTACGCATGTTGGGTGTGCTGGACTTTATCCAAGCCAAGGCACGTTTTGCACAGGCTTTCGACTGTATCTGCCCCCAGGTTTCCCATACGCAGAAGATAGAATGGAAGCAAGCACGTCATCCTATATTGGAGCAGGCGCTGCAGGAGCAAGGGCGTAGCATCAAGGCCCTAGACATTGTACTCTCTTCGCAGGAGCGGATACTCTTGGTGTCCGGACCCAATGCCGGAGGGAAATCGGTGTGTCTCAAGACGATTGGACTCATCCAGTACATGGTGCAGTGTGGAGTGCCTGTATCGGTAGATGAGGAGTCTAAATTTGGAATTTTTGATTCGATGTTTTTGGATATTGGTGACGAGCAATCGATCGAAAATGACTTGAGTACCTACAGTTCGCACTTGACGAACATGAAGTTCTTTTTGGAGCATACGACCAGCAAGACGCTGTTTCTCATAGATGAGTTTGGTACGGGTACTGAACCGCAGTTTGGGGGAGCGATCGCTGAGGTAGTCCTGCTTGAACTTGCCAAATCCAAAGCCTACGGAGCGATCACCACGCACTACGGTAACCTCAAAAAACTAGCAGATCAAGTCAACGGGATCGTCAATGCGGCGATGAAGTATGATGTCAAGCACCTCGAACCACTCTACGAGTTGGAAATTGGTAAGCCTGGGAGTTCGTTTGCGCTAGAAATTGCAGGCAAGATCGGTCTCGACAAGCGGATGTTGGACAAGGCAAAAAAGAAGGCCGGTGTATCGCACGTACAGTTTGATAGACTTTTGAGTGAGCTCGAAGCAGAGAAAAATGCTATTGAAAAGCAAAAAAAGGAGATAGCAGCCAAAGACCGACGTCTCAATGAGGCCATCAAGGATTATGAGGATCTCAAAAGGTTCTTGGACAAGAAAAAGACAGAGGTACTCAAAGAAGCTAAATTAGAAGCCGCACGAGTGATCGAAGCATCCAATAGGAGAGTGGAGTCCACCATCAAGCAAATCCAAGAATCCAAAGCAGACAAAAAACGCGTGCAGGCCGCTCGCGAGCAACTGACGGCACACAAGGATAAGTTGAGCACAGAGGCGCAAAAAGAGAAGACAAAGGCCCCTGTAGCAGTGGTCGATCCAGTCATCGCGATTGGTGACAAGGTCAAAATCAAGGCGTCTGGAGCTGCGGGCGAAGTAGTAGCCATCAAGGGAAAGCAGCTTGAATTGACCTTGGGTGGATTGACATCCAGAGTCAAGCTCAAGGATGTAGAGAAAATATCGAGCAAGGAGTTTAAAAAGACGACCGATGATCGGGTGCAGCAGATGACGGGCATAGATCTCAATGCGAAAATGGCCCACTTCAACATGACGCTCGATATTCGGGGAGTGCGTGCTGAGGAAGCGATTGGTAAAGTAGAGGACTATATCGATGAAGCACTGCTGCTCGGACACCCAGAGGTGCGTATATTGCACGGCAAGGGGCACGGTGTATTGCGAGAATTGGTGAGGAATGTCTTGCGAGAAAATCGCAAAGTAGTCCAAGCAACGGACGAACATGTCGAACGAGGTGGTACGGGGATCACAGTAGTGACATTGGAGGATTGAAAGAGCATAGTGCCAAAAGTGTAGGCAACCAGGAGCTTGAGTGGTGGGCGTGGAGGCGGTCATGCAGCTCGGTACAGTATGATGGCCTTCATTCTAAAGTTTCCACTTCGTAACTTTCTAGTATTAAACACACATAACCGTTGAATTTGAAACCTTACACTAAACAACAATTGGCTCTCCGAAATGGGCAAGATCGAGAAGAGATCTGGGTCGCTTATCAAGGAGATATCTATGACGTGAGTGCCTCGAGAATGTGGCGCGACGGCAAGCACTATGAGCATTGGGCAGGACAGGATTTGACCGAAGAGTTAGCAGAAGCACCTCATACGGCCAAAGTATTTGATAAATTCACCATTATTGGGCGCTTAGAAAATTGAAGCAATGATATTGATCGCAGACAGTGGCTCCACCAAGACCGCATGGAGGATAATAGACAAAGACGGCAGGATCTCTCAAGCCAAATCCCCAGGAATCAATCCCTACTACATGAAGCAAGAGGATATCACTGCTACAGTGCGTGAGGGATTGGTAGAGTATGTGGATGAGGATATCGCCTATATTTATTTCTATGGCTCTGGATGCTCGTCGGACAAGAACAAGGCCTTGATCCAATCGGCACTTTCGGTGCTGTATCCTCAAGCTCAAATAGAGATTGATCACGACCTTTTGGCCGCTGCACGGGCTTTGTGTGGGGTGGAGTCAGGGATCGCTTGTATCCTTGGTACAGGTTCGAACTCTTGCCTCTATGACGGTACAGACATTGTAGACAATGTCACTTCGCTCGGATATCTACTAGGGGATGAGGGGAGCGGCAACCACCTGGGACGTGTACTGATCAAGCGTTACTTCAAAGGAGAATTGCCTGAGGAATTGAAGCAGAAATTCGATGAGTATTTTGGCTTGACCAAAAGTGACGTACTCGAAAACTTGTATCAGGGGAATATGCCCATTCGGTTTTTGGCGAATTTTTCGAAGTTCATCTTTCAGTATTTGCAGCATCCCTACTTCTATCAGCTGGTCTACGATTGTTTCAGAGAGTTTTTTGTGGAGAATGTTTGTCGATATGCTGGGCATCGGGATTTGCCGATTCATTTTGTGGGATCTGTGGCTTTCTATTACAGCAATGTCTTGCGTCGTGTCGGAGCGGACCTTGGGCTACAGATAGGCATCATAGCCGAAGATCCCGTGGCGGGGTTGGTGCTGTATCACAAGGAGAAAATGAAGGCCGAGGGGTGATCATATGCTTTCTCGATGAACTACGGTTTAGGATACGACTAATAACCATTTCTTAACAACAATTTTTGCATGGATGTTTTCTAAAGCGAGGGATTAAAAGGAACTTTGGGTATGACTACCACCGAAGAATCCTCACACTACGACAATCTGCATGAGATGAGCGTAGAAGCTCTCCTCACTTCCATGAACAAAGAAGATCAGTCCGTGCCGCAAGCTGTGGCACAGGCCATCCCTGCCATGACACCTTTGGTCGATGAGATCGTTCAAAAGATGGATGCGGGTGGACGTTTATTCTACATCGGTGCAGGGACGAGTGGGCGATTGGGTGTAGTGGATGCCTCTGAGATACCACCGACCTATGGTTTGCCACATGATCGTGTGATTGGTATCATCGCGGGTGGTGACGGGGCGATTCGCAAGTCCGTCGAAAATGCCGAAGACGACAAGTATCAAGCATGGAAAGACCTGGAGGCTTATGATGCGAATGCAGGCGATGTATTGATAGGGATTGCTGCTTCAGGCAGGACACCCTATGTGCTTGGAGGGCTAGAAGATGCCATGAACAAGGGACTCACGACTGGCTGTATCGTGTGTAACCAAGCGTCACCTATCGCTCATGCAGTCAAGTACCCCGTGGAAGTAGTCGTAGGACCAGAATTTGTGACAGGGAGTACGCGTATGAAAGCAGGTACTGCCAGCAAACTCGTCCTCAATATGCTTTCGACTGCTGTGATGATCAAACTCGGTCATGTCCAAGGCAATAAAATGGTGGACATGCAACTCAGCAATGCCAAACTTGTCGAGCGGGCCATTCATATGCTGATGGATGAAATAGAAATAGATCGTAAAATAGCCGAACGCCTGATCAGTGATCATGGGTCTGTGCGCCGTGCGATTGATCATTACAAGGGATAGCTTATGCATGTGATTGAGCCTTTTTATGGCTGGTTGAAATATTATGATTCGAGTCAAGACGAGTACTCACCGTTTCATGGCAAAGAATACAATTACGACCTCTACTCCGATACGATCTATGGATATTATATCGACCCGGGATGGGATTTCATTGGATCAGAGACTCTTTACCTCAAAATCCTATATCTCGATTACGATTCGGGCTATGCAGTGATCGAGTTCATGGGCGAATGGAATGACGCCATTCACAACGATATCATGCACCTCAAGCGCAACATCATCGATGAATTGTTGGCTGCTGAGATCTCAAAATTTGTATTGATCGGTGAAAATATTCTCAATTTTCACGGCTCAGATGATAGCTACTACGAAGAGTGGTTTGAGGACGTAGAGGAAGGGTGGGTGACCGCTATTGGTTTTCGGGATTTTGTACTCGACGAGATGAAACAGTTTCATATCGATCACTATGTCAATTGGGGAGGAAACCTGGATGTCATCAACTGGCGGACGATGAAACCTCAGATGCTATGCCAGCTCATCGACGGCTTGATTCAGAAACGCCTCGGTATGTGACTCTTTGTTGGATGTGAGCTTTCCAGTACGGCATGTTGGGTTTGTAGGCGGCTCTCTTGACGTGCTTTTCGGAAGATACATTTTGGACAAAGGCTAAAACAAATCAGTGGGTCTGTGAGGAAATCGGAACGGTCATTTTGTAGGAGAACCCAAGCGGTTACTTTTGCAGGATGAAAGAGACGCATACGGTTGAGAAAAAGGATTCAGGAGTATTTCTAAACGTGTTGGCTCCTAGGGTTTTTCGGTGGGTAGCTTCCAAAGCCAAAGCGCGCAAAGCCATGTCGGCAGGCGAACTTCTTGTCAATGGGCAGCAGGTGCCAGCAGATGTGCGTGTGTCGGTAGGCGATGTGATCTCATATACTACACGCAAGGGAGGAGCAGTCAAAAGTGCTCACCGTAAAGTTTTCAAACAAGAAATTCCAGTGGTCTATGAAGATGAGTATCTCGCTGTGCTCAACAAACCTGGTGGTCTTCCCGTCAACGGCAACCATTTCAAGACTTTGGAAAATACCCTGCCTTTCAACCTGAAGCCCTCAGCACAGCCGGATGCTTTGGGTGTCATGCGTCCGTTGCATCGACTCGATGGGCCGACTTGTGGATTAGTCATGGTCGCCAAGACCGAGCGTACCCAAGTCGAGATGGGGCTGCAGTTTGAGAATAAAAAGATCCGTAAGCGTTACCAAGCTGTAGTCATCGGGGCAGTAGCCGATTCGAAGGGGACGATTAGAGATGTCGTGGATGACAAGCCCAGTCAGAGTGATTATGAAGTAGTGTATGTCAAAAAATCTGTAAAGTATGGTCAATTGAGTCTGGTGAAGCTCTACCCTGTGACAGGCCGTACTCATCAGCTAAGAATCCATATGTCCAATTTGGGTCATCCGATTGTAGGGGATAAGTTCTATTCGGGAGAGGTGGAGGTTTTGCAAGGCAAGGGACTCATGCTGTGCTCGGATCGCTTGGAGTTTGATCACCCGATTACTGGGGAGCATCTTGAGTTGGAGATCAATCTGCCCAACAAGTTTACCAGCTATATGGATCGAGAAGCGAGAAGAAACTAGAGGTTAATCCTCATCGAGGATATGCTTGACACGTCCGACCTGTCCGTCTTCTAGCATGACCTTGATGCCGTGGGGGTGATTGGGTGATTTGGTGAGGAGTTTGCCTACTACTCCACGAGTCAGTGCACCACTGCGTTGGTCTTTTTTGAGGACTATGTCTACTTCGAGTCCTACTTGTACGTCTTTTCTGTTTCTACCGTCAGGCATGTCGATGTGCTTTTTAATGGATACGCGAAAATACTCTTGAATTTTCAACTCGCGACCGAATTGGGTTCGTTTCGTGAATTAATGTTTTCCAAAAGGGTTTTTGACAATGAGGTCTAAGGCCAAGTAGTGCGCGTTGGTGAAGACTTTTTTGCCAATAAAGTCGTTCATGTACCCAATATGGACTGTGACGGGTGTTCTCTGTGGACTGTATGCGTAGTAGAAGCAAAACCGACTCTCTTTGTAGTCGAATGTGTCCCATTCTTCTTGGTTGGTTTGAGAATGACTCATGGATAGTAGCATTTCAAGGCTAGAGAGTACTTGATGTGTCTTGTGTTGGTCCAGATTGACCGTCAGTTTGGCTTTGAGTCGGGTGCGAAACTGCAAGTTGGATTCCCAGGCATGGAATTCGGGAGTGTAAAATAAGCGTAGCTCTTGCCTGAGTGTGGAGGCAAATTTGAGTCGAGTGTTTTCCAAAATGTATGAGTAGCGACCGTAGAACCTTAGTTCCTGTTTGAAGTCAGGTGTTTCGCTTTCGAAGGGAGGAAGTAGCGCGTAGCGATGTTGTCTTCGGTAGCTGAGTGCTAGCGAATACTGCCAATGCTTGCTGTATCGATGCGAGACTTCTTGGTTGAGTACCCAGATGGATGGGCGCTGACTGGGATTGTAGTTGTCAGGGTTGCTGGTACGACCCATACCTAGATAGGTCATGGATTTGATGCGCCCAGCAGCATCCAGTTTTTGCTGGAGGCCCAGAGCAAACCACTCAGCGGTGTGCACAACCCCCATGCCTGGGGGGCTGAGCTGACCGTAACTGTGATTGCATAGAGAGAGAGACAAGAGGAGGAGGAGTACATTGAGTCTGTTCTTCATGATGGATTAGTCTGCAATTTGTGTGGAGATTTCTCCATTTTTGTCGAAGATGATTTTCCATTCTTGGGTAAACGAATTTAGTTCTACACTGTAATCTACAGTGGAAGAAGTAGTGATGCGTTTGGCGTCATCGATTCGAAATCCATTGAAGTCACGATCCAACTTGGCAGTCACTGGACTAGGGAGTTCGTTGTGCGAAATTTCTTCTTCGTGACGGATGATCTCTCCTGTGGTATCGTACCAGATCTCATGGTCGGTAAATATGCCTGTCTCAAACTCTACATTGTACTGGTTGTTCTTGACTTTCCATTCGATATCGTACGCTTTGGGAAAGTCTTGTTTGAATCGGTTGACAATCACAGAGGGGACGCGATTTTGAGGGATGTCTTGTGCTAGCGTAGGACTCCATGCGACCAATAGGCCAATGATAAGTAATGCAAGATGCTTGTTCATGTGCTTGTTGTTTTAGTTTCTCCCTCAAATAAAGGAGGTGAATCTGGAATCAATTGGGAATCGGAGGGAGCAGCTGTTTTTTTATGGGGCGTATGAGCTGCAGTAGGGGTAAGTGTCTGTTGGGGGTTATTTCTGGAACTGAACCTCAAAGTGATGCAGGCCATCGTAGTGGTAGCGTATCGAAAACTGGTAGAGTGTACAGATAGCTTGTACGACGGCTAGCCCTAGCCCTGTGTTGCTGTGTTTTTCCGACTCTTTGTGAAAGCGGGTGAAGATTTTGTCACTCGGAAGCGGCTGTGCTTTGCCAGTGTTGGAGACTGAGAGTTGCGTTTCTGTGAGGTGGATGGTTACTTCTCCGTTTTGATGGTTATGAAACAGGGCATTTTTGACGAGGTTGTTGAGTAGTATGCTGGCTAGTGTAGGGTCCATCTCTACGATTAGCGTGTTTGTTTCGTGGTAGTGCAGGTGTATTTGCTTGTGTGCTGCAAAATCCTCTAGGTCTTCACCGCATTGACGCGCGATATGGTTGAGGTTGACGGTTTGGTTGTCAAAGTATTGCTTGTTTTCAATTTTAGCGAGTAGAAGTAGTGATTTATTGAGGCGTGTGAGTCGCTCGACGATTTGTAGGACTTGAGCGATTTGTTCGGCACCTGTACCGGAGAGATCGTTTCGTTCCAGCATGAGTTCCAGTTTGGTTGTTGCGATGGCGAGTGGAGTCTGGAGTTCGTGCGAAGCATTTTCGGTAAACTGCTTTTGATGCTCATAGGTTTCTACCGTGTGTTGGATGAGTGCGTTGGCAGTTGCTTTGAGTTCGTTGAATTCCGTGGTTTGCGTTTCTACAGGAGGGAGTTTTTGATGACTGTCTAGGCGGAAAGTTTTGAGCTGATGGAGGATTTGGTAAAACGGTTCCCAGAGTTTGCGTAGTACGATGTTGTTGATCCAGATGATACTGATGACGAGTACGAGGTAGAGTAGTACGATGGACCAAAAGAGGTCTGCGATTAGATCGTCTTCTTCTACCATAGAGGAGATGACTTGGAGTCGATAGTATCTCTGATTCAGCTCAAATGCCGTGGTGAGTAAGCGGACGGGTTCGAGATCGTTCTCAAACTGCATGTAGAGGAGGGTGTCCTTGTGCACGTCGTGGATCTGTAGGGCGTACTGTCTGTTGATTTCTTGGATGGCATAGTTGCTCTCGTCAAAGTCATTTTTGTGGAGGACACTGCTGTCTATAGCGGCTTTTTGGAGGATGAGTAGCTTGTAGTTGTCTAGTCCATCATCGATGCTGTCGTAGATCTCATCTAGCATACTGAAATAGAAAATGACCGACCACACACTTACGATCAGCAAGATGGACGCTGAGAGATATCGGTTGGATTGGTGGAGGAGCTTTCTTTCTTTGCTAGCCATGGAATTAGGGTTGGATCAGCTTGTATCCCACGCCATATACTGATTCGATTTCGATTTTGGCTTCAGCTTTTTGTAGTTTTTTACGCAGGTTCTTGATTTGATAATATACGAAATCAAAACTATCTGTTTGGTCGATATGGTCTCCCCATACGTGTTCGGCGAGTGCTGTTTTGGTGACCAGACGGTTTTGGTTGAGGAGGAAGTAGTTGAGTATATCAAACTCCTTTCGGTTGAGCGGGGTGTTTTGCCCTTCTACCGTGAAGGCTCGTTCGCTGAGGTTTAGGCATATGTTGGCTATTTCGATGAGGTCTTTGCCGTCGAGTTTTTTGCGACGCAGGACTGCTTTGATACGTGCATTGAGTTCGGCGATGTGAAATGGCTTGGTCAGGTAATCGTCTGCGCCGAGATTTAGTCCATCTAGCTTGTCATCCAGAGAGTCTTTGGCAGAAATGATGATGACGTTTTGTGGCTTGTTCCCGTCACGGATTTGCTGGAGGATGTCCAATCCACTACCTCCTGGTAGCATGATGTCGAGTAGGATACAATCGTATTCATAGTTCCAGATTTTGCTCAGAGCTTCTTGGTAGGTACTTGCTTGTGCTACGGTATATTGCTCCTTGGAGAGTGAAGAAGCGATGGTGTCGGATAGGTCAGGTTCGTCTTCTATGATCAAAATCTTCATGAGTACAAAAATAGGTGTCAATTCTGGAAAGATGTGGGAATGATACCAGACTCAATTTAAGAAATAGTTGCGATCATGTCTTGAGTATTTTGTCAAAACAGAGGCTGTTGTCTACGCCAGCATATTGTCCGTAGTTGGAGATGAGGGCATACCCGCACTTTTTGTAGAGAGAGATAGCTTCGGGTTGTCTCTTGCCAGTTTCTAAGATGCAGCGTGTGTAGCCCAGTTCGCTTGCCCATTTCTCAAGTTCGGATAGGAGGTGGGAGGCTATGCCTTTGCCCCAGCATTCGGGTGCTGTATACATGCGTTTGACTTCTACAGTTTGTGCGTCGTAGGGTTTGATGGCTCCACAGCCTATGACTTTTCCTGCTTCATACCATAGTACTGCCTCTTTGATTTCGTCGAGTTGGTTGTATTGGCTGTAAAACGAGTGCTCCGAACCGTCTGTTGTCGCTAGGTACTGGTCGAGCTCGGTGACCAAGGCGATAAAGTCTAAGTTTTGAGAATTTGTGCGTAGGATTCCGTTCATGGGACAGTACGTATTGATGTCGAAAAAAGTACGGCTCTAGGTCTCGTTTTTGAACTGCTGCACAGGGGCTGTCCCTGAGATGAGGTACTGCTTGCCCGTATGACACGCTTCGCAAAGTACACGGGTACGTTTTTGCTGGATTTTTCGGTAGACCGTTTTTTTGAAGAGGAATTTTTGTCCTAAGTCTATGTCGCTGAGGAATACACCACTTGTTTTTGTATCATGGTGCCTGAGTGCTTTGAAGAGCACGGGGTCTGAGACACTCGTTGCTTTGGGATTCTTCATGTGAAGGGCAAGCGGCCCTAGGATACTCATGGGGAAGATGTCCTCGCGTAGCATAGGGATCATCAGTTTTTTGAATTGATGCTTCCATTCCTTTCCATGAGGGTCGACACGGTTTTGATGCAGGTCGAAGTTGACTTTGTGAGCCACTTCATGGATGTAAGTGACCAGAAAAGCATAGGGGTTTAAACTCCCATTGATTGAAATGCGATGTTTGCCTGTATTGGGATCGTATCTGTAGTCACCCAACTTGGAGGTACGGTCTGGGGTGATTTTGAGCTGGAATCCCTGTTCTAGCCATAGTCCCAAACAATAGTCAACAGCACCTACTGGTAGATGTCTTTCAAAAGCCAATCGGTGCTTGCTGTGATCCAATTATTTTTGACGGAAGTAAATCTTGACAGGCACACCTTTGAAGTTGAAGTACCCTCTCAATTTGTTGAGTAAGAAACGTTCGTAGGGTTCTTTGATGTACTGTGGTAGGTTACAAAAGAACGCAAACGAAGGTGTACGTGTAGGCAATTGTGTGATGTACTTGATTTTGATGTATTTTCCTTTGAGTGCTGGAGGTGGGTTGCGCTCGATTTCGGGTAGCATTGCCTCGTTGATTTCGGAGGTGGGTACTCGCCTTGTACGGTTTTCGTTGACTTCTATGGCCAACTCTATCGCTTGGAAGATGCGCTGTTTGGTCAGTACAGAGGTGAAAATGATCGGTATATAGGATAGGGGGCCACCGAGTTTTTCAAGGATTTCTTTTTTGAAATTCTCTGCGGTATTGCTTTCCTTGTTTTCGATCAGGTCCCACTTATTGACCATGATCATGATGCCTTTTTTGTATTTGTCCGCTAGAGCTATGATACTCATGTCTTGGGCCTCAAATCCTCTCGTAGCATCGATCATCACCATACAGACATCACTGTCTTGGAGGGATTGGATAGCACGGAGTACAGAGTAAAACTCTATGTCTTCTTTGACCTTGCTTTTTTTTCGGATCCCAGCCGTATCGGTGAGTATGAAGTCCTTTCCGTACAGTTTGTATCGTGTATTGATGGCATCTCGTGTCGTGCCAGCGATATCTGTGACAATGGACCGGTCTTTGCCGAGGAGGGCATTGAGAAAAGATGATTTTCCCGCATTGGGACGACCCAAAATAGAGATTCTCGGTATACCCTCTTCTGGGTTTTCGATATCATCATCTTGGAAGTGAGTGACTACTTGGTCCAACAAGTCCCCTGTACCTGCCCCACTTGCCGAAGAAATTGGAAATACTTCGCTTTCCAATCCTAGTCCATAGAATTCAGCAGATTGTAAATCTAAAGTGGGGTTGTCTGCTTTGTTGGCAACTATGTATACAGGCTTTTGGAGTTCGCGGAGGATATTTGCAAAATCCTTGTCCATGTCTGTGAGCCCGTCTTTGCAGTCGACCATAAACAGGATGACGCTGGCTTCATCAAGAGCTAATTTGACTTGGTCACGAATTTGCTCTTCGAAAATGTCGTCTGAGCCCATGACATATCCTCCCGTATCGATGACGGTGAAGTATTTGCCAATCCACTGTCCAAAGCCATAGTGTCGATCACGAGTCACCCCGCTTTCATCATCCATGATGGCCTTTTTTTGTTCTACCAGTCGGTTAAAAAGAGTGGACTTGCCGACGTTCGGACGTCCTGTAATGGCTAAAATATTAGACAACTTCGTACTGTTTTAATGCAGAGGCAAATTTAGAGAATCGAAAAGCATTAATTAACAGATTCTATTGAATAAGTTAAAATATTAAAATTGCTTCCCAATATTGAACAGATCGACACCCGAACTAGGAAACTATTTTTAAATTTGTCTTTGCCTATTTGGCTAGAATCCCAATGACACACGACGCAGCACATACAGAGATTGAGCAACTCAGTCAGCAGATCAATCACTACAATCATCAGTATTATCAGGAAAGTAAGTCTGAGGTGTCTGATTATGAATTTGATCAGTTGTTGAAACGGCTCATTGAGTTAGAAGACCAGTTCCCAGATTTGAAGAAGGCGGATTCTCCGTCTCAGCGTGTAGGAGGAACGATCACCAAGTCTTTTGAGACGGTGATACACAAGCATCGCATGCTGTCACTTGCCAATACTTACAGTGCCGAGGAGTTGCGCGAGTTTGATGCTCGTGTAGAAAAAGGGCTTGGAGGGCAGCCCTATGAGTATTTTTGTGAGCTCAAGTTTGACGGGGTAGCCATTAGTTTGACCTATCGTGATGGGATGCTCGTCCAAGCGGCTACTCGTGGAGACGGTACGCGAGGTGACAATATCACGGCGAATGCCAAGACCATCCGATCCATCCCCTTGAAGATACGTGGGACAGGGTATCCAGAGGAGTTTGAAGTGCGTGGAGAGGTGTTTATGCCGAGTACGGCATTTGCTCAGCTCAATGAACAAAAAGAAGCTGCGGGAGAAGAGCGGTTGGCTAACCCAAGAAATACTGCGTCGGGAACCTTGAAAATGCAAGATTCGTCCATTGTGGCAGCTCGCAAACTGGACTGCTATCTGTATAGTCTGCTAGGAGTAGAGGGACAAGTGGATTCGCATGCCTCGGCCATACAAAAAATCGAAGAGTGGGGCTTTCATGTCTCACCGACATATCAAAAATGTGCGACAATCGAGGAGGTCATTGCCTATGTCGCCCAATGGGAAACGAAACGCCATGAACTGGATGTTGAAACAGACGGTATTGTGATTAAGGTCAATGATCTTGACCAACAAAATGAACTGGGATTTACAGCTAAAAACCCGAGGTGGGCTATCTCCTACAAGTACAAAGCAGAGAATGCATTGACTAGGCTCAACGACGTGGTGTACCAGGTAGGGCGTACCGGTTCAATCACTCCAGTAGCTGAATTGGAGCCAGTCCTCTTGGCAGGGACGACCGTCAAGCGTGCATCGTTGCACAATGCCAATGAAATCGAAAGGCAAGATCTGCGCATTGGTGACTATGTCTATGTAGAGAAAGGGGGAGAGATCATTCCGAAAGTGACTGGCGTAGATTTGACACAGAGAGCAAGTGATCTGGAGCCTTTCGTGTATGTGACGCACTGCCCAGCATGCCAGACCGAACTCGTGCGCTACGAAGGAGAAGCGAACCACTACTGTCCCAATATTGAAGCATGTCCTCCACAAATTAAAGGGATGATCGAGCATTTTATCCATCGCAAAGCAATGGATATTGATTCGCTTGGGGAGCAGACTATCAAACTGCTATATGACAAAGGTTACCTACACAATGTAGCTGATCTCTATGATTTGACACATGATCAAATCATAGAGTTGGAAGGCTTCAAAGAACTGAGTGTGCAGAACCTACTGAAAGGAATCGAAGCATCTAAGCAAGCTCCCTTCGAGTTGTTGTTGTTTGGTTTAGGGATCCGGTTTGTTGGCAAGACGGTGGCTGAGAAACTTGCTGTACATTTTAAGTCAATGGAGCAGCTCATGCAGGCGGATTTTGATTCATTGGTAGCAGTACCGGAGATTGGAGACCGTATCGCGCAGAGTTTGTTGGATTATTTTTCCAAGGAGGAAAATCAAGTATTGATTTCTCGACTCAAAGATGCAGGTTTGCAGATGCAAGTGGACGAGTCACAGTTTGAGACCAGTAGCGATGTGCTAGGAGGGAAAGGATTTGTGATTTCAGGGGTGTTTGAGAAGCATAGTAGAGACGAACTCAAGGCCATGATCAAAGACCATGGAGGCAAAGTAGTATCTTCTATCTCTGCCAAACTAGACTACTTGCTCGCAGGAGATAAAATGGGACCTGCAAAATTGGAGAAGGCGAATAAATTAGGAATTACCATCATATCCGAAATGGATTTTGAGGAGATGTTGACCAAGGGAAAATGATAGGGAAGTATTTAGTGAACTGGAAGACGAAGTTCGCATTGAAGAAACATAAGGAGGGTCGAGGTTCTGGAGGATATGCAGAAGCCAAGAGTGTTGGCATACTATATAGCTATTCTACCGAGGGGAACCATAATTCTACCAATGAACTGATCAAGAGAATTGAGAATGAGGGCAAGACAGTGAAAGTCATGACCTTCATCTCTGGAGCAAAGAAAACCGATACCTATGCCTTTCCTTACTTCAGTGAAAAGGACCTAAGTACAAGTGGAAAATGGACCAAGCGCGAAGTAGAGGACTTTAAGAACGAGCCATTTGATTATTTGCTTAGTCTCGACAAGGGGATTGATAAATATTCGAAAAATATATTGGCTAGCTCACCAGCCAAATGCCGTGTAGGTCGATTTGCAGAAGGGGTGAGTGAGTATTTTGAAATGATGATTAATCATGATGATGATGGTTTTGCGTCTTTATTGAACCAAATGCATCATTACATAAAAAAAGTTAGAAATGAATAACAAGTTTAAAGGAACGGGTGTTGCTTTGGTGACACCATTCAACGAGGATTTGAGTGTGGATTATGATGCGTTGGCTACCTTGGTGAAGCACGTTTCTGATGGAGGAGTAGACTATCTTGTAGTGATGGGAACTACTGCTGAATCTCCGACATTGACTGGGACTGAGAAACTGGATGTGCTCCGTTTTGTCAAATCTCAGAATAGCAAGAATTTGCCAGTGGTTTATGGGCTGGGTGGCAATGATACGATGGCTATGGTCAAGAAATTCAAAAATTTTGAGATCGAGGTTGATGCTTTTTTGGTGGTATGTCCGTACTATAACAAACCAAATCAAGTAGGACTCAAGGCGCATTATGAAGCAGTGGCTGATGCGGCAAAGAAGCCAATCATACTCTACAATGTACCGAAACGTACCGGAGTGAATCTGGATGTGTCGACCATACTGGATTTGGCACAGCACCCCAATATCATAGGGGTCAAAGAGGCATCTGGTAATCACGTGGCACAGTGTATCGAGATCGCTCCTGGTATGCCGGAGGGGTTTTTGTTGACGTCTGGAGACGATGATTTGATTATCCCCTTCATGGAAGCTGGAGGGCATGGGGTCATCTCAGTGATTGCCAATGCTCTGCCCAAAGAAACTACTGCTGTAGTCAATGCGGCCTTGGAAGGGGATATGGATCGGTCCAAAGCACTGAATAGTAAGTTGGTTGATCTTCTCAACCTGATTTTTGTAGAAGGGAATCCCACAGGGGTCAAGGCATTGTTGGCCTGTATAGGTGTGTGCAAGAACGTTCTTAGATTGCCACTGGTGGCTTCTTCAAAGGAGCTGTATGCGCAGATAGAGGCTGCTTACAAAAAGCTCTAAGCTTTTTAGAGAGTAAAAGACATAAAAAAAGGAGTGATGCAAATCACTCCTTTTTTTATGTCTTGAGATCAATTAACCTTGGTTCTTGATATCCTGAACTTCTACTCTGATTTCTTGAGCAAGGTTCTTAAGCTCTTGCATTCCTTTTCTTACTCTAGTACCAGCAGCTTGATTCTTTTTGTCATAGAATTTATCGAAATCACCTTCCAACTCTAAGATCAAGTCTTTTACTTCATTAAATCTGTTCATATTGTTTTATAATTTAAGGTTATTGAATATTAAACAAGTGGAGCAATTTATATCAAAAAACGTTAACCACACATCGTATGACGTGTTTTTTGAAAAAAAATCACTACGCCAATTGACCAACTTCTTCGGTCTGATATACTCCTTTGTCGAGTTTCTTTTTGATTTCTTCGAATACCCGAATGGTTTCGTTGACATCCTCCATGCTATGTGCCGCTGTTGGGATAATTCTCAACATAATGACCCCTTTAGGGACTACTGGGTATACAATCATGGAGCAGAAGATGTTGTAGTTGTTTCTCAAGTCCATGATCATGTTGGCAGCTTCTTGCCACACACCATTGAGGAAGACCGGAGTGACAGGAGATTGGGTTTTTCCGATATTGAACCCTTTCTCCTTTAGACCGCTTTGCATCGCATTGACAATAGTCCAAAGCTTGTCTTTCAACTCTGGTTTAGATTTGAGTAAATCCAATCTCTTTTGGTTGCCAATAACCAAAGGCATTGGGAGAGACTTGGCAAAAATCTGAGATCTAACGTTATACTTCAAGAACTCAATGACTTGCTTGTTTCCTGCTACGAAACCTCCGATACTAGCCATGGATTTGGCAAAAGTTGAGAAGTAGAGATCCACACCTTCTTGAACGCCCTGCTCTTCGTCAGTACCAGCACCTGTTGGTCCCATCGTACCGAACCCGTGCGCATCGTCGATCAATAGTCTGAACTGGAACTTTTCTTTGAGTTCAACTACTCCTTTGATATTACCCATGCTGCCAGACATACCGAATACTCCTTCGGTGATGACCAATACTCCACCACCGTTTTCGTTGGCGAGTTTTTCAGCTCTAGCGAGTTGTTTTTCGAGGCTTTCCATGTCATTGTGCAGGTACACAAATCGCTTGCCTACGTGCAACCTCAATCCATCGATGATCGATGCATGACATTCTGCATCGTATACCACGACATCCTTGCGACCAACCAAAGCATCGATCAGGGACATGATCCCTTGATACCCATAGTTGAGTAGCATACAAGATTCTTTGTTTACAAACGCTGCGAGATCATTTTCGAACTTTTCGTGATGCTCAGTGTTTCCCGTCATCATTCTAGCTCCCATTGGGTATGCGAGTCCCCAATCCTCCGTTGCTTTTGTGTCAGCTTCTCTTACTTCCGGGTGGTTAGCTAGGCCTAGGTAGTTGTTCAAACTCCAGGTCAATACTTCCTTTCCTCTGAATTGCATGCGAGGAGCGATGGGGCCTTCCAGCTTCGGAAACATGTAATAGTTGGTGTGATCCATGTCTGAATGCTGCCCTAATGGGCCCATGTCCTTCGAAAATTTTTCAAATAAATCCATTAATTGTCTATTCTTTATTGATCTTGGTCAATTGTAAAATGACTGCAAATTTAACATATTAAGGTACTTAGGCAATAGCCGCCTGTCAAATTGTACCTATATACAGTCATGCAATATACTGTTTAAGCGCTGTTTGAACAGTAGAAATCGTATCAAAAAGATGCAGAGTACTAAAAATATCACTGTCTGTATGATGTGTTGAGCTTGTTTTGCAGTACTTTATGCAAATGCAGCGGTGGGCTTGGCAGATGCCAAAGGCTTTTCTAATTTTAGCATATGGATAAGAAATTGATATTGGGATCTAATTCTCCACGTAGGCAACAGCTCATGAGTGAGGCAGGTTTCTCGTTTGAGGTCATGGGATTGGATGTCGACGAGCAGTATGGTGAGATGCCCTCTTTGGAGGTGGCTGAGTATTTGGCAAAGAAGAAAAATGTAGCCTACCGAGAGGTTCTCACAGATGAAATCGTAGTGACCGCAGATACTGTGGTGATCCATGAGGACAAGGTTTTGGGTAAACCCCAATCAGAAGCAGAGGCTGTTGAAATGATCCAATCCATGTCGGGGCAGGTGCACGAGGTAGTTTCGGCCGTTTGTATCTCGAGTCCAGAGACTGAAGTGAGTTTTAGTGACCGTGTGCGTGTGCAGATGCTCCCATTGACTCCTGAAGAAATCCAACACTATGTGTCCGTCTACAAACCCATGGACAAAGCAGGAGCCTATGGGATCCAAGAGTGGATAGGACTGATAGGAGTGGGGAGTATTTCTGGGTCATTTTACTCGGTGGTAGGACTGCCTATCCATCGAGTGTATCACTGTCTCAAAACGGAGTTTGCCCTTAGTCCGTCGTTTTGATTTTGGACGTTCCAAAACGGTAGCCGATGTTAAACCCAATACGGAAGTCCCAGTATTTGCTGTCTATTGTATTGTCGTCTGTGTAGACTTCATAGGTGATTGGATCTACTAGGTTTTCGATACTGGATTGGAAGGTAGGTGTATGATAGTCGTAGTAGGCGATGCGGCCCAGTCCTGTATTGAAACTTAAAATTACATTGGATCGGGTGACCCATTTCATGCCTAGATTGAACCCAAATGCAAGTTTTTCATAGTCTACCTTTAGCTCTGTATTTTCATTCAATCTATCGCCACCTGAGGTATACCCTGACTCAGTGATTGTTTGGGTTTTGTATCCGTTTTTGTAGCGGCTGTAGAGCCCTAGGAAAAATCCATCAGCTCCTCGGTTAGGGAAGGGGTAAAAGCGGAGCTCGGGCCCTACATAGTAGTATTGTTGGTCTTCATTATTTCCTGGAAACCCATATACATAACCTCCAAATGCCCCCAAAGTCGCATTGCCGTCAAAGGACAGGAATTCATAGTTCATGTTGGCCTCATAGAATATGAGGTTGCTCAGGTTGATTTGAAAGTCTTGCTGTGCGCTCGCTTGTGGTCTGGAGGCCAAGAAGAGTAGGATTGAGACACCTAGGTATTTGAGGGATGAATTGTTCATGTGTTTTACGTATTGTTAGTCGAAACGGTACCCTATACTCAGGCCAAGTCGGAACCCGAAATTTTCATCATCCGAACCACCAGGAGTGTGGTCTAGATATTCTTCGTCTGCATAGATGGCGAGAAGGTTTCGATCGATACCTCCTGATACTCCGAATACAATGTTGTTGCGGGTGACCCATTTGGATCCTAGGCTGATTCCAAATGCTACTTTGTTGTACGTAGAAGAGTAAGTCCTAGAAATCCAGTTGCCATTGATGTCGTAGGTTCCATCGTCAGCGGAGGTTGCTTTGCCTACACTGTATCGGGCATATACTCCTAGATAGAATCGGTCGATTTTGTCTTTCGGGTATACATAGTATTTCAATTCGGGACCGATGTAGAAGAATTCGTTCTCTCCCCCTTGATTGTCAATGCCTGGGTGGATTTCATCTATTCCATTGGGGAGACCGTAATGGTACCCTGTAAATCCTCCGAAACTGACATTGTCATTGAGAGCAGCTTCGACTGAGCCGGATGCTTCGAATAGCATCAGGTTGACAAAGTTGAACTGTGCGTCTACTTGTGCGCGAGTGCCGAGGGCACAGAGACTGAGTAGTAGGACAAGGAGTGATTTTTTCATGCTTTAGTCTTTACTATTTGCTTGCAGCGTCAAAGCGATACCCGATATGAACACCTATCCTGAAGCCGAAATTTTCATGGTCAGAAGATCCAGTGTCATAGTTTAAGTAGTCTTTGTTCTCATAGTTGGAGACAAGATTTCTGTCCAAACCACCAAAGAATCCGAAGATAATATTGTTTTTTGTCACCCATTTGGATCCCATACTGATGCCAAACGCGAATTTGTTGTAGTGTGATACCGGTTGTTCGGCGGGGGTATTGCTGTAGTAGTCCCAGTTGGATGCTTTGGCTTCTCCATTGCTGTATTTGGCGTAAAGTCCAACGAAAAAACGATCCAATTTCCCTTTGGGGTAAACATAGTATTTGAGCTCTGGCCCGATGTAGAAGTATTTGTTGTATCCGTCTTCGTCGGCCAGGTCAGGCATCCCGTAGAAATAACCCGTGAAACCTCCGAAACTGATGTTGTCATTGATCCCCTTTTCGATAGAGCCTGAAGCATCAAACAGTAGTATGTTGACCACATTGAGATTTACGTCGGTCTGCGCTTGACCGACATAGCACCCGAGGCACAGGATGAGTAAGAGTAGGTTGGATTTCATACGTTTAAGTTTTGTTGGGAGAAAGTCAAAAACGGAACAATCGAGCTGTTTCTCCCCAAGGGATTCTGCTGAGTATTAGTATTAGCCCGATACTAAAAAATATCAATTGCTTTTTGAATTTTTCTTTATCCGTTGAGGCTCTTTTTGCTTTGGCTTTCCCGATGGTGATCACTGCGATGGCTGCTATCATGATTGTCACATGCTCAACAGCCCAGTATCTCAAGGTTGCGTTTTTCATGACTGATTCACTCCCGCCAAATGCGTTGAAAGCATATGGGCTAGTGAAATACAAGCCCAGTCCTAGCAAGAACATCAAATGTATACATCCTACAAATGCAGAGGCGATTGCATTGTCTGCTTTGGAGTAAGGGATGCTACCCTTGCTGCCCATGAATGACTTGAAGATAGTAAGGACTGCAAGAATCAAGATGATCCATCTGAGCCAAGAGTGTGCGTATAATAAGATGCTGTACATGTCTGCAATGTGTTTGTGAATGAGTAGCTAAATTAAGCCCGAAGTTTTAATAGAGAAGTAAAAAACTGTAAAAATTGAACTCAGCGTATACGATAGCGAGGAGAAGGCATAAAAAAACCCTGACGGTGATCGACAGGGTTTTTAGATGTTGTTGTCAACTATCGTTTGTTGATGTCGACATAAGCTCTATCTGTTTCTCCGACATATACTTGTCTTGGTCTACCGATAGGCTCGTTGTTTTCTCTCATTTCTTTCCATTGAGCGATCCAGCCTGGGAGTCTACCTAGGGCGAACATCACGGTAAACATTTCGGTAGGGATACCGAGTGCTCTATAGATGATGCCACTGTAGAAGTCCACGTTCGGGTAGAGTGATCTTTTGACGAAGTATTCGTCTTCCAATGCTTTCTCCTCTAGCTTTCTAGCGATATCCAATACTGGATCGTTGACGCCCAACTTGTCCAAAACGTCGTTGGCCGCTTTCTTGATGATTCTTGCTCTTGGATCGAAGTTTTTGTACACTCTGTGTCCAAATCCCATCAAACGGAACGGATCGTTTTTGTCTTTGGCTTTGGCCAAATACTTGTCGGCATCTCCACCGTCAGCTTTGATAGCTTCGAGCATTTCGATTACGGCTTGGTTTGCACCGCCATGGAGTGGTCCCCATAGTGCGTTGATCCCTGCCGAAAGAGACGCATACAAGCTCGCTTGCGACGAACCTACGATACGTACGGTTGAAGTAGAACAGTTTTGCTCGTGATCTGCGTGCAAAATCAAAAGCGTATCCAATGCTTTGGCTACAACTGGGTCTACTTTGTAGTCTTCGGTCGGTAGAGCAAACATCATCTTGAGGAAGTTGCCACAGTAGTCCAGTTTGTTGTCTGGGTATTCTACAGGGTGTCCCATTTGATTTTTGTAAGCCCAAGCTGCGAAAGTAGGCATCTTAGCAATGATGCGAATGATGCTTAAGTTCACCTCTTCGACGGATCTGTTTGGATCCAAAGACTCTGGGTAAAACGCCGTCTGCGAAGTGACCAAAGAAGATAACACGCCCATAGGGTGTGCTGTAGAAGGGAATCCTTCCAAGATCTTTTTGATGTCCTCGTGTACAAGCGTGTGCGTAGTGATATCACTTTTGAACTTGTCCAGCTCAGCTTGAGTGGGCAACTCTCCGTAGATCAAAAGGAACGCTACCTCGATGAAACTTGACTTGTCAGCCAACTCCTCGATAGAGTACCCTCTGTGTTTCAAAATACCTTTTTCTCCGTCGAGAAAAGTGATTGCACTTTTGGTTGCTCCGGTGTTTTTGTACCCCGGATCTAATGTTGTCAGTCCAGATTGTGCACGTAAGGTACCGATGTTGATTGCTTTTTCGTTTTCGGTTCCTACTTCGACTGGCAGTTCTATTGTTTTATCTCCTACCTTGATTTCTGCTATTTCTGACATTGTCTACTGAATATGTTTACGACTAAAATTTATCGCGAATCTAAGGATAAATTGACGGAAAAAGAAGCTTAGTTATTACCTAATATGAGAGGTAGTCCATCTTTTCCACTCCCAATCACTACGACCTTGGCATTGGGTGAGTTGGCGAGCTCTTGTGTAGCCTCGATCCCTCTCATTTTGAGTAGCTCTGGTGTCAAACTGGAGTTGATGATTTTGTTGGCCTTGGCTTCTCCTTCTGCTGCGATACGCTTTCTTTCGGCTTCACTTTTTTCTTTGTCCAGTCTAAACTGATACGCGAGTGCTTCTTGCTCTTGCTGGAGTTTGTTTTCGATGGCTTGTTTGATCTGAGCAGGGAGGTTGATTGATCGGATCAGCAGCGCTTTCATGATGACGTTGTTTTGAGGACTGGCGAGGGTCGACTCTGTCTCCGCTTTGATGGAAGTTTCTACTTCTGATCTTTTGGTGGAGTAGATTTCTTCTGCAGTGTAGCGCCCCATGACTTGTCTCACAGACGAGCGTACTTCTGGAATCACCAATACACTGATGTATTCTCCTTTGAAGTTTTCTTGGATTTCGCCGATTTTGTCTTTCATCGGAGTGAAACGTATCGACATGTCTACATTGATAGAGAGCCCGTTTTTGTCGAGTACGTCCATGCTTTCTTCTACCTTGCTTTCGGATACATCATAGGTGTATATGGTGGTCCAGGGTGCTTTGACGTGCCATCCGGGAGTGATGATGTTGTTTTTGTCAAGTTTACCCGAGAGGGTGTAAAAGGCCAGTGCTCGCTCCGCGGGCTCTACCTTGAAAAACAAACTAGAAGATAGGCTGATGAGGATGAATACCGCGACAGCTCCCACGAGCAGGAGGGGTAGTAATTTTCTATTGTCCATGTGTATTTGGTTTTGGGGATAAAATATGAGTGGTCGAAGTTACGAGATAGCGCGAGATATGTAGAACTATTCGTACTTCATTCCTGATTAAGTTTTTTGTTTCTTCTTTTTAGCCGCTGGAAACAGGATGTTGTTCAGAATCAATCGATAGCCGGGTGAATTGGGGTGTAGGTTGAGGTCGGTAGGCTCTTCACTGACCATGTGTTGGTAGTCTTCTGGGTCATGCCCTCCATAGAAGGTCCAGAAGCCCTTGCCAAAGACACCATGGATGTATTTGGCTTCTTTGATCGATTGGGTCTCTCCGAGTATGACGACTTCTGATTTGACGAGTTTTTGTTTGAATGCCGTCGTTTGCCCCATGAATCCTTTGAGGATGTGTTGGTGGTTTTGGGTGAGCATGGTTGGTACCGGGTCCCATTTGGCCGAAAACTCAAAGAGGGTGAAGTAATCTTCGTCTTCTTTGAGCCCTCGTTGAGCAGGAGAAGTGTCAATGCTTGAAAACTCGTAGACGTAGGGGTTGCGTTCGAGGATGAAATTTTCGAAGGCAAAGGTCTTGGAGAAATCTAGTTTGGATTGGGCTTGTGGATCCATAGGGTCTCCATCAAACATGGATTCGCAGATGTCAACCCCCTCGGCAGACAAGGCTATATCGTAGGTGTCAGTGGCAGAGCACATGGCAAAGAGAAAGCCGCCGCTCGCGACATAGGCTTGTATTTTTTTGACGATAGCTAGTTTGAGGTGGGAGACTTTGCTGAAGCCGTGTTTGCGAGCGGATTCTTCGTATTCGCGCTGTTGCTCTTGGTACCAAGGGAAATGTTGGTAAGCCCGGTAAAATCTTCCATATTGTCCGGTGAAGTCCTCGTGGTGCAGGTGTAACCAGTCGTACTTGGGTAGCTCGTCATACATGAGTTCGTCATCGAATACCACGTCGTAGGGGATTTCGGCGTAGGTCAATACGAGCGTCACAGCATCGTCCCACGGCTGTTTGCTCTTTGGAGAGTAGACGGCTATCTTGGGGACTTTGTCGAGTCGCATGGCGTCCATGTTGGAGGCGGGGCTTGCGATCTCTGTGAGGATGGAGTTGGCTTGAGCGTCCGAGATGACCTGATAGCTAACCCCCCGAATGATGAGTTCGTTTTCGAAGGCTTGATAATACGGGAACAGGAAGGCACCTCCTTGGTAATTGAGTAGCCAATCGACTTTGACGTCATTTTCTAGTACCCAAAATGAAATACCATAGGCCTTGAGGTGGTTGGACTGTGATTCGTCCATTGGCAAAAACAAATAGGATGCTTTGGCCTGTACGGTGATCAAGAGGAAAAAGAGTAGTGCGATGCGCTTCATGCAATCCGTGAATGATTTAAGGTCAAATTTATCAAGACCTTGGAAAGTTAACCGAAATATGCGCATTAATGTTTCGGCAGAAGTGTCCAATGGTGTTTTTCCCTTACCTTATCGGGGATTAAATGTAGAGAATAGCCCATGAATTCTGATTAAGTATATAATTTTAAAGCTAGAAGTGAAGGATTCAATCAAGGATCAGCCAGTTGTTTGATTGCTTTTTTTGATCAGTACAAATCGAAATATAGTTGATGAGATACCTGTATGTAGTATGGATGTTGGTTTTGGTGCATGTCGCTTTGGGGCAAGATGTGCATTTGACAGGAGTCAACAAGGGCGAAAGTCTCTACATCAAGAACCCATATCTGGTAGATAGAGAGTCCTTCTGTATCCAATCGATAGAGGTCAATGGCAAGGTGACGCAAACCAACCTGCGCTTGACTGCCATCCGTCTTGGTTTTAGCGATGTGGAACTTTATTCTCCTGTCAGCATCAAGATCAGTCATGCGGATAGTTGTCAACCGAAGATAATCAACCCTGAGGCTATTCTTTATTATTCTTCATTCAAGTTTGACAGCCTTGTTCTCAACGATTCCATACTTCACTGGTACACCAAAGGAGATCGTACAGAAGGGCGATTTGTCGTAGAGCAGCTCTCCGTGGATCATTGGGAAGAGGTGATGACGATCCGTGCCAAAGGTCGATTTGACGGGGCACAGTACGCTTATTTCCCAGAGCAGAAAGATGGTGGCAACAAATACCGGATACGCTACGAACTCCCCAATGGACGATACCTGTATTCGGATGAAATCGAGTATTACCATTATCCAGATGGGGTGACGTTTTCTCCCAAGGTCGTCACTGACTTTATGTACCTCTCTCGAGAGGCTCGATTTGAGATACTCAACAGTCAAGGAGAGATCATCCTCCAGGGGACAGCCAAAAAGATCCCACTCAGGCGGCTTCAGCCTGGGGACTATTCCATTGTGTTGGAAGGTGACCTGGACACTTTCGTGAAAAAGTAATCCATGAGCTCCATGGGTCTGAAGGAGTGAAATAAGTACCCCCAAAGATGTTAAGGGTTGATCCCCATCGTAGCTGATAGCCACTGGCCCCATAGTCATAGAAAAAGGACGTGGGAGAAGTCAAGGGGATATCCTATCTCCCTTTGAGATCTGCCATCGAATCGATCGTCGCTTGGTTTATTTGATGATGTCTATACCGAAAAAGTTGCTGAGTACTACAAGAATGAAGAGGATACCAAGTAGTAGCGGGCATACATAACTCACAGCTATGTCGATGAATTTTTTGACAATCGAACCGTGGTAGCCCTCATAGCCTTGTGCGAGTTCTTCGTGTAGATTGGCTTTTTTCCAGACATAAGCAGCAAAGGTGACAATCAGGCATCCACCAAAGAGGAGGAATATATCGGCCAATTGTCCCAAGAAAGTCATGAAGTCGGTCGGAGTATCTGCACCGACATAGGTGATGAAATTGGTGAATAGTTCGCTGTATCCATTGCCGATCAGCGAAGGTATACCTGCAGTGAAAATGATACCTGCCATGATGATGACAGCTGTGTTTCTTTTGGCTTTGTACTCGTCCACGATGTAGGCTACAGGTACTTCGAGCAGGGAGACTGTAGAAGTCAGCGCTGCGAAGGATAGCAACAAGAAGAACAATGCGCCGATGACAATGCCCAATACGGGTCCTAGAGATTGAAAGACTCCAGGGAGGGTCACAAAGATCAACCCTGCGCCACCTTGGATGTTGCTCATGTCACCTCCTGTACTGTATGATACGAGTGGAAAAAGCATGAGACCCGCAAAGAAGGCAATCCCCACATCAAACAAGGTGATAGAAGCGGCCGAACTGATGATGTTTTCTTTTTTGGAAAGATAGCTTCCATAGGTAATCAAGGCTCCCATGCCTAGTGAGAGAGAGAAGAAGGCTTGTCGGAGGGCTCCACCGATGGTTTTGAGGTTGAGTTCAGAAAACTCAGGAACCAAATAGTACTTGATACCTGTCATGGCATTGGGTAGGGTAAACGAGTAGGCCAAGATGCCTAAGATCATGATGATCAAGGTGGGCATGAGTATCTTGGCTGCTTTTTCAATCCCGCCAGCGACTCCTTTGGAAACAATCAGAGCTGTGGCTCCCATAAAGAATACCGCATATATTGCGATTTTCCAGATGTCAGTGATGTATTCGCCAAACTGCTTGCCAATGTCAAAGTTGCCCTTGGCCATTTCGATGAAGTACCCGAAAGCCCATCCTGCTACGACGTTGTAAAACGAGAGAATGATGATGCCACTGACTATCCCTAAGATACCGAGGTATTTCCATTTGGGGAAACCCAATGCTACGAAAGCACCCGCGGGGTTCTTTTCGGTTTTTCGACCAATAGCAATCTCTGTCACCAAGACGGGGAAGCAAAGTACAAAACAAAAAACCAAGTAAAGCACGACAAATGCGGCTCCACCACCAGCTTCTACTTCAAAAGGAAATTTCCAAATGTTGCCTAGACCTACTGCCGATCCTGCAGCAGCTAATATAAAACCCAATCGATTACTGAAATTTCCTCTTGCGGCCATTCTGTTGTTTTATGTGAATCACGAAGATATGTGAAAATGTACGATCTATAAAATCTTAGTAGTGTACTTCGTTGTTTTGGTTAGGATTTATCAAGGCTTGTAGCAAAACATCTTGTTTTCTTTGATCATTTGGGCGATCATCGGCGGGACGAATTCCTCCCAGTTGGGTTGGCCTGACTTGATCATTTGGAGGACTTCTGCGGACTGAATGTGCTGAATGTCACGTTTGGCAGAGTCGATGTCTTCGATGTAGTTGTTCTCTTTGAGGTAGAGATAGAGGTGCTCCATGTGTTTGGGAGGGGAGAAGTTGATGGAGGTCTCTATCTTGCCTTGGTAGAGTGTGGGGTAGACGAGTAGCTTGACATTGGAGCCAAACAGCCTGCTGAAGGACTCGAGCATGCCGCCCTTGAGGTTGTGGTAGTAGTTTTCATCAAAGAGCTTGCGGAGGTTGTCTGTGCCTACGACAAAGGCCATGCGCTTGCCTTTGGTGAATTGACTCAAGTATGCGGAGAGCTTGTAGTGTTCGGTGTAGTTGGAAATGAGGACGTTGTGGTCGAGGGAGTTGAGGAGCTCCACCCGATCTAGGAAGTCCGTCTCGTCGATCTTGCCTTCGGTCGTCAGGTCGTTGAGGGTCAGTTCGGTGGTGATGAGGGTGCGCTCAGGGTCCACTAGCGGGTCTTTTCTAAACTCCGTGATGGCAGAATCGATCATGTCCTCACTCACGATGGTGACCGGTCTGAAATAGCCTCTCAATACACAAATGTTCTTTTTGTACAGGAAGGTTGAAGGTTGCTGGTTGTTGCCTGCTTTGTCAAACATGGCCGCATGCGTCAGGCCATACTTGACAAGCTTGAGACTCATGAGTCGGTTGTCTACGTGTTTGAAACCAGGGCCTGTCAACTTGAAATAATCAATCTCAACGCGTCCTTCGCTGATGTTGTCTACGATGGAGACCATCATGCGGTCTGGATTGCTGTGGTGGTTGTAGCAAGCATAGATGAGGTTGACACCTATCTTGCCTAGTACCTCCTGTTGCCAAATTGTCTCTGGGTCCTTGAGTACCACGTGGATGATGAGGTCGTTGTATTCGCCGTGAGGCTCTAATTGAAAACGACAGCCGATCCACCCATGCCCTTGGTTGGTTTTTTTGAAGTTGATCGTCTCGATGGTGTTGGCGAAAGCAAAGAACTTGCTCGTGTCTGCTCTCTTGGTCAGACGCACGGAGAGGAGTCCGTACTCCTTGTTGAGCATTTTGAGGAGTTTTTCTTCGCACACATAGCGCTCAGTAGCCCCATAGATTGCATCCGAAAAATCCATGTCGTACGCCGACATGGTCTTGGCTATGGTGCCTGAGGCTCCTCCCGCTTTGAAGAAGTTGGAAGCAACTTCTTGGCCTGCGCCGATTTCGGCTAGTGATCCATAGATTGATTCGTTGAGGTTGAGTGTTAGGGCTTTTTCTTTCGTCGTGTGTACGCCTGATTCCATAGTATTTTGGAGTTTGGGCAAAAGTATGGACTTGTCTAACTTTATTGAAAACCTTATGGTTTATTTTTGATAAAAATGAACTTATTTGAACACCTTCTAAATCAAACATGTTCTTTTACAGCAATCGATATGGCTTTGACTTGTTTTTGAATTTCACATAGAGAAAAATGATACTTGTAGATTTGGTGTTGAATGATGGAAATGAAGCCTTTTTTGTGGCGGGTGCTGTTTTTTCTGCGTTGTTTCTTCTGGCCATTGTTGCTTACTATATCGATTCACTCAATTTGTTTTATTACCGCAAGGTCAATTTTCGTTTTGAGGATATCGAAGTGACGTACTTCTACAAGTGGAAGCTCTTGACGAGCAAAGGGAATCCGTATTTCATCTGGCGAAAAATTCGTTTTCAAAACCATAGCACAGGGATGGGAGCAGAGTATGTGATGGATCCCGTGTGCGAAAAGGGCCATATAGTCTATATCTACCTAGATCAAAACTACCGGACACACACAGGGATGCTTTTTGATGTGATTGCGGTACGGGATTCGGATGTATCGATGGGGTTTGACTTGTATTCGTTGGATGAGTTGGGCAAGCACTATGTCTATGCGCGTCGGGACGGAGAGACGGAGTACATTGGGATGATCGAGCGGGGCAAATTTTATGAATCGGAGGGGATGTTTAGGAATGTAGAAAGCAAGGAACTCAATTATTAGAGCGGGTTTCGTCATTGTTGAGTTCCTTGCTTCGGTCTAGGGTCTTAGTACTCTATTGGTTCGGGAGCCTCGGCTATGCCATAGGCTACTACGCGGTTGTCGAAAAAAGTAGGAACGAATATGAGCCCTTGAGAAAGCAATGGGTAGATGTCTGCGGCGTTGATTTTTTCTTCACGGGTATCGATCAATAGTGTTTTCGAGCCTCCCGATGAGACGAGGTAGATTTGACCTGGCCAGGTAGACACGATGAAATAGTCAGAGAGCGCAATCACCCCATCACCTCCCATGATAGAGTCTGTAATGATCTTGGTTTCTTTGGTCTCCATGTTCATTTCGATGAATTTGCCATGAGGGCCGTAGGATGCGATGAACAGCTTGCCGTCGGCGATATCTAGGCCATTGGGGTTTTCGAGGGCGGGGTCTGAGACGAATGTACTCAGCTGCTGGTCTTTGATCATGCTGATGATGTTGGTCCCGGTATCCGAGATCAAGACAGTGCCATCGTCGGTAGTCGTGATGTCATTGAGAAATGCAGCCCCTTCGATGGGGTATGTTGCGATGATTTCGGCCTTATCGATATCGATTTCTACGACTTGATTGATGTCTGTGACGAATAGGCTGTTGCCGACGATACCCATACCTTTGGGGGCAGAGAGGCCTTCGATCCATTTGAGGTTGAGGATTTCTCCATCTGTAGGAGAGACTTGTGCGATGAACCCATCTTGGTCTGCCTTGTCAGGCGGGGTGCCGTTGATACAGGAGACGAAGAGTACATCGAGTGTAGGGTGGTAGATCACTGCCTCGCTGGTCGTGAGTAGGCTGTCCGTTTCCCACATTTTTTGAAGAGAGATGTTGAGGGAGCTTTCTTCGTCGGTATTTGTTTCGTTCTCAACTTGTGCTTGTGGCTTTTGCTGGCAGGCAAATCCAACCAGCAAAAGCATCAGTAGTGTTGTGTTTTTCATGGTTTAGTTTTGATGTGATAGGACTAAGTTAGTGTATCAATCAAAACATCAAAAACAATCCAGACCAAGATCTGTACTCCATGAAAAGCGACGAAGAAATTAGTCTTCGGTCACGACTACTTTGTCCATCACGTCGCCTTGACGAATTGCGTCGATCACTTCGAGTCCATCTACTACTTTGCCAAATGCAGTATGGTGTCTATCCAGACCAGAAGTTTGGTCTCTACTGTGGCAGATAAAAAATTGAGATCCACCTGTATTTCTCCCTCTATGTGCCATCGATATTACTCCTCTGTCATGGTATTGATTGTCGCCATCTAGTTCACAGTCGATTTCATACCCAGGCCCACCTGCACCGGTACCGTCAGGACATCCTCCTTGGATTACGAAATTTGGGATCACACGGTGAAAGGTCAACCCGTCGTAGTAGCCTTTTTTGGCTAGATCGGTGAAATTTTTGACGGTATTGGGAGCGTCCTTCTCAAAGAACTCTAGTTTCATGACTCCTTTTGATGTATGTATTTCTGCTTTCATGTTATTTGAATTGAAAAATGAAGGGCAAATCTAAGGAATCATGTGCTAAAAAAGTGTGAGGGATCTAGGATTCGTCTAGGATGCTCTTCTATCGTCCGTTGACGAGGTTGAAGGTGTGTGCTGCGATGATGCCTGCTGTCTCGGTGCGCAGGATACTGCTCCCGAGATTGACCGCTGTGGCTCCATGTTGTACGGCAGTCTGGACTTCCTCCGGGGTAAAATCCCCTTCGGGTCCTATCAGGATCAAGGTGTTTTTTTGGGGTTGAATCAGTGTTTGGAGTGCTTCTTCTTGCCCTGTCTCGACATAGGCTATGAAGGATTGTGTGGCCAGTGACTCGAGCTGGGTGACGAAGGACTCGTAGGGGGTGAGCTCATCAATTTGGCATTTCCAAAAGTTCTTGGATTGCTTCATCGCACTGATGGCTTTTTTTTCGAGACGCTCGAGGTTGACTTTTTTGCGCTCGGTGCGTTGGGTGAGGAGGATGGTGATTTGTGCGGTGCCCAGCTCGCAGGCCTTCTCGACAAACCACTCCAGCCTATCGATGTTTTTGGTTGGAGCGATGGCCATGTGTACTTGGGCGTGTGTATGCATCAGCTGTTCATGGTTTGTGATGCGAAAGGCACATTTGCGGAAGTTGGCATCCGTGATTTCTGCTTCGTACTTTCCTCCCTTGCCATCCATGAGATGGATGGTGTCACCGACTTTCTTTCTCAGCACCTTCACAGCATGGGAGGATTCTTCGGTGCTCAGGACTGGATTGGTCGTGGGATTGGGGTGGTAGTAGTAGTTCATACAAGAATATTTTGGCTAAAATATCAAATTAGAAGATATAGATGGATTTTGGTTGGGATCATTTTGTCTCGTTTGAGATTGCTGCAGCTATCAAAATGTGTGGGCGATTTTGACATTTGATACGAACGTTTTCTGTGCCCTGGCCCTTTTGGAGATGTCGATGAGGGAGTGATTTCACTACTGGAGTAAGCCAACCGTACAGTGTCTCACCTTCATGGCTTGTGTATGCTCCATTGAGGGATAGTCGCCGATGTCTCTGGTCTCTGTGCACCGATTGGGGTATCTGGCATATGAACTTGAAACCTTTGGAAGCAGTGACTAGTCACTTGACTACTTAGAAATGAGTGTTCGCTTAGGGGGCGGTTTCTAAGTAATTGGGGAGAAGGTACGGTTGGACCGTGGAGCACAGACCGTTGGAGGAAGGGTGGGACTTTCGTAGCGATAGGAGTATTGGTAAAATACCCTCCTAGGAAGCTCCTAAGGCCGATTTTGGGAGGGTGTTCCGAACACGTGTGTTTGCGTCGACAAACACACGTGTTTGGGAGGTCAATCACGTGTGTTCGGAGCGTCAAACACACGTGATTGAAACCGCAAGCACAGGTGCTTGGTTTGAGGGGCTCCTTACGGGGCTGAATTTTGCCCATGTGACTCAAGTTTTCGACGGTATTTGATCGCGTTTCGATGACCTCAAGTCCATGGACTACTTAGTTTTGGAGATGGGTAGCAGAGCAGGTTTCTGTCGTGACTTGCATCAAGTGAGAACGACATTGAAACTCTTGAGGGCTGTGTTTTCGAATGCGGCTGAATCTTTCCGACGGTGTCAGGCGCAAATTCAGTAAATAGCTGGCAGGAGATAGAAGGAGGATTATGATAGGGATATTTGTATCTCTAGTTTTGGTAGGGGGTAGGTTGTCACACCTACTCGTCTGCCATTCATGGTACAAGCATTGGGCATAAGTTCAATTTTCTCTTTTGATTATGCTTTGCTCTGATGAGCTTTGCGTCATGCAAAAATCATGGACGTTATTTCTTTTAGTACTGGCTGTCGTAGCAGCTTGCAGCCCTGCTAACCGCAAAAATCGCATCAAATACACTTTTGAAACGGCCAATAAGAAGCTTAATGAGGGCTACTACGAGGAAGCCGTCGTGCTCTATACGCAGGTGCTGGACAAAGACCCGGAGATCACAGATGCCTATCTCAATCGTGGAGTGGCTTACTACGAAATGGGCAAGTATGTCCTTGCGCTGGCGGATTACAATGAGGTCTATCGCCAACGCCCAGCATACCACGAGGTGCTCTTCAATCGGGCGTATGCTTACATGGAGTTGGAGCGCGTCCAGAATGCCCTAGAGGACTTGGAGTTTTTGGGGCAGATCTATCCAGACACGGCCTTGCTCGCAGTAGTGGAGGGGCTAGTGTACGAGAAGCAGTCGGATTATCCCAAAGCGATTGAGTGCTTCACGGTAGCCATTGGACGGGACGCAAACAATTTTGACGCCTATTCCAACCGTGCGGTCATGCAGTACAACCTTGAGGATTATCCTGCTGCCAAGGTAGATATTCTGGAGGCTCTGACGATTCATCAAAACGAACCCTACGCACTCAATACACTGGCACTCATCGATGCAGAGATGGGGGAGCTGGCAGAGGCGGATTCTGTGATCCAACTGGCCATGAGTATGGTTGGGGGACAAGCTTATTTCATCAACAATGCGGGATACATTCAGCTCAAACAAGGGGACATACAAGCTGCTGATTCGTTGATTCGCTTGAGTTTGAAATATGACGATAAGAATCCCTTTGCGTACAAAAATCTTGGCGAACTCTACTTGGAGAAGAAGCAAGTGAATGAGGCGGTTTCGGTTTTGCAGCAATCCATCGCACTGGATTCGGGACTGATAGGGAGCTACGAGCTGCTGGTGGATGCATACCTGTCGATCAATGATCACGTCTCGGCATGTGCGGTATATGAGTTCCGTGCAGATCAGCTTGAGCGCAACCCCTGTGAGTAGGAGCTGTCGTCGCTACCAAACAAAAGCCCCAAGAAGAGATACTTCTTGGGGCTTTTGTTTTTTGATGGGACTGAGGTCTTTACATCAGTTTTTTGGTGCCTTTTTCTACATTGTGCCCATCCAGATGGACGATGTAGCGCTGGATCGCCATGTTGTTGGGGTAGTAGATGTGATCTCCCTCCGCAATGAGGATTTTGATCGAAAAGAGCGAAAGATTGAGCACTTCCCCCTCGACCGAATTGGCCCCATCTACGATTTTGATTTTTGACCCGATTTTGATCGGAAAAAAGAAAAATAGAATCACTGAAGCGGTGATGTTGCTGACCATGGACCAGTTGGCAAAAAGCCCCACACCTACGACGGTCAGTATCGAAGCGATGTAGATCGAGAGCCCTTTGAGAGAGACCTCCCATACGATGCCTGCGAGGACGAAGCAAAGCAATAGGACAAGGAAACCGACGAGTTTTTTGACGTAGACAGACCGGGCGGGATCAAAATTTTGTTGAATGGCCCGATCGAGAATAGTTTTTTGTAGGAATTTTTTCAAAATGAAATATATCCCAACAATGATGACCGTACCTCCTAGTTGAATGATGGGGTATGCGCTTTCTGTTTCTCCAAACCAATTTGAAAACATATAGTTGCTGTGTTATATCTGTAAAACTTTGCGTCAATGTTAAGAAGAAATTGGGAGCTTTTGAAAAGCAAGGGTAGGAAATCAACTCAACCCATAGTCCCTCAATAATTCGATGCGCTGTGCTTCTTTTTTCTTGCCATCAAATACCGTGGCAGGAGCGACTCTTTTGTTGCAGTTGGCGGCAGGGCATCGTTCGCAGGTGTCGTGTACGAGTTTGGTTTTGATCGAGCTGTCTTGTAAAAAACGGATGGTGTCTCGTGCCTTGTCGTTGAGGCGGATACCAAGTGAGAGGCTATTGTTGATGCCCAGAGTAGGACTAAAAGGCTTGGCCAATGAGAGCAGTAGAAACTCTTCCTTGGTGTCGAGGTATTGGGCAATGTGCGCACCGCCGATGATTTCGTCTGGTTTTTGGGAGAGTTCGTTGAGCATTTGGATAAACTCCCATCGCCTGCAAAAGTGCTCTTGCAAGACGGTACCTCGTGGCTGATGTTGCCGCGACAAGTGTAGTTCCTTGCTGAGGGAGTAGTAGTTGGTACCGGGCTTGTGGTTAAACTTGAAAAAGAACAGCTCTTTGAGTCCAAAGGAAGCTGGGAGCAAGTTGGTCATTCGCTGTAGTACCATCTCAGGTGTGGCATTGTACTCGCGCATGGTGTCGATGAGGATGTTTTGGTTCCACTCATCGTTTTGAAAAAAGGCCTTGAGGTCTTTGGTGAAGTCGGGCTTGTTGATGAGAACCGCCGAGGCGAAATAAGAGGCCAAGAAGTCGTTGAGTACTTGGTCGAAGCTGTCGATTTTGACCCAGGGCATGGTGTAGTTGCGTTCTTTGAAAGCGAGGTAGTTGTACCCGACCTCTTTGGCGAGATAGAAGGCCCGCTGTCTTGAACTTAGCTTTCGGTTGAGAATGAGGTGTTTGCGTCGACGCTTGATGACCGTGAGGGTACGCATGTCGTTGAGGGCTTCATGTCCATCAAAGTCATCCCATACGATTTCGTAGTTGTACTGGTCGACGAGGTAGTCTTCAAAATGATGTGCTGACAAGTGTTTTTGCCGAATGGCACAGGTCGATTGGATGAATTCTTCTGCTTTCTTTTCGATCTCATCGAAGTAGTTTTCATGGATCTCTTGATAGGAGCGCAGTACGGAGAAATAAAAGGTCTCCACCCGTACGTCGTAGTTGCGACTGACTTCCAGCAGGGTGCCAATGAAGGCGTTGAGCTTGGAAGGGGCATTGGAGAGAAGGTCAAGCAATCGTGAGGCCTCTAGACCGAAGAGGTCGAGAGGGAGCTCGGAGAGGATGCCAGAGTGCATCAACTGGGTGATGGGGGCGAGGGTCTTGTCTAGCATCTCCGATTTGAGATCCATAGGGTGCACTTTGAGCGCTTGTGCCAGCGAGATGATTTTGTCTGTTTTTGGGTATTTCTTTCCTTTCTCGATCTCGTTGAGATAGGAGACGGAGACTCCACAGGCATCGGACAATTGCTGTAGCGACAGGTTGAGCCGTTGCCTATATTGTTTGAGTTTTATTCCGAAAATTAACTTGATGTATTGTTTTTCTAGCGGCATACAAGGAGGGTTCGATTAGATGCTTTCCTCATTCTTGACGAAAAGTTGAAGCAAAGATGTGAGGTGTGCAAATAAAACCGCAGGTACTATGAAGGATGGGAGCCAAATGAACGGAAAATAAAAAACTGCGACATTGGGAGTCTCGAACGCAAAGCGCTGAAAGGAGTAGGGGGTGGACAAGATCGCATGCGTCACGATGTTGACGAGCATGCCTAGCGCGATGAGGTTCCAAAGGATGGCACCATACTTGACTTTGCTGCGCAGACCGACCATGAATATCGCTACGAAGGGTGCGGAGATGCCAGATAAGATGTCGTAGTTGATGCCTTCGAAAGTCAGCAGCTCGGGCACCCAATGAGCAAGAAATAGCCACCACAATCCGATTTCTATTGGGATTCGGATGATGTGAAGGTAGGTCAGTGTCGTGATGGGGATGCGCAAGATGAACGCTCTGCTCTTGGCGACAAACAATGACCCAATCACCACGAGGCATGGTGGGAGTACGGCAAACATTAGCTTGGGAGGGATCGTGTCAAAATCTACAAAAAAATCATAGAGTGCCAAGGTGCCGATGAGGAAGAGCCACGCGCCAATACAGACGGAGAGGATGAGTGCGGAGTTGGAGTGTTTGCATTCGGCTTTTTTGAAGCCAAAGTGTAAGAAAAGTAAGGTGGTCAATGTGGTCAGCAAGAAGACGACATAAACATAATAAGGCAGTTGAGCGGTCATGCTTTTGATGCTAGTTCATCCCAATTTATTGATTTATATTGATATGTTTGTTCTTGATGCTAGGAAAATGAATTGGAGTCTTTCAAATAAAATAGGTTGATCAAAACATTCGTCTCGGAATTGGAAAAGGCCCTGTCGCATGGCTTGCCAGGGGCATCCGCTCAGCGTCTGATGGCCCCTCTGCGCATGGGAGAGATGCGTCGTAGCTATCGCCATTCGGAACCTCCCAGAGAGAGTGCTGTATTGATTTTGTTTTATACAGACGAGGAGCGAGTCAAGTTTCCTTTGATCGTGAGACCGACTTATCCAGGGGTACATAGTGGTCAAGTGTCGTTTCCAGGTGGGAAGTACGAGGCAGAAGACGCGGACCTGTCTGTCACCGCTTTGCGCGAAACGGAAGAAGAAATCGGAGTGCCGAGAGAGGATATACAGATCGTGGGTGCGCTCAGTGAGCATTATATCCCGCCGAGCAATTTCAATATCCAACCCTACATCGGGTGGGTGTCTCAAAAGCCCGCTTTCGTCTTGGAAGAACAGGAGGTGGATCATCTCGTAGAAGCTGATTTGGATGACTTGCTCGATAGCCAGTTGCGCAAGATGAAGTGGATAGAGCCCTATGATGGAGTCAAGATCGAGGCACCGTATTTTGATATCCAAAAGCAAGTGGTGTGGGGAGCCACAGCGATGATCCTCAGTGAATTGTCAGAGATAATAAAACGTATACCGAATGGAAGTGAATGAACCAGAAGTTATGATTACCAATGATGCGGTCGTGTTTGGCCTACTCATGATTTTATTAGGGTTTGTGTTTGTGACGAGTTCGTCTAAGAATGCCTTTTGGCAGAAGTTCTATACCTATTTTCCCTCCGTTTTGGTATGTTATTTTTTGCCTTCGGTGTTCAATTCTTTGGGGATTGTATCTGGTGAAGACTCTCAGTTGTACTTTGTTGCCTCTCGCTACTTGCTGCCAGCCAGTTTGGTGTTGTTGACACTGAGTACAGATTTCAAAGAAATCAAAAAGCTGGGGAGTAAAGCCATCATCATGTTTTTGACAGGGACGGTGGGGATCATCATTGGAGGGCCTCTGTCCATCTTGTTTTTCTCGTGGGTAGCACCGGATGTAGTCGGGGGAGATCTCAGTGTCGTTTGGCATGGTATGACTGCCATTGCAGGGAGTTGGATTGGCGGGAGTGCCAATCAAGCTGCGATGAAGGAGGTGTTTGATATTGATAAAGAGTTGTTTTCTCAAATGGTGACCGTAGATGTAATTGTAGCCAACATATGGTTGGCATTTTTACTTATTGGAGCAGGCAAGTCCAAACGCATTGACGCCATGTTCAATGCAGATGCTTCGGCGATCGAAGAAATGAAAAATAAGATCGAACAATACCAAGCCAGTATAGCTAAAATCCCGACTGTGAGGGATGTGATGTTGGTTTTGGCTGTAGGGTTTGGTGTGACAGGTATCGCTCATTTCCTTGCGGATTGGATTGCCCCTTTCATTGGGAGTCATTTTCCCGCTTTGGAGAAATATAGTTTGACGAAGAGCTTCTTTTGGTTGGTGGTGATCGCTACGACCGCTGGCTTGGGATTGTCGTTTACCAAGCTACGGCAGTTGGAAGGGGTTGGTGCCTCCAAGATCGGGAGTGTATTTATCTACATCCTCGTCGCGACCATCGGGATGCAAATGAATGTGCTGGCGATAGTCGAGTCACCGGGCTTGTTTCTGGTCGGGATCGTGTGGATGATGGTACACATCGGTCTACTGCTCGGAGTGGCTAAGCTCATCAAGGCGCCGTTCTTTTTTGTGGCAGTAGGGAGTCAGGCCAATGTCGGAGGAGCCGCCTCTGCTCCTGTGGTAGCCTCAGCGTTTCACCCGTCTCTGGCACCGGTAGGGGTGTTGCTGGCTGTGTTGGGCTATGCTTTGGGGACATATGGAGCGTATCTTTGTGGGATTTTGATGGAACTAGCTGCAGGAGGATGAACAAAGCAATGAAAAAATATTGGACAATGGCCTTAATGGTTGGTGTTCTCCTGTCGTGTGGCGAAGAGGACAAGCCCGTGGATTGTGCTCTGTCGGACTTGTCAGTGTCGGTACTCGCTCAGACTTCCGAAAACTGTAGTGAAGCAGGGTCTATAGAATTGCAAGGGGTAGGGGGAGAGGCACCCTATGCATACAGCGTCAACGGTATTTCTTTTCAGGATGAGTCGCTGTTTGAGGGGCTGTCTGCGGGAGAGTATAGTGTACTGGTGCGTGATGCCAACCACTGCATGAAGAGCCTGGGCGTAGAGATCGGTTCGGATATACCGGACTTGTCAGTAGAGGTGATCATTGATCAAGCCGCAGGATGTGGAGGGACGGTTGGGCAGCTGACCTTGGTGCCAGAGGCGCCGGATGCGGTGTACAGTTACAGTCTCGATGGAGGGGCTTTTGCGACAGAAGAAGTTTATACTGACTTGAGTCAAGGGATGCATGATTTGGTGGTGCAGGATGCGGCGGGTTGCCAAGATGAAACAACCGTATATGTACCCTCTGGAATTAGTTATAGTATGGAGGTAGCAGAGATCATCTCGACCAATTGTACCTTGGCCAAATGTCATGTCGCAGGCAACGGGATTCCTGATTTTTCAGAGTTTTCGGTCATTCAGCAGCAAGCTGAATCCATCAAAAAGAATACGCAAAACAAGACCATGCCCAAAGAGGGTGTGCTTACCGACGAAGAAATCGCTAAGATAGCCTGCTGGGTAGAAGATGGGGCCTTGGATAATTGATAGAACATACATGTCGTACTTGGAAAACTGTACTGCAAACCCCGAAAAGTAAGACGCTTTTCCTCATCTTTGCACCAAGATAAAATACATTTCAGATGCAAAGACAAGCGTACCGAATCAACAAAGTAGGAGCTACCTCTAACCTCAAGCTGGTAGAAGAAGAACTCGAAGCACCAGCAGCGAATGAAGTGCAGGTCGCTGTACGTACGATTGGGCTCAATTTTGCAGATGTGTTTGCCATTCATGGCTTATATAGTGCCACTCCCAAGGGGAGTTTTGTGCCTGGGTTGGAGTTTTGTGGCGTGATCGAATCGATCGGTGCGGAGGTCAAAGACTACAAGGTGGGAGATCGTGTGATGGGCGTGACACGCTTCGGTGGCTATGCTACACGGTTGAATATCGATGATCGTCACATTGTGCCACTGCCTGAGGGATGGACGGACGAAGAAGGCGCTGCGTTTTTGGTACAGGGACTGACCGCTTACTACGCGTTGGTATACTTGGGCGGGCTGAAAAAGGGGCAGAACGTTCTCATCCATAGTGGGGCAGGTGGAGTAGGGATACTGGCCAACCGCATCGCAAAAAATTATGGTGCATTCACCGTGGGGACCATTGGTAGTGATCGGAAAATGGACGTGCTCAAGCGAGAAGGATTTGATGCACAGATCGTTCGTAGCAAGAATTTCGAAGCGGATTTGGTGCAAGCCCTCGATGGGCGGGAGTTGAACCTCGTCATCGAGACGATAGGCGGAGCGGTATTCAAAGCAGGCTACAAGACCATGGCACCACAAGGTCGAATGGTGGTGGTAGGAGCTTCGCAATTTGCCTCACCAGGGTCTAAGCCCAATTACCTGAAGCTTTTGTGGAAGTTTATCACCCGGCCCAAACTGGATCCCCAAGAGATGATTCAGGACAATAAATCTGTGATGGGGTTCAATTTGATATGGCTCTATGAGAAAGTCGAAATCATGGATGAGTTGCTCTTAGAAATGAGTAAGTTGGATTTGGGCAAGCCTTTCGTCGGTCAAGTGTTTGCTTTCAATGAATTGCATGAGGCGATCAAGCTATTCCAGAGTGGACAATCCACGGGCAAGGTCGTGGTACGGGTCTAAGCGATTTCTTGTACGATTTCTTTTCTTTTTACCTTTCCACTGTCTGTTTTGACAAAGGGACCAGAGACTTTCACTTCTTTGGGTACGTGATGCTTGCTATATATCCGAGTGATTTGATTTTGTATCTGTACAAAGGTATCTGTGCTGATGGGGGATTCGGTGACCAATATACACCTCTCGTTGAGTACTGGGTCTTCGACCCCTGCGATGAAGAATGCGGTGTCTCCTAGCCATGGAGCGATGGTTTTCTCGAGTTGCTCGGGATGGATTTTGATGCCTCCAGAGTTGATGACATGATCTGCTCTACCCAACCATTCGAAGCTCCTGTCTGAGTGTAGTTTTACAACATCTGTTGTTTGGATACGGGTATCGTTGGTGACGACCCCTTGGATGTGAAGGCAGTGCTGAGCATTGGTTCCGATGGTGATGGATTCGAGTACATGATACAGCGCCTCTTCGTAGTGACCGTGGATCGGCATGAGGGCGATATGACTGACGGTTTCGGTCATGCCATAGGTGAGGTATAGACGGTTGGGCAATGAAGCGAGTTGTTCGAAGGCTGCTCTGCTCAGAGGAGCACCGCCAATCAATACGGTGCGAATCTTGCTGAGCTGCACCAAGCTGTCGTCAGCGATCATTTGGTAGATTTGATAGGGTACAAAGGATGCAAAATCAACAGAGGAGTCCAGTTGCAAAAGCGGATTGGAACTGGGACGGGTGAGAAGCAGGTCTAAATCCAAGATAAGTGCACGTGCGACCATCATTAGTGAGGCGATATACTGCGGGTTGAGGCAGAGAAGTACTCGGTCTTGAGGTTGCAACTGCAGGTGTCGTGCAGTGGCTTGGACACTTGCCTCGATTTGTCTGCGATTTACGATGATCGGTTTGGGGACGCCTGTGGAGCCCGAACTGTGAAAAGTGAACTCACTTTGCTTGGACAACCAACCTTTGACGAACTGAGTCAGAACCTCAAATTCGGGGTGTTTTTCACTTAGAGAATGGATTTGTTCTGGGGCGTATTTCCCTTCTTCGAACTGAATTTTCATAGGGCATGTGGTGACGAAAAGCCAAAGATACGTCACAAGCCATCGACAGCAAAGTGTGCTTTTTCTCATAAAAAGAAAAGTATTCGGCCAAAGCCTTTGTCCTGTGCGCTATGAGCCTTTATTTTAAGCTTTTGATACATTCAACACAACGTCCATTTGATGATTTTTAGACGCGTATTTCTCCTCCTGTTTGTGGTCTTGATGTGCTCGATAGACACTGTACAAGCCCAGGACTCTCTCAGCTACGAAGTAGTTGTCGATACCTTGCTCCACATGGATGAGCCTCTTCCTGATGTCACCGTTTCGCACGAAGCAGTTGTCGTAGATGAAGTGGCAGAGGGAGGGTCGTTTGTTTCGGTACTTCGTGGTGTCTTGGGGATGCTGGTGATTATCGTGATTGCCTGGCTTTTCAGTAGCAATCGCAAGGCGATATCGTGGAAGATAGTGGGGATAGGGCTTGTGATTCAAGTGCTTCTTGCTATGAGTATATTGTACCTTTCTGTGGTACGTTTGATCTTTGATTACGTAGGTCGTGGGTTTACCCAAATACTTGAGTTTACCAAGGTAGGGAGTGAGTTCTTGTTTGGAAACATGATGGATGCAGAGTCCTTTGGGTATGTGTTTGCTTTGCAAATACTGCCTACAATCATATTTTTCTCGGCGATTACAAGTGTGCTTTTTTACTTGGGGGTTATCCAAAAGGTCGTATATGTCTTGGCGTGGCTACTCAGCAAAGCTCTCAAACTGAGTGGTGCAGAGAGCTTGAGTGTTGCGGGTAATATCTTTTTGGGTCAAACCGAAGCACCGTTATTGATCAAAGGCTATCTCCAGAATATGAACCGTTCTGAAATCCTGCTCGTGATGACAGGAGGGATGGCTACTGTGGCAGGAGGTGTATTAGCAGCCTATATAGGTTTTCTAGGAGGGGGTGATCCTGTACAACGTTTGATATTTGCCAAACACCTCTTGGCAGCCTCCGTGATGGCTGCACCAGGAGCAGTGATCATTTCCAAAATCATATATCCGCAGACCGACCCCATCAATACCGAGGTGAAAGTCAGTCGTATGAATGTCGGCTCCAATTTTTTGGATGCGATGGCAAATGGGACGACCGAAGGATTGAAATTGGCGCTCAATGTTGGTGCGATGTTGCTCGTGTTTTTTGCCTTTCTTGCGATGTTCAATTTTGTCTTGTTTGAACTTGGCGCATGGACGGGGTGGAATGCTTCGATTGCATCTTTTTCGAACGGCAACTATTCTGCGCTGAGTTTAGAGTTTTTGTTGGGCTACTTGTTTGCGCCACTTATGTGGCTCATAGGTATAGCGAGTGAGGACATTACATTGGTGGGAAGACTGCTGGGTGAGAAACTCATCGCCAGTGAGTTTGTCGGGTACGAGAGTTTGGCTAGACTCAAAGGCGAAGGAGCGTTTACCGATCAGAAATCCATCATCATGGCAACTTATATGCTGTGTGGTTTTGCCAATTTTGCTTCTGTTGGAATCCAAATAGGAGGCATTGGGGGATTGGCACCTGACAAAAAGGTCATGCTCTCCGAGCTTGGAATGAAGGCACTTGTGGCGGGGACACTTGCCTCTCTGCTGTCTGCTACCATCGTAGGGATGATCATGTAGGTAAAGGAAAGGCGGCCATATGACCGCCTTATTCAGGACTTATTGATGAGTCAAGTTGGGGGTAGGTTGCCCAGACATGATTTCATCGTTGGCATACTCTTCAAACTTCTTGAAGTTTTCAATGAATTTGTACGCGAGATCGTTGGCTTTGGCATAGTAGCCTTTGTCGTCTTTCCACGTTTCACGCGGACTCAAGAGTTCTGAGGGGACCTCTGGGCACGTCATCGGGATCTCTACACCATAGATAGAATGTGTCCGATAGCCTACATTGTCTAGTGTACCGTTGAGTGCAGCGGAGATCATGGCTCGGGTGTATTTGAGTTTCATACGAGATCCTATACCGTATGGGCCTCCTGTCCACCCTGTATTGATGAGCCATACATTTACCTCATTTTCTTCCATTTTTTTACCGAGCATTTCAGCGTACTTGGTCGGGTGCAGTGGCAAAAATGGTGCGCCAAAGCATGCACTAAATACGGTCTGGGGTTCGGTCACCCCCGCTTCTGTACCGGCGACTTTTGCGGTATAGCCTGAGATGAAGTGGTACATCGCTTGACCTTTGCTCATTTTGGATATGGGAGGGATCACCCCGAAAGCATCACAAGTCAAAAAGAAGATGTTGCGAGGGATGCCGCCAATGGATGGGGTGGCCGCATTGTGGATGTGATGGATCGGGTAAGCTGCTCGTGTATTTTCGGTCACCGACACATTTTCATAGTCTACTTCCCGCGTATGGTCAAAATAGCGTGTGTTTTCGACAATCGAGCCAAATTTGATGGCGCGAAAGATGTCCGGCTCATTCTTCTCTTTGAGATCAATGACTTTGGCATAGCAGCCTCCTTCAAAATTGAATACGTTGGATGCAGTCCAGCCGTGCTCGTCGTCCCCGATGAGGTCGCGATTGGGGTCTGCCGAGAGGGTTGTTTTTCCCGTGCCGGATAGTCCAAAGAAGATCGCAGTATCCTTCTTTTGCAAGCCCATATTGGCAGAGCAGTGCATAGACAGTACATTCTCTTGCACAGGGAGTAGGTAGTTGAGTACCGAGAAGATTCCTTTCTTCATTTCTCCAGCGTAGGCTGTGCCACCTATCAGAATGGTTCTTTTCTTGAGGTTGATGATTGCAAAATTTTTGCTTCGCGTCCCGTCAGTCTTTGGGTCAGCTTCGAATTCTGGGACACACAAGATGGTGAAGTTGGGCTTGAAATCTTTGAGCTTGTAGCTTTCCGGTCGCAAGAACATGTTGTAACAAAACAGGTTGTGCCAAGCTTGGGTGTTGATGACTCGTAGATTGAGACGATAGGTTTTGTCAGCACCTGCATAAGCATCTCTGGCGTAGATCTTTTTCCCAGCCAGGTGGTCGATCATTTTTTGATGAAGGCGATCAAATTGCTCCTCTTCGAAGGGGAGATTGATGTCGTTCCACCAGATATGTGGGCTAGATACTTCGTCTTGGACGATGAAGCGATCCTTGGGGGAGCGACCGGTGAATTTGCCTGTGTCGCACATGAGCGCTCCGGTGTCAGTCAGGGTTCCTTCTTGGTTGATGATGGCTTCTTCGATGAGTGCTGCCGGCGCTAGGTTCCATTTGACGGTCGCCGCATTTTGGATTCCAGAGAACTCGATTCCGTGAGCTTCTGGGATGATTCCGAACTGTTGCATTTGATTCAATTTTTGGTTTAATGTTGAACCAAAGTTAAGGGCTTTAAACCATTGATTTACTGTGTAATGGTCAAAATCCTACATCTTGTTAAAATGCAAATAGTAGGATTATTGCAGGTATGAATTGCATCATTTTCAGAAGTATCTACATATGTGCTTATTGGTGCTCGAGATGGACGGGTTATGTTATACTAATGTTACATGAATAGCGTTTTTTTTCTTAAGTTTGAATGTTAGAGATGTCAGCTATGGACGAATGTAAGTTATAACAGTTCTTGGACTCAAGATAGACAGGATGTGACAGGAGGAAAATGAGCAATGTAATCTTGGAAAAGTATAATTTCATTTTGAAGTAGTCAATTCTTTATTCAATAAAGAGAAGAATACTAACTTAACGCTAAACTGTGCTTCAATCTTTTTTAGCCTTTCTTGGGGGGAAACCCGGTGAAGAGAAAACCATGCTTTTACTTTTGGGTAAGGGTTTCTTTATGGGAGTGTTTTTGGCCACTTACCTTGTAGGGGCAGAGACACTATTCATCAGTACTGTGGGCAAGGCTTACCTTGACGATGCCTTTTTTGTGACAGGAGTGCTTGGGGTATTTACCACTGCATTATATGTTTACATTCAGAAGCGTTCCAATTTTTCGACACTCGTCGTCTCCAATGTATTCCTTACATTTTTGTTTATATCGCTACTTAGGCTGGCTTTTTGGTACTTTGACTACAGTCAGACGGATAAAGGCTTTCACATTCTCCCTTTTATATTGTTTGTGATGAACGGGCCTATTTCAGCCGTGACACTGCTGGGCTTCTGGGGTATCTTCGGTAGGATTTTTGACCTCAAACAAGCGAAGAGGACCATTGGAGGGATTGATACAGGGCAGTTGACAGCTACGATGATCGCTTTCTTTTCGATCCCGTTGTTGACGAGGTTATCCATCATAGATGAAACCTACGATCTACTGCTTATCTCAGCCGTCTCGGCTTTTGGGGTTTTGGTCATCACGATTTGGATTGTCAAAGACTACAACCTTGACATAGCTACCAAGATTAGAAAAGATCAAAACATCAATGTCAAAAAGATCTCTTACATGGATCTCTTCAAGGACAAGTACATGCGCATGCTGTGTTTGTTTATGGTGTTTTCGATGGGATCGGCTGTGTTTGCCAATTACGTTTATATTTCTGCGACAGAGATATTTTATCCAGTCAACAAAGAAACGGGTGATGATTCAGAATTGAGGGATTTCTTGTCGTTTGCCAATGCGGCTGTTATGCTTTTGAGTTTTACGATTCAGAGTTTTATCAACGATATCATTATTGGTCGATTTGGATTAAGAGTGTCGCTGATGGTGATGCCTCTGGTGCTCGGACTCTTTACGATGGGAGCGATTTTTTCGGGCCACATGTTTGGGTACGAAGAGAAAACGGATGAGTTTTTGTATTTCTTTATCTTTCTAGTGGTAGGAAAAGTATTTACCTCATCTCTGAAAGATGCCCTCGAAAGCCCTGCTTTCAAGCTGTTCTTTCTTCCTTTTGATATTAAAATTCGATTTGACATTCAGTCTCGAATCGAAGGGGTGGTCAATCAAGTTGCAATTCTTGTGGCAGGCGGGATGCAGATTGCGATGGGGTTGTTGGCCTTTTTTAAGTTGATTCACTACGCATATTTTATCCTCGTGTTGGCGGTGTTTATCATTTACTATGCGGGCAAACTGTATACAGAATACAAGTCTCAGTTGCTGTTGACTCTCGAAGAACAAAAAGCACGGCTCAAGGGTGCAGGAACCAAAAATGAATACAATACCATCAACATCATCAAGCGTGAACTGAGACGTAGAGACCCTGTTCGGGTGATGAATGCGCTCAAACTGATGGAGAAAATGGAGCCAATCATTTTGGATTTCTCCTTGCTGGATTTTATCCGTTCGGAGCATCGGGAACTTCGAGAGTACGCCTATTATAGATTGGGGTTTTTGAAAAGCTATAGTACACTGGAGATTCTCGAAAGAGAGATCAAGAAAGAAGAAGATGCAGAGGTCAGAAGGACAGCAGCGGATACGCTCGAGGTATTGCATGAGCTCGAAGATTATCAGCTCAATGAAGGACATATCAAGAAACTGGTACGTTCTACGGAGATCGAAGATCGAATATATGCCGCTCGTGCTTTGGCAAAACTGGAAGAGGATAAGTTCGTGCCGTTCTTGACAGAGCTGCTGAGAGATATCAATCCAGCGGTGCGTAGAGCAGCGATCACCACCGCGGGAAAACTGCGGAGACCAGAATTTTGGAATGTACTCATCGAAAACCTCCACATTCCCGCATATAGCAATTATGCGGATTCAGCATTGATTGCCTCTGGAGAAACGGTCTTTTATGCGATTGACTCTGCGTTTTACAAGACGGCACAGCATCGAGACACGATGGTACGTATAGTGCAGATCATGGGTAAGATAGGCGGCAAAACGGCTACCGAGATGTTGTGGAAGAAAATTGATTTTCCTGACAAGGTCATTGTTTCCGAACTATTGTTGTCGCTTAGTTTTATAGGTTTTGAAGCCAAGGATTTTCATGCGGCACGTATCAAGATTGCCATCGAAAGTACGATCAGCGACTTGGCTTGGAATGTCAAGGCAGTACAAGATATCCCCAGGGACGACTTTTATGACAAGATGATCCATACGGCCTTCGAAGAAGAGAATAAGAAGAATTTTGACTTGATATTTATGCTGCTGTCAATGATCTATGATGCACAGAGTATCAAACTAGTCCGAGACAACATCGACCTGGGTACGACGGATAGTGTGTCCTTTGGGATAGAAATGCTCGACATATTTGTGGATGAGATTCTGAAACCAAAGTTGTCGGCGGTGTTGGATGACATCCCGATAGATGAAAAGTTGAAAAAGCTCAACAACTATTTCCCTCCAGAAAATTTTACAGATTATTCGGATTTGCTTCTGCAGATCGTCAATCGAGATTACAACAACATCAATAAATACACCAAATGCTTGGCGATGTATAAGCTGGCTCAGGTACGAGGGCAGAAAGTGACCGATGACATGATTGCTAATTTGTTTAATCCAGATTATGTAATGGTGCAGACAGCAGCTGCGACGATGTATAAATTGGACAAGGATGCCTACCAGTATCACACCAAGCGTTTGAAAACATCGCTAAAGAAGGCATTGGACAAGGATATTGTTCCTCCAGTATTTAAGGCAAAGGAAGAAGGGTTTCATCAAAAACTACTGGTGATCGAGCGTGCGATTATGCTCAAGCAGATCGAGGTGTTTGAACAGATTCCGGGCGTAATATTACTGGATTTGGCCAATCGATTTGAGGAAATCAAAGTGTCCGAAAATACAACCATAAGCGAGATCGGAGACTCGGGAGGGACACCAGTATATGTAGTGCTTGCGGGCAAACTCCGGGTGGAATACGAGGACGGAAGTTCACGGATTCTGGAAGAGCGCGGAATCATTGGGCACAAGCTTATATTGACTTCTGACAAATGCCCTTATAACCTAGCCAGTGAAGAAGAAAGCCTCTTGTTGGCAATAGGGAAAGATGACCTGTATGATGCTGTCTCGCGAAACGTCGAGATGGTAGATGGTATATTGACTGTGGTCAATGAAAGTGAAATAGAAGAAGAAGAGGAATCTATATTTATTGGATAAACGCACCTGTAAAGTATCAGTGAATGGAATTTGAATACGATATATTACTTGCCTATCATACCCTAGATGATCAACCTATTGGCGGAGGAGAGAAAGGGTGGGTTACCAACTTTTATCGTTTTTTGTCTACGCTAGTTGAGCAAGTTTCTGGCCGACCGTCCAAAATCAAGTTGGTCAATGAAAATGATAGTCATGTCGATTTGTACAACTCGAGTGCGACTTTGGTGGCGATATTTTCCAAGGACTTTTTGAATAACCCAACACTGATCAATGGTGTCAACCTCTTTGCTAGCTCTGCCAAAGAAAATGGCAGTCTCCAATTGGGTGGGATATCTAGGTTGTACAAGGTGATCAAATTCCCCATAGATGTGGATGAATATTTGCCGGATTATTCGGATATCCTGTCGTATGATTTTTATCAAATAGACTCGTTGACAGGGGAACCTCAGGAATTCCGAAGGTTTTTTGGGAATGAGGCTGAACGTAGTTACTGGATGAAAATGGTCGATATGGCCTATGATATTCACCAGGTACAGCAGAAATTGGCAGAGTTGTCGACGGAGCAAAGTTCCGTAGCGGAAATAGAGAAGGACAAAACGATTTATTTGGCGAATTCGGGGGTGGATATGATCATCCAACGAGATATTGTCAAGCGAGAGTTGATACGTCATGGATACCGGGTACTGCCTGATCAGTCCTTGCCCAAGGAGGTGCATTCTCTTGAGGTAGCTGTCAAGCGTGACTTAGAATCTTGTTGCTTGTCCATACACTTGATCGGTGAGGATTATGGCTATACGCCACGTGGATCGGAGCTTTCTGTTGTAGATATTCAGAACAAAATCGCCTCACAGTACACCTATGAAGTACATGAAAAAAACAAGAAAAAGCGAGGGGGAGACAAGTTCAGTCGATTGATTTGGTTGTCGCCTGATTTGAAAAATGTCACCGAGAGACAGAAGATATTCATTGAAGACCTAAAGAGTGATGCTGCAGCTCTTGATGAAGCGGAGGTATTGCAGATCCCTTTGCAAGAATTGAAATCCATCATTCGTGAAGAGCTGGTGACGGGAGGAAGGTTCAAAGCCAAAGAGATACACGAAGACCGGTCTTTGCCTGATGAGGGCAATATCATCTACCTGATTTGTGATCAGCTTGATGTAGAATCTTCCCAGCCTATTGCGGGGTATTTGAAAGAAAAAGGGTACAACGTCGTTACTACTTTGTTTGAAGGGAAGTTGATGGATTTGAGGTATTTGCATCAAGAAAACTTGAGGCGCTGTGATGCTTCTTTGATCTATTTTGGCAAGTCTTCTGAGGATTGGATGAAAACCAAGCTTCAGGATTTGCTCAAAGCACCTGGTTTTGGTCGAACCAAACCGATGAAGGTTACAGCGATTTTTGCAGAGGATATGGACAAGGTAGAGCAGCAAAATGTGCAATTGACACGAACAATGATATTGGGAGGCAGTGGGTTTACTCCTGGTGCACTTGATCCATTCTTGGCTAAACTGGAAAACTAACATGAGCGAAAAAGAATTACTTACTAAAGAGCAGGAGCAAGAATTTGCTCAATTCGTTGATCCGTTCCCAGGGTTGAGACCATTTGGAGTGGAAGAAAGCCATTTGTTTTTCGGAAGAGAAGGACAAAGCGACGAAGTATTGATGAAGTTGTCCGAAAACAAGTTCGTTGGTATCCTTGGGGCTTCGGGTAGTGGTAAATCTTCGTTGATGTACTGTGGGCTCATCCCGACGCTGCATGGAGGATTTATGACGCAGGCCGGTTCCAACTGGCGGATTGTCGTGACACGCCCAGGTGGAGGCCCTATAGATAATTTGGCAGAGTCTCTGCTGATGAAGGACGAGCAGTACAACAGCATAGACGAAGAGGATCAGCTGATTCGCAAGACGATTACCTCGACTGTGTTGAGGAGTAGTTCGCTAGGACTGATCGAAGTAGTCAAGCAACTCAAGGCTTCCGAACATGAGAACGTATTGATTTTGGTGGATCAGTTTGAGGAGCTTTTTAGATACAAGAAATTGGAGACACTGTCTTCGGATTTGGATGAGTCCTCGGCGTTTGTCAACTTGTTGCTTGAGGCAGTACATCAGTACGATGCACCGATATATGTGGCCATCACTATGCGTTCGGATTTTATAGGGGACTGTGCTCAGTTTCCGGAATTGACGCAGATGATCAACGATAGTCACTATCTAATCCCCCAGATGACACGCGATCAAAAGCGTCTAGCGATCGAAGGACCCGTGGCAGTAGGAGGGGGCAAGATTGCGCCGAGATTGACACAGCAGTTGCTCAATGATGTGGGAGACAATCCTGATCAGTTACCGATTTTGCAGCATGCGCTCATGCGAACTTGGCAGTTTTGGAAAGAGCACCGGAAGGAAGACGAACCGATGGATTTGAAGCATTACAATGCCGTCGGTACGCTACGAGAGGCTTTGTCGCAACACGCCAATGAAGCTTTTGATTCCTTGTCCAAACGAGAACAGCAGATTTGTGAGTCAATGTTCAAAGCACTGACCGAAAGAGGAACGGAATCGTCTGGTATCAGACGCCCTACAAAAATAGCTACAGTAGCTGCCATCTCAGGAGTAACAGAAGACGAGGTGGGACGTGTAGTAGATAAGTTTAGAGAACCAGGCCGTACACTACTCATGCCCCCACATGGAGTGAGATTGGATTCAGATACGGTGATTGATATTTCTCACGAGAGTTTGATGCGGATCTGGACGCGACTGAAGTCGTGGTTGGATGAAGAATCGCGTTCTGCCGAAATGTATCTCAAACTCGCCGAATCGGGTGAGAGGTTCCAAATGGGACGAGCTGGACTTTGGAAAATGCCCGATTTGCAACTCGCACTCAACTGGCAAGAAGAAAATAAACCCACGTTGGTATGGGGTCAGCGATATGATCCTGCTTTTGAGCGTACGATGGTGTTTTTGGAGACCAGTAAAAAGGCCTACGAAACAGAACAGCGCAACAAGGAATTGTTGCAGAAGCGTGCTCTCCAACGGTCTAGACTGGTAGCAGTAGTCCTTGGTGTGGCGATGCTGGTGTGTATCTTCTTTGTGGTCATGGCTCAGATTCAGAAAGGGGAAGCGAAGAAGCAAACGGCCAAAGCAGAAGCAAACTTGGAACTGGCGAGATTGGCTGAGGCCAACGCCAAAAAGCAAGAGGAAATTGCGATTGAAAAGGCAACAGAAGCGAGAAAACAAGCTCGATTGGCTGAAGAAGCTGCTGACAATGCCCGTGTGCAACAGCGAAAAGCAGAAGAGCAAAAGCAGCTGGCCGATATACAGAGACAGAAGGCAGAGCAGGCTGAGCAGCGAGCGAATCTTAATGCCAAGAAGGCTCAGGAAAGTGCGGAGGTAGCGAGGATCGCCAAACTATCGGCGGATAGCAGTGCGCAGATAGCCAACGAACAGAAGTTGGCAGCATTGGCATTACGCTACCAAGCTATTGCCAACTCTATGGCGATCAAGTCACAGAATATCGATGAGGATATTGAGCAGCAGGCTCTGATTGCTCGCCAAGCATGGATGTTTGATGACAAATACAATAGCAAGCAATACAATCCAGATGTTTATGCAGGGGTCTACTATGCAACCAAAGCCTTGACAGGAGGCGATTCGTCGACGTTCAATCATTTCATTGGTCACACAGGAGCGGTGAGATCGCTCAAGTACTCCAACGATGGCAAGCGCATGTTCTCCGCAGGGAGTGATGGTCGTATCTTGTCTTGGGATCTGAAAACGCGCCAAAGCTCGGAGCTGTTGAATGACAATCAAGTCAACCGTGTCGTTGATATCAGTCCGGATGAAAAATGGCTAGCTGTAGGGAGTGATACCGATCAGATTTTGCTGTACAACCTCAAAGACAAAGAGGCCTTGCCGAAAGAGATGAGCGGACACAATGGGGTTGTTTTTGATTTACTTTTCTTGAATGACAACAAGGGCTTCATTTTTACATCAAGTGACAAGGTCGTTCGCTTCAATGATTTCAATGGAAACAAGGAAATTTCACGTGTCGCATCTAGGGTCAAAACTTTGGCACTCAGCCCAGACGGAAGATACCTAGCCGGGGGGAGTGACTCGGGTAGCATCTATATCTGGGATATGGAAAATGGCTATGAAGAGACCTCCTTATATGTCCAACAAGGAGCGGCAGTGAGTGCGGTGACTTTCAGCCATGATGGCAAGGTGTTGGCGTTTGGTGATGAGGATGGAGATATCGTGTTGTGGAATCTAGAGGAGAACAAAACCATCAAAAAACTGACCTCACATAGTGCCACGATCTCAGAGTTGAATTTCAACAATGACAACACGTTGTTGGCTTCTTCAAGTTTGGACGGGACAGCCAAGCTATGGGTGATGGACTATCTCAATGATCTACCGATAGATCTCGATGATCACCAAAGCTTGGACAGAGTGGGTAGCAAAGGTTGGGTCTGGACGGTGCAGTTCGCTCCAGACGGTCAATCGCTCCTGACGGGCTCAGGAGAAGGAGTTATAAGACTGTGGCCGACCACCCCGGATGAAATGGCAGAGTCCATTTGTGGTTTTGATCTGATCGACGAAAACCTAAGTGAGACCACGTGGGCGGCATATGTCGGCGAAGATATCGAGTATGAATTTACTTGTGAGGGATTACCCAAAAGACAAGAATTAGAATAATAAACAGAACGTAGTTTGAAAAAAATACTTATTCCACTGGTACTCTTATCTCTATTGACCTTAGAGTCAATGGCACAGGGTGGATGTACCCAAAAATTGAGTGAGGCAGAAGATCTGTACGAGTCAGGGCGACTCTATGAGGTCACTAAAAAGCTGAACGAGGGCAACTGTCTCCATGGAGGGAAGGAAGGATTTACCAAAGAGGAGCGAACGAGAGCATATCGCTTGTTGGCTTTGGTATACATATTCATGGACAATGAGCCTGAGGCCGAAGATGCAGTAGTTAATCTGCTGTTGGTCGATCCTGAGCATCCAGGCAATGACCCCAACGATCCTGCGGAGTTGAAGTATTTATTTGCCAAGTATCGTTCCAAGCCGATATTTCGATTGGGAATTCTGGCTGGGGGTAATTTTTCCAATGTCAAGTCACTTGCAACCTATATGCCCTCTTCCATGAATCCTGGGTTTGATTCTACGGGCACAGTGATATCCAAGTCTTTTGATTCAGACCTAGGCTTTCGGGCTGGGCTGAGTTTCGAGTACATGGTCGTCAAAAACTTAGAATTGGTGGTCCGTTTGATTTATTCGGCACATAGTTTTGATGTGGATTATAATGTAATAAGTAACGGTACTTATGAACCGACCAATTCCTTTTTTTTGGTGATGAAAGAAAAACAAAACTGGTTGAAAACTCCAGTAGCGTTGCGATACAATATCCCTCTTGGCGGAGTGACCCCTTATGTGACATTAGGAGCATCGTATGATTTCCTTCTTAGTGCCAATATGTCTGGTAACCGAGCAGGACTTGGAACCAAATTTTTGACAGGTTTGGATTTGAAGGCAAATAACATGCGCTATACTTCCAATTGGTCTTACATGGGAGGTTTGGGAGTTAAGATTGATTTTAAACGGACAGATTCGTTTTTTGTTGAAGGAAGTTATAGTGTGGGAGCAAAGAATTTTGTCAAGAATCGGTATGGGTCTGAAGAGCTCAATTTTGATGTTAGCCATACGGATGATGACAAAGTAATCAATAGTATGGCGATTTCTGCGGGTTATATCCATTCGTTCTACAACCCGAAGAAGTACTCCGATAAGAAGCTGCAGAAAGTGAACCGTAAAAGGAAAGAGAGATGAGAAACAAGTCGATGAGAACGATACTTTCTATAATGAGTCTAATGCTGATGCTGGGCTGTATGGAGGAAGATCCAAACAGTTTGGATCCATCTGAGATTTTTATCAAATACTTTGGGACCACAGATACAGAAGGAGTGGTAGACTTGGTGCAAACATCCTCGGATGAGTTTCTATTGTTGGGTTTTACCAACAATACCACAGCCAATGATTATGATTTTTATTTGATCAAGACAGACTCGGCAGGCAATGGAATCTGGCAACAGACCTATGGCTATGATGATGGAGTAGTCGGCAATGCGGAGAGCCAAGATGTACCTACATCTATACACCTGTTCAACAATGATCAAAATGCGATGGCGATCGGTACCAGTGATATATCGGATACACTTAGGATTTTCATGGTAAATATTGATTTGAGTACAGGGGAAGCTGTTGACACCTTCTCATACCAGTTTTATGACGACCGTAGCGCGACAGCTATTGATGATCAAGGCTACAAATCTACGTTGGGAGCGGATGTGGTGTTTGATGAGGTGAACAATCAGTTTATTGTATTGGGGAGTGTGGAGACATGGAGTAGTGATGTGTATTTGACAGACCCTCAGAGTATATTTTTGATGAGTCTAGACGCGTCGTTGGATTGGCATGCCTCGGATTTCGAACCGACATGGATAGACATTACGGGATTGCGCCTGGAAGATACAGGAGTCAAACTGGTGCAGGATGAAGGTGAGTATTTTTATGTAGCGACTGTGACGATTCCAGTGGGTAGTGGTGTAGGGTATGGCAATCGGGATGTCTTTATTTCGGAGTTTAATCCACTCAGTGGAACACCGGGAGTCAACAACTATTACGGGACGTCCGTGCCAGATGTAGCTGCTAGTGTCATAGCTTATGGCAATGATTTGCTGATCACTGGTACGTCAGGCAATGAACAAAATGATCAAGCTTTCTTTTTGAATGTCCCTAAGAGTCTGCCCAAAACTGTGGCTGGTGGATTTGTCATCGATGTGGTAGAGGACATGGGCATAATTGCAGAGGGTAGCCAGGGCAAAGATCTGGTGCGTTTGTCCAATGGAGATATTACTATCGCTGGGCAGCTCAATAGCTATACGGCTCCAGGTTCAGATCGAGAGTTTAAGGAAAACGAAATTGTCTTGTTTCGTGTAGATGGGTTTGGCAATTTGGATACAGACAATTTTAGAGTATATGGAAGTGAAGACAATGACCAAGCCAATGCAATAATATTGCGGGAGGATGGTGCGTTAGTCATAGGAGCAACAGTAGATTTTGGTTCGACTTCTATGATGTCCTTATTGAAAACGAACAGTAGGGGAGAGTTTAAGTAGGAAGCTTTGCGCTAAATACTTGATACATAGTGTGGAAAGAAGGCTATCTTTGTGGTCGCCTAGACGGGATTTCGGAAGTGAATAGATAGAATGATGGGAGAAAAAAATAACGTTAGAAAATTAATACCTAACCTAAAGAGTAAACTGGCTATGAGAAAAAAATACGTTTGGGCGTTGGGGATGATGTTTACATCAGCCATGCGATCGCGTGCGTTCATTCCCTTTTTGGTACTGGGATTACTTGCTTCGGTTTCTACTTCTGTGATGGCTCAGACTCCGTCTATTGCGGTTGATAATTCAGATTTGGACTATATCGAAAACGATCTAGCCACGCCCATTGATGCGTCTGCAACTGTGTCAGATCCAGAAGGAGATTGGGATGGAGGTACGATGACTATACAGATCACCTCCAACAATGAAGCTGAGGATGAGATTAGTATCCCCGATAATGTAGTGGGTACAATCAATACAAATGCTACGAATCTTTTGGATGATGCAACCGTTATTGGAACACTCAGTGCGAGTGAAGGTACAGTGACGGATGGAACTATATTGACCATTACCTTCAATGCTTCAGCAACGGACGCCTTGGTACAACAAACTTTACAAGCCGTCCATTATAGAAATACTTCCGAAAATCCGGGGACAGGGGATCGCACGGTGACTGTCGAGGTGACAGATGCAGCTGCAAATACTGCAAGTGATACACGTACGGTCACAGTGACGGCCGAAAACGACCCTCCAGTTTTTACTTTGGGAGGTAATCTAACGATCGTCGTAAATGCTGGTGCACAAACAGTGGCTGGATTTGCAACAAGCATAGGAGATGGAGACGGTACTTCTCAGGGGTTGACTTTTAATGTTTCTGGTTTTGATGGGACATTGTTTGCTACTGATCCGTCGATTGACGAAGCATCTGGTGAATTGACTTTTACCCCTGAGACGGATAAATGGGGTAAAACTACCGTGTCGGTGACCTTGGAGGATGATGGTGGAGGAGCTACGGATACTTCTGCTCCACAGAGTTTTGATATTTTCATTACCCCTAGTGGGTTGACCATCAATGAAGTAGATGCAAACGCTACGGATGAGTTTGTAGAGTTGTATGATGTGTCTGCATCGATGGATTTGACAGGTACAGTATTGGTCGTATACAATGGAGACGGAGAGAGTGTTGCACATAGTGTTGATCTATCCTCGTTGATATTTGGTGCAGATGGGTTGTTGGTTGTAGGGGATGCTGCTGCGACTAACTCGGACCTAGATTGGGGAAGTTTCGATATTGAAGATGGCCCAGAAGCGGTTGCTTTATTTGTGGGAAGTGTTGGGGATTTTAATGTCTCAGACCCTATCACAACTGATGGATTGATTGATGTCCTCGTTTATGGGACAGGAGGATCTACGGAACTGACGGCATTGGAGACTGCTTTCGGTGTTTCATCCTATGATGAGGATGCCAATGGCAATGCAGGTTCAGAATCTTTGGCACGTAGTACCGATGGAGTTGGAGTTTTTGTGGCGCAGGCATCAAGTCCTGGGCTGACCAATGATGTTTCAGGACCAGTTTTTGTGAGTGCAGAGACGCTCAGTTCTACCGTGATTCAATTGACATTTGATGAATCGATCGATGAGATTTCGGGAACAGTAGCCTCATTTACACTTGATGGAGGAGTGACGGTGACTGGGCTAGCAATAGACGGGACAGATGACAAGAAACTGAACTTGACTGTGACAGGGATGACTACAAGCTACACATCCAATGACTTGGATATCACTGCAGGTGCTGTTGAAGATGCTTTGGATAATGCTAACGTAGAAACTTTGGATCAAACGGTAGCAGATGGGGCTGCTCCTGTGGTATTGTCTGCCCAATATCTTGATACAGATGATGATGCTTTGATTGATCGCATTGATGTGACCTTTAGTGAAGATATTTCCTCGAGTACGTACGATGCAGGTGACTGGAGTCTACCTACCAACAACTCTAGTTTGACAATAGCAAGTGGAGCGGTGTCTGGTAGCGTTGTGCAATTGACAGTGTCGGGTGCGCCAGTGGATGCCACAGTGATAGATGCTACTACAGTACTGTATAGCGATTTGGGAACGACGGGAAGTGTGGTGGATGGTAATAGCAATGCCTCGGAGACAGGGTCTGCTACTGCCGTAGCAGATGGGGCTGCTCCTAAGATTGTCAATGCCACTATGGAGATAGACAATGGTTATGTCGATGTCTTTTTTAGTGAAGGAGTATATGCTTCTCCTGGAGGAGGAGCTTTGGCTTCTACTATTGATACGGAGTTTAACAGTGCTTTTACAAAAACAGGATCAGGGGTAGCTACTGATGCTGTTGTTACGTCGATTACTAAGACAGATGATACTGGGCTGATGGGTGGCGAGACAGTATTACGATTTCACTTGAGTGTCACTGGGACAGCCAATGGGGACGAATACATCACGATAAACTCAGATGGTAGCACTTTGATAGAAGACGCTTCTGATAATAATATGTCAGCCAGCGAAAGTACTGGAAATATATACCTTTTGAGTGCGTCTGGTTATATCACTAAGAGTGCAACACATACTTCTATCTCTTCGATTGCAGAGGCTAGTCCGGGAGTAGTGGTGTTTACTTTTGATATTCAAAATCCATATACAGGTGGAGGGGATGATTTATCATTTGATGCGGTCACTTTTGTCCCTGGTGTAGCCAATACATCAAATTGGTCTGAGATTTTTGCAGGTGCAAAACTGGAAGCAGATGACGATGCTGGAGATAATAGAGAAACAACTGCAATTACTGCAGGAGGGATAGCTTTCACAGGGATAAATGGTAGTCCGAATGAATTGGGAAGAGTGAATAATGCTTCAACAAGAACATTCAAGTTGAGTCTATGGCTGAAAAGTAGTGTGACCGATCCTTCAACTCTAGATGGTCTAGTGACACAGATATCGTTGAGCGCAGATGATATTAATTTCACGTCTAGTTCAACCTTGAGTACTGCTTCATCCGCTGTGTCAGATCAAATTGATGTGGATGTGATAGCTACGAAGTTAATTTTGGATGCGACTGATGATCCAACAGATGGTACTTTTGACCGAGGAGGGGTTATCACCGCTACTGTTCATGCAGTAGATAAAAATAACAACTATGATCTAGGTGAATCTTCAACTGTAGAGGTTTCTTTATCTGCAGGTTCGGGGGCATTGTCAGGTGATTTGTCTGAGGATTTGATCTCAGGGAGCATTACATTTTCCGATTTGAGTATTGATGAAGCCGGGTCTGGAAAGGAGTTGACGTTTGAAGATGCAGCGTCGACATTAAGCGCTGTAGTTGCTGACAATATTGAAATAGAAGATACTACACCTCCGAGCATTGCTGGACTGAATCCTGCCAACGGCGCCTCTCTGGTGTCGTTGAACGCCAATTTAGTGGCTACTTTTGATGAAGATATGGCCAAAGGTTCGGGTTCTATTTATATCATAGAAGAAGTTGTACCGCCTATTACTCATGCAGTGATTGATGTGAATGATGTCACCATTGTCGATGATGAAGTCACGATCACTCCACCTTTGGGCCTTGAGCCACAAACAAACTATCATGTATTGATACAGTCTGGAGCTTTGACGGATGCTTCGGGGGTAGCCTTTTCGGGGATTTCCAATGCTTCGGTTTGGGCATTCAGTACTGCAGAAGAACTAGTCATGCTCAGTGTAGAAACAAGTGTGTCTGATTTGACATTAGTATTCAACAAAGACATTGATCTGAATAGTAGTGTCCTGACTGATTTTGTGATTCAAGATGCAGTTGGCACAAGTATGAACCCGACTGCCGTAGCGGTAGATGGTACAGAAGATAATAAACTTGTTCTAAGTATAGATTTGTCAGGAGCGAAGGGAGATCTAACTATGAGTTTCACAGCTACTACTACTGTAGTTACTGATGCTACGAGTACTTTGATTTGGGCAGACATCGCAGGGTATGCGATTGATTTTGATCAGACTGTTCCGAGCTTGCAGAGTGCAACCAAGGACAGTGATACGCAAATTACACTGACCTACGATGATATCATGCAAGTGAGTGGAGCAAACCCTGGTGATTTTACAATTGTAGATGGTGCTGGGACAGGATATACCGTGACGGCAACTAATACTACGGGTACAAATGAAGAAGTGATATTGACTACAGCTTCTGGTTTGAATGCAGCAGTGGGCGATTTGACCGTGAGCTATGACGATAGCAATCAAGAGGTGTCAGATTTAGGAGGCAATTTTGCTGCAAGCGAGGTTATTGTGATTGATACAGATAATGATTTTCCTGAGGCGCTTGTCAGCTTCAATTCACCAGCTGTTGCACTTACCAATTCTTCCACGGTTGTTTTTGACGTTGAGTTTGACGAGGCAATAGATGGGGCAAATTTTACATTGGAGGATATAGTAGTGGATTTAGCAGGGGCTACTGTCAACGGGATAGCCACGGATGAATTGCTTGCCAATAATAGTGCGTTTGGCAATCAGATTGTATTGGCAGAGATTACGCCAGATACTGATTATACAGTGACGATTTCATCAATAGCTGGGAATGGCGATTTGGGTATTACTTTGTTAGGTTCTGGGATTCAGGATTATGGGGGGAATCTATTGGGAGGAAGTACTGGCGTAAATAAAGTTTCTTCCACGTACGATATTGACAATGTCAAACCAACCGTGGTGTTTAGTACGGTTACGAATCCTACAAATAGTTCTTCATTCGTGGTGAATGCGGCTTTTAGTGAGGCTGTATCTACAGTGGAGAATTCTGATTTTGCTTTGTCTGATGGGAGTTTGGTGGTAGGAACAGCCAGTGGAAATACTTATCCTTTGACTATTACGCCTACTGCAGATCAGACTGCAGACATTACGATCTCATTGATAGACGATAAAGTCCTAGATAACGCAGGCAATGATAATGATGTGTCTGAGAGTTTTACAGTAGGTTTTGATGACGTGTCACCAACCATTACATCGTCTTTTGCAGCAGAGGGAAGAGAGTTGAGCTTGGTGACTCAATTGAACGAAGTAGGGAAGGTCTATTGGGCAGTATATCCTGATGGTACTGCTCCGACACCCACTGTAGGAGAAATACAAGCAGGTACGGGAGCATCTTCTTTTGGTAGCCTTGATCATAATGTTGGGGCCACGGATAGGGTCACCTCAATAGCGTTAGGAGCGGATAATACCAATTACGATGTGTATCTAGTCGCAGAAGACAATTTAGGAAATGTATCCACTACTGCTGACAAGTTGGATGTGTCCTCTGGCGGGGTTTTGATCACTGCTCCAACTTTAACAGACTTGTGTCTCAATGGAGAGTACCAACTATTGGGAGATATTGTATTGACAGAGAGCATCCCAAGTGATTTTCGTAGTTCGGCAACAGCTCGTACATTGAAGCTGGAACTTCCGACTGGTTTTGAGTTTGATAATTCTGCGGGGTCAGTCAATCATACGACGGGTGGGGATATTTCGGCATCTTCGATTTTGTCTCATACTTCTTCGGTATTGCAGGTGAGTTATACGGTGACTAGTCAATCGAGTAGTACGCTTGATGTCTTGACGATATCAGGTCTGAAAGTACGAGCTGTAGGCAGCTCAGCGTATACTTCAGAGGCTGTACTACGTACAGGTGGATCAGGTACGATTCATTTGGCAGACGAGTCAGACGGTAGAGTATTTGCTACACTTACGAGCGTAGCGCCTTTTGATACTCCAGTTGTTTCGGGGACGAACCCAGGGACAGGTAGTCCGTATTTGACCGAGAATGCAGCAAATACTGCGGCCGGAGATGTCGCTCAGGATGGCAAGGCCATGTATTTGGTGTCGAGCTATGTAGGAACGACGACCCCATTTACTGTTAACCTCTTGTCAGCCACCAATACAGTGACGGTATACACGAGTGAGGATTTGAGCTCGTCACTTACGCCATTTACAGGAGCTACGACTTATTCTCCGAGTTTGGCTGATTTAGGAATTACCAGTTCGACGAAGGGGATGACGCATTTTTGGATTACAACGACAGATGGCAATTCTTGTGAAAGTGAAGCACTTCGTTATACCGTTGTGCTCTTAGAAGATACCAATAGTGCGGGAGTAACGACATTTACCGAAGACAATACATCGGGTACTAATATTACGTTTTCATTGCCAGACGGCTATACGGCGACTTTTATAGGAGCGGGCTTGACCAATATCAGCTATGATGACTCTGACAACAACTTGGGAGAAGCTACATTTATCCCAAGTGCTGCAGGTGCGAATGGAGGTATACCTCATGAAGTCTATTATCAGATTACTGAAACGAGTACAGGTGTTTCAGCCTCTTATATTTTGGAGTTTGTAGTCAATCCGACGGCTAGAGTGTTTGATGTGACACCTGTGTCATTCTGCTACGACGAAGGTGTGCAGGACTTTAGTGTTGGTACCTCAGGGGATGTAGAGTTGCTAATACCTACGGTTTCTGGATCTGACTTTTATGATGTAAAGGTATATGAATACAAGGATGGGGTTCGTCAAGGAGTAGATGTCAGTTCTACTACACAAGGGGCAGGAGTTTTGTTGTCCAAGCCAGTTATACCCCCATTAGGTGCCACTTCTACTTCAGGGTGGAGTTTCCGACCAAGTCAGACAGATCCTGATGATGGAGATACGTTGATTTTTGCATTAGAACTCAGAACTTCATTGGGAGTAGTTTCAGAGTATGCAACACAAGCAGTAGTGATCTATGCAGTTCCAGAGATTGTTCTAGACAATGACGCAGATGCGGATGTTTTTGATGCATATTATTGTGCCGACGATGATGCATTTGATATCAATGTCACGATCACCTCAGACTTGGGGGTATCAGAGCGTGTCACGACGACTGGTTATACTCTGTACTATGATCAGGATGGAGACGGAGATTATACGAATCAGGCAGCCTATATATATGATTTTACATCTGGAGGAGGAGATTTTAAATCTGCATTTGATCCGAAAGACCCCAATGGGGATGGGAATCTTACCGATGATGAGTCGGGGGATTATTTGCTCGAATATTCAACTCCCGCTATAGGACCAGCAGGCTGTAGCAATACTTCTACGGTTGAGTTTACGGTATTTCCAGTACCCAATTCGCCTCTATTGTCCAATGATTTTACGAATGTAGGGGGATTGACTGGAGGAGAATATATTTTAGAATACACCGAAGGGAACAACGTAGTCCCTGATTTGATTGCTACTGGTACAGGTTCAGGGCAATTTGATTGGTATCGAGATATCGCATTGACGAGTTCGATAGAGTTGAACTCCGCAACCCTTCAGGGAAGTGGTACTGGAGGATTAATTATCAATACCAATGGGGCACAGAACCAACGCGTATTCCTCACCGAGACGACTAATATTGTTACTGGGTCACCTAGCTTCGAAGGGTGTGTGTCAGAGCCACGAGTGATCGATTTGAGTATTTATGACACGCCAGACGAGCCGGTCGTTGATTATTCAATGGGCTACTATAGCTCTAGTGAAGAGACTTATATTTTCGAGTATTGCGTACCTACGGCAGCAAGTGTTGCATCCGTACCCAACATTACTTTGATAGACAATTTTGATACAGTAGAAGGGGATGAAACCTATGTGACCGTTTATGATAAGGATCAAAACCCTTTAATGGATGGGAAAGTAACTTCTTTGGACTTGTCGGCTATCACAGGGTTGGTGGACGATGAGGGCAATCCTTGGACTGCAACAGGCGGACAATCTTTGACATTTTATCTTACACAGACGGATCATGACAATGATTTCCCAGGAGGAACTTCACTGGGGATTTATGGAGGAGCGAGGAGTGAGTATCAAAAAGTCATTGTCAATGTCAATGTGACACCTGATGCTCCTGATGAATCCGATTTTACGGGAGAGACGGCAGAATACTTCATATGTTCAGGAGAGACATTGCCCAATATCGTATTGAGCAATGAGACGACTCCTAGGTTTACATGGTATCCAGAAGATTCGTCTAATCCAGGCAATCCAGATACCACAACACCGATGGTAGTCGGATCTTTCAATGATCGTTTTGCTACCATGTCTGAATTGGTAGGTTTTAGTAATGTGAACAATGCCACGGATAATTCTGCCATTGTATATCATTACTATGTACAGCAGTCTGTGGATTACAATGATTTTACTTCTTTTGAAGGTTGTCAGAGTGCATTTACCGAAATAACCATAACGGTGTATCCAGAATCACCTACTCCTCAGTTCAACATCGCGGGTACGCCAACACAATTGGAAATCAATGTTTGTGAAGGAGAATTAGGGAATGTTTCCTTTGGTATGACCAGTTCATTTCCCGCTACGTTCTACTGGTATCCTTCGACTGATGGGGTGACATTGTCAAGTACTACTCCGAGAGCAACTAGTACTGAGGGGCTGGCAGTATCAGGGTTTGATTTGGCCATCTCAACGGCAACTCAGACTACCAATGGAGGAGTCTTATACTTCTTGATTTCTCAGGTTAATAACAATGGAGTTGATTTTGTGGGGTGTGAAACGGCATTGAGTGATATGGCTGTGCTCAAGATCAACATCAAAGACATACCAAGTGCGCCGACCGAGGACAATAATGTAGAAGATTTCTATTATTGTGAAGGAGAGTCCATTTCGTCCATAACTGTAGAAGGAGAAACGGCAGCTACGTTTAACTGGTATACAGACAGTGATGGAGATGGTGTGGGGGATGTTTTCTTGGGAACCTACACGACCATAACATCCGCTCAATTAGGAGTTGATAACAATGTGGTGGGGGATTATGTTTTTTATGTGTCTCAAAATCAAACAAATGGAGTGACTGGTTTGGGTATTGATGGATTGACTAGTTATCAAGGGTGTGAAGGAGAACAGCACGAGATAACCGTACATGTCCGCTCTATTCCTACTGTGCCGACCTTGAACTTTACCTCACAATTGGTTTGTGACAATGATGTTTCCACTGTGCTGCCCGAGTTTCAGGTACTCAACCCTGCTGTAGGAGGGTTGTTCAATTGGGTTCAAGAAGACGTGAGTTCTGCCAACGACGTGGTTGATGGTGCCGATGTGTATCATGAGACAAGGTCTCTCAATAAGGTTTGGACACCATCTTTTACGGATATGAGAGTAGCCAATAATGGTACGGATCAAAACCACTATTTGGTGTCTCAGGTTACGGATTACAATATTTCAGGATCTAGTTTTGAAGGGTGTGAGAGTCCCGTTGCGAGTTTTGAAGTGACGATACATGATGTGCCAACCTCTCCGACTATCTCAGGCAATGATGGGAACAATGCCTTTGTGTATTGTGCGGATGATACCATGACCAATCTCATCGTAGCGAATACGACGGATTACAACAGTACAGCAACGTATAACTGGTATAGCAATTCAGGATTGACCTTGGGGATCAATACGAGCGAGAGTAGTGATGGTACTCAAATTGCTCCAGACGACCACCCATCTTTTCCTACGATCAATACTACGACACATGAGACGACAGATGTACTTCTTAGTTATTATGTCACTGTGACGGAGGATGGTTGTAGTAGCAATGAGTTTGCAGCCAATAGTACAACGGTAACTTTGGATATCAATCCATTGCCTACGTTGAGTATTGATGTCCCTAGTTTGGAAACTGGATCTCAAAGTGTAGCGGGAGCCTATTGTGTAAGTACAGATGAGGTAGAATTGGTAGGGTACTTAGGTGCTGTACAAGCTACTTCGGGTGTGTATACCCTCAGTACAGGCAACAGTGCGATCACCAATAACGGAGACGGAACGGCTGATTTTGACCCGAGTACAGCTCACTTTTTTGTCGATGACAATGGAGTGACGGGTGTGGAGTCAGGAGGAAATGCAACGAGTCATACCGTGACGTTTACCTATACCGATGCAACTACAGGATGTGCCAATTCTGCTACGGAGGTATTGACTGTCAATCCTTTGGCGGGATTGAGTCTGACCAGTAATGAAACAGGCTTTAACAGTTCGACTACCTTCGCTATTTGTGAATCTCACGATGATTTTATCTTAGAAGCCACGACGCTGACTGGAAGTGATGATGTCAAGTACTATGTGAACAATACGAGTCTTTCGTTGTTGTCAGGGTCCAATTCAAAAGCAACATTCGAACCTAGTTATTGGGCCAACGATGTAGTAGGGCAGGAGATTGAGAGTTTGTCTCCTACAGGGATCAGTGCGGATTATACAGTGAGATTGGAGTACGATGATGTCAATGGTTGCTCCAATAGCGTGACTAAGGTGATCCAACTCTACGATCAACCAGAAGTGACTTTTGATTGGAATGGCGGTTGTACGAGTCGAGATCTGGTGTTTGAAGCAACTCCAACAGACGATACAAACTATCTAGATTCACAGTTGAGCTATCAATGGGCATGGAAAAATGAAGATGGGGCTGCTGTACCGTTGTACCCAGGCGAAGTGAATACTGGAAAAGTAGTAAGTAAGAAATTGGAGTTGGGGGCGAATGATGTGGAAGAAGCGTTTTCTGCAGAACTAGTAGGAACCTATACTATCTCAGGGAGTACCAGTAGTGAAACGAGTTGTTCGTCGATCCTGGAGAACAACGTAACGATTCAGGAATTCAGTGTGTTGATCAGTCCTACCGTAGCTTTTGTATGGGACACAGTGGTAGTGAATCAACCGACGAGTTTCTTTATCAATGAATTGATTTTGGAAAGCACGAAAATAGACAGTATTGGATTGAATCCAGGAGATGGATCTGATACGATATGGTACGATGTGCCACAGCCTCATGAGATCTATTTTGACGCAAGTCAGTGGATTGGCGCCAACGATGATTTTGAGCGAATGATTCATGAATATACCATGCCAGGAAAATATGATGCTACGGTCACTATGGTGACTGACAACAACTGTAGAACCAACTTGACACGGTCGGTGAATATTTTACCTTTGATAGAGGTAACAACAGATAATCCGTATTTTCAGTCTTTTGAGGCAGCTAGCTTTGACCCTGATGTGGATGGATGGTATGCCGAGACGTTGAAAGACAATGCGATTACCGATACCACGAGTAGTGCGGAAGGAAGAATGCGTATGAGTAGCTGGGTATGGCACACGACTTCTATCGATGATATCGTAGGGGTAGATACTGAGAAACCGACGGCTTCTGGTGTGGCACAGTGGGCGACATTGCTCAACGAAGACGGGAACAACGTGAGATACAATGGATCTGAGGATTCGTGGTTGTATTCTCCAGCTTTTGATTTGTCGGGGATGTCCAAACCAATGCTTTCTTTCACTTTGATTTATGAGTTTGAAGACTCTAAGGATGGTGTCGTGTTTCAATACTCGACTGACTATGGCCAAAAATGGCAAGTACTTGGAAGTAATGATGGAGGAGTCAGTGGGATTAAGTCAGGGATCGAGTGGTACAATTGGGATAATGTAGGTGCTGATCCTGGTCAACAACAAGAAGCTAAAAATGAAAATACTACGATTTCTGCTGGATGGGCAGGAGCTTCGAAGCAGACCACTTGGGTCTCAGCTCGTCATAGTTTGGATGTGATCACTGAAGGACTGGACCATGTTCAATTTAGGTTTGCTTTGGCTTCTACAGAAGAGACATCCTCGGCCAAACCGTTTGGATTTGCATTTGATGATTTCATGATTCAAGAAAGAACTAAAAATGTACTGATAGAGCAATTTTATAGTGTCTCTGATGACGAAGGAGCGGATGCAGTCAATGCAGCAACTATAAGCTTAGACAATCAGATTGACGACTTGTTGTTGGCTACAGGCTTGACGAATGACCAATTGTCCATTGCGTACCATGTGGATTTTCAAACCAGTGTCAAGGATCCATTCCATGCTTTGAATGTAGCTGATCCTACGGCTAGACGTAGTTGGTACAACATCGACCATGTGACTTCATTGTTGAATGGAGATGAAGGATCGAATGCTTCGGGAACGAGTGGAAGTAATTTGACTTGGACTGAAAATGATTTGGTACTTAGTTCTCTAGAAGACCCAGGGTTTTTGATAGACGTGATACCTTCTACTGATGTGTCAAACAGTACAATCAGTGGACAGGTGACATTTACAGTCAATACACCCCTCGGATTTGAAGCTACGGACGAATTGATCGCCTACGTAGCAATCATCGAGCAGCAGGTAGAAACTGAAGTCGGAGGTATGTCTACACATAAGAATGTGTTGAGAAAGCTACTGCCTAGTGAAACGGGACAATACATCAAATTGAAATCTGATGTAGGGTTGGGTGAATTGTTGCCCATTGGTTCTACCACGGATGCGGATGGGGATCCTACGACATTGGATATTCGTTGGGATATTTCCAATATCAATGACGATGCTCAATTGGCAGCTGTAGTATTTATCCAAAATAGAAAGACAAAGGAGATCTATCAGTCCAAAATGGTCACGGCCTCAGATGCCTCTTCGATCGTTGGAAACAAGACAACCGTAGTGGACAATATATTGGGAGTAGAGGGTGATCTGGTATCATCTGTAGATTTTAAGCTCTTTCCAAACCCATCGGATCAAGAGGTCACAGTTCAATTCAATGCGTCACTCAATGAGTCAGTCGATTGGGTGATTTATGACCAAACCGGTAGAGCATTTGATCGTGGGCGTCTTGACCATGCGATGGAAGGCTTCAAACTCTCCACATCGCAGTTGCCGACTGGAGTATACTTTGTATCTATCCAAGGTGATCAGCACAAGTTTGAATTCAAGAAATTGATGATCCATCATTGATGATGAATGGCTAGAAAGCAAAAAAGCCCTGACAATTAACATGTCAGGGCTTTTTTGCTTTCTCTAGATAGATCAGATCAAAGCATGTTGAGTCTATCAAAGACTTTCTCACGATATGAGACACCCACTGGGATGTATTTTTCATTGATCACGACGTTCATGTCTTCAAAGTACTCGACCTTGTCAAAGTTAATGATGTACGATCTATGAACGCGACCAAACAGGCTGCTCGGTAATTTTTTTTCGATTCCCTTCATGGTGTGGTGTACGATATGCTTGCCCTTGATCGTATTGAATATCACATAGTCAGCCATTGCTTCGATAAACAGAATGTTGTCAAGAACTATTTTGTAGATACGTGAATCAGACTTGACATAAAGCTCGTGGAATGTCTCTGCTTTTTTACGTAGATTCTCTAATGTTTCGTTTGCTTTGACCGCTGCTTTGAGGAATCTCCCATAACTGAAAGGTTTGACTAAGTAGTCTGTAGCATTTTTTTCGAATGCACGAACGGCATATTTTTCTGCAGAAGTAATCATGATCACCTGATAGTCAGACGTCAAAGATTCCATTAGCTCTATTCCTGACATTTCTGGCATTTCCACATCTAGAAAGATGATGTCTACGTCAGGGTTATCTTTTTGTAGGAGGATATTGGAAGCTTCGATTCCACTGGATAGTTCATGGGTGAGCTCCAGAAAGTCTGTTTTTTCAACGTATTTGCGAATCATGAGTCTTGCCAACTCATCATCATCGACGACCATGCATTTCAATGCCATGTAATAGGAGGGTTAGTATTCAAAAAGGTTAATTTACCCTTTATTTAAAAGTTTAGAAACATATTTCCCAATTATATCAAACTCCAGATTGACTTCATCTCCCGTGTTGAGTTCATGAAAGTTGGTATGTTCCATAGTGTAGGGTATTATGGTGACAGAAAAATGGTTGTCTCCAGACTTAAAACAGGTTAAGCTTACCCCATTGATGCATATGGAGCCTTTTTCAACAGTGATATTGCCTAGAGAAGCATCGTACTCAAAATCAAAAATCCAGCTACCGTCCAAAGTTTCTTTTCCTGTACATGTGGCCGTTTGGTCGACATGCCCTTGGACGATATGACCGTCAAGCCTATCATTCGCGATCATGCAACGCTCGAGGTTGACTATTTGGCCTTCAGAGAGGGTTTTTAGGTTGGTCTTGCGCAGGGTTTCGTCCACAGCTGTGACCGTATGAGTGTTTTCATCTAGGGCTACCACAGTTAGACACACTCCGTTGTGCGCCACACTTTGATCGATTTTTAGTTGATTGCTGATGGAGCTATGGATTGTGTAGTGGATGTTGCTCCCTTCTTTTTGTATGGAAATGACCTTTCCAATTGTCTCGATGATTCCAGTAAACATACTCTGTAGGTCTTGATGTGTTGAGTTTGTAATGTTAGTCAAAATATGTTTTGACAGGAAGGTCAGTTGTCAAATATTGCCCTATTTTTGACATCAAAATGGGAGTAAAGGATACGTACAAACACAAAGGAATGAGGCGCACTTTGGTGCGCAAACTTCGAGAGAAAGGGATCAACAATGAGCAAGTATTGGATGCAATTGGTACCGTGCCTCGCCATGTGTTTTTTGATGAGATTTTTGAAAGCCACGCCTACCAGGACAAGGCTTTTCCCATTGCTGAAGGGCAGACTATCTCACAGCCTTATACGGTGGCCTTTCAAAGTGACCTATTGGAGATTACCCCTGGTTCCAAAGTCCTAGAAGTAGGGACTGGTTCTGGGTATCAATGTTGTGTCCTACTTGAATTGGGCGCAGAGGTTGTGACGATTGAGTACAAAGAAAAGCTGTCAATGTTGGCTCGTCAGGTTTTGGGGAAGATGGGGTATCATGCTAATTTTTTGGTTGGAGATGGCTCACAGGGGTGTCCATCGTTAGGTCCCTATGATGGCATCATTGTCACAGCAGGAGCACCGATACAAGCGATCGAACCACTTGTACAGCAGCTCAAACTAGGAGGGAAGCTCATTATTCCTGTAGGAGATCTCAATACACAGAAAATGCTGCGTGTCTCCAAAGTAAGTGAAAATCAAATAGTTCGTGAAGAATTTAACAACTTTAGCTTTGTGCCATTGTTAGGCGACAATGGCTGGAAAAATTGAAACGATGATAAATAGGACAACAAAGACCCCGGCAGAGTCACAAGTGATCATGACCGAATTGGTGCTGCCAAATGATACCAATACACTAAATAACCTCATGGGAGGTCGTTTGTTGCACTTGATGGATATTGCATCAGCAGTTTGTGCACAGAGGCATTCGAGTAGTATCGTGGTGACTGCTTCTGTAGACAATGTGTCTTTTTCTCAGCCCATAGCATTAGGAGAAGTGGTGACACTCAAAGCGAAAGTAACCCGTGCCTTCAATTCATCCATGGAAGTGTTTATTGCCGTGACAGCCGAAAATATTCCAGAAGGAAAAATCAAGCAAAGTAATTCAGCATATTATACCTTCGTCGCAGTAGATGATGAAGGGAAACCTCGGCCTGTACCCGAAGTAGAACCTCAGACTGAAAGTGAAAAAGTGCATTATGAGGGGGCTTTGAGGCGTAGACAGTTACGTTTAGTATTGGCCAACAGAATGAAGCCAACAGAGGCGAATGAACTAAAATCTATTTTTTTCGATGAGTAGTCAAAATAAGGCTTTTTTGAAGTATCTCTTTCATGAGAATATCTATCTCATCGATGATGCTCTACTGGTAGAACAAGTTGCTACGTCACAGCCAAATCTGTTGGTTGAGGAGGAGGACGGAGTGGTTGAGGCTGCTGATGTCGAGACGAAAGCTGGAGCAAAGGAGCCTGTAGCAATGTATCAGTCGAAAGGAAAGTCCGTATTGGTACTGTATGAAAACAAAGAGGAGGCAGAAATGAAAGCTCCTGAGTTGGCGTATCTACAGAAGATACTGGGGGCAGTCAAACTGCAATGGGGAGATGTCGAAAGTAGAAATGTGGCTCAATACCCTGTGACTGGAGAACCTTCCAACCCTAAGATTATTGCGTTTACTCATGCTCATGGTATGGGAGTAGTGGCACCTTACGTGCTGAAAAGCACTGGGCGACAACAAATCATCATGGCTCATGATTTGACAACCATAGCCGCTTCCGTAGAATATCGAAAACAGCTATGGGCTGCATTGCAGCAGATGTTTCTATAGCCTTATATCTTACCCAAAGATCTCTTTGAGTTTTGCTTCTAGCTCTGGCCCTCTAAGGTTTTTAGCGATGATTTTACCATCAGGACCTATCAAGTAGGTAGCAGGTATGGCATTGATTTGATACAGTGCGGCTGCCTCAGATTGGAAGTATTTTAGATCAGATACGTGTGTCCAAGTGAGGTTGTCTTGTGCGATGGCTTGTACCCAAGCATCTTTCTTTTTGTCTAGGGAGACACTGTATATGTCAAAACCTTTGTTGTGGTATTCGTTATACATACGAACGACGTTTGGATTTTCTTGACGGCAAGGGCGACACCATGCAGCCCAAAAATCAACCAGTACGTAGCTGCCCCTTAGCGAACTCAACTTGATAGATTCTCCTTCTGGGTTGGGGAGGTTGATTTCTGGAGCCTCCGAACCTATTGCCAGACTTCTCATGTTGTTGACTCGATCTTGGAGAGCGATCGTATAAGTAGAATTGGGGAGCTCACGACCGTATTTGATAGATAGGCTGTCCAAGAATGTAAACTCATTCTCTTCGTCCAAAAAGGAAGTTGAGAGCAAACCTGCGATAGAATAATCCATCTCCCATATTTCTTTTTTGATGGCTTTGGTGTTGGCAGTTTGCATGGTCATGTATTCTTGACGAATATCTTCTAGAGCAGCCATGTCATTGTTGTTGCGAGCCTCGATGAATCTCGCATTCAATCCTTGCATTTGGGCTTCAAAGTCTTTTTTGAGATTGCTTACACGGTAGATGTAGTCAGTGTCCTTTGACCCTGAGAGTCGATAGGGTTGATTGATATCGTCTTCTGTTTTGATCAGCATCACCTCGTCTTCATTGGAGAGGACCATGTTGACGATGTGTTTGTTGTAGAAGTTGAGTCTAAGGAAAGAAGGTTCGTCCAAAGTGATGTTTCTCTCAAATTGACCTGGGGTTTCTAGGTAGAACGAATCGATGACGGTGAGTTCATTGTTTTTGACCAACTCCACTTTTACCAATTGATCCGATATAGGAGTGTCGTAAGTACCCGATAATTTCAGTCCTTCTTTTTTGGGAGTACAGGCTAGAGCCAATAGGCATAGTGCAAATAGGAACGTATTCTTCATTTTGTTTTGTTTTCTAGATGCCAACGCTAGTGCGTGGCAAAGGTTTAGGACTTTTTTAGAGATTCGTTGATGAGTTTGGTTGCGATCTGCGGGTTTGCTTTGCCTTTGGATCTCTTCATGACTTCTCCCATAAATAGACCAAGCAATCCCTTTTTTCCTTTTTTGAAGGCTTGGACTTTGTCAGGCATGTTTTTCAAAACTTCGTCTACTACTTTTTGAAGCTCCGATTCGTTGTTGTCTTGAAACAAGGCCAATTCTTTGGCTACTTCGTTGGCAGACTTTTCGGGTTGAGCGATCATCGATTCGAATACCTTCGTAGAGGCTGTGGTGTAGTTGAGTTTGCCTGATTCGACGAGCTCAATGAGTTCATGGAGTCGCTCAGCGGTGATCGTCAGGTTCGTCATGTCTTGGCCGTTGGCCGAGAGATGGTTGGTGATCGGTCCGATGATCCAGTTGGCTATTTTCTTATAGTGCTTGCAGAGCTTCGCTGTATGAAAGAAGTAGTCTGCACGGCTTTCTGACTCGGCGATTATTTCTGCATCGTATTCGCTGAGTTTGTATTGGTCTTGGAGCTCTTGAGCTATTTCTGCAGGCAACTTGGGCATCAAAGCTTTGATCTCCGAGAGGTAAGATTCTGGAATACGGATTGGGAGCAGGTCAGGACAGGGAAAATAGCGGTAGTCGTTGGCTTCTTCCTTGGTACGTTGTGAGGTTGTTTTACCTGTGGAATCATCGAACCCTCTGGTTTCTTGTTTGACTGTTTTGCCTTGGTCAAGCAAGTGACTTTGACGCTGTACTTCGTGCTGAATCGCACGCTGTACGTTGCGTATTGAGTTCATGTTCTTGATTTCTACTTTACGACCTAGCACATCAGAACCTTTCTTTTTGAGGGATATATTGGCGTCACAACGCAAAGAGCCTTCTTCCATGTTGCCATCTCCTACACCTAGGAATCGGACAATCCGTCGTACTTCGGTGAGTAAGTTTCCTGCTTCTTCGGCGGTTGATATTTCTGGTTCAGTTACCATCTCAATGAGGGGAGTGCCCGCACGGTTGTAGTCTAACAAGGTGCCCGTGTGCGTCGAGTCATGGATTGACTTTCCTGCATCCTCTTCGATATGGATACGGTTGAAATTGATACGTTTCATGGCTTCACCACTTTTGACGTCTAGGTATCCTCCGATGCAAATCGGTTGGTTGTCTTGCGTGGTTTGGTAGCCTTTTGGTAGATCTGGATAGAAATAGTTTTTTCTGTCAAAAGAAGTAGTCCTGGCGATCTCACAGTTGCACGCCAAACCCATTTTGATGGCATATTCAATGGCCTTGGTATTGGGCTTAGGCAATGTACCAGGGTGGGCCAAAGTGATTGGACTTACGTTGGTGTTGGGCGCGTCACCAAAGCTATTCTTGTCAGAAGCAAACAACTTGCTTTTTGTGGCAAGTTGGACATGGATTTCCAGACCAACTACCAGTTCGTATTTAGATGTTTTTTCTTTCAAATCTTATCAATGACTAGTCACACTCTTGATTAATTCTTTTGCTTTGGCTACCACTTGGGGCAGTCCTTTGAGATCCTTGCCTCCTGCTGTCGCGAAGAAGGGCTGTCCACCACCTCCTCCTTTGATTTCTTTGGCTAGCTCACGAACCATATTGCCAGCGTGTAGGTCATACGTCTCTATGAGGTTGTCGGAGATCATCACGGCCACTTGTGGCTTGTCCGCAATATTAGCAGCAATTATCAGGATTAGGTTCTCTACCTCGTTTTTAAATTCGAAGGCAATTTTTTTCAATGCTTCTGCATTGGGCAGTTCGGCTTGTTGGATCAGTACATTGAGGCCATTCGTGCTTTCTATTTTTTGTTGCAAGTTTATTTTTTGTTGCTTGCTCTTTTCTACATTGACTTCTTCGATTTCCTTAGTCAAGTCGAGTTTTTCTTTGACCAAAGCCTCTATGGCTTTGACGGGGTCTTTAGGGTTGTTGAGTAGTTCGTTGACTTGCTGCAAAATTGCGGCTTGCTTCAAGTTGAAGTTTTCGGCAGATTCTGCGGTCAATGCCTCGATGCGTCGAACACCCGCTGCGACAGACCCTTCAGATACTATTTTGAACTGTCCGATGTTGCCAGTTGCGGGGACATGAGTTCCACCACAGAGTTCGACGGAGTAGTTTTTGTCAAATGTGATCACTCGGACAAAATCTCCATATTTCTCACCGAAAAGAGCCATTGCGCCCAGTTTTTTAGCCTCTTCGATCGGTACGTTTCGCTGTTCGTCGAGAGTGATGTTTGCCCTGATTTTGCTATTGACGATTTTTTCTACTGCAAGTATTTCTTCATCGGTCATTCTGGCAAAGTGAGAAAAGTCAAAGCGCAAGATTTTTTCATTGACCAATGAGCCTTTTTGTTGTACATGCTCTCCGAGTACTTCACGCAATGCAGCGTGCAGGAGGTGAGTAGCACTGTGGTTGTTCTCAGTCAAACGTCTTTTGGTCACATTGACTACTGCATCAAAATGAGCTTCGAGATTGCTAGGTAGTTTGTTCGCATGATGGATGATCAGGTTGTTTTCTTTTTTGGTGTCGATGATACTGATTTTTTCGTCACCATCAGCTAAATAGCCTGTGTCGCCCACTTGTCCACCGCTTTCTGCATAGAATGGAGTCTGATCTAGCACGATGTGGTAGAGTGTTTTTCCTTTTTCTTCGACTTCACGATAGCGAGAGATTTGTGCGATGGCAGTGACTGCATCGTATCCTAAAAATTGAACCTCATCAATGATTTTGACTTCTATCCAGTCGCCCTTGGCTGTAGCGGCGTCTTTTTTCGAGCGGTTTTTTTGAACCTCCATTTCTTTCTTAAAACCTTCCTCGTCTACACTTAGTCCGTTTTCACGAGCGATGAGCGACGTAAGATCATAAGGGAATCCATAGGTGTCGTAGAGCTCGAAAGCTGTCGATCCATCTATCATTTTGGTGGTAGATTCGACTTGTTTTTTGATGACCTCTAGTTTGTTTAGCCCCTTGTCCAAAGTACGCAGAAAAGAAGACTCTTCTTCGCGAATGACCTTGGCAACAAAATCCTTTTGTGAAGTGAGTTCTGAGAATACTCCATCAAATTGCTCCGCCAATACTTCGACCAACTCAAAAAGGAAAGGCTCTTTGAAATTGAGGAAGGTGTAGCCGTAGCGTACGGCCCTTCTCAAGATACGTCGAATGACATAGCCCGCTTTGTTGTTGGAGGGGAGTTGACCGTCCGCTATGGTAAAGGCTATGGCACGGATGTGGTCTGAGATGACGCGTAGTGCAATGTCAGTCTTCTCTTCGTTACCATAGGTTACGTTGGCTTTTTGAGCGATGGCATTGATGAGAGGTGTGAATACGTCAGTATCGTAGTTGGAAGTTTTTTGTTGGATGGCCATGGCCAAACGCTCAAAGCCCATCCCTGTATCTACGTGTTGGGCAGGGAGTTTGACAAGCGACCCATTTGCCATTCTGTTAAATTGCATGAATACGAGGTTCCAAATCTCGACGACCTGTGGATGATCCATATTGACCAAGTCTTTGCCAGGTATTTGGTCTACTTCTTCTTGAGGACGGAGGTCTATATGGATTTCTGAGCATGGGCCACAAGGTCCTGTTTCTCCCATTTCCCAGAAGTTGTCTTTCTTGTTGCCATAGACGATGCGCTCCTCTGGTAGGATGGCTTTCCAGAAGTCTAGAGCCTCTTGATCCAAAGGCATGTCGTCCTCTTCATCTCCTCCAAACACAGAGGCGTAGAGGCGATCTTTTGGCAATTGGAATTCTTCGGTGAGTAGTTCCCAAGCCCATTGTATGGCTTCTTTTTTGAAATAGTCACCAAACGACCAGTTGCCGAGCATTTCAAACATCGTATGGTGGTAGGTGTCTAGGCCTACCTCTTCGAGATCATTGTGTTTGCCGGATACCCTAAGGCACTTCTGCGTGTCGGCTACTCGCTTGGACGAGGGGTCGGCATTTCCAAGAAAAAAATCTTTGAATTGATTCATTCCCGCATTGGTAAACATCAACGTAGGGTCGTTGTGAATGACGAGCGGGGCGGAAGGTACTATTTCGTGCTGTTTTCTTTCAAAAAAGTCTAAAAAGCGTTTTCTAATCTCCTTGGAATTCATCTATGTTATCCTCATTCAGCCAACTTGAAGGCTGATTTTCTTTTGTTTTAATATTTGTTATTAAATTGCGGTTATATTTAATGTTTTAAGCCGTAGGACGAAAATATTAACTACCACCTGAATCGAAGCACAAAGTTAGATATTCTGAATAATATATGGCTAGAATAAAATACTATTACGACACGGAATCGTGTAAATATGAGCGAGTCAAGGTGTCCACCTGGGATATTATCTTGAATGCATTAGGATTTTTATCGCTCTCAGTGATGTTGTCGGTAGGGATGTTTATTGTATACAATAAGTATTTCAAGTCACCTGTAGTCGCACAGCTCGAGAAAGAAAACGAAGAGTTGCTATACTATTACGATCTGTTGCAAAATGACATGGAGGCGGCTTCCAAGATGTTGTCTTCTCTCCAAGAGCGAGACGACAATGTGTACCGAGTGATTTTTGAAGCAGAGCCTATTCCATCTTCCATTCGAAACGCAGGAGTAGGGGGGACGGATCGATACAAAGAAATTACCGAAAAAGGATTGGAAAGGAGTGATTTGCTCGTGGAGGTTTATGAGAAGATAGGCAAACTCAAGAAGCAGATGTACATCCAAACCAAGTCCTACGATGACTTGATTGAGATGGCTAGCAACAAAGATGAATTTTATGCTGCACTACCGGCGATTCAGCCCGTTTCCAACAAGGAGTTGAAAAGATTGTCATCGGGGTTTGGATATAGAACAGACCCTATTTTGAAAACAAGGAAGCTACACGAAGGGGTAGACTTCTCTGCGCCCACGGGTACGCCAATTTATACTACTGGCGATGGGGTTGTCAAAAAAATACGTACCAGTTTTGGTGGTTATGGCAAGCAGATCGAGATCGATCACGGGTATGGCTATGTGACCAAGTATGCGCACATGAGTGAGTTCAACGTAGAAAAAGGTCAGAAAGTAAAACGAGGAGAGTGTATTGGGTTTGTGGGGCATACAGGGAAATCTACTGCACCACATTTGCACTACGAAGTGATCAAGGATGGAAAGAAAATCAATCCCGTGTATTTTTTCTACCAAGATTTGAACGCTACAGAGTATGAGGAGATATTGCGTCTGGCATCTATCGAAAATCAAGCGTTGGGGTCTTATTAGAAAAACCACTATGACATAAGATCAAACCCTTGTCCTGAATTGGTCAAGGGTTTTTTGTTGACCCAATGTGGAAAACTATGCGACTGCAACCCTGCCGTTTATCAAATCCCGTGATAATTTTGAGGTATGAATAAAATAGTTGTCTTGGCACTTTTGGCTCTAGCGGTGGTCGGGTGTAAAACCCAACAGAACTTACCCCAGACCAGTACCCGGCCTGAACCTGATTCGGTGCTGATTGATACTGTGGCTCAAGTGCCGGACTATTATGTCACAGCAAAACAGGACACCTTGACTTCTCTCGATGAAGAGGTGGAGATAGCACTGTACCGTGTCCTCAAGGATACTGTGACGATCATAGGAGTAGGCGATATCATGATGGGGACCAATTTTCCTAGTTCCGACTATCTGCCTGGCAATAGAGGACGAGACTTGTGGTCCGAGGTGTCTGATACACTGAGACAAGCAGATGTGACCTTTGGTAACTTGGAAGGAGTCATTCTCAACGAGGGTGGCGAACAGAAACAATGTAAAAACCCTAAGGTTTGTTATTTGTTTCGCTCACCAGAGTATATGCTCGACAATTTGACAGACGCGGGGTTTGATGTGGTGAGTTTAGCGAATAATCATGCGGGGGATTTTGGTGATGAAGGTAGAGTGAATACCATGAAAGCATTGGATACTGTGGGGATCCATTATGCAGGGCTGATCGATGCGCCATATACTGTATTTGAGCGAGACGGGATGAAATATGGTATGGTGGCTTTCTCTCCAAACAAAGGAACGATTTTGATTCATCATTTGGAGCAAGCCAAACGGTTGGTTGCACAATTGGATTCGATGGTTGATGTGGTGATTGTGTCGTTTCATGCAGGAGCAGAGGGGCATGAACACCAACATGTGACGCGGGAGTCGGAGTATTATTATGGAGAGGATCGAGGCAATGTGTATGCGTTTGCCAGGCAGATGATTGACCAAGGTGCAGATGTGATTTTTGGTCACGGACCTCATGTTACACGTGCCGTAGATCTATACAAAGACCGATTCATTGCCTATAGTCTGGGCAATTTCTGTACCTATGGTCGGTTCAATCTCAGGGGAGTGAAAGGGGTAGCGCCTATCATTCGGGTGAGTACAGATGGGCAGGGTCGATTTTTGAGAGCACAGATTATTCCTACCTATCAAGGCGGAGCGGGTGGACCTAAGTTTGATCTGGACGGACGAGCGATCCGTATTATTCAAGAACTAACCGAAAAAGATTTCCCCGAAAGCAATTTGAGGATTGATGATTCAGGGATAATTTCATATATTGAAAACTGAACCGTGCCGTACAAAGAAAAAGAAATAGAGAAAAGATATTACACCATAGGGGAGGTCGCTGATGACCTAGGTGTAGCAACTTCCTTGATTAGGTTTTGGGAAAGCGAGTTCGATATCATCAGCCCCAAGAAAAACCGAAAGGGTAACCGGCAGTTTACCAAGGAGGACATCCAAAAGGTGAAGTTGATTTACCATTTGGTCAAAGTAAAGGGGTATACATTGCACGGTGCTAGGGATTTCATCAAGAATGATGTCAATGCAGCCATGGACAAAATTGATATGATCGAATCCCTAAAAGGAATCAAAGGCTTTTTGGAGCAATTGAGAGACGGTTTGCAGAGAAATTAATTATTAACATTTGACGGTTTTTATGAATGAATAGTCTTCTGAAATGGAAGAAGAAATACGCTATGTACTTGCTTTGAAGTTTACCGCCGGAATCGGAGATGTCCTGGCTAAACAATTGATCAGTTACTCAGGTTCTGCCAAGTCTGTATTTCATTTGCCGAAGGGCAAACTACTCAAAATTCCAGGTATTGGAGCTAAAGTCATCGAGGCACTGCAGCAAAGCAAAGGACTAGAATTGGCTGATGACTGCTTGAGAAGCTGTCAAGTGCAATCGATCACCGTGATTCCTTATTTCTCATCCAAGTATCCTGATAAACTCAAACTGATCAACGATGCTCCGTTGGTGTTGTTTTACAAAGGGAACCCTTGCTACAACGATCGAAAAATCATAGGAATTGTAGGGACTAGGAATGCCACAAACTATGGGAAACAAGTGACTGCCGATGTGGTCGAAGGTCTCAAGTCACACGATGTATTGGTGTTGAGTGGCTTGGCTTATGGTATTGATGTCACGGCGCATAGAGCAGCGATAAAAGAAGGTATGGATACGATAGGAGTCTTGGCAGGAGGCCTGGACAAGATCTACCCTGCGGTACATCAAAATGTAGCTACAGAGATGCTTCAGGCGGGTGGGCTGCTCTCTGAGCATGGGCCTGGAGTCAAGCCAGATGCGCATAATTTCCCCGCAAGGAATCGGATCATTGCAGGTATGTGTGATGCACTCATCGTTGTAGAGGCTGCTAAGAAGGGAGGTGCTTTGATCACAGCTAACCTGGCGTATTCGTACAACCGTGAGGTTTTTGCGATTCCAGGAGAGCTCGGCAATAAGTACTCCGAAGGGTGTAACTTGCTGCTGCGGTCTCAACGTGCACTGATCTATACGAGTGTCAAAGACCTAGAATACCATCTAGGTTGGAAGGCGGGAGAGAAGAAGAGGGAGAAGGCTCAACTTTTGGATTTGTCTGTGTATTCAGAAGAGGAGCGGAAGGTTATCGTTATTTTGTCTGATTTTGCCAAAGGATTGCATCTGGACGAACTCTGCTGGAAGAGTCAGTTGACCATCAACCAAGTAGTGACTCTCTTGCTGAATCTAGAGTTTTCAGGTTTGGTTGAGTCTATGCCTGGTAGACTCTATCGATTGACCAAATCGGTGGCGGGGTTACCTACCTAAGAATACCGAAGGAGCCATGTTGATGGCTTTGCGTAGCGCCCGAGCATCATAGTCCACCGAAATACTCTTCTCATCCAAGTAGGCCAGTATCGTTTCGGTGGCGATATTGCCGATAAGTTTGTCAGCAGCCATAGGGCATCCACCAAACCCATTGATGGCTCCATCAAAACGCTTGCACCCTGCTTTGTATGCTGCCTCGATTTTGTCAATGGAGGAGTCTAGATCTGCATGGAGGTGTACACCAAACTCGATGTCTGTGAACTGCTTTGTGACTGTAGAAAAGAGTGTTTTGATTGACTCAGGAGTAGACATACCTACCGTGTCGGCTAGAGAGATGATTTTGATGTCTAGTTTTTTTAGTTTTTCGATGGACTGTATGACATAGTTCATTTCGTAGGGGTCACCGTAGGGGTTGCCAAATCCCATCGATAGATAGACAACTAGCGTCTTGCGGTGTTCTTTGCAGATGTCCTGAATGATGACGAGTTCTTCCAGTGCCTCGGCGATGCTTTTGTTGGTATTGTTGCGTTGAAAGGTTTCCGATAGAGAGAGAGGAAACCCTAAGTAGTCAATGCTTTGAAATTCTGCTGCCTCATGTGCTCCACGGGTGTTGGCCACTATGGCGAGTAGCTTAGTTTTGGTGTTTTTTAAGTTCAAATGACTGAGGACTTCCCTCGTGTCTTGCATCTGGGGGATGACTTTGGGAGACACGAAACTACCAAAGTCTAGGGTGTCAAAGCCGACTTGTAGGAGTTGATTGATATAGTCTATTTTTTGTTGAGTAGGGACAAATCCATGCAAGCCTTGCATGGCATCTCGGGGGCATTCGATGATTTTCATTGATGGGTTCATTTGCACTGTAATATAATTGAGAATGGATAAAAAATCCTCTCCTGTGCGATGGATTGTAAGTGTAAGGTGTTCATCGTTTGGGGTTTGAGTGGGAAATTCATTATTTTGGAGAAGCGCGATTTGCGCAGGAAAAGTATTGACTTAAACGTAAGACGAATGACTACTGACAAAATAAAACTTCCGGGCTGGTTTTGGTTCATTATGGTGTTGCTCCTGTTGTGGAACATCATGGGGATCGGTTCATTCTTTTACCATGTGACTATTTCAGATGAAGCATTGCAAGCAATGCCAGATGCTGAACGTGAGCTTTATGGTAATTATCCATTTTGGACGCAATTGGCTTTTGCTATCGCAGTGCTAGGAGGGACATTAGGATGTATAGGTTTGATGCTTCGCGCCAAGTGGTCCAAGCCGGTTCTCATGATGTCCTTGGTAGCGATCGTCGTACAGATGTACCATAGTTTGTTTATCGCTGGATCGATGGAGGTCTATGGGCCAGGAGCTGTGGTGATGCCCATTTTGGTGATATTGGTGGCGGTGTTTTTGGTTTGGTTTGCTGGGGTTGTAGACAAAAAGGGTTGGATGAAATGACCCAATTGACTTTCCAAAGAACCGAGAATCAAGAATAAGTCGGTCCTTTGGAAGGATATGCCGAGGTATGCTTAAAAAACTGCCTCAGCGATTTTTTGCACACTTGTGGATTTCCCCATCGAATAGTAGTGCAGCACAGGGACCCCTCGCTCCATCAGTTCTTTGGATTGCTTGATTCCCCATTCTATACCGATTTGTTTGGCTTCTTGGTTGTTTTTGCAACGTTGGAGGGCTTCACTCAGTTCGACAGGGAGGTCGATATGGAATATACTCGGCAAGATGGTAGATTGTGCTTTGGTCGCAATGGGCTTGAGCCCTGGGATAATTGGAATGTTGATTCCCATTGCACGGCAGCTAGCTACAAAATCAAAATATTTGTCATTGTCAAAGAACATCTGTGTGACGATGTATTCTGCTCCTGCTTGTACTTTCTGTTTGAGATAGTCTAGATCCATCTGAAGATTGGGTGCTTCGAAGTGTTTTTCTGGATACCCAGCGACACCAATACAAAAATCGGTTGGCGTAGGGTCATCCAAACTATCATCGAGATAGACACCCTTGTTGAGTCCGTCGACTTGGTGGAGCAGGTCAATCGCATAGTTGTTGCCATCAGCTTGAGGGATGAATTTGCCTTCAGACTTGATGGCGTCTCCTCTGAGCAGCAATACATTGTCTATTCCCAAAAAATCTAGGTCAATCAGCGCATTCTCGGTTTCTTCTTTTGAAAACCCACCACAGATGATGTGTGGTACGGGGTCTACATCGTAGCGATGACGGATCGCAGCACAAATACCTACTGTACCAGGACGCTTGCGTGTTGTTTTCTTTTCCAATAAACCACTTGGGTGTTTTTTGTAGACGTACTCTTCACGGTGGTAGGTCACATCGATGAATGGTGGGTTAAACTCCATCAATGGATCCAGGTGATTGAATATGGTTTGTACGTTTTCGCCTTTTTTTGGAGGAATGATCTCAAGTGAAAAGAGTGTCTTTCCGTTGGCGTTTTTTATGTGTTCTGTAACCTTCATAGGTTTTTGTGTTTCGTTTAAACAGGAGGGAATAGTGGGCTAGGCGTCATAGGCAAGGTTGGGAGAGAGCCATCTCTCTGCCTCGTCTAGGCTCATGCCTTTTCTTTTGGCATAGTCTGTTACTTGATCTTTTTCGATCTTTCCTAACCCGAAGTACTTGGACTGCTCATTGGCGAAATAGAATCCACTCACTGAGGATGCTGGGTACATGGCGTTGGATTCGGTCAAGATGATACCTGTTTCTTTTTCAGCATTGAGTAGATCAAATAAGAGCGGTTTTTCTGTATGATCTGGGCAGGCTGGGTAGCCAGGAGCTGGGCGTATGCCTTTGTATTTTTCAGAAATCAATGCCTCGTTTTCTAGGTTTTCGTCTGCAGCATATGCCCAGAGTTCTTTCCTGACTTTGGCATGCATGAGCTCAGCAAATGCCTCAGCCAATCGATCTGCGACGGCCTTGATCATGATGACATTGTAGTCGTCGTGATCCTTTTCGAATTGTTCGATGAGTTTTTCGATACCGATGCCTGTGGTGACTGCAAATCCTCCCATGTAGTCTTGACGTCCTGAAGCTTTCGGTGCTACAAAATCAGCCAATGACAGATTAGCGATGTTCTTTCCTTTTTTTCCTTGCTGTCGCAAAAAGTGGAATGTAGTGAGTGCATTGCCTGCACGATCTGAGATTTCTACGTCGTCTCCATTGGTGTTGACAGCTGGGTATATACCGATCACGCCGTTGGCTTGTAGACTCCTCTTAGCGATCACATCGTCCAGCATCTTGTTGGCGTCTTCGTAGAGTTTAGTCGCTTCTGCGCCGATCACATCGTCTTGGAGGATTTTTGGGTACTTGCCTTTGAGCATCCATGTCTGGAAGAAGGGCGTCCAGTCAATGTACTTTCTGATTTCATCTAGTGGGTAATTGTTGAACGTCTTGTTGCCGATGAATTTAGGTTCGGTGATCGGTGTGGTCTCCCAGTCGATCTGAAAGTGGTTGGCTTGTGCTTCCGGCCACTTGATGTAGTTTTTGTCTTTGGTTCGCCCTGCGTGATTTTCGCGCGCTTCGAGGTATTCTTGTTTGGTCTTGGCGACAAAGGCTTCTTTCTTGCTGCTCAATAAATCACCTGCGACGGGTACACTTCGTGATGCATCGAGTACGTGGACGACTGGACCACTATAGCACGGATCAACTTTCACTGCCGTGTGTATGCGTGAAGTGGTCGCTCCACCTATCAAAAGCGGGAATTTAGCTCCTTCTTTTTCGAGGAGCTTGGCAAAATCAACCATCTCATCCAGAGACGGAGTGATCAATCCGCTGAGTCCTATGATGTCTGCATTGACTTCTTTGGCTTTGGCGAGAATTTTTTCGTTGGGCACCATGACCCCCATATCTACGATCTCGTAGTTGTTGCATGCCATGACTACCCCGACGATGTTTTTGCCGATATCGTGGACATCTCCTTTGACGGTTGCGAGTAGGACGGTTCCTGCATTTTGGGCGTCTCCTTCCGCTTTTTCTGCTTCTAAGTATGGTGTCAAATAAGCCACGGCTTTTTTCATGACTCTGGCGCTTTTGACTACTTGCGGCAAGAACATTTTCCCTTCGCCGAAGAGGTCACCTACGACATTCATGCCGTCCATGAGAGGTCCTTCGATGACGTGTAGAGGTTTGTCCAGAGATTGGCGAGCTTCTTCGGTGTCTTCATCGATGAACTCTACGATCCCTTTGACAAGGGCATGCTCAATTCTTTTGCCTACAGGCAACGAACGCCATTCGTCGTTTTTCTTTTCTTTCTTTTCTGCTCCGATGAAGGATTCGGCAAAGTCCAACAGGCGTTCTGTAGCGTCATCTCTACGGTCGAGCAATACGTCTTCGACGTGCTCTAGGAGGTCTTTTGGGATGTCGTCGTAGACTTCCAGCATGGCAGGGTTGACGATTCCCATGTCCATGCCTTGACCGATGGCGTGGTAGAGAAATGCTGAATGCATGGCCTCTCGTACGGGGTTGTTGCCTCGGAATGAGAACGAGACATTGCTCACTCCGCCACTGACGTGTGCTGCGGGGAGGTTCTCTCTCACCCAGCGAGTCGCTTTGAAGAAGTCCATGGCATTTTGTCGGTGTTCTTCCATCCCTGTCGCTACTGGGAAGATGTTAAGGTCAAAGATGATGTCTTCGGGTTTGAAGTTGATCTTTGGCCCAACCATCAAGTCGTAGGACCTCTTGACGATCTCTATTCGTCGCTCATAGTTGTCAGCTTGTCCATCTTCATCAAAAGCCATGACAATGACTGCAGCACCATATTGTTTGACGAGCTTGGCTTGGCGGATAAACTCCTCTTCGCCGACTTTCAAACTGATGGAGTTGACGACAGATTTACCTTGTGTACATTTTAGACCTGCTTCTATGATTTCCCACTTGGATGAGTCAATCATGACAGGTACTCTGGCGATGTCTGGCTCAGACGCCATCAGGTTGAGGAAATTGGTCATCGTCTCTGCTCCTTCGAGCATGCCCTCATCCATGTTTACGTCAATGATTTGGGCGCCACCTTCGACTTGGTTGCGTGCTACGGCGAGTGCTTCTTCGAATTTCTCTTCTTTGATCAGACGGAGAAACATTCTCGACCCAGTGACATTGGTACGTTCGCCGACGTTGATGAAATTCATGTCAGGAGTCACCACCAAGGGCTCAAGCCCACTGAGTTTCATGGGTTCGTAATCGTGCCATTTGTATTGGTACTTGCCGGGGTAGTCTGGGTGAATGATTAAGTCCATAATTTTATTGTCTGCAGTCTCTTTTATTCGGTCGACTGTTTTGATTCATTGATTTTATTCGCGCGTTTGGAAATCCTATTTCCAGAAGGATTAACCGACTACCGTTGATTTTAATTGGTTACTTGCTATTCTCGGTTCATACTTGGCAGCCAGATCGGCAATGGCCTTGATGTGGTCTGGCGTGGTGCCGCAGCAACCACCGATGATGTTGATGAGTCCATCATCCAAAAACTCTTTGATTTGATCGACCATATCTTCTGGTGTTTCATCGTATTCCCCAAATTCATTGGGTAATCCTGCGTTGGGGTGTGCGCTGATGTTGAAGTTGGATTTGCTGGACAAGGTGTTGAGATATGGTTTCAATTCTCTCGCTCCCAAGGCACAGTTGAGCCCTACACTGAGTAGATCAAGGTGTGAGACGGATATCAAAAATGCCTCTGTGTTTTGGCCCGATAGGATGCGGCCACTGGCATCGGTGATTGTACCAGAGACCATGATCGGGATTTGGATGCCTCGCTCTTCCGCTATTTGATCGATGGCCATGAGAGCAGCTTTGGAGTTGAGGGTGTCGGTGATGGTCTCTACGAGTAGGAGATCTGCTCCTCCATCGAGTAGTGCTTTGGCTTGCTCAGTAAATGCCTCCAGTAATTGATCATACGTGATGGCTCTGTATCCTGGGTTGTTGACGTCTGGAGACATAGAGGCCAGTCTATTGGTCGGCCCCATAGAGCCTACAACAAATCGTGGCTTGCTTGGGTCTTTGTCTGTGAACTCATTAGCTACTTCTTTGGCGATTTTAGCTGATTCGTAGTTGATGCGATAGACCCAGTCTTCAAGCTTGTAATCCGCTTGAGCGACCCATGTGCTGCCAAAAGTATTGGTTTCTACGATGTCTGCCCCTGACTCGAAGTAAGCAGCATGTATGGCCTTGATCACATCAGGACGTGTGATTGACAACAGGTCATTGTTGCCTTTGAGTGGCACAGGGTGGTCTTTTAGTTCTTCGTTTCGGAAGTCTTTTTCTTCCAACTGATACCGTTGAATCATGGTCCCCATGGCTCCATCCAATACCAATATTCTGTCCTTTAGAATATCTCTAATGTTCATATCTATAGTTTAATCAACTACTTACCTAGAAAATGTCGTTTCGATGAATACCTATCTTAATCCAGATAATCACATCTAGAGTTGGGAATTGGCACAACACCCAATATTGCGGCTATGGATATGTTGCCAAGATGTCCTCGGGCCCAGTCCCTCGATCTTTCTTGATAAGTAAGACAAAGATATGTTTTTTTGACAGAGTATCAAGGTAAAAATTGGCTAGTATTTGGTATGGGATGAGAAGCACGGAGTAGAGAAGAGGAGCGAGTAGTTTTTGTGAAAAACTGATAAGCTGCCAAAAAGCAATGTCTCGTCTGACGAATAGTCTATGACAGTAGTAGGGCTGCGTCTACCTTTGTTTTGAAATATGAAGACAACTCTGAGCCCGAAATGACATAGAAGATGAAGCTTCTATATTTAGTTTGATCGATCATATTTAAAACCTAATACTATGAATAAAGCCAAAACCAAAGTAGTTGTCATGTTGGTAGCCTATGCACTCGTTATGTTTGTTTTTATGCAAGTTTGACCATCAGGTTCACCTCGTTTCTTCCCTCCTTATTCGTGTGAGTTAATATTTAGATAACAAAGGATGCAACTTGAGTGATGCGATTATAGTATAATTTTGAAGTTTGTTTGTTGTAAAATTTGAGTTTGAATGGAGAGGGTTTCGAAATTGAAGGTGGTGCGAGTAGTCCGAGAGACACCGAATGCTATAAGCATTCATTTCAAGCAGCCCTTTTTTTGGAAATTGAAATATACAGCGGGGCAGTACTTGACTGTGTTGATACAAGTGGAGGGGGAAGTTAAACGCCGTTGTTTTTCGATACTTAGTGCACCCAACCTGGAGGAGGAAATCAGCATCACGGCCATGTCTTCAGAAGATGGTGAAGTCTCTGCTCATCTGTTTGATACCGTCAAGGAAGGAGACAAACTCAAGGTGCTTCACCCTCAGGGGGAGTTTACGATAGAACCTGACGAATCTGCAAAAAGACATTTGTTGTTATTTGGAGGAGGAAGTGGGATTGCTCCCTTGATGTCTATTCTCAAGACCGTATTGTTTGTAGAGTCCAAGAGCATGGTGTCTTTGTTTTATGGCAATCGCGACGAAGAATCCATTTTGTTCAACGAGGAGCTTAAAGATTTGCAGTTCGACTATCCAGAGCGTCTCAATTTGATACATATTCTTGAGAACCCTGGAGATTTCAAGGATTGTTATAAGGGAAGAGTCGAACGCACACAGATTCCGGAGTTGTTGCGCAAAGTCCCTAAGTTTCCGTTTGGACATACCTTTTGTTATATCTCGGGCCCGACGGGTTTGATGATCGAGGCAGCGGCAGGGTTGCGGATGGCAGGAGTGCCGGATACACATATTTTTATGGAGCAGTACTTGTCACAGTCGTCTGTACAGGAGGCAAAGGCAGCTGCTGCACTGATTCAAAACCGTGAAGTGAAGCTGATCTATCAGGACAAAGAATATCATGTGCCTGTACAGGCAGGTCGTAGTATATTGGATGCTGCAATAGATGCGGGAGTAGAGTTGCCGTATGTTTGTAAGGACGGTATATGCAGCAGTTGCAAAGCACAGCGTGTGTCTGGAGAGGTATTTATGCGTGGTGAGACGATCCTTAGTGATGAGGAGATCGCTCAAGGTGTAGTACTTCCTTGTATCTGTAAGCCTTTGTCCAATCATGTTGTGCTTCGGATACCGAGCGAACTTTAATGATCGCGAACAGTGAAGGAGAGATCAAAACAAAGTATCTCTTACTTTGTTTTGATCTACATGCAGTGGAAGTAGGACATCCAAGGTGTTGTTTTTCCTTTGATTCCTCTTCAAATCATTTCTTTATTATTCTTCCTCTTCTGTTGTTTTTTGGATCAAGTAAGTCACGGATACTTGTTCTGAAATGGTGAGGTCTTGAGGTTGGTAGTCAGCCATCTTGCTTTGCGCCATGCTTTGTACTGCGTCAAACTCCATGGCTCGAACCATCGGACGAGACGGGATGGCATTGTTGCTGACCTCCTGTACTCCAGCGATTTGGTAGCCTGCCTGCTGGCTTAGGATTTGGGCTTTGACTAGGGCATCCTCCATGGCATTTTGGAGGAGAGTATTTCTAGATTTGTTTTTCTGCTCATCAGAAAGCTCAAAGGAGATAGATAGATTCGGAGCAGCATCTTCATCTGCCGTCCTGTCTAGTGCATTGAGGAGTCGTTTTTTGTCGAAGGGAAACCGTACAGTTAGTGATTGGGTGGCTATGTATTCTTCTCCTTTGACCTTGCCTCCTTCGTAGATCTTACTTTTTCGAATGTTGAATTGTGAAGTTTTGATCTCTTCTGTTTTGAAACCACTTTTTTTGAGGTTGCCTGTGAGCTGATTGATACGGGTATTGAGAGCAGTGACAGCTGCATCGTAGCTCTTGTCATTGGCAGAGATGGAGTAGCTGAGCACAGTGACCTCAGGAGAGAGGGAGAGCTCGGATTGTCCTGTGACATGTATCAAGGATGGATTTTGTGACCATGCCCATGTGCTGATAGTGAGGGCTGCCAAAAATAGAAATACCTTTTTCATAGTGCGTTCTTTTTGATTTGCTCAGTGATTGCAAAAACTATTCCTAAGTGGTAAGATCTCGTTTTTTTAGGAGGAAATATGAGAACCCTATGAAGCTTATGATCCAAGCCAAAGCAAAGAGTAGTTCGCTCATGCCGACGGTCGTTTGTACGGCAGTTGGGTCCATGAGATTGATGGGGGATTGGATGAGATTGTCTAGTGCGTTGATAGGTAGTGCGTTGATGAGCCAGCCGTCACTGTCTAGGAATACCCATCCACAAAATGGCTCAAATATAATACTGTATGCTAAGACAAAGACGATGACTAGTCCGGCTCGTTTGATCCAGAGCGAAACAAATAAGGCGAAACACAAATAGCCAAAAATCTCCATAAAATAGGCGCCTAAGAAATCCATGTGAGAGAAGATGTTCTCACTGCTAGTAGTCACGGAGTAGGTCATCCCGAAGTAAAAACTGCAAGCTGTCAGAGCTAGAGTAGCTACGATAGCCAAAGCCGTGATCAAGTACAGCTTAGAAAGAAGAAAGGCTTCCTTGCTCAGGCCGTCGATGATGTTTTGACGGAGGGTACGGTAGCTGATCTCGTTGGTGAGGTTGACGATCAATATGATCGCCAGTAGGATACGTATGATCGAACCAATGTAGGTCATGTTGTGCCAGATGCCTGGGAAGTCATAGATCGTGATCTGTGGGAAGTCCTGTATGTCTTGGTTGGAGGTGAACTCATAACTGGCATTCATCAGGATAGTGCCTGCAGACAGAATGACATAGGTCGCTGCGATGTACACGAGTAGTAGTACCCAAAAGGTGGTGTTGGATTTGTTTTTGATCCATTCGATTTTGAGGAGCTTATGCATGGTCGGCGAGTATTTTTAAGAATTGTTGTTCGAGATTTCCTTGTTTGCGGAGCAAGTGTGTAGGGGTGATGCCTTGTTCCTGTAGTTTTTGGATGAGGTACTCGGTAGTGACTTCATGTGCTACGTCGAGTCGGTAGAAGTCTCCGTCACGTGTAATCTGATGGATGCCAGCGAGAGGTTCGAGTATGCTGTGGAGCAAAGTCATGTCACTGGCCCCTATCTCTATAGTTGGGCGTTCTTGTTCGATTTCTTGTATGCTGCCTTGATGGAGGAGATTGCCTTCTTTGAGAATGGCGAAGTGCGTGCAGACCTTCTGTACTTCTGACAGCAGATGACTGGCGAGGATGATGGTTTTGCCCGAAGCGGCTATGCCTTGTATGATCTCACGAATCTCGACGATACCGGCTGGGTCCAGTCCGTTGGTAGGCTCATCGAGGATGAGTACCTCTGGGTCGGCGAGCAGAGCGGAGGCGATGGCGAGCCGTTGTTTCATCCCTAGAGAGTAAGCCTGAAACTTGTCATGCTTGCGCGTGATGAGCCCTACTTGCGTCAATACTGCGTCGATTCTTTCCTCGGCGCACCCTTTGATTTGTGCCACGATCTTGAGGTTGTCCACGGCATGCATGTAGGGATAGAAACTGGGGGTCTCTAGGATGGCTCCTATGTTTTTGCGACTGTCGGCACTGGGCTCTTGGCCAAACCAAGTGAAGCTGCCCGAGCTAGGAGACAGTACGTCTAGCAGCATGGCCAGGGTGGTGGTTTTGCCACTGCCGTTGGGACCGAGTAGTCCGAAGACCTGTCCTGCCTCGATATGGAGGTCAAGAGCATGGACCGCAGTGCGCGACCCAAAGTTTTTGGTTAATTTATTCGTCTGTAAGATGGACATTTAGGGTTCTTTTCCGTTTAGTTGTTGAATTAGCTAAAATATTACAAGCCGAGGGAACATTTCATGCTTTGGATTGTTTTCCATAAAAAAAGTAAAAATATGAGTGAATTGAATTGTGACGATGGGGTCTGTGAAGTGCCAAGAGGAGAGGAACCAAAGACAGTGACGGTCGAGGAGTCACCAGCCTCCAAGGCCACTTTGATGTATTTTGGAGATGCGATGTGCTCGTGGTGCTATGGGATAGGCAATCACTTGAACCGACTCAAAGAAGAGTACGCAGAGGTGTTGGATTTTGAACTGGTACTGGGAGGTCTCAGGCCAGGTGGAGGAGAAGAATGGACACAGGAGTTTAGAGACATGCTCCGTACACACTGGGGGCATGTCCATGATGCGTCAGGTCAGCCATTTGATTATGATTTTTTCGAAAGAGAGGATTTTGACTATGATACCGAGCCACCTGCTCGTGCGGTACGTGTAGTTCGTGATCTCGCTCCAGAGAAGGAGTGGACATTTTATGAACGGCTACAGGAGATGTTTTATGCAGAGAATATCAACATCACAGACCCTGTGGCTCTGGAGCAAGCGTGTACCGAACTGGAGATCGACTACCAGGCCTTCGAGCCGCTGTATCTCTCCGATGGATACAAGCAGTTGACCTATCAGGATTTTGCCAAATCTCAGCAGATGGGGGTGCGTGGATTCCCAGCGATCGTTGTTCACAAAGGAGAGGAGTACATCGCAGTGAGTATGGGCTATTCGGATTATGATACGATGAAGCAAAGAATGGTGCAGATATTGGCCAATTGATTTTGGATAGAGAAGCAAAATGACGAAAATTACAGGAGTTCTTAGGGACTCCTTTTTTTTGTAAAAACTAAACTAATCTAAAATATGAAGGTAGAAGAAATAATCTCCCAGTTGTACGAAAAGGCGATTGATTATGGTCCGAAGTTGGTAGGAGCCATCGTCGTGCTATTGATCGGTTCGTGGGTGATCAAAATGCTCATGTCGGGGGTGACCTCTGTGATGAAAAAGCGCAATTTGGACCCGTCTTTGACGACTTTTGTACTCAGTTTGATTTCTATTTTGCTGCGTGCGGTTCTGATCATCAGTGTGCTAGGGATGATAGGTATCGAGATGACCTCTTTTGTGGCCTTGCTAGGGGCTGCGGGTGTGGCTGTGGGTTTGGCTCTGTCAGGTACACTCCAAAATTTCGCGGGTGGTGTCATGATTCTGTTGTTCAAACCCTACAAAGTCGGAGATTTCATCGATGCACAGGGGTACATGGGGACAGTCTCTGCGATACAGATATTCAATACGATACTCAAGACTCCGGACAACAAGACCATCATCATCCCCAACGGTGGATTGGCGACTGGATCGATGACCAATTTCTCTACCGAGCCGCGTCGTAGAATTGACTTTACATTTGGGATCGGCTATGGTGATAGCGTGGACAAGGGACGTGAGGTGCTCTTAGGCCTGGCCAATGCAGACGAACGCATCCTCAAAGAGGAAGGAATCGCTCCGGAAGTGATGGTAGATTCGCTGGGTGATAGCTCGGTCAATCTGAAGCTGCGTATCTGGCTAGAGTCAGTAGACTACTGGGATGTGCTCTTCGCGATGAACGAAAATGTATACAATGCCTTCAACAAAGAAGGACTCAATATTCCATTCCCACAAATGGATGTGCATGTGCATAATAAGTAACTAGTATTTAGACGCTAGAAACTATTCAAAATCATGGGGCTTTCTCCATGATCGTTGAAAAGACCTTAGCTGCTAGGTGATTTGTCTAGCAACTAAGGTCTTTCTTTTTATCCCTGGGTTTGATTGATACTCACTATAAATCGCCTTTTATTGTTTTTATTCAAGGCTTTTAGGGTGTGGCACTTTCTTCAGGTTCTTCTACGGGGACAATTGTCCTGTGAGCTCCTCCGATGATGAAGTAGCCTACTGCCCCGTTGCTGATGTTGGTACGTAGGTTGGCAGGAGGTCCCGCGAATGGGTCCGCACCACCAAATGCCTCACTGTTTAGATCTGAGATGTATAAGGTAGCTTCCTTGCCAATAGCATGCAGTTCTACTACCGCTTCGTCATCGAGAAAAAACGGTCGCTCGGATGAGGTCACACTGACGTCCAATTGATACTCTCCATCAAAAAAGCGATCGTTTGTTACTGCGCCATTGATGATGCTGTCGCCTGAGAGGGATCCCTTTAGGTAGTCAATGAGATAGTATCCATCTCCCAATCCGAGTGAGTCTTGGAAACTAAATGTGATTTTGTATGTGTCTTCGTCATAACTCTGGTCGTCAAATAGCGTCTCGAAATCTTCCAGTTCGGAGTATGGATTTTCTATCTCTGGACAGACGCGCATGGTTTCGCTGGCGCTGTATGTCTCTCCGTCCAGGAGGATGGTGAGGGTGTAGAGATTGCCGAGTCTAGGCTGCCAGTCATCCGGCAGGTAGTATTTGCCTTCTTCTTGCTGGACGAGTGCGATATCTTCCACTTCGTCGTTGAGCGTGACGATAGCTTCTGTGACATGATCTATGTCTTGCTCACCGAGGTAGTTGACTGTTCGGCTCAGCTCGATGTACTGTGGTTCGTCGAGATCTGTGATCCACGCCTCGACGGCCAGTTTGGGATCTTCGGTATTGAGATCAAGGTCGATCCTGTCGTAGTAGCATGACGTCATGGTCCAAGCTAGGATCAGAGCGATGATGGTATTTGTTGTGTTTCTCATGGGGATTAGAATCTGACGTTGTAGGTGATGGATGGGATGATGCCGAAGATGGCACTCTTCTCGGCGTAAGTGCCGGTGGGGTTGTCGGGTTCCTGTTGGAAACTGATGCTGAAGGCATTCTTTCGGTTGTAGACGTTGTAGACACTAAATACCCACTCGGATTTGAACCTTCGGTTGTCGTTCTTTTTGCTGCGCATGGTCACAGATGCATCCAACCTATGGTAATCCGGCAGTCGTTCGCCGTTTCGTTCGGAATACACCGGTACGGCAGCTCCGCCAAAGTAGTATCGCCCGGTCGGGAAGGTGACCGCCCCGCCCGTAGAGTATACGAAGCTACCCCCGAGGGATATATGCGGAGTGATGTCATATACTGCTACGATGGAGAGATCGTTGGGTTTGTCAAACTTGGCATTGTACCAGTTGCCATCATTGATGGTAGGTATTTTCTTCTCTACCTTGGATAGGGTGTAGCCTATCCATCCGGTGAGTTTGCCTACGTTTTTTCGAATCAATAATTCTACCCCATACGCTCTGGCTTCACCGACTCTGAGTTCGCCTTCCAGGTTTTCGTTGAAGAGCAACTCTGCGTGATCTTTGAAATCAATGGAGTTTTGGAGGTCTTTGTAGTAGACCTCTACCGATGCTTCGAAGGTATTCTCCTTGAAGTTTTTGAAGTACCCTATAGAGTACTGGTCTGCTAGCTGTGGTTTGATCTGCTCTGTACTCGAAAACCAAATGTCGAAAGGGGAGGAGAAGTTGCCGTTGGAGGCCAGCTGGATGTATTGAGAGGTGCGGTTGTAGCTCGCTTTGACCGAACTCGAGCTGTTGATTTGGTAGCGAGCAGCTACTCGAGGTTCGAGGTTCCAATAGCTGTTGTAGGAGCCACTTCCATGCCGTACTGTATCTACGACCTCATAGTTTTGGTCTAGGGTGTATACTTCTTGTGGCCCGATGTTTTGAAAGTTGGAGACTCTGAGTCCATAGTCCAGTTTGATTTTGGGAGTCAAGACTTGTTCGTTGCTCACGTAGGCTGCTGATTCATAGGATTTGTTTTTTTGCAAGTCGTGCGAGTCGACTGTGCCGTCTGCTTCGAAGGTTTTGATATTGCCTGGAGCGATGGCGTGCTGTATGGTCTGTAGGCCAAATTTCAGGGTGTTGTTAGGATTGAGGTAGGCTCCAAAGTCCAGTTTGAGGCTATGCTCTTGCAGGTTGGAATCCCACAAAAACCGGGAGACTTCTTCGTTGAAATCGAGACCATAGTCGTAGTTGCTGTAGTAGTAGGTGACATTGGAAAACAACCGCGGGCCGAACAGGTGGTTCCATCTCAGAGTAGCCGTACTGTTGCCCCAATCTACATTGATCTTCATGTCGCTGTTGATTTCGGTAGCGATCACGTCTCTGCCGAAGTAGCCCGAAGCGAAGAGCCTGTTGTTGTCATTGATGCGGTAGTTGGCTTTGGCGTTGAGGTCATAGAAGTAGAACTGCTGCTCGCTATTGACCTCTTTGCCTTGTGCCCAGTTGGCTACCTTGGCGAAGGTGTCCAAATAGGATCTGCGCCCAGCTATCATGATGGACCCTTTGGATGTGACGGGGCCTTCTACTGCCAAGCGTGTCATCATGGTGCCGATTCCTCCTGCAGCTGTCCACTGTTTGGAGTTGCCGTCCTTCATGCGGATGTCCAGCACTGAGGACAAGCGCCCACCGTACTGTGCAGGGATGGCACCCTTGTAGAGCTTCATGTCCTTGACCGACTCAGGGTTGAATGCCGAAAAGAAGCCCAAAAGGTGTGAGGCATTGTAGATGGGGGCCTCATCAAGTAGCACGAGGTTTTGATCGACATTGCCTCCACGGACGTAGAAGCCCGAGCCTCCTTCGCCTACGACCTTGACACCCGGCAGGAGTTGGATGGTCTTGATGATGTCTACTTCTCCGAAGAGAGCCGGGAGTTTCTTGACTACATCGATGCTGACCTCATCGGCACCCATCTCGGTAGAGGTCACGTTGATGTCCTCCTCTCGATTGGCCAATACGACGACTTCTTCTAGTACCTCGTTGTTTTCGCTGAGTTCAAATTTTTGGGAGGTGTTGGAGGTGAGGTCGACGGTGACGATTTGCTCCTTGAAGCCGACGAAGTTGCAGCTGACCTCATAGGTGCCAGCGGGGAGAGTCAGGGAGTAGAACCCGTATACATTGGTCACTACGCCGAGAGATTGTCCTACGATGCGTACTGTCGCTCCGATCAGGTCTTCGCCCGTTTGTGCATCGGATACTTGTCCGCTGAGGGTGTATTTGGCTGAGTGGCTGGTTGAGGTGTTTTTTTTCAGAATGAGAATTTGCTTGCCGACGATCTGATAGTCTGTGCCAGTAGCCAGCACGACGGCATCCATTATGGCAGTGATGTCCCTTTGGCCCGGAGGAGGTAGTTTGACGGTGCGTTGCATGTCGAGGGTGTTTTCTTCGTAGGCTATATTCATGTCCGTGCTAGCGATGAGCTCTTGGAGCACGGTGCCTACGGTCTGGTGCGAGCGCTCGATGGAGACGGTCAACTGGCCGGTATCTTCTGTTTGGCTCATGGCCCAATGGCTCATAGAGAGTAGACACAGGCACAGACTGATGATCCTAGGCGATGTGACTAGTCGATGTCTTGATTTGAGTTGCATGTAGTGGGGTTATTTTTTGGTTAGTGTGATGGTGTTGTCTTGTTGAGTTTTTTGGAGCCCGTAGAGGTTGCAGATCACTTGGATCGACTCGTCCACAGTCATCTGTTTGAATGTAGCCGTCAATCGTTTGTCTCGGATGACTGGGTCCGGGATATGGATAGTCATGCCGTAGTAGTGGCTGAGCACGTCTTGTACATGGCTGAGTGCGTCGTTTTCGAAGCGGAGTATGCCTGATTTCCATGCTAGGAAATTGCGGTCCATCTTTTGTTTGATGGGAGCGCCTGTGTGGGGGTTGAGTATGGCGTGCTCGTTTTGGATGAGTTCGATACGGTGCTGCGGCTCCTCTAGAGGAGAGTAGGCGACCTTGCCACTGGCGACCGTGAGGCTCTCATCGGTGCGTGCACCACGCGAATTGATGTTGAACGAGGTGCCCAGTACCTGGATTTTGGCGTGGTTGGTTGTCACGATGAAGGGCTTGTGTTCGTCGCGCGTCACCTCAAAGAAAGCTTCCCCGTCAAGGGTGACCTCTCTGGTCTCTCCCTTGAAATCCCCGTAGGTGATGGTCGAGTGTTTGTTGAGCCAGACTCTGGTGCTGTCAGGGAGGTACGTGGAGTCTGTGCCGTCGCTAGTCTGGATGCGTGTCTGGTCGGAGAGGAGGTCCGTGGTGTAATGCAGGGACGCCCATCCTAGTCCCAGCGCTAGTGCGACTACAGCAGCTACTCGGTAGATCCATGCATAGCTGGTGCGCTGGCGCTGCGGTGTGTCGATCTGAGACATGATGCCCTGCCAGGCGAGTGCCGGGTCGGACTGGATACGCTGTAGAAACTGCGCATCGCTCAGGTGGCTATCTTCATTCTTTTCTTGCCACAGGGTTTTGGCCTGTTCGTATTGGGTCTGATGGGTCTCGTTTTCATCGAGCCATTCTTGCCACTCGTCTTGCTCTGAGGGCGTGAGTTCTCCTTTGAGTTGCTTGGCGATCAGTTGCCAATGATGATCCTGCATGGGGTCAATAGTGTATGGTTTCATCTATCAGTAACCTGATCTGGGATCGACCCTAGTGAGAAGATGAAAAAAGTGGTGAGATTTTTTAGAATCAAGATGTGAGAGAGCCAAGAGCCAAGATTTGAGAACCAAGATGGGTTCCTACTTTTCCATGGATGAAAAGTAGGCAAAAATCTAGGGCTGTATTTATTTCTTGACGGCTCCTGTCTAAGGAAATCAGGAATAAAAAGGAACTCACCCGAAGTGCTTCGCTTTCGGGCTCAGACAGCTTTTTATTCTACTCTGATTTTATCATCCAGAAACCTAAAATAAATGAGGCCCGACAATCCCAAGGGTTGAAAATGGACTGTCCTAGGCTGGGGCAAATTGGGGGGAGGTTCAAAAGACAAGAATTGAGAAGGTTAGGTGAGGAGTGGGGGGAGTAGCATGGCGAACCATAGGGTGAAGAATCCCATGTGGGTGAGGTTTTGTTTGAGGGTTTTTAGGGCTTTGCCCATGTGGTATTCGACGGTTTTGAGGGAGATGCCTAGGAGTTGAGCGATTTCTTGGTTGGAGAGTTCGTCCTCTCGACTCATCAAGAACACTGCTTTGGTCTTGTCGGGCAGTGCTGAGAGCGCTAGCGCGATCCCGTCCTTGAGATCGGTGGAGTGTAGTGCCATATCTGCTGTGTGGTGGGATGTCGGGGTGTTGATGTGGTCGATCTCGACGACCTCTTGGTGCATGCTTCGCTTGAAATGGGTGTAGCAGCGGTAGCGTACGGCCTGGATGAGGTAGGGCCTGAAGGCTCCGTCTAGTTGGAAGCTGCCGCGTTTGTTCCAGAGGGAGATGAATACATCTTGGGTCAGTTCTTCGGATACTTCTTTGTTTTTGGTCAGGGCATAGGCACAGCGCATCATGGCAGCAAAGTGCTCGTCAAACAACTGGTTGAGGGCACGCACTTCTCCATGATTCAATTCGTCGATGAGTTTTGATTCAGCTACGCTAGGCATGCCGCGAAGATAGAGGATGATTCGTGATTTCGTTTGTCTTGGAGGTTAACAGATTGTTTACCCTAGAGATGCAATGCACGCAGCAGAGCGGAGGGAGGTATGTGTGCCCCAATAAAGTGTGAATCTAGAGAAAGTACAAGTGGGTATGAGTAATGTGTAATTTGGTATGGAGATATTGCCATTGTGTCTATGTAAAGTACAAATCAAGGAGAAGAAATAAGTTTTTGGTATAAAGAAAGTACAAATTGGGATAAAGAAATTACAATTCCGTATAGAGAAATTACAATTTGAGCTAAAGAAAGTGCAATCTGAAACAAGGCGATGGGAGGCGGAGAAGGAGCAAGAAGTGATATAGAGGAGGGGAGCGTATGCAAAATGGCAGGATTTTGAAGTGTTTTGTCAGGACTGAAAAGTCAAGGTTGGATAGGTTGCCATTTATTTGTTCACCTTTTAATAGACTAAATTTATGGAAGCGAATACACTGAATCGCTATCAGATGGCTTTGTCGACACAAAACTATCTCGACACACACAATGGCACTTGGTCTGCCATCCCGATCATCAATACCTTCAAAGCTTCGCTAGACGAACTCATCCAAGGGATGAAAGAACAACTCAAAAGGGTCGGTGAAAGTACCAAGGGCTATACGGAGGATAAGAACGTGCTCAAGGAGCAAATCTCCAACAAGGTGGCGGTATTGTCAGGGGCGCTGTCTGCCTATGCAATGGTCTCTGATGATCATGACCTGCATCAAAACGCCTACTTGACCAAGTCGGATGTGCTCAAACTGCGGGATACGGAGCTGCCAGAGAGACTCAGTCACTTGGCGGACTTGCTCACGGAGCACTTGACGGCACTGGTCGACTATGGTGTCACAGAAGCGCAGGTCACCGATCTGACGAGCTCTGTGGATGACTACCGAGAGACGGTCGGCCTGCCACGGCTCAAAATGACGGCTACTAATCTGGCCAAACGAAGTATCAACGAGCTGATGGATGATATCTCGGGACTCTTCACCGAAAAGATGGACAAGGTCATGCTGCAGTTTCAGTGGAGCAACCCGAGCTTCTATGCTGGCTACAAAAGTGCGCGCACCATCGTCGGGTGATCCCTGTCGTCGAGCAGCTCTTGGAGCTGACAACTAATGAAACCCCTGTTTGGTCTTTCCAGACAGGGGTTTTTGTTTGGGCCTCCCTAGGTGGTTTTTTGAGGAAGTATTGGTGCTGTACTTACCTTCCAAAATGAAGGCTTCAACAGCAGACGACCTTCTATTTCACATCAAACCTGAGCTGTACTTACCTTCCAAAATGAGGGCTTCAACAGCTTCGTCGAATACACTGGTTTTAATTCATTTGCTGTACTTACCTTCCAAAATGAGGGCTTCAACAGCTTTCTGAAAGAACATGAAAGTAGTACACCTGCTGTACTTGCCTTCCAAAATGAGGGCTTCAACAGCCTAATAGAAAGTTCAATGTTGGGCAAGCACGCTGTACTTACCTTCCAAAATGAGGGCTTCAACAGCAAAAGAGCTTCGAAAACTTAGCCGATGTGAGCTGTACTTACCTTCCAAAATGAGGGCTTCAACAGCCGTGAGGCTTCTAAACTCTAGCGGCACTGTGCTGTACTTACCTTCCAAAATGAGGGCTTTAACAGCTATAATTCAACACTATGGCAAGCACATCCAGCTGTACTTACCTTCCAAAATGAAGGCTTCAACAGCCCATAGGTCTAGCACTAGCCATCATCACAGGCTGTACTTACCTTCCAAAATGAAGGCTTCAACAGCAGAAGCGACCACCCGAATTTACAGCCTCCGGCTGTACTTACCTTCCAAAATGAAGGCTTCAACAGCGTCTGGCAAGCTGATCACGCTCAAAGCTGAGCTGTACTTACCTTCCAAAATGAAGGCTTCAACAGCATAGCTTACGTTTAGGTTTTGTTTTTCAGATTGTTAGGTTACTTGTTTGTTAGTTCTTTTTGGGTTTTTCATAGAGTCTAAGAGCTATCTGTTCTAGTTGTGTGATGATGGATTTTTGGCTTGCCTCAGGGGCGTTTAGTCCTATATGCTTGAGGGCATTGAAGTCACTGCCGTCCACCTGATCTTTGAATTTTTCTGGATTAGGGTATGTGCCATGACATAGTGCATTGCGGATGTCAATCATTTGATGGTACTGCTCTTCGGGTATTCTTGCTTCATCAAGGATGTCTTTATGTTCTATGTATCCATATTTGTTAGGTTGAATATTGTGTTGGGCAATGACTGTTTTTTCGAATGAGAGTATTTTTTCGAATACGCTCTCTCTCGATCGATGATAGGCAGCAAATTCTCGTTGTATAGCCTCGAACTGTACCACTTCGTCAGATATATAAGGCAGTAGAGTGTAGAGTCTTCGGTCTTTCAAAAAGCTTCTGAAATCTCCATAGTTTTTCACTTTCAGCTGTTCGCGAGCAATAGTCCTTTGATGCTTACTGGTCTTTTCTGGATAAAACACGGGAATGGCAATGGGCAAAAGCATAGAAAGGAAGCTCTGGTCTGTGTCTGGCTTAATACTACGGAGCTTGTAGCTGTCTGCTAGTTCCAATAGTTGTGGTTGCTCATTTTTCTTTTTTCTTCTATCCAATAGAAAATCCCCGTATCTGTACATGTGATCTACCATCATGAACAGTACAGTGTCGCAGCTCTTGTGCAGTCTGATTTGCTTTTCACTGTGGGTGAATGCTTTGTATGCCTTTTGGTAGTTGTCACGAATGCGTTGTTTCTCTTCTTCTGTGGCATTCGCTTTCTTACGTATAGCTGCATCTATTTTTTGTGCTAGTTTCTGTTTGATCTCCTTAGTTTTCTGCTCTAGCTCTTGACCGGTAAAATAGCGGGCTTTTGTTTTACTCCTGCCTGTCTTGTTGTCATAGAGTTTGTCCAGCAGTTCGTAGTTGCGTTTGTAAGTGTAGAACTCCTGATTGCCATCATGGCGCACGTGCTCAAAATAGGATTGGATCATGTAAGCTACATTGACACTCGGTAGTTCTTTTAGTTGCTGGACGAGTGTTTTTGTAGCATTTATTATAGTCATTGCCTGGAGTATGGGTTGCTTGAATAGTCCTCTGGGGAGGTTCATCACCGCGTCGAGTTGCCGTTCGATTAGTGTTTGGATATTGGTATCCACTGGGTTTAGTTTCAGAAAGTGGTATTTGTTGTATTTCTTTTCTTGGAGGCACTGTAGGAGGTAGCCATCCCTGAGGTGAAGGTATTCCGTATAGAAGGCTAAAATCCCATGGCATTTGGAGAGCTTGATTTTGTGCAAGAAGGGGTGAGGGTTGGCAGCATCGATCAGGTTGCAGAGTTTGAAGGTCACGTGCAGGGTGTCCTTGGATTTGCCAAATAGCGCCAGTTTGGCTTGCAGTAGCTGAAACTCCGTACCGTTGGCTTTGCCTTGATCCTGATCGATGGGCTGCTGGAGACGAATCATGTCACGAGCCAGGAAGTCGGCCATGTACCCCGCTTTCATCGCTACATAGTCTTTGTTGCTGGTATGTTTATGGTAGTGGGGTTTTTGCCGATTGACTTTGCTAAGGAGTCTGCTATTCTCTTTTTGTAGCTCTTGTAGGCGTATGTTGGCTTTTTCGTCGTAGGCTTTGCCTTTTTTGTTGAGCAGGTATTTGACTACTGCTTTGGGGATGTAGCTGATTCTTAAGTTGCTTTTGTCAAGTTCTGCAGAGAGGGTTTCGAGGGTATAGCCTGGCGAGATACGACCCTGAGCTACTGCTGTGAGGAAGTTCTTGAGATTTTGCTGATAGTCTCGAATCACCGTTTCGGCTGACTGATGTACCCTGTCTTTGTTTTGGAGGTGCAGCATTTGATAAAATGCTACCGCAGGTAGTTCGTATAGGCTGAGCCAAAAGTCTGGTGCTTCGGTGTGGGGTCTGTCACTTTTGCCATGTGTGTAGGGTTCGGATACATTAGGCCAGATTTTTTTTCGGTCGTAGCTATCTACCCATTTGATGCCTATGTTTTTTACTTCACCTGTCCCGTCAAGATGATAATGAGGGGTAGTTTTGGTGATGTAGGTGTCGGGTTTTTCTTGTGCTAGAGGGTCGGGTAGTTTCTCTCCCCATGTAGCAGGTCTATGCGCTTCGTCAAAATCGGTAAGCTTGCCAAAACCCGTCATGCGTTTGATCCACCTTCGCTTGCGTGGCATGTCTTCTATTACCTGATCGTAGCTATGAAAACAGTAATTACCTAGATCGACATGGAACCTAAGGTGCTCAAAAGACTGATCCAGATAGCGCAAAGCAAAATAGTAAAATCGATTGCTATGTCTTTTGAGCACTGGCGTGAGTGTATAGTCTTCATCGCCTTCGCTTTCTTGTCCATGGCTTGCATCGGCAGTGTCGAGCTGTTTGAAAGTGTCTTTGTCTTTTTCGCTCAGGGTATTGTAGAGAGGCTGCGGGCATCTTTTGAGTTCGTTGACCATGTCCATAAATAGGCCTGCTTCACTATGGTCGCTGACTAGTTTAGGTTTCGGGATTTTCGTTCTGAACCAAGTATATCGCTCGAGTGTAGCTTTTTCGTAGCTCAGTGAGCTTCGCTTGAAGCCTTCATGTTTTTTGAGTAGTTCTTGAGCATCCTTTTTCTCCAGCCATAGACATACGAAGTACAAGAATCCTTTTTCTGTAGTGCCATGCCTGTCCGCAAAGGCATAGGTGAAATTGGCCAATTCACCATTCTTTCCTCGTCGTATGAGATGACCCACTACTGAGTCTTCAAAACCGAATCGATCTTTAAATTCTTTCCAGTCGGCATCAAAGAGATCCCGCATACCATCGATGACAGCTGGATCTAGTTGGACGGGCTTATGTTTAGCATGTGTATAGTAGTTTCTATAGCTGTTTAATTGCTCTATCCAGAGCTTCAAAACATCATGATAGTCTTCAGGGCTAGATTCCGCTTCGTTGCTATTGATTTTGTCTTGCGAGTCTCCATTATAGTCATTCTGGTAAGAATCTACTTCACTGCTATAGGCTTTGTCTCTGGCATGGTTCAACGCCAACTGCCTCAGGAAGGTGAATTGATTTTCTAGGCGTTCGATGATCTTTTGGGAGACTTCTGGTTGATCATTGTTCTTGAGCTTTGACCATAGTTCAGTACTCAACATTCCTGTATCCTTCGTTGTGAATCCTAGCTCCAGCTTGTCTGAAATCTCACGAAGAATTAGAAATACATTTTGCTTGGCAGTATTGAGATAGGTAGCGTAGAAGGGTTTGTCTTCTTCTCTTTTGAATTTTTTGTAGTTGGGTTTTTCGAAGGGTGAATTGCCTAGTACTTTGGTTTTCATAGGTTAGTTTTTTGGTGCGGAAGCGGCTCTACTTTGTACTCTTCCGTATAGTTAATAATCATGCGCAAAAGCAGCGATCAAGATACTAAAAAGTGAGATGGCTTGGCTGTTTTATAGAGGCACTTTCTCATAGCGGTCCTGAACGATCACTATTCGACCAACAAAGCTTTGCCTTTTCGTGGAAGTCTGGTTCTCTAAAACCAACTGTGCTTGTTATCTTCGCTACATGAAATACCTCCTGTTGTTACTTGGATTTTGGGTCACGGTTGTCACGGCGCAAGATGTCGATCAGCTCGCACCCTATATCATGCCTGGCCCTGCCTATGACTATGAGGGCATCAGTCCGTTGGACACCTTCTCGCTGGCGGATGATCTGCTGATTCCTTACCTGCGAGAGGGCAAGTTTGGCTTTGTCAACAAGGACAAGGAGATGCTACTGGATCCGCAGTGGGAGTTTGCGACTCCCATCATCGACAACCGCGGCACGGTCACCCAACAGGTGTCCGAGTACCAGCAATCGGTGGCACTGATAGACAGAGCGGGACGGACGTATTCGGATTTCAAATACAGCGAACTGAGCAGGACGGCTCACCCGGGGCACTGGCTGGCTCGGATGCCCAACTGGAAGGCAGGTGTCATCGACTCCATGGGCAATGTCATCATCCCGGTGGCTTTCATGTGGCTCAACTACATACCTGAGTCCAAGGCCTACTTGGCGCAATTCACACACGGTACAGACAAAGGCGGGAAGGGCTTCATCGATGCACAAAACAACATCGTGATTGACCTGGTGTGGGATGAGATCGTCTACTCCGAGCATTTTTACAAAATGAAGAAGGACGGCAAATACGCCCTCTACAACCGCCACCTAGAGGAAGTGCTCCCCCTCGTCTACGACAACATGTACACCGTGCAGGACGGTCTCCTGTACGTGCAGCAGGGCGACAAGAAAATGATCATCGACACCCTGGGTCATGAAGTGCTGGACGTCAGCGAGTACTACTACGCCTCCTACTACAACCGCAATGCGGTCTGGACAACCGTGAAAAAAGGGGAGTCGATGTATGATAAATACCGTGGTATGCTTGATCTTCAAACAGGAGAGGTTATTGTACCTCACACTTATCGGTTTGGTAGTGAGTTCAAAAATGGATTAATGGTTATTCAAGATACGCTAGGCAATCATGGATTGGTCAATGACAAAGGGGAGTTTGTGGTCGTGCCGGAGCATAAATTCCTACTATGTCAAGATAATCTGTACTTTGGTAGAACAAAAGCGAGTACCCCTACTGGATGGAAATGGTTTATTATGGATAATCAAGGTTCGATAATTTACGCTAGCGAACTTGACGTCAATTTTGCTCAAATTGAAGAAAATAATTTTGTTCTGACTATAGATCAATACGATGGGAAACCCAATGGGCTTATTGAGAAGTGGGGCAAAAAAATCATCTTCCCTCCTCAATTTGATGAGATCCATGATCGAGGGCTTGGCAACACCGGCCTCATCAAGGTCAAAGTCGGCGAGGAATCTTACTATGTGGATGTACTGGGTAATCGCTACCGGGATTAGTAGGGTTTTGCTTTTTCGTTGAAGTCCAAAGCTTCTTCTACCATGTCTTGCAAGGAACTGGGTACCTCCAATTGTTGTACGTGTCTAAACAATTCCATGGCATTTTCTGGGGTGATATAGTGTGCCAATACCCCTTTGATGTCTTCTTCGTAGAGAAGGCCTGCACTTGCAGACATAGTTCCCTTTACCTTGGCTCCCCATGCTGCACTAAAGCCAACTGCTACACCTAGTCCCAACCTAGCGTGTAATACAGCAGATGGGAAAATGTCGTCTCGAATAGCGTTGTTTAAGTGAGTGATAAATTTTTCTACTTTCTCATCTTCTCTTTTTATCACCCCACTTCCCCAAGCCATGAAAGTAGAAATTCCTTGCATGGCTTTTTCTATAGTGTCTCCTTGAAACAAATTCATAACCAGCCTTCCTGCTTCACCCAATTCAAAATCCGACAACTTCGAAAAGTCAATCTCTAAGTCAACGTATCCATCCAAATCAAAGTATTTCTGAGGCTGGTTGTCTAGTTTAACCTTGCTCTTCTGTGTTTTCACGTTGTCCTTCATTCGTTGGACTTTTCGGCTCATGAAGTTGATCAGGTGTACGCGCTTTTGAATTTTGGTTTTCTTGACGAGCGCTACGAATTTGGTCGCGTCCATGTCTCCTAGGTTCTTGGCGATATCTTTCATGCTGGAGCCAAGTTCTAGTTCGGTATTGGAGGCTGCACCGTCGTAGTAGTCCATCTGGCCACCGGTAGCATAGAGGGAGAATGTCGGCGATCCCCATTCTTCGCCGGGTTTGCTGTGAAAGACCACTTTGAGTCCCAGGCCATTGTCTATGGCAGGTCCCAACTTGCCCATCATGGGTAGTGACAGGTTGAGTAGGGCCTGACCGCTGGCTTCCAAGAAGACCTCCATTGTCTCGGAGACCGGGATCATCTGACCGTCCTCATGGGCTAGCTTCCGCGCGAATGCCATTCCGATTTTAGGGTTGATGCTCAGGAAGGCATCTGCTCCGATATTTAGTTGTTTCAGCAGCAAGTCCTTGAATTTTGTATTTCTGCTAAAAGGGTTGAGAGCCTCCAGTGTGGTGGTGGTATAAGCCTCAGGGGCTTGGTCTGCGGCATAGCTTCCTTTATGGGTGTAGGATTCGGTTTCATTGTTGGAGCCGGCTTTCATGATGCCAAGACTGGCACCGGCACTGCCCTGCGCCTCCACACCTGCTGCGAGGACGGACTTGGTCATGTAGTTGGCGGGGCTCAGCTGGGTGTCTGCTACGATATCCAGAAAAGTCGCGGCAGCAGCGAATTGAGGCTGTCCACTCATGAAAATAGCCGAGAGCGCACTGATGACAGAGTCATTGTCTTGGATAGGAAATTCGTACTCTGCCATCGCGTACCCGGCCAACATGGCCTCCGCATTGACCCCAGCTTTGGCACCAATACCCGCATCGCCTTTCTTTGACCCTTTCTTGCCTACATAGAAACCTGCACTCGCACCAGTATCGAACCCTACGGCCATTTTATCATATTTCTTGAGTGCGAGGGTGTTTTTGTCCTTTCGGTAAAAGTACGTTTCGATCTGTGCCTTGGCTCCCACGGGGATGGCAAAGGTGGCCGCTACGTCCATTCCGTAGAAGGCTCCCCAGTTTTCGGGCCAATACTTGTCGACGGTTTTGGAGACAGTGTTGGCTAGTGATTTGATGGTTTGTTTGACCTCCCCTTTATAAGACCCGGAGTTGACGACCCCTTTGAGTCCTTCGCAGTAGGTTTTGGTGGGGATCCATATTAAATAATCCTTACGCGTCTTGAACTTGTCATAATCTACCGGGATGAAATTCGTGATGTCAAAGTTTTCACCTTCGATGTATATGCCTTTGGATGGATCGTTGGCGGGGTTGTTGACATAGAGTAGTACGTTGGCGTAGAACCTTCGATCCATTTCTTTGCCGTTGCCTATTCGTTCCTTGACGATCTGATCGACTCCTTCACCCTCTTTGATTTGGTAGAGTTTGGCACCCACACAGGGCATGGGCGTGCCTGTATTTAGGAAATTAACGTTGACATATGCTCGTTGACCTTGGTAGAGGATGTATGCCCAGTCGTATGGGTCAACTGATAAGACAAATACCTCATCGTTGAACGCCGCGGTTTCTAGCAATTTGCCATTGGGCTTCTCGTAGATGTTAGCCCCTGATTTGGTCTTGACTACAGTATGCTCGTTGGCTATTTGGTGTTTTGCCTCCAGGACTACCTCCCCCAAGAGTACAGAGAGTATGGAAGCATGGATATATCCTTCTTCTTTTTGTCCAGCTACATACATTTGGCACAGCACCCAAGGATGGTTGCTTGGGTCCAGTACCTTGACCGTAGCGGCATCCAACTCACCGGTTTCATTTTTTTGACGCAGATCAGTGGATGTTCCTGCGGCTTTGCCGTCCTTGAGTTTAGAATACATCATGTTGTATTCTTTTTTGTGATTGCTCGGCCAAACGACGGTTTTGTTGTTGGTAGCGGTGGTTTTGTCTTGTTTCTTGTCTACCGTGTCTGGCAAGAGGGCCTTGTCCCACACGATACCCGGAAAAACATTGGTGAGTGCATTGACATAGGTTTTTGTGCCTATTTGAATTTGATTCTTTTCACAGTGGAGCTCAAATTCGATGAAGCGGTTTTCTAGAGTATCTGCCCTCGTAGCACTCTCACTTATGTATGCTTCTTTGGTCTCTTGAAAATAGGTGTAACACTCTTGGCTTGTCTCGGCGTCCCTTTTGGCAAGGGCAGTATCTGTTGTTTGGTGGGCTGCTTGTTGTATGGTGGATTTAGGCTTGTCGATGGGTGATTTCTTGTTGGCACCTCCTTGTTGGATTTCTTCGATGGAAGCCAAGCATTCTTCCATCGTCATCTCTTTTTCCTTTCTTTGGTTCTCGCTGGCTATCTTGGCGAGTTTTCGGTCTCGTTTGCGGATGTCCGAATGAGCGTATCGTTTGGGAGCTTTGTTTTCCTTTTCAGAGTCGTACATGCTGGTCAGTTATTAGGACTGGTTGTATGCAGCAATTTAGATACTTTATGTCTTCCGACAAAGGAATACACATTCGTCTCTTGACAGTTTGAGTCACTAGTGGGGAGGCGGGTAGATTTGCTTCAAAGTTGACAGCCGAAGAGGGGATAGGGAGGTGCTTTAGCGGGAGCCGGTCTTTTCGAATTCAAAAGATAGACTGAGATCTCCTCCATCGACGGTTGCAAATAGCCGGTCATTGCTGCTCCAATATGTGATGCGGTTGGGGAAACTGATTTCATTGTTGGTACATGTGAATTCGGTAGCGCTGTGAGCTGTGCCTTTGAACGTCGTAGGGACGGATTCTCCTGGGGATTGTATCGTGAGATTCCAGTTTTTGTCGTGTTTGACGAGGCGCATTTGTTCTTGCCATATGGTGTCAGATGCTTGCATCGTGAAGCCTAGGCCAGTGTACTCCGTATCGCTTACCTTGTGCCAGTATTCATAGGTCTCTTTGCCTTCCTCTTCGTTGAGCCTTTGCCACTGGCCCAAGAGCCAATCGAAGTGTTCGGTATTGTCCGTTCGTGTGATAGAATCTGTAAGGGTGTTTTGCGTCTCTTTGTGATTAGAGTTGCAAGATAGGGTTGAGATAGCGAAGAGAAGTATGACGAATTGTTTCATAGTAGAAAAGTGAAAGGATGCCTTTGTATTGGGTAGATAAGTTGTCTTTGTACAAATATACACCAAGGAACCTTTTGCTTTAGCCTTTGTCTCCTATCCAATAGGTAGATGGTGGATACATCAGAGTATACGCTGTGCTGACAATGAAACGACCCCATCGAAAGTGGGAGTTTTCCACTTTCGATGGGGTCAAGGCCTGTTGGCGCCCTAGTGTCGCTAGGATTGTAGGGCGGCGTGAGGGTACTTGGCCTGTCTGTCTTGGAATCGCAAGATGTGGTCTTTGACGATCACACCTTGGTCTATATTGATGGCATTTTGTATGGTTTGATTTTCTGCCCAGCTGGCTCGCCCTTTGATCACAGCGGGGATGTGTACGACCAGTGCTGCAGAAATAGACCGAGAGGCACTTTCCCAAAAATAACTCGGGGTGTGGTCTACGGCGTAGTAGTCGACCGTACCTATCGAGATCATGGGTTGTTTGAATGTGGTCGGCTTGGCGAAATAGAAGCCCATTCCTTCGTCGCAGCTCACGTCTATGATCAGGCTGCCTGGTCTCAGACAGGATTTTTCGTCTTCATTGACATAGTTCATCGGATCGTCCGTGTCTTGGAACGTCCCGTTGATTATGATCTCTGACTCGTGTATGAGGTCTTGGAGGGGACGCTCGGATCCGTCATGCTCGACCAAGAGCAAGCGAGGTTCGTTGGCTGTGCCTTTTCTGATTCGGACATAGTGTACATCGAGTACTTCTTCTCGCACCTCGTGATCGGGGCGTTGGATGCAGATGGTGATGTCTCTGAACCCATGGGCCTTGAGGGCGTAGATGGCTCCACGACTCACCGCTCCAAAACTGAAGATGATGACTTTCCTTTGGTTGCCGTAGTGGCCGTCGATTCCTTTGAGTTGTAGGGCATGTATGACAGCACTGTAGCCCGCCATCTCGTTGTTTTTGTAGAAGGTGTGTCGGCCTACTTGACCGCTGGGGTGCCAGGCATACATGTCCTCGAAGGCTATCAAGGTGAGTTTTTTGTCTATGGCTGTTTGGGTGATTTGGCTTTGTTGGGCACAATGTGGGTACCCCCAGACTATACCGCCTGCTTTGATTTGCTCGAGATCAGATTGTATGGGTTTGGCTATGATGGTGGAGCCTATGTCTGTGAGGATTTCGTCCCGTGAGGCTACACCACCTACTTGTTCTCCGATTTGTTCGTCCGATAGATTGAAGGGCTTGCCGTATCCTTTTTCGAAGATGAGTTGCTTGCGAATGGATTCGGGTAGTCTATTCAAATGCTCCGGGTGGATGGGGACACGTCGTTCGTCCTCTTTTTTGGATGTGCCAATGACACCCATGGTCAATAAAGTCATGTGATTCGCTGTTATGAAAGAGACGGGTTGCAGATCAATGCAGTAGGCAAAGCGTCAGTGAAAAACTCCTAATGTGGGTTAGTATCTAGCAGTCAGACATCAGGTGACAACTATGGTTTCGTTTATCAAATAGACCAAAAAGAGGGGTCTAGCATGTGCGCTGCGGGGAAGTGAGCGTTTGATCAAAGTCAACGGATAAATAATCCAGCAATAAAGGTAGTCTATTAATCGATAGAATGTTGCTCATTGGGGCATAATCGATCCATACCACGTCTATGTTGATCGTGCTTTGGTCCCAATGCTTGCTCAGTGTATTTGAGGAAAACGACCAAATCGAGTCGTGTTTGAAACCACGATTTTTGAATAGTAGACTCCTGATTCCAACCCTTTCCGCTTTCAGAGGGTCGTTGAGGTATGAAGAAATATGCGATGATGATACTGATCTGGGGTACAATAGTAGCCTGTCGGGACGAAAGTTCAGATTGTGAAGAAGCGACCGTGCTAGATGTAGCTTGTATGTGTACCTATGAGTACAACCCTGTCTGTGGCTGCAACAACAAGACCTATGGCAATGACTGTGCAGCACTATGTGTGGGGATCACGGATTTTGCGCCAGGGGCCTGCGAGGAGTAGGGTGGCCTAGACAAGTACTGTTGCCATGCTTGACTCTGATCTGCCAATCCACTAGATTGTGCTGTAGAAAAGCGGTTTGGTTGATGTCTAAATTCATTGCATTTGTTTTAATGATCTGCTCCCTGAATGCCCTGGCTCAGCTGTCTGACTTTGAGTCAAACGTGACGGCCGAGGAATCTAAGCAGTCCTTGGTCAGAGAGAATTTTGTCTCTAGGTATGACTATATTCTTTCATTCCATCAGAGTTCTCATTGGCACGAAGATGAAATATATTATGTGTTCGGGTACACGGGGCGCGAATGGAGACTGATACGTTGGACATTCGTGAGAGGGGATCACAATCGACCCGTCCATCAGAGAGAGAAAAGAATGAAGTATAGTAGCAGGAAGTTTGAGGACCTTTTGGACGCGATGTCTCAAACGGGTTTTTATGAGCTGAAGCATGGGGCATTGAATCTACGTCAGCGCGACAATGGTGATGGGACAGGTGTCACGATGCATATCTACGATGGAGTAACGGATGAATTTGAATTGATATCGCCTGTCGCTCATCGAATAAGCACTACCTACGCTGAAAACAGCCTTCAAGAGAAGTTTCCTACTGTTGATCGAAGGGATTTTATCCATTGTCGCGACATGGTGTTGGACTTGGTATTTGGAAGAGATTAATTGGCCTGGAGTGGTAGGGTCAGTAACAAAAAAAGGTCAGCTATTGCTGACCTTTTCAATGTTGTATGCAGTGCAAGAGGTCTTAGGCCTCTTGTTGCTCAGGAATTTGCTTGAACTCTACTGCTGGCTCTTGATCTTTGAAAGATGCTCGTGGTTTTAGGTTCAGCGTCTGGAACATTTGCTTGTCCATATCTTCCTCAGGGTTTGGAGTGGTGAGTAGCTTGTCTCCTGCGAAGATCGAGTTGGCTCCTGCGAGGAAGCACATCGCTTGCTCTTCGACACTCATGCGGACACGGCCAGCGGATAGTCTGACCATAGCGGTAGGCATGATGATACGTGCCGTAGCGATCATTCGAATCATCTCCCAGATCGATACTCTCGGCTGATCTTCGAGTGGAGTTCCTTCTACAGGTACCAGTGCATTGACAGGGACAGATTCAGGATGCTCGACGAGTGTTGCGAGGGTGTGTAGCATACCGACTCTGTCGTCGTGGTTTTCTCCCAATCCGATGATCCCGCCAGAACAAACTGATATTTTGGCCTTTCTCACGTTGTTGAGGGTATCTAGCCTGTCGTCATAGGTACGGGTAGAGATGATCTCTTCGTAGTGTTCCTCTGAGGTGTCTAGGTTGTGATTGTAGGCGTATAGCCCAGCGTCTTTGAGTTTCTCTGCTTGGTCTTCGGTCAGCATGCCGAGAGTACAGCATACTTCCATACCCATGGTGTTGACACCTTTGACCATTTCGAGGACTTTGTCAAAATCCCTGTTGTCGCGAACTTCTCTCCAGGCAGCACCCATACAGAATCTAGTACTTCCTGCTTCTTTGGCGTCAGCCGCAGCTTTGATGACCTTGTCTACGTCCATGAGCTTCTCTACTTTGACATCCGTATGATATCGTGCTGCTTGCGGACAATAGGCACAGTCTTCGGGGCATCCACCCGTTTTGACAGAGAGTAGCGTACATACTTGCACTTCGTTGGGGTCATGGTAGGCTCTGTGCACGGTCGCCGCGCGGTAGATCAAGTCCATGACAGGCGTGTTGTATATCTCCGTGATTTCTTCTCTAGTCCAATCGTTTCTTATAATCATTGAATCGAATATTTATGCTTGACCCCAGAGGGGTTATAATCTAATTGAGCCGTAAAACTATTTAATTTCTATTTCAAATGGCATTCTCGCCTGAATACCTTTGTAAGATTCTAGTTCTTTTACTTTTTCGACATATTCGGCCATGGTGCCATACTTGTTTTTCATGATTCTGGCTTCCGCTTCGTTGGCCATGCTGCCGAGGAGCTCCTCCCACTTGGTCTTGAGGGCAGGGTAGTAGGATATCATGTAGTCTCCGTCGAGATTGGCAGCATTTGCAGCGAGTTCTACTGCGTCGTTGTAGCTACCGAGTACGTCGACCAATCCGTTTTCTTTGGCCTGTGCACCTGTCCATACTCTACCGGATGCTACAGCCTTGAGATCATCGATGCTCATGTTTCGGCCTTGAGCTGCTTTGGAGGTAAAGGACTCATAGCCGCTTTCTACCATATTTTGGATGATGGCTTTTTCGCCTTCATTGAGTGCGCTTGATACACGGTATAGGTTGGAAAACTCTCCCGTACTCACACCGTCATTGGTGATGCCGAGTTTGTTTTCGAGGAAGCCGCCCATGTTGGGGATCATCCCGAAGATACCGATCGATCCAGTGATGGTCATAGGCTGAGCGACGATCGTGTCGCAGGGCATGGCCATGTAGTATCCGCCCGAAGCTGCTACCGTAGACATACTAGCGATGACAGGCTTTACAGCTTTGGTGAGCATGATTTCGTTCCACATCACATCAGAAGCGAGTGCCGATCCTCCAGGGGAGTTGATGCGTATGACGACTGCTTTGACACGGTCGCTTTTGCGCGCATCTCGGATGGCTTTGACGAATTTGTCAGAGCCTACCGTTTCGGTGTCTCCTTTGCCTGATACGATTTCACCCTCTGCGACGATGACCGCCACTTTGTTGGAGGAGTAGGTAGGTGAGTTGGATTTGGCATATGCCTGCAGGTTGATTGATTGGATGTCCTCGTCTTTCTCCAAACCGAGCGCTTCTCTCATTTTGTCTTTGATGCCGTTTTCGTAATCTACGGCGGTGATGAGGCCGAGTTCGAGTGCATCCTCTGGCTCACGAGCAAGCATCTGATCCGATATTCCACGTAGTTTGTCCAGTGCGATCCCACGAGTCTCACTCACATTGAGGAGGTAATTGTCGTAGATGTCGTTGATGAATGAGGTCATCTGCTCCCGGTTGGCTTCACTGAGGTCTTTTCGGAAAAACGGTTCCACGGCGCTTTTGTAGGTGCCTACACGGAAGATCTGTGCCTCGATATCGAGTTTGTCTAATAGTCCTTTGAAGAAAGAGACGTTGGCCGACAAGCCGTTGAATTCCATGCCACCGGCGGGATTGAGGTAGATCTCGTCTGCGACTGACGCGACGTAGTAATTGGCCTCAGGCATGTACTCTGCGTAGCTGTAGATAAATTTACCACTGGATTTGAAATCTTCCAAAGCGGCACGTATCTCGTGTAGCGCCGAGTAGCCACCACTTATTCCTCCATGACGAAGGTAGATGCCTTTGATGTTGTCGTCGGTTTTGGCACGAGCGATGGTCTCGATGGTTTCGAGTAGCGCGAGTTTGTTGTCAGCAGATTCAGGAAATAGATCCTTGAATGGGTCCTCCGCCACGCGCTCGTGGATGAATCCACTGAGGTTCAGTGTCAAGACGGAGTTAGGGGTGATTTCGGGCGCTTCGTCAGAGCTGATCGCGATGAGGCCTGCAATGGTGACAAAGAAGAAAAAGCCGATCACAAAGCTGAAAATAAGCAGCCCGACGAGCGTGGAGAATACAGATTTTAAAAAAGTCATACGATTATGTTACGATTAATTTGGGGGATATTGCAAAGCTATTCAACTTCACACGTTTAAAAATACAAAAAAATAATTCATGAGTGTTTGCTTCCTGCTGTTAGGTACCAATATGGGCGAAAAGGAAACCAATTTGCAACAAGCATTTGGTCGTATTAGTAACGAAATCGGACAGGTTATTACAGCTTCGTCGATTTATCGTACGTCGGCTTGGGGCAAGGAGGATCAGGAGGATTTTCTCAATCAGGTGCTAAAGGTGGAGACGGATTGTGTACCGGTAGAGGTCCTGCGTCTCTGTCTTACGATCGAAAAAGAACTCGGACGTGTCCGCTACGAACGATGGGGGACTAGGCTCATAGATATCGATGTGTTGTACTACGACAAGGAGGTGATCAACCAAAGCAATCTGGTGATTCCTCACCCTCAGATCCAAAACAGACGATTTACTTTGGTGCCTTTGGTAGAGATAGCACGTGATTTTGTCCATCCCGTGTTGGGCAAGTCCCAACTGGATCTTTTGGAAGAGTGCAAAGATGTATTAGAAGTCAAATCAGTATAAATATGGAGTATTATCACTATCTACTAGTGTTTGGAGTAGGGTTGTTGTGTGGGTTTATCAATGTCGTGGCAGGAGGAGGATCGCTGCTGACATTACCTGTGCTGATCTTTATGGGGCTGCCTCCCTCAGTTGCCAATGGAACCAATCGTGTCGGCATATTCATGCAAAATATCTTCGCTGTACGCGGTTTTTCGAGCAAGGGCGTCTCTGCCTTTCCTTTTGCGATATGGCTCTCGATTAGTTCACTGATCGGTGCAGTGATCGGTGCAAAAGTTGCCATCGATATCGAGGAAGAGTTGTTTAACCAAATCCTCGCGGTGGTGATGGTTGTGGTTTTGTTGATGACGATATTCGGTACGGCCAAACCACGTGAGAACCTAGAGGAAGACATGTCTCTGTCCAAGCGAATCACCAGTATCGTACTCTTCTTTTTTATCGGAATCTACGGTGGATTCATTCATGCGGGGATAGGATTTATCATCATGGCTACCCTGAGTATGGTCAACAAGATGAAGCTGGTCAAGGTCAATAGCATCAAGGTTTTCGTGGCACTCGTGTACACCTTCTTTTCATTGGTGGTATTCGTGTGGGAAGGTCAGATTGACTGGATCATCGGGTTGACACTGGGTTGTGGGACTGCCATCGGTGGTTGGGCTGCCAGCCAATGGAGTGTCGCCAAAGGAGACAAATGGATTCGCTACTTCCTCATCGTAGCAGTATCGGGCATGGCCATCAAACTTTGGTTTTTTTAGGGAGTTAGAATCCACCTCTATGTCATCTGTAATATGTCCTATCGTTTGTATTGGAGGACAGAGGTGACTGCTTGGTCCATTTAGTTGGTATGGGAATCACCCCGTATGATTCGCATGGCGAGTGAGAAGGTGTCTTGGGTGAGAGGAGGTGTTTTTGGTTTTGCATTGGATTCGATCAGTGGCAGGCGTTGGATGGGGTAGTGACTGATCAAAAATTGATCGCACGCTAGGACCGTTTGGGAGAGAGGATTGAAAGGATCATTGGCCAGTGTGTGTGCCAGAGCTTTTTTGTATTGTTGGTAATGGTACCAGTGTGTAGACAGCTGGTTGATCGATTGGAAATATTGTGTGAGTGATGTTTGCTGGCCATGATAGAGCATCAGGTCATGGCGGTTGATTTGATCTAGGTTGGTTTGAGTATAGAGAGCCCAGAGTTTTAGAATGGACGTTTTGTTGGCTTTGGGGCTGGAGTAAAACAAATCCGAACGAAACCGAGTAGAGACCAGCATGACACGTCCAGAGGTGAGGGTTCTCATCATCGATTTGAAATCGGACAGATAGTGTCTGTCCAAAAAGAGGCGGTTGGCACTCTTTCTCAGTATAGTCATCAGATGTATCATAATCATGCAATAAGGCAAGGAACTATCAAAAAGCTCCTTGCACTGTGTTAGTCTTTCGTATCGAATGGAGTACGTTGGATGCCTGCGCATCCTTCAGACTCAATTGAGGTTAAACCGACCGAGGTTCATGACTTTGTCCCAAGCCGAGACAAAGTCCTTGACGAACTTGTCTTGCGAATCCTCACAGCCGTATACTTCTGCCAGTCCACGCAATTCCGAGTTGGAGCCGAATACCAGATCCGCACGAGTAGCAGTCCACTTCACTTTGCCGGTAGCACGCTCACGTCCTTCAAAAAGGCTCTCTTCGTCAGAAGTAGCCGACCAGAGTGTTTTCATGTCGAGTAAGTTGACAAAGAAATCATTGGTGAGGGTGCCTGGTTTGTCAGTAAACACCCCGTCCTTGGACTGATTGTAGTTCGCTCCCAATACACGCATGCCTCCGACGAGCACGGTCATTTCGGGTGCGGTCAGTGTCAATAGTTGAGCCTTATCTACCAGTAGCTCTTCTGTGGATACCGCGAACTGCTTCTTCTGGTAGTTGCGGAATCCGTCTGCTACAGGCTCTAGGAAGGCGAATGATTCAACCTCTGTGTCTTCCTGTGTAGCATCCATGCGTCCAGGAGTGAATGGTACAGTCAGCGAGTGTCCTGCATCCTTGGCTGCTTTTTCTACCCCTGCACATCCCGCTAGGACGATGAGGTCGGCCAGTGATACTTTTTTGCCAGTATTCTCAAACTCCTTTTGGATTCCTTCTAGGATACCAAGTACCTTGGATAACTCAGAGGGGTTGTTGGCTTCCCAGTATTTTTGAGGAGCGAGCCGGATACGTGCTCCGTTGGCCCCACCACGCATGTCTGATCCACGGTAGGTCGATGCGGAGGCCCAGGCAGTACTGACGAGCTGTGAGACAGAGAGTCCAGAAGCCAATACCTTGCTTTTGAGGCTTGCAATTTCTTGTTCGCCGATGAGTTCGTGATCTACTGCAGGGATTGGGTCCTGCCATAGGAGCTCTTCGCTGGGTACTTCTGGCCCCAAATAGCGCTCACGAGGGCCCATGTCACGGTGGGTCAATTTGAACCAAGCGCGTGCAAAGGCGTCTTCAAATTGATCCGGGTTTTCATAGAATCGACGCGATATTTTTTCGTAGGCTGGGTCGAATCGTAGCGACAAGTCTGTCGTAAGCATCGTCGGCGCGTGCCGCTTTGATTTGTCAAAAGCGTCGGGGATTGAGTCTTTGCCAGCCCCATCTTTGGCAATCCATTGGTGCGCTCCTGCGGGACTTTTGGTGAGCTCCCATTCGTACCCAAAGAGATTCCAAAAGAAGTTGTTGCTCCAGCGAGTCGGTGTAGATGTCCAAGTGACTTCTGGACCTCCAGTGATGGTGTCTCCGGCTTTGCCACTGCCGTAGCTACTGGTCCAACCCAGTCCTTGTTCTGCTATACCGGCAGCTTCTGGTTCGGGACCTACGAGGGCAGCGTCTCCTGCACCGTGCGTTTTGCCAAAGGTATGTCCTCCTGCGATGAGTGCGACTGTTTCTTCGTCGTTCATGGCCATACGGCCAAAAGTCTCCCGAATATCCTTGGCTGCAGCAATGGGGTCAGGGTTGCCGTTGGGGCCTTCTGGGTTGACATAGATCAGTCCCATCTGTACTGCGGCGAGTGGGTTTTCAAGATCGCGATCACCTGTGTAGCGCTTGTCACCGAGCCATTCGGATTCTGCTCCCCAGTAGATGTCTTCTTCGGGTTGCCAGACGTCCTCACGCCCTCCTGCAAATCCGAAGGTCTTGAATCCCATGGACTCGAGCGCGACGTTTCCTGTCAGTATCATCAAGTCTGCCCATGATATTTTGTTGCCGTATTTTTGTTTGATGGGCCAAAGTAGTCGACGAGCTTTGTCCAAGTTGGCATTGTCGGGCCAGCTATTGAGTGGAGCATATCGTTGGCTGCCACTGCCTGCACCACCGCGCCCATCTCCTGCTCGATAGGTACCTGCACTGTGCCAAGCCATACGGATAAACAAGGGACCGTAGTGTCCAAAATCTGCGGGCCACCAGTCCTGTGAGTCGGTCATCAGGTCAGTGAGGTCTTTTTTGATTGCAGTCAGGTCTAAGCTTTCGAAGGCTTCCTTGTAGTTGAACCCTTCGTCCATCGGGTTGGACAATGTGGAGTGTTGCCGTAGGATGTTTAATTTCAGTTGATTGGGCCACCAGTCCTGGTTTTTGCTACCACCACCTGCACCGTGTGCTAGGGTGCCGTGCATGAAGGGACATTTGCCATTTCCATCTGTGCTTGGATTGTTTTCCATGGTTATTGTTTTATTGGTTGTGAATAATACGCTTTGTGAATCATCCTGTTGGAACGTGCATCGTTTAGACTGTGTCACGCCAGTAGGTTTGTTATCAATTTACGGAATATTGCTCGGGATTAGAAGTCTCGTTTTATGATTTTGCCTATTGGCGTATTGAAAATTTCTATTGCGTCCATGTAGCTCTTCGAATCATAGGTGGAGATGTTCGGGGCTAGCCGTATTTCGTATTGACTATTCATTTTTGAACATTTTTTCACTTAAGAGGTGAAATTCCTTAGGTTCACGGGATGAAGTCTATATGGATCGGATTGTTTGTTGTCATGAGCATACTGTCGGGCAAGGCCCAAAGCCATGTCGATGTGACGGTGGCTCAGGATGGTAGTGGGGACTACCAGACCATCACGGAGGCCTTGGAGCATCTGCCGATGTTTACCTACGAACGAGTAGTTGTTTTTATCAAAAATGGGCGTTACGAAGAGAAAATTCGAATCACTCGGGACAATTTGACTTTGGTAGGAGAGAGTCGTGACAGCACGGTGATTGCCTATAGTCAGTTGCGCTCTGATTGGGACGCTCACCCTGATGTGGTGGGTATGGCAGTGGTCAATGTCCACGCCGATGATTTGGTGTTGAAAAACCTGACGATCCTTAATACCCAGCCTGAGATTGGGCCACATGCTTTTGCGATACACGGTGTAGGGACTCGAACGATATTGGATCATTGTGATGTGCGTAGCAAGGGAGGGGATACCGTGTCTCTCTGGAATTACAAGGATGGGATGTACTATCACAGAGACTGTGTATTTGTGGGAGCTGTGGATTTTGTATGCCCTAGAGGGTGGTGCTACATCGACCGCTCGAGCTTTTACGAAGTGAAGCCTACTGCTTCGATATGGCATGCTGCCCCGTTGAATCCTCGACAGAAATTTGTGATCAAAAACTCTTCCTTTGATGGTGTTCAGGGCTTTCAATTGGGACGTCATCACTACGAAGCTCAGTTTTACTTGATCGATTGTCAGTACAGCGAGCGGATGGCTGATCAGCCGATCTATCGTGTGACCTATCCTGATCAGCCAGCACGTGATCGGCCCTACATTTGGGGAGAGCGCAAGTATTTTTATGGTTCGGACCAACCAGGTGATTCGTACGGGTGGTTGGAGGATAACCTTGCTGGGGTAGATAGCCTCACTGCGGCATGGACGTTTGATCAGTTGTGGTATCCAGAGCGAATGGAAGTTCCGAGATGCCTCGGTGTAGAAATAGAAGAGGGACAATTGGTGCTCTACTTTGAAGAAGAAATGACCGTACGAGGAGAACTAGTTCTTGAGATTGCAAGTGGCCAGCGGTTTGAGTTTGCGGAAGGCAGAGGCCGACGTACGCTCAAATTTGTAGGAGGGGATGAGAACATGGATTTTTCCAGACTCAGCATCGTGTCGGGGAGTCTTTTGCCCACCAGGGCCTATCTCGATGAACGTGTGCTTGACGGAGAGATTGAATGGTAGGGGTTTCTCAATGGGACAAATTTATCAACGAGCTGCAGCTGTTTCATTCTTTGAGAGGCGGTACCGCATCAATGTCAGGTCTGGGAGAGAATGAAAAAAGTATTGAAACCTTGGGCGATCCCTGATTTTTGAATTTTGTTGGATTGATGTGAGTGAACCAAAGAATTTCATGTTCACTTGCCTGTTCTGGGTTAAAAATAGCGTCAATTTTGACACTGTGATTGCAGGAGTGGGATAGTGGACTATTTTTGCGACAGAAAAACAGACAAGACTATGATTATAATTGGAATCGGCAAAAACTACGTGAACAGTGTAGAAGAAATGCCTTCGCCAAAGTGGCAACCGATCATCTTTACCAAACCTGAAACGACCCTATTGACTGGAAATGCTCCTTTTGAGATTCCTGCGGTGTCTGAGAATGTGGCTTACGAAGTGGAGCTGGCATTCAAGATATCCAAACAAGGCAAGAATATCAGTGAAGCAGCGGCTTTGGAATATGTCGATGCAGTAGCAGTTTCGATTGACTTTACGGCCAAGGACGTGCTCTCACAGAGCCGTGAAGGCAAAGGCCCATGGGCTTTGGCCAAAGGCTTTGATGGAGCGACTCCAATATCGGAGTTTTTGCCTTTGTCACAATTCAAGGAGATTGATGAGATCAATTTCGCATTGGATCTCAACGGCGAGCGTGTACAAACTGGTCATTCGTCGCTCATGGTATACAAGCTGCCTGAGATCATTGCATATGTGTCGCAGTTTATGACGCTCAACCCTGGGGATATCATCCTATCAGGCACACCTGCACACGGTGTAGGAGCTGTCAAGGCAGGAGATCAACTGACTGCCACGCTAGAGGGAGAGAGCCTCCTAGTGTTTGACGTCAAGTAATGAGCAGTAGCTCCCGTAGTACAAAACAAGAAAAGGCTGTCTCTAGAGACAGCCTTTTCTTGTTTTGATGGTGCAGTGTTTTATTCTTTGATGGAAAACTCGTAGACGGTTTTCGTGTAGTATTCTTGCCCTGGCTCGAGTACTGTGGTAGGGAACTGGCTTTGGTTTGGAGAGTCGGGGAAATGTTGAGTTTCCAAGCACAGCCCACTCCGTTGGTTGTATTTGATGTTGCCTTTGCCCGTCAAGGTGCCATCTAGGAAGTTGCCACTATAGAATTGCACACCTGGTTCTGTTGTATGGATTTTGAGTACACGACCACTTGTAGCTTCGTAGACCATCCCTCCATATTTGAGGGCTTTGGTTGTGTCTGTGTAGACCCAGCAGTGGTCATAGCCTCCACCGTATCGGATTTGTGGATGCTCGTCGTTGATCCCTTGACCGATAGCGGTGAGTTTTTGGAAGTCGAATGGAGTACCGGCTACTGATGTCAGTTCACCCGTAGGGATGAGTGTCTCGTTGACCGGCACGAACTTCGAAGCAGGCAACTCTAGTTGATGATCGAGTACCGTAGTGGTAGGGTTGCCGGAGAGGTTGAAGTACGAATGGTTCGTCAAATTCACGACGGTCTTTTTGTTGGTAGTAGCCTTGTACTCTAGTATGAGCTGGTTCGCATTGGTGAGGGTGTAGGTGACTTCACACTGGAGATCGCCAGGATAGCCTTCTTCTCCGTCGAGACTCATGCGCTTGAGTAGTACGCCTATACCGTCTTCGGTTTCGAAGCTTTCTGAGTACCATACTTTTTGGTCAAAACCTTTGAGCCCTCCGTGAAGGTGGTTTTTTCCGTCATTGGCGGATAAAGTGTATTCCGTATCGTCTAATGAAAATTTAGCATCTCCGATTCGGTTGCCGTAGCGCCCAATGAGTGCACCGAAGAAGGGAGAGTTGTTGAGGTAGCTCTCGAAATGGTCAAAACCCAAGACAATGTCTTCGAACTCTCCGTTCTTGTCAATGACAGAGAGTGAAGTGATGATACCGCCATAGTTGGTCACTTGCATACTTGTCCCTTTGCTGTTTTGGAGGGTGTATAGCAGAGCTTTTCGACCGTCGGATAGTGTGCCGTATTCTTCTTTAGATACGGACAGTTGTGAAGCGGTTTCTTGTTTGGTGCTGGAGCATCCCCACCAGCAGAGGGAGATGAGGCACGCTGTGATTATGTTTTTCATCATATAGTTGTTTTAGTCTGTATAAAGGTATTACCAAAATATGCCATATAGAAAGGCCACAATGATTAGGATACCTAGGGCACCTACATTGAATCCGACACTCGTGTCAAAGAGCGTTTTGGGGTTTTCAAGTTTCAATGCCTTGGGGTCTTCGATATCAATCTTGAAGTTGGTGTAAAAGATGATACCTAGCATGAGGAGTAGTACACCAAGCATGAGGATGGATTCTACCCCGAGATGACTCATCGATACGCTGAATACCGCACCAATAAGTAGACACAGTGCGCCGAGTATCATGAGGATGTAGGCACTTTTCATAGAGAGTTTTTTGACATCAGGATCAGCGCTTGGAGACTGTATTTTTACACCTTTGTCCAAGAAGCTGATGACCGAGGCTATTGTGCATAGGATCATGAATACATATCCCATACGCATGATGAACGGAATCTCGGGTAGAGCCAGTTTGATCACGATACCAATCGGAATCGTCAGGATGGTAGTCCAGAGTGCTGCTTTGGAAGTCATTTGTTTCCAGAACAAGCCCATGGCAAAAACGACTACTACGCCTGGGTAGATGAAGCCCGTGTACTCTTGGATGTATTGGAAGACTTGATCCAGGTTGCTGAGCATCGGTGCGACTGAGATGGCTATGACCAAGGCTACCACAGCAGCTAGTCTGCCGACTAGGACCAAGGTCTTGTTGGAAGCCTCTTTGTTGAAAAATTCTTTGTAGATATCCATCGTAAAGATGGTGGAGGTGCTGTTGATCATTGATGCCAGCGAGGATACGATCGCTGCAGCGAGCGCCGCGAAGGCCAACCCTCTGATGCCTGTAGGTACGAAGTTTTTGAGTAACCATGGATAGGCCTCGTCGGATTTTCCGATGATGCCTATGGCCTCTACGGGTTTGCCGATGATCACTGAGAGTTCTTCGGGAGTGAAGTGGTTGACGAGTACATAGGCCGTGATTCCTGGAATCACCACTAGCAACGGTACGAGTACTTTGAGATACCCAGCGAAAATCAAGCCTTTTTTGGCTTCATTGATAGATTTGGCAGCCAATCCTTTTTGGATGATGTACTGGTTGAATCCCCAGTAACCGAGGTTGGTTAGCCACATCGCGCCAAATAGTACAGCGACCCCTGGTAGGTCGTTGAATGTGTCTTTGAACCCGCCAGATCCATCAGGTACCATGGAGGAGCCTCGCTCGATGACCATATGAAAATGGTGTGAGGTTTTTTCATAGATGATTCCAAAGCCATCCATGACGCTCCCTGCGCCTACAGCTTCCAAAGCGAGGAAAGTGGTGAAGAGCCCTCCTATCACTAGAAAAACTACTTGGATGACATCCGTCCAGGCGACAGAGGACATTCCTCCGTAGATGGAATAAACCCCTGAGAATACCAATAGACCTACTATGCCATAGATCAAGGGCACGCCTATGATGTTTTCTAGAGCTAGTGCCCCGAGGTAACTGACCGAGGTGAGATTGACAAATACGTAAACCAACAACCAAAATATGGCAAAGAATGAGCTTACCGATCGATTGAATCGCTGATTGATGAACTGTGGCATGGTATAGATTTTCTTTTCGAGGAAAATCGGTAGGAAGTATTTGGCGACCACTATGAGGGTCACTGCAGCGATCCATTCGTAGGCGGCTATGGCGAGACCGATGGCATAGCCCGACCCAGACATGGCGATGAAGTGCTCGGCGGAGATGTTTGCTGCAATGAGCGATGCACCGACGGCCCACCACGTGAGTGAGTTGCCAGCGAGGAAGTATTCGTTGGCCGTTTTTTCTTGCCCTTTTTTTGGTTTAGAAACCCATAGCCCTAAGCCGATGATGACCAGACAGTAGATTCCAAAGACAACATAGTCTAATGTAGAAAATCCCATTTTGATTTGATTTAGTCCTTAATAATTTTTTCATGCCGAGTAGTGATGCACGTCTATGCACGACTTCCTCATGCCAAAATCACTTTCGGCATTTGTACGATTCAAATATATGCAAATTATATAAAAGTGTATTATGTACACTTAATAAAATGACAAGGAAATTGGAATTGAGGGTGCATGGGAATTGTACTATCGGGTACAGGGTAGAGATTTAGGAGAGAGTCATGATGATGCTACCTTTTTGAGGGGTGTCTAGGCATGTAGGATGACCCTTCGTTTGTGACGTATAGGTGATCGGCCGCTTAGAGCTGCTGGAGCCACTCGATCAATCGGTCTGTCCAACTGGAGAGATGGGGGTGTTGACGTGCAAAACCATACCCATGGCCTCCAGTTGGGTACAGGTGCATTTCGGTGGGGATTTGATGCTGGAGTAGTGCTTGATACATTTGGAGGCTGTTTTCTACAGGTACAGCAGTGTCATCTTGGCTATGGACTAGAAAGGTCGGAGGGGTTTCTGCTGAGACTTGTTGCTCGTTGGAGTACTCTTGTATCAAAGCAGCGTCGGGCATTTCGCCAAGGAGATTGGTACGGGACCCCATATGGGTATAGTTTTTTTGCATGGTGATGACGGGATAGATTAGAGCCATGAAGTCTGGACGTGTCGCTTTGTCAAAGTGGGTACCCAAAGTAGAGGCGAGGTGTCCTCCGGCCGAAAAACCCATGATCCCCACCTGGTTTGGATCGATGTTCCATGCTTGGGCATGTGTGCGAATTAGGGTGATGCCTTGCTTGGCATCCATCAGTGGAGAGAGGTGAGGCGTGAGGTTGGAGTCGTCTTCGGGAAGGCGATATTTGAGGACAATCCCTGCTATTCCATAGCCATTGAGCCATTTGGCAAAGTCCGTTCCTTCTTTGTCATAAGCAAGGATGCCATAGCCTCCGCCAGGGCAGATCAATACAGCTTGACCTGTTGCATTTCCATGGCTCGGGAGGTACACCTCGATGCTAGGGTTGCGTACATTTTTAATTCTTTGCGTATCGGTGTATTCAGATTCTTCCTTCAGTTTGGATTCTTTTTCGTTTGGGATTTGCTCTGGCCAGAGTAGTAGGGTGTGTTGTTGCGCTTGCATACTGCTTGCAAAAATAAGACAAAATAGGAGTGAAGCGAAGTATCGAAGCTTGGTGCGCATGGTGTTATTTTTTGGAGATTTCACTTTCTGGATTTTGCACAAATTGGGTTGGAGAGATGCCAAACTCGTTTTTGAATGCCCTAGTGAAGGAGTTGGGCAAGTCGTACCCGACCATGTACCCTACTTGGGAGACATTGATTTTGTCTTGAGCGAGCAGTTGTTTGGCGCGCGTCAATCTAAAGGATTTGAGCAATTCTACGGGTTTTTTGCCAGTCAATTGTTTGACCTTTCGGATGAAGTGCATGTGACTCATGTTGACCAGTTCACACATTTTGCTGACGTCAAACTGCGCATCGGACACATTTTCCTCTAACAGAGAAGAGAGCTTGTGGAGAAACTCTTCGTCGACCGAGGTGACTTTGATGTCCTTGGGTTTGAAGTTGAGGTTTTCAGCGTATTTGGTCTTGAGTTTTTCACGTGAGTCGAGCAGGTTTTGTACACGAGTCAGTAGGAGGTCTGGATCAAAGGGCTTCACGATGTAGGAGTCTGCACCTGAGGCATAGCCTTCGATGCGTTTGCTGTCCATGGCCATGGCAGTCAAGAGGATGACAGGGATATGACTCACCGTCGAGTCTGACTTGATTTTTTCGCACAGTGTGATGCCATCTACTTTGGGCATCATGATGTCACTGACGACTAGATCGATGTATTCGCGTCCCATCAGTTCAGCTCCCTGTGCTCCGTTGTTGGCGGAGAGGATGTTGTAGAAGGGTGCGAGTAGTGACTTGATGAAGAGGAGCATGTCTCTGTTGTCTTCCACGACAAGGACAGTCGCTTTTTCTTTGTCTTTTGGTGTACTGTTCTCGTTGTTGAGACTGAGTTCATCCTCTAGTCGATAGGTCTCTGAGGGGTGTGGTTGGGTGAAGCTAGAGACGAAATCTTTCTCTGTCTTGAGGTGCTCATTGGTAGCGGGACCTGGCAAGTTTTCGGGGATGAAGACGGTGAATTTGGTGCCTTTGCCCATTTCACTCTCTACTTTGATATTGCCCTTGTGTGCTTCGATGAGGTCCTTGATGTAAGAGAGACCTATGCCACTGTTTTCTTGCTTGGGTTCCACGTCGTTGTGCCCGATTGCAAAACGCTCAAAGATTTTATCAATGACATCACTGTCCAGCCCCGTCCCGTTGTCTTCGACGACTATTCGGATAAACTCCAAATCGCTGTCTTTCATCAAGTATTTTTCGGCCTGAAGGATGTGTACTTTGATCGAGCCGTCTTTGGGGGTATGCTTGAAAGCATTGGAGATTAGGTTGAATAGGATTTTCTCGATTTTGTCTTGGTCAAAAAATATCGTCAGCTTCTCAAAATCCGAATGGAACTGCAGATGTATGTCTCGGTCCATGGCTTGATTGGTAAACAGGTCTTTGATTCCTGCGGCAAAGGCTACAATGTCGTTTTCGGCTAAGGTCAGGTCCAAGTTGCCTGCCTCGATGCGTCGGACTTCTAGCAATTGGTTGATGAGCTTCTGAAGGCGCAGTGCATTTTGTTTGATGAGGTTGTAGAAATTGTGCTGACTTGCTTGTTTGGGGGTGTCTTTGGATAGCTTTTCGATAGGGCCGAGGATCAAACTCAACGGCGTACGAAACTCGTGTGTGATGTTGGTGAAGAATTTTACTTTTGCATGCGAGAGTTCTTCGATTTTAAGTACGGCTTCTTCGAGCGAATCTTTCTGTTTTTGTACTTCGATGTTTTTGCTTTCTAGTTCGAGGTTGGTGGATTGTAGGGAGAGGTTTAAGGTTTCGAGGATCTGCTGCTTTTTGAAGATGACATACATCGAATAGAGGATCACCATCAACAGCGAACCAATCAGCAGGATGAACCAAAGTTGTTTCCATACTGGAGGAGAGACTGTGAAGTCAATGCGTGCAGGAGTGGGGTCGATGTTGCCTTCCGAATCCATGGCTCGTACCTCGAAGGTATAGTCGCCATTGACCAAACCTAAAAAGGTATGGTTGGTTTGGTTGCTAAACTGGGACCAAGGTTGATCGTTGAGGCGGTACGAAAAGCTTAAGTTTTCGGCACTGACCTTGTTGAAGAAATGTCGTCCAGACCAGAATATACTGGTGTTGCCTGAGTTGTCGACTGTTTTCGAGTAGACCTCAATGGAGGACTGGGGAGGGATGCTGTCTTTGATGAAGCGAAAGGCATTGAACTTGCTTTTGATGGGGTCGCTAGGTTCTCTGCCCGTGTATACGCGCCGTTTCCATTCGCGAAGGCAGCGGCTCACCCAGATTTCGTTGAGATCGTTGCTTTTGATCGTGCCTCCCTCGTAGGAGAGCGTCAGGTGATCTGGGAAGATGTGGTTGGTCCACACTTGCCCGTTGAAATAACTGATGTCTTTGTCTGTGGCCAACCATATTTCTCCTTTTGTGGGGCTGGTGGTGAGACTGATGATGTTGTTGCTGACGAGTCCATCACTGATGGTATAGTTGGTCCACTGATCGTTTTTGTAGACATAGAGGCCATGCTGACGTGATCCGACGTAGAGTGTTCCGTTTTCGTCACCGTGGACATCATTGACGAAATCATTCAGACTGGGATTGGCCAGGTAGTTCCATGATTCCTTGTCGAAATAGCACAGTCCTGTACCGCCGATCCAGATGTCTCCATTTTTGGATTGAGTGATGCCGTATGCGTTGAGTTGATTGAGACCATTGGTGCGGCCCTTGTGGTAGATGATCTTGCGGTAGTCACTCTGGGGGTTGACGATTTGAGCTACTCCTCCAGATTGCCCACGATCCAAGTATACATCCGAACTTCCCCCCAGCCAGATCGAGCCGTCGTTGGATTCGTAGATGGCACGGTAGTCTACCCCCCAGGAGAGAGAGTCTAGTCGTATCCTGTTCCAATGGCCGTTTTTGATGAATCCTGTCGCTGCAACTCCTTCGTGACTGCCCGTGACCCAAACGTGATCCTTGGAGTCAGCGTAGAGGCTCACGGGATTATCGATGAGTCCGTCCTTGTGCGTGTATTTGCGCCAGTTGTCTCCGGATTGCTCGATGGCATTGCCGTCGAAATCAATGAACCATGTGCTGCCGTTGTCTTGACGACACTGGTAGTTGAGCCCGAGGTAGGTGAGCCATTTGTCATAGGAGAGGTCTACACGTGACACGGAGGATTGCATCTCATAGATCCATAGTTTGGAGTTGTCCTCAGAGTGGAGTTCGATGTGACCGTAGGGGATTTTGAAGTTCTCTGAGCTGTATTTGGTCCAGTTGCCGTGGAGATCTAGTGCGTAAAGGTTGCCGATTCCACTGATCCATATTTTGCCGTCTTCGGTTTCGGTGATGCTCTCTGAGTACTCATCATCTCCAAATAGTTTGCCGTAGGGGATCTTGTTCCATTTGTTGTTTTTGAAGCATAGTGCAGGGATTTTATTGGACTTGTTGACAATCCAAATGTCGTCTCGTGAGTCACGCATGATGTTTTGTTCGTACCCGATATCCAGGTTGTAGTAGTTGCTGAACAGACCATAGCTGGTGATGTGGTTGGCTAATATTTCTGATTCGGTAAACATCATGATGTCTCCAATTTCGTCTTCCAACACGTAGGTGATGGGGATCCATAGCTCTCCCTCCGATACTTCGAATATGTCCGAGATGTTGTCAAACTGCCCCTTGTACAGAAGGTTGTCTGGGAGGAGGACTACTTGAAAGTCCGTATAGTCGGCTTCTAGTTTGTTGGCTTTGGTATTGGTCGTCAGCATATAGGTTTGGTCCGGGGTGATGAATAGTACGCCGAGGGAGGTCGCACAGACGAGGTTGCCGCTTTGAAGTTGGCGAATGGTTTCAAACTTGATTCCTGATTTGGCATTGAGCGGAGCGACGTTTTTCCAGTTTTCGTCTTCCAAGAGGTAGAGTCCGTGGGCTGTCGCCGCATAGACCTGCTGGTCTCTATCTACGAATATCTTTTGGACGGGCTTGTTGTCCAAACCATTGTCTTCGGTATAGTACTTCCAATCGTACCCATCATAGAGGACAATGCTAGAGTCTAACCCGAACCAGAAGTGATTTTTTTCGGTGATGGAGGCGATGCAGCGGACGCCTTGATTGTCGAGCTCAGGAAAAAATGCAAAACGCCACTCTTCGAGCATAGGGTCAGCGATGTTTGGCTCGTAGGGTTCGACGGCATGACTGTCGAAAACAACAAACAATAGTATCCCGAATAATATGTCCTTTAGCCTCATCAATGCGTCCTTTCTTCTCAATATAGCCTTTGATCATAGATCAATTCCAATTATAGGCAAATTAATTATTATTCTGAATCTCGGCGCTTGGATGAATAGGGAATGGTAAAAAATGAATATTTCGTGAGGGGTGGTAGGTATAGTTTTGTTGCAGGTAAAATTCGCCTTGTTTCGACAAGAATAGACTGAAAACTACCACAAAAACGAAGAGATTATGACGAATGAATTTATACACGACGATTTTTTGTTGCAAAGTGACACAGCAAAGATTTTGTACCACGACTATGCCAAAGAATTACCTATAGTAGACTATCACTGTCACTTGCCTCCCAAGGACATTGCAGAAAATAGGAAGTTTGGCAATCTGACAGAGATATGGCTGGGAGGAGACCATTACAAGTGGAGAGCCATGCGTACATTGGGTGTCAACGAGAAGTACATCACCGGTGATGCGAGTGATTATGAGAAGTTTGAAAAGTGGGCCTATACTACTCCATATACCATGCGAAACCCACTCTATCACTGGAGTCATTTGGAACTCAAGCGGTATTTTGGGATTGATAAATTGTTGAGTCCGGCCACTGCCCGAGAGATCTATGAAGAGTGTAATGCCCAATTGGCAACTGATGACTTGTCGGTGCATGGGATTCAGAAAAAGATGAATGTAGAATTGGTCTGTACAGTAGAAGACCCGTTGGATGATTTGGTCTATCACAAACAACTGAAAACAGAAGGTTATGGAGTCAATATCCTGACGACATTCAGACCTGATGCAGTCTTAAATATCGATGACGCAGCATTCTTTGATGGCTATTTGTCCAAGTTGGAGCAAGTCTCAGGGGTCAAGATTACAGATTTTGATTCGCTCATGGATGCGATGAAGTCTCGTGTACAGTACTACCACGATACGGGATGTAGATTGTCTGATCATGGCTTAGAGGAGTTGTATTCGGTGGAATTCAGTGGGGCATCAGTCGATGCAGCTATCCAAGCGTCACGTTCTGGCAAGGCGATCAGTGGGGCACAGATACTCGAGTACAAGTCCGCGGTGTTGTTTCACTTGGGCAAGCTTTATCATGAGTTTGGTTGGACACAATTGTTTCATCTCGGAGCACTGCGCAATACCAATTCTCGTCTCAACCGGGTATTAGGCGCTGATTGTGGGGTGGATTCGATTGGTGATTTTAAGAATGCACAAAACATGGCGAGGTTCTTCAACCGTCTGGACAATGAAGACAAACTCACCAAGACGATCATTTTCAATCTCAATCCAGCGGACAATGAGATTTTTGCGACCATGATTGGCAATTTCAACGATGGATCAATCAAAGCGAAGATCAACTTTGGACCCGGGTGGTGGTTTTTGGATCAAAAGGATGGTATGGAAAAGCAGCTCAATGCCTTGTCCAATATGAGTTTGATCAGTCAGTTTATCGGGATGGTGACCGACTCGCGTAGCTTCTTGAGCTATCCAAGACATGAGTATTTTCGTCGTACGCTGTGCAACTTGATCGGTGAGGATGTAAAGAAAGGTGAACTGCCAAATGACATAGAGTGGTTGGGTAAATTGGTGAGTGACATGTGTTATTACAATGCCAAAAATTACTTTGGCTTTGGCAACTAAAAGACCATGATAACAAATGCAAAGAGTAGAAGGATAGGATGGAGTTGGGTGCTGTTGCTTTGTTTTTTGGCGTCATGCCAAATACAAAGTGAAGTGAGAGTCATCAAAGTGGCCCATGCCTTGGCAGATTCTCATCCAGTACACAAGGGAATCTTGGAGATGCAACGGGCACTGGAAGAAGTGTCTGGAGGCAAGATGCAGATGAAAATATACTCCAACGGACAGCTCGGCAAAGAGCGAGAGTTGATGGAACTGCTGCAGATAGGGAGTTTGGATATGACTAAGGTGTCGGCGGGCGTTTTAGAAAATTTCGTACCCGAATTTAAGGTGCTCACTTTACCGTACTTGTTTGAGGATTCGGTACACATGGCCAATGTTCTGGATGGTGAGATTGGCAAGAAGTTGCTGGTCAAGGCAGAAGAATACAACCTACACGGGGTGTGTTTTTACGATGCGGGGACACGTAGTTTCTATACCAAGTCTCGGCCGATCAATTCTCCGGAGGATTTGGTTGGCATGAAGATCCGTGTGATGAACAGCCAGTCGGCGTTTGATATGGTCAACGCACTGGGAGGATCACCTACACCGGTTTCATTCGGCGAGTTGTATACGGCATTGGAGCAGGGAATCGTCGATGGAGCGGAAAACAATCCCCCGAGTTTTTATACCTCGAGGCACTATGAAATTTGCAAGTATTATTCGATTGATGAGCATACGGCTGTGCCAGATGTGCTGCTGATGAGCACTTTTCTTTGGTCACGTTTGTCTGATCAGGAGAAGGAGTGGTTGCAAGCGGCGACTGATCAGTCGGTCAAGTACCAAAAGCAGGTATGGTACGATTCGGTGCAGGAGTATCTCAAAGAGGTACAAGAAGCGGGTGTCACTGTACTGTACCCGGACAAGGCTCCGTTTGAAGCAAAAGTACAGGGACTGTATCGGTCCTTTGAAAGTGATCCCAAATTGCAAGAACTCATCGAGCAAATAAAGGCTTTGGGAGAGGAAGATCAAATCGTAGAAGAAGATGAAACTGAGAGCTAAAATAGATAAGGTGTTGGAAGTAGCCTTGAGCTTGCTCATGGGTTTTATGGTGTTGAATGTGCTGTGGCAGGTTGGATCGAGGTATCTGCTCAATAGTCCTAGTACGTTCACCGATGAGGTGTCACGCTACGCATTGATATGGGTAGGATTGCTAGGAGCAGCGTATGCCTGTGGCAAAGGAATGCATGTTTCGATCGAATTGTTGGAACAGAAGCTGTCGGACAAGAAGAGGCGCATACAGCGCTACATGATTGATGCATTGGTGCTGCTGTTTGCAGTGCTGGCGCTAGTGATAGGAGGGATGCGTCTGATGCTCATTACATTCGAGCTTGGACAGACGTCCTCGGCGATACAGATACCACTGGGGTATATCTATGCTGTGGTGCCCTTGAGTGGTTTTTTGATATGCTACTACTCGATTTCCAACATGTTGAATTACACGAAAAAATAACGATGGAAAATTTAGAAATATATGTGCTCGTAGGGAGCTTCGTGTTCTTTTTGGCGATAGGGATGCCCGTGGCCTTTGGGGTAGGACTGTCTTCGCTATTGGCGATTTTGGTCAATATCGAGTCGATACCGGCTTTTACGACCATTGCGCAACGGATGGCTACAGGTTTGGATAGCTTTTCGTTGTTGGCGATACCATTTTTTGTTTTGGCAGGCCAAATCATGAATCAAGGAGGGATAGCCAAGCGGCTGATTGCTTTTGCCAAGGCTCTTGTGGGGTCATTTCCAGGAGGGTTGGCTTATGTCAACATCATCGGTGCGATGCTATTTGGGGCAATCTCTGGATCTGCTATGGCTGCAGTATCCGCGATAGGTGGAGCGCTAGGGCCGCAGATGGAAAAGGAAGGGTATGAGAAGTCCTACGGCGCAGCGGTCAACATCGCTTCGTCTACTACTGGGCTAGTGATCCCGCCATCCAATATCCTGATTGTGTATTCCTTGGCTAGCGGTGGGGCTTCTATCGCTGCACTGTTTTTGGCGGGGTATATCCCCGGATTGTTGATCGGTTTGGGGCTGATGATCGTAGCTTTTGTTTATGCCAAACGAAAGAATTACCCTCGTGGGGAAAAGCTATCCTTGAAGACACTGCTGTATACATTTGTAGACGCACTGCCGAGTCTACTGATGCTGGTGGTGATCATCGGGGGGATTGTGATTGGGATTTTTACAGCGACAGAGGCTTCTGGTATTGCGGTATTGTACACGTTGGTGTTGGCCGGGATATACAAGGAACTCTCTTTTGCCAAAATCCAATCTATTGCGATCAATTCGGTCAGTACGACTGCTGTAGTGATGCTGCTGATTGGCTGTTCGATGAGTATGTCATGGGTGATGGCCTATGCAGACATTCCTCAGACGGTGACTTCTGCGCTATTGAGTGTTTCAGAAAATAAAATTATCATCTTGTTGTTGATCAACTTGATCTTGTTGGCGGTAGGTATATTCATGGATATGACACCTGCCGTTTTGATTTTCACACCGATATTTTTGCCAGTGGTGACGGCATTGGGCATGGATCCTGTACACTTCGGGATTGTGATGGTGATGAATTTGTGCATAGGGCTTTGTACACCACCAGTAGGGTCGGTATTGTTTGTGGGGATAGGCGTAGCAGGTATCTCGCTCGAAAAAGTCATCAAACCATTGATCCCATTATTTATCGTCATGATAGCTGTCTTGCTGGCGGTGACGTATATCCCTGCACTTAGTATGTTTTTACCAGGACTATTTAATTGATTAGAATGAAAGAATTGAAGAGAGAAAATACGAACGTTTCGGCATTGCCAGTCAAAGTACTCCAGTTTGGCGAGGGGAATTTCCTTCGGGCTTTTACGGATTGGATGATAGATATCATGAACAAAGAAGGCGACTACCAGCACGGTATCGCAGTAGTACAGCCAATCAATCAAGGGATTGTACATATGCTCAAAGCGCAGGATGGCCTGTATCATCATATCCTTCGAGGGCTCAAGGACGGCCAACCACATACAGAGACTCGTCTCATCGACGCGATTCAGGTAGCGATCAACCCTTTTGAGCAAGAGGCAGAATACAAGGCTCTCGGGGTATCTGAAGATTTGGAATTGGTCATCTCCAACACCACCGAAGCGGGCATTGTGTTCAACGAAGAAGATACTCTTCCCGAGCGTGGTTTGCCGATTACTTTTCCTGGTAAGGTGACGCTCTTGCTCTGGGAAAGATACCAACACTACCAAGGAGCAGAAGACAAGGGGTTGAGTTTTATCCCTGTCGAGTTGATTGATAAGAATGGCCAGAAACTCAAAGAAGCGATCTTGCAGTACGCTGAGTTGTGGGCTTTGCCGGCAGAGTTTGTTGCTTGGGTGGAGCATCACAACTACTTTGCGAATACCCTGGTGGACCGTATTGTGCCAGGATACCCTAAAGACGAGATTGCAGAGATTCAAGCATCTGTAGGGTTTCAGGACAATTTGGTCGTGGCATCTGAGATTTTTCACCTGTGGGTGATGGAGGCTCCTGCCAAAATCCAAGAGCAGTTTCCTGCGGATAAATATGGTCTCAATGTCATTTATACGGACAACCAAGCACCATATCGCACGCGAAAAGTTCGTGTGCTCAACGGTGCGCACACCAGTATGGTCCCCGTAGGATTGTTGCATGGGATTGAGACGGTGATGGATACGGTGGAGGATGACAAAGTAGGAGCCTTTGTCCAGCAGATCATCTATGACGAGATCCTGCCGACCATTGATTTGCCTGCAGACGAGCTCAGTGAGTTTGCAGGGCAGGTGATCGAACGGTTCAAGAATCCATTCATCAGGCATGAATTGAAATCGATTTCTTTGAATTCTATTCCAAAATTTAAAGTACGGGTCTTGCCGACGATTTTGGATTATATCGATCGCAAAGGGGAGTTGCCAGCAGGCCTCGTGACGGCTTTTAGTTATCTGATTGCGCTGTACCTATCGGCTGATTTTGAGATCAAAGATGATCAAAATGTCATGGATTTTTTCCATGAGTTGAGAAAAGAAAAAGCAAGCGAATCAGCGATTGTGGAGCGAGTGTTGGGACAGGTGGAGTTCTGGGATCAAGACTTGAATCAAATCGCTGGGTTGCCAACCAAGATGATAGAGGTACTGACTGCTGTCAATGCAGGCAAGACCATTGATCAACTGTAAGAAAAGCAAAGATGAATAAAGCAATAACAATCAATCCCGACGACAACATTGCCGTAGCACTGACCGACCTCCCCAAAGGAGAAGCTGTCACGGTCAATGGTCAATCGCTGGTGCTCAAGGTGGACGTGTCTGCCAAGCACAAGTTCGCTCTGAATGATCTAGCTACTGGCGATGAGATGTATATGTATGGTTTGGTCGTAGGTACGGCCAACGGTCCAATAGCCCAAGGCGAAGCGATCACTGTAGGCAATACGACGCACAAAGCGACGACCTTTTCGGAGACCAAGACGAGTGAGCCTGTATGGACAGCACCGAATGTGTCGCAGTTCGAGGGACGTACGTTCAATGGGTACCATCGAGCCGATGGGCAAGTGGGGACAGCCAATAATTGGCTGGTGTTTCCGATGGTTTTTTGTGAGAATAGAAATATCTCTACCATCAAGAGAGCCTTTGAAAAAGCTCTCGGGTACGAAAAAGAAGACCCCTATACTCGACTCGTTGAGAACATGGTCAGCAGTCATGCCAACGGTCAGACAATCGATGGACTGACTCTAGAAAAACAGGCAGAAACGCAGAGTGATAGCCCGTTTAAAAATGTGAAAATTAAGTTTATCACGCATCAAGCTGGTTGTGGAGGGACGCGTCAGGATAGTGACACACTGTGCCGTCTATTGGCGGGCTATCTCAACAATCCCAATGTGGCAGGTGCTACTGTCTTGAGTTTGGGGTGTCAAAATGCGCAAACGAACATACTGGATGAAGCCATCGCTGCGTTGAATCCTGAATTTAGTAAACCAGTACTGTACTTTGACCAGCAGTCGACAGGTAGTGAGACGGAGTTGCTTGAGAATGCCATCAAAGGCACCTTCAAACAACTGGTCGAAGCGGAGAAGTTGGAACGAAAGCCAGCGCCCTTGTCTAAGTTGGCGATTGGACTGGAGTGTGGCGGTTCGGATGGGTTTTCGGGGATATCTGCCAATCCTGCACTGGGACATGTGTCTGATCTCATGGCAGCCCTCGGAGGCAAGGCTATACTCAGTGAGTTTCCTGAATTGTGTGGGGTAGAGCAGGTACTCATCAATCGTATGACCAAAGATGAGCTCCCAGGCAAGTTTGCGCACTTGATGCGGAGCTACTCGGATGCTGCCGAGGCGGTAGGCTCTGGTTTTGATATGAATCCGTCTCCTGGCAACATCAAGGATGGACTGATCACCGATGCGATGAAAAGTGCCGGAGCAGCCAAGAAAGGAGGGAATTCTCCAGTCAATGATATTTTGGATTATACAGAGTATGTCAAAGAAAGCGGACTCAGTCTGCTGTGCACGCCTGGCAATGATGTCGAGTCTACGACTGGACTGGTAGGGTCAGGAGCCAATGTAGTCTTGTTTACCACTGGATTGGGGACGCCTACTGGCAACCCTGTCGCTCCGATCATCAAGGTGTCTTCGAATACCAAGATGGCTGAGCGAATGGCCGACATCATCGATATCAATACGGGACCCGTAATCGAGGGAACCAAGACCATAGAGGAAATGGGGAATGATATCTTGGAGTACGTGATCCAAGTGGCAAGCGGTGAAGTTGAGGCAAAGGCGGACATATTGAGACAAGAAGACTTTATTCCGTGGAAGCGGGGTATTTCCCTGTAAGGATTAGGCCGAATTGTTCACTTTGAAAAAGGAGTCATCTACTAGGGGACTCCTTTTTTGTTTTGTGTACCGCGCAAAATATGGAGGTATAAAAATCACTATCTATAGAGGGTATTGATCTATCCCACCTATTTTTGACGTTTTCAAAAAAAAGATAGGTATGATAATTAACAAGCGCATTCCTCTGAAGTACTGGTTCTCGTTGATCAAGTATCAACTCCCGTTTATCGTAGTGATATCGGCGGGATTGTCTTATGCAGATCAGTTTATAGAGCCAGTACTGGGGTTGAAGTTCCCCCTCATGCCAATGACGATTCCCTCTATCTTAGGTACTTTGATCACATTGGTTTTGGCTTTTAAGATGGCACAGTCGTACGACCGTTGGTGGGAAGCGCGAAAAATATGGGGTGAAATAGTCAATGATTCTAGAGCCTTCATTCGAGAGGTTTCATTCCTGATGACAGAGGATAGTTCAGCGAATCATGCTCTCAGAGATGTGATGATTACCAATCTCATTGGTTGGTGCTATGCGCTTGCCTATAGTCTACGTGGCATCACTGGGACGAGTCATAATCCATACTTGTCTCCAAGTCAACAAGAAGAGCTTGATAAAATAGATCACAACACGCCCAATGCGATGCTGTATCAAATGATGAGCAATGTGAAGATCGCCTATGACAAAGGGTATGTGACGGACTACCAGCAAATCCGCTTGGCTAGTACCATCAATGATATCAGTGTAGCAATGGGCAAGTCGGAGCGCATCAAGCACACTGTTTTTCCGAAACTCTATACCAAAGCAATTGACATATCCATCTGGGCGTTTATGGTGATTTTTCCGTTGGCATTTCGTGACAACAACGAGTACATTGAATTCCCAATTGTCACAGCGGTATGTTCGATGTTCTTTATGCTGGCTAACCTCGCCAAGGATCTCAAGGATCCCTTTGAGAACCGTCCCACAGACATTTCCATGCTGGCCATCGTTCGTAATATCGAAATATTCGGACTCAAGGTCATGAACAAGAAGGACATCCCTGCTCCATTGGAAGCGGAGAAGTTCTACATCATGTAAGTAAGCACATCCAATGGAACTCGCACCCCTTTGGTGTGGCTCTCGATGGCAGCCTCGAGGATGCGCAGTACGTCGAGAGATTGTTCGGGTGCGACGACCAGTGGGGATTGTTGGCGAATCGCTGCGGCGATGTTGTCGTAGTAGGCATTGTAGTCGCCAGGGATCGACTCGATGCGTCCTGTAAAGTGTAGTCCATCTTTTTCTGTATTGAGCTTACCCCATTGCTTTTTGGGTTCGGCACCCCAATCGGCATGGTTGGGAGACTTGCCTGATTTGAGGTCATCCTCTTGTACATCCATGCCCCACTTGAGGAATGAGCCCATCGTGCCATGCAGAGCATAGCGAGGACCTTCTTCGCGTACAAGATAACTTGCCTTGAGTGTGACAGAGAGGCCATCGTACTTTAGGTTGAGGGTGTAGTAATCGTCTGCTTTGCCTCCACTGCGCTGAATACCAATTTCTGCAAAGACGCTTTGGGGCATGCCGAATAGATCGTAGGCCTGATCTGCCATGTGTGCGCCGAGGTTGTAGAGGATCTCCGCACCTGTGATGGATTCTTCCTTCCATGTATTGGGTTTGAGGAAGTTGCGGTAGCGGTCAAAGTGCGATTCGAAACTGACGAGCCGGCCGAGCAACTCGTTTTGGACTACTTTTTTGACTGTAAGGTAGTCACTGTCCCAGCGACGGTTTTGAAACACACTCAGGACACACCGCTTTTCTTTGGCTAGAGCGATGAGTTCTGCCGCTTGATGACTGTGTATGGTGAAGGGTTTTTCAACGACGACATGTTTCCTTGCGAGGAGTGCCTGTTTACAAAAATCAAAATGAGTGCTGTCGGGTGTATTGACAATCACGAGCTCGATGGAGGGGTCAGCTAGCAGTGCATCGTAGCTTGTGACAATGTGTATATGTGGGTAGATATCTTTGGCCCCTTTGGGGCTTCTTTCGACAATGGAGTGAAGATCAAACGATGAATTGGCGTGTAGCAGCGGCGCGTGAAACACCAAGCCAGACATGCCGAACGAAGCGACTCCTGTTTTGATTTTTTTCATGGGCTAAAGATAAGGAAACTGGATGGGAATGGTCCACCAATGACTCATGCGAGTGCGCGCGGAGGTTGTTTTATAAGAAAACAGTAAGGGATTTCAAACAATGAATATTGAATCACGAAGTGATCTATTGGATCCATCCCGCAGAAGCACATAATGATCCTTAGAAATTCACCAAAGGAGGTCTCGCAAAGTATGGCTTGTGTAAAAAAAAGCCGGTGATTTTCGTCACCGGCCCTAATAGTAATTAGTCAATTAATCAATCATTCTTTCAATATGATTAGCGATCATCAACTTAGATCTGCTTTATTCTCGAATAACAATGGAGATACATTCCCTAGGTGGAAGTACTGCATGTTTGAAGCAGTCTTTAAAGCTACAAAAAACTTGTTAAAAAACATTTGTTACCTAAGGACGATTCATTTTTTAACCCTAGAATTTTACCTTACCTTCTAAATTGCCCGATCAAAGTGTAGGTAGTAGAGGTTTGGGAAGGCCAGATGATCACTGCACATCAAAGATTGTTTGAAGACTAAAGACTATTAATTGCTGAAATGAGATTAACCAATATTCTGTTCGTGGCTGTTTTGTTTGTGTATGGCTCGTTTTCGTGTGAAGAAGAGAAAGACGAATTGCAGAAACTACCCCATTTGTTGCATTACTCCACACACGCGACGAAGTGGACGGATGCTCTGCCTATCGGCAATGGGAGCTTCGGAGCGATGATATACGGCAATCCCTGGAACGATACACTCAAACTCAATCATGATACTTTTTGGCGCGGAGGACCTTCGGATTGGAACAACCCCAAGGCGGTGGCATTCAAACCTCTGGTGGTTCAAGCACTCAAAGCAGACCAACATGATCTAGCGGATAGTCTCATTCGTCAGATGCAGGGCAAGGATACCGAACCTTATCAGCCACTGGCAGACCTAGTGATACATTATCCTGAGGGAGAAGTGACCAATTACAACAGGGGATTGGATATTCAGGATGCGATCTATGAGCAGGTCTACCAAAAAGAGGGCGTAACATTTGTTCAAAAGAGTATCGCGAGCTATCCAGATGACGTGATCGCGATGCAATGGAGTGCGGACAAACCTGGACATATTAGCTTTGAAGTGGGATTCAGTAGCCGTGTGTTGCACAAAGTGCGAGTGGAAGATGAGTTGTTGAAAATCCGCTGCAAGGTATGGAGTGATACGACCTGGGATCGCGAAGGAATGGAGGCAGAAGTGTGGCTAAAAATCATATCAAAAGGCGGGGAGCTGGTGGAGACTGACTCGAGCTTGATCTTGAAAAATGCCGATGAAGCACTGATGCTGTTGAGTTGTGGGACTAGTTTCAACGGACGATTCAAATCTCCTGGTTTCGACGGGGTTGATCCGAGGGTTGCAGCAGCGGATCGATTGGCCAAAGCTCAGGGTAGAAGTTTTGAGGAACTCAATGCAATACACCGCGAAGACTATCGAGCACTCTATGATCGTGTACAATTGATACTGGATGGGGCCGACTCTGTAACCACTCGAGACACAGATCAACGCATCGATGCGTATGCAGAGACGCAGGATCAGGGGATGGTGGAATTGTTGTTCAACTACGGTCGATACTTGTTGTTGGCATCTTCCCGTGAGGGGAGTCAGCCTGCACATCTACAAGGGATTTGGTCCAAATACATCTACCCACCGTGGCGTTCCAACTACACCATCAACATCAATACGGAGATGAACTACTGGCCTGCTGAGGTGACGAACCTCAGCGAGACGACAGAGCCTTTGTTGTCGTTTGTTCATGACTTGGCTAAGAATGGAAAAGTGACAGCTCGCACCAACTACGGCTTGGATGGTTGGGTGGCGCATCACAATTCGGACCTCTGGGCACAGACTGGTCCCGTGGCAGGTGATCCGATGTGGTCCAATTGGACAATGGGGGGAGTCTGGTTGATGTCCCACGTGTTTGAGCATTATTATTATACTGGAGACAAGGAGTTTTTGAAATCCTACTTGCCCGAAATCAAGGGAGCCGCACAATTTGTGATTGGCATGTTGGAACGCAACGGTGGCGGCTACCTCGAACCTGCTTTTGGCACTTCGCCCGAAAATCAGTTTTTGAGCGAAAGCGGCAAGCCGGTAAGTGTATCCAAAGGGACCGCCATGGATGTGACGATGACGCGGGAGATTTTGGTGCGATGCAAAGCAACCTTGGAGTTGTTTGACCCTTCGAATTCCTTCGTCAAAACTCTCGATGAAAACATAGCACAGTTGCGGCCACTCAAGATCGGTGAGGACGCTACCTTGCTCGAATGGGACAAGGCTTATACCGAAAACGACCCTCGGCACAGGCATGTGTCGCACCTCTATGGGCTGCACCCTGGCAATCAAATCAATCTGTGGGATACACCGGAGCTGTTTGCTGCTACGCGAAACTCGCTCCTCAAGCGTGGGGATGAAGCGACAGGCTGGTCCATGGGGTGGAAAATCAATCTATGGGCGAGACTGCTAGATGGGGATCATGCCCTGAAAATCATGAATAACCTGATCAAGACCGCTGATCTCGAAGGAGAGAAGTGGGATCGGCCAGGCTTGTATGGCAATTTGTTCGATGCACATCCTCCGTTTCAGATTGACGGCAATTTTGGCTTTACGGCAGGGGTAGCAGAGATGCTCATGCAGTCGCATGCAGGCGCGGTACATATATTGCCAGCTTTGCCATCTGGCTGGGAGCAGGGGCAAATCAAAGGACTCAAAGCTCGTGGTGGGTATGAAGTGGATTTGAATTGGTCTGAGGGACGTTTGGTTTCTGGGGTTGTACATTCCTCACTGGGGGGAGTATGCCGTCTGCGCTCGGAATGGCCGCTACAGCTAGCGGGGGCTCGTGATGCTACGGGAGATTGTCCCAATCCACTCATGCTGCCTATTTTATCTGTCAAGCCGATTTTGGACAAAGAGACCGTACTGCCCGAGGTGGAGTTGAAGAAATACTATCTCTATGACTTGGATACGCAAGCTGGGGGAGAATATACTTTTGAAGCGCTCTAATACCTTGAAAGTTGCTCAAAAAGGGTTATTTTTCGTTTTGAATTACAACCACTTCGTTGTGATTCGTAGCATGTGTTTCGTATGAGAGGAATTTGTATGGTTTGGGTGATGTTGGTCTCGTACCCTTGCTTGGCGCAATGGAGCTATGATATCTCCTTTGATCAGAGTGCAACAGAGCAAGGGTTGTCCAATAGTCAGGTCAACTGTATCTTGGAGGATGCTTTTGGGTTTCTTTGGGTGGGGACTTTGTCTGGACTCAATCGCTACGATGGTTACAGCTACCAAACATTTTTTCATGACGCCAATGATGCACATTCGATAGCCAACAATACCATCATGTGGCTGGCCAATGGCCCAGATAGCACGCTATGGATAGGTACAGGGCAGGGGTTGTCTATCTACGATCCGCGCATCGATCGATTCATCGATGTACAGCCGTGGTTGGATCGATTGCAAGTCAATCAAGTTGACATTCAGGAGGTATTGACCAAAGAAGGGGTGACTTGGTTTCGCATCGCTGGACGTGGATTGATCAAGTATACAGAGGACTCTTCCATGCTCCAAGTGCTCAGTACAGACCCCAACAGCCACGTGGTGTTGACTGCTGATCAAGTGAGTGACATGATGTTAGACAAAGACGGCAACTTGTGGGTGCTTTATCTCAATGGAGCAGTAGACGTGATCGACACCCGCATGGATCAGGTGGTTCGCAAGTTTGATTTTGGCAGCTATACACAAGAGAGTGCATTCTTTAGCTTTTATGTAGACCAGGATCTCGATTTATGGATTTATTCTTCGGATGGCCAGCTGGGATTGATTTATGTCAATACGACAGAGGGGCAAGTCATCGTACTCAACGAGCAGACCCTCAGTAGCAACATCGTGCAGCAGGTGATACAAGATGGCAAAGGGTACATCTGGGTGGGCACAGACCATGGAGGGATCACTGTGGTAGATAAGGCAACCTGGGAAACCAAGAAACTGAAATATGAAGCCAACAACCCTGGTAGCCTTGGCAACAACAGCATCACTTCTCTCTTTCGCAGTAGCAACGGCATCATCTGGGTGGGCAAAAGCCGGAAAGGGCTGAGTTATTTCAACGAGCACGCCGGCAAATTCACGCACTACAAGTACCCGAGTGATGATCCTGCATACAACGACATGCTGAGTATCGCCGAAAACGAAGAGGGGGATTTTTGGATTGGGACCAACGGACAGGGTTTGTTGAAAATGGATAATCAAACAAAGAAAATGACACCCTCGAATGTCTTGCGGTCGGGACAGATTGAGAAAGTACCCGACGTGATTGTGAGTATGTATTATGCACGAGATCACTCGCTTTGGATTGGGACCTATACCAAAGGACTCTATCGATACAAAGAAGGAGAGTTGTCGTCATACCGTATGGGCAAAGAAAACGCGCTGTCTGATGACAATATCTGGACGATATTCGAAGATTCTAAGGACAATATTTGGGTAGGGACCCTTCAGGCAGGTATAGACAAAATCAACGTATCGACGGGTCAGTTTACCCATTACGGACAGCGTGACGGGCTGCCTGTCAACTACGTCACGAGTCTGCTCGAGGACGATCAAAACAGGGTCTGGATTGCGACGGGACTTGGGCTCAGTGTATTTGATCCAGATCGAGAGGAGTTCAAAAACTATCAACTCTCAGATACAGTGGATCATTCGATCAGCAGCAACAGCGTAGTGACGATATACAACGACACCAAGGGCAACCTGTGGGTAGGGACACTCAATGGCCTCAATCGCTACATGCCGGAGGTCGATGGATTTAGAGTGTACGACAAGAGAGATGGCTTGGCGTCCAATATCGTCATGGCCATTGTCGAAGATGACGAGGGATATTTGTGGATTAGTTCGGACAAAGGATTGTCCAAACTGACAGTGGAAGAAGACAACATTACAGTCCAATCCTTTAGTGTATCGGATGGGCTACAGGGGAACTACTACAACGAGCGGGCATGCCTCAAAACGAGTACGGGGATGTTGGCATTTGCTGGACAAAACGGGATCAATATGTTTGATCCGAAACATATCGTAGTGAACGATAATCCTCCCAATTTGGTGTTCACCAATTTTTACTTACATAGTCAGTTGGTAAAGTCTGGTCAAATCATAGAGAATGATGTGCTTCTGACCAGTAATCTAAATGTAATGAAAACGCTCACCTTGGATTATGACCAAAACTCTTTTGGCTTTGAGTTTGCTGCGTTGACTTACGATCAGGCACAGAGCAATAGCTATGAGTACAAACTGGAGGGGTTTGACCAAAACTGGATGAAAGTTTCGCCTGAGATTCGGCGCGCCAGCTACACCAATATCAACCCAGGGAAGTACCAGCTCAGAGTACGTGCCTCCAACAGTCACAATGTATGGAGTGACGAGGATTTGAAAATGACAATTATCATACGTCCACCTTTTTGGCGCACAGCTTGGGCTTATGTGGGGTATTTTGCACTTCTACTGCTAGTGATGTTTGTCACCCGACGACTGATTGTTTCGCGAGAGCGCGAAAAAGCCAAAATAGAAAATGATAGGCTGGATGCGCAGCGTTTGCATGAACTTGATCTGATGAAACTCAAGTTTTTTACGAACATCAGTCACGAATTTCGTACACCCATATCGCTAGTATTGACTCCTATCGAACGGATGATCAAGAACCCTACCAACATACGGGAGGCGGATTTTCATGTGATCCAGCGCAATGCCAAGCGTCTCTTGACGCTGGTCAATCAGTTGTTGGATTTTCGGAAAATGGAGGCAAATCAGCACACTTTACATTATTCCTCTGGGGATTTGGTCAAGTTTGTGCAGGACGTCATCGATTCGTTTTCGGACCTATCCAAAGAAAACGAAATTCATTTGAGTTTTGAAAGTGATCTATCACAGTTCTATTGCTCTTTCGACAAGGACAAGATGGACAAGATTCTGTTCAACCTTTTGTCCAATGCCTTCAAATTCACGCTAGAGGGGGGCAAGATAGTCGTGGCATTGGAGCAAAATGACAAAGGACATATCGTGGTGTCTGTGGCGGATACGGGGATTGGGATTCCGCTGGACAAGCAGGAAGCGGTGTTTGAGCGCTTCATCCAGAGTGAAATCAAGCCCAATATGATCAACAGTGGCACAGGGATAGGTCTATCGATCACCAAGGAATTTGTGGAGCTGCATGGAGGGACGATCAGTGTCGAGAGCGAAAAGGATCACGGGAGTACTTTCTTCGTGGAGTTTCCATTCAAGCAGTTGGATCAGGCACGGATAGAATCAGAGGAGGAAGAGAATCAGCCAAGAGAAAAAACGAAGCATGTAGAAGAGGAGTTTGAGGACAAGAAGAAACCACATGTTTTTTTGGTAGAGGACAATGCCGATTTTAGATTTTACATCAAAGACAACTTGAAGCAGCACTTCAATGTTTCTGAGTCGTTCAACGGCAAAGAGGCCTGGAAGTCCATCGTGACCCAGCACCCAGATATGGTGATCTCGGATGTGATGATGCCTGTGATGAATGGTCTTGACCTGTGCAAGAAGATCAAGAATGACCCACGTACTGCCAATATTCCGGTTATTCTCCTGACGGCCCAAACATCAGAAGAGCATAAGATCCAAGGTTTGGAAGCCGGTGCGATAGAATGTATCTCTAAGCCAGTCAATTTTGAGATATTGGTGAGTACGATCAGTAGTGCACTCAAATTTCAGAAGCGGGTCAATGAATCGAGTCAAAGGCTCACGGCCGAGCCGGACAAAATCGAAGTGGTGTCGCGCGATGAAAAACTGGTCAAGGATGCGCTAGAACTTGTAGAGAAAAACATGTCCAATTCTGAGTTTGGCGTGGAAGAACTAAGCCACGAACTGGGTTTCAGTCGAGGATACTTGTATCAGAAGATGCTCAAGATCACAGGTGAGACTCCTATGGATTTTATCCGAAACATCCGTATCAAGCGAGCCGCCGAACTCCTGAGCAAAAGCCAAATGACGGTCTCTGAGGTTGCCTACGCCGTAGGGTACAACAACCCGAAGCTATTTAGCCGATACTTCAAGTCTGTCTATAAGAAGTACCCTTCGCAGTACACTGCCGAGGATTAACATATAGTCGCATGAGAAAGCTAGCGCTGTGATAATGAGACTACTGCGGCAAAGAGATGTCTTGCAAAGCATTCTAGGTATTGGATGGATTTTGATAAGTGCACTAAGACAAAATGTCACCTTTTTCTGAGTTTGTTCGATCGATCGACCGAGGACCAGCTGTGTGAGGCTAGGGGTTGCATTGAGTTATGCTAGGGCTTTGTCGAAAACGCCGTTTGTGGCGAATGGAGTGGGTTTTTGAAGGCTCTTTTCAAACACGTGTGTTCAGCGCTTGAAACACACGTGTTTGGCGCGTCAAACACAGGTGTTTGGATGGTCAATCACCTGTGTTTCATGAGCCGTTCACCTGAAGTCTTTTTACTCCCCACTTTTGGTGTTCAATTTTGACTCGTAGAACAAAAAAATACGAGACTTTTTGCTCTCCCACCTGTTGCAAAACTGTCATGTTGTCCGAAGTAGTACTCTACTGGTTTCTGATCTTGTTTTCCGTCAAATCCCCCTCGCCCCCTTTAAGAGGGACATAGGGGGATGAATTATCCATTTACTCACTCTTCATCTGACTATATCTCTGTACCTGAGGTGACTACAGGGGTATGATTTGTTTATCTCTTAGTGAACATTCGTTACCCTATTGGTGAAATAAATCGATGCAAACTGCGCTAAAACAGGCTTTTATAAGGGGGATGACATTTTTACCCCTATACGGAAGCAAAGCATATCCTATCTCGAAAAGACGATCCAGTAATATTGAAAAACCGAATTGTGAAAGTGAATCGGTCCACATGATTTAATAAACTAAAAGAAAGACTATGCTAAAAAATTACAAACTCAAAGCAATTTGTTTGTGCCTTTTTGCGGTGATGTTTTTGGGATCAAGTGCTCACTTGATGGCCCAAAGTCAAGTCGTAAAAGGAGTAGTCAATTCCGGAGCAGATGGAGAGCCATTGCCCGGAGTGACTGTGTTACTCAAGGGGACTTCTACAGGTACCGTGACGGATCTGGATGGGAATTATACGCTCAACTTGAGGGATACGAGTGATCCAGTGTTGGTCTATTCCTTCATTGGCTATGTGACTCAAGAGGCAGTGGTAGGTGGACGTTCTGTGATCGATATTGCCTTGGACGAAGACGTGACCGCTCTCGAAGAGGTAGTGGTCGTGGGGTATGGTGTCCAGCAAAAGAAACTGGTCACTGGAGCGACTGGACAAGTCAAAGGAGATAAACTAACCAACCTGAGTAGTACCGATGCATTGAATGCCATGCAAGGTCAAGTGGCAGGGGTCAATATCGCTGCGACATCTGGGCAGCCAGGAGAATCCATGAAAGTAACCATCCGTGGGGTGGGTACGATTGGCAATTCAGGCCCGCTCTACATCGTAGATGGGATACAAACGGGAGACATCTCTTATCTCAACAACTCTGACATAGCCAGTATCGATGTGTTGAAGGATGCTGCATCTGCCGCGATCTATGGTTCGCAAGCAGCCAATGGGGTAGTACTGATTACCACCAAAACGGGTAAGGCTGGAAAAGCACAGTGGACTTTCGATAGCTACTATGGCATCCAAGAGCCAGCCAATCAAATCCGCATGCTCAACAGCCAAGAATATGCAACCATCATGAACGAGGCAGCCATCAACTCTGGCAAGGTGCCTTATTTTAGTTCTGATTCGATTGCCAACATGGGCAGCGGTACCGACTGGATCGATGAGATGATCTATAACAATGCCGTCACGCAAAACTATGCCTTGGGTGTATCGGGAGGAAATGAGACCTCTACGTATTCTATGTCTGGTGCGTACACAGGACAAGAGGGGATCATCGGCGGACCGGACGTGTCTAGTTATGAGCGGTTCTCTTTTAGAGTCAATAGTGATCACAAGTTCTTCAAGGATATTGTGACGGTGGGACAGCACTTGACTTTCTCATACATGAAAAAGAACGGTATCTCGGTGGGCAACCAGTACAACAACTCCATGAGAGCAGCCTACAATACGAGCCCATTCTTGCCGATGTATGATGACAATGGCGATTACCTCAACAACTCGACGAGTTCGATGTATCAGGGACAAGCGTGGGATCCATGGTTTCCTGGAGAGAGCAACCCGTACGCATCGATGATGCTCAACAACCAAAATGACAACAACAACCAAAAGATGCTCGGAGACTTCTATGTCGAGATTGAGCCTATCGAGGGGTTGAAATTGAGAAGTAGATTTGGATACGACTACTACGCTTCTGAGGATAGGTCATATAGTCCAGAGTACGAACTGTCCATCTATGCGCAGCGAACGTATGACGCAGCTTCTCAGAGTATGAGCAAAGGATTGGCCTTGACATGGGACAATACCCTTTCTTATGATTTTGAAGTAGGTGAACATGCCGTGACCGTCATGGGAGGTACCTATGCATGGATCAACAATGGGACTTGGATGAACGTGTCCAACTCGGACTTGACGATTTCGGATTTGGATCATGCCTACATAGACAACACCACGAATACCGATTTGACGAGATTGTCGTATGGCGGTGCGCCAAACGATGAAGATAAATTACAGTCTTATTTTGGTAGGTTGTCTTATGCTTACAAGGACAAGTACCTTTTGAACGCCACGTTCAGAGCGGATGGTTCTTCTAAGTTTGCTCCTGAAAATAGATGGGGGTATTTCCCATCTGTGTCAGCAGGATGGGTGTTGTCTGGCGAGAACTTCTGGAGTCCGGTGGAAAACGTGGTGAGCTTCATGAAATTGAGAGCGAGTTGGGGACAGGTAGGTAACCAGAATATCGATGCTTTCCAGTTCTTGGCTCCTGTGGATATCGGGCAGTCCAACTACTACTTTGGATCAGCTGATTTTGATGCAGCGGGCAACAGCGTAGGGGCTTACCCATCGAGATTGTCCAATACCAATTTGAAATGGGAAGTCTCAGAGCAAATGGATTTTGGGTTTGATGCTTATTTGTTGGACACTAGACTGGAAGTCAACTTGGACTGGTACAAGAAGACGACCAAGGATTGGTTGCTCGTCAAACCAGTATATGCGACGGCTGGTGCCGACGCACCTTTCTTCAATGGTGGTAATGTGACCAACCAAGGTCTCGAATTGGCCTTGACATGGAGTGATCAGATCGGAGAGGTCAATTATTTTATCTCTGCCAATGGAGCTAAAAACAAGAACGAAGTGTCTGAGGTCCCTACCGATGACGGGATCGTACATGGTTTGACCAATATGCTCTATGACAATGCAACAGAATTTTACAGAAGAGCAGAGAGTGGATATCCAATCGGCTATTTCTGGGGGTATGAAACAGCGGGTGTTTTCCAAAACGAAGGAGAAGTACAAGCACACACTGCGAGCAATGGGGATGTGATTCAGCCGGCCGCTCAACCGGGTGACTTGATCTACAAAGACCTCAACGATGACGGCAAAATAGATGACGCAGACAAGGATATGGTAGGAGACCCTAACCCGGACTTCACGTACAGTTTGTCCTTGGGCTTTGATTACAAAGGCTTTGATTTTTCTGTATTGGCATACGGGGTGGCGGGCAATCAGATCGTCCAGTCCTACAGGAATCAACCCAATACGTATTCGAATTATACACGAGCGATTTTGGATAGATGGCATGGAGAGGGGACGTCCAACTCGACCCCTCGAGTGACTGAGTCAAACATCAACTACCAGTTCTCAGATATTTTCGTCCAAGATGGAGACTTCCTTCGAATCAACAACATCACTTTAGGTTATGACTTTGCAAAACTCATCGACAACCCTGCCATAGGCAAACTGAGATTGTACGCTTCAGTATTGAATGCCTACACTTTCACAGCTTATGACGGCATGGATCCAGAAGTTGGGTATGGATTGGAAAACGGTTCGTCCGGTGTGGATTTAGGGTATTACCCAAGACCGAGAACATACTTGTTGGGCTTGAACTTTAACTTTTAATCTGAAAGAACATGAAGAAACTATATATATATATCATGGCCCTCGGGATCGCAGCGACAGCTTCTAGTTGTTCGGATAGCTTTCTCGATACAGAGCCGATTACGACGATTACGGACGCCAATTTTTATAAAACTGTCGAAGATGCCGATTTGGCTTTGGTGGGATGCTACGATGGCGTGCAGCAGATCTATGCCAATGGCGTGGCGTTTCCGGTAGCCTCAGAGGTGATGTCGGACAACTGCTTCGGAGCGACTGGCAACAACGACGCTCTCGGGTATCAAGTGATGGATGAGTTGGATCTAAGCAGATCTCCAGGAGAGGTCAACTTGCTAGATGCGACATGGGCAGCCTACTACAAGGCTATCTACAGAGTCAATGTATTGTTGCAGAAAATGGATCAAATCGACTGGACAGGTCAAGAGGACTACAGAAATGTAGTGGAGGCGCAAGCCAGATTCTTGAGAGCGTACTCATACTTTGATATGGTGAGACTATGGGAGCGCGTACCGTTGGTGACAGAGCCGACAGACGAAAACGTGCCACAGTCAGAGCCTGATGCAATCTATGCACAGATCACCGAGGACTTGCTCTATGCAGCAGAGTTTGGTAGTGAGACCGTAGAGGCAGGTAGAATCAACAAGTGGGTAGCCAAGGCTTACCTCGCGCGTGTCTACATGTTTTATACAGGGTACTATGGTGCTGCTGACCTAGTAGGTCAAGCGACCAAAGCAGAAGTGCTGCAGGGATTAGAGGATGTCATCAGCGAAGGAGCTTATGAGCTCGTGGCGGATTACAAGAATCTATGGCCAGCTGCTTCGTCTACGATCAATACCGCGGGCGATGGCTTGGAGACAACCTACGCAGGCAAGGACAATTCGGAGACCATATTTGCTATCAAGTACAACATCACTTCTGACTATGACGGCAATGTAGACGGCAACCAGTGGCTTGTGATGCTCGGTTTGAGAAGCCAGTCTTTTAGCCCTTATGGCAAAGGATGGGGAGCTTGTACGGTGTTGCCAAGTTTGTACAGTGCCTACGAAGCAGGGGATACTCGTAGAGAAGCTTCGATCATCGGGATCAACGAAGAAGCGTTGGATTTTGATAATTCAGATCAGCGTGAGTACACTGGCTATACCAACAAGAAGTACACGCCACTCGCCAACCCTGATGGGCAGGATGTGTCTGAGGCCAATGGATCGACCAATTTCCAGATAGGTCAGTACCAAGATTTTGTGGTGATGAGATATGCTGATGTCCTATTGATGGCAGCAGAACTTGGTTCAGGGAGTGCACAGAGCTATTTCGACCAAGTGAGAACTCGATCAGGTTTGGCAAGTAAGCCTGCAACAGTGACCAATATTTTGGAAGAGAGAAGGCTAGAGTTTGCTTTCGAAGGGATTCGGTATTGGGATTTGCTCAGACAAGGTGTCGATGCAGCGGCTAGTAAGCTTGCTTTTAGCGGAACGGTAGAAAACGGAGGAGTAGCTACTCCAAAAACGATAGCAGCTACCAACGTGCAGACCACTAGAGGTCTACTCATGATTCCACAAAATCAGATTACCAGATCAGCAGGTGTTTTGACACAAAATGAGGGTTGGAAATAATTGGAAGTACTAAACACATGAAGATTATGAAAAAAATTATAAATCAATATTTATTCGTCCTCTTGGCTGTTGGTGCGCTGTTGAGTTCTTGCCTCCAAGAAGACTATGTACTGGATGAGATCATGCCAGTAGAGGATCTACAGTTTTCGATCACTCAGAATCCTGAGGATCCGAACATGGTGATCCTGACCAGTGAGACACCTAATGTGACGCCCCTATGGACGACTCCTTCTGGACGGTCTACACGCGTGCAGGACACAGTGAAGATCGCTTTTGCAGGAGTTTATAAGTTCGTCTATGGTGTGCAAAGTGGTGGCGGATATGTCGCTGCAGATACGGTAGAGTTAGAATTGACTACCAATAACTTCGACTATATCAAAGACCCGCTTTGGGTGACTTTGTCTGGTGGTGTGGGCAATTCCAAGACCTGGTATTTGGATTTGGATGCCGAAGGGGTTTCCAAAGGATTCTTGGGGCCACTCTATTTCTACGGTACAGAAAACGGCTGGCTCTTGGAGAACGATGGCTGCTACGGAGCAGACTGTTGGAACTGGAACCCAGATTATCCGGGCAACTCTTGGTTGATGACAGCTGCTGATTTTGGGAGCATGACATTTGATTTGATCAATGGACCAAATTTGACGGTAGACCACAAAACTCTGGGGCGACAAGAAGCGGGAACATACTTGCTCAATACGGAAAACAAGACGATGAGTACTTCAGACGCATTCATCTTGCATGATTCGGGTCGTGATGGACAGGTAGTCAATTGGGGAGACATTACGGTTTTTTCTTTGACAGAAGACAAGATGCAGCTAGGTGTCTTGAGAGATGAAGCCTTGTCTGGTGAAGGACCAGCAATGTTGGTGTACAATTTCGTGACCAAGGACTATTATGACAACTGGGTGCCAGAAGATCAACCAGATCCAGAGCCAACTTTGCCTGACGGTTGGGCAGATGATGTATCTGCCATTGTAAAAACAGAGATGAAATGGGTACTGTCTGCAGAGACACCTTTCAATTGGGCTGGATTAGATGGTGTCATGCTCAACTCGTGGAATTCTCCGTCGGATTATCCTGATTGGGCTGGTTTTGACGGATCACAGGCAGCAGGTTATGCTGACTTTTCATTGACCATGAACTCCAGCGACAACTCGATAGTCTACGTCGCACCAGATGGGTCAGAATCTACAGGGACATATACCTTGGACGAAAAGGGCATCTACACCTTCGATGGTGTAGCACCATCTTTTGATATTGTGTCTGGTGGGGTCAAGTTTGAAACTACGGCCGACAATCAATTGCGTATCATGTCTTTGGTCAAAGAAGACGATCAATTGGTTGCCATGTGGGTGGGAGCTTTGAACCCAGACAAACCAGAGTACCAGACCTATTTGCTTGAGTTGCAACTCGAAGAAGTTGATAGAGCGACTCAAATAAAGGATATTTTGACAGCACAATCATGGAAAATTGATTCAGACAGAACCTATGATGTGGCTACTTCTTGGGGAGCTGAGCAGGGGCCTATCATGTTTTCTGATTTTGCGACATGGGCTTGGAATCCACTTCCAAGCGAGCACTACTCGGCAGGTGAAGCATCGGTAGATTATGGTTCGATGACTTTCAATACTGACGGGACTGTGTCTGTGGTTCAAAGGAAGCGGGTCTATACGTTTGAGGATCCGGATGATGGGACCACGGTGCGAGGGGGCTTGCCCGAAGACGGTGATGTCTTGTCGTCTGATACCGAGGAGACCCTGTCAGGTACCTGGGTCTTGAATGCGGATGACAACAAGCTGACGTTGAGTATTCCGATGCTTCATCCATGGACTTGCGATTACGCAGTAGCTGATTGGGGCGCGACCAGTATCTATCGTGTCCAAAATGGTGTATTGATGCTACAAGTAATCCGTGACGCAGCGCTATCGGGCGAAAGTGCCGATACGATGACCTATGTTTTCGTACCCGAATAAATCAAAAACGAATACCCTATGGAAACCGTGACATTTGTCATGGTTTCCATTCTTAATTATTTCTCATTTTACAAGTCGAAAGATGGATTGTATGCTGATTATTGACAAAACTAAAATGCTTACCTACCTGTTATTATTCACTTTGTTTTTTTCTGGCACTGCGTGCAAAGAAGATTCTGCTGGCGAGGATATCGATGAGCCAGATGAGGTTACCTTGAGCATTGACCAAGACAGCTATGATTTTTCAGCTGACGGAGGGTCAGACAAGATCCAGATTACCAGCAATGCCAAATGGAAGCTGACCTACGAATCGGATGCTTTTTGCAAACCCACCATTCAATCTGCCATTGGTGACGCAGACGTCACCATCAATGCCACCGCCAATGAAACCACCGCAGCGCGCAGCATGGTCATGACCTTGACCAGCGAGGGAGCGGAGGATGTTGCCATCAGCATCAGCCAAGCAGCAAGCGAAGGAGAGCCCGTAGATCCAATAGAACCGGAAGGTCCAGACTACGTCGATCCTGACAACACAGACATGCGCGACCTTACCTCCATCCAACTGTCACAGCTCATGGGCATCGGATGGAATCTTGGTAATTCTATGGAAGCCATCAATGCAGGCTCAACACCACCTACTGGAAGCGAAACTACCTGGGGAAATCCCGTAGTGACCAAAGAACTAATCGACGCAGTGAAAGCAGCTGGGTTCAATACCATCCGTGTACCGGTATCCTGGTCGCACATGCTTTCAGATCAATCAACCTACAAAATCAAAACCGAGTGGCTACAGCGAGTAGAAGAAGTAGCCAACTATGCACTGGACAATGAAATGTATGTCGTGATCAATGTCCACTGGGACGGTGGATGGATGGACCATCCTTTTTATTCGGAGCAAGAGGCTATCAACGAGAAGCTCGCAGCTTTTTGGAAGCAAATTGCCGTTTACTTCCGAGATTATGATGACCATTTATTGTTTGCCGGTAGTAATGAGGTTCGCAACGAAGCGAATTACAACGCTCCAACAGCAGAAGAGGCAGAGGTGCAAAACTCATTTAACCAGACTTTCATCACCACTGTACGAGCCACAGGAGGACGCAATACTTATCGCCACCTGATTGTTCAAGGCTTCAATACCAACATTGATCACACGGTCAATGAACTGACGATTCCAGACGATGAGACAGAAGATCGCATGATGGTAGAGGTGCATTACTATGACCCTTACAACTTTTCTCTAGACGAAAATGCCGCGAGTGGCAAACCACTATGGGGCGAGCCCTATAAAGACCAAACAGGTTATGTGGATACTTGGGGACAGGAAGACTGGGTAGAGGAGCAGTTTGGTAAGATGAAAACCAACTTCGTAGACAAAGGCTACCCTGTGCTACTAGGAGAATACGGTGCACTGTGGAGGGATGTGTCAGGTATCTCTGACCCGAACTATCCGAGTCAGTCTGAGCACGATGAATCAAGGAAGTATTATCTCAACTACGTGACTAAAGCCGCTTTGGACAATGGGATTATCCCAGTCTATTGGGACAATGGACATACCGGAAACAACGGTTTTGCCTTATTCAACAGAAGTAGCACCGAAGTGTCCAACCAAAGTGCATTGGATGGCATCATCAGCGCAGGAGAGGAGTAAAGGTTTTAACTAAAGCACCCAACCCAAATCAACTAACCCTCCAAGGGTTTCAAACCCTTGGAGGGTTGTTCTAGAAAATCATGATAAAAAAAAGGCACACACATTTCATAATAGTAGTTTTGATAGGCTTCCTGATGGCATCTTGCCACCAGGCCAAGTCTCCCAGAACTATCCTGTCTTTCAACGAAGACTGGAGTTTCTCACTGGCTGACAGTACGCTAGATGCGAGCAACCCGTCCTATGACGATGCAGACTGGAGAGTTCTCGATGTTCCACACGATTGGAGCATCGAAGGGGAGTTTTCCGAAGATCATCCAGCGACTGCTGGTGGGGGAGCTTTGCCCGGAGGGATCGGTTGGTACCGCAAGAGCTTCCAACTCGATGTTTCCCAAAAGGGAAAACAGGTATACGTGCAGTTCGACGGGATCTACATGGACAGTGAGGTGTGGATCAATGGTACTTACCTCGGCAAGCGCCCCTTTGGCTACATATCCTTCGAGTACGACCTGACACCTTATTTGAACTTCGGTTCGAAAGAAAATGTCCTAGCCGTCAAAGTCAACAATGCCAATCAGCCCAACTCTAGATGGTATTCGGGAAGTGGAATATATAGAAACACACGTTTGGTGATCACCGATGCGATCCATGTCACACAGTGGGGGACGTATGTGACTACTCCAGAGGTGACGAGTGAGTCTGCTACGGTGAGCTTGGAGACTACTGTGCTCAACCCAGGTACTCAACCGGCTGATGCGGAAGTGTACACTCTCATCAAGAATGAAAAGAATCAAGTAGTCGCCAATACCATGTCGTCTACCAAGTTGGTAGCGGGTAAGAATACCGTAGCACACAGTTTGACGATCAAGTCCCCAGAGCTGTGGAGCATAGACTCTCCCCATCTATACACGGTCGTGACCGAAATCAGAACAGGAGGGGAGCTCACGGATCACTACGAGACCCCTATGGGTGTGCGTACTTTTACTTTTGATCAGACGAACGGTTTCATTCTCAACGGCGAGTCAGTCAAAATCAAAGGTGTATGCATGCACCACGATTTGGGGAGCTTGGGTTCTGCCATCAACACGCGAGCGTTGGAGCGTCAGCTGGAGATTTTGCGGGGCATGGGCGTCAACGCCATCCGAACCTCGCACAACCCACCTGCACCAGAACTGCTCGACCTTTGCGACCAGATGGGCTTCTTGGTGATGGACGAGTCATTTGATATGTGGAGCTTGAAAAAGTCACCTTATGACTATGCACAGTACTGGGACGAATGGCACAAAAGAGATTTGGAGGATTTCATCCAAAGAGATAGAAACCATCCCAGTATCATCATGTGGAGTACAGGCAATGAGATATTGGAGCAATGGGGAGATCAAGGGCCGATCATTGCCAAAGAGCTATACGATATCGTCAAAGCACTCGATGCGACCAGACCCATTACTGTGGGGATGAACCCACCGGTCAACATGACCAATGCAGGGGTCACGACACAGTTTGAAGTGAACTACAATTCCATTTCAAAATCAGATGGGATCGATGTGATAGGCTACAACTATGCGCACCAAACATACCCTCACCATCAAGCTAATTTTCCTGACAAGCCATTCATCGCTACAGAAACGACATCAGGGCTGATGACGAGAGGATATTATGACATACAGTCCGATACAGTCAAAAGATGGCCGATTCGTTGGGACATTCCATTCGATCAGGGCAATCCGGGCAATACTGTATCCGCGTATGACCAGGTCAGTGCTCCCTGGGGATCTACGCACGAGGAAACTTGGAAAGTGATCAAAAATGACCCGTCGTTGTCTGGGATGTTTATCTGGACGGGTTTTGACTACATCGGCGAACCGACCCCATACACATGGCCTTCGCGCAGTTCATATTTTGGAGTGATTGATTTGGCGGGATTCCCCAAAGACGTTTACTACATGTACCAGAGCGAATGGACCGATCAGGATGTCCTGCATGTTTACCCGCACTGGAACTGGACCGGTCGTGACTCGGTGGATGTGTGGGCGTACTACAACCATGCAGATGAGGTAGAGCTTTTCTTGGACGGAAAATCACTCGGTACAAAATCAAAAGAGGGCGAAGACCTCCATGTGATGTGGAGAGTAGCTTATGCGCCAGGGCAATTGAAGGCAGTTTCTAGAAAAGGTGGTCAAGAGGTTTTGACTCAAGTCATTGAAACAACCAATGAGGCAAGTCAAATCGCGCTCACCGCTGATCGACAGACCATCACTGCGGATGGCAAGGATTTGAGTTTCATCACGGTAGAGGTGCAAGACGACCAAGGCCGTACAGTGCCTGTGGCAACTGACCTCATCCAGTTTGCGGTCGCAGGCCAAGGCAAGATCGTCGGCGTGGACAATGGTGATCCGACGAGCCACTTGTCGATGAAAGGAAACAAAATGCGCGCCATGGCAGGAAAATGCTTGGTGATCGTCCAGTCGGGCAAGAGCGCAGGACAGATCACACTCACGGCCTCTGGTGAGGGATTGACGACTAGTTCACTAGTCATAGAAACGAAATAAGGAATAACAATAAGGGTAAATAAAGACTCGTGACATGAGTGAAAAAGGAAAAATGATGAAGAATATTTTGGTTTGGGGAGCACTGATCTGCGCGATATACGCCTGCGGAGAGACTTCCAAAAGCTATGAGCAAGTAGAAAACGGCGTAGTGGTATATCCTACAACGGGAAGTGCCAAAGGTCTCAAAGTGACTTTCGTGACCGACGATATCGTCAAGGTAGAAGCATCGGCCACTACGGCATTTGATACCACGACGAGTTTGGTCGCTGTGCCGGAGCAGGTGTCTGTACCGATTGACATCAAAGAAGCGGATGGCACGTTGACGCTAGCGACTGACGAACTCATCGTGACCATCAATCAAGCTACGGGGCAAGTGTCTTATGCAGACGCAGAGGGCAATCCGATCATGTCCGAACAGAACGAAGGCAGAGCTTTCGAAGCGATCACTGTCGAAGGCAAAGCGGGTTATACCATGAGTCAGAAGTTTGACTCACCGGAGGACGAGGGGATCTATGGTCTCGGACAGCATCAAGCCGACGAGATGAACTACAAGGGCAAGAATGAAGAGCTGTTTCAGTACAACACCAAGGTGTCGATTCCATTTGTGATGTCCACGGAGAACTACGGTATCCTGTGGGACAACTACTCATTGACGAGATATGGTGATGAAAGACCATACACGAACATCGATCAGTTCAAACTTTACGACAAGACAGGCAAAGAAGGTGGCTTGACGGCTACCTACTATGACGACCAAAATTCAGAACACGTATTCGTCGAAAGGGTAGAAGATATCATCGATTACGAGAACCTCACTACGGTAGAGAACTTCCCAAAGGACTTTCCTTTCGCGAATGCGAAAATCGTATGGGAAGGCCAAATCGAAGGAAGCGAAAGCGGTTTGTTTAGGTTCCTGTGCTACTACGCGGGATACACCAAACTATGGATCAACGGTGAGCTGCAGTTCGAGAAGTGGAGAACCGCTTGGAACCCATCGGTTGCCAAGTTCAGTGCAGACCTCAAAAAAGGAGAGAAGAACGACATCAAACTGGAGTGGATTCCAGACGGAGGTGTATCATACATCGGGTTGAAAGCATTGTCTCCCGTAGACGAAGCGGCACAAAAGCAGATTGCATTCAGCTCAGAGATGGGACAGAACATTCGCTACTATTTCATGGCGGGTGACAACATGGATGACGTGATCAGCAAGTACCGCACCGTGACTGGCAAAGCGCAAGTGATGCCGAAGTGGTCGATGGGTTTCTGGCAAAGTAGAGAAAGATACAAGACGCAGGACGAATTGCTTGGTGCACTGGGCGAGTTCAGAAAACGTCACATTCCGATAGACAACATCGTGCTGGATTGGTCATACTGGCCTAAGACAGAGTGGGGTAGCCATGATTTTGATCTAGAGAGATTCCCAGACATCACTGGGATGATCGATAAGATTCACGAGCAAAATGCCAGAGTGATGATCTCTGTATGGCCTAAATTCTACCACAACACCGAGCACTACAAGCAGTTCGATGCGCAAGGTTGGATGTACAAACGTGCGGTGGAAGACAGCGTAAAAGACTGGATTTATCCGGGATACATTGGGTCGTTCTACGATGCATATTCGTCAGGAGCACGCAAGATGTTTTGGGATCAAATCCATGACAAGCTCTACACCAAAGGCTTTGATGCTTGGTGGATGGATGCATCCGAGCCAGATATCTTGTCCAATGCAAGCATCAAATACAGAAAGGAATTGTCAACCCCTACAGCGCTAGGGCCATCGACGGAGTATTTCAACGCCTACGCACTACAAAATGCGAAAGGCATCTACGAGGGTCAACGTTCGGTCAACAACGACGAAAGGGTGTTCATCTTGACTCGTTCGGGCTTTGCGGGTATCCAGAGATTCGGAGCAGTGACATGGAGTGGAGACATCGGTACACGATGGGAAGACATGAAGGCGCAGATCTCAGCAGGGATCAATTTTGCCATGTCGGGTTTGCCATATTGGACGATGGACGTGGGTGGATTCTGCGTGGAGAAACGCTACGAGAGAGCCACCGAAGGGAGCGAAGACATGAAAGAATGGAGAGAGCTCAACACGCGTTGGTTCCAGTTCGGTGCATTCGTGCCGTTGTTTAGAGTACACGGTCAGTACCCGTTCAGAGAGGTGTACAACCTCGCACCTGAGACACATCCAGCCTACAAATCGATGCTGTACTACAACAAGCTGCGATACAAAATGATGCCGTATATCTACTCGCTGGCGGGTTGGACGTACACCAAGGACTATACGATCATGAGAGGCTTGGCGATGGATTTCTCGGCGGACAAGAAGGTCTATGAGATTGGGGATCAGTTCATGTTTGGCCCCTCACTGATGGCTTGTCCAGTCTATGCCTATGGTGCAAGAGACAGAGAAGTCTATTTGCCAAAGTCAGCGGGATGGTACGATGCTTACTCAGGGGAGTATTACACAGGTGGACAGACAATCACGGCACAAGCGGAGTACGAAAGAATGCCGCTTTTCGCGAAAGCGGGATCGATCGTGACTTTCGGTCCTGAGATCGAGTACACGACACAGAAGCCAGCTGATCCGATCACGGTCGTGGTGTATGCCGGAGCGGATGCTTCGTTTGATCTATACGAGGATGAAGGAACGAACTACAACTACGAGTCGGGCAAGTTCACTTCCATCAACTTGAAATGGTCTGAGTCTACGAAGACCTTGACAATCGGTGAGCGCGAGGGTAGTTTTGACGGCATGCTGGAGAACAGGACTTTCCGTGTCAAAGTGATCAGCAAAGACAACAAAGGAAACATCGACGACTTGTCAGAATACGAGGAAGTGAAGTATTCGGGACAGCCTGTATCGGTGAAAGGATAAAAGAGGAGGGTAGAAGGTCCTCACTAAACCTGGCAGGTTTCGACCATTGAGTCAAATGAAGTTCTAAGTGCCTTGTTGCTGTAGAATGGCATAAACCTGTCGGGGTTTGAACTTGGTGAGATGCGAAAAGTGCCCTATGATGAAAATGACAACCCAATCAACCTATTTAAGTCATAAAGAAAAGTAACATGAAATTTGTTTTGTATTCATTGGTAATGGTTTTCTCATGCCTCTCCGCGCTTGGACAAAGCACGGAGACGGCACGGGAATCCCAAATTGACAGCCTCATCGCCTTGATGACGCTGGAGGAGAAGGTCGCGATGTGTCATGCACAGTCCAAATTCAGTTCGCCTGGAGTACCTAGACTCGGTATCCCCGAGATCTGGATGTCGGATGGACCACACGGTGTGCGTGCCGAGATCAACTGGGACAACTGGGGCTATGCCGGCTGGACCAACGATTCGATCACTGCATTTCCGGCGCTGACGGCTCTGGCTTCTACCTTCAACCCGGAGCTATCTGCGGCCTATGGAGTGGCTGTGGGTGAGGAGGCGCGTTACCGCAAAAAGGACATACTCCTCGGCCCTGGTGTCAACATCTACCGTACGCCGCTCAACGGGCGAAACTTCGAATACATGGGCGAGGATCCTTATTTGGCCTCCCAAATGGTGGTGCCTTATATCCAAGGGGTACAACAAAATGGAGTAGCTGCCTGTGTCAAACACTATGCGCTCAACAACCAAGAACTATGGAGAGGACACATCAACGTCCACGTGAGCGACAGAGCCCTGCACGAGATCTATCTGCCAGCTTTCAAAGCAGCAGTGGTAGAGGGCGAAGCTTGGTCGATCATGGGGGCATACAATCAGTTCAGAGGGCAGCACTGCTGTCACAACGAGCTGTTGCTCAACGATATTTTGAAGACAGACTGGGGCTTTGATGGTGTAGTAGTTACCGACTGGGGTGGTGCACATGACACCAAACAGGCTGCCGAGTACGGTCTCGATATTGAGATGGGAACTTGGACTAATGGCCTGACAGCTTCCAAGGCGCTAGCCTATGACAATTACTTCCTGGCGAGCCCGTTTTTGAACCAGATCAAAGCAGGTGATTTGTCAGAGGATTTGGTGGATGACAAGGTGCGTAGAATCCTACGTCTGATGTACCGCACCAGCATGGATGCGACCAAACCACTGGGCCGTGTCAACAATGCCGAGCATCACGCTGTGGCAAGACAAGTAGCGACCGAAGGGATCGTTTTGTTGAAAAATGAAGGAGACTTCTTCCCAATTGACCCCAATCAGAAACTGAAGATTGCCGTGATCGGTGAAAATGCCACTCGTCAGATGACGCTGGGTGGAGGCTCTTCGGAGCTGAAGGCGCAGTTTGAGATATCGCCTTTGCAGGGATTGCGTGAGCGCTATAGGGAGGCGGAGATTGTACACAGCATGGGGTATGCTTCGGGTGCGCCGGCTTATGGTCGTGCGTTGCCTTCTCCGTATGATGCGGACTCATTGAAAGCAGCTGCGCTAGCAGTGGCTAAGGATGCAGATGTCGTGTTGTTCTTTGGTGGGCTCAACAAGAACCACTACCAGGATTGTGAGGGCGGTGACCGTTTGCAGTATGGCTTGCCTTTCGGGCAGGACGAATTGCTCCACGAGTTGGCTGCTGTCAATGCCAACCTCGGGTTGGTCCTCATCAGTGGCAATGCAGTCGCCATGCCTTGGCTGCCAAAAGTGAAAGGCGTGATGCAAGGTTGGTACCTTGGCAGTATGGCTGGATATGCACTGGCTGACGTGATCAGTGGGGATGTCAATCCGTCGGGTAAGATGCCTTTTTCGATCCCGAAGCAGCTGAAAGACAACGCTGCGCATAGCTTTGGAGAGATGTCTTACCCTGGTGATAGCATCGATCAGTATTACAAGGAGGGTATTCTTGTGGGCTACAGATGGCACGATACCAAGAAGGTCACGCCGCAGTATGCTTTTGGGTACGGGTTGTCTTATACGGATTTCGCTGTGTCAGCGATCAAGACGGACCGGACAAAGTATAGTTTGACGGACGAAATCACGGTGTCTTATGCTGTCACGAATACCGGCAAAACTGCAGGTGCAGAAGTGGTACAAGTCTATGTCGGAAAACCTAAATCCAAAGTCAACCGAGCCAAGAAGGAATTGAAAGGCTTTGATAAAATCACAGTAGAAGCAGGGCAGTCTGCAACAGGCTCGCTGACGATACCTGTGTCCGATTTGGCTTACTACGACGAGAAGAGCTCAGATTGGAAAGTAGAATCAGGTAGTTATGTGCTTTACATTGGGAATGCTTCGGATCAAATCCAAAGGGAAATAAAAGTACAGATTAAGTAAAGTGTAGTTCGTACACTTTACTTAATCTCACTATATTTATTGCTTGAAATTCTAAAACAAACAAAAGACTACAAGCATGTTTAAAAGAAAGATGATTGCATGGATGGCGATGATAGGATTGTTCTATTCTTGTCAGCCCTCTGTAGATACTACCTCCAACCAAGTCAGCAGCCCAGATGGCACGTTGGTACTGACGGTGGCACTATCCGAAACAGGGAATGCTAGCTACTCAGTAACCAAAGATGGCACTGCCGTCCTAGAGACATCTCAACTGGGTGTACGCAGACAGGACGGGGAATTTACTGCAGGACTGAAATTGACAGCTACATCGGAAAGCAAATCGATCAAGGATAGTTATACGCTCAAAGTAGGGAAGAGACGAGACAACCAGTATCTTGCCAACCAAAAGGTTTTCACTTTCGCGAATGCACAGGATCAAATCATGGAAGTGATCTTTCAACTCTCAGATGATGGAGTGGCTTTTCGTTACCATTTTTTGGGAGAGGCTGGAGAGCAGAAGTTCATCACGGACGAACTGACGACTTTCAATTTGCCAAACGATGCCCGTGCATGGTTGCAACCATGCGCAGATGCCAAGACGGGCTGGGCACAGTGCAATCCGTCTTATGAGGAAAATTACTTGATGGATATATCAGTGAATCAAGCCAGTCCTACCAAAGCAGGCTGGGTGTACCCTGCGCTGTTCAAGACAGGAGACAACTGGGTGATCATCTCCGAAGCAGGGCTGGACAAAAACTACTGTGCGACGAGACTCGAACCAAAATCTCCAGAAGGGGAGTACAAGGTAGGTTTTCCACAAGATGCAGAGCAGATATTTGATGGGGAGTTGTATCCTGAGTCGACTTTGCCATGGTATAGCCCGTGGAGAGTATTGGCGATTGGTTCGCTCAAGACCGTGACCGAGTCTACGCTGGGAACTGATGTCGCGACTCCTGCGATTGCAGGGGATTTCTCATGGGTAGAGCCAGGACGTGCCTCTTGGAGCTGGGTACTACTCAAGGACGATATGACCAACTACCCCGTATCCAAGCAGTTCATAGACTATGCCTCAGACATGGGCTGGGAGTACTGCCTCATCGATGCGCTCTGGGATACGCAGATCGGCTATGAAAAGATCCAAGAGCTGGTGGACTATGCAGCGACCAAAGACGTAGGCTTATTGCTGTGGTACAACTCAGCAGGCAATTGGAATGAGACTTTTCAGACCCCAAAGGATATGATGCTGACTCCTGAGTCTAGAATGGCAGAGTTTAAGCGTATCAAAGAGATGGGTGTCAAAGGAGTGAAGATTGACTTCTTCGGTGGAGACGGTCAGTCGGTGATTGAGTATTATCACGAGATATTGACGGATGCTGCAGAGGCGGGAATCATGGTCAACTTTCACGGCTGTACTTTGCCTCGTGGCTGGCAGAGAACTTATCCTAACCTCGTCTCTATGGAGTCGATCAAAGGGATGGAGTTTATCACTTTCGATCAAAAGGATGCAGATGTAGCAGTGCCACATTGTGCGATGTTGCCGTTCACTCGAAACGTATTCGATCCGATGGATTTCACGCCCGTGGCATTCTCGGAGATACCGAACATCAAACGTTTGTCCTCCAATGGTTTCGAATTGGCTTTATCGGTACTATTCGTGTCGGGTGTGCAGCACTATGCAGAGACGGCAGAGGGTATGCAGGCCGTTCCAGAGTTTGTGCGTGAGGCAATGCGCGCCGTACCTGTCAAATGGGATGAGACCGTATTTGTCGATGGATTCCCTGGCAAGCAGGTCGTGATGGCCCGTCGCAGTGGCAAGAACTGGTTCATCGCTGGTATCAATGGGGAAACCGAAGAAAAGGCGTTGACTTTGGATCTTTCTTTTGTCAAAGGACTCCAAGGAACCATGATCAATGACGGAATGACCAACAGAGACTTGGTGCAAGATCAAATCACTGTTGCTGAAGACGGCCAATTGCCAATTATTTTGAAACCCAACGGTGGTTTCTTGATTCAGCTTTCAGAGTAATCATTCTTCTCGTGAAGGGGGAAATAATAATAAATCTCAAATGAAGTTTGTTATAAACTTGGGCGTGATGCTGCTCCTCGCGAGCAGCATCAGTGCTTAAAAAGGCTTGCCAGAGTCTTAGAAAGAGGTGCTGCCTCTAATAACATCCGCCCAAACAAGCGTGACGGGTAAAGTAAGCGGATGCTATTTTATTCGTGATGATAGGGGCCAGCGCTTCTCTCATTACATTCTAATTCCAAAAAGTGTCAGGGTAAAGGAATATTGTGGAATTTTACTCGAATTTACTTTTTGTCAGATGAAAATATTGCTTGTTGAGGATGAGGTGCAGGTGGTTTCATTTCTGAAAATGGGACTCGAAGAACATGGTCACAGTGTTTCAGTAGCTTTGGATGGACAGTCGGGGTTCGAGATGCTCGTGGGGCATGAGTATGATTTGGTGCTGTTGGATATCATGCTGCCAGGCATCAATGGTATGGATTTTTTGCGTCAAGCACGTGAAAAGAAGATGCAAACACCCATCATCATGTTGACTGCCCTAGGCACTACCGAAAACGTCATATCTGGATTGGAAACAGGAGCGGATGATTACTTGGTCAAGCCCTTCAAGTTCGAAGAACTGATCGCGAGGATGACTGCCGTGACACGACGTAGTGCTACCCGAGAGAAGGTAGTCGATGATCACATCTTGAGTTTTGCGGATATAGTGGTCGATGATCACCTCAAATCAGTCAAGCGCAATGGAGAAAAGATCAATTTGACCCATACAGAATATCGGTTGCTGTGTTGTTTGATTCGCAACAAAAACAGGGTGTTGACTCGGGAGCAACTGCTCAATCAGGTTTGGGGGATTGACTTTGAGTTGACGACCAATGTCGTAGATGTCTATGTCAACTACCTAAGAAAGAAGATTGAGAAGGAAGCGAAAGACCGCATCATTCATACTGTGGTGGGGATAGGTTATGTGCTCAAAATAGAGGACATATGATACGCCTGCGTGTAGCGATATTGTTTTCCTTTTTGACGGGGCTTGCTTTACTTTTCTTTATGTCCTTGGTGTATTTCACCTCTAAGGACAACATGGAAGATAATTTTTTTGATGACCTGATGGACAAAGCGAATCTCGAAGGGGAAGTGCTTTTGGAAAAGGATGAGTTGGCAGCAGAGATATACCAAGAGATCATTCTGAGTCATTCGGTCAAACTCACCGAGGAGCGGCTCTATGTTATCCCTGTGTCCGATACTTTGGGATCGATAGCTGAGGGCGTACTGGAGCGAGAGGTGTTGCGTGAGACGCTTCGTCACGGCGAGTACCGCTACTACAAAGACACGCAGCAGTGGGTGAGCTTGTTTTATACGGACAATCAGGGGGACTTTATTATTCTACTCACGGCGGTAGATGACGAGAGCGAAGAGGAACTGAGTGATCTAGTCAGCAGCATGTTGTCCGGGTTGGTTTTGACGATGATCGTTCAGTTTTTGGTGGGGTGGTTTTTTGCCAAGAACATTACCTTTCCTATCGTAACGCTAGCGGCTCAACTCAAGGAAATCAATGCCAGCAAGTTGTCCAGTCGTGTAGTGGTCAGTGAGAGAAACGATGAAGTTCGTCAGCTGGAAGTGACGCTCAACGAGATGTTGGACAGGTTGGAAAAGGGGTTTGACCTCCAGAAAAAATTTTTGGCGAATGCCTCTCACGAATTGAAAACGCCCCTCACCATCATTAGTGGGCAGTCGGATGTCGCACTACAGCGCACCCGGACGGTCGAAGAGTATCAGGGGTTTCTACAAGTGGTGATGACCGAAACGGATAAGCTAGCGCAGATCATAGCGGACCTGATCCAACTCACAGAGGTGAGTACAGGAGGGAGCAAGTACTTTGAGAAGGCAAGTTTTAGGGTCGAGGATGTCATATTGGAGCTGCAGGCTTTTATGTTTCGCTACCTCGGCCAGGACCGCATCAAGGTAAACTACGAAAGCGAGGAGGAGTCATACCAACTCGTAGGGAACAAAAACTGGCTGATTATCGCCTTTTCTAACATCGCTAAAAACGCCTTGAAATTTTCGGATAACCAAGCGGTCTTGCTTCATATCGGGTTTGATACCAAGGGTCATACGGTATCTATCGCCTTTGAGGATAGGGGGATAGGGATTCCGAAGGAGGATTTGCCCATGATTGCTGATCCGTTTTTTAGAGCCATGAATGTCGGTGCGATTCCAGGCTCTGGGATAGGACTGTCTATCGTCAATGAAATCGTCAAGCTACACGAAGGACAGATGCATATCACCTCTGAGTTGGGGGTAGGGACCACAGTCAGGGTCGTGCTCCCTCTCGCAGAAGGCTAACTTCTAATCGATTTCTAATCCATCTCTCAGTGCTTTATCAGACCCATGTGGCTTCTTCGTGTCAAGAAATTCTACATGATGATCAACAAGCATTTTTTCAATCAAAGCAGAGCCAGCAGCCCATTCACTACCGAGGATTGGATGTTGGCTTTGTTGGTTTTGATAGAGTCAGTGGTGGTAGCCTGTGGGATTATTTCTTTGGTTTACCTATAAAACAATACAATCATGAAGGCACAATACAAAACATATACGAAGAGAAGCATGGCTTATTCTATTCTCACAGATATGGTAAAGGCGGTCAAGGAGGTCTTCTCCAAAAAGAAAACAATCAAGAAGAAGAACAGCAAGAAGTTCTATTAGGATTGTATAGCCTGGGATAGGGGGGCTATTTGATTTGATACCCCTCAAACCAAATAGATCCTACTCAATCACAAGACATTCGCTACGACTTGGAGGCAGTATCTGTGGGGTGGTCGCTTCCAAGTATCGGAGTGATGAAATCGGTAATAGCTGTTTCGATTGGCCAGCGGTTTCACTTCGTAGGAGAGGGATTCATCATACTTGGATGTTTTTTCGGTTTCCAATGCTACGAGAAAATCTTTGTCTAGGACTAAGTCATAGTTGGACAAGTCCAAGGTGAGCCAGCCTTCGTCGATGGCTTGAGTTAGCCAGATGGGCTCGTGGATTTGTGTGAGGGTGGGCTGTCCGTTTATTACTTGATAAAAGCTGATTTTGAAATCCAAGCTATCTACTGCAGTGTCAAATACGTAGAGTTTCACGGTTTGGACCTGTACGGTTTTTTTCTTCAATTTGATCACTTGGCCGATCTCGATGCGGTCTGTATTGTCCCGAAACATGCCGTCGGCGAAGTGAATCAGCTTGCCATGTCTTTTTGTTCCAAAGGTTTTTTCCTGTATTTGTTCTCCTTTGTCATTAGGAACAGAGGCTGCGGTAGTTGTCAGTGCGGTACATAGGAGAAGTGCGTTCAAGGGGAGATTGAATAGTGTTTTCATGATTGATAATGAGTGAGTTATGTCTTTGGGTCAATAATGTAAGTGACTAGTCAATGGTTGCTTTTTGTCCACTAGCTATCGACCAAATCCAGCGCAAACCTCACCACACGTTGTTCTGGAGGGATTCGAGATTGGTCAGTGAACGGACGTAGGCGCAGTGATGTCCTTGCCGACGATGATCTCTTCGAGAGTGACATCTAGTGCATCGGTGATGCTGAGCCCATATTTAGCTTCTTTGACTTTGATGTTACGCAACTGGATGTTTTTGATTTTCTTGTCTGGATGACCTTGTATTACGATGGCCGATTGATTGGCGGACTGGCAGGTGACATTGGAGATGTAGATGTCGGAGACCTGTGAGGGGTACTCGCCACTGCCTTCGTTGTGGTAATTGGAGGTGATGTAGAAGCAGTCCTCGACTTCTAGGAGACTGACTCGATCCATGTGGATGTTTTGGATATATCCACCTCGATCGGTATTGGTTTTGAGATATATGCCACGCTTGAGGTATCCACTGGCTTGGCAGTCTTGGACGTAGACGTTGCGGACGCCTGCGGCCATTTCACTGCCCACGACGAGGGCATGCAGCCCTTGGAATCGGCAGTTGCGCGCCACGATGTTCTCGCTGGGTGTGATGCTGTTGGCTCTGCCCTCGTGATCGCGTCCTGCTTTGATGGCGATGTTGTCGTCGGCGTTGTTGAAGTCTATGTCCTCGATCAGTACGTTGCGGCTGTACTCTAGATCGATCCCGTCGTTGTTTTTGTTGTGTGCATCATAGGAGAGGCCTCTCATCGTGATGTTGGAGCATCGCAACATGTGTAGGCACCAAAATGGTGAGTCTTCGACGTGTATTCCTTCGATGAGGATGTTTTTGCAATCAAAGAATTGCAGGAGTTGTGGCCTGAGGTAGTGCCCCTCGCCAAACTGTCGCTCAGTGATCGGAGTGGAGGCGTGGTTCATGTCACGACTGTGTTGTTTGTCTGCCTGTTCCTTTTGTTTCCAATCCATCCACAGATGTCCCTCTCCATCGATGGTTCCCTCACCAGTGATCGCGATGTTTTCGGCTTGGTAGGCGTAGATCATGGGGCTGTAGTTGTAGAGCATGGTACCTTCCCAGCTCGTGATTACCATTGGGAGGTAGTCTGCAGGGTTCGAACCGAATCGAATCTTGGCGCCTTGGTCAAGGTGTAGCCTGACATTGCTCACGAAGTGGATCGGTCCGTGGAGGGTATAGGTGCCCGCAGGTACGACGATGGTGCCTCCTCCTTTTTTCTTGCAGGCCGCCATGGCTTTGGCGAATGCCAAATGGTCGTCACTGATCGAGTCACCTTTTGCGCCGAAGCGCGTCACCTTGGTGGTGTAGGAGGGGAATGTCGGTACAGAGATCTCAGAGAGGATGCCGTCTATGGCAGCCTTGGTTTCGGAGGGTTGTCCCTGACTTTGTGCAAAGCAACACAAGAGTAGGGCAGTCGTCAAGAGTCGTATCATGATACTAAGGGTTCAGAATGAGTTTTTTGGTGATCACTTCAGTGTCTGTTTGGATTAGTACGAAGTATATCCCAGCATCGAGCACTAGGTTGAGGGACATGCTAGAGTGATGGTTGCCGGGCTGTCGGAGCATCACTTGTCCAGTCTGGTTGACAAGGTGTACCGAGCGAATGACTTGGGTCGTCCCTGTGGAGATCTGTAGTGCCGAATCGTGGAGGGGATTGGGATAGAGCATGGCTTGATTCGGAGCGAGCGGTGATTCGAGTATGATCTGGACAGTGAGTGTGCCCGATAGACTGTCATTGGCGGTGTTGCCTGCTGTCTTGGCCCAGTAGGTGAATATTCCTTCTACTGTAGGTGTGCCGCTGAGTGTTGTCGTTTGTTCGTCTGGATTATCTGTCGCAGTGATACCTTCGGGCAAGCCGGTCACAGAGACACCTGTGGCATTCTGCCACGTGAGCACGATATCGGCGATGGCTTCACCGAGTTCGATATGTTGGGTGGTGTCGCTCTCTGTGTCTACTAGCAGCAGGGCAGGTGTTTCGTTGTTTTCGTAGTTGGTGTCTCCTCCGCTCAGCTGCGCCTCAGTGAGGGACGCTACGAGGCTGTGGAGGTACATTTCTACATTGGTGTAGAACGCACTCATGTCGTAGAGATTCCGGTCCGAAGCATCATCCTTGTCCAGTCCGTGAGTCGTCTCCCAGTCATCGGGCATGCCGTCTAGGTCAGTGTCCGTCGGTGCAGTAGACGAATCGTAGGTCGACCATCCACCGACATCTGCTTGTGTATCGATGAGTCCGGGCTTGGTGTCTCCTGTAGTAGACCCGAGATATGTGGTCGTACCGTTGCGCGCTTCATTTGTGATCCTCGTGTCGTGTATGTCACGGGACAAACTTGCTCCAGCATGATCCAAAACTCTATCAAAGGCATCTTCCGCACTATGTGTGGTGATTTGTCCATAGGCAAATTCCACCTCTGATTTGACATCTGCATCCCTCAAGTTTCCGCTGGGATTTATACCCTGCCAGTTGTCTTGGGTGACGGTCTCGCTACCATGCATGTAGTTGCCGTCGACATAGAAATATCCATGTGTGCCACTGAGGTTGCTGTTGCTGCCATTGTCTGCATCAGGTTGGAAGATTTGATACTGTCTACTGCTGTTGGTCGCCGGTCCGGATCTGTAGTAGTTGTTGACGAAGTTGAAGCTTCCGCCTTCGCCTGCATAGCCACTGTTGGCTCCCCAGTTGTAGATGACGTTGTTTCGAAAATCGACCAACTCTAAGTCAGGCCTGCCCGTGTATCGACTGCCGTTCATGCGTGGGTTTCGGCTGTCGTGATGTGCGAGGAGGTTGTGGTGAAACGATGCGCCTTGTCCACCCCAGATGCCACCATAGCCGTGCGTGCCTTTGTCATGCACGGAGATCCGTAGACTTTCTGAGAGGATACACCACTGTAGGGTGAAGGCCTCATTGTCGTAGAACGAACCGCACTCGTCAGTACTCCAGCTGAGCGAACAGTGATCGATGATGATATTGCGCTGATTGCGTCCCCAAATGGCGTCTCCTTCGTAGGCTTTCTCGTCTCCCATGCGGGTACTGATGTAGCGGATGATGATGTTGTCAGCAGAGATCTGCAGGCTGTAGTTTTTGAGACAAATGCCCTCGCCAGGAGCTGTCTGGCCAGCTATCGTAAGGTCACCGTTGGTGATTTTGAGTGCACTCTGTAGTTCGATAATGCCCGATACAGCGAATACTACAGTACGTGGCCCGCTTTGTTTGATGGCCTCTCTGAGACTACCGTCTCCTGAGTCGTCGAGGTTGGTGACGTAGATGACCTCACCTCCACGACCTCCCGTCGTGAACCGCCCGTGTCCTTCTGCACCTGGAAAGGCTGGCGCGAGGGTATTGATAATCTGACTCGATGCAGTACCGATCGTACAGCACATGAATATACCTAGTAAAATAGCTCTCATCTTTCTTAGTTTTGTGATTAGGTACCCGTTTGCAGGACTGGGTTTGTCTACAAGGAGCAACCGAATCAGACAAGAATACCTAGACCACTAAGCTACCGAATAGGAAACAAGCACTTTGAAAATCAACTATCCAATAATTGAGCGACTCTATTCATTAATGAACATCAAGTAGTTTTGGTGAGCTGACTGTGTGTGTTTCCAAGGTGATGGTTAGTCCTTGCCAAGTGGTGGGTAATGTATGCTAGCGTTTTTGTCGTTTCGTTTATTACTTCTTCAAGTTTTAGGAAACACTTTTCTTGCTGACAAAGCGAGTAAATCATTAAGGTTTCATGAGAGTTCAAAATACCAGTATACCACAGATTCCAGTTGGAAGGTATATATCAACGAATTTGTTTGTTCTCAATATTTGTCTCTCCAGTTATGTTCATGCCATACAACGACTAGCTATGCCACGAGGGTTTAAGTGATTTAATGTTTCGGACACAAAGTAGGGGAAATCCTCGATTTTCCCGGGCTAGAAGAAAGTAGCAAAGTTTACCTCACCTCTAAGTCGCCATGGGATATAGATCATGTTACAGTTCTTTTTTAAACGTCAATACTGATCGTCACTTTGCCGCCAAGACCTTTTTCTACGATATCATAGAGAGTCTTGAGTGTTAAGTTACTTCCGTCGTTTTCAACTCTTGAAATGTAGGTTCTTTTCTTGTTAACGAGTTCTCCTAGTTGTTCTTGAGTCAGGTGTTTGTCTTCTCGGGCTTTTCTTAAAAGCAGTCCAACAGAGAAACTTGAGGCTTCTCGTTCCAACTGGTCACGTCTTGTTGTTCCTTCGACTCCATAGACGTCATCTTTGATTGATTTCCACGATTTAGTTTCCATGATTCTTTGGTTTATCGTTGTAATAGTCTGACTTCAATTTAAGTGCTTTTTGTATTTCGTTCTTAGGTGTCTTTTGGGTCTTCTTCTGAAATCCATTTAATAGAATCACCAATTTCCCCTTGTCGAAGAAGCAAAATACTCGCCAAATGTTTGACCCCAGCTTAATTCTTGCTTCATAAAGACCGTCTGTATTTTCAAGATATTTGAGGTATTGGTTCGGTATTCGTTCCAGAGTTTCAATAGCCTCAATTATTTTGAAAACTTTATCCTGAACCTTAGTTGGCTGGCTCTTAAGAAAGTCCTCAAAGTAATGTTTTTATGCTATTACTTCTCTGATTTTGTTTATATGACAAATGTAACTTAAAAGTTACTGATCAGCGAAATAGTCATGGAGCATAACGCCACTGTATCAATCGTAGTGTGTGATAATACAGCCAAAGTAGTGAAAATCTGCCGAACCTACTAGCGAATCGGTGAGAGCTGCGTTACGCCGATCTTCCGGTGCGGCGAACTGACCTCACAATAAGCAGAGAAGCAATTTCCGCCGGCAGATGCACGGGTTCGTTCCGCCGAAGCTAGCTAAATGCTCAGTTCGCACATGCACTATGACGCCATGTTACATGCCGCTTAATTTCTTTTTCACACTAGGCGAATTCAGAGAATTCGCGGGGCTCGTAAGTAACCACAAACCTACCGAAACCCACTGACACGACATGGTGTCATAGCCCTTGTTGTGTACATTTTTAGTAATTGTCAGAATCAATTTCAGCCAAATCAACTTGGGGGAAATCGTAATGTGTAACCAGCTCGTTTTGAGTAAAGGTTTTATTTTCAGGATTGATGAGGCTACATAGGATCCCTTCAATTTCATGTAATTCAGTTAGGTCAATGTTTTCCAAAATTCTTTTTGTTCTGGTGATTGCATATCTAGAAGTTATTTGACCAGCTTCCATTACACCTGAATTAAAATCAAGGAGACTTCTGAATTCCTCGGAGAACCTGAAAAGTTTAGAGACTGTAAAACCAAGTTTTTTAATTAATGAAGAGGATTGAGAATCTCTTTCCCATCGCTGTTTTTCATGCTCACTATGAGAAGCATAATCTTCAATATCCTTAATCAGAAGAGTAAAGTCTTCTTTTGTCCTCTTTTGTAAGAATCCAAGGTGCTCAAAGTCTTCTTGTATGTTAGAACCGACTTTAAATGCTTTCATTAAAGAGAGTATTTCCAAGTATCTAAAATATCGAGGTTGATTAAATTTCAAACTTTCAGCATTCCACTCACTTCGGTTTGGAACATACGCTTTGAATTCATAGAATTTTAAAATTAAATCGATCGTGCTGTATTCAGTTTGTTTAAGTGAGGTTTCGCCAATGTAAATACCAAATAATTCTTTGTCTCTATAGTTCCAACCGACAACAATATTTAGTTCGTTATAGAAATAATATGCTGTTCCTCGTCTCTTCTCAATTGCATTAGGAGTACCAAAGATTTCTGTGATATATTCTTCTCTATTCAGCTTTAAGTTTTCTAATTTTTGAGAACGTAATAGGAAACCAGTAATTGATTTTTCGTTCGGAGAGTCAGAGAAAAAAGCAACTCCTTCTTGAATATGGAACCATCCTCCATAAGGCTTAATATTAGAAAACTCCTCTGGTAATTCATCAAGTGTAAGTCCAATCTTTAGACCTAGAACAGTAATCTCTTGAAGATTGGTAGAAGGTGATTTTAAAAGTGAGAGATTATCTAATAATTCCATTTTTCTTTATTGTACACAACGACTAGCTATCGGGCGTATGTCCTACAGCTAGTGAATAGCACGAATGTAGTAAAATCTGCCGAAGCTCACAACGCCTGCCTGCCGCAGGCAGGGTTCCAAATGGCACTGCGTTCCGAAAGTCTAAAAATCCTGCCAGTAGAAGTAAGTAGAAAGCACCGCCGATTCCCAGCGGCAGATATCACGGTCGAGTTGCAACGAAACCAGCCAGAAAGCACTAAGACATATGCCCGATCAGCGTCTGTTACCAGCCGTCTTTAATGGATTATAGACCTCCGCCATTGAGCATCCTTTTCTATTATTCGTTCGCCTGTTGTTGCGTCAATAAAGATCAGTTCACCAGTGTCAGGGCGTTCTGTTAGATGGTTCTTAATCCTCCAAAGGAAGGAATTGAATTCAATGTCGAAAATCAAGCCATCATTATATATTCCTAATCCATATTGAAGTCCAGAGTTAATGGCTAAATCTATGGCAACCAAACTTTTTTCGCACAGAAAGTTAGTTCGCTCGAATATCTCGGTTCCAAGTTGAGCTAAGACGGCAGAATCCCCGGTTGATTTAATTTCGTCAGGTATCAGACTATTTGAGTTCTGCCCGAAAACAAGAGTTCCGGTGAAAGGAATTAGAAAAGTTAGTATGAATTTGATCTTGCTCATTGGCAGTCATGGCTGGTAACGTCCAACTATCATCCGTAAGCTGGACTTTTCAAATATCTATAAAAGTATCTCATCGCACTAGCCTTTGCAAATAGCTCAGGAAGCTTATGGATGATAGTGTCTGTTAGCTGCTTTTAGATGTCAAAGGATTTCTGTTGCTTTTCAAATATTTTCTCCAAAAGCAGAAGGTTAACCTCATATTCACTTGGTGTGGAAAATTCATACAACATATAATCGTTAATATCATGCAATATGCTCAATGTAAATTGCATTGGATCAATGAAATGAACTAAGTCAATTTCCTGTGCCATTAGTCTCGGAAGAATGATCTTGCTACCTTCCATAAAGTTCTTGAAACCATTGAAATTTGAGTGCATTTGCTCGCAACATAACAGATAATACGGTCGATATTTGCTCATTTCCACTCTATCTTCTATCAGTCTAAAATTCGCCTTTTGCTTTCCAGGAAATAGGTCATCAGCCCATCCAAAGTCATTAGATAGAAAGTCTTTACCGTACTCTTTCTTAAGACTCTCTGTCTCTTTTTCTAGTTTGATGTCAGTCGATTTTGGCAGCTTCTTAAACCCTAGTTTTTTATAATGTTTATTGAAACTCGCCACCTTGTTTTTTGAGTTCCTAATTGAATGTTTGTAGAATTTATCAGCAAGTTCTGGATCGTTCTCCGTTGCTAGTAGCATCAGAATAATTGCGTTTTCATAAAGTGATCTCCAAATGATCATTGCTCCATCTATATGTCCGCAAAGCAAGAGGTTTGCAATCTCATCAGCTCGTCTAATAACTAGTCCATACAGTGCAACATTGGTTTTCAATGTACTATCGATCCTTTTTCTACCTATTCTTTCTGTTATCTTCTCAAAAGCAATTGCGCACCCATTTATATAAAGGTGGAATGGGATAATAGAATTTTTATTAGTGGTTGCAATTGTCTTTTGATTTTTGAAATGTGACTTTAAGAAGTCATTCAGCTTGAATTTATGGTGCTCTAAGTAGGTACTTGAAATAGTATCTTCATATGCAGTAACCAGATTATCGAACTCAGGTGCAAGTTTAGCAATGATCTCTTCTTCTGATAGTTCAGATTCCTTGACAGCAGAAATAAGAGAAGAGTGAAAAAGTTCATCAAACTTATCAAAGAACAAACCCTTTATTTCGACTGACTTATATCTTCCCAAAAATTTCTATCGTTTTAGTAGCGGTTATTGCAGCTAACGCCTGTGTAGGACGATGTGCCCTCACAGTTTGATTAAGGCAGAAAGATAGCCGATCCGCGCACAACCACAAAAGTCTGTTTAGCCATTAGCCCAGGTTTAGACCGCCAAGGAAACCACGAATGCGTTCTCGGTATTCTAGAGATTCCGCGTGGAGCGGTGGTGCTGATTCTGGCATTGGTTCGGTAAGAAAGCATGGGCATTCGTGCCTACACCCTGTTAGCAAATGTGTTTTTCTGTTCTCTGATGACAATTGTTATTAGCGTTAAGATGCCACAGACTAATGGAATTAGAGCAAATGCTCTGTTGATTTCGCCACTTGACGATGCTTCAAAAATCCCCCAGAACATTGGTTCATCACCGATTACCAAAGGGCCTAATTGATAAATGAATTGAAATATGACTATTCCAATAAGCATAGAGTTGGGCGTCTTTAATTGATTCCTAAATATTAGACTAAGCGTTATTCCAATACTTATGTGGATGAGGACTAGCATTCCCATTAGCATTGGCATCATTCCAACGTCTCCTCCTGATAGGTTAGTTGTTCCAATCCAGAGCATGAAAAGAACAACTGTTAATGCAACTTGTTGAAAAAGGTATTTTATCATAAGTTACTCAAATCGAATATTTGCTAACGGTTAGTATATGAAGCGTAGCATCCCGAAGGGTGCTATGATTTTATATACATTGTTATGAGCATTTATTTATCAATTTCGTACTTAATAATTAACTTTGGTATAGTGATTTATTAAAGAAGTTTAATTTATTATTTTAATTCATAATTATTCAACCAGATAAAGGATTGTGGGAAATATTGATTGTTTTTTTAAGGTGTCCTAGCAAGCCTAAAACCAATACTATTAAATCTAACGTCAGGGCTGAAGTACCCTCTATTTGAAGTCCTACAAAACAGAGGTTTGCGGTTCCAGCTACAACCTCTAACAATCTTATAATCACCTGATTTAGGACCAGCATAACCAATTTCAGATTTTTGGGGATAGTCTCCATGCCAATCATAGCACCACTCCCAGACATTTCCTATCATATCGTACAGACCAAGAGCATTGGGCTCAAAGCTTCCTTGTGGTGCCGCATGTTCAAAAGAATCGTCATCTGAAATGTGATTAGCATAAATACTTAGACTATCATAACTATTTGTTCCAGCAAATTTCGTCCTTTCAATAGAGCCTCCAGCTGCAGCATACTCCCACTCCGCTTCAGTTGGTAATCTGTATCCATTCTTTGAGAGGTCTTGCATCCAAGTGTCTTCATCATAAACAGGTTCGAACCCGTTTATTTTACTTAACCAATTACAATATCGAATAGCATCAAACCATTGTATGTTAACCACAGGACGACCACCTCTGCCTCTTTCCTCATCACTTGGCAAATTTCCTCCCAGTAAAGCATAAGGTATATATTCATCGAAGCTCACCTCGTATACACCTATTTCAAAATTGTTTACTTTAGCAATATGAGGGTCTTCATCATAATCAACATCTACATCGTCAGACCCCATCGTGAAAACACCACCATCGATTAATCTCATTTTTGGCTTCTTTGGAGTAAGACGTTCCTCAAAACTAGATAATTCTTTATCAGTTATAATGCGTAGTAAACTAGTTTCTATACTCTGATTTTGAATAGTTACGCTATCAACCCTTTTGTCAAAATTTGCTGTTTTTAAGAGAATACTTTTCGCGCTATCAATATCAGAAGTATAATTTCTTAAGTATACATACCAACCATATCTTTTACTTACTTGGTCAGCAAATGCATTATAATTTGGATCATCGGTTAAAAGATTCAAGAAATCTACTGCACCAGATAATAGGTTCAAAGATCGCTCTATGTAGAAGTCTTCATTAGCTTTATCTGCGAGTGATATAAGCTCATTGAATCTTTGTTTCACTTTTAAAGCGTCCGTGTCTATTTTTTCTCTTAACTCATCCTTTGCGTTTTTTGTGTTTCTATATTGAAGAAAAGAGAACACCCCTAGACATACAATAACCGCAATTGAAACTAGTGCTATTAATCGCAATACCTTGCTTCTTTTTTCCTCTTTTCTCTTTTTTTTTCTACTTAATCGAATTAATTCTTTTTCAGAGATTGTTAAAACCTTCATGCCATATTGACCTTTCTCAACTATTTCTAAATCAACTTTGTCGAGTGGGTTGTAGATAAGGTTCCCCTCACTATCTCTTTCCGAGTTCTTTAAGCGGTTTTCCAAAATAATTCGAGCCTTTTGACCAGGAAAGTTGGAAGAATGGTATTTTTCATCAATTAATTGTGCCAATGAATCATGTCCAAGCCTAAGGTTGTTTTCATTGTTAGGATTTATATCTTCGGTTAATAAGTAAAGATTCTTCAATTCTGTTATTAGTGAATCTATTTCGTCAATATGAACATAAAGGGCTAAAATGTTTATTCTTGGATGACTGGCTGAAGTTTTATGTTTAGTCACGAAGGTTTTAAGAATATCTATGGCTAAGCCTGTCTCAACCCATTTAACATTTTTGCTCCTCAGAATTTTGAGCTGCTCATCCACAAACTCAGCCAGAAAAATACCAGTGTTTTTTATGTATCCCTTAAATAATTCTTCAGATATTAATGGTGAGTTAGGATTGGTGTGACTTGCTATATTCCAAAGTTTGGTCAGTAAAACTTGAAGTGCTGGGGCAACATTTGAGGTCTCATCTCGAAGGATTTCATGAGCTATTGCTTCTGGCAAATTAGACTCAATAGTCAAATTGAATTTAGAGTTGAGGTTTTTGTTCCGCTCGACACCAGAAATTGCTTCAACGACATCCTCTTTGGATAAAGGCTCTATAAAAAGCTTTGTGTAGTTTAGTTCATGGTTTGTGAGTATTAATTCAAACTCTGAAAGATACTCCTTGCGAAAACTTAATATGAATCTGGTTTTTGACTGATTCGTTATGACCTTCTTTATTTGTTTTATTGTGTCCGTAAATTCACTAGGATTTTCGGCATTTGGATTCGTAAAAGCTTCCTCTACTTGATCCAAAACAATAATTCTTGGTGAGTCAATGTCAAGGGAAACTTTATTCTTTACAAAATCATCAAAAGTTGAAGTTAAAGACCTACGATGGTATATAGTTTCCCATTGAGCATCAGTTCTTGGAAGCAGCCCCGCGTTGAGTAAAGAGGATTTACCAACTCCTGACTGGCCGAAGAGCAATATTATTTTATCACCGAATTCGTTTTCTATAAGATTGAATAATTGATTAATTACTCTCCCTCTTCCGAAAAATATTCTTGCTTCAGAACGTGAAAACCATCTTAGTCCGATGAATGGTTCTTGAGGGGTCCCTATGTCAGAAGAAATATCTGGTAGTCCATCGAAATAGTTAATAGAACTTTCTTGTTCAGATTCGGAATAATAGATGTCACCAATATGGATGTTCCCTTTAATATTTCGAAATCCACCTGTTACTACATTTTTACTTTTAGATATCATTCCAAGAAATATTACTTTGATCTTTTCTACCCTTTGTTTACGTCACCTAATGAAATATTACCTTTTATATTTTTAAAACCACCAGTTACGACATTCTTACTATTTTCAATTAGTATTCCTTCAGCCTTTTTGTGACCTTTTATACTCTCATTAAGCTCTGAAATAATCTTCTCAAGCTCATCTATCTTTCCTTGTTTAGTTGAGAGTTCCGTCTGGAGAAATGCCATTAACATTCCTTTATTTACATTATCCGAGGGGTCGGTTTCAAATTGATCTAAAGCATCAGAAGCTACTTTATTTGATTTAAATAAATCTTTTGTGAAGGTTTTTAGATGTTCAAGAGTTGATTTAATTCCCTCTCCAATTCCTGTTTTGTCCAGTATTTCTTTGCAGGAAGCAATTCCTGCAAGTGCCGAGTTAATTATTTCCATGTGTTCCATATCTATTGGCTTTACGCTTTGTATTTAATTGCTCATAACGATCAGCTATCGGGCGTATGTCCAGCAGCCAGTGAATAGCACTAAAGTAGTGAAATCTGCCGAAGCTCACAACGGTTCTAAATGGCACTGCGTTCCGAAAGTCAAAAACTCCTGCGAACTGAAGTAAGTAGAAAGTACTGCCGTATCTCAGCGGCAGATATCACGGTCGAGTTCCACAGAAATCTGCCAGAAAGCACTCAGACATATGCCCGATCAGCGTCTGTTAGGAGTCTGTTATTTATTCCGTCAAGAAGTCGAGTTCCCCAGGTTTTACGCTGCGAGTTAGTTGGTTCGCTTGTCCGTTTGTATCGATGAAGTTGACAACTACAGATGTTCCGTTGTTCCATCCCATGAGTGAAAAGTTACCCTGACGAATATAAAAGTCCGAATTGTATGATGCTGGTGTAGATTCCCAGTCAGAAGAGTGATCGTTCGCAAACTGTTGCAGTCTGTTCCACTTGTCTGAGTTGACGGAAATCGTGTCAGTTCGCAGTTCACTTAGTTGCCCGTTCTTCGGCATTACGGTTAGAAGAATTGGCGTGTTCTGGTCAATCAGTTCAGTCAGTTCAATGTCGGTTTGACAGCTGAAAAGAGTTGTTAATAAAGTTGCTATTAAAAGTTGTGTTCTCATTTTCTGCGTTCCGCCATGACTCCTAACGTCCAGCTATCGGGCGTATGTCCTGCAGCTAGTGAATAGTACTAAAGTAGTGAAATCTGCCGAAGCTCACAACGGTTCCAAATGGCACTGCGTTCTGCAAGTCAAAAAATCCTGCGAGCAAAAGATGGCAGAAAGCACAGCCGTAACTCAGCGGCAGATATCACGGTCGAGTTGCACCGAAACCAGCCAGAAAGCACTGAGACATATGCCCGATCAGCGTCTGTTGGGAAGCGTTTTAGTCTTCTAGGTTATCTAGTTTGAAGTCAGCGTTCCTAAGTTCTCTCCAGTTCCAGTAGGTTTCGAAGAAGTTGTCATGCAGGAATTCCACGTGTTCATCAAAATCCTCTGGTTGATCCACTAGCAGAACCTCTGACCACTCACCCAGTTCAGGATCTGGGTCACTAGTTCCATCAATTATGTTGAAAAGTTCAAAAAGTACAGATGCTGAGTTACTCGCCAGAATCTTTCTCAAGGCGTTACGAAGAGTTTCGTCGTTCTTAAGACGTTCGAGAGAAGATTTCTCGGCTTCAGTTAGTCCACCGTTTGGCGGATAACCGATGAGTTCATCCATTCGCCCTTCGTTCAGGTCGTTCGCCAGAGCGTTCGCTGTGTCCTCAATGGTCTTATGTAACTGAGTTAAAAGAGTTGTCCTGTTTTCTTCTGAAAGGTTCATATGTGTTCCGTGTATGCTTCCCAACGTCCAGCTATCGGGCGTATGTCCACTGCTGGTGAATAGCACTAAAGTAGTGAAATCTGCCGAAGCTCACAACGGTTCCAGGCGGCACTGCGTTCCGCAAGTCAAAAACTCCTGCGAGCAGAAGTTAGTAGAAAGCACTGCCGTATCTCAGCGGCAGATTCACGGTCGACTTGCACCGAAACCAGCCAGAAAGCACTTAGACATATGCCCGATCAGCGTCTGTTGGCATCCGTTTTTTTTAGATTTCCTCTACTTTCTTGGCGGTTGTTTCCAGGAACTTCCGAATGAGCTCTGATTCAGTATAAGGTCTATAGCTGTCACGTGCTGATTGTTCAATATCGGCAATGTCAGCCTTAAAATCGTCCGAAAAGTAGAGTTCGTATGCGGCATAGTTTGAATACAGTTCAAAAAGTTCGTCCGACTTAATGGTTCTGGCAAACTCTGTTGGATACTTCTTCAAATATTCGATAATGGGTGTTCCCATAGCCTCCGAAAGCGCACCATCAGATTGTTTCAGGATTTTGTTGAATACAGGTAAATAATATTTTCTGGTGTTTTTGTTGGCAGATGTTAAGCTGTCCAAAACCCTAAAAGTAACGTAGTTGTCCGAAGGTTGGAGTTCATCGTTCATGAACTGTTCAGCAATGGTTCGTGAATTCAAGTCGGCCAGATAGTAGTAATGATGTTTAATTCTTAGCGTATCCGTTTCTTGTCCAAAAAGGTCAAGAGTTGAAAGAAGAGTTAAGAAGACGAGAAGCTTTTTCATCATGCAGTTAATGGATGCCAACGCCTGCGTATGGTGCGTGTGCGTGTCGTTTGATAATACAGCCAAAGTAGTGAAAATCTGCCGAACCTACTAGTGAATCGGTAAGAGCCACGTTCCGCCGATCTTCCGATGCGGCGAACTGACATCACTATAAGCAGAGAAGTAATTTTCCGCGGCAGATGCACGGGTTCGTTCCGCCGAAGCTGGCTAAATGCTCAGTTCGCACATGCACTATGACGCCATGTTATGTGTATTTTTTCAGGATACCCCCTGCACCTTCAAAGAGTTGCTCTCATCAAAATACATTTCTGCTATACCGGTTCGGTCTGGTATTTGGTTAGTTTGGGCAATTTTTGAATTGGGAATGTCAATTACGAATATTTGATAACTTTCAACGTATTCCTCTGCACCAGCAAAAGCCACAGCTCCAATTGTTCCATCATGGTTAATTGCAGTTGCGCATATTGGACAGTTCGACTTTTTATCAAACATCTTTTTCCCAGTTAGATCAAGGATCAGAAGCTGGTTGAAAAATTCTGGGTTTTCGTGTTCGACGTTACATAGGATTACTACTCCACTATTGGCAACTTTTATATGATCTGGGTATTTGATACTTCGAATGTAGATAGGTTCCGTTCTAGCTGAGTTAGCAAGTACAACTTTTCCAAGTTCCAGTTCGCTAGGAGGGAATTGACGAACTACCACAAAGTTACCGTTAGGAGAATAAGAAGCCTTTCCAGTTAATCCGGCAATAGTTTCAATTTCCATAGAATTTGCGATAGAACTAGTTACACATAACGCCTGCGTATGGTGCGTGTGCGTGTCGTTTGATAATACAGCCAAGGTAGTGAAAATCTGCCGAATCTACCAACGAATCGGTGAGAGCTGCGTTCCACCGATTTTCCACTGCGGCGAACGGATCTCACTATAAGCAGAGAACTTTTTCCCGCGGCAGATGCACGGGTTCGTTCTGCTGAGGCTGGCCAATACCTCAGTTCGCACATGCACTATACGCCATGTTACATGCCGTTTTGCTCTATTTGCATCAGTTGCCTGTTCAGGTAGACGCTTTCAACTTGTAGGACGTATGATTCGATTGTTGTCATTGCGTTCAGTGCTTCGATCAAGTTAGCCCGGCTGAAATAAATACCGACAAAAGTCTTTTGGGCTTGATTGGGGTCATTTTTGAATACTGCTATTTCTTGAGCATCTTGAGCTATTCGTTGCTGCGGAATCCCTTGTTCAATAGAATAGTCAACAATGGAGTTCGCCAACTGTTGAAACTCCTTTCCCTTGCCTTGGTTCACCAAAAAATCGAATACAATTTTCTGTTCGGTTGGGCTAAAAATATTACCGTATTCATCCAAACCGCCACAGTTCGAAATGAGTTCTTGCTTAATCTGTTCAGTTCGACCTAAGATGTCGTTTCTTACTTCGTTAATCGTAATCGGCGAGTAAGGAAATGAAACATTAAGATATTCAACAACGGAATCGTTTTCTGTTATTTGATCTCTGTTTAGAGCTTCGGAAGTTTCTAGGTTCAGGATTGATGCATCTACTCGTTCACCTGTTCTGTTCGAGCAGGATAACAAAAGGATGGCTAGAAATAAGTACAATGTTGGCTTCATATTCATGGCATGTAACGTCCGCGTATGGCGATGTGCCCACACGGTTTGATAAAGCACTAAAGTAGCCGAATCGCGACAAACTACAAAAGTCTATTTAGCCATTCCTGTTGATCGAGACAGCTTGAGTCACGAATGACCATTCCTCGGTATTCTATTGATTCCTGAGCGGCGCGGCGGTGCTGTTTCCCGCACACCATTGGTCACGCAGCATGGGCATTCGCTATCACGCTATGTTAGAGCCCGTTTATTTTCGTCTTGCTTATTCGTTCGTTGGAGTTTAACCGTGCCAGATTCTGTAGTTGACCACCTTGCCTTCTTCAAGTTCCAATACTAATGATCCAGTGTCTATCCAATGTCTTGACATTCCCAGATAGTATCTTAGTTCAGAATTGCTCCTACCCGAGGGTTGACCAAGAAGTTCAATTACCTGTTCGCTTGACATTCCAATGAGTTCGAAGTTCGTGGTTAGGCTATGAGTCATGTCCCATCTTAAAGAGGCGCTTGCTTCCGTATCTTCCCAGTTCTTCCAAAGTTCGGAGTTGAATTCGGTTCTGTTCTTGAAGTTCTCAATTTCAGGACTAAATACGAAGTATGCAACATATCCAAGGTAACCGATGATACCAATAGAAAATAAAACGGCTAAAAGTTTGATTATCCTCATGACCTTACGAGTTGCTCTGATGGGCTCTAACGCCTGCGTATGGTGCGTGTGCGTGTCGTTTGATAATACAGCCAAAGTAGTGAAAATCTGCCGAACCTACTAGCGAATCGGTGAGAGCTGCGTTCCGCCGATCTTCCGCTGCGGCGAACTGATCTTGCTATAAGCAGAGAAGTTTTTCCCGCGACAGATGCACGGGTTCGTTCCGCCGAGGCTGGCTAGATGCTCAGTTCGCACATGCACTATGACGCCATGTTACAGGCTTTTTTTAGCCATAAATCAAAGCCAAAATAAAAGGTATCGTTATGATGATTGAAATGATAAGAGGCTTCCAAATCTTCTTCTTGCGGTGTTTCAATTCTTTGCCGAGTTGATGATTCCAGAAAATCTCGGTTAAAATTACTGCGCCAACTAGGTTGAATACGGTCACCAAACTGGAATTAGTTCCAATTTTTTCGTTGGTAAAAATTATAATGGCTGTGTAAACCACTCCAAATGCTAAAACCAAAAATCTACTTGAACTTCTGCCCATTGTCTTCATGTTCGACATAAGCAGGGCAGCTCCAAAAATAGTTGAGAAAAGGGCTGAAAATAGAGTTATAGCTGTTTTGGTGTAGAGTTCAGGTGCATCAGGATCATCAGTAATGTATTTTTTACTTTTATTAAATACTGGTTCATATTGTTCTTCGAGGCTCTCTGATTTTGCTTTCGAAGGTTCCGAATCAAGTTTCATGGTTACTTCGGATTCAGCGTTACGCTTTTCGAGTTCCCACACAGCGGCTTGACGGGCTTCTTCGACATATGGGGAGTTTTCGGCAAGTACTGCATTAAGTTCAGCTTCGGTTTTGCCTGACATTGTTTTTGAGAAAAGGTTTTGGTTCATTCTAGTACTAATTGCCTGTAACATTTGTGTAAAGTGCACAGTGCACTTTATATCTGCTATGTCTTTTATACTGTTCTTTATTTTTCTACGTAGTGACAGCTCTCAATAGGGTGAATAGCTCACAGGATAGAGATGGCTGCACACTTCGAAGATAGTGATAGTCTAGTGACCAAACAACAATCCTAGGTTGATACCTACTTGCTCCAAAACCTGACGGAGGGCTATTCGGATTCCGAGTAATGCCTCAGGCGAAGGGTTCAAAGCTTATTTCGCGTTTCCCTTGATCGTGTACTTATTTCTCGAACTTATGCTGCAGGAAGCCGACTGCTGATCGGCTTGGTGAGGCCAAACTAGTATTTCCTGTCGATATTTCCCAAGGCTACAGGCAAACCTCTTGGTATATCACAAAATGCGATGAGGTGGGTGCTGTATTTTGGATTGGGAGGGGGATGAGACTTGATCTCTCCAACCTAAGCTTAGTTCGGCTCCTATGTTGCCTTACCTCAGGGTCGAGGTAAGCTTAGGTTCACCCTGCGGTAAGCTTAGGTTGGGGCTCTGGTAAGCTTACCTTCAGGCTCAGGTAAGCTTAGCTTTGTTGCAAGTCCAAAATGCCCTCGCCAGGAGCTGTCTGGCCAGCTATCGTAAGGTCACCGTTGGTGATTTTGAGTGCGCGCTGTAGTTCGATTCCATTCTTTGCTTAGGCTACTTTGGTGTTTTTAGCAAACGGGCAACCCGTTTTCGGTATAGGGATTGGAGATTCTCCGTATATTATCACGCGGGATTGCTTTTCGGCATCCAATCGAAACTTTGAGAGTGACTGAGCGGTTGTTTGATTGTTGTAAATATCATGTAGATGAAAAAAATATTGACTCTTGTACTTTGGATGGTGTGTGTTGAGAGGAGTAGTGCTCAGGATGCACTTTCGGTACTCTTGGCCCAACACCTGAATGATTCGCTCATGCTTGAGCGAATCGACCAATTTAGGAAGGGAGGGTATGCCAAGTCGTTTGACTGTGGGACACGTACCCGAGAAGAATTCATTGCCAAGGCCAAAACGTATCTAGGTACTCCATATCAGTATGGAGGGACAACCACCCAAGGCATGGATTGCTCAGGTTTGATATTTAGGACCTTTAGGGATTTGGGACTGCAGGCCCCACATGGTGCACAAGCGCTGGCCCGTTTTGGGCAGATTGTATTGGATCGAGACGAGCTGATGCCTGGGGATGTAATTTTCTTTTCCCGGACCTATCCTACGAGTAAACTGGTGACGCATGCGGCATTCGTCATTGAGGATGGTCAGATGATTCATGCTTCCACGTCCAAGGGCGTACAGATTGTCCCGATGGATGATCCGTATTATTGGAACGAACACTATCTGTTTGGTACACGCATATTTGGAGTGATTCCAGAAGTTCCGATACCGAAGGATGCAGATACTCCTGTAAGATTGAATGAGGATTAGTCTTACTTCAGATGCTTTTTTCCTGTGTTTGGTTGGACGGGAGCGTTCTCAGTTATGAGTAGTTGCGTGCTTCATGTGCATATTGTTTAGTTGTCTTTGATGGACTAAACAGCCCCTGTTGTAGGGCTTAGCCTTATGAGTTTTAGGCGTTTTGAGTGACAATCCGTACCGAGAGATATCTCTTGGTACGGATTGAGTATCCAGTCCTCAACCGATGGGTGACTGCAGGACTATTGAAGGCTTATTTCTTGAAGACCTTTTTAGAGAAGTAATCATCCTCTGTTTGGATTGTCACGATGTAGTAGCCAGTGGGGAATGACGAGAGGTCTAGCGCGATATTATTTTCGTCCGCGGTATAGTGACTGCTGTATTTGACCCTTCCGAGCAAGTCGAGAACACGGACCTCACCTGTGTTGATTCCTGTGATCTGGAGTAGTCCAGTGCTAGGGTTAGGGTAGATCGATAGGTCGAGTGAATGGGCCGATGGTGTAGGGATTGTTGTACGTGCGCCTGTGTTAGGCTCAGTTCCCCAAACCAAGGTTCCGTTTTGGTAGAGAGTGATGGATGCATGCTCTGTGTACGAAGAGATGCTACCGTCGAATGAGTAATCGTTGGTTTCGTCGGGGTTGGACCAATCGCTGTTGGTGATGCGTAGTTTCAGGTTGCCAGAGTCGTCATCGGCTGATAGGCTACCCGCAGAGGCGTCAAAGGACACTTCGAGGTAGTAGTTGACCCCAGAGGTATTGACAAAAGTGCCGTTGACGTTGGAGTTGCCGAGGGCAGCATAGTCACAGTTGAACACTGGTGAAGCTGATCCTTCTTGGCTAAACCAATACCGCACGGTGAGGTCAGCATAGGGCACGCTGCTCGCTCCGTCGTTGTGGATTTTGATGTAAGGCTTGATTTTGTTGTTGTCAGTATCTGTGTCTCCAGGTTCATACTGGATGCTCAAGTCAGAAGAGCCGCCATTGTTTCCACCTCCATCATTGCCACCTCCTGATGCATTGACGGTGATGGATACACTCGATGAGGTTGTTTGGGCATTGCTGTCATCGGTGGCAACAGCCGTGAGGGTATAATTGCCCGCGCTCACGCTCGACCATGTGTAGGCGTAGGGGTAGGAATTGTCTTGGCCTATTTTGGACCCGTTGCTGTAGAACTCCACCAAGGTGATCTGTCCGTCAGAGTCGTTGGCTACAGCGGATAGCGTGAGGTCATCACCAGCGGTGAGGGTCGCACCAGTGTTGGGAGATGAGATGCTGACGCTAGGCGATTGATTGGAGCCGCTCGGGGAGCAGGCACCATACCAGCTTGGGCAGCTTTCGGTGATGCGGCTGTTGTAGACGTCTCCCGAAGGGCTGCGGGTGTTGTAGACGGCATAGACTTCTGAAGTACCGCCGTAGGCCTCCATGATGTTGCCATCCGCATCGTCCATGTTGAAGGTATTGTGGTGAGCGATGTGATCATAGCCGGAGAGTTCTACTCCTCGGTCATGCACGGCGATACCACGTGTGATGTTGCCTTCACCGTTTTGATTGAAGGTGTTGTACCTTACATAGGTTCTGATGCCCTTTAGGTCCATGAAAGAATCCGCATAGTTGTCCCCAGAGATGCCACTGGCATCCACCGTATTGTACTCCACGATAGTCTCCGTAGAGCCTTCTTTGATATCAAATGCCTCTGCACGTACATCGGGACCGATGCTACAGTTTTTAACCGTCGTGTGGTCTACATAGTGGTCGTGGTTGCTCCATGAGCCTTTGTCTGTTCCGATGTAGACGCCTTCTCCAAAGCCTGGGTTTACATTGCCTGTGTCGTAGATTGTACAATCGTCGATGGTCACATAGTCAGACCCGTCACGTACATGTACGGCTTCATTGCCGAAGGTGTGAATGGCACAGTGGATGGCTTGGCTGTGGTTGGAATTGTCAAACACCAGGCCTTTTTGTCCATACGAAATCTCGAGATCCTTGACGATCCAGTAGTCTCCTTCGATGCGGAGTACTGTGCGGCTGCTGAGGTTGTTGCCCTTGAGGTGGGGTCGGTTGCTGGATGAGGCTCCTCTGAGGATGATGGGATTGGAGGCAGTGCCATTGGCGCCTCCATAGTAGTAGGCTGCTTGGATTGAATTGCTGGACACGTAGGTCCCCGCCGCAATGATGATTTCATCTCCGGCCGTCGCGGCAGCTAAGGCGTCTGTGATTTGCTGCACCGTGCTGCAGTTGTAGGTTGTCGCTTGGAGCGAAAATGAGAGCATAAGGAATGCCCCCAAACATAGTACTGAGTTTTTCATAGTCATATTAGTCTTGTTAAAAGATGCGAAGGCACTCCAAAGGGTTGGTACTTAGAGTTCCCTCTTTAGTTGACAAGTAAGTTAGGATGTAGACGAGAAGCGAAAATTCAGAATTGGGGGTATATCCATACAAAAATTGGAGGTAATCGGTCGTGCAAATCATCAAACCTATCCAGTGATTTGACAGAGCCTATGGAGTATTGGTGTAGGGTAAGGTATTGTGTGTGACGTTCTGCTCTTCTACGAGCAGAAGTACGGTAGGGTGCAGGATTGTTGGGCTCTGCTTTGACAGAGGCATTCCATTGGTACTTTGCAGACTTTCTAATCCTTATTGCTTTTGGTGTCCTTATGATTTAGTTCATTTTGTACTTTTCTCTATATTCTGTAGGGTTGATTCCTTCTTTCTTTTTGAATAACCTTGAAAAGTAGGGGGGATATTCAAAGCCTAGTTCATAGGCTACTTCCGCAATCGTTTTGTTAGGGTTCAATAAAATGTTTTTGGCTTCATCGATCAAGTACAGTTGCAAATGTTCTGTGGAGGTTTTGCCCGTTTCTCTTTTGAGTGTATCGCTAAGGTAGCGTTGCGAAACCGATAGTTTGTCTGCCATTTGTTCGATGCTAGGAACCCCGTTGTGCTGCAGTTGACCTGAATCAAAATAATCTTTTAAAAACTGATTAAACCGCTCCAACAAATCATTCGAGAGTGCTTTTCTATTTAAAAATTGTCGTTCATAAAAGCGATTGGCATATTTCAAAAGTGTACTCAGCTGTGAAAGGATGATTTCTTTACTGAATTCATCTTGATTGTTTTGGTACTCCAAGTCGATGTTTTCGACTATCGATTCGATCTGTTTTTCTTCTTTGGGCGAAAGATGCAAGGCTTCATTTACCGAGTAGGAGAAAAAGCCATATTTCTTGATCTGATGTGCTAGTTCCGTGCCTTTGATGAAATCTTGGTGAAAGTTGATCGAAAAGCCTTTTTGTGCAAACACTACGCTACTATCCCACTGGAGGACTTGTCTGGGCGCGATGAAAAACAAGGCGCCATTGGTGAAGTCGTATTGGGTACGGCCGTAGATTAGATTGCCCTTTACTATTTTCTTGAAGCTGATGGTGTAGCAATCGTTGGTGATCGGTGGTGAGCTCTCCTTCGGACATGGGAGGAAACCGTCGCCTGTGGCCGAAAAGACGCTGAACATGGGGTGCTCGGGGCGCGGGAGATCCAGGTAATCGAGGTAGGCAGAGAGTGTTTTGAAATGCTGCATTTTACTTGTCTATGGCTTGGCGTGCTAGCAACAACTGCTGGTGGTACTCGGCAATGCGGGCCTGTGCTGTGCCGTCTATGAGCAATATCACCACCAACATGGCCATGGTAGTGATCATACTGGCGCGCCAAATGGGCGAACCGACAAAGTACAGCACGAGGGCACATGCCACGATCATGACCGGGATGGCGGTAAATACGATGGTTTTGTACTCTTGGAGGGTCGCTTCGGCTCGCTCGATCTCTGAGGCCACAAAAGCGGTGGGGTCTGCCTTGTAGGCCGTTTCGAATTGAGCAATCCTTGCCTTGTTGGTGAAAAACAGACCTAGTCCGATGATCGTCAGCAATGCCCCCGCTATCAGCGTGGGGATGATGTAGGCTTTGGCTATATCGGTTTTGCCCAACTGCCAAAAGCCCAAGCTTGCCATCATAAATGCTACTCCAAAAAGAATGAAAAATGGGGTGGAAAAGAGTTCGGCTTTTGCCCAATCGATCGCCGCTTTCAATATATCCATGATTTTGTTTTTTTAAGATGCTTCAATTTACAAATTCCACTTCAAACCGACGGCCTCCTCGGAGACGTGCCACAGCTTTTCGGCGACTGCTTTGTCCTTGGCATGTGGTGCCAATTGACACACGCCGACGGGACCGGTCCAGTAGTTTCGGCCTGTAGGACCATAAAATACGCTTTGATCCAAACCGGGTTCTGTGGCGCACATCAATTCGGGATACGATCCTTTTTCTGCGGATTGTACCAGAGGGGTCAATTTCATGATCTGCCAAATGAAGCGTGTCATCAAACTGCCGCTGGTTTTGATAAGGGAGGTAGCCGAGGCGCCTGGGTGGCAGGCATATACTTTGACGTCCGTCTTGCCGGCTTTTTTCAATCGGTCTTGTAGTTCGTATACAGTCATTATCTGTGCGAGTTTGCTTTGACTATACACATCGTTGGGACCGTAGTTTTTGTCCCAGTTCATATCATCGAACTGTATCGTTTTGATCCCCAAATTGTAGCCCATACTGCCCACGGTCACGATGCGTCCTTTGGATGCTTCGATACGCGGGTAGAGCAGCGCCTGCAATAGGAAGTTGCCGTAGTGGTTGACGCCCAACTGACTTTCAAAGCCATCAACAGTGAGGGTTTGTTTGGGTACTTGGGCAATAGCCGCGTTGCATATCAATGCATCGATTTGTGGTGTGGTTTTGAGGATTTCTTCTGCCGCATTGTGGACAGAGGCCAGTTGTGCCAAGTCCATGCTGATATTGCGTACGTCGATCGAGTTGCCGAGTGCTTCCTTCAAGGTGGCAATGGTATCTGCGGCCTTTGTGGGATTGCGATTGAGCATCACCACTTTGGCACCCTTTGAAAGCAATATTCTGGCGGCTTCATATCCTGTGCCGCTGGTAGTACCTGTGATCAGGTATGTTTTGCCATCCAGTGAGCCGATGCGCTCAGGTGTCCAGCCTTGTTTTCCAAATTGATTGTTGATACTCATCTTTGCTTATGATTTGTTGTAATTCAAGAACAATACAAAGATCTGTATGAAAGGACTTTAACTCCTTATACACAATTTCGAATGATATATACTTTTTGGGATATCCTTTGATTGGAGGGATACTTCAGGATCAACCCTATTTGTGATCTTCACTTTCAAGTATCCAAAAGCATGGGTCACTTGTGAGAGTCTGGCCCCTCTGATTGAGTGTGTTTTTTCTCTTTTTCCAAATCGTGATAGATGCTGTCACGTACCTCATTGAATTCCTCTTCGTACTTCTCAAGGTAGCCTTCTTTCTCGAGCATGGCAGACATACGTTTGGCGACATAGTCCATTTCTGTGGTAGAATTTTCGATGTGTTTGAGGTATTCTTGGCTTTCTTCCCTGCTATTTGCGAACTGTAGGATGTTGAGCAAACCCATGATGCGGGAGAGTGGGGCGCGGAGCAAGTGGGAGTTCATGAAGGACTGTTTGGCGAGCAACCAGTTTTGTTCTTTGGTGTAATCCAGGTATTCGACTTCCAACGCACGTTTTTCTTTTTTGAGCACATTCATGCGATCGCCAATGGCGAAGGCAAAGAGTACCGCTTCGATGGCAAATCCATAGTAGAAGGACTCCTCCACGAAATCGTTGTAAGGAATGATGCCGTTGGTCGAGAGGATGAAGAGTACCATGCCAGAGATAGCGAAGAGCCAGCCCAGTACGTAGTAGTGCGCATGGCTCACGCCTTTGATCCAGACATACACTCCAGCGGACCATAGACTCAGGTTGAAGAGCAGGGAGGAGGTCGAGACAATCATCGCCATGATGCCGACATGTAGCCAGCCCGAGGCATCCAGTAGCGGTACGATCACGACGAGCACCGCCATGAGTAGGATGATCCAGTAGCGCAATCGAGGAGCATTTTTGGGGAGGTCCAAGTAGATGATGGCAAACCACCCCCCACTTAGGTAGCCGACACTCGTCCAGACGGTGTAGAAAGGGTTTCCCTGCCACATCCATTCCTCACTGAAGAGGACATAGCCATTGTGAAAGGGCACGGCATAGGTCACAAACAACAAGTAAATCAAGTAGGGAATGAAGATCAAGTCTCGGGTAGAGAAGAGCAGAAAGACGTTGTAGATGAAGATGCAAAGCATGAAGCCAATGAAGAGCAGCGGAATACTTTCTTTGTGCAGCAGGTAGCTGGATATCTGTGTCAGATCGCCTGTTTTTAGGATATAGTTGCGGTGACGTCTGGCGGCTATTCGCAGGAGGAAGGAGCCCTGTTGATGAGCAGGTAGAGGGATGGCTACCGTCCGGTAGGGCAACCCTGGCACTCGGGTATCTGGTTGGAGATGATCGTAGTGATGGACTGGGAGATAGGCGCCTGTGCTATCGAGAGCATACAAGGTGGCTCGCCATACGATGGATTCATGACCCGGACTGAGATACTGGATGTCTGTGCTGCAGCGCTCAAACGCCAGCCAGATCACCGAATCCTTGATGGCGCAGTTGATGATGTCTGTGGGTGCCAAGGTGAATTCTTGATGGTGCCAGTGGGAGGCTGCCTCTTGGACTGTGAGTGTACCTGTCGTGTCGACATATTGATAGACGGGGTTGAGGATGTCCAATGACTCACTCTTGCTGACGACTGGTAGCATAGCGAAGAGCCCGAGCAGGCATACGCCAAATGTCTGAAAGAATGTGTTTGGAAGTCTCAAAATGTAGCCTTGGGTTTGGAGCAAATCTACCCTAAATCCGTGCAACGACACAGCGATGAGGGGGTATCTCGCTCGACGGGCTTGTAGGGGATGGCTGTACATCGCCAAACCCCTGTCGGTGAGATGCGTCAATCATGGGAGGAAGTGGCAAAAGCCGCCAAGTGGGTGCTGCAACATATGTGTCATAGGATGCAGCATTTGTGATAGGGATAGTATTGGGTTTTTCGTCAATTGCAGTTAATATTAGGGTAGGCGAAAATTGAAAAGACGAACTGCATGGTGAGAGATGGGATATGGAAGTGTGCGAGGGTATTGGTGCTGCTGTTGGCTTGGGGGCAAGCGATGGCGGGTGGCGAACAAAACAAGTATGTGTTCAATAGCATCCATGAAGGCATGTCCAAGCGTGCAGTGACTTCTTTTTCTCAAGATGCCGAAGGGTTCATATGGATTTCGACTTTTGGGGGAGGACTCTATCGCTACGATGGGCTGGACTATGTACTCTATGATTTCAAATGGAACGATTCTACTTCCATCAATAGCAATGTCATCTACCGTATATACCATGACAGTCGGGGTACCATGTGGGTCGCTACCGACAATGGGGTCTGCCGTTTCAACAAAAAAACGGACTCTTTTGAGCGCTTGACGATCCAATCCAAAGGAGAAGATCTGAGCAATTTGACGTATTTGACGGTAGAGGAGATGGCGGACCACTCGATCTTGTTTACTTCAGGCTACTACGGTTTGTTCAAGCATGACCCCATCACGAAGCAGACCGAGGTGATCCCGATTCAGAACAGAAGAGTAGACCCCTTATTTATCCGAGATATCGTCCGCATGCCCGACGGGACGATCTACTTGGCAAGTAGCTACGGGATACTGGAGTACGATACACAAAACAACCTACTCATAGAGGCGGAGTTTCTTGGTGGAGAGCGATATTTTGGACTGGAGTTGTCTGTCGAATCCTTTTGTTTGCACAGCAGTGGTGATCTTTGGGTAGGGACCCAATACGATGGAGTGTATCGTATGCATTTGGAGAGCAACAAGGGGAGAGAAACCTGGCAGCTCCAAAAAATACCCATTACCAACAAGCGTATCTTGTCCATGGTCGAGGATACGGATGGTTCGATGCTGATCGGTACCGAAAACGACGGGTTGTGGGTGATTGATCCACTGGGGCGTGTAATTCAAGATTTTTACTACGACAAATTCGAAGGAGGCCATATCAAAGCGAATTCGATCTGGGCGCTCTATCGCGATAGAGATGAGCGGATCTGGTTGGGCTACTACGACAAAGCTGTGGGCGTATATGATCCGAATTACGACAAGTTCGATCAGCTACTCAGCCAAGCCAATAACCTCAATTCGCTACAGGTAGGCTCAGTCACAGGAATCGTAGAGGATGAGCAGGGGAAATATTGGATCGGTATGGATGGAGGAGGAGTAGATATCTATGACCCTCGCACGGGTATGTTTGAGCATACACTAGGGGCCAATCCACGAATCAAGGGGATGAAAAATAAAGCCGTCCAAGCGATACTGATGGATGACCAGCAGCAGCTCTGGGCAGGGAGTTGGGAGGGAGGCTTGTTTTACCTGCCACATGGAGGAGAGCAGTTTGTTCATTACAACTTGCTCAATGCCAAAGGGGAAGAAGAGGCGATTCGTATCATCAGTATCGATCAAGACCAACAAGGTAGACTATGGATCGGCACCTTCGGTCATGGCATTCTTTCGTTTGACCCAAGTACCAAAGAGTTTGAGACCTATCTAGGGGAGGACTTTAGCGCACAAGAACTCGTCAATGCTGATGTTCGCAAGATTTTGGTCTGTCAGGATAGCAGTATCTGGGCAGGTACGACGAGAGGGTTGTACAAATTGACGAAGAAGGCGCAAGGTGGAGTAGCGGTGACTTGTGTACGACTCAGTAGAGAGCGCTCAGAGATCGATCATACGAGTACCAATCATATTCTGTCCCTCTACGAGGATACGAAGGGTTTTTTGTGGATTGGGACAGATGGTGGAGGGTTGTGTAAGTACGATCGAGCGCGTAGTGAGTTCAAGTGGTACAGCCAAGCCAACGGGCTGTCTCAAGAGACAATCAGTGGGATACTAGAGGACGATCAAGGAGTGATTTGGGTCAGCGGTCAGGCTGGACTATCGTCCATCGATCCGCAAACCAACGAAATCAAGCAATACACTGTGCACGATGGACTGTTGTCCAATGCCTTCAATTTCAATGCAGCGTACAAAGACGATCAAGGCCAGTTATTATTTGGCAACTATGTAGGGATAGATTATTTCAATCCCAAGGATTTGATTACCAATGCAGTGAAGCCCAAAGTGTACTTGACCGAGCTTCGCTTGTTCAACGAGCTGGTATCTCCAGGCCAAGACAATGAGATTTTGACGCATGTTATTTCACAGACGGATCAGATTACTTTGACTCCTGATCAGACGGTTTTCACGATTCAGTTTGTGGGGCTCAACTATACGCGTCCCGAAGAAAACGAGTATGCCTTTTATCTAGAAGGGCTGGAATCCGACTGGAACTATGTGGGAAACAAGCGTACCGCCACTTACACCAGTTTGAAAAGTGGAGAGTATGTCTTCAAAGTCAAAGCAGCCAACAACGACGGAGTGTGGAGTGAGGAGGTTCGCACACTTCGGATCACAGTGTTGCCTCCGTGGTGGAGAACGACAGTGGCCTTTATGATTTATTTGGGGACATTTTTGTCGTTGTTGTACTTGTTTTTCAAAGTCGTACAGATCCGTGTGCGGGACAAACAAGCCGTACTCACCGCAGTAGAAAATAGAAAGCGGGAGGAGGAACTGAACGATAAGAAAATCCAGTTTTTCACGAATATCTCACACGAGTTTAGGACACCGCTCACGCTCATCATCAATCCCCTGCGTGACGTACTGCAAGACGATCAGCTGACTTTGCCGCCACGGGTACAGGACAAATTGAGCGTCATGTACCGCAACTCTGACCGTCTCAAGCGTCTCATAGACGAGCTGATGGATTTTCGTAAGTTGAAGTTCAACAAACTGGCAGTACGAGTGGAATATTTTGAGATTGAAGAGGCGATACGATCGATATGCGGTTATTTCCAAGAGGAAGCCATCTCCAAGCAGATCGACTTAGAGGTTGTCACCAACCCGACAGACCAGTGGCTTTGGCTTGACAAAGGCATGTTGGAGAAAATCATGTTCAATTTGCTTTCTAATGCCTTTAAGGTGACTCCACAGCGAGGGAGTATTTCGGTGGAGACCACTCTCCTGTCGCACACCTACGAGGGGGGGGAGGTATTCGATAGTTTTAGAATTCGGGTCAAGGATACAGGGCCTGGGCTGGATGCAGACCAGTTGGACAAGATCTTCGAACGTTTCTATCAAGTGAACAAAAAGAATAAGGATTATTTTGGCGGAACGGGTATTGGGCTCGAAGTAGTCAAGGATTTCATCTTCCTCAACAAAGGCGATATTCGTGTCGAGAGCCAAGTGGGTGTGGGGACGACTTTCGAAATATTTTTCCGATTAGGAGAGGAGCATTTTGAGGAGACAGACAAGGTGCAAGCACAGTCCGTCGACCAAGTAGTCGATGGACTGTCGTCCCGAGAACTCGTAAATAGGCCAGAGCGGACTGTAGAATCTACAGGTCGTGTCAAGAAGACGGTGCTTGTCGTGGAGGACAATACTGAGCTCCGCAAGTACCTAAGGGATGAATTGAGTATCGATTTCAAAGTTTTGGTAGCCAAAGATGGACTCGAAGGTTGGGAGATAGCGAGCAAAGAACTCCCGGATGTGATCATTACTGATGTGGTCATGCCTGAGAGGACAGGGACGGAGCTATGTGCCCAAATCAAAGAAAACTTGAATACCAGTCACATACCCGTCGTGATGCTGACTGCCAAGAGCAGCATCGACGAACAGCTAGAGGGTATCAATCAAGGAGCAGATGCTTACATCACCAAGCCCTTTGATATGCGCCTGGTACTGAGCCAGCTCGCACAGTTGATTCAGAGCCGTGAGAAGCTATTCAAGAAGTATTTTCAAGGGATGGCAAGTAGCGAAGAGGTCAATACCGCCAGTTCGCTTGACAAGGATTTCATCCAAAAGCTGCTGCAGTACGTGCACGAAAACCTCTCCAAAACAGACCTCAGTGTCGAGGCACTGGCAGAGGAACTCAACCTGAGCAGGAGCCAACTGTACCGCAAGGTCAAAGCCATGACAGGCAATTCAGTTAATGAATTTACCCGAAACGTCCGTTTGGAACAGGCGCACAAACTCATCGCCAAAGGCAATACCAACATCTCAGAAGTCAGCTATACCGTGGGGTTTTCTTCTCCTTCCTATTTTACCAAGTGTTTCAAGGAGCACTTTGGTCATTTGCCGACAGACACACCTAGAGTGTAAGTACAGCTTTAGAGTTTCTTTGCGAGGATTTGAATATCCTTGGGGGGAATGATGGTGTGTGAATGGCCGTGTATGGTCGCCTGTATCATGGCTTGACCGACTTGTGTCGAATCAACGACCGAGTCAGGGTTGAGTTTTCTGAGCAGAGGGAATAGCCAAGAAAGACAGTTGATCAGCAGGCTGTAGACCTTGCCACTGGGTTTTACACCGCGCTTGGGTACGATCAAGCCAGGGCGAAACATGTAAGCCTGTCCAAAGCCCAAGTTTAAAAGGTCATTTTCTGTTTTCCCCTTTATTCTTGCCCACATCACTTTTCCTTTTTCGGTAGAGTCTGTACCTGCTCCCGAGACGTAGGTGAAAGTCATGTGAGGGGAGGAAGCGTGAAGTGTTCGGGCCAATGCCAGGGTATAGTCGTAGGTATATCGTTTGAAATCCGATTCCTTCATCCCCGCCGAACTCACCCCCATGCAGGCATAGCATGCGTCATAGCCCGAGATTTGCTGAGCGATCGCGCGGAAGTCTGAAAAGTCCTCATGAATCAGCTCAGTGAGTTTTTCATGTTGGAGGTCGAGGGGTCTCCTAGCAACTGATAGGACAGCGGTGATTTCGGGGTGATCCAGACATTCGAGCAGTACTCCTTTGCCCACCATTCCTGTGGCACCAGTGATGATTACTTTCATAGATATTGGGTATAGATCTGATCTACCACATACGGGCAAAGACGATCATGCGCCGAGAATCTCTCGGGAAATTTTGACCCATAGGGTGCATGTAGTACCTCATTGTTTAGTCCATACTTTTCAAAAGCTATTCGACTCGTAGATGAAATGACACAGATGTCGCATCGAGTATAACAAATGATGTACGAAGCAATAAAACCTGTGTATACGCATCAAAATTGATGGTGCATGCTCGATTTGTGACAAGGCTTGGTTTGGCTTCTTTTCATATTGCCTTATGATTTATGAAATATAATCGGAGACAACTAGTGGGAATGATGAGTGGAAAAAAGAAGCAAATGATGATGGATGGGCTATTGGTCGTAGCATTGGTTGCTTTGCTGTTTCTTCTTATTTCATTTCTATAATCAATCATTAAGAATAGATATATGAATAGCAAAATGTGCTTGGTAAGAGGAGTAGTACTGATAGCGATTGTCGTAGGGATGTCCATGTGTGGACAAAAGACGCAGTATGAATTTGAGTTTATGAACCCCGAATTGGACGCCCACACTCGGGCGGTGAAAATGGTAGAGCAAATGACGCTCTCTGAAAAAGTATCTCAAATGAGGTACGATGCTCCGCCCATTCCGCGCTTGGGTATCCCGAGATACAACTGGTGGAACGAGTGTCTACACGGAGTAGGCAGAGCGGGTGAGTCCACGGTGTTTCCACAGGCGATTGGGATGGGCTCTACGTGGGACCAAGACCTGATGTTTGAGGTGGCAACTGTCATTTCCGATGAGGCCAGAGCCAAGCACCACAAGTTCGTCAGTGAAAACAAAAGAGGAATCTACCAAGGGCTCACTTTCTGGACTCCCAACATCAATATCTTCCGTGACCCACGGTGGGGTAGAGGACAGGAGACCTATGGGGAGGATCCTTATTTGACGAGCCGTATGGGTGTCAACTTTATCAAAGGTCTCCAAGGCGATGATCCCAAGTACCTGAAAGTAGTCGCTACGGCGAAGCACTTCGCGGTACACAGTGGGCCGGAGAAGACTCGTCATGAGGACAACTATCAGACTTCAGACAAAGATTTGAAAGAAACCTACTTGCCGGCATTTCGTGCAGCGATCAAGGAGGCCAATGTCCAATCGGTGATGTGTGCTTACAACCGGTACCGCGACGAGGCATGTTGTGGTAGCAATCTTTTGCTGACCAATATTTTAAGAAACGAATGGGGATTTGACGGCTATGTCGTGTCGGATTGCTGGGCTATCAATGACTTCTATATGCCCAATAGACACGGAGTGTCCGATTCTCCAGAGGAGGCCTCTGCCTTGGCTGTCAAAACGGGTACGGACCTCAACTGTGGAGATACTTATGATCCGAACTTGAGTGAGGCGGTACTCAAGCAGTTGGTCGAGGAGCAAGCAGTAGATCAAGCCTTGGTGCGCTTGATGGAGGCTAGGTTCAAGTTGGGGATGTTTGATGACGAGAGTATTGTACCATATTCCCAAATTCCATACAGTGTCGTAGCAAGCGAAAAGCATCACGAACTATCCAGAAAGGCTGCTCGTGAATCCATGGTTCTACTCAAAAATGAAGGAAACCTCTTGCCGCTGAGCAAGGAAGTGTCCACTGTAGCAGTGATTGGTCCCAATGCCCACGACAAGCAGTCCTTGCTAGGCAACTACCACGGGACACCGCACAACCAGATTACCCCATTGACGGCTATCAAGGCAAAGCTACCCAACGCAAAGGTGTTGTATGCCAAAGGATCAGATGTCGCAGAAGGATGGCCTCTATTGACGCCTATCCCATCCGAGTATTTGCTCTCTGATGGACAAGCCGGACTGCAAGGAGAATACTATCCCAACGCTGAATGGGCAGGAGAGGCGAGCGTCTCTCGTCTGGATGAAGTGGTGGATTTTGTGTGGTTGACGGAGAGGCCTATTGCTGATATGGTTTCGGATACTTTTACCGTACGATGGACGGGGCAATTGGTGGTGAAAGAGTCCGGTACCTACCGCATTGGATTTAGGGCTTGCAACAACGGTAAGGTATACCTCGACGGAGAGAAACACATCGATTTCAACGACGACCACCAGCCATTGATGAACTATCATGATGTAGTACTTCGCGCAGGCGAGCCAGTGGATATCAAAATTGAGTACTACAATTTCCATACGGACCCACAGGCACAGTTGCTCTGGGCCAAATTGGACGAAGACCTCTTGACTCCTGCAGTAGCAGCAGCCAAGCAAGCGGACGTCGTGGTGATGTGTCTCGGCTTGACACCAGATATCGAAGGGGAAGAAATGCCTGTCGTATTGGAAGGCTTTGATTCGGGGGACCGTTCAGAGATTACTCTGCCTTCGTCACAGCGCGAACTCTTGAAAAAAATCTATCAACTCGGCAAGCCGACGGTAGTAGTTTTGATGAACGGGAGTGCCTTGGCAGTGAACTTTGCTGCTGAGCACGTGCCCGCTATCCTCGAAGCGTGGTACCCTGGTGAGTTTGGTGGAGAAGCCATTGCAGATGTGCTTTTCGGGGACTACAACCCTGGGGGCAAACTGCCTGTGACATTTTATCAGTCTACCAGTGACCTGCCTGATTTTCAAACCTACGACATGACCAATAGGACCTACAAGTACTTTACCGGTACCCCCTTGTTTCCTTTCGGTCACGGGCTAAGTTATACCCGTTTTGCCTACGATGATTTTGTGGTCAGTGAGACGACTGCTGGTGAGCCCATGACCGTTTCTGTCCAGGTGACCAATACAGGGGAGCGGGTTGGCGATGAAGTGGTGCAACTCTACGTGTCACACCGCAAACAAAACGCTCAAGCCGCTGTACGTTCGCTCGTCGGGTTTGAACGCGTGTCTTTGGCACCTGGGGAGAGCAAAGAGGTACAACTCGTTGTGAAACCAGAGCAATACGCACAGATCACCCAGGACGGACAAGTGCTCATAGAGCCAGGAGATATCGAAGTGAATGTAGGAGGGAAACAACCTGGGTTTGAGGGAGTCGCAGATGCGCAGAGTACGCAAGTATTGACCAAAACAGTGAAGATACAATGAAAGAAAAATGAGCTGGAACTATTACGAGTAGTTCCAGCCACTAACCGAATTCGAATGGTTCGAATACCAATTAATTACTAAAAAGCAAACTATTATGAAAAAACGATTACTGAAAGCATTTGCACTGAAAAGTGCTTTGCTATCGATTGTTTTGACTCTATGTCTTCTAGGGACTCATGGGTTGACTGTGCAAGCAGCAGCTGAGGGCAACAAAGCGGACATCACAGTCAAAGGAAAAGTGACGGATCCAGCGGATGGATCGAGCCTACCCGGTGTCAATGTCCTCGTCAAGGGCACAGCCAGTGGTACGGTGACTGATATGGAGGGAAACTACTCCATCACGGTGGATGAAGCAGGGACTCTAGTCTTTAGTTTCATAGGGTACCTGTCCCAAGAAGTACCTGTAGCGGGACGATCTACCATAGACGTAGGCTTGGAGATGGATATCCAATCACTGGAAGAAGTGGTGGTCGTAGGGTATGGTGAGCAGCGTAGATCCGAAGTGACCGGAGCGATCAGTTCGGTGTCCTCCAAAGACGTCGTATCAGTACCTGTCGCTACGGCTGATCAAGCCCTACAGGGGAGAGCAGCAGGGGTCACTGTGATCAACAACGGTTCGCCAGGGACCTCACCTACCGTGACAATACGTGGGCTCAATAGCACCAGCAACAACGGACCTCTGTATGTGATCGATGGTGTGATTTCGTCAGGTATGGGGAGTTTGAACCCTAATGATATCGAGTCGATCCAGGTTCTCAAAGATGCGTCTACTACGGCAGTGTACGGTTCGAAAGGATCAAATGGCGTCATCATGATCACTACCAAAAGTGGCGTCTCAGGCAAAGTAACTGTAGATATCAATGCCTACGCAGGGACACAGTGGACAACCAAGCGATACGATTTGCTCGATACGGATGAATACATCCAATACGCCACGGATGCCTTCGGAGCACCTACCAGAATGACCGACCCGCAGTATGCATCGATGTTGGACAACAATACGGACTGGCAAGACGAAATTTTCCAAAAAGGCATGATGCAAAACTACAACGTAGGTGTGTCTGGTGGTGGTGAAAACAGCAATTACCGCATTTCGGCAGGATACCTCTCACAAGAAGGGATCATCGTGAGTACGGGTATGGATCGCTACAACTTCAGAGCGAATAGCAATTTTACCTTGGGACGATTGAAAGTCGGAGAGAATATCTCCATCGCGATCAGCGAACAAAATCCAGAGACGAGCAACGGTGGACGATCGGTCATCGAGCATGCTATCAAATCTGCTCCTTATCTCCCGGTAAACAATGCCTCCAATCTTGGGGGATATCAAGGCCCTAATAGCTCTATCGATGGACAGGATGCTGAAAATCCCGTGCGGATTCTAGAAATGGGATCGATAGCTGACAAGCGGATGACTGTGATTGGCAATGTCTATGCTGAGCTTGAGATCATCAAGGGGTTGAAATTCAAAACCCAAGTAGGGGGAGAATTTCAGAATTTCGACTATAGGCTATTCAAACCATCCTACGATGACGATAGCGAAGGAGCGACACACACACAAAATTATGCACTCATTGGACATAGCAATGGCTCGTTGCGTACGGTGATCTTGACCAATAGTCTGAATTACTCAAAGACTATCGCAGAAAATCACAACATTGAAGTATTGGCCTTGGCCGAGCAAACGTCTACCCAGACTGAAAATTTGAATGCGAGAAGCAACAACTACATCTCGGATGATGTGAATCAAGTGTCAACTACGGATGTCAATTTGTCCTCTTACACCAACGAGTACTTCCGAATGGGCTATCTCGGTAGACTCAACTACAACTATGCTGGCAAGTACTTGATTGGTGCGTCGATCCGTACGGATGCTTCGTCACGATTTGGAGAAAACAACAGATGGGGGACCTTCCCTTCGGTATCTGCTGGATGGAGAATCAGCGAGGAGGCTTTCTTGAAAGGGGTGAACATGATCAGCAATTTGAAAGTACGAGGTAGCTGGGGGAAAACGGGTAATGACAACATCGGAAACTACCTGTATTCTACCAATATCGTGTCCAATTTCCACTACGGAATCAATGGAGGGGATGCTCTCGGAGCAACTGCCTCTGGTCTCGCCAACCCCAACCTAAAATGGGAGGAGACCTCCATGACCAACTTCGGGTTGGATCTCGGCTTGATGAGCAATCAGGTGACTTTGTCAGCCGAGTACTACATCAACCGTAGCAGCGATATCCTGATGCCACGTGTTTTGCCACTTTCTTCTGGTTTTCACAACGGTAGTGTGGTAGAAAATATTGGCGAAATGGAGACCAAGGGGATCGAGTTGAACCTCGGCTTCCAAGATTTTGAAGGGGACTTCCAGTGGTCTGCTTCTTTGTTGTTTGGGACGAGCAGAAACGAAGTGCTCGGTTTGGGCGAAAATGAAGCCATCACAGGAGCTACCTTTGAAGGCCAAGACATCTCAAGAACCGAAGTAGGCCATCCTGCTTTTCAGTTCTATGGATGGCAGTTTGATGGCATCTTCCAAAACCAAGGGGAGGTAGATGCACATGCGACACAACCCAATGCCGAGGCGGGAGATTTCCGAATCGTGGATGTGGATGGAGACGGAGTGATCACTGATGATGACCGCACATTTATTGGCAACCCTTTTCCAGACTTCTCTTATGGATTGAACTTGGGTGCTTCGTACAAGGGCTTTGATTTTAGCTTGTTTTTCAACGGTGTGGCGGGCAATGATGTGTACAATACCAATATCTACGATCTCGAAGGAATGCCCCGATTGTTCAACTCTGGTACGGCTGTACTGGACAGATGGACAGGCGATGGGACATCCAATTCGGTACCAAGAGCGGGTGGTGCAGGTACGAACCTACAGACATCTAGTCGCTTTGTGGAGGACGGTTCATTTTCTCGGTTGAGAAATGTGACTTTGGGTTATGACTTGACACAGATCGGAAACCTACAGAATATATTCACTAGCTGTAGAATCTATGTCAGTGGACAAAACCTATTGACATTCACCAAATACTCAGGGCTAGATCCAGAGATAGGAGCCTATACCAATAGAGAGGTAAACTCGCCTCCAGGAGCGATCGGTTCTGTGCCGACCAATGCCAATGGACAGCCTACAGGCAACTTCGAGTCTGGAGTGGATAGAGGAAACTACCCTATGCCTAAGTCTTTCATCGCGGGTATTGAAATCACATTCTAATCTTAAAAAGGAAGTATCATGAAATTTAACAAATATATTCTTGCAGGGTTGGCGTGTCTTTTTGCACTCAACGCATGCGATCAGGATAAGCTGGAGCTGACCAATCCAAATGATTTGTCTCCAGAGACGTTTTTGGTGACACAAGCACAAGCTCAGTCTGCCGTCAATGCCATCTATGCCAACCTCCAGACGAGAGGTTTGTACTCAAGGGGGATGTTCTTTTCGATGGACAATATGTCCCATGAAAACGCCGGTAACCCACAGTTGGAAGCCGACAAACTCCAGTATCTCAATTTTAGTTTTGACCCCAGCCACGGTTTGATCCGAGCGTATTGGGAGAGTTGCTACCGTGGGATCAACAAGTGCAACTATGTGATCGACAATGAAGACAAGATCAAATCGATTGTGTCTGTTGACTATACCGATGGGATGAAAAACAACCAGATCGGTGAAGCGAAGTTTATGCGCGCCTATTATTATTTTTTGTTGGTGACACGGTTTGGGGATATTCCTTTGGTGGTTACTACACCGACCTCAGGAGACGGTACGCCCAAAAGCCCAGCATCCGATGTATATGATCAGATTGTATTGGATCTTGAGGATGCAGCGACCTTGTTGTTTGGGGCAGGTGTACAAGAGCAAGGCAGAGCGACTAGTGGCGCAGCTTATGCGCTGTTGGGCAAGACAGAGCTGTACAGAGGCAACTATGCAGCGGCAAAGACGGCTTTCAGCAACATCTTGGGAGATTATTCATTGGTGGCAGACTACCGCAGCAACTTCCTCGAAGAGACCGAGTACAACGACGAGTCGATCTTTGAAGTGTCCTATGATATCGCCGTAGGCAAGTCCGATCAGTGGAATTCGGATGCTTCGGGTAGCGGGTTCATTGCGAGCACTTTTCGTGGACAAGAGTACGGGTGGAACGACTGGTACAACGTCTATCCGTCAGATGCACTGATTGCCGAATACGAGACCGGTGACCCTCGATTGACAGCCAATTTCTACTTCAATGGCGATACTTTCGCTGGTGGGACGGTAGCATTGCCAGCCTACGGAGATCCAGCGGTACAGCGTACCCAGGCATGGAAGAAGTACAGCAACTACTACAAGGATGCCAACGAAAACCAGGAGTCGGGGATCAATTTTAGAGTGATTAGATACTCGGATGTGCTGCTGATGATGGCAGAGATAGAAAACGAAGTGGGTACGGCAGCAGATGCTATCGGCTACCTCAATCAAGTGAGAGATCGAGTTGGAATGCCCAACTACGGAACTGCCGCGATGGATGCAGCAGGATATCCGGTGGGTACCAAAGACGAGATCTTTGATGCGATCGTGCACGAACGTATGGTCGAGCTGGCTGGGGAGCAAGTACGATTTGCCGATTTGGTACGCTGGGAATTAGCGGATCAAGAGCTGAGTGCCTTTGGGTTCGAGGCGGGCAAGCACGAGGTTTTCCCGATCCCACAGCAAGAGATTAATTTCAACAGTAGTTTGAGCAATGATGATCAAAATGCTGGGTATTAATAATTGAGTAATTAGTAAATGTTTAGTAATAGGGGTGGCAACCATGCCGCCCCTTATTGCCACACTATAGGAAAGAAAACCAACCCAAAATACAGGACATAGTGCCTGGTGGTAATGCCACACCTGAACAACCTTCACACGCAGTGTTGGTTTTTCGATTGTATAGATTATGAATAGATTGAATCAAATTATACCCTATTGCATGCTGGTTGTGGTCCTTGTCTGGATGGGGTGTGAGGAGACCGTAGATACGAATCCTTCCGCGACTTTGTTCGAAAGAGTCGCTTCTGAATCGTCGTCTGTGCAGTTTGCAAATACCCTGACAGAGACCGATACACTCAACTATTTCAATTACCCCTATATCTACATGGGAGGGGGAGTGGCTGTGGCGGATTTCAACCGTGATGGCTTCAACGATATTTTCTTCACTGGCAACATGGTAGACAACAAGCTATACCTCGGCAAGGGGGATTGGACTTTTGTAGATGTGACCGATGCTGCACATGCTGCCGGAGATCAGCGATGGATGCAGGGGGTGACGATATGCGACATCAACGCTGACGGCAAAATCGACTTGTATATCAGTGTGTCGGGTCAAGCGGAAAGTTGTCCCAACATCTTGTTGGTCAATACCGGCAATGACCCCAACGGGATTCCGGTATTCGAAGACCAAGCCGCGCGCTACGGTATCGCCGATACAGGGCACAGTACGCAAGGGGCATTTTTTGACTATGACCAAGACGGTGACTTGGATTTGTATGTGGCCAATTATCCGATTACGAAGTTTGATTCTCCGAATTTTTATTACCAACAGATGCTGAAAAATGCCAAAAGCAAGGATTCAGATCACCTCTACCGAAACGAAGGAGACGGCAGCTTCATAGATGTGACCGAAGAAGCCGGAGTGCTCAACTTCGGACTGTCACTGAGTGCCACAGCAGCGGACCTCAACAACGACGGATGGCAAGATATCTATGTGTCCAATGATTTTGCCAGTCCTGATTTCATCTACATCAACAACGGGGACGGGACTTTCACCGACCAATCCAAGGTGGTTGTGAGACAGACGTCTTTCTATGGGATGGGGTCAGATGTCTCCGACTACAACAACGACGGGTTGATGGATGTGATCCAAGTGGACATGGCTCCCGAGGACAACCGTCGCTCCAAAGAAAATATGTCGGGCATGAACCCTGCCAGCTTTTTCGAGTTGGTGGATCTGGGTTTGCATCACCAATACATGTACAACGCACTGCAGCTCAATAGAGGCTTGGATGCCCAAGGACTCCCGCAGTACAGCAATGTGGCTTGGTTTGCAGGGATGTCTTCGACAGATTGGAGCTGGGCACCGCTTTTCGTGGATCTCAACAGCGATGGATGGAAGGATGTATTCATCACAAACGGCACTCGCCGTGATATCAACAACAATGATTTTTTCAAGAAGCTGGAAAAGGACAACGTCTATTTTGCGTCGAGCGCAAAACGAGACGAAATCCCTGTCGAAAACGTCCGAAAAATGCCGTCGGAAGCCATCGCCAATTATGTCTTTCAAAACAAGGGTGACCTTAGTTTTGTCAAGCGTATGGCGGAGTGGGGGCTAGATGACAAGAGCTTCTCCAATGGAGCGGCCTATGCAGATCTAGACAATGATGGAGACTGGGATCTCATCGTCAACAATATCGACGAACCTGCGAGTATCTACCGCAACCGGGCCAGTGATCATGCCAACTACCTCAAGGTATCGCTCACAGGACCTGTTCAAAACCCTCTCGGTGTGGGGACTAAGGTCTCGATTTGGTGTGCGGGGGATAGACAAGTCATGGAGATGGTACTGGCGAGAGGTTTTCAATCTTCCGTAGAACCGGTACTCTTGTTTGGGTTGGGAGACAAGCAGCGTGTGGATTCGTTGTATGTGGAGTGGCCTGACGGTCGTGTGCAGCACATGCATGACCTAGGTGTCAACGACAACTATACTTTGGCACATGAAGATGCAAGTGTCGTCAAGCATAGACCTGTCGGGAGACCATCGATGTTTAGAGAAGTGACAGCAGAGGTAGGGATAGATTATGTCCATCACGAAGACGATTTTGATGATTTTGAGCACCAAGTGTTGCTACCGCACCGGATGTCTCATTTTGGCCCTGCTCTTGCCGTAGGAGATGTCAATGGAGACGGCTTGGAGGATATCTATGTAGGAGCAGCTACTGGGAGCAACGGGTTTCTCTATCTGCAATCGTCAGATGGTAGCTTCCGATCGGAAGCATTTCAGGCCACTGGAGAGCGTGTCTATGAGGACTTGGATGCTGCATGGTTGGATGTAGATGGAGATGGTGATTTGGATTTATACTTGGTCAGTGGGGGCAATACATTTGAGGCAGCAAGCCAAAGCTACCAAGACAGACTCTATCTCAACGAAGGGGGGCAACTCAAGAAAGCGGAAGATGTACTACCCCGTATGACCGGTAGCGGATCATGTGTCCGGCCGTTCGACTATGATGGCGATGGAGATTTGGACTTGTTTGTGGGAGGGAGACACTCGCCTCACGCATATCCTGCTGCAGGTCAATCTTATCTGCTCGAAAACAAGCTAGAGACGGGTAAACTACAGTTTGTCGATGTGACCGCTCAGTTAGCCGTAGGCCTGCGAAACGTCGGTATGGTGACTGATGCACTCTGGACGGATGTCGACCAAGATGGAGCGACAGACCTCATGCTGGTGGGGGAGTGGATGCCGATCACTGTGTTTGAATACCGCAAGGGGATTTTTTCGAATCAGACCAACCGCTATGGGGAGGACAATACCACGGGATGGTGGTTTAGCATCGAGGAGGGGGATTTTGATGGGGATGGAGACCAGGATTATGTCTTGGGAAATTTGGGTCAAAACTACAAGTACCAAGCTTCTACCGAAGCGACCTTCAACATCTATTCCAGTGATTTTGACAACAATGGACAGCAGGACATCGTGCTGAGCTATCACAATTTTGGAGAGGAGTTTCCTGTAAGGGGGCGATCGTGCTCCTCACAGCAGGTGCCAGGTATCAAAAAGAAATTCAAGGACTATCACTCCTTTTCTAGGGCTAATGTGACAGAAGTCTACGGCAAGCAGAGTTTGGAGCAATCGGTCACTCATCGTGTGGAGGATTTTGGTAGCGTGTACATCGAAAATCTCGGAGAGGGGATTTTGAAGCGCAAGCCACTGCCCAACGAAGCTCAATTGGCTTCCATCAACGATCTCGTGGTTCGTGACTTTGATCAGGATGGTCAGTTGGATGTCTTGCTTGTGGGCAACCTCTATGCGAGCGAAGTAGAGACTCCACGAGGAGATGCGAGTTTAGGACTTCTGTTGAGAGGGGACGGACATGGGGAGTTTGAGGCAGTACCCATGACGGAGAGCGGAGTATTCATCCCTCACGATAGCAAGAAGGCGGCAATTATAGGGCTAGGCCGAGAGACAGGAGTGGTCGTGGCGTGCAACGAAGGACCACTGTATGTGTATCAAAATGAAAGCATTAGAGACTAATTAAGACTAAAACGAAGGATTATGAAAGGATGGAGATTGACCATTTTACTACTGCTGGTGATACTAGTCATCAGTTCATTCGATGGAGACCGAGAGGGCCGGGGTATGGATCGACCGATCCCTGTTTCCTTGCATGCGCGAGCCAGTTTTATGGAGGCTACTGCCAAGGTTCAAGCCAATTCATACAAGAGTCCATTGCGATGGAAGCCCGGTGTGGGGTTTGTGAGGCAGTCCGAAGATGAGGATACCGTCCGCGTGCTGAGTCAGAGATAGCACAGGAGTAGCGGACATAGGGAGCCGCGCGACGAACATGGATTTTAACGAAAGTATAGCAATAAAAGATGAAAGAGAATATGATAAGAAGTGCGTGGAAGCAGGGATGGGTACTCGTGTGTGCGGTAGTCCTGATGGTGAGTGCGTGTGGAGAAGATGGATCCAAAGAGGAGGCTGGTGAACTCTTGCCACCGACAGTAGATACACCGACCGATGTAGCTGGGGATCAGTTTGTCCTGACCTGGAGCAAGGTGACTGGAGCGACCAAATTTCAAATAGAGGTAGCCATCGATGAGGACTTTTCGCAATTGGTAGAGCCATACGACCCTTGGCGTCTCAACGCTACGCGCTTCACGGTGACCGAACTAGATTATGGTACCACCTACTATGTCCGCATGCGGACGGAGCGAGACGATGAACTATCTGCCTATTCGAATGTCGTGGTGGCCACTACGCTCGACGAACCAGGCCCTGAACCGACGACTGCACTCAAGGAGGTCGCGACGACTTTTGCAGTGGGCATGGCGGTACAGACGAGTCGATTGACAGGAGAGCATCATGAGGTGCTGACACGGGAGTTTGATCAGATCACGGCTGAGTGGGAGATGAAGATGAGTGTCATGTACCCGACAGAGGGAGTCTATGATTTTACCCGATCAGACCAAATCGTCGAGTACGGGGAAGCCAACGATATTGCCATTCATGGACATGCATTGATTTGGCACAGTTCTACGCCGACCTGGGTGGAGGATTTTGCTGGGACGAACGAAGAATTCGAAGCGATGGTTAAGGAGTACATCACTACCGTAGTGACGCGCTACAAAGGACGCGTACGCTCCTGGGATGTAGTCAACGAGGCGTTTCAGGATGGGTCGGGTCAGTTGAGAAATACGGTTTTTCGACAAAAGATGGGCGATGACTATATCGAAAAATGCTACCAATGGACCCGAGATGCTGACCCAGACGTATTGATCTTTTACAACGATTACAACATGACCACTGATGCAGCCAAGCTAAAAGCATCTCTGGATATGGCCGATGATTTTGTGGCACGTGATGTGCCGATCGATGGGATTGGGTTTCAGATGCATATCGCCTACAACGGACCAGACAGAGCCACCATCGAGGGGGCAGCCAAGAAAGTGACAGACAGAGACTTGCTGCTGCATTTTTCTGAACTAGACATCCGTGCCAATCCCAACGACAACATGAGCTCACTCACAGAGCAGCGAGCCATCGACCAACAAGCCAAGTACAAGGAGGTCGTCGAGATCTACAACGCCATCCCAGAGACAAGCAAGTTTGCCTTGACTGTATGGGGGATGATCGACAGTGAAACCTGGTTGACGGATTTTCATGGATATGTGGATTGGCCCCTGATGTACAACGACGATTTTAGTGTCAAAAAAGCCCATACAGGTTTCTTGCAGGGACTAGAGTAGTCCAATCCAGTGCTGACGTGAGTTTTGAGCCTCTGCCTTGGGTCGTCAGATCATGAGGCAGAGGCTTTTTGTTTTTTGAGAGATAGCGTCGATAATCGTTTTGTCTGAGAGGTGAAGTGTCCGTGTATAAAGTCAAACACCGATTGGACTGATCTGCTAGCTCAAAAGTGAGAAAATCCGCTGTTTGATTTTCGTGAAGTCAAACTCGTCTGCCAAAAAGGCAAACAGTGGAGGCCTTCGGCTAGGTCATATACCCCCCAAGGGGAGTGGCAGGTTATGTGCTCTTTTTTGCATAAAGAAATAGTCCCAAAGAGCAGATCAAGATGCCTGCAATCTCTACGGTAGACAAATGCTCCTGCAAGATGACCCAGGCCAAGATCGCAGTGACGAAGGGCACAAAGGAAAAGTAGATCGATAGAGTCATCGCTCCGATGTGCTGTATGGCATAAAATGTCAACAGTAAGGCAATGATGCTGACCAATACGCCTTGATAACTGGCCTGCAAGACTAAATCGGAAAGAGGGGCATTGGCTATGCCACTATCTGTCATCAGCCACCAAGGAAGGAAAAGTACCAAGTTGATGACGGGTAGGAAGGCGAGGACATCTCGTGTGGTGAATCCCCACCTCTTGCCTAGAAACATGTAACTGGAAAACACCAGCGAGGCACCGAGTAGCATCGCCCAGCCAAACCAGTGCGTCGTGAGTTGGCTAGGGTTGCCGATCATGATGAGATTGGCGAGCAGGATCAGTACGATCGCAAACATCCGTTGTTTGGTGCTGCGCTCACCGAGTACCAGATAGGCCAAAATCACTCCGAATACAGGCAGTAGGCCATTGACGATCACTCCGGCATTGGCTGCTTTGACGCTCTGTAGTCCGTAGAATGAGAACATCGTGTAAGGGAAGCCACACCCCAAGGCAATGATGACGGCTTTCCACAGTGTGAGGCTTTTCCAATCGTACCTCAACGTGAAAGGCAGGGCTACCACGGTAGCCGTACCGTAGCGGATGACGGTGAGGTCTTCTGGTGTGAGACTCGTCTGTACACCTGATCTGGAGAGGATGATCCAGCCTGACCAGATGAAGGTCATGACCAGTGCTCCAGCAGAAGCGAGCAGGGTGTGATTGATACGAATGGATTTGATCATTGGTCTATGAAAACGATGGAGTGTCGTCGGGCAAAGTTGTCCGCACGACTATGCTTGTATTTGGTTTGGACAGGCGAATATAGTCAAAGCAACGGTCAATCACAGCGGTCTGTAGGCCGAGGAAGAGCTTTCGGTTTGGGGTGTGGCGTATGAGGATTTGTGTGTGAGGGGGATGGGTTAGGATTGGGTTGATTCTCGGATCACGAGGTCTTGATGGATGACGATTTTTTCGGACTCCATGGGTTCTTCTTGTTGGATGATGGCGAGGAGTTTTTGGGCAGATAGACGGGCCATTTTGGGGGCGATCTGCTGGACAGAGGAAAGGCGAGGATTCATGTAAGAGGCGATGGGCTCATCCGAGAACCCAAAGACAGAGATGTCTTCTGGAATGCGCTTGCCGAATTTGAGGAGGACGTTTACCACGATGTTGGCGACATAATCATTGAATACGGTGATGCCGTCCAGCTGAGGGTATTTGTGCAGGGTTTTGCGGAGGAAATCCTCGATGCTCTGAGGCTCCATTTCATAGTAGTGAATCAAGTTTTCGTTCACTTCTAGATTGGATTCTTTGAGTGCATCCATGAAACCATAGAGCCGGTTGTTGCTGTTGTTGAGATGGATGCTAGCGGTGACGTGAGCGATGCAATGACAGCCGTGCTCGAGCAGGTACTGTGTGGCCTGGTACGAGGCACGGTAGTCGTCAGCGATGATTTTGGGTACTGGGAGGAAGTTGACCACTCGGTCATAAAACACCAGCGGGATCTCGTGCTGAAGCAAATCCTCAAAATGACGGTGCGTCTTGGTACTGCTGCTGATGGCAGCTACCACGCCTGCCACGCGGTGTTCGATGCAGGAGCGTACGGCTTGTCGTTCGAGAGTTTCACTTTCTTGGGTGTTGAACAGCAGGAGGGTATAGCCTGCCTCGGAGAGGAGGGATTGGAGTGTCTCGATGATCTTGGCATAAAAGAATATCGTGATATCAGGTACGATCACACCGATGTATCGAGTCTGTCCTTGATGCATCATCTGGACATTGGGTACATAGCCGAGCTGAGAGGCCAGTTGTTTGACGCGTAGCTTGGTAGCAGGACTGATCCGTGGGTGGTCTCGCAGTGCGCGTGATACTGTCGTGTGAGAGAGCTGCAGTTGGCTGGCGAGTTGCTTGAGAGTGACGAATTTGCCCATGCTCAAAGATAATGCGCACTCGTGTGCACGGCAAATAGTACAGGGACGAATTGCAGTGTGGCAGCAGAGGTACTGAACCTGCTAGGTTGGGAAATACGATCCAGCCATCCATTGGGAAGATTGCAGTGCCACATGGGGTTTTGCAACAAACGAATCAACCGTCACCTGTACTCTTTAGAGCACTAGGAGCTTCTTGAGAGTGCGTTTTTTTAGGAGTCCTGATTTGCCGGGTAAAGGCTATAGCTACTTGGACACCTTGTTGTAGACAGTTATTTTTTAAGCTTTTTCAAGTTCAAAAATGGTGATTTCAGGCCTAACATTAAATCTCACTTGCCATAAATGACCAATTGCTCGATTAATATACAAAGTCCTGCCGTCTTTCAAATCAATTTCACCTTGTGAATACCTCTTGTTTTTAACAGGTAACATGGGGGCATTTAAAAATGGTGGCTTACATTGTCCTCCGTGTGTATGCCCAGACAGAATCCAACCTTTGTACCCATTCCAAACATCTAAATCACAAACATCAGGGTTGTGACACAACAATATATTGGCTTTGTTTTGGTCATAGTTTTTCATCACTTTTTCAGGTGCAAAATTCAAGGACCAATAGTCATCAAGTCCGATTATGTTTAACCCCGAAATATTCAATTGATCATTTTTAAGAATTTCAATTCCTGCATTTGTCAATTGTTCTGAAATTTTATCCGCGACATTTTGTTCAGCCCAATTTTCTCCATAGTCGTGATTGCCAAGTACTCCAACAGTCCCAATTTTTCCTTTTACTATGTGTTTCAGTACTTCATCCAATTGTTCAAATTGCTTTTCGTTCTCATAGTTTACATAGTCTCCCGTGTAAACAACAAAATCTGGGTTGAATTTCTGTGCCTTTTTGAAGGAGTCAATGATATAGCTATAGTCAAATCTATTCCCTATATGAATATCACTAATTTGCATAAGCCTTTTTCCAATCAGGTTATCTGGCAGATTGGCAATTGGCATTTTACGTTTTACAAATTCCAACCAAAAGGGTTCAATTTGCCATGTGTAAAGTCCAGTCAAAAATCCAATTCCGACTGTTCCCCAAAATGTTTGTTTCAAGAATTTTCTTCTCTTCATTCTAATAGGCTATAACGCACGGGTAGGGTGCGTGTCGTTTGACAATACCTACAAAATAGTGAAAATCTACCGAACCTGCTAGCGAATGGGGGAGCGCTGTGTTAGGCAGATCTTCCCTTGCAGTGAACTGACCTCTCTACAATCAGAGAAGTAAATTTCTGCGGCAGGTGCATGGGGTCGTTCCGCCGAGACTTGGCCAAATGCTCAGTTCACACATGCTAATGTTCGTTTCCGCTGTATATCCACATTGACTTTGTGTTTCCTGCCGTTACAAAACCATTCTTTTCATAGAATTCAATAGCCTTTCCATCAGCTGTTAACATTTGCATATGATAGTTTTTATACTTCTCCTGCATTTTGTTGACAATCATTTTGCCAATACCATTGCCTTGATATTCTGGTAGTACTAGTAAGTGCGGGTAGTAGACGACTAGATGACCGTCAGATATTGCATTACCCAAACCAATTAGTTGGTTTGAACACCAAGCGGTTATTAGTGAATGAGAATTCATCAAAGCGTTATAAAGTTCATTTGGCTTTTTTGCAGCGCTCCACTCATTAGCTTCATAGAGTTTTACTATTTGAGCTAAGTCGATTTCTTTAGTGTCAGAGATGGTGATGTTTAGCATGTTGTTTGATCTTCAGGTTATTACAGATATTGGCCAACTAAGCTCTCTGTAGGTTCAGCCTCTTAGGTGTCTTATCTCAAAAGTATCCGTTCACCACTCACTTTGCAATGACTAAGTAAGCCGATTAGTAATCTTCCTCTTTTTTGAAGGCTTCAAAACTAATGATTTCCAATTGTCATTATGACCCTATTGGAATGTAAGAAACTCCTGATCAGGTGTTTGGAAAGATACTTATCCCTCCTCTGTATCAATAGCAGAATGGGGATATGTGGAGGATGATTTCGTTGGATAATGTGCGAAATCATTATCAGAGAAAGCGACAAAAACCACGGAACATATCCGTGGTTTAAGGTTAATTGGGTTTTATGGTTACGACTACTCTTTTATACCTTGACAAGGCTGGCTTGCCTTTGTCTGTAACTTTCAAGATAAAATGGGCCGTTTCTTCCTTATCAACTTTTGGGGCTGTGAAATATGCCATGTGTACATTCTCTGCACCATTGACTTTTATCTTTTTTTTATAAGTACCGGCTTCAGGATAATTAAACCATAAGAAACTGAAATTATCCTTGTCAGGATCTGTCGTGTCAAAAGCATCCAAGGTAAAGTCTTCACCTGATTTTACAGTGATATATTCGGGATGACTTAATACAGGGACTGGAGGGTGATTCGCATCCTCATAAGACATGGTACACCAATCCATTCGGGCAGCAAAATCATTTTGGAAATCATCTCTCCAGCGCCATAAAGTAACCTTGTCATTACTAAAGACAACGGTGTCTTGTTTCACAGAACGGCCATATTCATTGGGAACATAGGGGGAGTAATTATCGATGGCATTTGTCCAAATAGCTCTTGTCTCCGGTGCTATGGATACTATGGAGCTACCATCCTTTGTTTTTGAAAAATCAGGCTTGTATAGTTCATAACGACCACCCCAGCCACCCCATTCAGGATGTTCCGATTCATTTAGCCCATTCGGTATTAAGGATAAAAACGCCGGAGTGTCACCTTCTACTCCCCATGCAACATCAGGATATGCTGCACCAAGAGTGCCATGATTCTGTTGAATGTTTTGAGCGATCCAACTGTTACTAATCTTCGTATTGTCTATCCCATGTATATAGGTGTTAATTCCTGTCCATGTAGCACTACCATAATCATCGCCTGGACTAACTAGATAGAACAGGTCAGGGAAATTATTTCTTAGCCAGATACCACTGTCATCTTGGTCAGAAATAGTATAAACCCTAAGCTTGGCAATTAATCTTTTAGCCTCTTTTTTGCTTTTCGTTTTTTCAATTTTATACAATGCTTGAGCAAGTGTGTTTACACCTCCCCATGTTGATATCCACAATGGGCGTTCGTCATTCTCTTCCAGTACTTTTATAATCCATTCCGAACCTTCAGAATCCATTCCATCACCGACACCTTTCATACCATACTTTGGTAAACCTTGTTTTACGAGTCCTAGCAAATGCTCTTCTTCTGGGTAGCCTTTTTCGTGTTTTAAGAGATTGGATCGTACTGATCCATACGCCTTAATTACCTCTTCTATGGATTCCGGATGGACCTGGTTATAGTACCAACAAGAGGTGCTGGCAATTAAACCTTTAATGTCAATTTGATTGGAATACAAAAACAAACGAATCAACGATTGAGTATCGTCTGGATCGGCCTCAATATCAGTGAGGATAATTACTCTTTGTTTTTCAATGGTTTGGGCACATACAGGTAGTGCCATCATCATCATGGACAAACAGATCAAAGAGTAGATTCTTCTTATTATCATATTGTAAATGTTTTTTCTTGGGTTCAGTATGCTGTGTAACGGCCAACTATCACTCGTAAGTCAGGCAGTTAATTTCTATACAAACATCTCATTACACAAGCCTTTGCAAACAGCCCAGTCAGCTTGTGAATGATAGTGTTTGTAGTACCGCACAATTATTATTTTATTCCGTTAATATATGTTTCCAGCATTGTATACCCATTGGGAGATAAAGTGTTTCGGTCTTTTGCGTTGTATTTGTCTAATCCTTGTTCTACTTCCCATTCATCTGGCATTCCATCATGATCAGAATCTCTTGGTGCAGAAGTGGATTTCAATTCCGGCCAACCACCGACATCATTTTGCGAGTCTATGATTCCACACATTTTAGATGAGTCAGCAACTTTATGCTTTTGTTCATAACTTCCTTCATAAGTAGCGATTCCAGTTCTTGTTTCTTCGACAATCCTGGTGTCTAAGGCATCTCTGACAGGAAGCACTGCCCCAACATTATCTAGAACAAGCTTATAAGCCTCCTCGGCTGACTGCTCATTGATTGGCATTGACTCCCAAGGCATACTTAATTTGATTTTGTCGAATGAAATGTCAGTTTGTACTCCTCCGTTCCAGTTGTCTATAGAAACTTCGGAATTGCCTTCCATAAAATTTTGAGCGATGTACCATTTGCCAAAATCATCGGTATCGTTTCTAAATCCAGGATTGACAATTCTATATGAGACTTCTCCAGGTTCAGTTGCAGGCCCAGGTTTGTAATAATTAGCAACTATATTAAAGGTCGAGAAATTGAATTGCGGTTTGCCTTTTTGGAAAGCCTCCCCTCCGTAACAACTCTGATAACCCCAATTGTAGATTACATTGTTTCTATAATCCATGAATCCTGAACCAGAAGCCATTCTAGGATTTCTGCTGCTATGATGGGCTAGCAAATTATGATGGTAAGTTCCATGATTTGATCCCCAAATTCCACCAAAACCATGAGAGCCTTTCACGTGATTTGAACCACTTAAACTTTCGGCGACAATGCACCACTGAACTGTAATACTATCGCAGTGATATATTGACAAACATTCATCAATACTCCAACTTGCAGAAACATGGTCTATAATAGCATGTTTAAAGTACCGTCCGCCTACTGCGTCATAATCCTTTCCTGAAGTGTCACCGGGTCTTACTCTAATGTATCTAACAATCACATGATCAGCGTTTATGCTGAGAGGATGGTTTTTTAAGCAAATACCATCTCCAGGAGCAGTTTGTCCAGCTATTGTGATGTAAGGGTTTTGAATATTGATTGGACTTTCTAGTTCGATGTTACCCGAAACTCTAAACACAATTGTTCTTGGCCCTTCTGCCTCAACAGCGGCTCTTAAAGTTCCCTCACCACTATCCTTCAGGTTGGTTACTTCGAGGACAATACCGCCTCGCCCACCTTTGGCATATTTCCCATATCCTTCAGCAGTTGGAAATGCAAGTCGCTGAGACCAACAATGAGTAACTGTCAGTACTAAAAGTATAACAGAAGTTAGTGTCTTTTTCATCACAATGCTTTCAGGGGGGGACAATGCCCCACAACGTTCCGCGTTTGGCGAGTGCCTCCAGTTTGATAATGTGCTAAAGTAGCCGAATCTCGCCAAACTGCAAAAGCCTGTTTAGTCATTCCTGTTGTGGTTAGGGAATGTCCATTTCACGGCCTTCTATCCTTTCTGAGGGGAGCGGTGGTGCAGTTCTCTACGCATCTTGAGCCATGCAACATGGATATTTGCTATTTGGCGTGTTATGGAGGTTATTTGAGTTTTGTGTTATGTATTTGATCGGCATTTAGAGATAATATGTTCGCTAGGACGGCTTGGATTCATTCTTGTCAGTTTTGCTTGGTCTCAGAGGACTCTGTTTCAAGGATCATGACTGTAGCGATGACTAGGGTGTTCGAGGTATAGTGTTTCGAAAGTCTAAAAATCCTGCGAGCAGAAGTCTGAAAAGTGGCAGTTGGTACATTCATGCTAACAATTTTTAGCAAAAATTATTTTCTGTCGAAATGATAGTCAGCCCCATCAACGTAGGACTTTCCAAGGATCATCGTAGTTCCATCGTAGCTGTATGTCCATTTTGAACCATCAATTTTCACCAAAAGAGCTTCAGGATCAGTTGATCCTCCAAGTGGGAAATATCCAAATTCGTAGTTAGCTGTATTATTTACCCAATCCGGGTTGTTTCCAGCATCAATCTTTAAAGTTCCATTAGCAAGAAATGTATATGTAACTCCATAATTGGAGTAGTCATCCTCAAAGAAAGACCATTCTTCACTACCTTCTTCTATTCCCCAATAGGTTAGTTTAGTTAATCTCCATTCACCAACTATTGAGCTTGAATCTTCTTTGCCACATGAAGTTAGAGAGAGAACGATTAAAGAGATTATTGCAAAATATGTTTTCATAGCTATTGAGATTTTTTTATGGCCTGCCATGATGAGTGGAGTATTGGAAATACTAACCTCTCGTCTCGTACATAGCCACATCTTGGTTCAAATTTAAAAGTTGTGGCGGATTTTCCAAGTCCAACCAAAGTGTCCTGACTGATGAAACCTCATTCATTCATAGTCTGTTGGGCTGTCGTTTTACACATGAATCTTAGAGGAGTTCGGTAGTATCTTCATCAAGATATATTCCTGATCTAGTTCAGGTGTTAGTATGCAAGGTTTGTTGGTTAAGTTGCTAAGGAATCTCATGAAGTTGACCAAGTCCTCTCCTTGCTCAAAAGCTACAAAGTCACGAGGGTCAATGTCAAAATCTATCTCGGAATCAACAAAAAAGTATGAGTTGAAGAAAATGTTATCTTGTCTTACTCTTAACGTTTTTGAATTTTCAATTTTAAATATTTCTTCTGCGTTGTGAGGAAGTTCTGCGGGTTCAGAGTCGATGAGGAAGTCCAAGCCATAATCTGAGTTCTTCAAGCCGTGCAAAACGTTGTTCCAATCGTCAAGTGTAGAGCCCAATATGAAAATATCCCTTAGAGCTCCATTAAGAGTTAGCAGTTCAGCTATCGTTTTATGATTGTAGTCAATTCTCTGCATCTAGGATCATAACTATAGTATGACGATCACAAGTATGATCATTATTTACCTTTCAATACTACCTTTTTTTTGGGACAAGGGCAATGCTTTGGAGGGGGGCTGTTTTCTGCTAAGCCTCTGCGCCGTTTGCTTACTACTTTGTACGGTGTGGATAGGATGGCATTCGTTTAGTCTATGCTCCGATCTTCTGTGTTTTTTGATTCGAACTTGCGGGTTGTGCACGAATCAATTGTATGCCTGGTCAGGAGGTTTGTTTGGTATGTATATGTGCCCGAACCCGCAAGACATAACGGCAGCAAGGCTTGAGACAAATAGGTGCTGTGTGTAGAAGATTTTCTTAACTTTATCGTCAAGAAGAAATCGATTGACGAAATGATAAGAGGGATAATGTGGGTGGTGATGCTGCTACTGCCAAACGTGCTACTGGCACAACAGAATGATTGGGAGAATGCTTCGGTGTTTGATATCAACAAAGAAGAAGACAGAGCTTTTTTTATTCCGTATGCTAGCGAAGCAGAGGCGCGCATCGGGGATCGGTCGTTATCGGATCAGTACCTGTTGCTCAATGCCGATTGGAAGTTTCATTGGGCCGCTACGCCAGAGGAGCGACCGAAAGAGTTTTATCAGGAGAGCTACGATGTGAGTGACTGGGATGAAATCCCCGTACCCGGTGACTGGCAGATGTACGGATATGACTATCCAATCTATACCAATATCAAATATCCATTCCCTAAGAATAAACCCTTCATCGATCACAGTTATAATCCTGTGGGGTCGTATCGGCACAGCTTTGAGTTGCCGGAGGAGTGGGCGACTGAGCGAGATTTGGTGATTCATTTGGGGGGAGTCAATAGCGCTTTTTACCTGTGGATCAATGGCGAAAAAGTAGGTTATAGCCAAGATAGTAAGTTGCCTGCGGAGTTCAACATTACGGCGTATGTACGAGCGGGGCAAAATACGATTGCATTGGAGGTCTACCGCTGGTGTGATGGGAGTTATCTTGAGGATCAGGATTTTTGGCGACTCAGTGGGATAGAGCGTGATGTATTTATTACAGCTACTCCCAAAACCGCTATTTGGGACTTTTTTGCAAAAAGTACTTTGATTCATGACTACCAAGATGGGCTGTTGGACTTGGAGGTGAGTGTGCGCAATCAGGAAGAGACTGTTCGGCAAGCAGAGCTGATTGTGAAACTGTACGAGGGTAGGGAGGAGATCTATCGCGAATCACTCACCAAGGACGTCGCACCAAGAGATAAAGAGATGCTAAATTTCACCAAAGAGTTTGCCAAGGTCCGTCAGTGGTCTGCTGAGCGTCCAGACAGGTATACCTTGACTATACAGCTCAAACTCAACAATGTACTCAAGCAGGCGGTCAAGCAAGAGATAGGGTTCAAAACTGTAGAAATACAGAAGGGTCAGCTACTAGTCAATGGGCAAGCTATCTACATCAAGGGAGTGAATCGTCATGAGCACGATCCTGTCACGGGACACGTGGTGAGCACTGAGAGCATGCTCAAAGACATTCGATTGATGAAGGAATACAACATCAATACGGTGAGGACATCTCACTATCCAAATAAGCCTGAGTGGTATGACCTATGCGATGCATATGGCCTCTATGTCATCGATGAGGCCAATGTCGAAGCGCACGACTATGGCTATAGTCCAGAAGGATCTCTGGGCAATGATCCGCAGTTCAAAGAGGCTATCGTCGAGCGTATGAGAGGTATGGTCGCTCGGGACAAGAACCACCCATCCATTATCTCTTGGTCAGTGGGCAATGAGATCGGTCCAGGCCCGAATATTGCTGCGTCCTATCGCACTGCCAAAGCCATGGATCCGACGCGTGTAGCGCAGTTTGAGTACCGAGATCAGTGGTATACCGAGGAGAAGATGACTGATGTCATAGGCTGGATGTATGCAGGGATCGATGAAATCAAGAAGGATTATGTCGGCCAATACCCCGACCAGCCGTTCATTTGGGTGGAGTATTCGCATGCCATGAGTAATAGTAACGGCAACCTTCGAGAGTTGTGGGATTTCGTCTATGCCCATCGCCAAGTACAAGGAGGTTCGATCTGGGACTGGGTGGATCAGGGACTGTTCATCGAAGAAGAAAATGGAGAGACCTACTATGGGTATGGAGGTGATTTCGAACCCGAGGGAGTTCATCAGGATGGCAACTTCTGTGCCAATGGCCTGGTAGGGTCCGACAGAGAGCCTCACTCAGGACTAGTCGAAGTGAAGAAAATTTATGAGGACGTACACTTTGAGCTTGGTGAGAATGAATTGCAGGTTGTGAACGGCTATTTCTTCACGGACTTGGAGGCGTTGGCGATCGGCTGGGAGTTGATAGAAGAAGGCATAGCAGTCGCCACGGGATCGTGGGAGGACATCCAATTGGCACCACAGGATACGATGGTTCTTTCGGTTTCATCGATAGGGGCCTATGAGCGATCCACAGATAAGGAGTATTTCTTGAATCTATCGGTCACGCGGAAAAACAAACTAGGACTCCTATCTACAGGGCACGAGGTGGCTAGTGAGCAGTTTCTGATCCAGACGGCTGCCCCTACAGTCACTGAAAAGAAAAAGGGGAAGGTGAAAACCATAGAGACGGACGAGGAGGTGACCGTGAAGGGCAAAGGGTTTTCTGTAGCGATAGACAAAACGAATGCAGCCTTGTCGTCTTATGAGTTGGATGGGGTTGAGATGATATTGGAAGGACTGCACCCGACTTTTTGGAGAGCTCTGACAGACAATGATCATGGGAGCAATTTGGGAGAGACGAGTCAGGTGTACAAACTAGCAGGTGCGAATAGACGTGTCATGAGTGTAGAGGTAATCAGATCTAAGAAATCAACGACGGTAGTTTGTGCGATGGTGTTTGAGGATTTGTCTTCCAATGGATCTATTCGCTACGAAGTGTTTGCGGACGGCGAGGTGGACGTGGATTACGATGTGGACCTAGAGGAGGGATTACCAGAAGTACCTAGGGTAGGTCTGAGGATGCAGCTGCTGGAGGGGTATACAGACACTGAGTGGTATGGGCGAGGACCACACGAAAACTACATCGATAGGAAGGAAAGTGCCTATGTAGGACATTACCAGATGAAGGTGAGCGAGATGTCGACACCCTATATTCGCCCACAGGAGAATGGCAACCGTACGGATGTTCGCTGGATGCAGATCACAGATGCGCAAGGCCGAGGCCTGATGTTTGTCGCAGATAGCGTCTTTGGCTTTACCATGCATCATCAGACACTGGAGGACTGGGATCACCCCAAGTCAGAGAATTTTCATACGACAGATTTGCCAGACCGAGACATGACAGAGATAGTTATTGATTACAAACAACGAGGAGTCGGAGGAGACAATAGCTGGGGAGCGAAACCCTATGATGTATACCGTTTGCAACCTAATGCGTATCATGTAGGGTTTACTATTTTCCCAATAAGTGAATGAGAGAGAGAATACTTGGGGTTTTGTGTCTTGCAGCAACATTGCTGGCTTGTGAGCCATCGGTTAGACGGGTAGATGTAGGATGGGGGTGGGCACGAAACTCCGTCAATACGCCCGTTTTTAGAAAAAATGCTCTATATACCCACCTAGGGTATCAGTACATAGGGTACTACGATGCGGACGGTGTTCTGGTGATAGGCAAGCGTGCCTCGGGTAGTAGGGATTGGGAGCTGAAGAAGACGAGGTATCAAGGGAATACCAAAGATGCACACAATGCAATCAGTCTCATTGTCGATGGAGATGGCTATATTCATGTGAGCTGGGATCATCATAATTCGAAGTTGCGCTACATTCGCTCTACTGCTCCCGAGGTATTGGATTTTTCGGATGAAATCCCCATGATTGATCGAGAGGAAGAGGTCGTTTCTTATCCAGAATTTTATACCATGGCAGGAGGGGATTTGTTGTTTATGTACAGAGATGGAGGCTCTGGACATGGAGATTTGATCATCAATAAGTATTCTTTGGTCACGGCCCAATGGACACGATTACAAGACAACTTGATCAGTGGAGAAGGGGAGCGAAATGCCTACTGGCAGGCTTGTGTAGGTGATGGGGGTGTCGTACACTTGTCATGGGTCTGGCGAGAAAGTTCCGACGTGGCGAGCAATCACGACATGAGCTATGCCAAATCTACCGATGGAGGACTGACTTGGCAAAAGTCGAATGGGGACACTTATACATTGCCTATCACCGCCGCGACAGCCGAAGTGGTGAAGTATATACCTCAGCACAGCGACTTGATCAATCAAACTTCTATGGCCACTGATGAGGACGGACGACCGATGATCGTGAGTTACTGGAAAAACCAAGGGGACAGTGTCCCACAGTATCAATTCATCACACAGCGAGAGGACCGATGGGTCTGCCGTGATTTGGGGTTTCGTACTGTGCCGTTTAGTCTGTCGGGTATAGGGACCAAGGCTATTCCGATTGCTAGACCGCAGATAGTGGCAGCAAATGATCGGGCTTTGGTTATCTTTAGGGACGTCGAGCGAGGCAACAAAGTGACCGTGGCTATGTCATTTGCTCCAGACTATGAGGCCTGGGAGCTGCGTGATTTGACTACCGAGGGGTTTGCGGCATGGGAGCCAACCTTGGACCCGAGTCTTTGGAGTCACAAGGCAGAGCTGAACTTGTTTTTGCAGGATGTGACGCAGGTCGATGGGGAAGGAATAGCAGAGACGGAAGCGACTCAGGTACAAGTGTTAGAATGGAAACTATAATAGCAAACGAATAGATATGAAAAGACTAATGATGGCCTTGGCTTTTGCGAGTTTGATGGCTTGTGAAACCAAACCTAAGCAAGAAGAATCGAGTGCCAAATCGGAAGGGTTGACTCCTGTAGAGCTGGCTACAGTACATTACAAGAACATGATGAAGGTATTGGATGATGGAGAGTTTCCTCGCTCGTTTGAGGATGGAGACTTCACTACGAGTAGTTCGGAGTGGTGGTGTAGTGGGTTTTATCCAGGGACACTGCTGTATCTCTATGAGAGCAATGGAGATACAATCTTGCTCAACGAAGCGGATCGAATGTTGGCTTTGCTAGAGAAAGAACAATTCAATACAGGGACACATGATTTGGGCTTCATGATGTTTTGCAGTTTTGGCAATGCCAATCGGTTGGACCCCACACCAGCGTACAAAGAAATTCTTGTACACAGTGCACAGTCATTGGCAAGTCGTTTTTCACCAGAGGTAGGGTGTATCCGTTCTTGGGATTCGGGATCGGATGATTATATCGTGATTATTGACAACATGATGAACCTCGAATTGTTGTTTTGGGCTACCCAAGAAACGGGTGATAGTACATACTACGATATCGCTGTGACACACGCCAATACCACGATGAACAATCACTTCAGGGCGGACAACAGCAGCTACCATGTGTTGAACTATGCGCCAGATGGAAGTGGAGTACAAGAGAAGAAAACAGCCCAAGGGCTCAGCGATGAGTCTGCATGGGCGAGAGGTCAGGCTTGGGGGCTGTATGGGTTTACAGTCATGTTTCGATCCACAGGAGACTCGGTATACTTGGCGCAGGCCAATAAGATTGCTCAATTTGTAATGAATCACCCCAATCTGCCTGAAGATAAGGTGCCGGTTTGGGATTTTGACGCTGCACCAGATGCTCCCCGTGATGCCTCAGCAGCAGCTATCCTGGCCTCAGGTCTGTTGGAGTTAGACAGCTATGTGCCGGATCAGGGCTATTCGGAGTTGGCCAATGCAATGCTGACCAGTTTGTCAACGAACTACTTGGCGGATTTGGGTACTAATGGCAATTTCTTGATCGAGCATTGTGTGGGACACTTACCTGCCAATAGTGAAGTCGATGTGCCGTTGACTTATGCAGATTATTATTACATCGAAGGATTGATGAGAGCTGAAAAAGGAAGAAGATGAAAAAATGGAGTGTAATGATGGGGATGCTTTGTATGGCAGTTTTCGCGCAAGCGCAAAAGAAGAGCAATGAAGTCGAACTGTATTTTCTCGGAGGACAGTCCAACATGGAAGGGTACGGTTACGTCAAAGACTTACCTGACTCACTGAACAAGGCGCAGGATGGGATTTATATCTTTCATGGCCATACGGTCGCAGACGATGAAGTAGGTGGAGGAGTAGGTAGCTGGCAGGTGTTGCAGCCAGGACATGGTACGGGATTCGCTGCAGACATGAAAAAGAACAAGTACTCGGACCGTTTTGGGTTGGAACTCAGCTTTGCGATGACCATGCAAGAAGCCAAGCCAGGCAAGCGGATTGCACTGATAAAGTACTCACGTGGGGGGACATCCATCGATACGCTCGCCAATGAATGGGGGTGTTGGGACCCAGATTATCACGGTAAGAAAGGAATCAACCAGTACGATCATTTCTTAGCGACGATGCGTCATGCGATGGCTGATCATGACATAGATGGAGATGGTGTCGAGGACATACTGATCCCTAAAGGAATCCTCTGGATGCAGGGAGAGAGTGACGGCAAGGTAGAGTCTGCTTCACTCAAGTACTATGACAATCTCAAGCGACTGATGGGTCTGATCCGTGCGACGATGTGGGCGGATGATATGCCAGTAGTCATCGGCAAGATCTCAGATTCGGGAAATGAGGGCTACAATGGCAAGGTTTGGAAGTACGGGGAGTTGGTCCAGTACGGACAAGAGAAGTTTGTCCGCGAGGATGATCATGCAGCGATCGTCCGAGAGACGAAACGCTACAAATACTCCGATCCGTGGCATTATCAAAGTGCCAACTATATACAGTTGGGCAATGCATTTGCTGCCGAAATGTTGAAGTTGGAGGAGTAGTTTAGTCTAGTGCTTGGCGTTTTGTATGGCTTCCTCATAGATGTGGACTTGCTTGTCAAAGCAGTTTTTCCAACTGAGGTTTTCGGCGTAGGCACGTGCTTTGGTTTTGAGTGCTGCTTGGTTGGGTAGGCTAGCGTATTGGACAATGGCTGTAGTGAGGACTTCTGGAGTCAAAGACTCTAGGATCAGCCCTGCTTCGGAGCGTTGGATGTGCTCCATGGCTGCTCCATCGTTGGCTGCTATGAGTGGCAAGCCAGAGCTCAAGGATTCGACCAGTGACAAACCAAATGTCTCCCATGCACTCAGCGCAAACCCCAAGTCAGCACTTGCGAAATATTTGGCCATGGTCTCCTTTTCTTTGATGAAACCAATGAAATGTACGTGCTCGTATTGTTGAGCAGCCTTCTCTACGGCAGGTTGATATGGGCCAGTACCCGCGAGTACGAGTACTGGATCGAGAGCGAGTTGTTGGCACACGAGTGGATAAGCCTCCAAGAGCAAGTTGAGACCCTTTTCGTTGCTGAATCGATGTGGAAAAAAGAGAAAAAGTCGGTTAGGCTCCCCTTGTTTCATGTCGTCGATGAGTGATTGGTCTTTTTTGTCAGGATGGAATAGTACCTCATTGACTCCCAAGGGTACGAAATGAACGTTTTGGATGTTATTGCGCTCCATGCGCTGGATGATGACCTCACTGGAGGCGAGGACGCCCGCCATTTTGTTGTAGTGCTTGCGTGCAAAAGACCAAGCGATGTTTTCACCTCTTTGTTCGAGGTTGAGTGGCCAGCCTGACAGGAACCGTTTGACGTAGGTCACTGGGAAGTCTGCGTGCCAAAAGCCAAAGACTTTGGCTTTGAGTTTTTCCTCCTCCACTATTTTGTTGACCATGGATGGCATGAAATAGGGCGAGCCTACTTCGATCACCTCTGGATCGATGCGTTTGAGTATGGGAGCGAGGACACTGCGTCTGCGGAGGTAGCGGTACTCCCAGTTGCCCATGACTTTGGGTACGTGTAGATGCTCGATGTACGCATTTTCACCGATTTGTTCGGTGTAGGTTTTGTCGTCGTGCATGACGAAAACATACTTGACGTCTGTACGGTGCTTGAAGTACTCCATCTTTTCTAGATGGTAGCGTCGGACGCCACCTCCTGAGGGACTCCAAAAATTGTTGCAATCGACGAGCGTAAACATAGCGTTTTAGTGTTTTACTTCGATCAGTTGACCATCCATCATTTTGACGACACGATCTGCGTGCTCAAAGTACTTCTCATCGTGCGATATCGCTATGATAGTTTTGCCTTTGGCTTTGAGCTGTGGCAATATGCGTACGTAGAAGATCTCCTTGAAATAAGGGTCTTGGTTGGCAGCCCATTCGTCAAAAATGTAGACGTCTTTGTCTTCGAGGATGGCAACCATCATCGCTAGACGCTTGCGCTGACCGTAGGATAGTTGCGTCGTAGAGATGTGTCCATCTGTGATTTTGACTTTGTGGTCTATTTCCAATTCTTTGAGCAGGTTGTTGGCTTCTCTGTCCACGATACTCGGATCGATGTGCATCAAGTCATCGAATAGGTAGTAGTCTGTGAATACCCCCGCAAAGTGTTTGCGGTAGTTGTCGAGTTGTTCTTCCGTGATGTCTTGCCCTTTGAGTTTAATGTCACCTTGAGTAGGTACATATAGTCCTGTCAGCATTTTGATGAAGGTCGTTTTACCAGAGCCATTGCCACCAATGACGTAGATGATTTCTTGTTTTTTGACGTCCAGATTGATAGGCCCGATAGAAAATTTTTCATCTTCAGACTGGGAGTCATAAGAGAAGAATACGTTTTGGAAGGAAAACAAAGGATCTGTCGCTGGGTTCCATTTGGAATAGTCCAGTTCTTTGGTTTCAAAATCAGGTTCTTCGACGAGGCTCACTCCGATATCATCGATTTTTTTCAAGGAAACTTGTGTCCTTTTGATGTGTTTCAAGAAACCACTGACTGTAGCCAAAGGAGCCACGGTAAAGAGAAGGACGAGCAAAAAATCACCAAATTCGTCTTTGTCCATCCATGGGATACTTGCCATGTTGATGATGAAGATACCGATACCCATGAGGAGGATCATCTCTACGATGCGAGAAGATACTGCGTAGAGGACTTCCTCTTTGACACGGTATTTGTTTTCTTCTTCGCAGTTGGGGCCGATATTGGTTTGGATGAAATTGACTCTGTGTTGTTTGTTGAGTTTGAGCTCTTTCATCCCGTAGACGACTCCTTCGAAGTTCTTGTGGATCTTGTCCCACACGTCTCTGGCTGCCTCACTGTATTTTTTGAGATAGGGTAAGGCTAGGTAGTTGACAATGAACGAGATACCAAAGAGTGCCATGCTGCCAAGGGTCATTTTCCACGAGAGGATGAACATGTAAACAATACATCCGATGGCGGTAGCCAGCCCTGTGACGACAGGAGGTAGTCGGTTCATGCTCGCAGAGACAAAGTTGATGTCAGCGGTCAGTACGGGTAGGATTTTATCCAAATTTTTCTCTGTCTTTTGAAAAGACGCATTGAGTATTTTGCTGGACAACTCTGTTCTCAATTTGAAAATCATCGATTGCGTGAGCACAGAGATGAAGTAAGAGGACAGTACCCCTGTGATACCAAATAAAATGACGGCCCCCATGAATTTGTAGGAGAAAAGAGGGTCGGATTCTATGCCCTGTCCGGCAAATTGATGAACCAGTTGGATCACATAGGTAGAGCATACTCCAGAAATGACGCTGACGATGAGCGCAAAAAAGAAGATGGAGGGAGAGGTTCTTTTCAGGAGAGCTAGAAACTTCATGGATTGACCTTTGGTTTATCGGTTTTGACTAATTCACCCTGAGTGTTCAGTTGGTAAAAATTGTTGACAAGGTATTTGCCTTGATTGGCGTGCAATTGTTTCGCCTTGATGTTTTTATTCGATACGGCCTTGTTGGCATCTCGCATTTTCTCATACGACATGTTGACGGGCTCGTACTTGTCGTTCGGGATGGTCTTGTTGTAGTCTGGGTCTTTTCGTTTGACTTGTTTGGCCCCTAGTGCCATGGCTCTCTTCATGAAGTCATCGTCTTGGTATCCCATTTCATGGAAGCTCTCGTTGTAGCCCCCGAGCTGGTGGTAGACATCACGTGTGACAGAGATACGGCCATGCGAACCGTCTCGTTTGATTTTCGAAAACTGCCAAAGCACGATGTTTTGAGCGTGGGATTCAAAGTTGTCAAGCACGAATTGTCCTCCGTTTTTTCCCGTATAATTGTCACAGTCTAGACTGACAAGGATGGCTCCTTGTCCCATGTTGTGGCAGGCATTTTTGGCGGCAGACATGTGGAACTTAGGCATGTCTGGGCTGTGAAAATATTTGAGGTAACCGTCCTCAAGATAGCTCTTGAAGTTGTCAAAAATCCAGTTTTTGATCGTTTCGTCATCGTTGAAATCTGTCAAGATGAACTCAATCTGATCTCTTAAATCCAAGTTGTCTTTGAGGTTGACTTCTAGGGTTTTACTGAGTTGTTCGAACCTGTTTTTGTGACTGATGCAGAACGAAACTTTTCTTTTGATCTCTGGGTCCTTGAGAAGCGGAGATTTGTCTAGGGCTTTTTTCTTTTTGAAAAAAAACATATAATTCTTTTAATGCTTGAGACTTGGGAGAAGCCTAACTTTGAGCAGCAAAACTAATTGAAATCGTCAAAGTAGAGCGTATGAGGATCGCATATTTTATTCATGGGAGAGGGAGAGGACATTCGTCTCGGGCGCTGACTTTGTTGCCAGCCTTGCTCGGTCATGGATGGAAATGCCAAGTGTTTGCCGGAGATATGGCTTATGAAGTTTTATGTGATCGCCCAGCAGTCAAGCCCATTCGTTCGATCCTACCAGGGAGTTCTCCGTTGTTGTTTGTACGTCGAATTGCCCAAGATGTCAAGCGCTTACGCACGTACGAGCCAGACGTGGTGATCTCAGATGGAGATGCTCCCTGTACGTATGCAGCCAAGCTACTCGGGGTGAAAGTGATATCGATAGGTCACGCGTTGATTTTTCCGTATTGTGACCATCCGATTGCACTACCCAAAGAGGGGTTGAGGAAAGAACGTTTCAAAGTCAAGGTAGCCACGGGGTTGGCGGATTTCAAAGTAGCAGTACATTTTACGCCCATTCGGCCGCTGTCTGAAGATACAAGGGTCGCTCGTCCCGATATAGATGTGGCTGCTGACCAACTGTCTCGTGATGGCTATGTGGTGTCGTATTTTCGAGATGGCAATGGTACCGAAATCATCTCTGCCTTGTTGCGTCTTGGAGTAGTCGTTATCAATTTTGGTAAGCCAATCTCGCTAGAGGGAGTAGATAATCAGCCCTCTGATGCAGAGAAGTTTAGGGAGAAACTCAAACATGCTTCGGGAGTGGTGGGGTCTGCCGGTTCTAATCTAATATTTGAAGCCATTGCGATGCAAAAGCCACTACTGATACAGTATATAGCGGGAGATTTTGAGCAAGCAGCCAACGTCAGTTATGTAGAGTATGAAGATTTAGGGGTAGGGGTGGTCGCTGGACAACTGGACACTTCCAAAATAGAAGCTTATGCGAAAGGGTTAAAAAAGAAAAAAAAAGGTACAGACGTATTAGGGGTAGTTCCGGCTTTGAGTGACGTAGTAGTAGAGTTGGTACAAACTGTACTCCACTCTCAGGGTGAATAAAAACTGGTTCGGTGTTTGTACACCCTTTTGAATTGAACTATCGTATAAGGTCAGATGCAGAATAGAAAGAAGAAAGTAGTACTCTTTGCAGACGTGTTGGAAGAAGATTTTGACGGTGTGAGTATTACCCTCAACAAGATCATTGCAAGTTTCCCTAAAGATCGTTTTGATCTCATGATTGTGACGCCTCATCCTCCCAAGGATATGAGTGCCATCGATTTCCCAATATTGCTTTGTCCTTACTTCAAGATTCCCTTTCAAGTAGGCTATAGAATGGGGTTGCCGGGTAAAATGGAAGGATTGAAAGAGTCATTGGATGCATTTGCTCCAGATGTGGTTCACTTTACTTCTCCTTCTTTGCTCGGCAGGTATGCAATCAAGTATGCCAAAGGCAAACACATACCAGTGATGACGATTTATCATACACACTATCCTACTTATCTCAAGTATTACATGACTTTCGTAGGAGTGAATACCATCGGTCGAGTGATCAATAAAGTGTTGGCTTGGTTCTACAAGAACGCAGATTTGACTTTGGTGCCGACAGGCCCTGTGCGCAAAGATTTGCTCAAATTGGGGATCGATAATGATAAGATGACGATTTGGGGTAGAGCCATCAATGCCAGTCGTTTCCATCCTAAGTTTAAAAACGAAAATTTATTTGAAGGCAAAATCCCTAATGATCACAAGACAGTCCTTTTTGTCAGTCGATTGATCAAAGAAAAGAACGTATCGGTATTGGCCGAGATGTATCAGCTTTTCAAAAGAAAGAATAAGAAGATCACGATGGTCATCACTGGAGAGGGACCAGAGCGCAAGTGGTTGGAAGAGAAAATGCCTGACGCGCTGTTTACAGGGAAGAAAACTGGAAAGGAACTTTCTCAGATATATGCTTCGTGTGATTTGTTTTTCTTCCCTTCGGCATCCGAAACTTTTGGCAATGTAGTACTCGAGGCGATGGCATCAGGTACGCCTGTGGTCGCAGCGGATGCCTGTGGTCCATCTGATATTGTCAAAGACGGAGTGACTGGTTTTTTGTGTGAGCCAGGCAAATTGACGAGTTTCTACAAAAAAATATTGACTATACTCAACGACGATGACTTGCGTACACGTATGGCTAAAAATGCCTACGACTATGCGAACGTCAAGACCATTGATAACCTGCACGCCGAACTGTGGCAGCACTATGATCGTGTGATTCAGGGGTACAGCCTCAGAGAAGACAATCACAAAGAAGAGCCTGTACGTGAAGTAGCGCTGAGTTATTGCAAAGATTCATAAGGTAGAAGAACTAGTTTTCTAGTTCTTCTACCTCCATGACCAATTCTTCCCATCTATTGTTTTTGCTTTCAAGGTCTTCTTGTAGCTTTTTGTAAGATTGATCGAGCTTGCTGAGCTTGTCGAGATCATTGAAGTGTTCTGGGTTAGCAAGGTCTGCTTCCAGTTCAATCTTTTTTTCTTCCAGTTTTTCGATGTTTGATTCGACAGTTTGGAGCTCTTTCTTGAGCTTGGACAACTGATTTTGATCGACGCTCTTTGTCTTTTTCTTTTTTTCTTTGGGAGTCTCTACTTTCTTAGGAGTGGGTTTGTGGGACTGTTGTTTTTGATTTTTGCTAGACCACCACATGTATTCGTCGTAGGTGCCTGGATACTCCTTGATCTGTTGGTCTTCGAGCCACCAAATTTTGTTGGCGACCTGACTGACGAAGTAGCGGTCGTGAGAGACTAGGATGAAGGATCCTTCGTATTGCTGGAGGGCCTGTATCAGGATGTTGACTGATTGGATATCAAGGTGATTGGTAGGCTCATCGAGTAGGAGGAAATTGGCTTCCGAAATCAATGTTTTGGCTAGTGCTACTCGAGACTTCTCTCCTCCTGAGAGTACTTTTATCTTTTTGAATACATCTTCGTCCGAAAACAAGAAACAACCCAAGACTCCTCGGAGTTCTTGTTCGGTCTTGCCTGATCCAAATTGCTTGAGTTCCTCGAGGATTTCGTTTTCAATGTTGAGAGATTCGAGTTGATGCTGTGCAAAGAAGGCAGGGTTGACGTTGAATCCCATCTTGGCTTCTCCTTCGACAGGATCATCACCATCGATGATGCGTAGCAGTGTGGATTTTCCTTTGCCATTGGCACCTATCAGTGCGATTTTGTCACCTCGCTCGATGTTGGCACTGGCGTTTTTGAGAATGTCAATGCCTGGATAGGATTTAGACACCTTGTTGATGGTGACGACATGCCTACCGGATTGCTTGCCGAAATTGAAGGCAAAATTGATGGCGACATTGTCTTCTATGATATCTTCGACTTTGTCCATGCGCTCCAGGGCTTTGACACGTGACTGTACTTGACGAGCCTTGCTTGCTTTGGAACGGAAGCGTTCGACAAAGCGTTCTGTTTGTTTGATGGCCTGCTGTTGGTTGAGAAATGCATTTTTTTGTAATTCATTGCGCATTTCTTTTTCCTCGAGGTAATTGGTGTAATTGCCAGGGTAAGCGGTCAGCTTTTGCTGGCTGACTTCTACGATGGTGTTGATGGTGTTGTTGAGGAACTCCCGGTCGTGAGAGACGACGATGACGGCTCCTTCGTAACTTTTCAGGTAGTTTTCTATCCATTGGATAGAGGGTAGATCAAGGTGGTTGGTTGGCTCATCAAGCATGAGGAGCGAAGGAGATTCTAGCAGGAGTTTGGCTAGAATCACACGCATTCTCCATCCTCCAGAAAATTCTTTGAGGGGTCGCTGGAGATCTTCGGTTTTGAAACCTATTCCTTCGAGTACTTCTTCTGCTTGGCTTTGCAAGGTGTACCCTCCTTTGGCCTCATATTCTTCTTGCAATCGGGCCAGTCGCTCTACGAGTTTGTCCTCGTAGTTGGTTTCCATTTGGTGTATTGTCTTGTCTATGTCATGTTGGATGTCGATCACATCCTGAAATGCCTCCATCACCACTGAGAGGATGGAATCTTCCGACTGGAAAGAAAGCATGTCTTGGTTCAGGAAACCAATGGTGCAGTCCTTGGATTTACTGATGTCACCACCGTCTTTCTTGAGCTGATTGGTGATGAGTTTCAATAAGGTGGACTTTCCTGTACCGTTGAGTCCAATCAACCCAATTTTGTCCTTGGGCTTGATGTGAAGTGATGCTTCGTGAAATAAGGCACGACTGCCCAAATAATATGATAAGTTATTGATTGAAATCATTCTGCAAATATGAAAAACCTACCTAATCTTTTCGTGTGTTTTGCGTTTCATTTTGAAATCCTTGAAGATTGGGCATAAAAAAAGCCTGACGAAACGCCAGGCTTATAAAAGTTATACCTTTGGTAATTCCTTATTTTATCTCTACAGTCTTGGTGACGCTGTATACGTCGTTGGATACTGTGTAGGAGTATTTGCCTGCTGGATAGTGAGACAAATCAAATGCCTTCGCATATTTTGCGCTATCTACATCTTTGTCCGAGTAGATCAATGTTCCGTATGCATCGTATATTTTTACTTTGACCAATTCTCCTTCGAGTTTGTCAAATGTCACAGCCACTTTAGACTCTGCCATAGCTGAAATCTGAACGTTGAGCTCAGGGCTTACAACTTTGTCTGCAGTCTTTGCAGCGAATGCTGAGCTAGACAATGCAACGAATAGGGACAGGGCGATTGTTTTAAGTGTCGTTTTCATGTGTGTAATGTTTTCGTGTTTTTGAATTTGATTACAATGCAATGATAGGGGAGTATGGGGAGGTACTAAAGCTGAAATCGGTGAGCTTCATATTTTTCTAGGTGAAGTGACAGATTTTTTATATCACCTGTTTTGCTCCCTATATTCCCTTCCTTCGTATATAAGGGGTTTGTTGACAAATTGGGGTTTAGATCCTATTAGATGATCTTAATCATGATTTTGGTAAGGGTAAACGAGTCCGTTGATGACCCAGTGTTGGTTTGCGAAAAGTCTGGATACAAAAAAGCCTGATGCGGAAGGCATCAGGCTTTGCGTTGATTTCTAAATTAGAATTACTTCAATTCTACAGTCTTAGTGACGCTGTATACACCGTTGGATACAGAGTAAGAGTACTTACCTGCTGGGTAAGCTGATAAGTTAAAGCTTTTGGCATATTTGGTATTGGCTACATCTTTGTCCGAGTAGATCAATGAACCGTATGCATCGTAAATTTTCACTTTGACGACTTCTCCTTCGAGCTTGCTGAATTTAACAGCTACTCTAGAATCAGCCATGGCTTGAATCTGTACTTTTAGCTCTGGGCTAAGTGCTTTTTCAGACTTCTCTCCTGCATATGCGAGGGATGACATTGCTACGAATAGCGTCAGGGCGATTGTTTTTACTGTTTGTTTCATAGTCGTAATTTTATCGTGTTTTGAAATTGATTACGATGCAATGATAGGCGAGGAACTCATGTTGCTAAAGCTGAAATCGGTGAGCTTCACTTTTTTTCTGGTGAAATGAAGGAATTTACATTTAGAGATAATTCTTAAAAGTGTGATTGGGAAGAGACAGGCTGGTTTTTTAGACGTGAGGTATCTTGTTCTGCATTGAGCGATTGGACGGGGGCGTTTGGCGATTAGTTTACCAAGAGGAAATTATTTGCTCTACATTTATGCCATGAGAAAATGTATTCTTTTTTTGATGCTAGGAGTGAGTGCGGCAGTGGCTCAAGGTTCAACTTCATGGAACCCTACCCACGCTTTTGCTATCGCTGCGCCAAGTGCAGCACGGGTAGATGATTTTGTCAAGTTCATGGAAGAGGAGCTAGGACCCAACGGAATCAATACATTGATTTTGCGTGTGGATTTCAATTACCGCTATCGCTCTTATCCGCAATTGAGAGATAAGAATGCACTGTCTAAGCAGCAAGTGAAGCAGCTAGTCGAGGCGGCTCGTCGGCAACAGATCGAGTTGATTCCGCAGATCAATTTATTGGGACATCAGTCTTGGGCGGGGACTACTCATGCTTTGTTGCGTGAATTTCCAGCATTTGATGAGACTCCTCATGTTGTGATGCCTGAGGAGTATGTTTGGCCCAATGAGGATAGTTTGTATTGCAAGAGCTACTGTTCGCTGCACCCCAAAGTCCATGAAGTCGTGTTTGCATTGGTCGATGAAATCATGGAGGTGTTTGAGGCAAGAGCATTTCATGCGGGGATGGACGAGGTGTTTTATATTGGAGATGCGCATTGTCCCCGTTGTGGTGGACAGGACAAAGCAAAGTTGTTTGCAGATGAAGTCCGTCGCATTCGAAACCACTTGTCGAGTAGAGATCAGACACTCTGGATATGGGGAGACCGCCTACTGGACGGTAGGACGACCGGTATGGGGATGTGGGAGGCTAGCGAGAATGGGACAGCTGCTGCCATCGATCATATCCCTCAAGATGTTGTCGTTTGCGATTGGCACTACAATGAGGCGATTGCTTCTCCGGCTTATTTCGCGATCAAAGGTTTTGATGTGGTGTCATGTTTTTGGAACAAACGTGACGTAGCGATAGCTCACATGCAGATGATGGAGGAGTTGCGATCCAATAGCAATGAGACCATGCGTTCACGTTTTAGAGGTACAATGCAAACGGTGTGGAGTCCTGCAGGGCGGTTTTTGGATGCGTACTATGGGGACAGTATGGATGAGTCCGCATTGGCTCAGGTCGCTAGTTTTCGAGCGATGGTGAGTTACCTAAGAGGCGCAGTGATTACTGCGGATTGATCCAAGACGATTTGCTGGGCGTAGGGTGTCGGTGCAGGAGGTATTTTGCTCTTGCTTTTTTCCATTCTTGGGTTTGCATATATAACCCGTGTAGATCCCCGGTAGTGTCAAAGGTCTCCTGAAGTTTGTCGGTTCCAAATTGCCCTACAAAGTACTCCAATGTAGGTTGGCCCAATTTCAACTCATCGATCCAACGGTACAAAGCTTGTTTGGCATGTTCTGCATGGTCATGATGTGTCGCTTTTTTGAATAGGTCAAAGTAATAGGCTTCTGAAGCACGGTAGGCTTTTTTGCGTTGACGGATCGTATGGATTATGCGGCGTATGGTTTTTGCCAATAGGTACAGAACCAGTATCCCCAGCACTGTGGCGAGGGCCAGTTGTTCTGGACTCAGTCCCATAAAGCTCCAAGGTTGTTCTTCCTCTTGCTGGGCAATGACTTCTTGCTCCTGCACCAGTAGGCTGTCACGTACACTCTTGAGAATACCCAAATCTGGGTTGGCAGCTACATCGATAGTGATGGCTTTTAGGGTTTTTTTGTAGAGACGCTTTCGGTAGGGGTGGAAGTACGTGAATACCATCTCTGGGAGAGTGACTTGGCCTTCCTCTTCGAAGAGGTAACGCATGCCGTCTGTTCTCGATGAACTGATAGAGGTCTTCCCTTTGTTGTTTTTGGTCAGGCTGCGGTCGGGATACATGCTTATATGACCGATACTGTCCCATGCGGTGGGAGGGATGAGTTCACCCACGGTACCATATACGGTACGTGATATTCTCCGCTCCAGTACGTCACCAACTTTTACTTGTTTTAGGTTGCCAGTCCAGTAGTCAGAGACATACATGCCGTTGGCCACTAGCCAGTCATTTTTGTCAAAGCCTGGGGGGACGGGCTTGATTTTGATGGTTCGTTCTTGAGTTTTGAGATGGTGCTTTACTCCGATGTAATCTCCGTCCTTTGGTGTTTCTACTTCGAGGGTTAAACTAGGGAATACAATGTCGCGCTCACTGTGAGGAAACACATGGTAGATCAGCTGTATGCCCGGATATGTCGTGCCACCTTCACTCAAGGAGACACTCACGGGTCTAAAGTATACGGTGTATGCTCCTTTTACTTGGATGTTTCCTGGGTCCAACCCACTAGTAAACCATGTCGATGTGTAGACGGTGATGCTGACCTCTATGGGTTCTCCTATGTAGGCAGAAGTACGATTGAGTTTTACTTGGCTCCAAAGTTTTTGGGCCAGGCCATCCTGCGGGGTTAGACATGCGATCAGTAGGGCTAGGAGTATGCCCAGCTGTAGGACGATCCTGCTTGCAGCGGTTTTGTTTCGCATCAGTTTACCACTTCGTCTCATTCGCCTTGGGTTTGATGTTTTGCTTCTTGATCTGGTACTCAAATTTTTTCCTGAGAAACTCACTCGGGTCATCATCGACTTTTTGCATGATGATTTTGGTACCATCTGGTTTTTGGATATCAATATCCATGTCTTTGGGGACTTGATCCAATTCTTTGCCTTTGTGGATATTGCTGGCGACCTCTTCTTCGAGACGTTTTTTTTCCATGTCTTTTTTGGTGGCTTCTTGTCCACCACCACTGAGGTCCTCCATGCTTTTGTTGCGTTCCATTTTGGCGATGGGCTTGTTGTCCTCTTCGGTAGCTGTACCTACACTCATCCCGTCCGTTCCGACTAGACGGCTTAGGGTTCGCTGATTGCGGAGTGCAGGTTGTAGGGTGGAGTCGATCTCTACGGCTTTGTTGAAGGCCATCCATGCAGCGACGGTGTCTCCGTTTTGGAAGTAGGCCAAGCCTAGGTTGTAAGCGGCTTGTGCTGTGGTGTCTTCATTGAAGGCTTTGATCGCTTGGTCATAATCTCCAGCTTTGTAGTAGGCGACCCCTTTGTGCATGAAGTCCGTGTAGCGGTCACCGGCATCTTCATACTCACCTGCATTGCTGAGTCGCTGTGCTTGGTAGTTAGGAGTGAACCATAGGTCGTCGAAGCTATTGACTTGACTGCATGATAATAGTAAAACAGGCAGGGTGTAGATGACCCAGCCCTTTCTAAACCAAAACAAGGCAAGAAGAGCCATAGGGAAAATGAAGAGCAAACCAGCGTCTCGCCAGTCGTCCTTTTTTTCTTTGGGTTGCTCGGTGAATTTGAGGTGTGCTTTGATTTTGTTGCTGATGACTTCTACATCGCTATCGTCTAGTGTCAGCGCATGTACTGTCACCCCGTCGAGAGAGCCTAGCTTGTTGAGTGCAGACTGATTGATTGAGGTATATACGGGGTGCCCGTTGGCATCTTTCATCGTGCCTCTGCCCCATGGTATAGGTATGGTGCTGCCAGAGGGTGTATTCATGGGGAGGATTTCTATTTTGTTGTTTTTGTCTTGTACAAAATCCTTGAGCATCGAGAACTGCTCATCGCTAAAGTCATCGGACAAGAGCACTACCGTACCGGGGGCATCAGTGACGGACAGTATGGTGTCAGCCAAGGTCAGTGCAGCTTGCAAGTCTGAGCCCGGATAGGGCATGACGCTAGGTTTTAGTGACTTGACATGGCTTTTGATGATTTCATAATCCCAAGACAAAGGGACAATCGTGTGTGCTGTGCCTGCAAACCCAATGAGAGCTGCTCGTGCTTGAGGGTTTTTGTTGAGTAAATCTTCGATTTTAAATTTGGCTCGTTCTAGGCGGGTGGGTTGGAGGTCTTGGGCCATCATACTCTGCGACAGGTCCAAAATCAGCACCATAGGAGTCTCTAAGATCCTTCCCGGCAATTTGATTTTCTTCCATGTCGGTCCAGCGAGGGCCAATACACCGAGACAGAGCATCAGTAGCAAGGCCAAGTTCATCCAGGCTTTGGTTCGTTGATTACCCTTTTGGATCACATAGGGACGTAGGTGTGGGGCGATGATAGATTTCCACTTGATTTCTTGTGCAAAGCTCACCAAACCGATGAGCAAGATCACAGCGATAGGAATCAGCAACCAGAGAAAAACGGGTCTGATGAAGTGGAACAACTCCCAGTCGATAGGAAATAACCCTTTAAGCATAAGCCTCCTTTCTGTCCCGTAGGACTTTGTACACACTGATCAATACGGATAGCAAGGTCGATAATATCAAGATGCCTAGAGCAGCACCTAGTGGATAAGGATAAAGCATCGTGATGGGTTTGTTTTCTGCTTCTTCAAACTCCATGGGCTGTAGTTTGTCTAGTTCTACATAGATCTCCTTCAATCGATCTTCGTCTTTTGCTAGGAAGTATTCACCGCCAGTCATGTCTGATATTTGCTGCAGTGTTTTTTCATCCAGATCCGATCCGCTCTGTCCTGGAGTACCGATTCCAAGCGAGTAGATCAATACAGAGTCCTTCTTGGCTGCAGCTGCCGCATCGAGAGGGAGGATGTCGTCCCCCGCATCGATCCCGTCAGTGAGCAGGAGCATGACTTTGGTTTTGATGGTGTCATTATCAAACATCTCCAGACCTTTGTTGATGGCCTTGCCGATGTGGGTCATTTGTCCAGCCATGCCTACATCTGCTTCGTCGAGCATCTGTTTTACGGTTGAAAGGTCAGGAGTGAAGGGGGCTTGAATGTAAGCATTCGTTCCAAAAAAGATGAGTCCCATGCGGTCGCCCTTTCGTTTTTCGATGAACCCACTCATGACGTCTTTGACTGCATCCCATCGACGTGCTTTCTTTCCATCGATGCGCCAGTCTGTTTTGGCCATGCTAAACGAGATGTCTGCTACTATGAGGAAACTGCGTGAGGTTTTGATTTTCATCTCAGGTTTGCCTACCAACTGCGGGTTGGCCATGGCGGCTACCAGTAGACACCAGCTCATCATCAAGATCAACCAGCTAAAAAAACCTCTGCGTTTGACGAAGGCTGATTTTTTTGGTTTTTGTCCTGTGTATTCGACGGCCTTGTGGTAGGTAGGCAAGAGCAGGGCTGCACTTCGCATGTGGAGGGAGGGCAGCAGCCAATATACCAGTAGTGGGACTGGAAGCAAAGCGAGTGCCCACGGAAATGCGATATGAAAATTATCTGGCATGGTTGCGGATCCATTTTTGTGCGTTGGACATGATTTTTTGTTGTAGCACTGTATCGACCGGTTGATCGGTGTATAGGGCTTTTTGGATGCTTTCTTCGTAGGTGACGAATTGAACTCCTTTGGCGGATTTTTCTAAAAACTGTAGCCAAGAGCGGCCACTTGCTGGACCTACCGCTTCTCTACCGAATACGGAGATAGCTACTCGTTTGAGGATGATCATGGTTTGTGAGAGCGGTGCGTTTTTCAGGGTCGATAGCTCGGCGAGTGCTTCGCGACGGTAGCGGTTCTTTACGTATTTTCGGATTTGAAGAATAATCAGGATACACGTAGCACATCCTAAGATGCAGGCCAAAATGAGCCATCCAATAGTCTCGAAAGTAAAGGCAATCGGAGCGGGTTCGTACAGCTGCTGTAGTACGACTTGTGTAGTGTCTTGCGTTTGCTGTACCGTGTCTTGGATGGTATGTACGGGTACTGATTTCATTTTTTCCTTCCGGCAAATACGTCCTTCAATTGTTCATCGAGCGAGTCCACGGTATTGATTGTAAATACAGGCACGTGGTGTTTCTTCATTTGGGTCTGAAAACTTTGGTAGTCTTCGTCAAACCCTGTGACAAAGTGCTGGTTGAGTGCTTTGTGTTTGCCATCTACAGTTACTTGTGTGTCACGGTTTCCCGCCACAAATTTGATATGGGGTATATCCCGTTCCATAGGGTCCATTACTTTGGCGAGGATCACATCGTTGTGTTGTGCGATTTGGGAGATAAACCGGGTCACCTCTGGGGAGTATTTTTTGAAATCACTGATGATGACTACTAGAAAATCGTGGGTGACGATATTTCGGACTTTGTGCATGGTGTCGCGCAGAGAGTCATCGAGCGTTCCCTCTGTGTGGTTCTTCAACTCATGGTTCTTTTCTACGATCTTGTCAAGAAAGCGCAAAATATTGCGCCGGTCTCTTTTGGGCTGGATGATGTCTACACCATCATCGCCGATCACTACTCCACCGACGCGATCTCCTTGCTTGAGTATTCGAAAAGCTGCCACAGCAGCTAGTTCGGCTGCTACGACTGATTTTGTTCTTTTTTGTGAACCAAAAAACATAGACTTAGATTGGTCTACGACTATGAGGGCGGGCTTTTCTTTCTCTTCGCTGAACACCCGGGTGTGAGTGACTTTGGTACGAGCGGTGACTTTCCAATCGATATTTCGGATGTCATCTCCCATCACATAGTTTCTGACTTCTTCGAAATCTAGTCCACGTCCACGTAGTTTGGACGAGTGTTTGCCTCCTAAGATGCTTTTTACTTTCTGTTTGTTTGCCAAAAGACTCATGATCTGAGCAAAACGCTCCATTTCCAGTAGTTCACGCAAGGAGGTGAAAACGTCTTTGGGGAGTTCGATATGTTGTTTTTGGCTTTTCATGGTTTTTGGCTTTGTCTCCTCACCGAGGTTGAGGCCGTTGAGGGGCTCACAGGACGAGTAGCAGGAGGTAGGAGGATGGTTTTATCCCACTACAGCGACTTGTTTTAGAATCTCGTCTAGTACTTGGTCTGCTGTGATGCCGTCTGCATTAGCTTCGTAGCTGAGTATGAGGCGGTGGCGAAGACAATCATGCACTACCGCTCGGACATCGTCTGGAGTCACGGCAGCATGGCCATGCATCCATGCATGAGTACGTGCGGCACGGTCCATGGCGATCGTGCCCCTTGGGCTGGCGCCAAAGTCTATCCAGGATTTGAGCGTATCGTTGTATTTGTCTGGGTAGCGTGTGGCAGAGATTAGGTCCACGATGTATTTTTCCATATTCTCAGAGATACTTACCTCTGCTATTTCTTTTCGAGCAGCAAATACGACATCAGGGGATATCCTTTCTTGTTTTTCCGTTTTGGATTGGTTCTGTTCGCTTCGGTTGAGACGCAGGATTTTAAGTTCGGAAGCATCGTCTGGGTAGCTGATGATTACATGCATCAAAAAGCGATCCATCTGAGCTTCAGGTAAGGGGTAGGTGCCTTCTTGCTCGACGGGGTTCTGAGTGGCCATGACCATGAAGAGAGGGTCCATCTGGTAGGTTTTGCCTGCCACAGACACTTGGCGTTCTTCCATGGCTTCCAATAGTGCTGATTGTACTTTGGCAGGAGATCGGTTGATTTCATCTGCTAGGATGAGGTTGCTGAAAATCGGTCCTTGCTGGAAAAGGAACTTCTCTTCGGATTCGGGTTGGTAGATCTCCGTACCGGTGATGTCCGAAGGCAGTAGATCTGGGGTGAACTGTATCCGGCTCAGCCCACAATCCAATTCTTTGGATAGCGTTTTGATGGCTCGCGTTTTGGCCAATCCAGGCAGTCCCTCGAGCAGCATGTTGCCATCTGCCAAAAGTACGAGAATGATGCGCTCTATGAGTGGGTCTTGGCCAATGATGGAGGCCGACATGCGCTGCTTAAGTTCTTGTATGGTTTCTAATGTTGTCATATCAGTTTAGATGTATTGCTAGCCACGAGATGCTGCTTCAAAAGATACTATGAAGTCGTATCGGTCAATATCGATGTGACACTAATATATAAAAAATGCCTCAGCATCTCAATCAAGAGATCGGGCTGAGGCATTTTGACTAGGTCATTTTATTGTGCGGATGGGTGAGAGGTGAGGCTCTGTACCACCTTGTCAATAGAGAGAGACGACCCTTGTACTGCAGGGTACTCTTTGAAAGTAGACAAGAACTGTCCGGCAATTTGCTGTGCAGGAACAAACAACCACATGTTTTCTCCATACCATCTGACATACATACGTGAATCAGGAGATACTTCGTATGGATCAGCTCTCAAATTGACGATGAGAGGCCAGCTTGGTGATTTACGGTAGGCTTCCGTGATGTCACCTTCCATTATGGTAAAGTGGAGTTTCCAATCACCGTAGCGAATTGCGTTCATGTTGCCACCAGCATCAAAGTAGAAAATCTCTTTTCTTGGTGCTTCGGCTACTTTGCCTTCGAAGAATGGCATCAAGTTGTATCCATCCAAATGGCTTTTGAAGGTCTTGCCATTCGCTTTATACCCTTTCAATAATTTTTCTTTTATTTTGGGTTCACCCGCTGCAGCTACCAAGGTAGGCATCATGTCCTCGTGAGAGAAGATGTCGTTGTAGATGGTGCCTGGCTTGATGACACCTGGCCAACGGATCGCACAGGGTACACGGAATCCACCTTCCCAAGTTGTTCCTTTTTCACCTCTAAACGGAGTACTACCACCGTCAGGCCAAGTCACTTTCTCTGCGCCATTGTCTGTGGCATACATGACGATTGTGTTTTCGTCAAGATCGAGCTCGTCGAGCAAGTCGAGGAGTCTACCTACAGAGAGGTCGTGCTCTGCCATGGCATCAGGATAGAGCCCAATACCAGTCACTCCTTCGCTTTCAGGCTTGAGGTGTGTCCATACGTGCGTACGTGTACTGTTGAACCAGCAGAAGAATGGTTTGTCATCTTCTTTGGCCTTTTTGATGAATTTGATGGCTGCTGCTTCGAATTCATCATCCACAGTTTCCATTCTTTTCTTTGTCAATGGTCCCGTATCTTGGATTTTGCCATCGGCAGAACTCTTGATTACCCCACGTGGGCCATATTTCTTTCTGAATTCTGGATCTTTTGGATAGTAGTATCCTTCTGGTTCTTCCTCGGCGTTGAGGTGGTACAGGTTGCCATAGAATTCGTCAAACCCGTGGTTGGTTGGCAAGTGTTCGTCTTGATCACCCAAGTGGTTTTTTCCAAATTGGCCAGATACATAACCTTGTGGCTTGAGCAATTCAGCAATTGTCGGCTGATCTGCTTGGATACCTTGCTTCGAACCAGGCATACCGATTGTCAATAGCCCAGTACGGAAAGGGTGTTGGCCTAAGATAAAGGCAGCACGTCCTGCAGTACAGGATTGCTGTGCGTACCAATCGGTAAACATGGCACCTTCCTTGGCAATACGGTCAATGTTTGGTGTTTTGTAGCCCATCATACCGTTGTTGTTGAAGCCTACATTGCCCCAACCGATATCATCCCCCCATATCACGAGGATGTTTGGTTTTTTCTTTTGAGCGAACGCCAAGGCGGGCAGCAAAAGAAACATCCATACCATTTTTAATTTGTGTTTCATACGTTTTGAATTTAAATAGGTGTTTACAGTATTATTTTCCTTCTCCTAAGTTCATAAATGAAGCCATGACTTCATCCAGGTTGAAAGAAGCGGGTTTTTGTCTTGGTGGATAATCCTGGAATGTTGAAATCATTTGTCCTGCATAGGCTTGTGATGAACCACCGAGCCATTGGATGTTGGCCTCCAACCATTCGTAATATGAATTGGAATTGTGTTGGGCTCGTTCGAAGGGGTCCATGCGCAGGTCAAAAACCAAAGGAATACGCAGCTGTACAAAGGGGTACATCCATACGCCAAATTTAGAAGATTGTTGTTCCATGAATACAAGCTTCCAACGGTCATACCTCATGGCTACCAACTGTCCGTCATCGTTCCAGTAGTAAAACTCTCTTCTGGGAAAGTTGGTCGCGCCATATTCGTCTTTGGTGATTTCTTTTTCGCCCGTGAGGTAGGGCAAGATGTTGTAGCCATCGAGGTGTACCTTGTACGTCTTGCCATTGGCTTTGTGGCCTTTGAGTAGTTTCTCCTTGATTTTTGGTTCTCCTACAGCAGCCATGAGGGTAGGTACCCAATCATTGCCTGCTACTATCTCATTGATGACTGTGCCTTCTGGGATTTTGCCTGGCCATTTGATGATGCAAGGGACTCTGTATCCGCCTTCCCAGTTGGTGTTTTTCTCTCCCCTAAACGGAGTGATGCCTCCGTCAGGCCACATGTTGAAGTGCGGGCCATTGTCAGTTGTATAGATGACGATGGTGTTTTCATCCAGTCCCATTTCTTCGAGCTTGTCCAAGAGCTGACCGATTTGATCGTCATGCTGCATCATGCCATCGGCATAGGTGTTGAGCCCTGATTTGTCTTCGTATTCGCTGGGTACATGCGTCACGTAGTGCATGCGCGTGGTGTTGAACCAGCAAAAGAAGGGTTTGTCGTCGTTGTTTTGTCTTTGGATAAAGTCAATGGCTGCATCCATAAACTCCTGATCAACCGTCTCCATGCGCTTTTTTGTCAAGGGTCCTGTGTCTTCTACTTTGCCGTCCGCGGTACTTTTGATGACCCCTCTAGGGCCAAATTTCTTTCTGAAGTCTGGGTTCTTCGGGTAATTCGGGTTTTCTGGTGTTTCTTCGGCATTGAGGTGGTATAGGTTTCCATAAAACTCATCAAAACCATGATTGGTAGGTAAGAATTCGTCGAGATCACCCAAGTGGTTTTTGCCAAACTGTCCTGTGGCATAGCCCATTGGCTTCAGCAATTCTGCCAAAGTAGGGTCTTCAGGTTGTATACCCAATGTAGACCCAGGGATGCCTACTTTGGTCATGCCTGTTCGTACGGGCATCTGACCCGTAATGAAGGCCGCACGTCCTGCCGTACAGGATTGTTCGGCATAGTAATCTGTAAAAATGGCTCCTTGTGCGGCGAGCTTGTCGATGTTGGGGGTTTGGTACCCCATCATGCCACGGTTGTTGTAGCTGAGGTTCCAATAGCCTATGTCATCTCCCATGATGACGAGGATGTTTGGCTTTTTCTTTTGTGCATAGACAAAGCTGGTCAGTAGGAGTACTGAAAGTAGTAGGTTGATTTTCTTCATGTCAATTGAACGGTATGGTACGGTAGCCTTAAATTAGAAATTTTATTTGTCTTTCACACAGCGAAACCCTAAATGTTCTTGCCCTGAGTCGTAGGCTGTCGCCATTCGGGCACTTGGTCGGTAGTTGCTGCAGTATTGTTCGCTGCACAAGAATGATCCGCCTTTGGTGACACGCTTGGGGACCAGTGGTTCTTGAGGGTCGTAACTTTTCGAAGGGCCTGAGGGGTTGATGCAGGCGGTGATGCCTGCCAATTTGTTTCGGTCATAGGTGTCTACCCTGTACCAGTCGCTGGTCCACTCCCAGACATTGCCGATCATGTCGTAGAGCCCGTAGCTGTTGGGCGCATAGCTTTTGACAGGGGCTGAGCCTTCAAATCCATCCAGTTTGGAGTTGCCATCTGGGAAGGTGCCTTGAAAGTAGTTGGCCAAATACTTGCCGTTGGGTGTGAGTTGGCTGCCCCAGGCATAGGGCTGGTCTTTTTCGCCACTCTGAGCGGCGATTTCCCATTCTGCTTCGGTAGGGAGTCTCTTGCCGGCCCATTGGGCGTATGCCTGTGCATCTGCAAAGGCGATATGTACCACGGGATGATCATCCTTGCCCTCGATGGTCGAGCCTGGACCATGGGGGTGCTTCCAGTCTGCTCCATGCTCCCATGCCCACCATTGGCTGATGTCATAGAGGTTGGAGGCAGCGGTAGGCTCGAAGATCAGCGAGCCGGGTGCCAATAAAGAGTCATCGGGTTTGGGAGTGCCAGGGGGCAATTGTTTCTTGATTTCTTCCCAATCTACCGGACGCTCTGCGATGGTGATGTATCCTGTTTCTTCTACGAATTTTCTGAATTGGGCATTGGTGACTTCTGCTTCGTCCATGTAGAACCCATCGACTTGCACTTCGTGTACGGGGCCTTCGGACTGTTTGGCTTGCTCACTTTCGTTTCCAATCTGGTAGATGCCTCCTGGGATCCATACCATGCCGTCGATGGACTCCTGACTGTCCGTAAGTAGGGAGGTGGAGGGGGTGTCTTGGGTAGCGGTTTGACCTGAGCTTTTGTCAGATTGACATTGATAAAAGACACTAGAGAGGAGAAGGAGCAATCCGTAATGGAGAGTGCGTGACAGATGTTTGTTCATACTACAGGTTCCTGATTCATAGAAAATAGATGGACTCATCTGAGTCCATCACTTGCACGAAACTAAATATTACTACCAATAGTATGTAAGCCTATGGGCTGTTTTATTTCATTTTTTGTAGTGTATGTACAAATGTGCCACTGCGAGGCTATTTCGAAGCGGTTGGGCGGTTGACAAGTAGAAACCCTCGCATGGGGTAGGGCTGTCAGCGGTTTAGCTGTTGGCGAATTCGGCTATTGTTTCGAGTTTCATGCGGTCGGTCAAGTTTTTGGCGTAGTGTACTTTTTTGACCATGCCTTTTTCGTCTAGGAGGAATTCGGCAGGGATCGTTTTGATGGATTCTTTGCCTTCCATCATGTGGACAGGTAGTCCTTTCATTTTGGCTTGTATGACTGTCTGAAAAAATGTAGTCGCGTGACTGATGGCAGACTTCATGCCGGATGATTCTATGCCGTACTTTGTGTACCAGACCTTCTCTGGGTCAGCGATGAGTGGGATGGGGTTGACGTCTATGTGGAACGCATGGCTTTTGAGCACCTTGGCTTCCGATTCGAAAAAGAATATCATTTCTAGGCCTAGGGCTTTGAATTCAGCGTGCCTTTTTTGCAAGCGATGTACACGGATGTTGCAAAAGGGGCAACCAGCATGTCTGAAAAACGCCACGAGCACTTTCTTGCCACGGTAGTCTTTGAGGTTGACCCTGCGGTCAAAAATATCGATGAGGTCAAAATTGGGGGAGGGCGTGTTGATGGTTAGTGTAAGGCTTTCGGACATGAAGATTGTGATTGTTATGGTTGATATACGAGGCTGAAGTTAGCGGTGGATTTGCAAATAGCCATGTTTTTTTCAACCCATCACTTGCGACGAGTTGGTGACGGTAGGGATTGTGCGATGTCTGAGGTAGCTCGTGTGTTTTCAGTCTCTAGGGGTTTTGTGGATTACTCGTGCATGTGGACGGCTGTCAGTTCTTTGATCATCGCTTGTAGGCTGTTGTTTCGTCGCACTGCGACATAGTTGCCTTTGCCTTCTTTGGCGAGGTGTTCTAGATCTTTGGTGTTGGGTATACGGCTGCCAAATCCAAATACCGTCAATGCTATGCCTTCCTTTGTTCCCGATTTGATGAGCCGGTGGGTCTCCTTGGAGATGTCAAAATCACCGTCAGTCGCCAGTATTATGCGGTTGTTGCCTTGGGGGATGTATTCGGAGTGGGCCAACTGATAGGCCAGTTGGATGCCTTTTTGGGCGTTTGTCTTCCCTTTGGAGCTGAGAGAATTGAGAGTGGCGATAGCGTCTTGGTCCGTGAAGGGTACATTGGTGAGCACCGCATGGGCATCGTCCGAATACACCACCACGGACAAACGGTCATACTCCCTCATGGCCGTGGAGAGCTGCTGAACGGACTCCTTGATCAAGGGGAGCTTGGTCGGGTGATTCATGCTGCCAGACACATCCAGGAGGAGTACCATGTGGTTGTAGGCATAGCCTTCCATGGAGATGAGGGTGTTGGTGGGATGGGGTGGTGTGGGAGCTTTGGATTCCGGGTAGCTCACGCGATAGAGACCTTGTTCTTTGGTCGTCTGGAGCAAGTAGGACGGGCTCTCGGTCATGTCTGCTTGCGCACTGAGTCGAGCAAACTGGTTGTAGTGTTCTACGGCTTGGTTGAACTCCACCACGATGTTTTCATAGGCGGGGGGAGCATAGGCAGTGACCCGTCTAGCGCCGTGGTATGCGTCTATCATCCTGTGGAGCTGGCGGATGACTTGATCGTACCTGGCTGGGGCACTGTTGCCGTTGGTGGGGCCGAGATCACGGATGTTGCCGAGGTTGCCGTCTCGGTTTTGAGCCAGAGTGCGGAGCATATGGTTTAGTTGAGTCGTATCGAGGGGGTGTGATTCAGTGTACACGCCTGCTCGGGTTTGGATGAGGTAGCCCCTCGCTGTATCGAGTGCGGATTTTAGTCCTTGTGCGCTGTTGATCCATGCAGTGTTTGATTCGCCGATTGGGGAGTGTTGGCTATGGATTTGTATGGCCATGTCTTCCATTTTCGTCGAAAGACGACCATACTCCTGTCCCATATGATCGAGTTGAGCGAGTAGCTCATAGACACGGTGACGTAATATGGTGTCGGATAGGCTAGGCTGGCTGCTGGTGATGTCGTGTAGAGTGATGCAGACTTTGTTTTGCCCGAGCTGTAGCTCCCAGAGCGAATCAAAGAGGGTGGAGAATGTATCCCTGTAGTCTTGTGGAATGTCTGTTTGCGTACTTTTGGCCCTTTGGTATTGGGCAGTAGGGAGTGCGACTGCTTTCGCAGAAAAGGAACTGAACTTGCTCACCTCGCTCATGGAGGCTACTTTCTCATCGAGTCGTTGGTTGTAGTAGAAGTAGGTCCGTTGTCTGCGGTAGGTCGACCGTACGCAGAGGTTGATGACATCTAGGTGCAGGTTGAGGGCTTGGGCAATCGCCACGGGCGAGTCATCGGGTAGATGGTCGCTGCTCTGTAGTGGGGAGGGCTGTGCAGTGACACATGTCAAGATCAGTATCAATGACGAAAGAAGGTGTTTCCAAAAGGGGTGGGGCATAGGTATCGGTTGATGCATGACGATGATGAAGGTAGAAGCTTGGACGTGAATCGTCCAAGCTTCTACCGCTAGGTCAAAGGTATCTATTTCCCCGGATGGGAAGAATAAAAAGGGCGAAAGAAGCCTGCATCGTGGTGGGGTCTGAGTCCTATGGTGAGAGCCCGTTTGGTGCTAGGTCAGTAGTGTGGCCAGTTCATTTTGAGTACTGAGTCCCTTGTCGGCATTGTACCACTTTTGTAGCTCTTTGGAGAGTTCTTCGTAGGCGGGGCGCTCTGCTTCGGGGAGGGCTTTGTAGTCCATGACTTTTTGCTGTGCCACGGCAGGTCTGGGACCCCATACGGCGAGTTCAGACCAGTTTTGGTCCAGTATCGCGAGGATAGGGATGGAGGTCGATCCGTTGGTTTTGTAGTATTCCATGAGTTCGGGATTGGAGTCTCTCAGTACGATGTGTAGGGAGATGTTGGGGTTTTGGTCTGCTATCCGAGCGATGACCGGCACTGTTTGTGAGGCATCTCCACACCACGATTCGCTGATCAGTACCCAGTGTTGGGGACTCTGAATCGCCGTGATTGCTTGAGTGATGTCGGAGTTCAATTCGACTTTTTTGTAGATGCGCTGCATGCGCGCCAAGCCCAGTACGGAGTAATCGTAGTAGGATTTTTTGTCTGGAAAACTAGTCGCTTTCTCCTCGGTGTGCAGTAGCTCGATGCGGGCGATGTATTGCTCGAAAGTATAGGCATCTGCTACTGCGGCTTGGATTGTTTCTTCTTTGGTCATGATATTGTTTTATAATCGCTGTTTTGCGGTTGCTCTTACCCAACGCATCTGATTGGGATTTGGTTCCGTGAAGGTAGGGATATTGTGGAAGGGGGGAGCTCCTCGTGGAATGGAGTGATTGCAGGGTGACGTGGGATGAGTAGGTGCCGACAAGGAGCGAGGACCTATACTCCTATTTGCTGTGATGAAGCTCGCTTGGAATTGGTTAGAGTCGGCTTGTCCAAACTGCGGGGCATGGACCACTAGAGATATTGTAGGGGTATTCCGTTTGGTCCTAATCATGGCCAGATCTCACGGCGGATGTAGACAATGCTCACTGGGACAACAATATGGGACTTTTAGAGGGCTTTAAGATCTTTTGGCTAACGGACAGATCAAGTCTAATTTCACTCTTGACATTCGACTAAAAATCTAGCACCCATCTCATAGGGGGTTGTGATATTCGAAGGGATTTGCCTGTGGCCTTGGGAAATATCGACAGGAAATACTAGCTTGGCGTCACCAAGCCGGTCAGCAGTCGGCTTCCTGCAGCATAGTTCGAGAAGAGAAAAACATTTTTTTAAACGTTTATAAACACGTACAAACGGATTTATTATACATCTGATGCAGTGCGGATATAGTGCACTGTGCACTATACACAAATGTTGTGATCAATAAATAAACCATAGAATATGTTTCAACAGCGAAAAGATAATTATAAGAAAATAGAAGAAAAACGAGGGTCGAAGCTTTTAGTTTACGTAACAAGTGACAGACCGAATATTGGTGCTCAAATATCTTCTGATATTCTAAGTCCATTTACTGAACATCTCGATAAGATTGGAGACGTGGATAAAATAAGCCTTTTAATTTACACAAGAGGTGGCAATACTTTGGCTGCATGGTCCCTAGTTAACCTGATAAGAAGCTTTTGTAAAGAATTAGAAGTAATAATACCTTTCAATTGTCACAGTGCTGGAACATTGATTTCCTTAGGGTCTAACAAGATTATCATGACAAAGCAAGCTACCCTAGGACCGATTGATCCAAGCGTAAATGGACCTTTAAATCCTTCGATACCAGGTTCTCCGGATCCCAACTCAAAAGTCCCTGTGAGTGTAGAATTTGTTGATTCATATTTACAAATGGCCCAAAAAGAACTAGGTATAAAGGATGAACAAGGATTGTCGAATATTCTCATTGATTTAACAAAGCACATACATCCTCTCACCTTAGGACAGGTTTATAAGTCAAAATCACAAATTCAAATGTTGGCAAAAAAACTTCTGGCCCACCATGAAGTTGAAGAGCAAAACGAGGATGAGATTATAAAATTTTTATGTTCCGAAAGTGGATCTCATGATTATACCATAAATAGAAAAGAAGCCAAGAACTTAGGCCTCAATATAGAGAAACCTTCAATGGAACTTTATCGAATAATAAAAGATATCTATGATGACATTGAAAAAGAACTTCAGATGAGATCCCCTTTTGACCCAAATATTTTACTTGGTACTTCAAATCAAAATAGCTATCAATTAAGAAGGGCATTGATTGAGAGCATCGACTATGGGACTGATGTTTTTCTTAGTGAAGGAACTATAATTCGACAAGTAGTTCAGCAACAAGGAGGACAAAGAGCAATAATTCAGGACAATCGGACGTTCGAAGGATGGAAAAGAGAGAATTCTAATTAATTTTATAACTTAGAAGCATGTATTCAAGCACAGGTTACTCAACTACAAGTACAGGATTTGACACCACAGGTACAAAACTTGTTCAAAATGAAACTTCATCAATAAAAGGAACACTAATTGATGATTTGAAAAATGGGATATTGGTTGAACAGCAACTTATCGTTCAAGATTTTATAGAACCAATTAAAAGACCAGAAGAGAAAAAAGATCATAACAGAGTATAAAAGCAATGGCATAAAAATATAGTGGGATTCATTGTCCTAATAATGTTATTTGGTGGCGACTATAATCAATTATGGTCACCACTGCTTTTATACAAACGTTATATGTAAGCGAGTATTTGAAAAAGTTCTATGTTAAATAAATCCTTAATAATTTTAACTTTGATTCTTCTATTTGCTGAATCTACTTTTGCTCAAATTCAAACTAAGGAACAGGCAATTGAGTCAATCAACTGGGTAATAGACAACCCACAACTAGATAGCGACAGTGAACTAGAAAAGAAACTAGCAGACCTTTTGCGATGGCAGATGAGCAGGAACCCACATGTAGAAATGAACGTTGGTGGGATGTCCGAAATCCAAAACACCGCTAGCAACAAAAAACTATTTAGAGCAATAATCTCGATTTACACTTGTAGCACATTCATCAATGAAGATTATAGTAAGACTGAATCGGCAGTGTATGCAATAAACAATGTTCTTACATATTACAAAAATGCCTTGGAAATTGATGACACGCTAAGAATCGAAATACTGGACGAATACATCTCATATTCAGATTCAGAACTCAAGGGTAAGATGAAAAAACTAAGCTCTTACAAATAAAAATCCCCTAACATAGTGTAGGCACGAATGCCCTTACATTCTTGCCGAATCAATGCCAGAAACAGCACCGCCACTTCGCTCAGCAATCAATAGAATACCGAGGAATGGTCATCCGTGACTCAAGCGCTCACGACTAACAGGGACTTAAGAAAATAACTTTTGCAGTTGGAGGCGGTTTGGCTCTTTTGGTGCACAAACAAGCTCTATGGATACGAGAGATGAATGGTCGTTAGCGGTAATGAAATCAAGGCATCAATTGAGCATCACCAAGAAAAAAACAACGGACCTTATATCAGCCTACAACAAAGGTATATTCGCCTACAAGTACCAGTCTGGTTTTGCGGAGTTTTGCTTGGCAATTTTGCAATGAACGTAAAACAAAACAGATGAAAATTACACTTTCAGGCTCATTGGGTCACATAGGGAAACCCTTAGCGGAAGCGCTAGTAAGTAAAGGTCATAGCGTAACAGTTATAAGCAGTAATGCGGATAGACAAAAGGGGATTGAAGCCATCGGTGCTAGATCAGCTATTGGTACTATAAGAAACGCTGACTTTATCGCCTCGGCATTTTCGGGTGCAGATGCAGTTTTTTGTATGGTGCCTCCGGCAAACTATTTTAATCAAAACCTTAACTTACTTGATTATTACAGAACATTAGGAAATAACTATGCAAAGGCCATTTCACAAGCAGGGGTAAAAAATGTGGTCAATTTAAGTAGCATCGGAGCTCATATGAAGGAAGGCAATGGCATACTACAAGGCACCTATCATGTAGAACACATCCTTAATGGACTGCCTTCGGATGTTGCCATAACCCACATTCGCCCTACCGAATTCTATTACAATTTGTTGCCTCAAACCCAATCCGCTAAGGCCAATGGGTTTTTGGCGTCAAACATTGAGGCTGAAGTGACTAATTCGTGGGTTTCGCCCAAGGATATTGCAAGCGTTATTGCTGAAGAAATTACAACACCATCATCAAGTCGCAAAGTACGTTATGTAGCTAGTGATGAACTTACTTACAATGAATTGGTCTCTAGTTTAGGTGAAGCGATAGGAAAGCCTGACTTGAAATGGGTAACGATAACGGATGAACAAATGAAAGATGCTTTGGAATCTGCAGGTATGCAACCAGCTATTGCCGCGGGTATGGCGGAAATGTATGCGTCTATAAACAGTGGGGTACTGTACGAACATTATAAACTGCACAAACCCGAAACGATGGGCAAAGTCAAAATAAAAGATTTTTCTGCAGATTTTGCTAAAGCATATCAACAACTATAGAAATAGAATGATGAAAAACATACCTCCCCATCATATCAAGACCATTAGCGAATATCATCGCTTCCGAGGTTTGCCCAAACCAGAACATCCATTGATGAGCGTTGTTAATTTTGATGAAGTAGATCGTTTATTTACGGATAAGCAAACGAGTTGGGTATTTGATTTTTACTCAATTGCGCTAAAAAGAAACCTTGGTGCCAGTATAAAATATAAATATGGTCAGCAAGAATACGATTTTGATGAAGGTGTCATGTTTTTCATTGCTCCTAAGCAAGTCTTTTCTGTAGAAACAGAAGGAGAGTACAAACTTTCGGGATGGATGCTGCTCATTCATCCCGATTTTTTGTGGCAAAGCTCGTTGAGAAAGAACATCAAGCAATACGACTTTTTTAGTTATGCGGCCAATGAAGCCCTACACCTTTCGGATAAAGAAGAGACCCAGATCATAAATATTTTTCAAAGCATTCAGCAGGAATATAATGCCAATATTGATAAGTTTAGTCAGCCACTTATCGTGTCCCAATTGGAGGTGTTGCTGAATTATGCAGACCGCTTTTATCACCGTCAGTTTATTACCAGAAAGATCACTAGTCACTCGATATTGGCTCGATTGGAAGAAATATTAGAGGATTGTTTTAGTCAGGGATCTCTAATGGAGAAAGGGATACCTACAGTTCAAAGTGTTGCCAATGAACTCAACGTGACTCCAAATTATTTGAGTGATCTATTGAAGACTATAACAGGGCAAAGCACCCAACAGCATATTCACGAAAAATTGATTGAGAAAGCCAAAGAAAAATTATCAATCACCAACTTATCAGTAAGTGAAATTGCTTATGACTTGGGTTTTGCACATTCACAGTCATTCAGTCAATTGTTTAAAACCAAGACAAATCTATCCCCCGTGGAATATAGACGGTCGTTTAACTGAACGTGGACCAAAGAAGCAAAATACACACCGCTAAAATCGGCTATACATAATACGAGGCGATAGTGCTATAAGGATAATAAGTGCAATAAATAAGCAGGTAGTGATGTGCTACAAAATCCCGCACTATGCGTATCCGGATCGTTGACGGTAATATCACCTGTAGGGGTGAAAGGGAAATGTAGAAGGGCGACCGATGGACAAGGCAGACACTCAGGCTAAAAGCCCTATAACGAAAAACGGTCTCACTGCTGCGAGACCGTTTCATGGTCTGATACTAAACATTGCTGTTGATTTAAGTGAACTTATGGGGCAGGCGCTACATCGCTGGCCGTACTTACTTTCTCATACTTTAGCGTTTTGGCCAAATTCTTGAGCCTTGCGCCGGGTCTGAATCTGATGCGAGCCTGTTTGATCCTGTCGCTGCGATACTCCTCTGGACGCTCTACCCCTTCGCTACTCAGGGTCAAAAACAAAGTGCCTAGATTGCTCAGCCTCACTTGTCTACCAAATGCAAGCTGCATCTCGATCACCTCCAGCAAGGTACCGATCGCACCTAGCACTGTGCCGTAGTTCAAACTGGATACTTTGCTGATGATACCGACCAGTTCCTCAAAACTGACATCATCGCCATTGATGATTCGTGCATAATACTTCTTGGGGAGGGTAACATCATTTGGGTTGATACGCTCCGTGACTTTATACTGTACTGACATAATTGATAAAATTTAAAAGGGTGAAAAAATAAAACTGTGATTAAGAATCCTGACGGAGCGCTCTGTGTGGGATTTGTCTTATTGAAGACAAGTATGATGCCAAAAGGAAGGCTGGTTTTGCTAAAAAACGTTAAAAAATCACAGCTTTTTCATCACTCCAAACCCGTCAAAAATGGGCTTTTGAGCAGGATTTATGCGCTTTGAGCAAAAACTAAGCTTACCTGAGCCTGAAGGTAAGCTTACCAAAGCCCCAACCTAAGCTTACCGCAGGGTGAACCTAAGCTTACCTCGACCCTGAGGTAAGGCAACATAGGAGCCGAACTAAGCTTAGGTTGGACAGCTCAGGTCTCATCCCCCTCCCAATCCCAAATACAGCACCCACCTCATCGCATGAGGTGATATTCGAAGGGGTTTGCCTGTAGCCTTGGGAAATATCGACAGGAAATACTAGCTTGGCCTCACCAAGCCGATCAGCAGTCGGCTTCCCGCAGCATAAGTTCGAGAAATAAGTACACGATCAAGGGAAGCTTGCTATAAGCTTTGAACCCTTCGCCTGAGGCATTACTCAGAATCCGAATAGCCCTTCTGTAGGTTTTTGGAGCAAGTAGGTCTCAACCTAGGATTGTTGTTTGGTCACTAGACTATCACTATCTTCGAAGTGTGCAGCCATCTCTATCCTGTGAGCTATTCACTCTATTGAGAGCTGTCACTACGTAGAAAAATAAAGAACAGTATAAAAGACATAGTAGATATAAAGTGCACTGTGCACTTTACACAAATGTTAGGGCATATTGCGTCAGAAATGAAGAATTCCATAAACCTAATCTTTTGCATTCTCTTAATTTCATGTTCAACTCATGAACCAGCCTATCATAAAGGACTGACCAAAGTTTGGCAAAGTGATCAACTTCGATGGAACGCAAGCTCCTTAACACTTTATGACGGTAATTTATTTGGATCAACTCTAGACAAGACGATCTTCAGGCTTGATTTTAAGACGGGAAATTTAATTTGGAAAAGTCAATCATCAACAAGTTATGCTGGACAAAAACCACTCGTTTCGGATAGTCAAATTTTCATTGGAGGATCAGATGTTCTTAACTCATATGATCATGATGGGAACCTTATCTGGTCAAATAAAGTAGGCAATAAGATTGGACATTCAATAATTGAGTTCGATTCTCTAATATTCGCATCCTTAACAGGGAAAGGTCTTAATGCATTCAATAAAAGCGAAGGAAAGAATGCTTGGAAAATTGAACCAGAATATCAAATGCTTTCAACAAGTGACCCTGTGATTCTGGATAGTGTTATCATATTAGGCAACTTTGACTATTCACTTGAAAACAACCTGGATCATACAATTGCTATCAATGCCAAGAACGGGGAAACAATTTGGGCTAGACAAAATAAACACTATATAACAGGAACAGGTTTATTTCTAAAGGACAAGGTATACATCTGCTATGATTCTTCATATGCCAAGGGGATAGTTAGAGCACTTGATGTAAGAAACGGATCAACTCTCTGGGAAGTCGCATCTCAACCTGAGTGTCTCTATAAGCCAATAGCTTTCAATAGCAATCTTCTGATTCCATCTTACGATAGAGGCTTAGACTATTTGGATTTAGAAAGTGGTGAATTGATTTGGAGTTTGAATAGAGATGACCTGATCCCAGCAACTGAACTAGTTGAGTTCAAAAACAAAGTCTATTATGGAAGTGTAAACAGAAAACTGATCTCTGTTGACTCATCAGGTAACTCCTACGAAGTATCTGAATTTGAGTACGGATTAGGAGACCCAATGATTTTTAAGGACGAACTATACATCCCAGATGGAATTGGTAATATGTTCAAAGTGAATAACATGCCCTAACAAATGCTATGAATGAATGGGGTTTTATCGGTCAGGATATTTTGGTGGGGATTGGAAAGTCCGCCACAAGTTTTAAATTTAAATCAAGGCTTGGCTATGTGCGAGACGAAAGGTTAGTGCTGTCTAATCCCCACTCATCATAGCTTATCGTTGTGTGTCATTGGTGCCACTATGAAAAAGCTGAACTTCTCAACTCTTTTCGCTCTTCAATTTCTTCTAATTGGAGTGGTCATCGGAATCTTTATCTCGATGAACGCAACAAGTGAGGACTATCGGTTCTTCTATATTTACTCAGGAACGTCTGGATTCATAACAGCCTGGTTAACCTCATATTTTCTTATAGAACGCCCTAACAAACCAGCTGCCGCTCGATTTGTGCTAACAACTGTAATAGTTGGACTTTTCAGCCATTGGTTATGTTGGTATTTAATAGACATTGAGCTCAACATTCGCTATTACCTCTTAAACGAATATTTTTACGAACCTCCCATGAACCTTTTAACCTCATTGTATGGGGCATTCGCCTTTTGTCTATGGAGTTGGATGTTTTTTGGCTGGGCAACTGGTCTTGGAGCTGCTGTAACTCTCTATTCAACCAAAGTAATCAAACGACGAACGAACAAACTGGTGTAAACGACACACAACAGACGCTGATCGGGCATATGTCTAAGTGCTTTCTGGCTTGTTTCGGTGCAACTCGACCGTGAATCTGCCGCTGAGAAAAGACAGTGCCTTCTACCGTCTTTTGCTCGCAGGATTTTTAGACTTTCGGAACGCAGTGGTATTTGAAACCGTTGTGAGCTTCGGCAGATTCACTATTTTAGTGCTATTAGCCAGTGGGGCGCACTCAGCGCCATACACGGGCGTTAGCGGTAATAAGAGAAAAACCAAGCTGTAATCTTGAATTTAAATACGTTTATCATTGATTTGAAAACTTTCTAAATCTGTATGCCTTGTAGCTTTGTGAAAAACAAAAATCATGGATACACAGAAAGTTTGGTTCATCACAGGAGCGTCTAAAGGGATGGGACTTGAAATCACAAAAGCAGTTTTGAGTAATGGCGATAAAGTCATCGCAACTTCTCGAAATACGGACACCCTTATAGAAAAAATTGAGGAACACGAAGGAAATTTGCTTCCAATAAAGCTGGACATCACCAATGAAAAAGAGGTTGAACATGCGATTTCAAAAGGCATAGATGAATTTGGACAAATAGATGTTGTGGTCAATAATGCAGGGTATAACCTGTTGGGTAATATCGAAGAAATAAGTGATGCCGAGTTTAGAAAAACAATGGATGTCAATGTTTTTGCAATGACCCATATCATCCGAAATGTTTTGCCACACCTACGCAAGCAAAAATCGGGGCATATCATCAATACTGCGTCTATGATGGGTTATATGAGTTATCCCGCTAACGGAAGCTATAGTGCATCTAAATATGCGGTTATTGGACTGTCAGAGGCTCTTGCTCAAGAAGTCGCTCCTTTTGGCATAAAAGTATCCATCCTTGCACCGGGAACATTTCGTACAAATTTTATGAATGAGGACACGCTCAATGTTGCGCAAAATAAAATTGAGGCCTACAATTTAGATAAACAGGTAGAACAGTTTACAGGCTATGACGGTAAACAATTAGGTAATCCTAAAAAATTGGCAGAGGTAGTTGTGAAACTTGCAGAAATGCCCAATCCTCCCTTGCATCTTCCACTAGGTTCTGATAGTTACAATGCCATTTTGGAGGTTCGTAAAAACGAAAAAGGAGAAATGGAACAATGGAAAGCCTTATCTTCATCAACTGATTTTGAACAAAAATAGTGTGAAAAAAGCTGCTCCATATAAAATTGAGTCAATATCTGAACTTCATAGATTATTCAATTTGCCAAAACCAATTCATACTTTGATAAGCGTGATTGATTTTGAGCATTTGAAATTCGATTCCAATGAAATTTGGAGCAGCTTTTATTATGATTTCTATTGTGTAGCTATTAAAAAAGAGGCTTCAGGCAAGTTTAGGTACGGGCAAGGTCATTATGATTTTGATGAAGGCGTGATGAGTTTTACCAAGCCAGGTCAAATCTTTTCTGTCACGAATCCTGCGGATGACCCCGTGTCAGGGTATATGATGGTTTTTAAACCTGACCTTATACGGCATTATGAATTAGGTAAGATTATAGGTAATTATGGATTCTTTTCCTATTCCACCGCAGAAGCGCTTCACCTTTCTGAAAAGGAGGACAATATCATTATGTCCCTGATGCGTCAAATGCAGGATGAACTAAAAAATAGCATTGACCATTATAGTCAGGATTTAATAGTATCGCACATTGACTTGCTTCTCAATTACGCAAAGCGTTTTCACAATAGGCAGTTTTTGACACGAAGTTCTGTGAATACGGACATTGTAGTAAAAATGGAAGAAATAATGGATGTGTACCTAAAAAGTGATGCTGCACTATCGGGTGTTCCAACGGTCAACTATTTTGCAGAAAAACTCAATATCTCTCCCAATTATTTGAGTGATTTATTGAAAAATACAACCGGCAGAAATGCGCAATCCCATATTCAAGAGTCCATAGTTGAAAGAGCGAAAGAACTGCTCTCCACAACTAATTTAAGCATAAAGGAAATCGCTTATGATTTGGGGTTTGAATACCCTCAATCATTCAGTACCATGTTTAAAAAAAACACACAACAAACACCATTGCAATTCAGAGCTTCATTTAATTGAAAAACTACTCCCCCTAATAAAGTAGCCTATAAAAAATAACGGTTCAATTGCTTAATCCAAAGTGATTTTCATAAATTCATCATCAGTATCGAACCGAAAGTCCGTGCGTAAAAACCGCTACTTTTCATATACACGACTGTTACCTTCCACTACAGATGAAACTTAAACGCGTAATTTGTATGCTATTAATGTCATTATTTGGAGAGGCTCAATATAGTTAAGCCTAACTCAGACTCATCCATTTAGGTTTTGTTATGTCGAGTTGGCTCATCCATTTAGTTTTCTAGTCTCTAGCTTCGGCCTGTAAATTAATTCTGGCGACACTTTAGCTTTTTGTGATTCTGGTACTACCTTTAGATACATATGTACTACGAATAGAAACCATTCCAAAAACCAATCAAAATGCCTGTGCCTTCTCTCTCCAAAGCTTTTCTTTTATTGATATGTTTCAATGCTTTTTTCTTTTCTTCTGAGGCTCAAGTGGCCGATGCAGCAGTGGATGCGCAGACGGCTTCTTTCCTTGAGGGGTTTCGAGCTGGTTTCTCACAGGCATTTCGAAACGAAGACATTGATGCACTTCTCAAAGCTTCTTCGGAAGAGGCAAGGTTAATGCCTGAGTTTCAACGGACTGTTTTGGGCAAGAAGAATAGCTCCGACTACTACCAAGCTTTTTTTGACAAGTTTGACATTCAGTCCTACCAAAGAGAGGCAATTGAGATTCTAAGTATTGATAATGTACTCATTGAATTGGGGTATTTCAATCTGGAAATGACAGATCCGCAGCTACGCAAATTCGAGTTGGCAGGCAAATACCAGGATGTCTGGCAGAGGGCAAGCAACGGAGAGATGAAACTAATCTCGCAAGCGTGGAACTACAATCATGCTGTGGATTTTGCAGATCAGTTGCGTTTTGAGGATGTGCCGGCTGTAATCATGGCCTATCAACCACACCTTCCTGTCAACAGTGACATCACACTGGAGTTGGCGGCACTCAATTTGCTGATGGTGGAGACAATCCCACAAAAAGATGCCAAGCTGTGGGCTCAGTTTTTTACCGAGGATGGGATGTTCATTTATAGCAACAATCCGATTTATGAAGGGAAAGAAGAGCTGGATACCTATCTCGACCAACACGTCAATGAACTGCCCGTTTTTGAAAAGCTCCAAAATAGAACGGACAAAATCATCGAACTACATGGGTATGTCCTTGAGTATGGAAGCCACATTGCGGTTTGGCGAATGAATGAGTATTCGGGGGTGAACACAGGCAAGACACTTAAAATATGGCGTAGACAGAACAATGGGGCACTCAAAATTTTTCGTCAAATGGCCATGTATGACTGAGGTCCGATGGAAGGGGTAGAACCCCGATTTGACGATGTGGCTTTGGGGAGCAATTGTCTTGGATTCGGCCTGCACCTAACCACCGAGAAGCGACAAGTCCGACACCTAGTGACTTGTCACAGGGAGTGTGCTCAACTGAAACTTTTGAGAGCTCTTCATGTAGGTACGACTTAAAAAAGGATAGGCGATCCAACTATTGTCGATGACAACATGTATCATTCATAGCCTGGTTCGTATTGGGCCTATGGTTTTTTGTATATTTAGGTTTTTTGCTAAACCAAGTGTCAACGCACAAGATCTACTACTTTTCTTGTGGGGTGACCACAATGTGTAAATAATGAATTCATACCCATTCAATGAAACTCCGATACGTGTTAAAAAGGGGGAGATTTTGCAGATGGCGGGAAAAAGCCAAGCTCAATCTTATGCTGTTGTCAAAGGGTTGCTGAGAAGTTATATGATCGACCAAAAAGGCAAGGAACATATTTTTATGTTTGCACCCGAAGGTTGGATTATTGGTGATGTACATGCTGCATCAAGCCAAACCAGTACGAGGTTGTTTATAGATGTGCTGGAAGATTCAGAAATAGTGCCCATTCGACGGTCTATAGATGAGTTGTCACTTGAAGATCTAAAATACGGGTTGGTAAAAGCACTTAAGCGAGTCGGTGTTTTGCAAAACCGTGTGATTATGCAAATGAGTTCTTCTGCTTGGGAAAGATACCAATACTTCATAGATGTATATCCAGACCTACTATCGAGAGTTCCTCAAAAAATGATTGCTTCTTATTTGGGCATCACACCGCAGGCATTGAGCAGAATAAGGGGTGAATGGGCAAGATCTTGAATCAAATTTCATTTATTAACCTAGGTGAATGTTTAGAGAATGTTTTCTCAGGATGTTTGTATACTTAACACAACAAATAGGAAAATATGAGCAAACTAATTCTAAGTATTTTGGGCCTCTTTTTAGGCATACAAACAATATCGAGTCAACATACCATCAATGGAATCAAGTCGAGTGTAAAGTTTGAGATTTCAAATTTTGGGTTCAATACAGTAGAAGGGACTTTTACGGGTATGAAAGGATCTGTTTCGTTTGATTCTAAAGCACCATCAAATGGATCATTTGATGTATGTATTGAGGCCAATACCGTGAATACCGATAATCAAAAAAGAGATGAACACCTTAGGAGTGAAGATTTCTTTTATGTAGAAAAGTTCCCTGTAATTTGTTTCAGATCAAAGAAGATAGCGAAGAAGCCTGAAGGCTATCTAGTATCTGGGACTTTGACTATGCGGGGGATATCCCACGAAGTTGAAATACCTTTTGGTTTCACAGAGGGTGTTTTTAAAGGGGCTTTGACATTGGATAGAACAGACTATAAGGTAGGGGATGATGGCAGCATTATAGTAGGGGAAGAAGTAACACTAGAAATTGTTTGTGCAGTAAATTGAGTCAACGATGAGTTGGTCTACTCTTCGCAATAATGTAGGAAGCATTGAAAAAGCATGACTCGACCACTTATCTCTGGGGCAACGGGACTTTCCCTTGTACATTCCCCATATCATGGATATGTACAAAGGTTACAACCGAATAGAGGGTTTGTGTGTCTATGTGGGTGAAAACTCTAAAATAAATTCAATCCATGAGATACGTAGTTATAATCACACTGATGGGAGCTCTGCTATCAGCTTGCCATGAAGAAGAACCAACAACAATCTGTTGTTTTGAACCAGCAGGTGCTGCCCACTATTATATCAATAATCAAACATCATCGGAAATAACCTTTTCTTTCGTAACCTCCGAAGAATTAGGCAGTCAATTGATTGACTCACTTCCTCCCATAGCTTCCCGCATATCTGTGAAGATATTGGAAGATGGAATAATTGGAGTTAATCCCCAGCCCTCTAATTCGTTGAAATCATTGTCAATCGTGCGAACTGATAACGGATTGGGTTATCAAATCTCTCGTATTGATGATGATTCTTGGGAGACAACGAGTAGAGATTTTGAAGCAGGGGAGTATGGGTTGACAAACTATCAGCTCACTATCAATGATTCTGATTTCTAAATTGAGAGCATGGCAAACGAAGGCATGTGTCTCTCTGTTTTGGGACTTATGGTTTACTTATGCTTCGGACAGCTTGCCAAACCCATGCAGGTTTCTGTCATGAGCAAACGGCGAACGCATCGGACCGATGCCTCACCCAAACCAGCCACGGGTTGCCCCTGTGGCTAGGCAGGAGATTGTTATACAATCACATCGTACTTGATGTGCTCATAGGTGTCTAGTTTTTTGATGAGTTCGTCATCGGGGCTGACCTTGATCTTGCGCGACATGAGGTTGACCTTCATGCCTTCTTCTGGATCAAAGATATTGACTTTGAGTAGGCCGTCTCCTTCGTGGGCTGCAGTCAGCTCGTTGATATCCTTGATCAGTTCGTCGGAGATGTCCTGCAGTCTCAGGTTGAGGGTGATGCCTTTGGTCTTCTCCGCACGAATGTCCGTGAGCAGGGAGATCGAGTTGATTTTGAATTCCAAATCTGGTCCTTGCCACTTGAGTTTGATTGCGCCTTGGAGGTAGAGAAACCATCCTACTTCGAAGTACTCCTTGAACTTGACATAGTCCTCCGAAAACAAGAAGAAGGTGTAGGTATCGGTGTAGTCTTGGATCTCCAGTGTGCCAAAAGGTTTGCCGTTTTTGGTTTGCCGGTGCCCTACGGCGGTGACCATGCCTGCCATGCGGATGTTGGCGCCTTTCTTTTGTAGTTCGGCCATGTTGTTGAGCTCACCTACGCTGGTGTTGCAGAACTTATCGATCTCGAACTTGAACTGATCCAAGGGGTGTCCCGATATGTATAGCCCGACGACTTCTTTTTCCAGTCGGAGCTGTTCTAGGTTCGTAAACGGCTCTACATCTGCGACGGTAGGGATGGGTTCGGACACGCCTGAGTCTCCACCGAAGAGGGATGCCTGTGCACTGGCCGCCTGTGCTTCCATGCGGTTGGCATATTTGACGACCTTGTCGATGAGGTTGGTTTCATTGCCCACTGCTGCGAGGTACTGCCGTCTGTGGTAGGATTCGAAGCAGTCAAATGCTCCGGCCTGTGCCATGACTTCCAGTGTTTTTTTGTTGACCTGACGCAGGTTGACACGGATGGCCAAGTCGAATATGTCTTTGTAGAGCCCGTTGGCCTCACGCTCTTCGATGAGCGCCTTCACTGCTGCATCACCGGCACCTTTCATCGCTGCGAGTCCAAATCGTACCTGCCCTTGGTCGTTTACATTGAACTTCGTGATGGATTCGTTGACATCCGGTCCGAGTACTTCGAGTCCCATGCGCTGGCATTCTTCCATGAAGAAACTCACCTGTTTGATGTCGTTCATGTTGTTGGATAGCACAGCCGCCATGTATTCGGCAGGGTAGTTGGCTTTGAGGTAGGCCGTTTGGTAGGCCACCCATGCGTAGCACGTGGAGTGAGACTTGTTGAAAGCGTAGGAAGCAAAGGCTTCCCAGTCCTTCCAAACTTTTTCGAGTATTTTGGCATCATGCCCTTTGGCGGAAGCCTGTTCGATGAACTTGGGCTTCATCTTGTCCAGTACCGCCATTTGCTTTTTACCCATGGCCTTACGCAGTACATCGGCTTCCCCCTTGGTGAAGTCCGCGAGCTTTTGGGAGAGTCTCATCACCTGCTCTTGGTAGACTGTGATTCCGTAGGTTTCCTCTAGGTACTCTTGCATGTCGTCCAGATCATACTGGATCTCTTCATCGCCATGCTTACGCTTGATAAATGAGGGGATGTACTCGATCGGTCCCGGACGATAGAGTGCGTTCATTGCAATCAGATCGGCAAATACAGTAGGTTTCAATTCCCGCATGTATTTCTGCATACCAGGAGATTCATATTGGAATATCCCGACGGTTTCTCCACGCTGGAAGAGTTCGTAGGTCGCTTGATCGTCGATGGGGAACTCATCAGGATCGAGCGTGATGTCGTGTCGTTGCTTGACCAGACGGCAAGCATCTTTGATCAAGGTGAGGGTTTTGAGACCCAAAAAATCCATCTTGAGTAGGCCGGCATCTTCTACGACGGAGTTGTCAAACTGCGTACAGTACATCTCCGAATCCTTGGCCAGTGCTACAGGGACGAACTTGGTGATGTCGTCTGGTGTGATGATGACCCCACAGGCATGAATCCCCGTGTTTCGCACCGATCCTTCGAGCATTTTGGCTTGGTTGACGACCTTAGATTCTGGCGTAGATTCTGTCGCGATACGTTTCAGTTCGTTGGCTTGTGTGATCGCTTCGGGGTTGTTTTTGAGTTTGTCCGCTAGGTCTTTGTCGCTGAGGCTAAATAGCTTCTTGAGTTTGATGTCCGGGACCAATTTGGCGAGTCTGTCGGCATCTGCCAAATTGAGCTCCAGTACACGTGAGGTGTCTCGGATGGCTGACTTGGCTGCCATCGTACCGTAGGTGATGATCTGGGCGACTTGGTTTGCCCCGTATTTGTTGATTACATAGTCAATCACGCTCTGACGACCCTCATCGTCAAAGTCAATATCAATATCGGGCATGGACACCCTTTCTGGATTCAAGAAACGCTCAAAAAGTAGATCGTACTTGATCGGGTCTACGTTGGTGATCCCGATGCAGTAGGCGACTGCTGATCCAGCGGCTGATCCACGACCTGGGCCTACCGATACGCCCATGTCACGCGCCGCTTGGCAAAAGTCCTGTACAATCAGGAAGTAGCCAGGGTATCCGGTGTTTCGGATGACATCCAGCTCAAAGTCTAGGCGCTCTTCGATGTCTGGGGTGATCTCGTCGTAGCGCTTTTTGGCTCCTTCGTAGGTGAGATGGCGCAGCAGATTGTTTTCGCCCAGTTTGAGGGATGCGTCGGCTTTGTCTCGTTCGTCTTGAAACTCCTCCGGTATGTCAAAGGCAGGGAGGAGAATGTCGCGCTCGAGTACGTAGCTCTCGATTTTGTCTACGATCTCGTTGGTGGTACTGATGGCATCTGGTAGATCTGCAAAGAGTTTTTTCATCTCTGCCGGTGACTTGATGTAGAATTCGTCGTTGGGGAAGCCGTAGCGGAACTCTCTGCCTCGTTTGCCAATGTAGCGTTTGGGTTTGGATTGCTGTTCGCCATCTTTGACGCAGAGCAGGATGTCATGGGCATTGGCCTGTGACTTGTCGGTGTAGTAGGTGTTGTTGGAGGCGAAGTACTTGACGCCATGTTTCTCAGCGAAGCGCAGCAATACTTGGTTGACGACTTCTTCTTCTTCCACACCGTGACGCGTCAGTTCGACATAGAAGTCCTCTCCAAACAGTTCCTTGTACCAGAGGAACACTTCTTCTGCTTGTTCTTCGCCGATGTTTAGGATCGTAAATGGAATCTCCCCCCAAAGCCCACCCGTCGTTGCGATGATGTCTTCCTTGTATTGCTCGATGACGGACTTGTCTATACGAGGCACATAGTAGAATCCCTCGACGAAGGCAATGGAGGCCATCTTGGCGAGGTTGTGGTAGCCTTTTTTGTTCTTGGCGATGAGTACCTGTTGGTAGCCGTTGTTTTGTTTGCTCTTCGAAGTGCGATCATCGGTGACGTTGAACTCACAACCTAGGATAGGTTTGATATCAGCAGCCAGCGCTGCACGCACGAAATGGAAAGCCGCCATCATGTTTCCATGGTCTGTCAGGGCAATGGCAGGCATGTTGTGTTGTTTGGCTGTCTGTACGATGGAGTCTACTTCGGAGACCGCTTGTAGTACAGAGTACTGTGAGTGCACGTGCAGGTGTGAGAAGGGGAGATCCTCGAGCGCCTTGATTTCTTCGGCGGTCGCTTTGGGAGGCATCTCTACTGTTTGTTCTTCTGCTGCAGCGGCGAAGTTGGCTGCATCGAGGGTAGGTGCCTCGTAGGTGATTTGTTCCTTGGCTGTGTCGTCTAGTGGTGGGATGACTCCCTCCGTGATCAGACCAAAGAAACACTTGGCTGTTGCATCCACATCGTATGCCGCGTCATGGGCGTCATCGAATCCTACGCCGAAGAGTTTGGTGTGTAGCTCGGTCAGTGTAGGCCATTTGAACCGTCCGCCTCGACCGCCTGGGATGGCGACATAGTCGGTGGATTCATCTTTGGTGTCGATGGCCTTGATGTCCGCGAGATCATTGTTTCTTTCTTTGCGCAGGTACTCTGCACCGACGATGTTGTTGTCAAACTCGACGTTGTGCCCGACAACCGATTGGGTGCGCTGGAGGTCTGCACTGAACTTGCTGAGGACTTCATTGAGATCGTGTCCTTCTGCTTCGGCACGTTCTGTGGAGATGCCGTGGACTTTTTGGGCGTTGAAGGGAATCGTGTAGCCTTCTGGTTTGACGATGTAGTTGTGTGCTGAGATAAGCGAACCGTCGTTGGCGTGGAGTTGCCAAGCCAGCTGCACGAGTCTAGGCCAGTTGTCAAAATCTTCTAAGGGGGCGTTGTAATCCTTAGGTAAGCCAGTAGTCTCGGTATCAAATATCAGGTACATACTATCGCGTTGAAAGTTGAAAGAGCAAACTTGAAAGTCGTTTAAACCTTAAGCTTTATGCTTTGAAAAGTGCGCCTTAAAAGTAGCGATTTATCGAGTTGGAAAGGAGGAGAGGGGGACGAAGTTTTCCACAAGGAGGGAAAGAAGACTTGGGTGGTCTTTTGTTGCGAATTTTGGTAGGAGGGTAAACAAAAAAAGCCACTCATTAATGAGTGGCTTCAGGTATTTTAATATCGATCTAAACTATATGTTGTCAGATGCGGCTTTTGCTCCGATGAACTCCCTGTTCAATCGAGCGATGTGCTCTTGTCCGATTTCCTTTGGACACACAGCAGAACAAGCACCAGTATTGGTACAGTTACCAAAGCCTTCTTCTTCCATCTGTGCGACCATTCTTTCGACGCGTGTGTGTCTCTCGGTTTGTCCCTGTGGCAACAAGGCCAGTTGAGAAACCTTCGCCGCAGTGAATAGCATAGCAGAAGCGTTTTTGCACGCAGCAACACAAGCACCACAACCGATACACTGGGCAGCATCCATGGCCTGATCAGCGATCGTTTTAGGGATCGCAATTTCATTGGCATCTGGCACACCTCCAGTGTTGACATTGACATAGCCACCCGCTTGGATGATTCGATCAAACGAGCTTCTGTCTACCACCAAATCTTTGTGCACTGGGAAAGCAGAGGCTCTCCAAGGCTCGATCACGATGATGTCACCATCCTTGAACGATCTCATGTGTAGCTGACACGTAGTTACAGCATCCTTTGGACCGTGTGGTTTGCCGTTGATATACAGCGAGCACATGCCACAGATGCCTTCTCTACAGTCGTGATCGAAATGTACAGGGTCTTTGCCTTCTCTCGATAGGTCTTCGTTCAACACGTCAAGCATTTCAAGAAATGACATGTCTGGGGATACGTCCGAAACATCGTATGATTCGAAAGCACCTTTGTCGTTAGCGTTTTTCTGTCTCCAGATTTTTAATTTCAGATTCATGTCAATTCTTATTTATAGCTTCTTTGAGTCAATTTAACATTTTCGAATTTAAGCTCTTCCTTGTGTAGCTTGGCATCTTTGCCTTCGCCTTGGTATTCCCAAGCCGCTACATAAGCAAATTCATCATCGATACGGAGTGCTTCTCCCTCTGGTGTTTGAGATTCCTCTCTGAAGTGACCACCACATGACTCTCTTCTGTTGAAGGCATCATCGATCATCAATTCACCGAGTTCGATGAAGTCTGCTACTCTGTTGGCTTTTTCGAGAGACATGTTCATCTCTTCATTTTCTCCGAGTACTTTGACATTTTTCCAGAACTCTTCACGCAGAGCCTTGATCTTTTCCTTGGCGAGTTTCAGCCCTTCCGCATTTCTGGCCATACCACAGTGTTCCCACATGATGTGTCCGAGCTCTTTGTGGAAGTCATCTACGGTTTTGGTTCCGTTGATGCTGAGGAGTTTTTGAATCCTGTCTTTGACTTCTTTTTCTGCCGTTTGGAATGCCTCATGATCCGTAGGGATCTTGTCGTACGGCATGTTGGCGAGGTAGTCACCAATCGTATACGGCAAGACGAAGTATCCATCTGCTAGCCCTTGCATCAAGGCACTTGCTCCGAGGCGGTTTGCTCCGTGATCTGAGAAGTTGGCCTCACCTGCAGCATATAGCCCAGGGACAGAAGTCATCAAATTGTAATCCACCCATAGACCACCCATGGTGTAGTGTACGGCTGGATAGATCATCATCGGCATCTCGTAGGGGTTGTCACCCGTGATTTGCTGATACATGTCAAACAAGTTGCCGTATTTTCCTTTGATGGTTTCTAGTCCGTCTCTTTTGATCGCGTCAGAGAAATCTAGGAATACCGCTAAGCCTGTTGCGCCGACACCTTTGCCTGCATCACACATTTGCTTGGCATTTCGAGAAGCCACATCACGAGGGACGAGGTTACCAAATGCAGGGTATTTTCTTTCCAAGTAGTAATCTCTGTCTTCTTCAGCGATTTTGGCAGCATCTGCTGCTTTCAATCCTTTGACTGCCTCTTTAGGTACCCAGATACGTCCGTCGTTTCTGAGTGACTCTGACATGAGGGTCAGTTTGGACTGGTGGTCGCCAGATACAGGGATACATGTCGGGTGAATCTGCGTGTAACATGGGTTGCCAAAGAACGCCCCTTTCTTGTGTGCTCTCCAAGCAGCTGTCACGTTCGAACCCATGGCATTGGTAGAGAGGAAGAATACGTTACCGTATCCGCCAGTCGCCAATACTACGGCATGTGCTGAGTGTGATTCGATCTCGCCTGTGATGAGGTTTCTGGTGACGATACCTCTGGCCTGACCGTCGATGATCACTACGTCGAGCATTTCTGTTCTTGCGTAGAGTTTTACTTTGCCCGTAGCGACTTGTCTGCTGAGTGCAGAGTAGGCACCGAGTAGCAACTGCTGTCCCGTTTGGCCTCTCGCGTAGAAGGTACGCGATACTTGCGCCCCTCCAAACGATCGGTTGTCCAGTAGCCCACCATAGTCACGGGCAAAGGGCACACCTTGCGCGACACACTGGTCGATGATGTTGACAGATACTTCTGCGAGACGGTGGATATTGGCTTCTCTACCTCTGTAGTCACCGCCTTTGATGGTGTCATAGAAGAGACGGAAGACCGAATCTCCATCGTTTTGATAGTTTTTTGCTGCGTTGATACCTCCTTGCGCCGCGATACTGTGTGCACGACGAGGGCTATCTTGAAAGCAAAACGACTTGACATTGTAGCCCAGTTCGCCAAACGAAGCGGCAGCTGACGCGCCTGCTAGTCCAGTCCCTACTACGATGATGTCGTATTTTCTTTTGTTGGCTGGGTTGACCAGTTTGCTTTTGAATTTGTGGCTAGTCCACTTATCTGCTAACGGTCCCTCAGGTATTTTTGAATCTAAAGCCATTTCTTTAATTTCTTAGTTTTCTTAATTCTTTAAATTATCCTTTCAGGTACATGACAATCGGAATGATTGCGAAACCAGCGGCTACCAAAATAGAGTAGAGCACGCCGAGTTTTTTGATGAAAGGGGTGTATTTCTTGTGATTCAAACCCAAAGTCTGAAACGCACTAGAAAACCCGTGTGACAAGTGAAAGCCTAAGAAGACCATGCAAATGACATAGAAACCTACGTAGAGCGGTTGTGAAAACGCGAACGAGATCACTTCGTACCCGTTGGGGTAAGTGACGCCATCGTACACTACGTCTGCCAACGAACCGTTTTTGAACTTGTACCAAAAGCCTGCGAGGTGAGCGATGATAAAGACCAAAATGATGATTCCGAGGAGTGCCATGTTTTTAGAGGCCCAGCTACTTTTGGAATCTTGGGTACTGACAGCATACTTTACTTTCCTGGCAGACTTGTTTTGTCTGGTCAGGATGATCCCATCGATGATGTGTACCAGTATGAAAAAGAAGTTTCCATACGAGACGAACTTGATCAACGGATTGTGCGCCATGTTGTACGCATACATGTTAAAGGCTTTGCCTCCATCACCAGCGAGCAACTGTAGGTTTCCTGCGAGGTGAATCACCAGGAAAAGAATTAGAAATAATCCAGTCAACGACATCAGCAATTTTTTGCCTACCGTGCTGGAAATCGATTGTGTAAACCAACTCATGATTTAGTTTTTGATATTTGAATAAGTAATTTGTGTAAAGATATATTCGGGGGGCTAATCTGACAATCAGAAGGGGTATTTAGATTGGGTATAAATAGGCGTATCGAATGCAGTGTCTTGTTTGTCAGGGATATAAGTTTTGACAATTCCCGTAGGTAGAAGATTAAGAAGTCGAATTGTTACATTTTGCATAGATTCTGAATCCTAGACGAATCAATCCACTTATATTTGATATTCAATCCGTGTATATTTGAAGGAATGGATACTGTCCGAATAGAACCCTGTCAGATGTGCACCAAAAATCCGTGTTGGGAATGAACAAATACCTCAAGATTCAATCAATTGTTAGCCTCGGGATATTGCTGTTGCTCAGTAGAGGGACATTTGCTACGCACATTCGAGCAGGGGAAATCATCGCTGAGCGAATATCTACTTCTACGTTGACGTATCGTTTTTCTGTGATTGGATATACAGATACTGGATCCAATGTGGTGTTTGGTGGAGGAGACATAGATTTCGGGGACGGGGTAGTGCTCAATCTCATGGAGCATTCGGAGAGCAATCGTACCATTGTGTTGGAGGACGAAGTGGCTTACAATGTTTTTACGATTGTGCATACATTTCAAGGAGCTGGCCGGTATACCATTCGCTACAACGAACAAAATAGAAATGCTGGAGTAGTCAACATGTCCAATTCGGTGGACACTCCTTTTTACATACAGACCGAGTTGCTGATAGATCCACTTTTTGGGAGAAATGACACTCCCGTGTTTTTGATTCCTCCTGTGGATAAAGGAGCCGAAGGGGCCATCTTCTTACACAACCCGGGTGCCTATGATCCAGATGGAGACAGCTTGTCCTACCACATGGTTGTTCCGCAGCAGTTTTTTGACCGACCGGTCAACGATTACAAAGACCCAAATGATCCTTCCTTTTATAGTAATTATTTGGAAGGGAATCAAGAAGGGGATGGTCCGCCGACGTTTAAGATTGATTCGATCAATGGCAATTTGGAGTGGGATGCGCCGGGGACGAAAGGGGAGTACAACATCGCTTTTGTGGTCAAGGAATGGCGAGAGTACGAAGGACAATGGTTCAATCTTGGTGCAGTGACACGAGACATGCAGATCATCATCGAAGAGACAGACAACAAACCACCAGAAATCATCCAGCCCATGGAGTTATGTGTCGAAGCGGGGGAGTTGATAGTAGAGACAATCGTAGCAACGGATCCAGATGGTGACAATGTGATCATGGAGGCATTTGGTGGTCCGTTTGAATGGGCGATCAGCCCCGCAACCTACACGCCCCAGCCGCCTACTGTCCAGGCAGTGCCTGCGAGCATTGATTTTCGATGGCAGACAGAATGTGCACACATACGTGAGAGACCCTACGAGATACAGATCAAAGCCAAGGATCAACCACCTCTAGGGGCGAAATTGGTGGATTTTAAAACTTGGTCGATTCGCGTCGTGGCTCCAGCCCCGACGGGGTTGACTACTACGAAGTTATCTGGTAGACGGATCGAACTCAACTGGGATACATACAATTGTGGGGATGCACATCAAGTAGAGATCTGGAGACGTGTGGATAGCTACGATTTCATGCCGGATGATTGTGTGGTAGGATTACCCGCTAATGCAGGATATGAACTCATCAAAGTACTAGAAGATAGTACCCAAACGGTCAAAAATCTAACAAGCTATATCGATGGTGACGATGGATTAGGGTTGGCTCCTGGTGCCAACTATTGCTACCGATTGGTGATGAAGTTTCCTCCGCCAGAGGGGGGAGAAAGCTACGCCTCCAACGAGGCCTGTGCCCAAATAGGAGTGGAGGCACCAGTCACACTCAACGTAGATGTAATCGAGACGAGTGAAACGACCGGTAAAATCTATGTGAGATGGGAAGAACCCTTTGACCTGGACCCTGTATTGTTTCCAGGACCTTATACTTACGATGTGGTGCGATTTGAAGGGAAGTCAGGGATGCTGAGTGGTGATACGATTGCGCACAATATTCCTGATCTTGAGCTCACAGATACGGGCTTGGATACAGAGAACTTATCCTATCATTACCTCATTCATGTCTATCAAAGTGACGGTACGTACATTGACTTTTCGTTTCCAGCGTCCTCGGTTCGTTTGGATGCGCTCTCAGAGGTTCAAAGTATCACTCTCAAGTGGTCGGCCATCGTGCCTTGGTCCAATGTCATGGATTCTTTGCCCTATCATCGCGTATGGAGAGACAATGTTGACGATTTCTTCCCGGATCAATTGATTCTCATTGATTCGGCTAAGGTGACAGAGGAGGGATTTACGTATGTAGATGATGGATCGCACAATGGTGTAGCCCTCAGTGATGAGACAGTGTACAGCTACTATGTGGAGACTAAGGGTACTTATGGCAACCCTTCGTTGAGCAGCTATGACCCCTTGCTCAATAAGTCACAGATCTTGTCAGCCCAGCCGAACGATACCATTCCTCCATGTACACCGGTAGATTTTTCATTCGATCCAGATTTTGATTGTGCGACTTTCTTATCGACAAGAGGCTGTGGGTACGATACTTTTTTCAATCTGCTGGAGTGGGACCAAGATGGCGCTTCGTCTTGTGACAATGACATCAGCAGTTACAATATTTATTTCTCCTCTACGGATGATGTGGATTCATTGCCATTTCTAGACAATGTTCAAGGGATGCAGTATCTACATGATAGTTTGTCCTCATTTAAGGGCTGCTATCAAATTGCTGCAGTGGATCGGTCGGGCAATGTCAGTGCGCGGAGTGAACGAATATGCCGTGACAACTGTCCATTCATCAAAATGCCGAATACATTTACTCCAAATGGAGACGGGTTCAATGATTATTTTACGCCATTTTATGATGAGAAGATGGCGAGTGACCAAGGTACGAGCGAAGGAGGAGGGGGAGGGATCTCTGGCTTCTCCAATGCCGATTGTCCACGTTTTGTGTTGCAGGTAAAGTTTACGGTCTTTGACCGAACGGGCGGAGTACTGTATACGTATGATTCGGAGGACCAATCTCCAGAGGATACACGAGCGACGCTTATCGACTGGGATGGGAAGACAGATAGTGGGAGAGAATTAGAGTCAGGAGTGTATTATTATGGGTTGGAGGTCGTTTTTGATGTGTTGGACCCAGATGATGCCAAGAAAAATTACAAAGGGTGGGTCAAAATATTGAGATAGATCAATTGAATCACGTGTTGCTCTACGACGGAGTTTGCAAGTTTTGCAATAGCTCCGTGAATTTTGTGCTAGAGCACGAAAAGAACGATCAACTCAAGTTTGCTCAGCTTCAGTCCCCACTAGGAGTGCGTATACTCGAAGCGTACGGTTATCCGAAAGACTATGCGGAGAGTATCTTGTATCTGTCTGCAGGACAACTCCAATCAAAATCCAAGGCGGCTCTTCGTATTTCTGGATATCTTAGAAGGCCTTGGTCTTGGCTGCAGGTGTTTGGGGTTTTGCCTGGAGGACTTACCGATTGTATGTATGGCATCATTGCCCGAAATCGCTACAAGTGGTTTGGCAAAGCGGATGCGTGCATCCTGCCACCGCCAAACCATAGGGAGAGGTTTTTAGAATGAGTGAATTGCTGTAAGTTTGCGCTCTGAAATTAATCAAGAAGTAAATGAAAGCATATGTATTCCCTGGACAGGGGGCTCAATTTTCGGGAATGGGCAAAGACTTGTATGAAAGTTCCGCTCAAGCGAAATCTTATTTTGATACTGCCAATGAAATTCTCGGTTTCGATATTACCAAAGTGATGTTTGAAGGTAGTGCGGACGAATTGAAAGAAACAAAAGTGACACAGCCTGCTGTTTTTATTCATTCTGCAGTGACTGCCTTGGTTCATGATGATTTTGCGCCTGATATGGTAGCGGGGCACTCATTGGGTGAGTTTTCTGCTTTGGTAGCCAACAAGGCACTAGGTTTTGAGGATGCTTTGAAGCTGGTGTCTCAGCGTGCACTAGCGATGCAAAAGGCTTGTGAGATGAACCCGTCGACGATGGCGGCTATCCTCGGACTAGACGATGCAGTGGTAGAGGAGATATGTGAGTCAATAGAAGGAGTCGTACCAGCCAACTACAATTGCCCAGGGCAACTTGTGATTTCTGGAACCAACGAAGGGATCGCTGCTGCGTGTGAAAAAATGAAGGAAGCAGGCGCTAAGCGTGCCTTGCCATTGCCCGTGGGAGGGGCCTTTCATAGTCCGCTGATGGAGCCTGCTCGTGAGGAGTTGGCCGCTGCGATCGAAGCGACTACTTTTAGTTCTCCGATATGTCCTGTCTATCAAAATTATGACGCCAAAGCGCATAGCGATATCATTGAGATCAAGAGCAATTTGATCTCTCAATTGACTGCACCGGTACGCTGGACACAGTCTGTACAAGAGATGGTAGCCGCTGGAGCAAGTCAGTTCGTAGAGTGTGGCCCGGGCAAAGTATTGCAAGGCTTGGTGAAGAAGATTCACCGTGAGGCAGAAGTTAGTGGCTTGTAAGAGAAAGGATTTTTAGAGCAAGTGACGCACTTGTTTGTATGGTTAAAAGAGGGGGACAGTATACTGTCCCCCTCTTTTTTTTGCTTGTCGATGATACATAGGTATGTACTTAGCTGTTCATGAGACTTTCGATCTCATCCGCATGTACAGGGATGTTTTTCATCAGGTTCTTTTGACCAGTTTCAGTGATGAGGATGTTGTCCTCGATTCGAACACCGATGCCTTCTTCCCGGACGTAGATGCCTGGCTCTACTGTGAGGACCATTCCTGGCTCGAACTTCTTGTAGATACTTGCTACATCGTGGACATTGATACCGAGGTGGTGAGACGTGCCATGCATGAAATACCTCTTGTACGCAGGGTTGTTTGGATCTTGTTTTTCTACATCGGATTTACGGAGTAGGCCCAATGCGATCAATTCGCTTTCCATGAGTTTGCCGACTTCTTTGTGGTATTCGGGGATGGCATTGCCCGGCACTAGCATTTCCGTAGCGGCATTTTTGACACGTAGGACGGCATTGTAAATGTCTTTTTGTCGTTTACTGAATTTTCCATTCACGGGGATTGTACGAGACATGTCTGCATTGTAGTTGGCATATTCGGCTCCTACATCAAAGAGGATCAAATCACCATCCTTGCATTGCTTGTTGTTTTCGACATAGTGTAGTACACAGGAGTTGGCTCCAGAAGCGATGATGGGTTCGTACCCAAATCCAGTTGCACGGTTTCGCAAAAACTCATAAATGTACTCAGCCTCGATTTCGTATTCCCAGACGCCAGGTTTTGTGAATTCCAATATTCTTCGAAACCCTTTTTCAGTGATGTCACAAGCGTGTTGGATTTGCTTGATTTCTTCGGGTTCTTTGATGCATCGAAGGTCAGTCAAGAGAGGGGCAATGCGCTCGTAGCGGTGAAGTGGATAGACGGCCTTGCACCACTTGGTGAAACGTGCCGTTCGGGTTTCTACCGAGGAGGCATTTCGGATGTGCTCATTGCTGTCGAGATAGATGTTTTCGGTCTCTGCCAGGATGGTGTTGAGCGTGCTTTCGAAGGAGTCGAGCCAAAGAATGTGTTGTACACCTGAAGCTTCAATGGCCTCTTCTTTGGTGTATTTATGACCTTCCCAGATGGCTATATCTTCGTTCGTTCGACGTAGAAAGAGTATCTCTCGCATCGATTCGTTGGGAAAGTCCGGAGCGATCAGTAGTATGGACTCTTCTTGATCTATGCTGGATAGGTAGAAGAGATTGGCGTCTTGTTTGAAAGGAAGCGTACCGTCTGCTGTGGTAGGCATGATGTCGCTAGAGTTAAGTATAGCGACAGAATTTGGTTTGAGCCTTTGGCTAAATTTCGCCCTGTTTTTGACGAATAGGTCCTTATTTATCGGGTGATATTTCATCGTATGAAGTGTTGTTTTAATGCGGAAGTAAAAATAAGATTTAATGCGTGGATTCGGATGGAAAATCGACTTAATGATATGGAGAATATGATCTAGTCCCACCGAAATTTCGCTAATTTTGCCCCCTTAAATCAAGTAGGAACAACGTGGAGTACGAACTGGTAGAATTGTCCAATAAAATAAGAGTGGTGCACAAGCAGGTACCGCACACCAAGGTGGCACATTGTGCGATCATGCTGGACATAGGAAGTAGGGATGAAAAAGCAGGGCAAGAAGGGATTGCGCACTTCTGGGAGCACATGGCGTTTAAAGGGACCAACAAACGGAGAGCTTACCACATCATCAATCGTCTCGAATCACTGGGGGGAGAACTCAATGCCTACACCACGAAGGAGAAGATCTGTTTTTATGCGACGATTTTGGACAAGCACCTCGACAAGTCTGTGGAGTTGTTGACTGATATTACATTCAATTCGATTTTTCCTGAAGCGCAAATCACCAAAGAACGTCAAGTGATCCTCGAAGAGATGTCGATGTATCTCGATGACCCAGAGGATGCCATTCAAGATCAGTTGGATCAGCAGGTGTTTAAGGGGCATGCTTTGGGGGAGAATATTCTTGGGACACGTGAGAGTGTCAACCGTTTTGCTACGGAGGATTTTCACACGTTCTTGCAAGATAATATGGATACCTCTCGTATTGTTTTGTCTTCGATGGGTAGCTATTCGATGACTCAATTGCTCAAAGCAGTCAGAAAATACCTAGAAGCAATCCCGATGCTCAGTCAGCCTAGGGTTCGTCAGCGTGTCAATGGTTTTGCCCCTTCAATATTGACAGAGTCTCGGGACATCACCCAAGCGCACATTGGCTTAGGTACGCGCGCATTCAATATCTACTCGGACAATCGGGTGCCATTTTTTGTACTCAACAATATCCTGGGAGGCAACAGCATGACCTCCAAACTCAACTTGTCACTGCGTGAAAAATATGGATTGGTCTATCATGCAGAGAGTAATTTTCAGGCTTTTTCCGATACGGGTATGTTTTCACTCTTTTACGCGACCGAACCCAGCAAAGTCAAAAAGTCATTGGAGATCGTATATCGAGAGATGGAAAGACTCAAAATGGACCTTTTGGGAGTCAAACAGTTGCAGACAGCCAAAGACCAAATCAAGGGACAATTGGCGATTTCAGAGGAAAACAACCAGAATTATATGTTGATGATGGCCAAGAGTATTCTGAATTTCAATAAGATTGAATCCTTAGATGCTGTGTTTGCTAAAATTGATTCTGTGAGTGCTGTTCTGCTCCAAGAACTAGCCAACGAAATACTGGATCGTGACAAGATGTGTCAACTGACATACATCCCCAACAAATAGGGTTATTGTCCAGGAATCATTTTTGTATGTGCTGTTTTTTTAGCAACTTCATGAGATCAAGATCATGAGGGAAGTACTACGATGAATTACTGGCTTATCAAAACAGAACCGAACACGTACTCTTGGGATGACTTTGTCAAACGAGGAAGGGATCATTGGGACGGGGTACGTAATTATGCAGCGCGCAAACATATGATGGAAATGCAACGAGGGGATTTGGCGTTGTTTTACCACAGCGTCAAAGAAAAATCCATCGTCGGAATCGCAAAAGTAGTCAAGGAACACTATCCTGATCCGACGACTGATGATCAGCGATGGGTGGTGGTGGATTTGGTGCCAGAGCGTGCATTGGATGTGCCTGTTTCGCTGGATACTGTCAAAAACGATGTGCGATTGTCCCAGATGGTGCTGGTACACAATGCTCGACTCTCTGTACAGCCTGTGACCCCTCAAGAGTTTGAGGTCATTTCTACATTAGGAAGTAAATAATATGAGCAAACTAAAGTGTGGCTTGATAGGTTGTTGGTTGTTGCTGTCTTTTTCGTTGATGGCACAAGAGCAAACAGAGGAAGATTCGTCTTTCTTGTCGCAAAGCAAGCGGGTGGAGTATGAGGTCAATAATTTTGACGTCAGCATGGAGATTGTCAAGGCAGATGAAGAGGGACTGATGCTCGTGAAAGAGACCAGCGTACGTACGGATGGAGGGTTCGTGTGGGAGCTGAGTTATCTGGATACCGCTTTAGTCGAACAGTGGCATGTGAACATCACGGTGAAGTATGGGATGACTTTTATGGGACACGATTTCAATGGAGAGTCTTTCTTTTTGCTGTTTTCGAAAGGAGAGTATAAGTTGGATGAACTCTATGTCATAAAGGTAGAAAAAGAGAATGGTCATGCCACTGATTTTCATGTCAATACGGTGCTCCCTCTCACTTTGACTCATTTCGAGGTGATCGATCAGGCCTTGATTTTTGGTGGAGATTCTAACAATCGTCCGGTAGTACTGTTTTACGAATTGGAGAGTAACAAGCCAACCGTACTGCCTGGGATCTACAACAACAAAACTGAAATAGTAGATATCCTCATCAACGACGATGCGGGGATATTTACGGTGGTAGTCAATGAAAAATCCCAAGGAAGGGATGTTACTATTTCACTCAAGCTTTTTTCTAAGCAAGGCAAATCGTTGCATACAAGCACACTCAAAACCGTGTATGAGAAGAGCTTAATCGATGGAGTACCTACAGATTTTGATTATGGGATTCAGTATGTGGCAGGGACCTATTCGGCACGAAACTCGGAAATATCCAAAGGAATCTACATCGCCAAGCTCGTGTATGGCGAGCAAGAGTTCATCAAATTCCATAGCTACGGAGAGTTGGACAATTTCTTCGGCTACCTCAATGACAAGCAGGAGCAGCGGATGAAAAGCAAAATTGAAAAAAGAAAGGGGAGTGGTAAGGATATGAATCTCAACTACCGCTTGATGGTTCATGATATTGTGCAACGAGAAGACGAGTTTATATTGATAGGAGAAGCGTATATACCGAAGTATTCTAGTACTACAAGTGTGCAGGGGAGTATGATTAATCCTTATGTGCAAAATGGACAACAGCCCTCATATGCCCAACCCAAACTCCTCGGGTACAACTATACCCATGCCATCGTGGTGGGCTTTAGTGCCGAGGGGGATGTGATTTGGGACAATAGTTTTGAGATCAACGATGTGCAGGTGTTTCCGTTGATTGAGAACGTGCAAGTGAAAGTGGATCCTAACAAGATCGTACTGATGTATTCCTCAGACAACAGTTTGAAAACAAAGATTATACAAGGAGATAGTGTCCTCGAGGGGAAAAGTATGAATGATATCAAACTCAAATATGAGAGTGATGAAGTCAAGGAGAGTATCTCTGGAATGGAAGGTATCAAATGGTGGTATGGCAAGTGTTTTTATGCGTATGGTATGCAGAAAATTAAGAATCCATCCGATGATGGCGTGAAATTGAATAGGAAGGTCTTCTATATCAATAAGGTAGGATATTAAATGAAAGGTCAATTGAATCTTATGGACAAATGCTTTTCATTCTGATTTAGGTCTCTCTATATTTGCTTAATTATAAGCTCATGCAGAAAAGACTCCTACTTAATAACAAACACTTAAGTATCACGATTTCCCGCCTTTGTCATCAGCTTATTGAAAATCATCAAGCTTTTGAAAATACAGTTTTGATTGGCCTTCAGCCAAAAGGAGTGTATTTGGCCGAAAGAATAAAATCCAAGCTGGAAGAGATCATCCAAAAGCCTATTGAGATAGGGTATTTGGATATTACCTTTTACCGAGATGATTTCAGAAGGCGCGAGGAACCGTTGACTCCCAACGAGACGAAAATTCCCTTTATCATAGAGGATAAAAACGTGATTTTGATTGATGATGTACTCTATACGGGTAGGTCAGTCAAGTCTGCCATGGATGCTATGAGTGCCTTTGGACGTCCAGCCAAGGTGGAGTTTCTGGCCCTGATCGATCGGATTCATAGTAGACATATTCCAGTAGAAGCCAATTATATTGGCAAGCAAGTCAATACGGTTTTTTCACAAAAGGTATTGGTGGAACTCACCGAACAAGGCAAGAAAGAAGATAAAATTTGGTTGATTGATAAATCTAAATCATGAGTCAGTTAAGTAGCAAACATTTATTGGGTATCAAGGATTTGACCAGAGAGGATATCCAATTGATATTCGAAACTGCAGACAATTTCAAGGACGTCATCAATCGACCGATCAAGAAAGTACCTTCGCTGCGGGACATTACCATTGCCAACGTTTTCTTTGAGAACTCTACACGGACTAAATTGTCTTTCGAATTGGCAGAAAAGCGACTCTCTGCGGATGTGATTAATTTTTCTGCATCGGGTAGTTCGGTCAAAAAGGGAGAGACGCTACTCGATACGGTCAACAACATCTTAGCGATGAAAGTAGATATGATCGTGATGAGGCATAGCTCTCCAGGGGCGCCCCACTTTCTTTCCAATCACATCAATGCCAACATTGTCAATGCGGGTGATGGGACGCATGAGCACCCCACGCAAGCTTTGTTGGATACTTATTCGATGCGCGAACGCGTTGGAGATTTGGAGGGAAAGAATGTCGCAATCATTGGAGATATCATTCATTCTCGAGTGGCTCTGTCCAATATCTTTGCTTTGCAGAAGCTAGGTGCCAATGTCATGATCTGTGGGCCAGCTACGCTGGTGCCCAAGTATATTTCTTCCTTTGGTGTCAAAGTTGTTTCAGACGTGCGTCAAGCTTTAGAATGGTGCGATATAGCCAATGTATTGAGGATACAATTGGAGAGACAACAAATCAAGTATTTTCCTTCTTTGAGAGAGTATTCACTGTATTTTGGGGTGAATAAACAGCTCTTGGATAGTTTGAACAAGGAAATTGTCATCATGCACCCAGGTCCAATCAATAGGGGAGTGGAATTGACGAGTGATGTAGCTGATTCTCATCACTCTATTATTTTGGATCAAGTCGAAAATGGTGTAGCAACGAGAATGGCTGTTTTGTATCTCTTGGCAAGTGTAGCCTGAGTCAACTTACAGTTGACTCAATCCATTGTTGATGAGAAATTCCCCGTACAATACTTGAAAATCTTCTACGTCAGGGTCGTTTGCAATGATCTCCTCGTATTGAGTGATGGCATCTAGCAATAGACCATGCTCTTCATAAAACGACGCAAGAATTAATTTGCTCAATGGAGAATCATAAGGGATTTCTGCTTTGATTGCATCAAGCTCTTCTTGAAGATCAATTTGATCTTCTACAGGTAGTCTTTCAATTCCGTAGCTTGGGGAGAATAGCTCTTCGTTTCCTTTGACGGTCACTTGTACTGTGATCAGCTGTTCTTCAGCTAAGTTTTCATCATTGAAGTTGATGCTGAGGTATGTTTTGTCCGTCTCAGCAGTAAATATCTCTTCGTCAAAAATGTTCTTGATGGTGATGAAGTAGTAGGCACTGTCACCCACGGAGTTCCAACGTAGCGTGGCTTCTGGGTTGTACACCTGCACAGACTGAGGAATCATCAATTCGATCGCGGTACTGTTGGCTCTGTGGACTGCTCTAGTTAGATTGCCATTCACATCTTGTGTAGCATCTGCTTTGTTGAGAACAAATTTTGCATAGCGATTTGAAGCGCTGTTGTCTGATTTGGTCAATTTTGCTTGTAGATCCTCAATAGTGATATTGCCAGGTTCTTTTACTTCTACAGTTTGTCCAGATTTGTGCATCAAACCGACGTAGGGGTTTTGTCCTACAATCAGTGCATCACCTTCATTCAATTTGATTCCTGTACGCAGAAATACCGGAGCTGTGGTATTGGTAGTTTGTACCTTGTTGGCCCCTTTGTTGGCCAGTACGCGAAACTCAAACGTCTGAGCCATAGACTGTGCCGACAGAAGTACAATACAGGTGAATAGAATACTGATGCGTGTTTTCATCGTGGTTGAAATTTAAACGAGTGTTGTTTGAGATTAGCTCGCTATTAAAATTAGACTACTTATAGTTAAGGACAAAAAAAACCGCATCCGAAGATGCGGTTAAATTCATTAATTTTTCTGTAAGTCCTTATTGTAGACCATTCTTGATTAAGAAATCGTCATAGATCATTTTGAAGTCATCTACTTCTGGAGCTTCTTGGATGGCTTCTTCATATTCTGTAACTGCATCCAAAATCAAGTTGTTTTCTTCATAGAATGAAGCAAAGATCAGCTTGTTGAGTGGAGAATCATCCGAAATCTCTGCTCTCAACTCTTCGAGGTTTTCATTGATAGCTGCTGCATCGTCTGCAGAGATTCTTTTGATCCCATAATCCCCAGATACAATGTCGCTCTGCTCTTTGACTTTGACTGTCAAGATAACCAAACGCTCATTGGCTAGATTTTCGTTATCAAAGTCTACTGCCAAGCTAGTCTTTTGTGTCTCAGCTTTGAAGATTTCTTCGTCAAAGATGTTCTTGATACTAACTATATAAGCTGGGTTTTCTACTCCTGGAGCTTCGGTCCAACGAATGATGGCTTGAGGATTCAATATATCTACTGAACTCGGGAGCATGACTTTGAGGGCACTACTTGATGTAGCACGCTCTACAGCTCCTGTAGCTTTCATGTTTTGACGATAGTTTCGGTTTACATCACCGTCCCCTTCGTTCATTTTATTCATCACAAACTGTGCGTATTTGTTTGCTACGTCGTTTTGTGATTTAGCAAGTTTGGATTCCAAATCCGTGATTTTAGTCACGCCTGAGTTCCTTACTTCTATGGTTCTACCTGTTTTGTGCATGAGTCCAATATAAGCTCCATCAGCCGCTATCAGTTCGTCACCACTCATCAATGTCGCTCCAGTTTTTAGAGGGACAATCTCTCCGTTTACTCCCTTTTTTACTTGATTGGCACCCTTACTAGCCAATACGCGAAAGACGAAACCTTGTCCATAGCTGACGTTGACTAGAAAGAATATCAAAAGAGTTGAAAATATTAGTTTAGTTCTCATGATATAAAATATTAATGAATTACAAATTTATAGTTTTCCTATTCGAGTTAAATCCTTTCTCCCTTCTTTTGTGAAAAGATTCTTGACTACTCCAAAATATACTTCTAGGGCATCCCCTGCGATCAATACACCTACAATCATCCACGTGGTGTCTATTTTGTAATCGTAGACCGTAAATAGGATCAATCCTAGACTAAATAACGTAGAAGCTTCAATTAATTGTATAAGTTTTGTCAAACCATCATACCAAGAGGGCATCGTATGGTAGATGAAAGCAAACAGCACGATGTTGAGATAGAGCAAGAAGATGGCGATGAGAGCTTCTAGGTTGTCGTTCATTTCATCAATGTAGTTGGCTTCCAATATCATTGAAATGGCATTGGCATGGACGACACCTCCAAACATGTCTGCGTGTCCTTTGCCTGCATAGTGAGCATTGAGAGGAGTGAAATATTTGTCTTCAAGTGCTTTTCTATCTCCTAGCTCAGAGCCTAAGAAACAGAACAATACACATTTGTCTTTGATCAATTCAGGAGCAAATTGCCCTTCGTATACTTGGTACCAGTCGAGCGCGAAGTAGGTGATGGGGGACTCGGTAGCTCCATAGTCAAAAATATTGCCTTTGTAGTTGATGACCTCTACATCTTTGTCTCTTGCGAGAAATTGGTTGGTTTTGGCCGAGTCTAGATAAGAGGCAAGCTTGACGGACAAGGCATACTCTTTTTCTCCATTGACCACTTCTCTTGGTGCAAAAGAGCGACATACTTTGATGTCATCTTGATCAGCGGCACCAGTGATGAAGTTGGCGAAAGCCGTCTCTCCAAATTGACTAAACAAGGGGTGGGAAGTTGCCAATGAATCGAACCCATTGTTTTCATTGGGCTCGAGGAGTTTGCTGACTGTTACGAGATTTTCTACCTGCGAAAAAGCCTGTGCCAAGGCAATATCACCTAGAGTGTCTTCTTTGAGGTTGTAAAAAAACATATCCATGCCAATCACAGCGGGTTCGGCCATGTTGATGATGTTGACTAGGTCTGCAATGCCTTTTCTATTGAGGTCGCCTACGTTGACGATAATGATGTTTTCTTCAGCAAGCTGATCTTCGTTGATTTGAGAAAAAACGATGTCCGTACTCTCCATGTCCGCAAAGGCATCTCCAATTGGATCAAAGATGTCGAAGACCTTGAAAGCAAAGAGTTGGTTGACAGCAAGTCCAAGAACAAGGATGAATACGAGTGCGTAAATGGTGTCTAGCCAGAATTTCTTAAACATTAGGGTTTGGTTTTATGTCGTGTCCGTATATCTATCTCATTGAGCAATAGTAACCGACGGGTGTAAAATTAGGTGAAAGGTGGATATAAGCGTACTCATCCAAGATATACTCGACGAATGATACCTATACAAGCCATAAACATAGCGATTCTATAGAAAAGAAAAAATTGTAGCTACTTAATTGTGCAGAAGATCAGTGAGATCAATGAGAGAAAATCTACATGGATATTGGGCAATAGGCTATAAAACCAATCGAAGGTCAGCGAACTCAAAGTGGGTGGTTTGGGTTTGGTCGTCGACGGTATATTCATACGTGTGATTGGTGATCTCGTGTACCTGATAGGAAATCGTGTTTTGAAAGATCGGTCCATCGAATACAAAAGAGTGGTATTCGCCATTTTCCCCACATGGGTCCACTGTGTCAGGGAGGTTTTCGATCAGGTCATGCGTGAGTACATGACCACAGAGACTCCTAGGGAAGAGTTCTTGTTTGGTGCAACACAGCACGGTTTTGAATCCGAGATTCAATACATCAAGGATCATTTGAGAGGTGTTTTCCTGCCATAGCGGGTATACCCCTATCATGTCATGATTCGCAAAGAGATTGTCACGATAGATTTTGAGGTCTTGGAGGAAGAGATCGCCAGAAGCAATGTGGTAAATATTCTTTTTTTTGAGGCTGTGGTAGTACTTGGCGAGGACTTTTTCGTAGCTGGCATTGGTTTGATCCGCCGGTATGGATAGGAAGACCAGAGGGAGGCCCAGTGCATCGGCTTGCGCTTGAATGAGGTCTTTCGACACGCCGTGCATGGAAACGCGGTGAGTTTGGACGGAGAGGGCTGTGTGTAGTTCTACGACCATATACTCAGGATCGGCTAGCAGGCGATAGAGCATGTAGGCAGAGTCTTTGCCTCCACTCCAACTTACAGATATGCGTGTTTTTTTCATCGTCGATTGGTGTAGCAGATAGTGGTTAGGTTTTGATTGAGGGTGACTTTGGTGACGCTACCATAGTCTACTTGTAGTTTAAAGCTATCCTGTAGGTCTAGGTTGAGCAGCTGAGCGAGTAGGGCTCGGATTACTCCTGCGTGACAAACGAGAACGACTGTTTCGTAAGGAGAGGTGGTGATTTCATTCCATGCCAGAGTTACACGGTCTGCGAGCTGTTGATAACTTTCACCTTGGGGTGGCCCATGGTCAACGTAATTCTTCATCCAGAGAGTGAGTTGGTCGTTTTGGATTTGGTCCCAGAGTTTGAGTTCCCAGTCACCAAAATTCAGCTCGAGAAGCCGTGAGTCGGTGACCACTTGTTCGGCAAGTTCATAGGCTAATGTTTTGCAGCGGAGAAGAGGACTGGTGTAGCACTGGTCTATTGTATCTGGCAATAGCGAAGACGTATGCGCCATTTCGGCTTGGTAACCTTTGGCAAGGGGGACGTTGGACTGTCCGTAGCAAGTGTCTTTGCCGATGTCCGGGGTGGTGTGTCGTACTAGATATATTTCCATAGGGCAATCAAACTCAAATATATGACGACTTCAGCGACTTGCTGTACTGCACCCAGACAATCTCCTGTGTACCCACCTATCCATTTGTTGAAATAGCGTGAAAAGTACATTTTAACAAAAGTCACTGAGATCATTATGGCAAGTATTTCTATTTTCCAAAAGAAAACTAGAGGAAGTATGCCTAGGATATTGGCAGTGACGAAGCTGCCAAGCCCCATTTGTTTGGCGATCGGTTTGGCCTTGGCATCTTCGTTTTCGCGGACGTATTGTCCTGTATAGATGACCCATACCGAAGTAGTGCGACTCAGTGAATGTCCTAGCCATAGAGCAAATACTATATCGAGAGTATCTCTCTGTGTGGTGATTTCTACAAGGGCGAGGTACTTGAGTAGGAGCAACAACGTGATACCGATCACTCCATAAGCTCCAAGGACTGAGTCCTTCATGATGGAGAGAATTTTTTCTTTGGTCCAGCCTCCTCCAAATCCATCACAGACGTCAGCAAAACCATCTTCGTGGAATGCACCAGTCAATAAAATGCCTGCAATCATGGAGAATAGGATAGCGATATTGCTAGGCACTGCGTAACTCGCGCCTAAGTATACAGCAGCGGTCACGGCTCCCACGATCCACCCGACGAGGGGAAAGTAGCGTGTGGCTCGGTTGAGTTGATCAGCGGAGTGATCCACCCATTTGGGACAGGGGATGCGGGTGTAAAACATCACCGCAGTGAGGAAGGTGTGGAGCTCTTTCTTGATCATGATTTTTGAGAGATGGAGGCCGACTCGAAACTGGCCATGTCTTGTAGAAACGCTACACTGGAAGCTACGATTGGGTAGGCGAGGGCACAACCAGTTCCTTCACCCAGTCGCATGTTGAGTTGGAGGATGGTTTCTTGCCCGAGGTGATCGAGAAGTTTCTGGTGCCCTTGTTCGTTGGATTGATGACAGCAGAGTGCATAACCTGAGATTTCAGGGTATAGTTGGCAAGCAGTCAGATAGACGGATGAAGCGATGAAGCCATCAATGAGGAGAGTCATACGGTATTCGGCGGCTTGTAGCATTGCACCGAGCATCATGGCCATTTCGAGACCTGCGACACTTCGAAAGAAGTGCAGCGGGTCATGGATTTTGGGTTGATGTTTTTCGAACACTTGGTGGATGACTTTGGTTTTGTGTTGTAGTCCCGCAGAATCTACTCCTGTGCCCTTGCCGATGCATTCGCTGAGTGGGTAGTCTGTAAATGCGGCCATGAGTAGGCTAGCTGCTGAGGTATTGCCAATGCCCATCTCACCAAAGCCCATGATGTTGCATCCGGTTCGGTAGCGGCCTTCCACTAGTTTTGAACCTGCGGAAAGGGCCTGGTCTAGTTCTTCGGTAGTAATTGCCTCTTGGTGGAGGCTGTTGGCAGTACCAAAGGCGATTTTTCGGTCAATGAGGTCAGGGTGGTAGGGGAAGGTGTGGTTGACTCCTGCATCGATGACTTGAAGGTGAATATCATGCTGTAGACAAAAGACATTGATCGCTGCTCCACCTGATAAGAAATTAAGGACCATTTGGTGGGTGACTTCTGGAGGGAAGGCGCTGATACCTTCTTCGGTGAGCCCATGATCACCAGCGAACACCAGCATGGAAGGGGCTTGCAATTGTGGCGCTAGGCTTTGTTGGATCAAGGCGATTTTTTTGCCAATGCGCTCCAGTTGTCCGAGTGAACCGACCGGTTTGGTCTTGAAGTCTATTTTGTGCTGGATGCGTGCAGCGAGGGATTGGTCTGGGGCACTGATTTGAAATTTTTTCATGTCTATTTGAGCGTAAGCGGTAGTCCAGAGACCATGAAATAGGCCCTGTCTGCCTGTTGAGCAATCAGTTGGTTGGTCCATCCTTGTATTTCTACGAAATCTCGTCCCATTTTTGATTCGGCATGAAGGCCCATTCCGATTTCATTGGAGATGATGATGAGGTGTCCCTCATAGGATCGTATTTTGTTGTATTCCTCTCTCGCTTGGGCGAAGGTCAAGTCTCTGTCGTACTGGTTTGCTGTGAATAGGTTGGTCAGCCATAGGGTGACACAGTCTATGACGACAGTGCTTGTGTCTGGTAGAACAGTACTGAGGTGTATTTGCTCTTCGATGGTAGTCCATTGTTCGTTGCGATCTTGACGATGGCGCTGGATGCGCTCTTCGAAGTTTTCGTCCCACTTTTTGGCTGTAGCCAAGTAGTAGGGATAGTCACTGTCCGCAAGGGCCAAATTTTGCGCGAAGCGGGACTTGCCTGATCGTTCGCCTCCTGAGATATAGGTAATCATAAGAGTAAAGGTACTCTGCTTTTTTGCAGAGTACCTACAGGTTGGTTTAGAGTTTAGTATGCGATTCCGTTGGGTCCGATGCCTACAGTGTATTCATCGATGAATGATCCTGAAAAATCGTACCGCTTTATAGAGCCTGGATTGGTGTAGTTGGGTGAAATGCACACAATGATTTGATCGTCTGAGGCATCTACTGCTAGTCCAGAGATGTTGTCATCTGCGATTACTTCGGTGAAGTCCGTCACGCTAGCTGTATCATCGTTGAGGTCTGTTGAGACGGTACTGATACCGCCATCGTATCTGAATACGAGTGTTTTGCCTTTGGAGTCAATGTTGAGACTGCCCGGGCCAATGCCCACGGATGGAGCTTCGATTTTGAGATCTAGGGTGTTGTCATCGGTATCGATCTGTGCGAGGAATGCCGGTGTAGAGTTTTCTAAATCGATACTCCAGTCTGAATTGTAGACCGTCTTGCCTGCCCCTGTCACCCATACATCGTCCTCTTCGTCTACGACGAGAGTGGAGGGGTTGTCACCCACAGTGAGGGTTTGGACGATTTGGTCAGTCTCTGTATCGATCACGATGACTGTATTGTCATAGCCCCACCCACCATTGTTGGCAGCATAGACGTACTGTCCTACCTTGACCATTTGGTTGGTGCCTGCGCCTGCGCTGATGGTGCTAGTCACTGTATGAGTCGTGAGGTCGATTACTTTGACCGTGCCTGTAGAGCCATCGGCTCCCCAGTCAGAGACATAACCTTTGCTGGCGTTTATTCCTATAAAATAGCGAGGGGAAGGAAGCCCTTCGTTGATAGTCGCTAGGAGGGAATTGTCATCGGTACTGATGATTTCCATTTTGGCAGAATTTTGTACGACGATGTATCCTTTGTTGTCATAGATGGTCATCGATTGTGCTTGGTCACCTAGTGGCTTGCCGGTGACCGTTTCGAACACGTTGTTGGACACGGACAATGTAGCCTTGTCGAAAAACGAGAGACTTGTGTTGCCATTACCAAAACCGCCTTCGTTGACGATGTAGAAACCATCTTGGCCCGGAGTAAATTTAGAGCCGTCATCTTCGCTACACGATGCAAATATGAATGTGAAAGCAATGAAGCTGGCTTTGAGCAGGTTGTGAAAAAGTGAATTTGTTTTCATATGGTATGTTAATTGAACTTATATACTAGATTGAATTGATAATTGATGCCTGGCATAGGGTAGGCCCGACGTACCTCGTAGGAGGTGTTGAATAAATTTTTGACTTGTGCTGTGAGAGCAATGGTGTGTTGTTGTAGACGGAATTGATAGCCTGCGTTGAGGTCGATCAGTAGGTATGGGTCCAGTGCGCGTATTTCAATGTTGCCCTCATCTGTGTACTGTTTGCCTGTATAGGCGAGATTGGTGCCTGCATGAAAGGCCTGCCAGTGGTAGGTGAGATAGAGGTTGCCTTGATGCATGGGGGTGTAGCTGAGCTGTGGCTTGGTCCATAGCTGGTTTGGACTGTTTGGGGTAGCGATGGTCAGTTGATAGTTGGCGCCAGTAGATAGGTGTGAGGTGCTGGAGAAGCGGTAGCTTCCAGAGATACTTTGTTCTATGCCGTAGGTCCAGATTTCTTGTAGATTGATAGGGGTCCATACACTGGAAACCTCCTTCCATTGGATCCAATCCTGTATGTGGTTGTAGAATACAGTCCCTTCATAGCGTATTTGGTTGGGTGTAGAATTGCTGTGCAGAAGGTACCCGATTTCATAACTCATGCCTTCTTCTGGGGCGAGATCGGGGTTGCCGATGGCTCCTGATCCGGACCAGTAGAGGTCGTTGAAGGTAGGGATACGATAGCTCTTGGCGACTTTGGACTTGAGGTCGAGCCATGAGGAAACGGGATAGGATAGTCCTATAGATGGCAAGAAGGGTACAGTCTTCCCGTCTATGATGCTTTGGCGAGCAGATAGATTGAGTTCTAATTTGGATAAAAGTGAAAGATGAGTGGAGAGAAATAGTGCCGTACGGTGGCGGTTTTCTAGTTGGCCGTAGCTGTCCGAATGTCCGTTTTCGAAAGTATGGTTGATGCCTAGCTCCAAAGCGATATAGGGCGTGGGGTTGTAGTCTAGTCGTGCTTCGTTGATAGTGGAGAACGAACTGCTATGAGACAAGGTGTTGATCTTGTCGTCGTAAATCAGCGCATGATCCAGTATCCCAAGCTGGTAGTAGAGCCTGAGTGTGGGATGTAGCGTTTGCTGGTATCGGAGGACTCCCCGGTGGAAGGAGTCAAACTGGACAGCATTGGAGGGGGTACCTGCACCTGCAGTTTTGGGGATATGGGTGTCATTGTCTTGGTGCCAATATTTGATGGTCAGTTCTCCCTTGGGTGTGATTCGGTAAGAGAGGGAGCTGAGTAGGCCGTATTGCTTCACCTGAGCGTTGCGCTGGATTTCGTCTACTTGCGTGAAGCGGTTGTAAAAGTCAAAATCATTGTCAGCCTGTTTGTAGTATCCTCGTATACTGTAGCTCAGTTTGTTAGTAGAGGTTTGGATTTTGAGTCCGTGACTTTGCAAACCAAAACTGCCCAATTGCTCGTGCAAGGACAAGAAAAAGGGGGTGTTGTAGCGAGACGGTTGGCTGTTCATCTGGATAGACCCTCCCATGGCTCCTGAGCCATTGAGAGTGGAGCTTCCCCCGTATTGAATAGAGATATTGTCGATCATGAAGGTTGGTACGAGATTGAGGTCGAGACTTCCGTTCATTTGACTCTGTAGGTTGATACCTTCCCAAAGTATGGCGGTTTGATTGCTGCCTGTGCCGCGCAAAGAGGCAGTGGACAACCCACCGATTCCATAAGATCGTATATTGAGTGGTCCGAGTTTGGAAAGGAGCATAGCGATAGAGTTGCCGTCATTGAGGGTCAGGTATGTGCTGTCGATGGTCACGGTCTTGTCCGCAGCAGAGTAGGTTTCCATACGAGAGGCAGTCACATCTACAGGAGTGAGCCATAGCGAGTCCTGCTGAGCCCATAGCGTATGGGGCAGTGCTATCAAGAGCCATAAAAGTGCGCGTCTCTGCTGCATAGTGATATCAATCGGTACGACAGAGCTGCTTCAAGAAAAAGAGGAAAACCTTCCTATCATTCCAAAGACTTTTCACCCGAAAGCTCCGTACTATCAAGATTAGTGGCAGGTCTCCTGGCTCTCCTGATTTTTGATGACCTTCCCAGCTCTTGGAGCCAGTGGTATTGTGGATCAAAAATATGATTCCGAATTGGAATTCAGGATTACAGTTGCGGGGACAGCTCCGGAATTTTCGAGTCAGACGAATCACCGGATTCCCTTTTCATCGTAGGCAGATGATCTCTGTCTACGAACCAATAATCGGCGCAATGTTAAGGCATTTTGTGAGATTCTATTCTAGAAAGTGGGCGGAATTTCGGAGAACCCAATTTTTTGTACGAGCATTGCAGTCTTATGAAACAAGCAATCCTCTTGACCTGCCTCGTGGTTTTGGCAGCTTGCCAGCCCCAAGAAAAGCCCACAACAGAAACCAACGAAACAGGGGCAATTCAATATGCCGAACGCTTTACTCTCGATGAGTATGATGGGTACAAGGTGCTCAAAGTAAATCAATTGTACCAAGGGAGTGAGGAATCTATGTCCTACTTGCTCTATGAGGGGGAACTGCCCCAAGGAATAGATGTGTCGCAATATGTACCAGTCCAATGTCCAGTCAAGCGCATCATTTCCAACTCTACTACGCATGTGGCTTTCTTGGAGATTTTGGGTCTAAAAGAGGAGTTGGTTGGTTTTGCGCAAAGTCAATACATCTACTCTGAAGAATTCAACAAAAGGTTGGAAGAAGGGAAGCTAGAAGAGATCGGGAGTGAAGGTAAGCTGGATATCGAACGGGTGTTGAGCTTGCGTCCAGATGTTATTTTGGCATTCAGTGCTGGGGGAGAAAATCGACAATTGGAAAAACTACAAGAGCTCGGGCAGAAGGTGGTGTATATGCCTGACTACCTAGAACCGACTGTTCTTGGGCGGGCAGAATGGATCAAGTTTATTGGTTACCTTGTCGGTAAAGAGAAGGTAGCCGAAGCTTATTTTGAGGAGGTGGCTATGGCCTACGACTCTCTGCTTGCACTGGTGTCAGAGGTTGAGAGACCCTCTGTGTTTTCGGGGAGTTTGTATGGAGGGAGTTGGTTCATGCCAGCGGGTCATAACTACAACGGGCTGATGATTCAGGATGCGGGGGGGGACTATCTCTGGTCCGACAACTCTCAAAACGGCTGGCTCAATCTGGATTTTGAAGCCGTGTATGCCAAGGCCAATCGTGCCGAATACTGGATCGGTGCAGCCAACTACGAGAGTTTGGAGAAATTAGAAGAGGCTGACGAACGATATGCCGAATTTGGTGCGTTTCAGGCGGGGGAAGTCTATACCTATACCAAACGTCTCTCTGCCAATGGAGGTAATGACTATTTCGAGTCGGGCAATGCCAACCCGCACTTGTTGTTGGCCGATCATATCAAAGTCATTCACCCTGAATTGTTGCCCGACTATGAGCTGTTTTACTATAAACAGTTGGAGTAGTAATTTAGAGGAGGAAGGAATATGTTTATTGGAGGTAGTCTTTGTCACGGATCGTTATTCGCTTATCTCATGGATTTTTCAGAAGCCTCATTGGTTGATAGGTGGATTAATCGCAAACTGACATTCTGAAAGTCGCTGTCTTTGACATAGGATACTTATTTTCGCTTCAATTATAGTGTAGTTCTAATCGTCGTTTATGAAAAATACCCGTGTCCTGATCATCAGTTATTATTGGCCTCCGTCTGGAGGTGCAGGGGTACAGCGGTGGCTCAAACTGACCAAATATCTAGGGCAAAATGGTATCGAACCTCATGTGCTCACCGTGCATGAGGATAGTGCGAGCTATATGCAATGGGATGAGAGCTTGGTCGAGGATGTTTCCGCTGTAGTTCAGGTGACGAAGACGAAATCCTTCGAGCCGATCAATTATTACTCTAAGCTTGTAGGGAAGAAAAACGTACCTACGGCGGGATTTGCCAATGTAGACAGTACCAAACTGTCACAGCGGGCGGTCAATTTCTTACGGAGCAATTTGTTTATCCCCGATCCACGGAGAGGTTGGAACAACTATGCCTATGCTCGAGCCAAGGAGATCATCGAAAGAGAGGGAATTGAGCTAGTCATTACGACCAGTCCACCACATTCGACACAGCTCATTGGCCTTAGACTCCAAAAGAATCTCAACGTCAAATGGATGGCCGATTTTAGAGATCCGTGGACCAACATCTATTACTACGAATTGTTTGGTCACTCATGGTTGTCCAAGCGGATCGATCAATCCATGGAGCGCAGAGTGCTACAAAGTGCTGATCAAATTGTCACAGTGAGTGAAGGGTTCAAGCGGTCTTTTGGCCAATTGGTGTCAGGGGTAGAGCATAAAATCAAAGTGATTACCAATGGTTTTGACGGAGAGGATTTTGAACACTTGCAAAAGCGCACCAATAGCGATTTTACGATCAGTTATACGGGAACGATGTCCGATCAGTATGATTTGTCTTCATTCATACGTGCGATGAAGAAGGTGCAGCAGTATGGAGAAGGGGTGTCAGTCAAATTGCAGATGGTGGGCAATCTTTCTGTTGCGATCCAAGAGGAAATTTTGGCGCAAAATATTCCACTTGAGTACATTCGGATGGTGCCGCATAGCGAGGTACTGCAGTATCAAAAAAATGCTGATCTGCTCTTATTGATTATCCCTGACACCTCGGATGCCAACGGAATCATACCAGGCAAAATATTTGAGTATTTGGCTTCTGGCAATCCCATTTTTTGCATTGGACCACCAGAGAGTGATGCGGCGGGTATCATCGACCGATGTGCAGTGGGGCAGACGATGGATCGGAGCAACGAGCAGGCTATGGTCCGTTTTCTTCAAGAGGAGATTGATCGGTTCAAGACCAAAGGACCGATATCATCGCGGGTAGAGGAAATCAACAGCTATTCGCGCGAAAGCCAGGCCGCTACCATGGCAGAGGTCATACGATCCCTGCTAGAGAGGAATAATCAGAAAGAGGGGTACTGACTACTGTGCCGTATTGATATAGTTTTGACGAATGGAGTGAATCACTCATGAATGGATAAAAAATAGAAGCGTGTTCAAATCAATTGCTTTTTTGGGGATAGTCTGTGTGCTGCTCTTCGTGCTCAACGTGGTGATAGGGTCGGTGTGGATTCCACTGAATGAATTGATGGAAATTGTATTTGGTGCATCTGAGGATCGTGTTTGGACCAATATTGTGTTGCACTATCGCTTGCCTCGTGCTGTCGCGGCGGTATTAGCAGGAGCTTCTTTGAGCTTGAGTGGCTTGTACATGCAGACCTTCTTTCGCAACCCGTTGGCGGGACCTTATGTGCTTGGTGTGAGTGCAGGAGCGAGCTTAGGAGTGGCTGTTGTCGTGTTGGGTAGCTCGTTGTTTGTGGTGTTGGGCTTGCCAATCCTCTCAGGAGTTTCGGTGACCTTGGGGGCTATTTTGGGTTCCTTCATTGTGTTTTTGGTGGTAATTTATTTTTCCACGAAAGTGGCGGATCATACCTCCCTGCTCATCATTGGTCTGATGTTTAGCAGCGCGACGAGCGCACTGGTGAGTGTTATGCAGTATTTTAGCAATCCGGAGGATATTCAATCCTATTTGCTGTGGACATTTGGGGATCTCGGTAGTGTGACGGTAGGTGAATTGACTATTATGGTACCGTTGATTTTGGTAGGATGGGGAGCGTCGATATTTCTCTTGAAGCCACTCAATATCTACCTGATAGGCAATGCGTATGCAAAAAATGCAGGGCTCAATATCCAGCGATCAAAGTATGCCATTATTTGTGTGACGGCACTACTGTCTGGTACGGTCACGGCTTATTGTGGGCCGATTGCTTTCATAGGGTTGGCGGGACCTCACGTGGCGCGTATGATCTTGGATAGTTCTGATCACAAGAAGCTGATTCCATATTCTGCAGTGATGGGAGCGGTGATTTTGCTGTTTTGTGACATGGTCTCGCGCTTGCCAGGCTTGCCACAGTCCTTGCCACTCAATGCCATCACCTCGCTGCTGGGTGGTCCCTTGGTGATTTATTTGATTGTCAAAAAGAAGAATATACAAAACGGATTTTAGATGCGATCGATCACGACACGAAACCTCGATATTGGCTATGCGGGCAAATGCATCGCTAAGAAGCTCAATTTGGAATTGAAGCCAGGCAAGTTCGTGTGCCTCATCGGACAAAACGGAGTAGGAAAGAGTACGCTGCTACGTACGTTATCTGATCTGCAGCAGCCACTAGGAGGGCAGGTCTGTCTAGGTGATGAACCTCTTGAGCAGCTCGACCGTCGAGCGCTGGCACGACAGATTGGCATCATCACTACGGACAAAATAGGGATGTCCAACATGACTGTACGTGAGCTTGTCGGGTTGGGGCGGTTTCCATATACCAACTGGATAGGCAAGATGAGTCAAAAGGATGAGCAGCAAGTGCAGGCCTCTATTGATCTCTGCAAAATCAACTACATCGAAGAAGCCAAGCTAGGGACGCTCAGTGATGGGCAGTTTCAGAAGGCCATGGTGGCCCGGGCTTTGGCACAGGATACGGATTTTATTCTGATGGACGAACCGACTGCCCATCTCGATATTGTCAACCGCCTGGATATGTTTAGTCTGTTTGCTGAGATCAAGGAGTCCACCAACAAGAGTATGCTGGTCTCTACCCATGAGTTGGATTTGTCGATTCAGTTTGCTGACGAACTCTGGCTGATGGATTTCAACGCTCCAGTCGTGTCTGGAGATCCTCAGACGCTCATTGATTCGGGGGCCATCTCTAAGATATTTCACCATGATCAGTACGAAATCGATTTGAGTTCGGTATGGCGAATGATCAAGAAGAAGTAGGCGGACGAACAGCCAAGATTCTAAAAAACTATTCTTTGAGTTTGCTAAGGTTGGCTTGTGCCAATTCAAACCCTGGAGATGCTTGAGCAGCTTCTAAGAAGTGTTTTTTAGCCTTTTCTTTGTCTCCATTTTCTTGAGCAATGAGCCCTTGCAGGTTGAGTACGGCTGCTCGCATGGACACCTCTTGCGTGGTTTTGTCCATTTTATTGAATCTCAATTTGATTTCATCTACGTTCTTTCTTTGCAAGAGCAACTCCGTGGAGGTTTGAGCCTCTTTGAATCGCTTGAGCTGAAACTGCAAGAAAGCCACTTGATACAGTGTGTTGGAGTCGTCGTTTTTGAGGAACAGACTTTCGTAATTGTCGAGTGATTTGGACAGTACCCCGAGGTTCTGAAACGAAATAGCCGCTACTTCGAGTGCCATGGGATTGTTGGGGTTGAGTAGGAGGTTTTCTTGTGCGACGAGTGCAGAGGAGGCGTACTGTCCTCTCGAAAAGTACGACAAGGCTAGAGTATCCAAAATCGCGGGTTGATTAGAAGTCAACATGAGCATCTCATAGAGGGCCATGTGCGAGACGTTAGGGTCGTTGAATTTGTTGGCAAGTTGGTAGATGCTATAATATTTTCTCATTTGATAATCTTCATAAGTAAGAGAATCATCATTGAGGGTTTCTTGCGCTTGGCTTGTAGAAGCAAATGCGAAGATCAATACGAATGCTGCGAGTGTTTTTTTCATAACCTTGTTTTTAGCGGAGGGCAAAGTACATCGAATGTTTTAAACCTCCAACCCTTTTTCTTTTGCGATACGGTACATCAAATTCAATGCCTCTTTTTTGTCGTTGGAGATGTGTCCTTCGAGTATGGCTTCACGAATTTCATTTTTGATGTCTCCTACGATACGTGAGGGTTCGAGGTTGAAAATCTCCATAATTTCTTCGCCTGTAACTGGTGGTTGGAAGTTGCGGACTTGATCTTTTTCTTCGATATCCTTGAGTTTTTGCGCGACGATATCAAAGTTTTGAAGGTAGCGTTTGACCTTGTTGGGATTTTTGGTGGTGATGTCGGCTTTGCAGAGTGTCATCAAGTCGTCCACATCGTCTCCAGCTTCGAAAAGCAAACGACGTATCGCTGAGTCAGTGATTTCCTTTTTGACCAGAGCAATTGGTCTGAGGTGTAGACGTACGAGTTTTTGGACGTATTTCATGCGGTCGTTGAGTGGGAGCTTGAGTCGTTTGAATATCCCTGGAGTCATACGCGCACCTCGGTCTTCATGTCCATGAAAAGTCCATCCGACCTTTTTGTTGAATCGTTTGGTTGGAGGCTTAGCGATATCGTGGAGTATTGCCGCCCATCGAAGGTATAGATCGTCGGTGCTTTCGGAGATGTTGTCTAGTACTTGTAGGGTGTGATAGAAGTTGTCCTTGTGTGAGCGACCTTCTCGGGTTTCTACGCCATATAGATCCGTCATTTCGGGAAAGATCAGTTGGAGTAGCCCACACTGAAAGAGCAATTTGAATCCGTAGCTGGGCGTTTTGGACAATATGATTTTGTTGAGCTCGACGATGATGCGTTCTTTGGAGACGATCTTGATGCGCTGTGCTTCTTGCTGGATGGCGTCAAACGTGTTCGGATCGATATCAAAATTGAGTTGACTAGCAAAACGAATCGCACGCATCATGCGCAGTGGGTCATCAGAAAATGTGATGGCGGGCTCCAGAGGAGTACGAATCATTTTTCGTTTGAGGTCCTGGACTCCATCAAAGGGGTCAACCAGTTCTCCGTAGTTCTCGGATTGGAGGCTGATGGCTAGTGCGTTGATGGTGAAGTCACGACGGTTTTGGTCATCTTCCAAAGTGCCGTCTTCTACAGTGGGTTTCCTTGATTCTTTGCGATAAGATTCCTTTCTTGCACCGACGAATTCCAATTCGTGGTATTCGTGCTTGATCATGGCCGTGCCAAAATTTTTGTACGTCGTGACGCGTTTGGTGCCAAGTTTTTTGGCGGAAGCTTTGGCGAGAGCTATGCCGCTGCCTAGACATACGAAATCAATGTCCTTGGAGGGACGTTTGAGTAGTATGTCACGGACAAAACCACCAATGACGTAGGTCTCCAAGTTCAGCTCGTGAGCGGATTGGGCTACTTGGTCAAAGATGTCTTTTGGAAGGAGGTGATCTGCGAGATTCAAGTCAATAGATTTTTGCGCAAAAATAATTTTAATTATTTAAAAGTGGCTTAACATGCAAAGTCAATATTGGATATAACTTCAAAACCCGAAATTAAGAATTGAAATGAAGAAAATAATTGTGTTGGCCTTGGGCCTAATGAGTAGTGGGGCAGTGCTTTGTCAGCAAAGTGTAGAGCGTCCTAAATTGGTAGTAGGGATTATCGTAGATCAGATGAGGGCAGAGTACCTGTATCGGTTTCAGGGGCACTATGGCCAAGGAGGTTTCAGACGAATGATGGACGGTGGGTTTGAGTTGAAAAATGCACACTTCAATTATGTGCCTACCAAAACTGCTCCAGGTCACGCTTCGGTCTATACAGGAGCTACACCGAGAGTACATGGAGTCATCGCCAACGATTGGTACGACAAAGTCACCAAAGAGGGAATGTACTGTGTGTCGGATCCCCATGCGACGTTTGTGGGTGGATCTGAGAAGACCGGACATATCTCACCAGTCAATCTAGTGTCTACCACGATTACCGATGAGTTGGGGTTGTTTTTTCAGCAACAGTCAAAGATAATTGGGATGTCTATCAAGGACCGTGGTGCGGTACTGCCAGCAGGACACGATCCGAACGGGGCGTATTGGTTGGATAGTCAGACAGGGGAGTTCATGACGAGCTCATATTACATGGATAAGTTGCCCAAGTGGGTGCAGAAATTCAACAAGAGGGGCTTGGTGGATGAGTACATGAGTGGGAGCTGGGATACGTTTCTTCCGATCGAGAAATATGTAGAGTCTGGACCAGACGATCGTGAAAATGAAAGAGCCCTCGTGGGTAAAGAACGGCCGGTGTTTCCCTATGACTTGTCTCAGGCCAAGACCAAAGGAAGTACCATCAAATCGACCCCATGGGGCAATACGATTTTGGCGGATTTCGCAAAAGCGAGTTTGGAAGGGGAAAGCTTGGGACAGGATGATATCACTGACTTCCTAGCGGTGAGTTTTTCGTCGACAGATTATATCGGCCACTCGTTTGGACCCTATTCCAAAGAAGTCGAAGATACCTATATCCGATTGGATCGCGACTTGGAGGCATTGTTTCAAATGCTCGATGAGAAAGTAGGCAAAGGGCAGTGGACGGTGTTTTTGTCTGCGGATCATGCCGTGGCAGCCATTCCGCAGTACCTCAAGGACAACCATTTGCCAGCAGACTACTGGGGTGAGCGAGAAGTTCGAGAGCAGCTCAATGAGAAGCTTCAGGAGGTTTTTGGTGCGGCAGAGTTGGTCGAAAACGTCAGCAATGAGCAGGTGTTTTTGAATCACGATGTGATCGAGGAGCAAGAGCTTTCTTTGGCGAAGGTCAAAGAAGTAGTCATGATCCAACTGCGCAAGACGAGCGGAATCAAGGCCGTCTATGCATCCGAAGACATCAGCAATTACTCTGGCAAGAACTATGACGTAGCGTTGCTGTCTGCAGGGTACAACCAGCAGCGGTCGGGAGACGTGTTGTTCACGATCAACTCAGGTTGGCTCGGAGGGAGCCTGACAGAGACGAATCATGGGACGAGCCACGGAACACACTATACATACGATACGCACGTACCGATGTTGTTTTATGGTTGGGGGATCAAGCAGGGCAAGAGCCACCAGTACCATCCCGTCACAGACATTGCTCCGACACTCTCTATGCTGCTCAATATTTCGTTTCCGAGTGGAGCGACGGGGCAACCCATTGTAGAGATTTTGGATTGAGGATTTTAATTTTAGACGCTAGATTTTTTGTACATAGGTTGGAGTCAAAAATCTAGCGTCTTGATTTGGGGTGTAACGAGTGCTCTGAGTGCAAACCACAGGTGCTAGGCGGTATATACGTCCAAAACCCTGTCGAGGAGTGCTTTGAACCAAAAGGTGTATTGTTCTGGGTGTAAAGCAAGGTCTGCCTGTAGTGCTTCGGGAGTGATGTACTTCATCTCTGAGACCTCGTCGGGGTTCAATATGGGGAGGACATCTGTCCTGCCGATCAGTACATGATCCAATTCATGCTCGACTAACCCATTGTCAAACGCGACTTTGTATTGGAAGCTAAAGACTCGTTTGAGATCTGCTTGTAGGCCGAGCTCTTCGTTTAGTCTGCGGTGTGCCGCTGAGACTAGCTCCTCGTTGGGACGTGGGTGGCTGCAGCAGGTGTTGGACCATAGGTTGGGTGAGTGGTATTTGCCAGCAGCTCTTTTTTGGAGTAGTAGTTCGCCTTTGCTGTTGAACAGGAACACGGAAAAAGCACGATGCAGGGCACCATTTTGGTGTGCAGTGAGTTTTTCAGCTACACCGATTTCATTGTCATGCTCATCTACCAATACCACCTCTTCCATAGCTTCTTTTTTGAAGCAAAACTAATCAGCGAATCGCACATTTGTACCCTCACGGAGAGAATAGCTCATATATGTCAGTTTGACGAGTGACTGATCGCTTGTAGAAACTCCGACGTGTCACTGACCCATTGGGTTTTTTCGAGGGGGATGAAGGCGTCCTTATAGGGCATAGAACCGCAGAGAAGGATGGAGTCGATGGATTTCTGTTTACAGATTTTTTTCAAGTAGCGTTGTGCTTCCTTTTGGTAGTTGGGGGTGGTTAGCACAGTGACGATACGCGTAGTTTTGGTACTTTTGATGGTTTCGATGAGACTGGGGAGTGGCACCTTAGCCCCTAGATAGATGGTGCTATTTCCCTGGTGCTTGAGTAGGTAGTTGCAAAATAAGAGAAGGATTTCATGTTCTTCCCATTCGGGTAGATACAGCAATGTAGGAGAGCTCGCGAGTTCGTTTTCTTTGCCGACATTCATGGCCGAATAGAGGACTTGTTTGAGTTTGTTGGAGAGGAAGTGCTCATGAGCTGGACTGATTTTGTTGGCAGCCCAAAGAAATCCTATACGACTAAGCAACGGGAAAAATACCTCTGAAAAGGCACGGATAAGACTAGTTTTGGCTATAACGAGGGTGATCTGCTGGTCTAGCGTGCGTTCATCAAAGTTGAGACAGGACTGTGTCATCTGGTGGAGATTGACCACCGCAGGAGAAGTTTGGGTCAGTTCGTTTTGGTTATGCTCAAGGATTTTGAGCATTTGGCTTTTGCTCATCTCACTGATCTTGGAGATTTTGTAACCTAGTGAAATGAGGGAGGCTACATTGAGTATTTTCTTGAGTTGATTGTCACTGTATGATCGGATGTTGGTAGGTGAGCGACTGGGCACGATGAGTTGGTAGCGCTTCTCCCAGATACGAATAGTATGCGCTTTGATCCCTGACAATCGTTCCAGTTCTCTGATCGAATATTTTCCCAATCTTCTGTTGTTTTAGGCTAACTCATGTTGTGACATGAAAATTAATCAATAGAGAACGCAAACGTCCTCTTGTAGAAATTTTATTTCCAACTTATTGTGTGTCTCTTTGTGCGCTTGACACATCTCAATTATCTTAGAAATTCAATATTCAACAATCCAACATGAAGGTATTTCGGTTTTTAGTAGCTCTGATCTTAACCATCCTATTCATTTCATATGTCAATTTCAAACAGGGCGATATTCCTCCTTTGGGGAAGTTTATGAGCCCTTTTACAGGGTTTTGGAAGAATGGGGAGGCGTCCAAATTTGTCATGGCTAAAAAGCTGAAAGCCAAGCAGCTCAAAGAAGATGTGACCATTAAATTTGATGATCAAGTGATCCCTCATATTTTTGCAAGCAATGATTATGACTTGTATTTTGCTCAGGGTTACATCACGGCGTACCACCGGTTGTGGCAGATGGAGTTTCAAGTGATGGCTACTGAGGGACGTATCTCAGAGATCATCGGTGAGAAGGCTATTGATTTTGACAAAACAAACCGAAGAAAGGGCTTGAAGTATGCGGCCAAGCGATCGTTGAACCTATTGACTCAGGACCCTAAAGTGCATAACATGATGCAAGCATACACCGATGGTGTCAACTATTGGATCAACTCACTGTCTTATGAGGATTATCCGATAGAGTACAAGCTTTTGGATTATGCGCCAGAACCGTGGACCAATCTCAAATCTGCCCTGTTGCTAAAGTATATGGCAGATATGCTTTCTTCTGGGGAGGCAGATTTAGAAAATACCAACGCGCTTGCATTGCTTGGTAGAGACGATTTCGAAATGTTGTTTCCAGAGTCTTTTGCTCAGGTAGATCCGGTGATTCCGAGTTCTCGCAAGTGGGATTTTGAACCGATCCAGGTGGATCGACCAGACGTGAAATTCCCACAGACTTTCACACCAGAGGCTATAGAAAAGCCGGACCCTAGCAACGGGTCCAATAATTTTGTCGTAGGGAGATCCAAGACAGCCAACGGCCGGGTCTTGCTTGCCAACGAACCCGACTTGGCATTGAACTTACCTTCGATTTGGTATGTGACGCAGCTGCATGCGCCGGGTGTCAACGTGTTTGGCGCGACAATTCCCGGGGCCCCAGGTATCATTGTGGGGTTCAATGATTCGATCGCTTGGGGGGTGACCAACGCCAAGCGTGATGTGGTGGATTGGTACAACATCGAATTTAGGAACCAACGAAGAGAAGAATACCGCTATGACAACAAATGGCTGAAGACCGAAAAGGTCGTCGAGCGGATCAAAGTCAGAGGTGGAGAGACAGTTTATGATACGATAGTGCATACACACTATGGGCCGGTAGTCTACGATCGCAACTTCAAAGGCAACGGTGAGAGCCTCAATTTTGCCATGAAGTGGACAGCACATGAAGAGTCGATGGAGGTCAAGACCTTCTACGAACTCAACCGCGCCAAAAATTACGAAGAGTACGTGGATGCTTTGCAGTATTTTATGGCACCTGCACAGAATTTTGCTTTTGCTGCAGCGAATGGAGACATTGCTCTATGGATCAACGGCAGGTTTCCTGTCAAGTGGGAGGAGCAAGGGAAGTTTTTGATGGATGGGTCTGATTCTCGACAGGAGTGGGTACAGGACATGCCACGGGAGCATTTGGCTTACATATACAACCCCGATCAGGATTTTGTGAGCTCTGCCAATCAACATCCGGTAGATTCGACTTACCCCTACTATGTTTATGATTACAACTACGAGTTTTATCGAAACCGACGCATCAATGACCGCCTGCGCTTGATGAATAGCATCGAGGTAGGGGACATGATGAAGCTACAAAACGACAACTACAACTACCGTGCATCGGAGAGTCTACCGCTGATGCTGGATAGTTTAGACACGGCGAGGATGTCTGCTCCTCAGAAAGGTGCTTACAATCTGCTTCGTCGATGGGATTATTTCAATGATCCTGAAAATCAATCACCAAGCTACTATGAGGAATGGTGGAAAGCACTGTATGGACTGATTTGGGATGAGTTTGACAACAGGGAAATCGCTCTCAATAAACCGCATGTATTCAATACAATCTACCTTATGAGGAATGATGGAGCGAACAAATATTTTGACTTGCAATCTACGGATCAGAAGGAGACCGTCGTGGATCTGATCAATCAGTCGTTCGTCACTGCAGTGGAGCGAATCGAAGAGTGGAAAGAGGAACACGAAGAGGATCGTGTGGATTGGTTTGTTTACAAGAATACAGGAGCGAGACATATTTTGAAATTGGCACCATTCTCTGTGGAGAATATTAGAATCGGAGGCAACCGAAACATCGTCAATGCTGCGAGCAGCGGACATGGACCTTCGTGGCGCATGGTAGTGGAGTTGGACGAAAAGCAAGTACGAGCTTGGGGGGTGTATCCAGGTAGTCAAACAGGGAACCCAGGCAATCCAGCTTATGCGGAGATGATTGATAATTGGGCCAATGGGACATATTATCCACTCAATTTTCTGCATTCTCCTCAGGAGGAAAATCCAAACATTGTTTATTCTCAAGTACTAAAAGCGAAGTAAAGATGAAATTTATAATTAGACTAATAGCGATTGGAGCCTTGAGCTTTTTGTGTGCTTTGGTGATGCCATGGTGGTCTTTGATACTCGTAGCGGGTTGCGTTGCGTTCTTATTGCCAGGGGGTACATTCAATTCTTTGTTGAGTGGATTGCTTGGTGGAGGATTGCTGTGGATGGCGATGGCTTGGGTGATCGATGTAGAGACCGAATCAATCCTCTCGACCAAGATCGTGGAGTTGTTTCCGGTAGACGATGTGACTATGCTCATCATTGCGACTGGGGTCTTGGGAGGAGTTGCTGGTGCATTGGGCGCTTTTACAGGCAACAGCTTCAGACAGATGTTCGTCAAGAAGAAGGAAAAGAGTTTTTATAGCTGACACAGACACGATTGTAAGGAATCAAACCATGGAGAAAACAGAAGAAGAATGGAGAGCTTCGCTTGACGCAGAGCAATATCACGTTTTGCGGGAGAAGGGAACAGAGCGCCCTTTTACGGGGAAGTATTGGGATTTTGCCAAGGATGGTATATATCACTGTGCAGGATGCGGGGAGGAGCTCTTCGAGTCCTCGACCAAGTTTGATGCGGGTTGTGGATGGCCGAGTTTCTTTCAGCCCACTGACAAATCCAAAGTGACCAATCATGTAGACTATACACACGGGATGACTCGTACCGAGGTGACGTGTTCCAATTGTGGAGGACATCTTGGACATGTGTTTACCGATGGGCCAGCACCTACGGGTTTGCGCTATTGTATCAATTCTGTCTCGATAGACTTCAAAGAGAAGTAAAATTCGCCTCTCGAGGATTCGGGAGCAACGTCCACTTGCATTTCGTTGATTCTTTGCTCAATTTCGAGCCTCAGTTTATCACACATTATCAGACTACACATGAAAGATGTCATCGTCATCGGCGGAGGAATCGTAGGATTGGCTAGCGCTTGGAAGATCCTCGAAAAGGCTCCCAATACCTCTATTGCTATTTTGGAAAAGGAGTCAGGCCCAGCCAAGCACCAGACGGGCAACAACAGTGGTGTGATCCATTCGGGCTTGTACTACAAGCCAGGGAGCTTGAAAGCTACCAATTGCATCAAGGGCTACCATTTGCTTTTGGACTTTTGTCAAAAAGAAGAAATTAAGTACGATCTGTGTGGCAAGATTGTCGTGGCTACCGACGAGGCTGAGGTGCCGTACCTGACTACACTACACGAGCGTGGCGAACAAAACGGCCTGACGAACATGCTGTGGTTGGACCAGGATCAACTCAAAGAATACGAGCCGCACGTCAATGGTGTCAAAGGGATCTACGTCCCTCAGACTGGGATCATCGATTATACGGCTGTATGTAAGAAGCTGGAAGAAAAACTACTCACAGCAGGCGCAGAAATACACTACAACCACAAGGTAGTCAAAATAAATGCTGCACCACAGGTACAAACCATCGTGACAGACAAGGGAGATTTCGAAGGCAAGTTGGTCGTGAACTGCGCCGGCTTGTACTCGGACAAGGTAGCCAAGATGACGCCTCTCAAGCCCGATCTAAAGATCGTGCCTTTTCGGGGCGAGTACTACCAACTCAAGAAGGAAAGTCAGCACCTGGTCAAGAATTTGATTTATCCGGTGCCTGACCCGAACTTCCCGTTCCTAGGTGTGCACTTTACGCGAATGATCAACGGAGGGGTAGAGGCAGGTCCCAATGCCGTTTTGGCTTTTCAGAGGGAGGGCTACAAGAAGTCGGATATCAACCTAGCCGAACTGGCAGAGACACTGGCATGGCCAGGTTTTCAAAAAGTAGCTGCCAAGTACTGGCGAACAGGGTTTGGTGAGATGTATCGTTCGTTCTCCAAGGCTGCTTTTACCAAGGCGCTACAAAAGCTCATCCCAGAGATCCAAGAGTCTGATCTAGAAGTAGGCGGGGCAGGTGTCCGTGCGCAAGCCTGCGATCGAAACGGAGGGCTGTTGGATGATTTTCAGATTCTCGAAGACGAACACTTCGTCAATGTCTGCAATGCACCATCACCCGCAGCTACTTCGTCGCTGGCGATCGGCGATGAGATTTCTAGTCGCGTATTGGCGAGAGCTTAGAGAGGGGAATTAAAAGTGAGAAAGTTTACCGCTCTGTTTCGTGTCCTCACGAAACGATTGTGCGTTAAGTGATTCTCCGTTCTTGAATCTAACTCTTGATTCTCGACCAAAATTTCTAACGAAAAAACTAGCAATTTTTGATCGAATAGCGGAACATTGCGTTGAACCCTTTTTAATACAAAAGAAAGTGAATAAAATCAGTACCATGGACACATTCAAGAAAGCGATGAGGATGGCAGATTGCTGTTGTTGCGTTTCATAATGTGATTTGTGGGAAAGTATCGATTTAAATAAACGCTCGTCAGAGATCAAAATATTTAAAAGCCTTTCCCTTTCGAGGAAAGGCTTTTTTGTTGAAATAAACTAAAACAATGGTGATCAATCAAGAATCAGAAGTATTTAAAAGTATCACAACGCTGGGCAAGTATGTCGGCAATACACCCCTGTACGAAATTCAGCATTTGTCTCCTAAGCCAAAGGTGAAGATCTATGCCAAAATGGAATGGATGCAGTTTGGCGGGAGTGTCAAGACCAGACCCGCTTACCAAATCATCAAAGCAGCGCTGGAGAGTGGTGAACTCGGTACAGGCAAAACGCTACTAGATGCTTCCAGTGGGAACACGGGCTTGGCATATGCGACGATATGTGCACGGCTGGGGATTCCTGTGACGATTTGCCTCCCTGAGAATGCATCATGGGAACGCAAGAAGTTGCTCAAAGGCTTAGGTGTCAACATCGTCTATACATCGAAGTTTGGTTCGTCCGATGAGTCGGAGGCCAAGGCGCACGAGATGTACAATAACGAGCCGGACAAGTACTTTCTCGCCAATCAATACAACAACGAGAACAACTGGAAAGCCCACTACGAAGGGACAGGACCTGAGATATTTGAGGAGTTGGGAGATAGCATCACGCACTTCATGACAGGACTCGGTACTACGGGCTCGTTTACTGGGATCAGCAAGTACCTCAAGGAACGAGACCCTAGCATCCAAACGATCGGATTGCAACCGGATGGTGCATTGCACGGATTGGAGGGATGGAAGGACATGGAGACGGCCAAGGTGCCGGGTATTTATGATACTTCACTGGTCGATGCAATCAAGCACGTGGATACCTATGATGCTTATGATATGCTCAAAGAGACGGCTAAAAAGGAGGGGGTTCTACTGAGTCCATCTTCTGCAGCGAACCTCAAAGGGGCGATCGATCTAGCCAATGAGATCGAGGAGGGAGTCATCGTGACACTTTTCCCTGACAATGCGGAGAAATACAGCGAAATCATCAAATCACTATTCTGATGAGTAAAAAAGTCATAGTCGATCACGAAATATTGGCTTCTATGCACAGGCATGCCCTGGCAGATTTTCCCAACGAATGCGTAGGCTTTTTCTTTGGAGAGTCGGCTGGTGAAGCCAAAAAAGTGACAGAATACACCCCATTGGAGAATTCCAAAGTGGGGGATCAACGAAGAAGGTTTGAAGTAGATCCAAAGGACTACATGGCTGCCGAAAAATATGCTATTGAAAGCAAGCAGGAATTGCTGGGAGTGTATCACTCACACCCCAAGCACCCTGCTGAGCCTTCGGTGCATGATCGGGCGCAGGCTTTGCCTTTCTTTTCATACATCATCGCCTCTGTCTCGGAGACCGCGGTTCAAAACACACGGTCTTGGCAGCTCAATGAGCAAAACGAGTTTGAGGAGGAAATCATTACGAACGAATAACAACATGGCAGAAATAATCATACCGACACCCCTAAGGAAATTTGCAGACAATCAGGCGACTATCGCCGTGGCAGGAGACAACATCCTGTCTGCGATTGAGGATCTGGTGACACAGTTTCCGGATTTGAAGAAGCAAATATTTGATGCACAGGGACAAATCAAGCGTTTCATCAGAATCTACAAAGGAGAAGACGATATCGAGTCACTGGACAATGAAAAGACGGCCATCGAGGCAGATACGGTAATCAGCATCATTCCAGCCATAGCAGGAGGAGCAAACTAGATATGTCGACTACATTTTCGAAAGCGGAACTAGAGCGATACAGTCGCCATCTGATCATCCCGGAGTTCAACATCGAGGGACAGCGCAAACTCAAAGAGGCTAAGGTGCTCGTCGTGGGCAGTGGTGGCTTGGGTAGTCCAGTGTTGTTGTATTTAGCTGCTGCGGGAGTAGGGCACATCGGGATCGTGGACTTTGATGTGGTGGATGATTCGAATCTACAACGTCAGGTGTTGTTTACGGTCGAGGATGTAGGGCAGTCCAAAGCAGCCACTGCTAAGACACGGCTTGAGAAACTCAATCCCTTCATCGAATTTACTGTACATGATACGGCATTGACCTCTGACAATGCACTGGAGATATTCAAGGATTATGATGTGATCGCAGACGGTACGGACAATTTTGCGACGAGGTATTTGGTCAACGACGCTTGCGTGATTCTTGACAAAGTGAACGTTTATGCTTCGATCTTTCGCTTCGAAGGACAACTGTCAGTGTTCAACTATGTGGACAAAACCGGTGTGCGGGGACCACACTACCGAGACCTCTTTCCTTCACCTCCTCCTCCGGGGCTTGTGCCGAGCTGTGCCGAAGGCGGTGTGATGGGTGTCTTGCCAGGGATGATTGGTACCATGCAGGCCAATGAAGTAATCAAAGTGATCACGGGAATAGGGGAGCCGCTTAGCGGGCGTTTGTTTTTGTTCGACACGTTGTCTTTTGAGACGCGGACGATGAAGATCCGGAAAAACCCGAATACTGCTCCCGTGACGGAACTGATCGACTATGAGTTCTTCTGTGGTTCAGGACACGAGGAGCAAGAAGAACCCGTGCGTGAGATTACAGCAGTACAGCTCAAGGAATGGAAAGACACGGACAAGGCATTTCAACTCATCGATGTGCGTGAGCCGTATGAGTTTGATATCGCCAATATCGGCGGCACGTTGATCCCACAAAACCAGATCGAGGCTCAACTGGATCAAATCCAAAAGGACGAGGACGTAGTGCTCTACTGTCGTAGTGGCAATCGCAGTGCGGGTGTCTTGCGTACACTCAAGGCCAAAGGCTATGGTAATCTCTACAACCTACGAGGAGGTATCTTGTCGTGGGCTGAGCAGATTGACCCTGAGATGGCGAAGTACTAGGGTTTCGAGCCAAGAGCTAAGAAGTACTTGGAGTGGTATGTCATGAGGGACACTCTGTGTGTTGTAGAGGTTTATATTTCTGCATTCGCAGAGAATGATATAGTTTCGTAGCACGTATATTTATCTCAATGGATCAGCTTTTACGTTTTTCTTTTTTCGCTTTTTTGATGTGTATGTTGCTTGGCATGACTCCCATGCTCTATGGTCAAAACAAAAGCCATACGGTCAAAATAAAGTCGAGTACAATCAGCGTATTGGGCAAGACCAATGTCAATGAGTTTGAATGTACGCTGCACAAGGAAGGGCTTAGGGAAGGAATGCGAGTGGAGAGTCAGTGGTCTTCGTATCAGTTGCGTTTCGAAGGGCTATTGTTGAGATACCGCATCAGTGATTTTGATTGTGGGATGGAGGTGATGAATGCCGATTTTCGTGAATTACTCCAAGCTGAGGAGTACCCTTTTTTGCAATTGCAAATCCATAATTTGCTACTGGCTCAAAACACGACTGAGATAGCCAGGCTCAATGTGTCTGCCGATGTGTCAATCGAACTGGCGGGAGTCATCAGAGATTATCGTGTGTATCACGGTACTGTGATCAATCAATCTGCACATGATTTGGTGTTTAGAGGAAGTCAGTTGATGAAAATGTCAGATTTTGGGATCGAACCTCCGACGAAGTTTTTAGGTACGATCAAGGTAGCAGACGAGATTGTTGTGGAGTTTGAGATCCACATGAATGCAATCCCTATTCCATAAAAAGGCTGCTCCAAATGGAAACAGCCTTTGTAGTCGCATTATTTATTCGTTAGGGTTGGATTCAACAGAGATCTGAGCTTTCGTTCGGTTCCGTGGAGAAGCTCATTCTCCAATAAACCTGTGGCTGTAGTTGTTTAGCTGGCTTAGAAGGCAATGGTCGCTTCGAGCATAAAACCTTTGAATTCTGCACCTTGGTATAGGGTGCCGTCGTAGGCCTCACCACTGTACTGCTGGTTGACGTACTCTAGTTTGGTCATGACATTTTGGGTCAAGAACCATCCGCCACCGATGTTGAATCGTGTGATTTGTTCGTCATCTGCAGCGTCGTTTTTCGTGCCTTGTACGCTGTTGTATCGACCACCTGCGTAGAACTGCTCGCTGGTTCCGAATCGATAGAGCGCCTCAGCACCGACTTGGTTGTAGCTGCCACCCACGTCGCTATTGCCATTGCTAGAGAATTCTAGTACTCCGAAGAATTCCAAGCCTTTGTACTTGACGAATGGGTTGATCTGTACGGCGGTTTGATAGGCAAAGCCTGGGTTGACTCGTCCCGCGAAATCACTACCATCAAGGACATTGAAATAATTGGCACCTGCACGGTCTCCACCGTATAGATAGTCACGCGTACCTTTGTCTGTACTGTGGTATAGAGAGCCTGTCAATCTCAGACGAAGGTCATCGCTCACGTAGTTGTCATAGCCAAGCTTGCCATAGAGTGCTACCCCATCATCGCCAGGAGTAGGAGACTGGTTGAGACGTCCGTTGGTCATACCCAGTACACCGATGAAACCAGAATGCTGTACTGTCACTTCAGCAAATGGCTCAGTGGTAAATGCATCCATGATGTAGTTTCCTACAAAGGGGTTGTAGATGGTGTTGGCATTGTCAGAGCGTCTAAAGTGTGTGTCACCGTAGTTGATGTCATCCATACCTACTTTGAGGGTCATGTACTGCATGACGCCACTGAGGAACCCAGGCTTGATGAATTCTAGTTTGTCTATTTGTAGGTACCCTCCTTTGACGTAGGCTTCTGTGTGGTGACGTGAAGAGAGGTAAGTACGCATGTGCAATCTCATTCCATCATACAACTGTACATCCAAGTTGAGATTGGCACTGGGGAGGTTGAAATTGCTAGCTAGTTCTGTCAGAGAATCCCCAGAGTTGGTTTGTGTCAAGCCCTGAAACTGTAGGTTGAAATCTCCCCCTACTCTTACTTTCATACCATCGTATTGGACGGTGTTCTCTTTGCTGGTTTCGAATACATTGACTCCTCTTTGGTCATTGTATCGGTAGTACTGAATGTCAGCTCTCTGACCCATCACCACGCTTGCTGTCATGAGCAAGGTCAAGGTGAATACTGATTTTAAATGGTTGTATTTCATGTGATTGTATGTTGAGCGTTAGTTAATATGTAAAGTCTAAATTGTACTTAATGGTCACTTCATCTCCTGTTACTAGGGATCCAAACATAGCTGTAGGAGGGGTGATGTCATATTGACTCATCACGAGTTGGTGTGTGCCTTCTACTTTCAGAATCCCATTTGCGTAGGTGGTTACTTTTCCTTTCAGTTGGATGTCTTTGGTTTGTCCTGCCAAAGTGAGCTTGCCTTTCCCGTTGACCGATTGGTTGTTTATATTCAAGGCGTTTGCTTCGAATATTATCTTGGGAAATTTGTCCTCCAACAGTGCATCGTAAGTCTTACTATCCATGATGGATTTACCGCTTTTGATGGATTTGGTGATGATTTCCACTTTCAGATTCTTGATTTGATTTCCGTTTATTTGGCCAGTCACTGTATAGGTGTTGACCTTGGACTCCCAGTCGTGGACGGACGAGGTGCCTAGGATGCTTAAGGAGCTTTTGTCTGTGTTTAGCTGGAGTTGAGACTGTCCGACCAACAGGCTAGTGCACAAAATGACTAACAGGCTAATTTTCATAGTAGTTTGTTTTCGAATGAATGAAGTATGTAGAGTTTGTATGAAGTCAGAGACTGATTGTGTCCATTCCATTGTTTGGGAGGGACAGGTGTCAGTTGTTGAACAACTCCGAGATCTCTAGAGTATCTCGGGGTTGTTTCTGATTTTCATAAGACTAAGGTAGGAGGAGGGTTGGATTCTTGCCATGACGTGGTCTTTGTCTCAATATGACTTATGTCATGTTTTTCCATCGATAAGAATAATATGGAGCTGTGTCGATTACACGGGTTTTGTCTGCATGAGGGATCCAGACGGTTTTGTAGGGTACTGTTGAGCAATCAGGTATTGCTTCGAGAATACGAGTTTTGTAAGGTTTAGATGTAAGGGGGTTAATCTATGTTTGCGATCAATTCCTCTAAGTTTTCACTTCTCTCTAGGTTCATTTTTTTTCTGAGCCGATACCGTGTGGTATGGACGCTTTCTACGGATATCCCGAGGAGTTTGGACATGTCTTTACTGCTGAAGTTGAGTTTGATGAGTGCACAGATTTTTCGGTCTCCTTGTGAGAGATTGGGGTAGGTTCTGTCCAAAGTCTTGTAAAAACGTTTGTTAACCGAAATGAAGCGAGCCTCGAACTCTTTCCAGTCGTTGCTGGTGGTAGTGGTGATGCTTTTGGCTAGTTTATTGAGTTTGTTTTTGTCTGGATTTTCTTTCTGTTCATTGAGTTGTTTTTTGAGCTCTTCTAGCATTTCTTCTCGTTGGATGACTTGTAGAGCGGAGGCTGTTAGCTCTTTGTTTTTGACTTCTAGTACCTCTCTGGATTTTTGTCTTTCTAAGAATCTCTTTTCATCCAAGAGCCGTTTTTTGGCCTTGTACTTGGACCGGAAGAAACGATAGGTGAGAAATATAAGGACGATCATAAAACCAATCGTGCCATAGAGGATATAGGATTGGAGTCGCCATATTTTGTCTTCTTGTTCGAATTGCTTGATTTTTTGTTCCTGTAGTTGGAGTTGTTGTCTTTCCTTGGTTAACCGAAATTCATCCTTTATTTCTAAAAGGAACTTATTGTTTTCGCTGCGGCTTCCAAATTGACGCTCAGTTTGTTCCTTAGCTTTTTTGAGCATTTCATAGGCCTTGCTGGGGTCACCCGTTTCGAAGAGGAACTCTGCGTAGGTTTCATAGACGTCTGGCAGTAAGTCTGCGTGACTCTTGTGTTGGATGCCTGCAGCAATGGCACTGAGATAGTATTCATCTGCTTTGCCATATTGATGCAGTGATTGATAAATCCGCGCGAGGAAGTAATGGTACATGACCAAGTAATAATGGTGATGATTACTGAGGTGTTGATTGATCGGCAGTAGTAGCTTGAGCGCTTCGGCTGGTTTGCCCTCTAGAAAGTTGATGTATCCTAGTTCGGCTGTGATGAAGGCGGATCCAAAGGGCTGTGTAGGATCATTTACCTTAATGAAACTACAGCTGTCTAGGTAGGTTTTGGCGAGGTTGTACTGCCCACGTTTTCTATAGAGGGATGCCAGAGGGTAATATCCCGAGATGAGCCCTTCTGGGCTTTCTCCTGTTTTTTGGATGTGCTCCTTTCGTATTTGCAGGGATTTGTTGAAGTTGAGGATTGCCAATTCGTCCCGTTGGTACAGGATATAGAGCCACCCTAGTCCAGATTCGATAGACGCTTTGGCCAATTGATTATCTATTGCATCGGCGAGTGTGAGGGCTTCCCAGTATCCATCGTAGGACGCACTGAAATTGCCATTGTGAGCATACAAATCTGAGAGCTCTACGATGCATTTGATGAGCATCACAGTGTCTTTGGCTTGGATGAATTTGTTTTGACTCATCTTGAAGAGTAGGGTAGAGCTGTCGGGGTTCTGAAATTTTAGTTCAAGAGCCTTGTCAAGCAGTTGGTGTGCCAGGGAATCTGTATTGCTTTTTTGAATATTTTGACAATGGACTGTACAAATCATACCCATGAGAAGACTAAGTGTGAGTAAGAATTGTCTAGTTTGATTTAGTCTTTTTATGTGTGTATTGATATTCGTAATTATTTGTAAATCAGTGTTTAGTGTTTTTTTCTTCATGAGTTTGTCTAGTTGCATATGCTCCGAAAAAATGCTCTTGTTCAGTTTGTGTATAGTGCCAAAGTAAGGATAAAGTTATGATATATACCATATTTGATTTGTCGATAAAGTCAAATATATCTGTCGAATACTGTTCAGAGTGTTTCGGTTTTGTCGGATTACTATTTATTATTAACTAAAGCATAATTGAATGAAAAGACTATTTACATTAATGAAATGTTGCCTCTTTTTGGTGATGTGCATGGGCATGAGTAATCTCGTCCAGGCACAATCCAAAATAGTAGGTAAAGTGACAGACGATGGGGATGGCTCGGAGATTCCGGGTGTCAACGTGATGGTAAAAGGAACAACCGTCGGTACTGTGACTGATTTGGATGGTAACTATAGTTTGGAAGTGCCAGCCGATGCAGAGGCCTTGGTGTTTAGCTATATCGGCTATATGAAGCAAGAAGTGCTCATAAGCGGAAGATCGAGTATCGATGTAAGCTTGGTCACTGATGTAGAACAGCTCGAGGAAGTAGTGGTCGTAGGCTACGGGGTACAGAAAAAGAAAGAGGTAACTGGCGCAGTGGCTTCATTGAAATCTGACGAGCTTTTGAAAAATGCTACCCCTGATATAGGAGATGCGATGCAAGGACAGATAGCAGGTGTCAATGTGCAAGCAGCCAGTGGTCGCCCTGGAGAAAAGTCGAATGTGCAGATTCGTGGGATTGGATCTGTAAATTCAGGTGCTTTGGGTCCGCTTTATGTCGTGGATGGCGTAGCGTATCAAAACGATCCAAATATTGCGCCCGAGCAAATTGAATCCATTGAAGTACTCAAGGATGGTGCAGCAGCGGCTATCTATGGGGTGAGAGCTTCAAATGGTGTGATCTTGATTACCACCAAGCGGGGAAAACCAGGCCGTATGCAGGTTGATTTTTCTGCCTATGCAGGAGTTCAAAATATCACTTCGGGTACACCGCTCATGAATACAGAGGAGATGCTGTATGTAGAAGAAGTGAAATTGGCAGCCGACGGCAAAGAGCCTTTGGTGTTTGTTTTCAACCCGGATGCATTGGACTATGATACTGATTTTGTAGGTGATGTACAAAATGACAATGCATTGATGCAAAGTTATAACTTGAACGTGGCGGGTGGACAAGAGAATTTGACATTGAGCTTGAACGCCAACTACTTCAAGCAGGACGGTGTATTGATCAATTCGGGATATGATCGTTTGACGACACGTCTGAGTGGTGAATACAAATTGGGCAAATTCAGAGCGTTTGCTACCGTCGCTTTGACAGAGGAGAACACGCAGCAAGAACCATGGGCACTTTACGAATACGCAGTGATTCAAAAGCCTTGGCAGAAAGGGATCAATGATTTGGAAACCTTTGGTCAAAATCAGGTGATCGTACCAGATGATAATCCGATTCAATACGGATTTTTGTCAAGACAACTCAATAACGAGGACAATCGTGTCGTCAACAGTAGCAATGTCGCCATCAACTTAGAGTATGAGATCATAGATGGTTTGAGTTATCAAGTCAACTTGGGAAGAAACGATTGGAACTATCAACGCAAGTTCTTTCAGCCGCAATACTTGGCATACAACTCGGATGGAAATTTGCAGCCAGGTGGCTCGAATATCCAAGCTTTGCTCAACGAAGAGTTCACATTCACTTCTAAAAACACTTTGGAGAATATTTTGAAATTCCAAAGGCAATTTGGTAAGCACAATGTAGGAGCTACTTTGGTGTTGTCATACGAAGGCTATACTTCTAAAAATGTAGGTGTAGGAGTCATAGGTCTGCAAAGCAACGATACCGATGTATTGAGTCAAGGGATTGAAGGAACGGCACCAACAGGTACTGAATCGACGCAGAACCTCATCGGTAAGATGGCTAGAGTTCAGTATGGATTCAATGAGAAGTATTTGCTCTCTGCAAGTATTCGGTATGATGGGTCGTCGAACTTTGGGAAGGAAAACCGTTATAACCCATTCTATGGTATCTCAGCGGGTTGGAATGTGAGTGAAGAAGGTTTCTTCAAGAATGCATCAAGCCTTTCTTTTATCAACAATTTGAAGCTAAGAGGGAGTTATGCAGAGCTTGGAAATCAGAGCATTGCTCCTTATCAGTATGCCTCTGTTATCGAAGGAGGTGTCAATTACCCCTTTGGTCAAGAAGGTTCAGAATTCTTGGGTGTAGGAAATGTCCAAAGACGCTATGCCAATCCATTTATCCAGTGGGAGACAACAATATCTAGAAACATCGGATTGGATTTGAGTATGTTAGATGGCAGGTTCAATTTCAGTGCGGATGTCTACCTCAATGACAAGCAGGACATGCTCCTGTCAGAAAGATTGACTCCATCGTCAGGTACATGGCAGACGCGGGCTGTCAGTACATACAACGTGCGGACAATCAATGCAGGCAACATGCAAAACAAAGGAATCGAGCTGGCTTTGGGGTACCGAGACGAGACCAATTTTGGATTGACATGGAGTGTCAATGGGACGTTTACTAAGAACGTCAACGAGGTGACCGATTTGAACGGAGTGGAAGGAATCGCCTATGCAGGAGGACGACCAGTTGTGTCTAGAGGAGAAAGTACGGACTATACGACGTATCTGTCCAAAGGCTATGAAGGAGGAGCATTCTTCTTATTGGAACACGAAGGAGTGATCAAGACGGATGAGCAGTTGAATGACTATTTGTTGCTAGATCCCAATGCTAGAAAAGGAGATATGATGTACCGTGATCAACTGACAGTAGATACGGATGGAGACGGTAAGGCAGATGCAGGAGATGGTGTAATCAATGACAATGACCGTGTGTATGCGGGGTCAGGTCAGCCAGAGTTCGAAGCAGGCCTCATGTTGAATGCGGCATTCAAGGGGTTCGACTTTTATGTGCAAGCATACTACTCATATGGTGCAGAGATTTACAATGGCTCTAAGCTGTATGCATATGGATCAGGTAGACACAAGGATTTGTACTATGGATGGTCACCTCAGAATTCAGACTCAGACATCATGGCTGCTCGTACTTCTCAAGAACACAACAATACACGAGCAAGGTCGGACTACTTCTTGGAGGATGGTACTTATTTGAGAATTAGAAACATCACGTTGGGATATACCATTCCAAACAGTGTACTCAAGGATAAGGTGAACAAGTTGAGATTTTATGTGACTGCACAAAACCCTTTCACATTCACCAAATATGAGGGGTATGATCCAGAAGTAGGGGGAGATGGTTTGTTTACCAGAGGAGTAGACATGGGCAACTACCCTGTGACTAGAAAATTCTTGGCTGGTCTTCAGCTGCAGTTTTAATTCTAAAGCATAGCGAAATGAAAAAAATACTATATATACTATTGATTCCTGTCTTCATGCTTGCGACGAGTTGCAACGAAGACGAGTATTTGACACAAGTCAACCCAAATGCTATCACAACTGATGTGTTTTGGGAGACTAGTTCAGATTTTGACAAGGCACTCTACACTGTGTACGGCGCGCTTCAGTTTCCATCGATCTCTGGCGCATTGTCTGCGCATGATTGGGTCATGGGTGACCTAGGTGGTGCAGAATCATGGATGAAATCATTCGTGTACGTGACTTTGCAATTCAACGATGCGAGTGAGCATGTCAAGAACAGATGGAATGAACTCTACGTCGGGATTTATCGTGCCAATCAAGTCATTCTGCACATTCAAGATGCAGATATGGAAGAAAGTGAGAAGAATCTGATCGTAGCACAAGCGAGATTCTTGAGGGCTTTCTTTTATTTTGAGTTGGTACATAGCTACGGAGGGGCAGTCATCCATACGGTACCCCCAGTGACAGACGAAGATTTTCAGAAGCCTTTCGAATCCAAAGAAAAAGTCACGACTGATGTTATTGTTCCGGATTTGGAATTTGCTCAGACACATCTCGCCGGTATAGAGTGGGAAGGTGACGATCTAGGTCGTGCCAGCTGGGGAGCTGCAACAGCTTTACTGGGCAAAGTACGTCTCTACGAGGAAGATTGGACGAATGCAGCCAAAGAGTTCAAATCGATTATTGATTCTCGTCTCTACAGCTTGGTTCCCAATTTCATGGACAACTTCACCGATGAAAATGAGTTCAATAGCGAATCTATTTTCGAGGTGGCATTCAGTGCAGTCGCTGGCGAAACTGCCAACGCCAACCATATCGATAATTCACCTACTGAGACAGGTTCTGAGTCGAATACGTTCGACGCAAAACTGAGTCACTTGAGTGTAGGGGGCTACAACGAAGTGTTGGCTTCTTATTATTTGCATGAACTGATGTATTACGATGAGATTGATCCGACTCGCAGTATCAACAATGGCTTTACCCAATCACAAAGAATGTATGCGAGTATCGTGCCTTCGGATGGTGATGGCGAGTACTACGGCATACCAGTGGATGAAATCAGTGGGTATGGTTTTGGTCAAAGTGCTTATGTCAAGAAGTTTACCAATTGGTACCAATACAGTTTGGTCAACACGACCAACCCTGTATCCGGGATCAACTTCAGACACATTCGCTATGCAGATGTCTTGTTGATGTATGCAGAGGCGATCCTCAATGAGCAAGGAGATGCAGCAGCCAATGAGGCGATTACTTACATCGATCAGGTCAGAGCAAGAGCAGGAGTCATCACGTTAGATCAATATTTGACTGACAATGGAAATACATTTCCTGCGATGAATCAGAGTGTGATGATTCATGGAGCATTCAACTATGTCGCTCCTACAGCGGACAACTTGATGACCCATATTCAGATGGTGGAGAGACCTATTGAGCTATGCTATGAAGGACACAGATGGAAAGATTTGGTGCGATGGGGTATAGTCAAAGAGGTATTGGATGATCGTTTGGCAGACGAAAACTGGTTGCTAGCCAACTGGGACGCCATTAGAAATCAGCCGCCATTCTATCTCAATGATGAGGCACAGAAGGTAAGAACTGATTATGCAGTGTGTGCTCCTGCTTACAATGCGAGCGCGCATAATTATTTGCCAATCCCAACGGATGAAGTTCAAATCAATTCCGCTTTGGGTAAATAATCACTATTAAAAGGATAAGAAATGAAGAATATTCTAAAATATATAATGATCCTTACCCTAGCAGTAGGTGTAATGAGCAGTTGTGATGACGAATATCAAGCGCCTAATGCAGGAGCGAAGCATAGTGTCATCTATAGTGCAGAGCAGAGTGCGAGCAATCAAGTACAGGTCAATGGCGAGATTTCATTTGGAGATGCATCATCGGGAGTACAGTTGCGCGAGTGGTCAGTAGCTGAGGGCATCGGGTTCATCATCACTGACGACAGTTTGAGCACTTCGGATATGAATAACATCAAAGTTGTTTTCAACGAAGCAGGGACACAAGAGGTCAAACTCCACCAAGAGTTTGGCGGAGATTTCTATGTGGGGACTACAGTACGTAGCTCTTCGTATGATACTACCATCATGGTGACTGTTTTGGATTCTGTAGACGTTGCTTTTGAGGCACACTATATCAACGATGACGGGACAGTGGGAGCAGCATTGACGTTGCAGGATGGAGCCAAAAATCAAGTGACTGCTAGTAAGTCCGTTCAGTTTACTTACATCTTAGATGGTTCGCCACAAGAGGTGATTTGGACCTTCGAAGGGGGAGACCCTGCAGAGGTAGAGTATGACGGAAATGCCATCGAAGATGGTTCGGGGCTGAATACAGTGGTCAAATACAAGAAGATTGGTGTATGGGATGTGGGACTGCTTGGATTCAGAGATCGCCCTTATGGAGGAGATACCCTCGTCTACAACGACCTGATTGAGGTGATTCCGTCTACTGAGCCTGTGATCTTGGATCAATTGGTCAACGATGGCAACACAATCGTGCTCAATTACAGTAGAGAGATTGATCCGGCTTCTGTCAATGCCAACAATTTTGCGGTAAGCATGGAGAATGCGGGTACAGCCATCCCTGTCAATATAGCGTCGGTCAATGTGGATCCATCAGAGGGTAACCTTGTGATCATCAGCCTAGATGGTGAGAATATATACGATGATGATGAGGTACACGTGACCTATACACCAGGAGAGATGCGTACCACGGACCTAGTCAATGCCGATGCGATCACGGATCAGTTGATGGATCATGCCAAAGGTGAAAATAAAATGGCTCAAAATGGCTATGATGTAGGTATGGAAACCTCTACTGTAGCGAACTGGCCATACCTATACTGGGGTGGAAACTGGGGTATGTATACCAATGATATCATTACTACGAACCCACATCTTGGAAAGAAAAGTATGGTCGTCAACTGGGAAGCTGGTGGAGGAAGTATTTTTGATTACAAAGATGATTTGGGCAACAATACCGTGTTTAATCTAGAGACAGGCAAAACATATGAAGTAGGTTTTTGGATATATGTTGACAAATTAGGCAATGCAGACAATGGTGGATTAGTTCCTGATTTTAGGTTGTATCCAGATGATTGGTCTGCGGAGCTGGCTTTCTTCTTTGATGATGCCTTTCCTACAGGAGAGTGGGTGTATCAGTCTACGACATGGTCACCAGCCAATACGAGAGATTATTTCTTCATGATGAGAGGATACAACGCGAGTAGTACGGTAGAGATGGAATTCTATCTAGATGACTTTGGTATCTACGAATTGAATATGAGACCATAATCAGATCATAAACAGAACTGGGGAGGCGTCATGTCTTCCCCAGTTTACTATTCTTCCTAATAAGATAGGGAGCATGTACTGTCTAGTATTTGTTCAGTCATCGCTGGGCAGAGTGCTAGAACTATGTCAAAAAATACTGTAATCATATAGCTCAATACAAATAATGAAAGTGAAATATTTACATATTGCCTGTGGAATGCTATGCCTCGCGATAGGTGCCAAGGCACAGGTACGCGTAGATATCAACCTCGACCTCAAACACCAAGTCGGCCAAATTGACCAGTTTGACCGAAACAAATTCGTTGCGATTCACGCCAATACAACGGAGCGAGAATGGGACGGAGACAATTTTACAACAGACCTAAGAAACGACTTTTTGAACGGGTACGATGTGTACCTAGGGCGTGATACAGGAGGCATCTCCTGGGCGCTCAATAGCAATACCGACGAAGACCCTGCTCGTCCTGGATTCGCAGATCCTGCGGGTATCGAGAGCTACGGTACGACAGTCAAAAATAATTATGCTGCACAGACCAGTTGGCATCCATATGAGGATAGAAATGACCAAATCCTGGCGGCACAGTTACACCCCTTTTGGCCTGATGGTCAAGAGACCAACCGAGGATGGGCGTTTTCAGAAGCAGACACAGAGGCAGAGCCTTTTGGGACAGCTACTGGGGAGTACATGGGGCGCTATATTCGAGATAGCTATGGTACGGGAGGTACGACAGGCGCCAAAAAGCCACTTTATGTAGAGGTAATCAACGAACCACTTTGGCATCTTGTTGATTTTGGGACCGATGAACCGGAGAAGATCTTCAGGTTTCACAATGCAGTCGCCGACCAAATCCGAAAATACAATGACGATGTCTTGATCGGTGGTTTTTGTACTGCATTTCCTGACCATGAAAATCGAGGGTTCGCGCAATGGAATGAAAGGTGGAAGCTTTTCATGGATATGTCTGGCGATAAAATGGATTATTGGACGATCCATCTCTATGATTTTCCCTCGATCAACAATGGTAAGCAACGCTACCGAAAGGGCAGCAACATGGAGGCAACCTTCGATTTGATGGAGCAATACAGTTATATGCAATTTGGAGAAGTGAAGCCGTTCATGATCTCCGAATATGGGGCTCAGATGCACGATTATTTCGGTGCTTGGTCTCCCTACAGAGATTGGTTGCATCTCAAATCCGTCAACTCCATGATGATGCAGTTCATGGAGCGTGCAAACATCATCAACAAGACCCTCAATTTTTTGCCTGTCAAGGCAGAATGGGGTACCAATGGGGTGGACGATACTTACAACCACCGGTTGATGCGAAGGGCAGACGAACCACAGGCCTATACAGGAGAGTGGGTCTATTCGGACATGGTCAAGACCTATCAGCTATGGTCTGAAGTCAAGGGGACACGTGTGGACAGCTATGCCACCTCACTAGACCTATTGGTGGATGCCTATGTTGATGGCAAGACAGCTTACGTGATTCTCAACAACCTCAAGTTCGAAGCAGTCCAAATCGAGCTGAACGCGCTAGGGCTGTCGACTGCTGTAGTGGAAGAGACAGACCTCAAGCACCTCTACCTAGAGGGACAGGTGCCTGTACTTGAGCAATCCAATCAACAAGGGCTACCTGAGGCTGTGAGCTTGGAGAGTGAAGCCACGATGATACTCAAACTGACGCTGAGCGAGGCACCGAGTATTGACCAAACTTCCGTAGAGACGAAATACTATGCGACGGATTACCTCCAAGAGATCCATGCCAATGAGCCACTTACTTTTACGATTTCGGGAGTGCAGTTGGCGGATCATGGTGAGGCCATGCTGCGTCTAGGCTTGGGCAGAGCACATGGAAAGTCTCTCGTACCGACCGTTCTAGTCAACGGGTTCGCACTAGATGTGCCGGTAGATTTTCGAGGAGATGATCAGGCGGACAGAGACAGTTTTTTTGGAGTGATAGAAATCCCTGTGCCCTACCAACAGCTGCAAAATAGCAACGAAGTGAAAGTGACTTTCGCAGATGAAGGTGGACATCTGAGCAGTGTCGCCATGCAGGTGTATGGGTTTAGTCGTGAGGTCGATCGCTCGAATCCTGTGCTGGGACTTGAGGACAAAATAGCCTCAACCAGCCTACAAATGAAAGTATATCCCAACCCAAGTTTTGATAGTGTCCGTCTCGAAGTGGCCCCTGATTTTGTCGGTGGACAGTGGCAAATCATGACACTATCGGGACAAGTAGCACAAGAAGCAAGGATTGATCAGGAGGTGATGCTCGTGGATGCTTCTGTACTCCCTAGCGGTGTGTACCTGATTCGGGTGAGCAACTACGGGGAAGTTTTAACAAGGAAATTAGTATTGAAATAAGGATGAAAAGGACAATAAATAGGGTACTCGGATTGGCGCTTGGTTTGGCTATATCTTGGGGAGCAAAAGCGACTGAAGCCGTTGATTTTAATTTTGATTGGCAGTTTAGACTGACACAAGACTCTGTCATGGGAGGGGATTACACGCACAATCTCCAAACGGATGATGGATGGACAGAGGTCAGACTACCGCACGATTGGGTCATCGGTGGGACTTACGATCAGGCCAATGCACAGTTTGCGCCAGCGACAGGCTACATCTATGGAGGTGGATACGGTTGGTACCAGAAAACCTTTGACCTCCATGTCAGCGAGGACAGCTTGCACCATATTTTGTTTGACGGGGTGTACAATCACTCCGAAGTATGGATCAACGGTCATTCTCTCGGAGAGCATCCCTACGGTTATTCGCCCTTCTACTATGACTTGACTCCCTATCTCAATGCAGATGGAAAAGACAACCTATTGGTCGTCAAGATCGATCATACGCGCTATGCGGATAGCAGATGGTACACGGGGGCGGGAATCTACCGCAACGTCAAGTTGGTGTCCAGCCACAAACTGCGTGTACCGATATGGGGCACCTTCGTCCAAACACCCGAAGTGACGACCGAGCAAGCGCTCGTCAGCATGGAGTTTACCTTGGACAATGGACTAGACAAGAATACCAAAGCATCCTACACCGTGGAGATTGTAGATCCTATGGGAGTTGTCGTGGCGACTCAAACCGAAAAGATCAAGCTGGCACAGTCTAGTCAGCAAAAGGTCAACGTGAATCTGACCGTGGATCACCCTCAACTATGGGGAATAGATGATCCGAAGCTTTACCAGGCAGTCACGACCGTTTATGTCAAGGATACCCCAGTGGATCAGCAGAAAACTCGTTTTGGCATTCGTACGATCCGCTTCGATGCGAACGAGGGTTTTTTCCTCAATGGAGAAAACATGAAAATCAAAGGGGTCTGCTTGCATCATGATGGTGGACTTGTGGGTACTGCAGTACCTCGTGGCGTGTGGGCGCGTAGGTTTAAGGTATTGAAAGAGGCGGGGTGCAACGCGATTCGCATTTCACACAATCCAGGTTCTGAGGAGTTTTTGCAACTGTGCGACGAGATGGGATTTTTGGTACAGGATGAGTTTTTTGACGAGTGGGACAACCCCAAAGACAAACGCTGGAACACCAAAGAGAAAGAAGTTCACTACGAGACTCAAGGGGCGTCACAGTATTTTCAGGAGTGGGCTGAGAGTGACCTGAAGTCAGTCATGTTGGCACATAGAAACCATCCTAGTATCATCCAATGGAGCATTGGTAACGAGATCGAATGGACTTATCCACGGACTGCAGAGGCCACAGGATTTTTCAACAACATGGATTGGAATGGCAACTATTTTTGGTCAGAGCCACCTTACAATACGGAGCAGATTGCTCAGAGATTGGATACTCTTCCTAGAGGCAAGTACGATATCGGAGAGACGGCACAAAAGCTCGCAGCATGGACCAGAGAGATGGATACTTCTCGACCTGTAGTGGCCAATTGTATCCTGCCTTCGGCCAGCCATCTGACTGGGTATGGACAGACCTTGGACATAGTTGGGTACAGCTACCGTCGTATTCTTTATGATTATGGACATGAAAACTACCCTGACAAAGTCATCATGGGGACAGAGAATCTGGCGCAATACCATGAATGGAAGGCAATCATGGAGCGACCGTTTATTTCAGGTACCTACTTGTGGACAGGGATTGATTACTTGGGAGAGATCAGGGGACCATGGCCCAAAAAAGGCACGGGAAGTGGGATAGTGGATTTTGCGGGGTTCGCCAAGCCGTCTTACTACATGATGAAGTCCCTCTGGAACGAGGAACCAAGCATCTACATCGCTACGCAGACACTCGATCGATCCATCAACGCGATAGACGAAGCTACTGGTCTCATGGTGGCCAAGGATCCAGAGGCTTGGCAGCATGCACTTTGGGAGTGGCATGATGTCAACAACTACTGGGAGTACAAAGAGGGAGAAATGATCAGTGTCGAACTGTATTCCAACTGTGATGAGATTGAGTTGTTTTTGAATGACAGCAGCTTGGGCAAACGTATTTTGTCGGAGTTTGAAGATCATATCTACAAGTGGGCCGTGCCTTTTGCTCAAGGAGAACTCAAAGCGGTCGGTACGCTGGATGGTACTCAGATAGAGGAGGTGCTTTACAGTACCACGGCTCCATATGCAGTAGAGCTCAAGGTAGATCAGCAGCAGATCGATGCAGATGGGTACGATGTAGTACATGTCGTAGCACAGCTAGTGGATAGAAGCGGTCGCCCTGTCAAAGACCAAAACAGAAAAATCACATTCGATATCGCTGGAGAAGCGAGACTGCTGGGTGTAGACACAGGGTCGGTGTACAATGTGCAACAGCACAGTACCAATGCGCTGGTCACTGATCAGGGCAGGGCTTTGATGATTTTTCAATCCATCAAAGGCAAAACAGGAGAAGTCAAAGTGACCGTCTCGGCAGACGGATTGGAAGCTGGCGTAGCGAAGGTCACAATCAAATAAGTGGGTTTTACAACAATGAATAACAAGAGACAAAACGATGAAGGCAGCATTTTATAAAGAAAAAGGGAAGTTCGAAATTGGTGAAGGTCAACAGATCAAACCTGGAGCGGGCGAAGTAAGGTTAGATGTGGCGTACTGCGGCGTATGCGGGACAGATGTACACATCTATCACGGGGTGATGGATGCGAGAGTGAAGCCACCGATGACCGTAGGACACGAAGCATCTGCTACGGTAGCTGAATTGGGCGAAGGAGTATCCAACGTCAAAGTGGGAGACAAAGTAGCAGTTCGTCCGTTGCACTTTGGTGCACCGCATGCTTTTGACAAAGGCTTTGCGCATGTAGGCAAAAACTTGAAGTTTATCGGAATCGATAGTCAAGGAGCTTTTCAAAATAGCTGGACGGTGCCTGCCTATACTTTGCACAAGTTGCCCGAGAGCTTGTCGCTCAAGCATGGTGCATTTATCGAACCATTGGCAGTGGCGTGTCACGATGTGAAAATCGGACGTGTAGTCGCTGGAGAGCATACGCTGGTGATTGGAGGTGGCCCTATTGGGACTTTGATCGCGTATGTATTGCAAGAAAAGGGAGCGCATGTCATCATCTCTGAAGTCAACGAAAACAGACTGAAGATGCTCAATGACCTAGGGTTCACAACGATCAATCCTGCCAAAGAAAGTCTGACAGAGCGCATCAGTGAGCTCACCAACGAAAAAATGATTGACTGTGCATTTGAAGTGTCCGGTTCAGCACCTGGAGTAGAGGCGATGACGCAGGTAGTCAATGTGAGAGGTCGCATCGTGATGGTGGCCATCCATGGTGGCGAGAAGAAACCCGTCGATTTGTTCAAATTCTTCTGGTCAGAGATCGAGCTATTGGGCGCGAGATTGTACGAGGAGGAGGATTATGAGGAGGCTATCCGTATCGCAGATTCAGGGCAAGTGCCTTTCGAAAAACTCATCACACAAGTGGATACTTTGGACAATATCCAGTCGATTTTCGAAACGATCGACAACAATCCTGCAGGTATGAAATACTTGATTGACTGTCAACAGTAAACAGAACTACCAATAGAAATTCACACAACATAAGATACAATGAGCATATTAGATACATTCAAATTAGAAGGAAAAGTAGCCCTAGTGACTGGGTGCAAGAGAGGAATCGGCAAAGCCATGGCCGTAGGTTTGGCAGAGGCAGGGGCAGACATCATCGGGGTGAGTGCTTCTTTGGAAAAATCTGGATCAGAAGTCGAAAAGGCTGTGACTGCTTTGGGCAGAAAGTTCAAGGCATACACATGTGATTTTTCGGATAGAAACGCTTTGTATGAGTTCATCAAAGAAGTGAAAGGAGACTTTCCAGTGATCGATATTTTGGTCAACAATGCGGGAACAATCCTCAGGACACCAGCTGCTGAGCATCCAGATGAAATGTGGGACAAGGTCATCGAAGTGAATCAAAATGCGCAATTCATTTTGACAAGAGAGATTGGGAAAGAAATGGTTGCTAGAGGCAGTGGCAAAGTGATTTTTACGGCTTCTCTATTGACTTTCCAAGGCGGCATCACCGTACCTGGTTATGCTGCGAGCAAGGGAGCAATCGGTCAGATGACGATGGCTTTTGCCAACGAATGGGCAGGCAAAGGGGTCAATGTCAATGCAATCGCACCTGGCTACATCAGCACTGATAATACCGAGGCATTGAGAAACGATGCGGACAGATCTGCGTCGATTCTCTCTAGAATTCCCGCAGGACGGTGGGGCGAAGCGACGGATTTTGCAGGACCTACAGTGTTCCTTGCATCTGCGGCATCCAGCTACATGCACGGCAGCATCATGCTAGTCGACGGAGGCTGGATGGGACGTTAATGAGTGCTCAGTACTTGGTACCATAGACTAAGTACTGAATCTCTTTTACCTATAAAATATTAAGAGTCTTTGTGCTCTCTACTTAGTACTAAATACTTGAAAAAATGAAGGATTACAAATTGTTTATCAACGGAGAGTGGGTAGAATCCACGACTGGAGACAGAGATACCGTATATAGCCCGATCGACGAGAGCAGTGTAGCTACTACGGCGATGGGAGTAGAAGCAGATGCTGTTCTCGCCCTCCAAGCGGCAGAAGCAGCGCAGAAGGAATGGAAAAAATGGCCAGCCAAAAAGAGAGCAGACTTATTGAGGAAGTTTGCAGCTGAGATTCGTGCCAACCGAGATAGACTCGGTGAGTTGCTCACCAGAGAGCAAGGCAAATTGCTGTCGTTGGCCAAGTTCGAAGTAGATGTGACGGCCAGTTTCATCGAGTATGCCTGTGATGGTGCCAGAGCCATAGAAGGAGATATCGTCCAGTCGGACAACCCTGATGAGCACATTTGGATTCACAAAATCCCGAGAGGAGTGGTCGTAGCGATCACGGCATGGAACTTCCCACTGGCACTGGCTGGTCGCAAGATCGGACCAGCATTGGTGGCGGGCAATGCCATCGTCGTGAAGCCTACGCAGGAGACACCACTGGCGACTTTGGAGTTAGGTGACATTGCCAACAAAGTTGGCTTGCCAAAGGGACTATTGAATATCGTCACTGGTTCAGGTCGTGTATTGGGCGAAGCATTGGTAGCCAATCCAATCACCAAGATGGTGACCATGACGGGTAGTACGCCCGCAGGTCAGTCGATCTTCAAGACTGCTGCGCAGAATTTGACACATGTACAGTTGGAGTTGGGAGGCAAAGCACCATCAATAGTTTTCGCGGATGCGGACATAGATCAGGCGGTAGAGGCGACTTTTCACTCACGATGGGACAACTGCGGACAGGTATGCACCTGCAACGAACGCATGTATGTGCACGAGGATATCTACGACGTATTTATGGAGAAATTTCTCGCCAAGACGCGTGCAATCAAAGTAGGCAACCCGATGGAAGAGGGCATAGATATGGGGCCAAAAGTCAACGCCAACGAACTCAAAAACATGGAGCATCTGGTAGCGAAAAGTATCGAAGAAGGCGCGACGATCGCATTTGGAGGCAAGAAACCTACGGGCAAGGGATTTGACAAAGGGCACTGGTTCGAACCGACCGTGATCACAGATGTGACCCAAGACATGACGATCGTACACGAGGAGGCTTTTGGACCGATTTTGCCCGTTATCAAGTTCAAGGATTTTGATCAAGTGATCGCTTGGGCCAACGACTGTGCGTACGGATTGGCTGCTATGGTGTTCACGACAGATATGAAGAAAATCCTCAGACTCAACGACGAGTTGGAGTTCGGGGAGATCTATGTCAACAGAGGACATGGCGAACAGCACCAAGGATTCCACAACGGCTACAAACTCAGCGGTAGCGGAGGAGAAGACGGTAAATATGGTTTCGAACAGTACATGGAGAAGAAAACGTTTTACGTGAAATATTAAAGTAGTCGGGAGTCCATGATATATGGGCTCCTGACTATTGCCTATAGATTTTTCAAAATGAGCAAAATAAAAAATATCAAAGTACGGCTTTTTAATGTCCCACTATCGGAGGTGCTGTCGGATGCCAAGCATGGTGATCATACGCACTTCGAGTTGGTGACTACTACGATCACACTAGAGGATGGTAGTGAAGGTACGGGCTATACCTATACAGGTGGCAAAGGAGGGCACAGCATCAAGGCGATGCTAGAGCATGACATAGCACCTGCTCTGCTAGGCAAGGATGGTACTGCCATCGACGAGATTTATGATTTCATGGAGTGGCACATTCACTACGTGGGCAGAGGTGGGATTGCTTCGTTTGCGATCTCTACGGTGGACATAGCGCTATGGGATATCAAGGGCAAAAAGACAGGCCAGCCCCTCTGGAAAATGGCTGGTGGTGCGGGGCATACGTGCAAGGCATATTGTGGCGGGATCGATTTGATGTTTCCCCTCGAAAAGCTATTGAACAACATGAAGGGCTACCTTGCAGCAGGTTTCAATGCCGTCAAAATCAAGATAGGAAGAGAAAATCTCGACGAAGATATCGCGCGCATCAAGGCAGTACGCGAATACATCGGTCCAGACGTGACCTTCATGGTGGATGCCAACTACTCGATGAGTGTAGACAAGGCCATCGAGTGCTCCAAGAGGATGGAGGAGTGTGATATCACGTGGTTCGAAGAACCGACGATTCCAGATGACTATTTGGGCTTTGCCAAAATTGCAGAGGCAACCAATGTGCCTTTGGCGATGGGAGAAAACCTACATACCATCCATGAGTTCGAATATGCATTTGAGCAAGCCAAACTAGGTTTCATTCAGCCAGATGCATCCAACTGTGGAGGCATCACAGGATGGCTCAAAGCGGCCGAACTGTCCAGAAAATACAACACACCTGTTTGTTCGCATGGGATGCAGGAACTACACGTGAGCTTGGTGTCTGCGCAGCCCAACAGTGGGTGGCTGGAAGTGCACAGCTTCCCAATAGATGAGTACACCACTCGTCCATTGATAGTAGAAAACCACAGAGCTGTAGCTCCAGATGAACCAGGGATAGGAGTCACTTTTGAGTGGAGCAAGTTGGAACCATACGAAGTGAAGAGTGCACCGGTGGCTTATTCGGGGCATGTGTAGACATTGAAACAAAGCATGATATGAAAGTAGAGAAAAGAGCATTTGGGAAATATGAAGGTGAGGACATCGAGCAATATGTCTTGTCCAACGACCAAGGAATGAAGGTAAAGATCATTACCTACGGTGCAACGATCAGTTCGATCGAGCTGCCTACAGCGGATGGTCATGTCGATGTGGTGTGTGGGTTCAACTCGATGGAAGGATACCAGTCTGAAGCCTATTTGGCGAATGCCCCTTATTTTGGGTGTACGGTGGGTCGATTTGCTTCGCGTATCAAGGATGGTAGATTTTCTGTGGATGGAATGGAGTATAGCGTCGCGACCAATGATGGCTCCAATCACTTGCATGGAGGTGTCAAGGCTTTCAACAAGCGAATATGGAAAGGGGAAGTCATCGATGGAGGTGTAGCGATGAGCCTCTTTAGCCCTCACATGGAAGAGGGATTTCCTGGCAATGTGCAAGTCACCGTGCAGTTCGTGCTCAATGAGGCCAACGAGCTGTCCATTAGTTACCATGCTACGACGGACCAAAAGACACCACTTTCACTCACCAATCATTCGTATTTCAACCTGTCGGGATTTCAAAAAACGATTGAAGATACCCAAGCAACCATTTTGGCAGATTGCTACCTGAAACCAGACACAACCAATGTACCCAACGGGGAACTGGCGTCTGTGGTAGGGGATCCGTCGGATTTGCGTGAAGGAAAAAGGTTCAGCGAGGCACTTGCTCAGATGGAGACTGGATTCGAGCATTATTATGTGTTTGATGAAAATACGGAGCTACGTAAGGTGGCGATTTTTGACGAACCAGCCACTGACTGCAAATTGGAGATATTGACGACCGAGCCAGGCATGTTATTTTATTCTGGTTATTTCACCTCCGATGCGCTGCATCGTGAATCGGGAGAGCAGTACGGTAGATACCGTGGCTTTTGCTGCGAGACCCACCGCTATCCCAACGGTCCGAATATAGCAGGAGCTCCAGAAGTATTTGCGACACCAGGAGCACCATACAAGAGCCAGACGGTGTACAGATTTGATTTTTAATAAATGAGAACCATGAGCCATGACTCATAGAAGCAAGAGAGAATCTTGACTCTTGATTTTTGACTCTAAAATCTAAAGAACATGATAGAAGGAATACTATGGGCCGTATTGGCCGGACTGATGCTAGGGTTGTATGCCTTGCCAGAGAAATTTACCAAGGATTTCGAATTTGAAAACACTTGGAGTTTGTTTTTTGCCATCAACACTTTCGTGGTACCCAATGTAGCGGCATTTCTACTGATCGATGGGTTCAGTGAAGTGCTGGCAGCCATCCCTACGGGCATACTGATCGGCATGGTCGTAGCGAGTTTGCTATGGGGTATTGGCGTGATGATGTGGGGCAAGGCCATCAACCATATCGGTTTGTCACTCGGTTTCTCTCTTTTCATAGGGACGATCATCCTTGTGGGGTCATTGATACCATTCGTGATCAATGGACTGCCAGAGAGGCCAGTCTTTGCGACGATCATGGGAGGGATATTCGTGGTACTCGTAGGGGTAGTGGCCAATGGCAAAGCGGGTATTATGCGCCAAGCCGATGAACAAGGAACCCAGGAGAAAAAGGGCTCGATGGCTACAGGTATTTTGATTGCTGTGGTGGGCGGGTTGCTCGCTACAGGATTCAGCTATGCCAATACCGTCGGAGGAGCTGTCATTCATGAGGCGGTCATCGCGCAGGGCAATCCCGAATGGATGAGTGCTGTAGCGGTGATGTATGTGATCTACATGGCTGGAGGAGTAGCCATCGCAGTTTATTTCATCCAGCAGTTGACTGCCAAGAAGCTGTGGTCAAAATTCAACTCACCGAGTTTTGGTAGAAACGCAGGGTTGGCGACCGTGATGGGGATACTCAACTTCGCGGCATCTGCCGGATTTGCGTATGCAGCTTTCAAACTCGGTAGTACAGGGGGGACAGTAGGATACGCTATATTTAATACCGTATCGGTAGCCGTGGCGATAGTCAGTGGCTTGATCACCAAAGAGTGGATCAATGCCTCTTCCAAATCAAAAAATGCCCTGTATTTGGGATTGACATGCATGATCTTGGGTATTGTGATCGTAGCGATTGGCAATGGTCTGTAGGCATAAGAGATGTAATTAGGGAAGATAAATTAGAACAAAATGAGCAAAAAAATGGGATTACAAAAGATAGCAGTAGCGCTGATGGTAGCAGCAGGGTTGAATGCCTGTCAGCCACCGGTAGCCGAAAAAGATTGTGACAAGATTGTCATCACTCCAGAAAAGGTAGACTTCTTGGGGATCACAGACACGACACACCTGAGTGCAGCGTCCAAGCGCGCACTGAGGTGGCCCGATGAGTTGACCAATGAGTGGTTTGGTGAGTTTGAGCAGTTCTATCTCCAAGGAGACTTGGCCTATGAAGAAGGAGTGGTTCGTAGAGACCCAAGTGCCTTGATCAAGGTCGATGGCAAATATTTCGTATGGTATAGCAAGAGTGTCGGTCCGACAGACGGTTTTGCCGGAGATATCGAAACCGAAAAGGTGTTTCCATGGGATAGATGTGATATCTGGTATGCAACGTCCGAAGACGGCATCACCTGGAAAGAAGAAGGAATGGCCGTCGCTCGTGGCGAAAAAGGAGCCTATGACGATCGTTCAGTATTCACCGTCGAGATCATGGAGTGGGAGGGGATGTACTACCTCAGCTACCAGACCGTCAAATCCCCCTACAACGTACGGGTAAAAAATCAAGTCGGTCTGGCATGGTCTGATTCTCCTCATGGTCCCTGGACGAAAAGCAAAGAACCAATCCTCAGCCCTGCTGACAATGGCGTCTGGGCAGGTGCCGAAGACAACCGATTCAAAGTGGAGAAAAAAGGGGATTTTGATAGTCACAAAGTTCATGATCCATGCATCTTGCCATACAAGGGCAAGTTCTATCTCTACTACAAAGGAGAGCAAATGGGAGAACAAATTACTTTTGGCGGACGCCAAATCAGACATGGTGTCGCCATCGCGGACAACCCAAAAGGACCCTATGTCAAGTCGCCGTACAATCCGATCTCCAACAGTGGACATGAAATCTGCGTATGGCCGCACAAGGGAGGGATTGCTTCGCTGATCACCACTGACGGCCCAGAAAAGAACACCGTACAGTGGTCTCCTGATGGGATCAATTTTGACATCATCGCCTCCATTCCTGCTCCACCACATGCAATAGGATTGGATAGAACCAAAGATACCGAAGAGCCATTTGCAATTTTCGGTTTTGGTCTCACACACGAGTATGTGTCCTATGACTACCAGTGCATCAAAGGGTTCAGAGGCAAAAGAAAAACGACCCATGTAGGCAAAGGAGAGGCTGGCTCTACGAAAGGGAGTGACGAGAAATAAGTAGTTTGATTTAGTAATTGTTGCTGCCTCACTCGGGGTAGCAACATTTTTCCAATCCGTATAAAAGCACTCAAGTGTATTTTCATAAAACCATTTCAATACCCAAACTATTTTTGGTGGCAGCCATGCTGTGGTCATCGTGCGCTGATCAACGTATGACAAATAGTGACCGTACCAGTTTGTTGTTTGACGCACAGGGCAGCCTAGATACCTCACGCCTGCAAGTGTCGGGACTAGACTATCAGTTGATCAATACAGACGGTGGAGAGGGTTTGCGCATCTGTACCAACGAAGAAGTAAAAGGGCAATTTTTGACGCTACGCAGTGCGGCAAACCAACCATGGGAGTTGGGGGATACATGGCAAGTCCAGGCCGTGGTTTCCAACATCGGCAGTGAGCCCATGCAGGCAGAGATGTTTGTAGGCAATGATCCCGATGGTCTTGTACGCTGGTACTGTTCGGACTATATCGATTTGGTGCCAGGCCAAATGGACACGATCACGGTCAACCTAGCGTGGACGCCATGGATCAACGAACCCGCAGTTCCTCTTGTCGGGATGCGTGGAGCTCCAGGCATGACCAAAACCGATTTGGCTAAAATTCAATCGATACAGTTCAGGCCTAGGTATGCGACTCGTGAGACCGTATTTGTGCTGCACGATGTGTGGGCTGTAGGGTCACTACAGTCGCATTCCTCCGAATCATTTTTACCTTTCATTGATTCATTTGGTCAATACAAGCATCAAGATTGGCCAGGCAAAACGCACAGCACACAAGAGTTGAAAGACAACTACACCCAAGAGATCGAGACAATGAGTGCCTCGAAATCAGGATGGATATTTGATCCATACGGGGGCTATGCTCAAGGGCCACTACGCAAAGCTACAGGCTTTTTTAGAGTGGAAAAGTATGAAGGGAAATGGTGGATGGTAGACCCAGAGGGACGTTTGTTTTGGAGCAATGGACTCAACTGTGTCAATGCCAACATGACATTGACAGGTATAGATGGGAGAGAGGACTATTTTGAAGGATTACCCACCGAACTTGAGCCTTTGGGGCAGTTTTACAGAGCCGGTACTTGGGCCTCCCATGGTTTTTACAAGGACAAAATACCTTTCCAATCTTACAGTTTTTTGGAGGCCAACCTCTACCGAACATTCGGTGATACATGGAAAGAAGAGTTCCTTGATTTGACACACAGACGTATGCGATACTGGGGGATGAATACGCTCGGCAATGTGTCCGATGCACAACTCAAAGCACAACAACGAACACCCTATGTCGGTACTGTTTGGATTCGCAATACCCCCAAAATCGAAGGGTCTGAGGGGTTTTGGGGCAAGTTTCACGATGTGTTTGATCCTGCGTTTAGGCTCGCAGTGCGTGACAACATGGCTTCACAGCGACAGGGTGCAGGTGATCCATGGTGTATGGGCTTTTTCGTGGACAATGAAATGTCCTGGGGATTGAAAGGTTCTTTGGCTATCGCTGCGCTCCATAGCCCAGCTACTCAAGCTTCCAAAATTGAGTTTGTCAAGGATCTTCAAGAAAAATACATCGACATCAAAGCATTGAATGGCGCATGGAAGACGGATTATGCCTCATGGCAGGATTTGCTAATTCGCCAAGAGCATGAGGGATTGGAAAATGCACAATCCGATTTGAATGCGTTTTATGGGAAGATCGCTGAAACTTATTTTCGAATAGTGAGCGAAGAGCTTCATCGTATCGCTCCCAATCAGATGTACCTAGGCTGTCGTTTTGCCTGGGCCAACAATGACCTAACGGTGGCTGCTGCTGCGGAGTACTGCGACATAGTGAGTTTCAACAAGTACGAGTACAGCATCGCCAATTTGAGCCTGCCGACTGGGATAGATCGCCCCATCATGATCGGAGAGTATCACTTCGGAGCGACCGATCGCGGACATACGCATCCTGGCGTGAAGGTGGCCAAAAACCAAGCCGATAGAGGACACAAGTATGCCGAGTACATCCGTGGTGCGCTAGCCAATCCACAGATTGTCGGGGCACATTGGTTTCAGTACACGGATCAAGCGGTGACTGGACGTGAGGACGGAGAAAACTACAATGTAGGGTTTGTAACCATCACGAATACGCCCTACCAAGAGTTGGTGGATTCGGTGCGGATGGTCAATCATCAGATGTACCAGAGACGATTGGGTTCAACTGAGTAGGTGTCATATCAAGCAGTAGAAGATAAATAGAATGTCAAGAAATAGCCAGATAGTAATTGTAGTTTTTTGTTTTTTAACGGCGTGTGCCGCACCGAATTCCAACCCAATCCACCTAGAGCAGGTCCTCCCTGTGGAGGGCCTGACTCTACCTGCTATGGAAGTAGAAGTAGCTGGACACTACCGTGTCGTGTGCGAAGTAGAGGCGTTGGAGCGAGAGGCAAGGTTGAGTATGTTGGAGGGAGAGACGGTGCTTTTGGATCGGGTCAGTATTCCAGGCCTAGGGCTACACCAGGTGGATGTGGTCTTGGCACGTAGACTTACAGCAGGAGAGCATAGGTATACCCTTCGGGCAAATGGTGGAGCCCTTCGAATCAAGAGCCTAGCCTTGCAGCGATATGAAGGTCCGGCTTTGCCTCGTTTTGTAGATATCTCTACAGCTGCGGAGTTTGATACGGAGCTGACCTGGAAATATGGGGGACCCAGTGTAGCAGATATCGATGGGGATGGAGACTATGATTTTGTCCTCAACAACCATGACAAAGTACCCGCTCAGGTGTTTTGGAACCAAGGCAATGGCACTGTCATAGAAAATGAAAAGCCGCTCATTCGTTGGGATGTACACGGTACTGCAGCGGGAGATTATGATCGAGATGGAGATTTGGATATCATCGTGGCACAGGGAGGTGGCAATGGCACGGCTCCAGCACCACCCCATTTGTTTCGAAACGATGAAGGGGAGTTTGTCGAAGTGACCCAGGAGGTAGGTGTCACGCAAGGGGCACGTGGACGCTCGGTGCGATGGATTGACATGGATTTAGACGGAGATTTGGATCTCTTGATGATCAATGCAGGCCAAATCATCCACGAAACTGGACCAAGGAATTTTGTGTATGAAAACAAAGGAGATGGAAGTTTTACCTATTTCAGTAGCCCAGAGATAGAGCATGCCGATGCTGAGCGTATCTTGGTGACTGATCTCAACGGCGATAGTTATGACGATTTAGTGTTGTTTTCACCACTGTCTCTGTGGTTGGGAGATGGAGACTTGACTTTCACGGAAGTATCAGAAAAAATGCTACCGAAAGGCTACCAAGGAATGAAGCTGATTACTGCCGCGGCACCTGTGGATTATGATAGAGACGGAGATTTGGATATTTATTTGACGCGAGGCAAGGTGTACTATGAATTAGCCAGTCAATCCTTGGATTTTGATGCTATAGCGGGGACAGTGGATCTCAGGGACGATGGAAGTGAAGGTCGGCGTGGATTGACCTTTGAGACGGAGGGCGATCTGATATTGGAGGAGTTCTTTCATTGGTACAGAGGATATGATGGAGCGTACCCGATCTATCTAGGGAGAGAGAAGCTGACGATGGACACACCGACGGAGGCAATTGTACTACAGCCTGAGCAAGCAACAGGCTGGCCTGATGATCGTCGTGCCAATGGATGGTATGTGGGCTACTTGGGTGAGGGGAAGTGGCAGATGGAATGGGTCAAAGACGCGAATATATTCTGGGGGATGCGGATGTCTCTGGGTGGTGTGAAGACGGTCCATACCGATTGGGCTCCACAGAATAGCAATGTACAGGATGTACTGTTGCGCAACGATGGGGAGCAGTTTGTCGAGGTAGCTACAGAGACGAATATCCCGAAGGGTGGCAATCACCAAGGTGTGACAGTGGCGGATTTTAACAACGACGGGTATGACGACCTCTTTGTCTATCGATTCGGGATGCTGCGTCAGCGGGTAGAAGATCTCCTACTGATCAATGATCAAAATGGACACTTTGTACAAGTCATGAGCCATGGGGCACACGATTGGGAAGACCCTGGACACGGAGACATGGGCCAGGCGTTTGATTTTGACTTGGATGGTAAAATTGACATGCTCAATGGGAGTGATAACCCTGGTCGCTGGTACCTCTATGGCAATCAAACAACCAAGCTGGGTGGTTTTGCACTGATTCATGTAGGCTATAGTCCTGTCGGACAAGTAGACCCTCTCTCTGCTGTAGTGGAGATCGAGACGGCTAGCGGTACTCAAAAAAGAAGAGTGGCTTCTGCGGGAGCTATTCACTCACAGAGTTTGCTCAACATAGTTCACTTTGGTTTGGCAGAAAACCAATCAATCGATAAGCTGACTGTGACATGGCGCAATGGCGAACAAATAGTACGGACCAATCAGGTAGTCAATCAAGTCATCAAATTGGGATTGTAATAGAGAGAAATAATGAAAGGGAGTAAGGGAATATGGGCAATTGCTGTGGGACTCATGTTGTGGTCTAGTGTGCTGTATGCAGCAGATTTGAATGTGACCAGTGGTATGGATATTGAAATTTCTACGAACGAAACCTATGACAATATCACCATCAGTGGAGGGAGTTTGACTATAAAGGCTGGAGCAGCGGTCTCTGTCAATGCAGAGGTCAATGTGCAAGGAGGAGGAGGTCTTACTGTCGAAAATGGAGCATCACTGGAGTGGTTGTCATTTGGAGCGATGAACTTGTATCAAAATGTCCATCTCTATGGTACAATTGTTCTCAATGGAAACCTGCACCTCAGTGCCACGGGGCATCTGGTGGTGTACGATGGAGGGAGCCTGGTGCAGACGGCTGGGACCTCAGTCAATTATGGTGGAGTGACTGTGCTCAGTAGTGGTGTCGCTAGTTTTTCTGGGAATTTCGACAACAAAGGTACAGGCAATCTAGCCTTAGATGGTGCTGCGTCTTTTGATAGTGACTTGATCAATATGGGGACGGTAGATGGCTCAGGTAGTGCACAAGTAGATGGTACGACTAGCAATTCAGGTGTTTTCTTTGGGTCGACTGACCCAAACCCAGACTGTAGTACAGCTTGTTCACAATCCTCTCTGCCAGTGGGGTTCGATTCCATGGAGCTTCGCTTTGCAGGTGGAGTGCATACACTCCTCTGGTCTGTGTATTCTGAGACCGACAATGCATTCTTTACCGTCGAAGTTTCTGAAGAAGGCACGATATACGACCGATTAGTGGTCGTTGAGGGTAGAGGAACAAGCAATGTACCCAAGACGTATCGACATGTATTGGTATCAGGAGTGAGGGGACAATATATTCGTTTGAGTCAAACGGATTTTGACGGTACGACAACTGTCCTTCGAGTACTACAAACAGATGCGGGGCGGCAAGAACAAGAGAACGTAGCGTTGTATCCGACATGGGTGAGGAATCGAAAACCTATTCATGTCAAGGGGGCAGAAGAGACCGATAGTTGGAAACTCGTCGGTAGAGAGGGACAGGTGCTAGAGCATGGATATTTGGATCAAGATCGCGTTTGGTTAGAGACACAATGCAGTGGGGTGTACTTTTTGATTATCGGAAAGCATCTACCACAGAAAATTAAGATTGGATATTAAATTGAGAAGGATGCAATACAGATACATCAAAACATTTATTCTACTCGCCGTGGTTGGGGGCTTGGTTTCCTGTCAAGAGCAAGTGCAAAAAAGAACGATAGTGGAAAAACCCAACATCGTCATATTCTATGTAGATGACTTGGGCTATGGAGATGTTGGCTGCTATGGAGCTAAGGGCGTGCAAACACCCGTAGTGGATCGACTGGCTGCACAGGGCTTGCGCATGACAGATGCCCATAGTGGGGCGTCTACTTGTACGCCATCCCGTTATTCGCTGTTGACAGGGCGATATGCGTTTCGCAATCAAGCTGCCGTGTTGCCCGGTGATGCGCCATTGTTGATCGATACGGCTCAGATGACCTTGCCCAAGTTGCTTGGGCGTGCGGGCTATCGCAGCGCAGTAGTTGGCAAGTGGCACTTGGGTCTGGGCAATGGCAACATTGATTGGAATGGATCGGTATCGCCGGGTCCGTTGGAGATAGGTTTTGATTACAGCTATTTGTTGCCTGCCACGGGTGATCGAGTACCCACGGTGTATCTCGAAAATCATGAAGTGGTGAATTTGGATCCAAATGATCCGATCAGTGTGTCCTATGGAGCGCCCATTGGCGACCGACCGCTGGGATACGAGCATCCGGAGTTGCTGCGCTATGGAGCGGATCGTCAGCATGGCGAAACGATCGTCAACGGCATCAGCCGCATAGGCTACATGGCCGGTGGTGAAGAGGCACTTTGGGTAGACGAAGATTTTCCTGAGGTGCTCAATCAAAAGGCGATTAATTTCATCCAGGAGAGCAAGGATGATCCTTTCTTTTTGTTCTATTCATTTCATGACATCCACGTTCCCCGCTTACCCAATGAGCAGTTTCAAGGTGCCTCTACCATGGGTGTGAGAGGGGACGCGATCGTGCAAATGGACTGGACAGTAGGTCAGATACTGAATGAAGTCGAGCGTTTGGGATTGGCTGAGAATACCTTGGTGATTTTCACCAGCGACAATGGCCCAGTGCTCAACGATGGCTATGATGATCAGGCCGTCGAATTGCTCGGTGACCATCTACCTGGCGGCATATACAGAGGAGGTAAGTATTCTGCCTTCGAAGCGGGCACGCGTGTACCGACGATCGTTTACTGGCCGGGACAGGTGCAGCCTGCCGTGTCAGAGGCACTTTTCACGCAAGTGGATCTGTTGGCTTCTTTGAGTGCGCTGGCCGGTGTACAGGCTACAGACAGCGAACTGAGCGACAGTCAAAACCAGATGGAGGCCATGCTTGGGCGCTCGGCGCAAGGGCGAAAGTACATGCTCGAAGAGGCATACACCATGGCGATTCGCAGCAAGGATTGGAAATACATCGCTCCGGTGCCTGCTGACAAAGCCTATCCTGCGTGGCTAAAGGATAAGGACGTGGAAGGGGGAATGGATACTATCCCACAGCTCTACCATGTAGCCAATGACCCTAGCGAACAGGTAAACGTCGCGGCACAAAACCCTGAAGTAGTAGCCGAGTTGACAAATGAATTGAATGAGATATTGAAGGACAACCTATGAAATCGCTAAAGCGAATAATGGGAGCCTATAGCCTGCTCGGGTTTTTATGTTTCACTTACCCGACGGTACATGCACAGCCCAATGTGCTGCTGATATTTTCAGACGATGCTGGCTATGCGGATTTTGGATTTCAGGGTAGCGGGGAGATCAAGACGCCAAATCTGGATCAGTTGGCCACCGAAGGTATGCGTTTTGAACAGGCATACGTGTCTGCGGCCGTTTGTGGGCCGTCTAGGGCTGGGCTGCTGACAGGGAGATACCAGCAGCGATTTGGCTATGAGGAAAATAACGTGCCGGGGTATATGAGTGAATCTTGTTTACCTGACGACATGATGGGGCTGCCTTTAGACCAAGTGACTGTTGCCAATTATCTGAAGGAGCAGGGGTATCGTACAGGACTGTTTGGCAAATGGCATTTGGGCAATGACGATCAGTTTCACCCCACCAAGCGTGGTTTTGATGAGTTTTATGGTTTCCGTGGAGGTGCGAGGAGCTACTTCGAATACAATGATGAGCATCCCAATCACCGTCAAGAGGATTATTTGGAGCGTGGTTTTGGTAATTTTGAAGAGTCTGAAAAGTACTTGACGGACGCCCTGGCTGATGAGACCATCGCTTTTATGAAACGCAATAGAGATCAGCCATTCTTCGCCATGTTGTCATTCAATGCGGTGCATACACCGATGGAAGCCGACCCCAAGGACTTGAAGGAGTTCCCAGAACTTACGGGCAAACGACAGCAACTGGTAGCCATGACTTTGTCGATGGATCGTGCTTGTGGTCGCGTGCTCAAAGCGCTCAAAAAACTCGGATTGGACGACAATACCCTCGTGGTTTTTACCAACGACAATGGCGGTCCCTCAGACGCTAACGCTTCCATCAATGCTCCGTTGAGTGGCACGAAAGCCAACCACTTGGAGGGAGGCATACGTGTCCCGATGCTGATGCGTTGGCCGGGTGTGATTTCTGCCCATACGACTTATCCTTTTCCGGTGAGTACCCTCGATTTATTGCCGACGTTTGTGCAGTTGGCAGGAGGCAATGTGGATGAATTGAAGCAGTTGGATGGGGTTGATTTAAAGCCCTATGTCAGTGGAGAAAATCAAGAACGCCCCCACGAGGTCTTGTACTGGAAGAAGGAAAACCGTGGTGCCATACGTATGGGGGACTGGAAGCTGTTACGCTACCCTGATCGTCCCGCCGAACTGTATGATCTTTCTAAAGATGAAAGCGAAGTGTACGATTTGGCCAATCAATACCCTGACAAAGTACGCGACATGTACAAGCAATTGTTCGACTGGGAATGCACGCTAGATAGACCCAAGTGGCAGTTGCAGCGCAAATATGAAAAAGATGCGATGGATCGGATGGATGCCTATCATCAAGGTCAAAAGTGATTATATGACAGTGAAACAAAGGGTTGTTCTTGTTATTGTCGCTTTTTTGAGTTTTGAGGGATGCGGTTCTATATCACACAAAGCGGAGGTGGTGCATGCCAAACCCAAGGCTGTACAACTCATGCTACGAAATGACTGTTTCGCCTGTCACAGTGTAGTGGACCGTGTAGCTGGGCCTCCTTATTTGGATGTGTCGCGTCGCTATCTCAGTCCAGATGCAGCGCTGAAAAAACGTCTCGCCAACAAGATCGCCGAGGGAGGAGGAGGATTGTGGTATGGTGGATACATGTCACCACACCCACTGCTCAAACCGGAGCAAATTGACGCGATGGTGGATTGGGTTTTAGCAATCCATAGTATGGAACAGACATGGTTTCAGCAGTGTACTCCTCAGCAAGTCTCCGATTGGGATCTAATGGAGAGTGGGAGATTTCGAATGGAAGTATCGACGAATGGAAACTCCGAGGTGCTTCGCTCTGGTCATGGCGATCAAGTCTGCTTTTGGGGTGCGAGGGCTTTTGCATCCTTGGAGGGAAAGATGGTTCAGGTCAGTGGACAGGTAGAAATCAAGGTGCCTGGCAAGTACCTCTTTCGCTTGCACAAAACAGGTGTTGGATCTCTCAAAATCAACGACCAAGTTGTCATTCGAGAAGATGTCACAGATCATGAGTACATCAAGGAATTGTCAGAGGGAAGTTATTCCTTGGTACTCAACTATCAACCAGTCAGTGCTAGCGATACTCTGATTTTGAGTTGGATGACCCCAAGTGCTGAGTACTTTACAGTGATCGGACAGTAGCAGATGGACGGTTGGTCTTTGATCCAAACGTCACCTTTTGACAAAGGTCTCCGTGGTGCTCTGACCATCAGCAGTCCAAATTCGCAAGAGGTAGGTTCCCTGTTGTAATCCGGACAAGGGAATGTCGGTTTTTTGGGAGTTTGGAGTGATTTGTAGTTGTACTCTACCACTCAGGTCGTAGATTGTCGCCTTACGGATGACTTGACCATCAGCAGATAGGTAGAGGTTGCTGTCGGCAGGGTTTGGATAGACTTGGTAGCCCAGTCCTTCGTCCTTGTTGGACAATACAAAATCAGGGTCTTCTATGGGTTTGTAGACTCTGATCCAATCTACTTTCATCGTGTTTTTGTCTGGATCACTGAGGTCATCATCATTCGGTGTTCGTCCAGCTTCGACGTGCCAATCTTGAGATTCGACATTGATGATGATGTCCAGTTCTTTGGTGAACCCCTGTCCATTTTGATAGTCGTAGGGGTCGATGACGCTGGTGTTGGAGAGCGCACTTGCTTCACTCAGTGTAGCAAAAGAATAGCTGCTTCCCGTGGCATATTCAGTTACTTTTTGATAGCCGTTTTCAAAATCCAATTGACCGTCCGTCATGCTAGGGTAGGTATAGTGCCAAGTACCATTGATGTTGCTAGCAAAGGCTTTGTCATACAGCACACGGACCAATACTCCGTCGATGTAGTACTCGAAATGTTTGGGGCCTATCCAGTTGACTCCTACGCGCACATAGGTACGGTCCCCTTCATTCCAGCAGTATTCTCCCCAACTGGTGACTCCATCGGTTCCCCACCAGCTGTTGCGGTCTCGGGGTTGGTAGTCTTGAAAGGGGTTGCGTATGAAAGAATGGTGACTCAGGTGAATGTATTGCGCAAAGAAGTCGTTGTTGCTCTGGGCACCTCCATAGCACTCGATGATATCGATCTCTTGCGTGTCATCTGGGCTCAATAGCCAAACATCCGAAGCGAGCGTGATGTTGGCCACACTGATATTTGATTCGACAAAGACGGGGTATTTGACGCGGTGATTGGATGTGATGCAACCTGCATTGACACCAGGTACACCCATTTTGGAGGTGCTGGGATTGCGAGACGATCGAATGACCAAATCATGTCCATCGACTGAGACATGGTTGTATTGCCAGTAGGTAGTGCCTGGTCCATCCCAATGGTTGTGGTAGAAGTTGTACCACTTGTCATCTCCAAAATTCGTTTGCTGGTTTGCCTCTTCAAAGGTGTAATTGAAATCATCCGAAGCGTCGGACTGTAAAACCCACTTGTTGCCTAGACCAGCTTCGGCAGGAACAGGGATACTTGCCCAGTCTTGAGCGGATAGTAGCGAAGTGGATAGTGTAATTAAGGTAAGCGCAATTAAATATTTTCTCATTTTTCTACGAGTACTGTGATCTTTCGTTTTTTTAAATTTAGGTGTCAGGTTTTGATACAGTAAAAGTATGGTGTTTCGTGTTGCTCTTGTTTTTTGACCACTAGACAAATACTCGACAAGGGTCATTTTTATGCGTCAATTGAGGGGTCAACTCAAAGCATGCTTGGGTGAAAAATCTAAACTTTGTCGATAAACTCCTTCAGATTATCACCCTTTTCTAGTCCCAGTCGCTTGCGCAGGCGATAGCGGGAGGTGTTGGCACTTTCTGCTGAGATTCCGAGGAGTTGTGCCATTTCCTTGCCAGAAAAATCCAGTTTGATCAAGGCACAAATCTTATGGTCGTAGGGTTTGAGTTCAGGAAACTGCGCTCGCAGTTTGTCAAAGAAGTCGTTATTGACAGCTGCAAATTGCTTCTCGAAGGCAAGCCAACTTTGGTCTTTGTTGAGTTGGATGGTTTGGATGAGTTTACGTATTTCTGGCGAATGCCCTTCTTTTTGGAGAGTGGTGAGTTGGGTTTTGACCTCCGAAAGTAGTTCGTCTTTGGCGATGATTTGCAGGGTAGTATTGGTGAGTTCCTTGTTTTTGACTTCCAAAATGGCCTGGTTCTTTTCTTGTTCCTGCTGTTGTCGCAGGTGCAGAGCGGCGCGCTCCAGTTTGTGCTTTCTTCTGATTTTTCGGGTCCAAACGATCGCCGCAAAACCCACGAGTACGAGGGTCACTACGAGCACGACGGTTTTCAATATCCAGATATACTCTTCTTGTTCCAATTGTCGGAGGCGTTGTTCTTGTATGATTTGTGCTTGGCGCTCTTGCTCTTCGCGGTATTTGTCTTTGATTTCCAATAGGAAGTGATTGTTGGGACTTTTGGCACTGTAGAGCCATTGGTCGAGTGCATACGCTGTCTGCATGTAGGTGTTGGCTGCTGTGGGGTTTTGCAGGACGGTCATGACCTTGGACAATTTGAAATAGGTGTCGGGGACAAAATTAAGGTGTGCCAAATGGGTTTTGGCGGAGTTGAGTGCCAGATGGTAGTGCGTCTGTGCTTTGGCGAAAGCCTCCCACGCAACGTACAAGTCGCCAAGTAGTGAGTGATAGATCACCAGATAGGAAGGAAGGAAGTCTGTGAGCTCTGCTTGGAGAGTAAGCAACAGTGCTTCTGCTTCTGGATAGTGGTGCGATTGGATCAGGAGGTAGGCCCGTTCGGCTTTGACTAGGGTATTGGCATAAGGACTTTTTAGAGGGATACTTTCACAACTGTCAAGGTAGGCATTGGCAAGAGACACTTCGTTTTGATATCTAAAATGGATCGCTAAAGCGAAATAGTTGTCTCGCAATTTGAGAGAGTCAATTTCACCCGCAGCGAGTAATCGCTTGTTGATGGTGAGGGATTGGAGGTAGCTGTCCAGAGCGGCGTCTCTTCGTTCGTAGAGACTGTAGAGGATTCCCAGTCCGTTGTAGGAGTCTGCTTGGGTACGTTTGTCACCGACCTGTTCTGCCAGCAGGAGCGCTTGCCAGTAGCAGTCATAGGCCTGACTGTAGTCTACACGGTTGCTATAGCGCATGGCGAGCTTATTGAGAGCAGGTATGGCTTGCAGGGTGTCCCCTTTTTTTAGCCATTCACGTATCTGGTTTTCTTGTTGGGTAGTGGTGCTGTCTCCCATTTGACTTTGAATGAATCTGGGCGTGATCAGAAAGGGTAAATCTGTAGCAGTTGTACTGCTGCTGGACTGTGCAGACCTACATCCTATTGCTAACAAAAAAATCAAGCAGAGTCTATGTGTTATTTGTCTTGTCATTTGGTCTTTTCGAGTGAAAACCTTTTCAAAACTGCATGAAATGCATTTTTGAAGCAATATAGATAGATTAAAATTTGCTTCTGTCTATATGGAGTCTATATCGAATATTAGGCTTGGTAGGCTGATGATGTCATCTTTGGGATAGTCAAATTGTAAAAGTGAAAAGTGAATTTTCAAAGCATGAAGAGGACAAATACATTACAAAACCTATGGCGTACGATGTGTAGGTATATCTTGGTGATCATCGGGTTGTCAGCTTGTCAGCCAGACTTGCCCGAAGAAGTCGCCGTAGCTTATCAAAGCCTGCCCCAAGAGTTGGATTTTAACGTTCATGTCAAGCCTATTTTGTCGGACAAGTGTTTTGCTTGTCACGGACCAGACAAGGGGAAGATAGTAGCAGGGCTACAATTGCATGAAGCAACGACAGCCTATGCGGAACTCCCAGAGTCACCAGGCAAGTATGCCATCGTGCCAAGGAATTTGGCCAAGAGTGAGGTGGCTCATCGTATTTTGAGTTCAGATCCAGAAGTGATCATGCCCAACCCCGAATCTAACCTGAAACTGACGGCTTATGAAAAGGCAATTTTGGTCAAATGGATAGAAGAGGGCGCAGTGTACAAACCACATTGGGCATTTGAGGCACCGAAGGAAGTAGCGTTACCTGCCGCGGGACAACAGTGGGCGACCAATGCCATCGATCGTTTCATCAGTGCTAGATTGGAGCAGAAAGGCTTGACCCCTTCTCCGCAAGCGGACAAGGAGTTGCTCTTGCGCAGAGTATCGCTTGATTTGACAGGTTTACCACCCACACCACAAGAGATAAAGGCATTTTTGAGCGATGAGCGACCCGATGCTTATGAAAAACAAGTCGATAGGTTGTTGGCCTCTCCGCACTATGGTGAGAAGATGGCGGTGGACTGGCTTGATTTGGCTCGCTATGCAGATACGCATGGCTACCAGATCGACCGATACCGTGACATGAGTCCGTGGCGTGATTGGGTGATCGAGTCATTCAATGCCAACATGCCTTACGATCAGTTCTTGACTTGGCAGTTGGCTGGGGACTTGTTCCCTGATGCATCGCGCGAACAGATTATCGCGACGGGTTTCAACCGTCTGCATCCTCAAAATGCCGAAGGAGGTATCGTGGATGAGGAGTTTCGAGTGGAGTATGTGGCGGATCGTACTGCCGTATTGAGTACTGGCGTGATGGGACTCACCGTGGCTTGTGCCAGGTGCCATGATCACAAGTACGATCCGATTTCCCAAAAGAACCATTACGAATTGTTTGCCTTCTTCAACAATATCAATGAAACGGGACAAATCTCGTGGGACGCTGATGATATTCCTGTACCCAACATACTTGTACCTACCAAAGAACAAGAAGAGATCATTAGTTACGTAGAGTCATTGATTGATCAATCCGAAGAGGGTTTGGCAGAGGCCAAAGAAAAGGAACTTGGAGAGGTCAATGCTTGGATAGCGGAAGGGAAATACACTCAGCTGAGCAAGAAGGAGTTGCTAGAAGGGGCTGTGGCCAAGTTTGATTTGGATCACAACCTGATGGATCAAATCAGTGGACAGTCGGGCAAGATGGGATTGATGTATCAGCAGGCAGGGCCAGCGACATTCGCAGCGGGCAAGCGAGGCAAGGCCATCGATCTGGATGGGGATGCTTGGTTGGATCTGAAACCCGTAGGCATTTACGACCGCAGCGAACCTTTTAGCATTGGGTTGTGGGTATATGTGCCAGACTCTGTGAAGGAGGGCGTGATTTTTCACAAAAACATCGCCGTGATGCTGCACAGCAAGAAGGGCTATCATTTGTATCTCAAAGACAACAAACTTGAAATGGTGATGGCACATACATGGCCAGACAATGCCATCGAGGAAGTAAGTCAAATGGAGCTGCCCAAGGAGGAGTGGGTACAATTGACCATGACTTACGATGGATCGAGTCAGGCAGAGGGATTGCGTCTCTACATGAATGGGAGGGAGTTGGTCACCCAAGTGAACATTGATAATCTCTACAAGGACATCCTGTTTCATGACTATGAAGACCAAATCTATGCTGAGCCGATGGAGCCAGGTTTGATGATCGGTGCACGTTGGCGGGGGATTGGGTTGAGAAAGGGTCGTGCAGATGAAGTGACTGTATTTGACCGTACGCTTTCTGCTTTGGAAGTAGCGGCACTGGCGGAGAGCGATCAGTTGGGTCAAATACTGAGCAAGGCTCCTGCAGACCTGTTGGCGGAGGAAAAGGCCATCCTACAAGAATATTACCTTTATAGAAAATCAAAGGCATATCGAGCCAAACAGACGGAATTGATGGCTCAGCGTAGCAGACTCAACGAGGAGGTAGAACCCGTCAAGCAGGTCATGGTGATGAAGGAAATGGAAACACCTCGTCAAGCCTATGTTCTGGAGCGGGGACAGTATAGCGCGTATGGTGAGGAGGTATTTCCCAATACACCCGAGAGCATCTTGCCGTTCCCAGATAGTCTGCCGCGCAACCGTCTGGGCTTGGCCAAGTGGCTTTTCTTGCCTGAGCATCCACTGACGGCACGCGTAGCTGTCAACCGTTATTGGCAGAACTACTTTGGGCGAGGAATTGTCCGTACGACGGAGGATTTTGGCAATCAAGGTGAGATGCCGAGTCACATGGAACTGCTGGATTGGTTGGCTTTGGATTTTATGCACAGTGGATGGGATGTCAAGGCGTTGCAAAAGAAAATCGTGATGTCGTCCACTTACCGCCAAAGTTCCTACTGTGATGCCCAGCTACGTGAGCGAGACCCGTCCAATGTCCTCTTGGCTCGCGGGCCTAATGCGAGGCTGACCAGCGAAATGATGCGGGACAATGCCCTACTGGCGAGTGCGCTACTCAATGATACGATAGGTGGCCCGAGTGTCAAACCCTATCAGCCAGAGGGCCTCTGGCAAATGAATGCCAATACCTATGTGCCTGACAGTGGTAGTGACATGTACAGGCGAAGTTTGTACACCTTCTGGAAGCGTAGTGTGCCGCTTCCGACGCAGGGGACTTTTGATCAGCCCGATCGAAACGAATGCACGGTGAGACGACAAAAAACCAATACGCCACTGCAGGCTTTGGTACTGCTCAACGATCCAGCTTATGTAGAAATGTCTAAAAAAATAGGTGCAGAGATCTCACAAGCAGACAGTGCAGAGCAGGGGATACGATCCGCTTTTGTCTCGTTGACGGGACGAGAAATCAAGGAAGAAGAACTCGCCATTTTGCTCCGTCTCAGAGAGCACGAATTGGAGAAGTTTTCTCAGAATCCAGACAAGATGAAAGGTTGGTTGGAAGCAGGGCAATATGTCGTGCAGACCGATTTGGATCAGCCTACAGTGGTTGCCAATGCGGTGGTAGCCAGTGCGATTATTAATTCAGATGCAGCGATAACAAAAAGATAAAACCATGTGTGATCATAAACCAATACGATCCAATAACAAGGATTTACAAAAAGTAGAAAGAAAAATGGACCGTCGCAATTTCCTGACCAAGACTTCCATGGGGTTGGGAGCTGCGGCACTCGGGTCACTGTTGGGAGCTGAAAGGCTTTTTGCCAATGCTACATCTCCTACTTTTGATGGGGGATTGGGCGATTTGCCACATTTCTTTCCCAAAGCCAAGCGAGTGGTTTACCTCTTTCAGAGTGGAGGTCCCTCGCAGTTTGAGACTTTCGATTACAAGCCCAAATTGGTCGATATGTTTGGCAAAGAACTCCCTGCATCCGTACGCCAGGGCCAGCGATTGACAGCCATGAGTGCGCAGCAGTCGTCTTTGCCTATTGCTCCGTCAGCCTACAAGTTTGATCAATATGGGGAGTCTCGTGCTTGGGTCAGTGAGTTGATGCCACATACCGCAGAAGTGGTCGATGATCTTTGTTTCATCAAATCGATGTACACCGAGCAGATCAATCATGATCCTGCGATTACGTTTTTTCAAACGGGCCATCAATTGCCTGGGCGACCATCGATTGGTTCGTGGATGAGTTATGGATTGGGTTCGGACAACAAGAACCTGCCTTCGTTCATCGTATTGGTGTCCAAAAATAGTGGAGGGCAGCCGCTCTACTCTCGCCTTTGGGGCAATGGGTTCCTTCCTACAGAGCATCAAGGGGTGCAGTTTCGCTCAGGCAAAGACCCTGTGCTCTACTTGACCAACCCTGAAAACTATGACCAACAGGATCGCGGGGAGATGCTCAAGTACCTCAAAGAACTCAACGAAGTGCAACATTCGGCGTATGCCGATCCAGAAATTAGCGCACGTATCGCACAGTACGAGATGGCCTTCCGTATGCAGACTTCTGTGCCCGAAGTGACGGACATGTCGGACGAACCAGATCATATCTTTGAGATGTATGGCAAAGACAGTCGTGATCCTGGAACCTATGCCGCCAATTGCCTGATGGCGCGTCGCTTGCTAGAGAAGGACGTCAAATTTGTACAACTCTATCACAGAGGGTGGGACCAGCACCTCAATCTGCCCGGTGGAATCAAACATCAGTGTCAGACCACAGATCAAGCGACAGCAGCCCTGATCAAAGACCTCAAGCAACGAGGAATGCTAGAGGATACCTTAGTGGTATGGGGAGGCGAGTTCGGTCGTACGGTCTATTCACAGGGACAGCTGACTCCCAACAATTATGGGCGTGACCACCACCCAAAGTGCTTTACCATGTGGATGGCTGGAGCAGGAGTCAAAGCAGGATATACGCATGGAGAGACGGACGATTTTAGCTACAACGTAGTGAAAGACCCAGTACATGTACACGATTTTCATGCGACGATGATGCACCTGATGGGAGTGGATCACGAGCGATTGACCTACAAGCATCAGGGTCGCCGTTTCCGCTTGACGGATGTGCACGGCCATGTGGTCAAAGATATTTTGAGTTAGATAACTAACCCTCTAAGGGTTTTGAACCCTTGGAGGGATGTTGATACATATACATGAAAACAAGACGAAACTTCATCAAGAAGACTTCACTGGTGGCTGGACTGGCAGCGGCCCTGCCGTCGATGAGCTTCAACGTGATCACCAAGCGCGCCGAACCGGAGCTGATCCTGGGGCACGGAGATTACCAATACAAACTCGTACGCGATTGGGCGCAGCTCAGTGCCGTGCGCAATCCTCTGCTCAACTGCCATGAGATGGTGATGGACAGCAAGGGCCGATTGATCATGATGGGCGATCATCCTAAGAACAACATCCTGATTTTTGACAAGTCAGGCAAACTGCTGGATTATTGGGGTACAGCCTATCCTGGAGGGCATGGATTGACCTTGTCACAGGAGGGCGAGGAGGATTTTCTCTACCTGACGGACTCAGGCTGGTTTCTCAACAAGGAGGGGCAGTGGACGCCTCACAATGGTCGGGTAGCCAAGACGACTGTCGATGGTAAAGTCATCTTCGATATCGGGCATCCGCAGACGATCGGGGTTTACAAGGAAGGAGATCCATTCCGTCCCACGGAGGTGGCCGTCGCACCCAATGGCGACATCTATGTAGCGGACGGCTATGGCATGGACTACATCATCCAGTACAACAGCCGTGGCGAGTACATCCGCCACTGGGGTGGGCATGGCAACAAAGATCCGAATTACAACCTGAAAAATGCCCACGGGGTGACCCTCGACCTACGCGACCCGAAGCAGCCCATGGTGGTGTGCTCGTCACGCAACGAAAGCACCTACAAGTGGTACACCCTTGATGGAAAATTCGTGAAGAAGGTCTATTTGAACAACATGTTTATGTGCCGAGCCGTGATCGATGACGACAACCTGTACGCTGGCGTCTGCTGGTCGTCACCAGAGGCCAATGGCTATTACAATTGGCTCCTACACACGGGATTTGTGACGGTACTGGAGGGCGACAAGGTGGTGTCCAATCCCGGCGGTACCGCACCGGAGTACAAAAAGGGAGCACTGCAGCCTAGTTTTCAGTTGCCCGAAAAGCCAATATTGCATGGCCATGACGTGTGCATCGACGAGGACAAAAACCTCTACATCTGCCAATGGAATGCAAATAAATCTGCACCGCTAAAACTAGAGCGGGTGTAGTTGGATGAAGTAAGCATAGCATAAAGAACAATGGAAGAATCAAACTTAATACTCTTTTTCGGGCGGTTTCACCCGCTGATCGTACACCTGCCGATTGGTTTTTTGATGATCGGAGCACTGATGGAGGTCGCCGAGCGACTCGGCTGGCTGACCAACGTTCGCCCCGCCATTATATTCTCATTGCTGCTCGGGGTAGCCAGTGCGGTAGCGGCCAGTGTGCTGGGCTACATGCTCGGCACGAGCGGCGACTATGCACCCGATATGCTCGACGCACACATGTGGGCGGGGATCATCACTACGGTGGTTGCTGCAGCGGCACTGTTGCTCAAGACGCGTTGGGTGGATTTTACCAAAGTGCAGACTCAGCTCTACCTCGGCCTGCTGGCGGTGATGATGATCGCCATGAGTGCCACCGGGCATCTGGGCGGAAACATGACCCACGGCTCGGACTATCTGACCAAATATGCGCCTTTCATCCCTAAGCCAGTAGATCCACTGGCCAGGCCGAAGGTGACCGACATCCAACAAGCGCAGCTCTTTGGTGATGTAATACACCCAATCATGCGGGATCGTTGCATGAGTTGCCACAGCAGTGAAAAGCAGAAGGGCAAACTTTCTTTTTCCTCCATAGAGGAATACCTGAAAGGCGGAGAAAGCGGTCATCTGATCGTGGCGGGCGATGCCTCAGCCAGTGAACTTTTCAAGCGGATCAGTCTGCCTGCGGGTCATGACGACATCATGCCGCCAGAGGGCAAAGAGCCCTTGACCGAGGAGCAACAGTTATTGATTAAATTTTGGATCGATGGGGCAGGAGCCAACTTCGACACCCTGCTTTCTCAGGTGGAAGTACCCGAGGAGGTGATGACGGCTGCCAGTCACTACCTGGGCTTATCGGGTGATGGAGAACAAATGTTGGCGTTGGATTCCATTGCGCCCAAGGACTTGGAGCAACTGCGCTTGATGGGATTTGAGGTGCGCGAACTGGCGGCTGGTAGTTATGCGCTAGATGTGACTTTGCCGTCTGGCAAAGCCAACCCTTCTGATATCATGCGCTATCTCGATGCACTCGATAAGGTCAGGGAGCATGTCATTTGGCTGGCTATGGACGACAGTGGACTCAGCGATGAATATTTGGTGCACTTTGCGGGGTACCCGAATTTGCGAAGTTTAAAATTGAGTAACAATGCAATCACTGATGCAGGAATAAAACAACTCTCAGGGCTCCCTGTTTTGGAAAAACTCAATCTGTATGGTACGGGAGTCACGGTGAGTAGTATGGATCACTTGCGCAGACTACCTGCACTTCAGGTCGTGTACGTATGGCAGACGGGTATAGACGAAGAGGCAATTCACGAGTGGCATTCGGAACATGAAAAACCGAGATTGGTCTCAGGATCATAAATACAGACGCGAGCAACTCACCCCAATTAGACAACTAGCCTAGTTTTAGTTTTATATATTGTTGTTTATCACCTACTGGATTCCTTGATTCTATGAATTATTAAATATATAGATGGAATATTTATATTTAATAAAATGACTTATGTGTCTAGTTGTCTGTCGGTCAGAGCGATATGGATGTACTTGCTACAAGTTGTCTTTTTTTAGCGTATAGCCATGATTTTGATCTGATTCGAAAAAGTCCAAGTAGCAAATCTGTCGTGTCATATTCTTGTTGTCCAGTTGTAGCTATTCAGTTTTTGTCTAGTGTGTTTGTTAGGAAATGGGGCAGAGATAGATCAATTTGACTTTGATTATTTTGAGAAAGACTAACATGACTGTACCCCTCATACCGTATGCCCTATGGTGTCCTTTGGACACGGGCTATCAGGAGACTTTGAATCATGCGTCTCTCTTTTCACTAATCTGTAAAAAACATAAGGCCCACCAAGTAATGACCGGAAAATCAAAATCATTGGTAGACCTATGTCTAGAAATTAACTGTAACTTCTAAACCGCGAATATCTATGATTCTATAATTACTCACGCACACTTTCTGCTTTAATCTCTTGAAGTAGTCAAAGACCATCTGTCCCCTAAAGTCCAAATAAAATGTGGGTTGGTTTGCACACATAGGAACATCCTGTTCCTAGCTATCACTGGTATGCCCTTTTGGGTAGCCTGTTGCATGAAAAATGATTATAAAAACTAAATGACTAAACATGAAATATTCATACTGGAAGAAGTGTGCGCTTCTTCTACTTACAATACCTATACTGGAGCAGTTGTCTGCTCAAAACGTTGAAGTAGATGTCAACGTCAACATCAAACATGAAGTAGGTGGTGTCTCTGATTTTGGGCGAGAACGCCATATTACATTGCACGCAGCATTGTCAGAGAGTGACTGGGCGGGGGAAGAAGAAAAAATGGAATACCTTCTCAATGACCTGGATGTCTACCTCGGTAGGGACAACGGTTCCTCTACTTGGAAGTTTCAGTATTCTGCCGAAGACCCCGACAACAGGAGCCATCATGACCCGGATAGTTTGTCGAGTTTTGCAGGTTGGTGGCTAGAAGAGTACGAAAACATCATAGAAACTAATGGTACCAAACAGTACGAAAACCGATCTACAGGAAAGATCTGTGGAACCAATCCGCACCCGACCTATCCGACCTTGTCGTACTGGCACATGTGTGGATCTGAGTGGGGTAGAGCCAATGGATACGCTTGGCTGCCTCAGGATATCGAGACGTCTGCCGACTGGGTGACTCAGTATTTGGATGAGTTTTTTGTAGATGATCTGGCCTCAGAGGGTGAGTTGATGCCAGAGTATTGGGAAGTGATCAATGAGCCTGATATGCTCATGAATACTGGTGCTTTCATGGTGACGAGCTGGGAGGATATCTGGGAGTATCACAATCTCGTCGCAGAGGGAGTACGAAACCGACTCGGCAATCGGGCTCCTAAAATTGGCGGGATGACTTGGGGACTCCATGACTTCTTCGCCGATGATCTACACCGGTCACGTACGGTAGGGTATTCGGATGCCTACTACGGCAATACTCCTGGTGATGAAATCGCCAAGGCCTATGCTCGTGAGCAAACAGAGTCTGCTTACCTCAATCAAACGGGTCCTTGGACACAATGGGATGTCCTTTGGAAAGGCTTCATGGACAATGCGGGGGACAACATGGATTTTTACTCTGTTCATATGTACGATTGGCCGACCTATGGATCAAGTGGTGGAGCGACACGTTCTGGAGGTCATGTAGAAGCTATGCTGGAGATGATCGAGTGGTATGATGTTACAAAAAATGGAGTGAACAACCGCAAGCCTTTGGTCATCTCCGAATATGGAGCGGTACAGGGTGCATGGACTTACCTCCCTCATGATGCGAGATATGACTGGGAGAGCTTGAAGCCCTTCAACGCCATGATGATGCAGTTTCTGGAGCGACCAGATTACATCGAAAAGACGATGCCTTTTACTCCTATCAAAGCCCAATGGGGAGATGTAGATCAAAACGGTGATGGTACGCCAGAGTATGTCTACCAGTACAAGATGATGCGAGATGATGACCATGACGGCAACTGGGAGTGGAGTGACTACATCAAGTGGTTTGAGCTATGGGCAGAAGTCAAAGGAACAAGAGTGGACACCAAGTCAAGTGATCCTGATATTCAGGTGGATTCTTATATCGATGGCAGAGACATGTATCTCATCCTCAACAACCTCGAAGGTGTAGCGAAGAGCATCAACTTGAATATGTTTGGCAACAGACCGACTCTTCAAAATGTCAACACCAAGCACTTGTATCTGCAAGGAACTAGCACAGTGAAGCTGGATGATACCAATGCCAGTTCGGCTCCTTCCGCTGTACAATTGGCGGCTGATGGTACCATGATATTGAAATACACGTATGCCAACAACGTCACAATCAACCAACAGTCTGTGGAGAAGAAGTTCTACGGAGAAGCAGTCAGCAGCAACGAGCGAGTAGATATCCAGTCGGGTATGAATACGTTCTATGTCAACGATGTAGCAGTACCTCAGGATGCCAGCAAGGCAGAAGCCATGCTACGCATCACGGTCAATTTGTTTGACGCTGAGGATGACCAAGTGGGCTTCTTATCGATCGATGAACTTAGAGTCAACGGGGTGGCAGTAGAAGCGCCACTTGATTGGAGAGGAGGGAGCCAAAACAGAAGCCGATGGTTTGGTACTTTGGAAATTCCCGTTCCAGTCAATTTGCTTCAAGCCAACAACCAAATCGATGTGGATTTTCATCATTCGGGAGAAGTGTGCGTCGTGAACCTCTCTACGTGGGAATTCACAACTGCCCCTGGTCGTACGATCGGTACAGACCCAGGTCCGTCTGTCGCTGTGACGGGAGTCAGTGTATCTCCGACTCAGGTTACCCTGACGAGTGTGGGAGCTACGCAGGCACTTACTGCCACGGTCGCACCGACCAACGCCACCAACAAATCGGTAAATTGGTCATCTAGCAACAGCAACGTCGCTACTGTCAATGCCAACGGTGTGGTCACTGCAGTAGCCAACGGGACGGCCACCATCACGGTGACTACCGTCGATGGTGCCAAGATCGCAACAAGTCAAGTGACGGTAAATACTTTTAGTCAGACGATTGCAGTCACGGGAGTATCTGTTTCGCCTACCTCACTTTCTCTCAATGTCGGGCAGAGTACGGACTTGTCCGAGACGGTGAGTCCTGCCAATGCGAGCAACAAGGCTGTTTCTTGGGTATCAAGCAATACCAACGTAGCTACTGTCAATGCCAACGGGTTGGTGTCAGCTGTGGGAGTAGGGAATGCGACCGTTACAGTGACTACTGTGGATGGAAACAAAACAGCCACTACTGCTGTGACCGTTTCTGCGGGTACGCCATCGGGTACTACGATCGTGATCGAAGCAGAGTCGTTTGCCAGCACTGGAGGCACGTACAACGACGGTCATGTGCCCAATGGTGTGAATCAAGCGACAGGGTTGGGTATCAACTATGTGAATGCAGGCGATTGGGCAGAGTATAGCATCAATGTAGGGGAGGCTGGAGTGTACAGTATCGTGTACCAAATCTCTACTCCTATGACCAATGCGCAGATTCAGATAGCCATAGATGGCGACAATGTCTCGACAGACAATGTCGCCAACAATGGGCAGTGGGATAGCTATCAGGGACTCACTGCGTCCAACAATGCTACACTGACAGCAGGTGTACATACCGTGCGAATCACAGCCTCGGGAACCAATGCTTGGCAGTGGAACCTGGATAAAATTACTTTGACGAAAGTCGGAGAGTTGCCAGGTACTGGAGGAGGAAACCCTGTTTCCTTGACCATCCAGGCCGAGGATTTTGCAACGACAGGAGGGACATACTCTGGCTTCTTGACCTATACTGTCGGGAGCGTGATGGCCATCAACTACAACCAGACGGGTGATTGGGCAGATTACAATGTCAATATCCCCGAGACTGGAGATTACAATGTCGAGTATTTCATGGGGACGACTGTCAACGGCGCAGCGGTAGAGCTGTCAGTGGACGGGGTAGCTCAGCGTACCGATGCTGTGCCTAGCAATGGCAATTGGGATGCATTTGCCTCTGTCGTAGCAGGGGGGACGATTCATCTGAGTGCAGGATCACATACGATTCGCCTCAAAGGAGCCGGTACCCATGGCTGGGAATGGAACATGGACCGCTTCATCTTGTCCAAAGGCGGAGCAAGTGCTAGAACTATTGCGTCAAAGCTGACTTCACAGCAAGAGTCTTTGGCGCTACAGGTTTATCCAAATCCAGCGGCCGATCAACTCAACCTGAAGGGATTGACGCCTGGGCACTATCAAGTCGTGTTGTACAACTTGACTGGTGGAGTGGTGATGGATCAGCAAATCGATTTTGGTTACAACCATCAGGTCAATGTAGCCTCACTTCAGTCTGGTCTTTACCTCTTGCGAGTAAAGGGAGAAGGAGTGGATGAAAAAGTAAAAGTGAAAATACAATAAACAAAGGGGGAGGCTGTCTTTGCAAACAGCTTCCCCTTTATTCTATAAAATACTACAAGCATGATGAAAAAAGTACTATACAGCGTATTGGCCAACATGGTCTGTTTTGTGGCCGTATGCCAGGAATGGAGCGGAGTGGCTATCCCTGCCAATGCAGGATCAGGAAAAGAATGGCAGCTACAAACGGCACCTTCAGATGATTTCAATTATACCTTCAATGCGACCAACCAACTGTCCAATTTTGGCAACAACAAGTGGTACAATTTTTACCACAATTCTTGGAATGGCCCTGGATCAACCTACTGGCAGTACAATCACACCGCGGTGGACGGTGACAACTTGGTGATTCGTGCTTCGAGAAATCCGAGCACTTCCAAAATGGGGGTGCCAGGCATCAATTCGGGCTGTATCACTTCCAACAACAAAGTGAAATATCCCGTGTTCATCGAAGCAGCAGTGAGTGTAGCCAATATTTCCTTGGCATCTGACGTGTGGTTGTTGAGCCCAGACGATACGCAGGAAATCGACATGATCGAGTGCTACGGTGGGGCAGACAATGGCAATGCTTTTTTTGCCAAGGACATCCACTTGAGTCATCACTCTTTCGTGAGAAATCCGTTTCAGGACTACCAACCCCGAGGACACAACAGCTGGTGGACACGCAGCGACATCACGACTTCTTGGGGGGATTATTGTTGGAACAACGGCAACCGAAAGTATGTAAGAATCGGTGTGAACTGGATCGGTCCCAAGCATTTTGAATACTACGTCGACGGAGAACTGGTGCGGGTACTGTACGACAAGGCATGTGCCACCAAGAATGGAAACACGTGGTACTATACCTATCCTAGCATGACCAATGGTCAGTTGGATTTTGATAGTGATGGCTATCAGACCGAAAATGCCTTTGCGACCAGCGCAAATTTCACGTTTGCGACTTTGCAAAATGCCAGCAATACATCGAGCGTCAGCGTGATCGACCCGTACAATTTTCAGGGCGGAGTGGGATTCACCAAAGAACTAGACATCATCATCAATGTCGAATCACAGGACTGGCATGTGGCAGCTGGACGTACACCTGGAGATGCTGAACTCAACGATGCTACTAAAAATCAGATGAAAGTGGATTGGATTCGTGTGTACAAGCCAGTAGCTACAGGCGATACAGGAGGAGGTAGCACTGGAGGCGGAACGTCTACAGGTGGGACTGAGATCATCATCGAGGCGGAGAGTTTTGGCAGCACAGGCGGGACATACAGCGACGGCTTGGTTCCCTATGGATTCAACAATGCGGGTACGATCGTCAATTATGTCAATACGGGTGACTGGGCCGAATATGCCATCAATGCAACGGAAGCAGGGGAGTTTGAGATCAAATACAGCATCGCCACGCCTTCGGACAATGCACAAGTACGCATCAAAGTAGACGGGCAAACGGTATCGACCGACAATGTTCCCAACAATGGGTCTTGGGGTGGTTTTGCAACACTCAGTGCATCACAAAATGTGTCGCTTACAGCGGGTAGCCATACCGTACGTATCGAAGCTTCTGGAACGAATGCATGGCAATGGAATCTAGACAAGGTGATCTTGACCAAAGTCATTTCGAGCGGAGGAGGCACAGGTAGCGATGTGTCTGTTGTCGTGCAAGCCGAAAATTTCACCACGACAGGAGGAACCTACAACGACGCTTCGTCTGGAGGCCCAGGTTTAGGAGCCAATACATCAGGTACGATCATTAACTTCGTCAACGGAGGAGACTACATGGACTATGTGGTATCGATCCCCGAAGCAGGGGCTTACGAAGTAGTGTACAACTATGCGACTCCATTGTCTGGTACATCGGTAGATTTTGCGGTGTCTGGGACCTACTATTTCAGTACCAACTTTGTCAGTACGGGTGGATGGGGGACTTATCAAAGCCAATCTGCCACTCAGACCGCCAACTTCACTGCAGGGAATCATACGATCCGATTGACTGCAGGAGCAGCAGATTGGCAGTGGAATTTGGATCACATCACCTTGACACGTGTTGGCAACCCATCGTCACGCACCCGAACCGAGGTGGATGAAAAGTTGTCCTCCGAGTCTATCGTGACTTATCCTGTGCCGGCGAGTACACAAGTACGATTTGCGGGGTTGACAGAGGAGGCCTATCAGGTGTCAGTATATGATATGCGTGGCAAAAAAGTCATCAGGGGTATGGTTCATGCATCCGAGGACTATGTATTGGATGTGAGACACCTAGAAGCAGGGATTTATGTCACAAGGCTGTATGCTCAAGGACAAATACAGACGATGAAAATCAATGTGAGAAGATAACACGAATTTGCTCATGTATCTTTAGGCCAAGAGGTGTGATGCCTCTTGGTTTTTTAGTACAAACAAAGTGTGTTTCTGTTTACGATGGAGCGAGCAGATGGACTGGTTTCAAGTCGGTTGATAGCTCTACGAGTTTTTGTTTGTCGACTTTTACGCCTTCCTTGATAAACTTCGTACCGATCACATACGCTTTGGCGTTGTTGATCGCATCGACAGCCAGTAGCTGATCGCCACGAAAGTACCAGGCAGAGAACTTGCGTTCACCTTCTTCCTCACGGATCAAAAGCTCGTCGTACCCTTCGGACAATCCTACCATTTGTAGTTTGACATCAAACTGATCCGACCAAAACCACGGGAGACTGTTGTAGCTTGCCTGCTTGCCAGCGATCACTGCAGCGGCTACTTTGGCCTGATCCACAGCATTTTGTACCGACTCCAGACGCACCCAACGGTCGTAAAGCGGATTGTGGTGAAAGCTACAATCGCCTATTGCGTAAATGGCAGGATCACTGGTCTGTGTCTGCGCGTTGACTTTGATGCCGTTTTCAATCTCCAACCCCGCATCCTTGGCCAGCTCCAGATTGACACGAATGCCAACCCCTACCACGATCAGGTCTGCTGGGTATTGACTGCCATCTGAGCAATGTACGATGTTGCTTTCGTCAGCTTTTGCGATGGATACCACATTTTTATTCGTCAGTACATTCACATCCTGCTCCGCATGCAATTGCTGAAAGAATGCGGACATCTCAGGTGCCGTCACACGTGCCAGTACGCGCGCTTCGCGCTCGAGTACGGTGACCTCAGCGCCCAGTTTCTTCATCGATGCAGCGATCTCCAGACCGATGTACCCACCGCCGATGATCACTGCACGTTTGCCCTTACCGTCGCCCAGTGCTGCTTTGATTTGCTGCACATCATGGGCCGTTCTTAACGGATAGAGCTGATGTGCTGTGTCCATGCCGGGGATCGGGGGCATGAGGGGACGTGCTCCTGTCGCCAAAACCAGCTGATCGTACACCTGGGTTTCACCAGTATCCGGTGTGATGGTTTTGGTGTCACGGTTGATGGAGATGATGCCTACACCCAGGCATAGTTCGATATGCTCTTTTTCGTAGCTTTCCGCTGACTTGAGTGAGTGCTTTTCGATGGGATCGTCGCTGGTCAAGTAGGCCTTGGAGAGCGGTGGGCGGTGATAGGGCAGTACAGGGTCTTTGTCGAAAAGCACGATACGGCCTTCCCAGCCTTCTTTGCGCAGCGCAAAGGCAAAGTTGACGCCCGCATGGCTCGCCCCGATCACGAGACAGGTTTTATCTTTTGTAGACATAGTTTGAGAGACGAACCCTCCAAGGGTTTAGAACCCTTGGAGGGTTGTTATGTTGATATAAATTTTAATTCACTACATGGAGCGTCACTCCGTCGATCGCATCGCTGATGTCGATCTGACAGCAGAGGCGACTGTGCTCGTTGTAGTTGTCTTCGAGCTCCAGCATGTCTGCCTCGATCTCTCCGGGAGCTCCTACTTTGTCAAAATCCCCTGCCGCTACATGCACATGACAGGTCGCACAGGAGCAAACGCCCCCACAGTCTCCGTCTATGCCGTTGACGTTGTTATCCTTGGCCAGCTCCATCACAGAGCCGCTGTTGGCTTCTGCTACGATCGTTTCGTTATCGCTAGTGATAAATGTAATTTTTGCCATTGTTGTATTTTTTAATGTTGATTGAACTTCCTCCCCCTATCCCCCTCCTGAGGAGGATAGGATTATACCTTTGGCTAAGGAAGGTTAGTCCTTTCCATGAAATTTTACCTGAATACTGTCGTACCCCACTTTTCGTTGGAATTCGCCCCAGTCCTCGATATTGTCCTTTTGCTCTAGGATGTCGATGGATTTCACTTTTTGCGCAAGCACACCGAGTAAAACTCTCAATACCTGACGGGCGTGGGTAGCGCCTAGGCATTTGTGTATCCCAAAACCAAAGCCTACATGAGGATTCATTTTGCGATCGATGACTATTTCGTTGGGGTTTTCAAACGTCGAGGCATCTCTATTGGCGGAAGCCCAGCAAAGCGACACTCTAGTATCTGCTTTGGCGGCATGTTCGCAGACCTGGGTGTCTTCGGTCACCACTCGACCCATGTGGGTGAGTGGAGAGAAGTAGCGCACGAGTTCCTCCACGGCGTGAGCAGTGATCTCAGGCTCATTGTCCAGTCGGGTGAGTGATTCGGGATGCTCTGCGAAGTAGGCAATGGAGTTGGTCACCGCATTGATGACGGTGTCTCTGCCACCCGCAAAGGTCAGGATCATCACACCTTTGACTTCCTCTTTGGTCAGCTTGCGGCCTTCAATTTCGGAATCTAGCAGCACTGAGTAGAGGTCATCTCCCGGGTGCTCGATGGCCTTGTCGATTTGCGCATCGATGTAGTCGTAGAGAATGGCCGCCTTGTCTCCGTCTAGCGCAGATTCTTCACTTCTGAATACATGCATCCCCCAACCAATCCAGGTTTCGGATTCTTCGTACGGGATGTTGAGTAGCAGTGTCAGCGCACGTGACTGTAGCTTCAGTGCAAATTGCTCCATCACCTCGAGGCTGTCCGTTTGCAGCGCTTCGTCTACCAATTCAGTGATGATCTCTTCCAAACACTCGCGATAATCTGGCTGCTCGGGTCGCTTGAACCAGTCTTCCAACAAAGCCCGGTACTCACCGTGCATCGGTGGATCTACCTCGAAAGGAATCTGTCGGGTATCGCGTATGCTTACCTCCGACGGCACCACGATACGCCCCGGAGCAGCACCAGACTGAAATGTCTTCGTGTCTTTGGCTGTCTTACGGACGTCTTTGAGGCGGAGTAGCATGGTGACGGGATCGTTTTGATCCTCTACTGTGCCATAGCCTTTGGCTTCTCGGGCTTGTGCGAATGGATCGGGCAGTGCGCTTTTTTTCATGTCAGCTCTTGTTTACTCAGTTGTGTAGATCGATGCCTTCTAGACACCTTCTATCTTACTAGCAAATTACGCGAGTGGCACCTGATTAATCTTCCTTTATTTTGATGTATTTATATGCTATTGTGTTGATGCAATTTAGTTAATCGATATTATTTTGTTCAAATAGTGTATAAATCAAAAAGTAGCTGCTAAAATCAGTGCGTGGTTGATTTGTACGCATGTTTGAATTTTTCAGTATCTTTGATACATGAGGCTTGAAGAAGTAATATTGAGCAACCACGATATTTTTAAATCCATTTGCCAGCAATATGGGGTTAAATCACTTTATGCTTTTGGTTCATCCATTACAGACAAGTTTAACAACGAAACGAGTGATATTGACCTATTGGTAGAGGTTGACGCAAATGACCCAATTGAAAAAGGTGAGGCGCTGATGTCTCTGTGGGATTCGCTAGAAGTTTTCTTTCAACGTAAAGTTGATTTGCTTACCAACGAGTCTTTGACAAATCCCATTCTGCGTTCTTCTATTGACTCGACAAAAAAACTTATATATGACGGAACAGACGAAAAAGTACTTGTCTGACATATCCCACTGCTTAAGTATGAAATAGTGAAATTATCTCCTTAAGACCAATCTACGAACATACAATTTCAAATCCTCCGATACATCTTCCTAAACTCCAGTGGCGTGTAGCCTTTGAATTTTTTGAACTGCTTGTAGAAGAAAGGCAGGCTTTCATAGCCGCATTGGTAGGCGATCTCTGCCATCTGTAGGTCGGTCTCCAGGATGAGTCGGCTGGAGATATTCACCCGGTATTCGTTGAGAAAGACGAAGAAGGGCTTGTTCATCGTCTTGCTGAAAAAACGCGAAAAGGACTGCTCACTCATGCTTAGCTTATCGGCAATATCGGCCAATTTGATTTTCTCCTTGAAGTGTGTTTTGACGTAGGATTGCACCACTTCGAGGCGGTTCGTAGTGGCGCTGGTACCGTCGTACGAATAGGAGGCGCCAGCGATATAGTCGTAGTGCGCATGGCGTGCGATGTAGTCCAGAAGCTCCACAAAACCAAGATATTGCTCAACCCCCGTACAGTCTGTCAAGGCATGCATACGACTAGCGATCTCAGACCGATCTTTGGGGTGAATGAACAAGCCTCTCTGCGCACGATGCATCAGTTCATGGATTTGGTCGAAAATCGGCAGATGGCTGATGATCTCCTGGCGCCACTGGATCACCAGCGATTCGCTAGGGCCGGTTTTATCATCGATATTTTTCCAACAATGCGGCAGGTTACTGCCCAGCAGCACCAAATCACCTTCGTTGAAATCTGAAATATTGTTGCCCACGTAGCGGATGCCAGCACTTCGGAGGATGAGGGTCAATTCATACTCGGGATGAAAATGCCAAGGCGCATCAAAAACCTTTTTGGAATAGCGAAAGGCACGAATACTGTCCTGTTCGGCAATGGCTACTTGCTCTAGTACGGCTTTCATTTGTATTCTATTTCCTTATGTATTGAATTCATTTGAATATTTTGATTACAAAATAGCATATTTTTCAATCAAAATAAGCAACTAGAGCGACTCTGATTCTCGTCATATTTGTATTCTGTACTATTTAAGTCAATAAGGAAGTAAGAGATATGGCCATTCAATCCAAAGCGGCAATAGCCAAGGGAGACGGGAGTTTCGTCATCGATACGGTATCGGTCGCTGATCCCCGAGCCGATGAAATACTAATAAGAGTGAAAGCAGCGGGACTCTGCCACACCGATCATGACTCCCTCAACTGGGGCAAACCCATTGTCATGGGGCACGAAGGTGCAGGAATCATCGAGAAATTGGGAAGTGAAGTAGCCGATTTCCAAGTCGGAGACCAAGTCATTCTCAACTGGGCGACACCTTGTATGCGATGCTTTCAGTGCGAGGAGGGCAACCAGCACATCTGCGAAAACAACTCGCCTGTGACTGCCGGAGGCAATGGCTATACGCCTGGTCACGCCCACCTCGATGGCACGAAGTGGAATGACAAAGCCATCGAGCGCTCCTTCAACATCGGGACGCTCTCAGAGTACACGTTGGTCAAAGCCTCTGCCTGTGTGAAACTGTCCAGCGACATGCCCATGCCCTCGGCGAGTATTATCAGCTGCGGCGTGATGACGGGCTACGGCTCGGTCGTCAACTCCGCCAAACTCTCTGCTGGCAGTTCGGCTGTGGTACTCGGTACTGGCGGGGTAGGTCTCAACGTCATCCAAGGGGCTCGCATCTCGGGTGCAGCCATGATCATCGCGATCGATATCAAACCTGAGCGACTGGAAATGGCCAAGGCCTTTGGGGCAACCCATACGATACTGGCTGATAAGGAAGACAAAGGGCTGATGAAAGCCGCCGAACAAGTCAAAGCCATGACCAAGGGACGCGGGGCGGACTATGCCTTTGAGTGTACAGCTATACCCGCGCTGGGCGCAGCACCGCTGGCGATGATTCGCAATGCCGGTACTGCCGTGCAGGTCAGTGGAATCGAAGAAGAAATAACTATCGATATGCGGCTCTTCGAATGGGACAAAATTTACATCAATCCCCTTTACGGAAAATGCCGTCCGCAGATAGATTTTCCTAAATTGGTGAGTCTGTATGACAAGGGCGACTTGATGCTCGATCAGATGATCACCCGCACCTATCCGCTCGATGACCTGCAGCAGGCCTTCGACGACATGCTGGGTGGTCGCAATGCTAAAGGCGTAATTGTATTTGACTGATGAGTAAATTCAAAACAACCGAACTATCCGATCCGCAGTTTGAGATTGGAGGCCTACGCTTCATCACTGTGAAGACACCGAACCTAAAGGGGCGCGGCGATATCTGCGTTTTTGTCCCTGAGGGCGAAGACCTCCATGACCTACCCATTGTCACGTTGATGCACGGCGTGTACGGCAGTGCTTGGATCTGGGCGATGAAGGGCGGTGCAGCACAGACAGCCGAGCGACTGATCCGCGAGAACCAAATCCGCCCAATGGTACTGGCCATGCCCTCCGATGGACTGTGGGGCGACGGCTCGGCCTATATGGCGCACGATGGCTGTGATTTTGAAAAATGGATCGCGGAGGATGTGCCAGCTGCAGTGCGAGAACTGATCCCCCAGACTTCTGACCAATCACCGCTGTTCATCTCGGGGTTGTCGATGGGTGGATTTGGCGCTTTGCGAGTAGGTGCCAAGCATGCGAAGCAATACGCGGGTATCTCGGCACACAGCTCCATCACAGAGGTCGGACAGATGAAACTGTTTGTGGAAGAAGCCCTTGAACACTATCGACAGCCTTCACGCCTCGATGAGGATGCCTTTACCGCTATGGCGGAAAATCGAAATGACCTGCCCCCACTTCGCTTTGACTGTGGCAGCAGCGACTTGCTGATCGAGTACAATCGCCAGTTGCATGCCGACCTGGACAAGGCAGGCATTGCCCATACCTATGAAGAATTTGAAGGTGGTCACCAGTGGGAATATTGGCAGGAGCATTTGGTGGATACATTGCTGTTTTTTGATCGACAGATTTAGGATAAGATTAACAAATTGTTTGGCCTTGAAGAAAAGGCGTCAAGAAACTGGATTCCTTGGAAGAAAAGAAAATTATACTGTTTGAGAAGTGAAGTACGAGCTTCGAGTTTATAATTTCCCCGACAAGGGAGTAAGTTTTAATAATTTTCTTCACAGCCTTGATTTCTTTGCTTACTTTCTTCCTTAATGAAGAAAGTAAGGCTCTGCCGGTGAGGCAAAAAGAACTTGACAAGCGGAAACAGAATATCATGACCAAAAAACAAAGCATCTCCATCATCGGACCCAAAAACCTCAGTGACCTCCGGCTGACAGCTCCACAGCAATACGCCGCAGGCATCCCCGCCGTGAAAGTGGCCCTCGATCACGCCATGAAGGAAATGGGACTCACTCGCTCCTTTACCACCCTATCCAAGCTCAATCAGGAGGAAGGCATTGACTGCCCGGGCTGCGCCTGGCCTGATCCCAAGAAGCGCTCTTCGCTAGGGGAGTATTGTGAAAATGGCGTCAAGGCCATTGCCGAAGAGGCCACCACCCATCGGGTGACGCCTGACTTTTTCGCAGAGCATACGGTAACCGAGATGTCACATTGGACGGACTACAAGATTGGCAAAAGCGGCCGACTCACACACCCAATGGTGCTGCGAGAAGGCAGCGAACATTATGAAAAAATCTCTTGGGAAGAGGCATTCACCCTGATTGGCAAGCAATTACAGGCGTTGGATGATCCTAACGAAGCGATCTTTTATACCTCGGGTCGGTCGAGCAACGAAGCGGCCTTTCTCTATGGACTCTTCATCCGCGCCTTTGGCACCAACAACATGCCTGACTGCTCCAACATGTGCCATGAGTCGAGTGGAGTCGCTCTAGGCGAAACACTGGGGATTGGCAAAGGATCTGTCACATTGGAGGATTTTGGGGATGCAGAAGTGGTCATGGTCATCGGTCAAAACCCGGGCACCAATCACCCGCGCATGCTCTCCGCGCTGGAGAAGTGCAAAAGCCATGGCGGCAAAGTCATTGCGATCAATCCGCTCGAAGAAGCAGGATTGATCCGTTTCAAAAATCCGCAGGAGATCAAAGGCATCATGGGCGGTACTGAGCTCACCGACATTCACCTACAAGTCAAAATCAACCAGGATGTGGCATTGCTCAAGCTCATCATGAAGCGACTCGCCGAGCGAGAAGAGCGTGAAAGTGGTGTTTTTGATTGGGAATTCATCAACCAAAAAACAAACGGAGTAGAAGCGCTATTGGCAGATTTGAAGCGACAAGACGAAGCACAGCTTTTGGCGCAATGCGGCATCTCTGAGGAGAAAATCAACGAAACCGTGGAGCTGCTCGCTCAGCGTAAACGAATCATCATCTGCTGGGCGATGGGACTTACCCAACACAAAAACGGGGTAGAAAATATCAAAGAATGCGTCAATCTACTCCTGCTCAAAGGCAGCCTCGGCATCAAAGGAGGCGGCACCTGTCCCGTCCGCGGACATAGCAACGTACAGGGAGACCGCACCGTGGGCATCATGCACCATGTATCGCCCAAACTCAATGCCTCCTTGGAACGAGTATTTGGCTTTACCCCACCTGATCAGGAAGGGTTGGATACGGTGCATGCCATCCAAGCCATGCACGAGGGGCGTGCCAAGGTCTTCATTGCCTTGGGGGGCAACTTCCTATCGGCGGCATCTGATACTGCCTATACAGGTGAGGCCTTGCAGCGATGCGACTTGACGGTATCCATCAGTACCAAGCTCAACCGTACCCATTTGATCACAGGCAAGACGGCGTTGATATTGCCGACTTTGGGACGTACCGAGAAGGACCACAAAGCAGGGAAAGACCGATTTGTGACGGTAGAAAACAGCATGGGAAGAGTCCATCAATCACATGGGAGATTGGCACCAGCCTCGGATCAGCTCATGAGTGAGCCCGAGATCGTGGCGCGCATGGCGCAAGCCTATTTTGGGGTGGATGCCAAGATTCCATGGCAGCAGCTAGGTACGGATTACGACCTGGTGCGTCAAAAAATATCAGAGGTATTCGACGGTTTTGACAACTACACCAAGCGATCTCAGCAAGCAGGTTTTGATCTGCCCAATCACACACGTGTGTGGGACGAATCCAAATTGCCAGGAGGCAAGGCACAGTTCACCGTGTGTGGACTGCCACAGCACGACTTGGCCGCAGATGAGTTTCTATTGATGACGATCCGATCACATGATCAGTTCAATACCACGATCTATGGCATGGACGATCGCTACCGCGGCATCTACAACGAGCGCCGAGTGGTTCTGATCAACGCCAAGGATGCTGAAATGATGGGATTAGAAAAGTTTGATAGAGTAGACTTAGTCAGTAGATACGCTGGCATTGAGCGCAAGGCAGAAAACTTCCTCATCATCCCCTACAACATCCCTAAGGGCAATCTGGCCGCTTACTTTCCAGAAACCAATGTACTGATCCCTCACGATCAATATGCTGACAAAAGCCACACGCCGATCAGCAAGTCGGTTCGGGTGAGGATTGATGTGAAACGCTAATTTTTGGCTTGTCTAGTGGCAAAATCCCTCAACATAGCGAAAGCCACCAAGCAGCAAACCCGTGACATAGAAAGCATCGTCGAGACAATCCAGTCCATCGTGGTGATTGCCGAAGAAACGGCCGCAGGCACGGAGCAGATTGCGAGCTCCGCTGAGTCCCTCTCGGAGGGGATGGAGAAATATTCCAGCAAGAGCAAAAACGTACTGGGTATTGTCAATCAGCTCACTCAAAAGGTGGAACGATTCAAATTGAGTTAAAGAAGAAAGGAAGAATGAGACTCCAAAAGAGGAGGGGGTACAAGACGGATCGACTGATCATGGGGCATCTGGCCAGTGCAGTAGGTGGAGACGATAGGTTCACGATATTTGTCACCCCACGAAAATACCCACGACTGGTGACGTGGGCAGGGGATTGAGCGGAGTTCAGCTATTTGCTTCTCGTCTTACTACTTAAAAGTACACCGGGCACAACCCGTCACGGCGATTGGTTTTGAGTTTGATGCGGTAGTTGAGGAAGATCTCATGCGAACCTGCCGTGTAACCGTAGAGATCACTCGTAGGGATATCATAGGCATATCCGATGCGGAAGTTCTCGTTGAGGACCAGTTGAGTCATCAGTGAAAATGAATCTTGGAATCGATAGGAGACCCCTGCATAGACAATCTCGTTGATGATCAAGTTGACATTGACATCAAAGGCAAAAGGTGAATCGTCTTGCAACCTCAAGAGGACCGAAGGATTGATCTTCAAGTGACGATTGAGGTCCTTGACGAATCCTGCATTGATGTAGTAGTAACGAGAAGCTTTGGCTTGGGAGGTCACATTATCCACTTCCTTGAATACCGAAGGAGCCAAAATATAAGGGATCGATGCGCCAATGAAGTAATCTCGGTTGGCATAATACAGCCCTACACCGAAGTTGGGATTGAAATCCTTGACGTAAGCTGTAGTATATGGACCGTTTTGGTCAAACCAATCCAGTTCGTTGAAGTTGGAAGTGCGTTGGTCAAATCCTGCTTGCAAGCCCATCGATAGGATGGCTTTCTGCATGCGGATTTTGTAAGCAAAACTCCCGTACAAACTATACTGTTCATGCACTCCGACTTGGTCACGGACCACGTTGATACCCGTACCTACTTGATTCTCCTTGAATACCGTGTGAGCAGTCAGTGATTGATACACGGGAGCTCCATCGATATTTACCCATTGGTTTCGGTTTGTGAAGATGGCCGAAAACAAGTTCAAACTACCCGCATAGGCTGGGTTGAGTGACAAACCATTGTACGGGTATGTAGAAAAGACAGGCCGCTGCTGTGCAGCGGCTGTCAAGCTCATACATATGACTAGGGTTACTAGAAGTATTCTAAGTCTGTTCATTCGTTTTTATCTTACCAGTTCGAGGTAGCCCTGCTGGACATCTCCCTCTTCGCCTGTTCCTTTGTCAAAAATATAGAAATAAGTACCCGCTGGCAAACCATCGCCACCTCCACCTACACCGGCGTTGCTCTTTCCTGTAAATACTCGGCCGTTGACGTTGTCTTCATAGTGATCTGCTTGGTAGACCAAAGTACCCGCACGGTTGAAGATCTTCACGCTGTTGTTCGGGAACTTGTCCGCACACGTGATACGGAAGTAGTCGTTGAACGAATCGCCATTGTCAGAGACACCGTTGAAAATTTTGATGTCTGTACTGATTGTGAAAGTACGCTCGTAGGTACACTGATTGTCGTCTACGACGAGGACACGGTAAGTGTCCGGTGTCATACCCGAGAACCTTTCGTCTCTGCTGAGGTGACTACCTATATCCGTAGTATCGATTTCAGCTCCTGTGTTGAACGTCCAGTAGGTCTCTTCCACAATCACGTTGTTTTGGAAGACAAGATCCGCAGTACCGTTGCCCACGTACTCTTGTGTGCCGAGCTGTAGTTCTGTACACTGTGAGTCAGTAGTTTCCACTCTGAAGAGTGGCAACACACGGTTGTCAACGATGGTTTCTGTGACAGGGTCAGAGACACATCCTGTATTGATATCTGTCGCTGTGACTTGATAGTCACCCATATCTAGTCCAGAAGCTACGTTGGTGCTACTGATGGTATTGTCATCGATATCCAACCACTCAAAGGTGTATCCGCTGATCTCATTGTTGATGGTAGCAGACAAGATTCCATTTGGTGTCACACAGTTGGTGCGATCGTTGACCAAGGCAATCACTGGCAATGGCACCTCTTCGGCCTCATTGTCGATGGTGATTTGCTCGGTGATCGTACAGCCTGTGTAGCGGTCTACCATCTGTACCGTATAGGTCTTGTCGATCAGTTGATGTACCGTGATCGTCGAGTCCATCAACGGATCAGAGAGGCTTGGCCCATCGTACCAATAGAAGGTATATCTCGAAGGCTCATCAGGAATCGACACGACTGTCGCTTGTCCATCTGCTCTGGTCAAATCACACTTGGTCAGCGGGTGATCTTGTGTGATCAACATGTCCATAGAGTTGGTGTTGGTCATGTCGCTGATGTCGATGAAATTCGGATCAGAGCTACAACCTCCATCTGTATCAAGTACCATGATCGTGTATCTTCCCATATCGAGGTTCGATGCAGTGTTGCCGTTGATGTTGTTGGCTGCTGCTGTGATGGTCGCTTCGTCCGTGATTTCTCCAGCTACCAAGTAGTATTCAAATACCGCGGTAGTATTGGTGGAGTTGAGTACAGTGATCGCCAATCGTCCATTCGGATCGATACAGTTTTCGTTGCCTACTGTAGAGATACCCAATTCGATCGGTTCGGCAGCTTCAGATGCCATACCATAGGTCTCAGTAGTGATACATCCAGTGGTCAAATCTGTGACAGTCACTGTATAGTCACCTGGTCCGATGCCTGCATAAGTTGCGGTCGCTGGACCACCTGTCCATTGGAAGCTGTAGCTGGTGAGATCACTTGACCCATCAGCCAATACACTCAGCATACCGTTTGGATTGCTCGCATCACAGTTGGTTTGGAGCGCAAAGCTGTCCAAGGTCACTACTGGAGCGACACTTTCATCAAGTACTTCTACTTCGAAGACTTGTGATGTACATCCTGAAATGCTACTGATCGCTTCGATGTAGTAGGTATTGGCATCTAGCGAAGAGAATAGGGTAGTTGCACCCATGTCTGTACCGCCACCTGCTGTGTAGCTGCCTGTGTGCAGCGTGAACGTGTAGTCCGTCAAAGCGTCTGGTGTAATGCCCGTAATCTCGATGCTGCCGTTGGCTGGCGTACAAGTGGTCATATTCGTCACGGTGATTTCTGTATCCATGTCGATGAGTATATCCTCAGGCATGAACGGGATCACATAGTCGCTGGTGACCGTACATCCAGTCACTCCATCGACAACAGTGACCGTATAGGTCGCGTCATCCAAACCTGTGATCGTAGCAGTCGTAGCACCAGTGGTCGTAGCAGCTCCTGTAAAGGTCGCTGTACTGCTCCATGTGATGGTTGGGTTCGATGCATTAGTCGATACCGTCAAGCTACCGTTTCCACCTGTACACCACTGGTTGGCCTGGTTCAAGGTGAAGGTCACTGTAGGATCTACTTTGGTATCTCCAATCACCACGTCTTGTCCATTGCCATCGCACATGCTGCTGTTGTGACTGATGAATACCTCATAACTACCCGGTGCCAGACCACTGAAGGTAGTACCTGTACCTGTCGGCGTATAGACCGTACCTGCTGCATCTGTAGCAGAGAAAGTGAAGTCAGTCAATACATCTGCCACACCGTCCGTCGTGACGCCTGTGATTTCGATTTCACCGTCATTGCCTACACAGTAGGTGTTGGGTGTGTTGGTGAAAGTAGTGATGGCATAGACTGGGATCTCTTCGTCCAACATGTCTGGGTTGCCACTGCCGTCGAGTAGGGTTGCCTCTACAAAACAGCTGTTGCCTGGGGTAGCCAAATCTGTCACAAGTAGGACATAAGCTCCTCCGTCGATTCCTGATAGGGTGCCGCTTGTGATGGTACCCGAACCAGAAGCTCCAGTGATGGTACCATTGTCTACAAGCGCTGTACCTGCCGCTACCGTAGTCCCTGCGTACCATTGGTACGAGTAGTTGCCTGCGTCTGCATTGGTGATGCTCCAATCCAGGGCACCGTTTCCTTCGTGTAGATCTGGATCACAACTCGTATCGATGACGTTGACAGAGATCGTAACCTCTGGTGCGACAGATTGATCTTCAATCTCGACGAGTACCTGTCCTGTATTACATCCAGTAGCGATGTTGGTCGCTTGGACGTAGTAGACACCTGCCTCTAGACTAGATAGTGTAGCACCTGCTGCCCCCACTACATTTGTCATGCCTGCGATGGCTACTGTAGGATTGGATGTATACCATGTGAAGCTATAGTCTGCGACATTGCCCGCACTCAAGTCAGCATCTGATATCGTCACTGCACCATTGTTTCCTCCACAATCCGTCACGTGTGTCAAGCTTGCTGGATCGATAGTAAGTGTATTGACCACCGGAATGTTGTTGATGGTGAAAGTCTTCGTAGACGTACATCCATCGTTGCTGTCGTCTCCATTGGTATCGGTGACGATGACTGTGTACGTACCTGGAGCAAGATTTGTCAAGCTTTCACCGTTTGTACTGATTATGGCTGAGCCTTTGTTTGCCCCAGCGGACAATTCATTGTCTGCTATGGATGTATCTGTACCTCTGTACCACTCGAACGTGTAGTCTGTCACAGCAGCACCTCCTTGGAGGGCGATCGTCAGCGTACCGTTGCCTTCGTAGACAGCTGCCGTACAATTGGTGTCAGGCGTTTTGTTACTCAAGATGGCTACAGGATCTACAGTCACTTCTTCTACTTCGAAGAAGTAAGTTCCGCTTGTACAACTGGTCGTTGTACTGGTGATGATCACTTGGTACTCACCTGCACCAAGGCCACTCGCGACAGCTCCTGTTGCAGAAGCTCCTCCATCTAGTACTGCACCACCCTTTTTCGCAAAGGCGAAGGTGTATCCTGCTGTGCCTCCATTGGAGACACCGTCTACAAGTACATCGTCGATGGTGATCGTCCCGTTGTTGCTGTCACAGTTGGTGTCATTGGTGACGGTATATTCTGTTTCGTTGAGCGTGATCGAAGCTTCTTCATTTGGCACTTCAAATACTGCTATTGAATTACAGTTATTACCAGGGCTATTAGTGTCTAATACTTCAAGAGTATAAAAACCAGCAGAAATGTTTGCCAAAGTACCACCTGTGGTTAGGACATTGGTTGCTGAGATTCCCGTGATTCCAGCCCCACTAACTTCATTTCCAGTAGTTGCAGTTTTGCCTGAATACCACTGATAACTATAGTTTCCACTTGGGATAGTCCAATCAAGAGCTCCGCTACCTCTATCTTCATCAGATATACAATAAGTGTCTGCAGCATTTAAAGTAATAGTTATGTCTGGTTCTACAGCATTGTCTAGAATCTCAAATCTGATATCTGAAGAGACACAAAGTGTAGCATTATTAGTAATTCTGACATAATAGACTCCAGAAGGTTGACCTTCAATAGTTTCATCGGTATCTGCTAATGGAGACCCAAAGTTTACATCATCATCCCATACAATGGTGTATCCACTAGGGAAGCTGCTATCAGTAGTGCCATTGATTAAGAGATCTGTGATTATAACAGAACCGTCCAAAGGATTACAATCTTCAATATGTGTGATGTCCAAGGTTGCAGAAATGGTTTGCTCAACATTGTCGAGTACTCTAGTAGCAGTAGTCTCACATCCGAGGTTGTCATCTCCTCCGTCATTGTCTGTAACAACCACGAAATAAGTATTGGCGGCAATACCAGAAAGTGTAGCGGAGTTTGTTCCTACTTCATTTCCAGCAGCAACTGCTGTGTGATACCATTGGAAGTCAAATCCAGTAGCGACTCCACCGTTTACGACAGCTTGTAGTTCACCGTTTGGTGTTCCACCACAAGAAGAGTCATCTTCAATAATGTTTATTGAAACGGTCGGAGCTACGGAATTGTCGAGAATTTCTACCTCATAGAATGTAGTAGGGCAATCGGATAATTTACCTGTTGCTTGTATGTAATATATGCCTGCATCTAGTTGATCAAATACCATAGAAGTAGTAGCCGTTGTTTGAGCATCTTCAATTTTATCTGAAGGATCAGTTCCATTCAAATACAAATCAAATTCCCAGTTAGAAACATCTCCGTCTGCTATATCTGCATCATTGATAGTAATAGATCCATTTAATGGATAACAATCAAGCTTATGTTGTGGTGTAGCTAAACTAACCTCCGGTGTTTCTGGCTCATCATCAATCGTATACGTTGCTGTAAACACACAAGTATTAGAAGTTGGTCCAGGTAGACCTACTCTGATGACTTCTACCGTGTAATCTCCACCTTCTAGATCTTCAATGGTGGATGTTAATGTATTGTCATCGTCATCTTTAATGGGTGAGCCTGATACGGAACTCCCTGCATACCAGTTAATGTCAAAATCATTGGGTTGCAGAGAATCATCAATATCCTTAGTAACCGTCACTGAAATAGATCCATTTCCAGCACTAGATGAACAATACGAGTCCGATATGATATCTACGTCATTGGGATCAATATATCCAGCATATCCTTCTTGATCTACTGTCCCTGTTTCATAATCTGTCCAACAACTGGTTCCAAAGATGCCAATTTTTTGCTGGGCAATTGCTGTGTATTCTCCAGCAGGTAGCCCAGTGAATGTAACAAACCCATCTTCAGGATCAGATGCTAAATTCCCATCTATTTCATCAAAGTAATTACTGAAATCAGCTGGAATTCCTGTTCCTGTATATAGGTAGAATACATAGTTGTCTGCGTTATCATTATCTGTAGATGGGTCTGAGTCAGCACCCAAAATACCTACTTCAGCTGTTCCATTATTAGGATCACACATTGTACTTGGAGTAATGTTCAGTGAAGTAGCCTCTCTTTGGTCGTTGTAAGGCATATTAAATGTATATTGGAACCTACATCCAGTTGGTGTTCCTCCATCCATATCAATCGCTACCACAGTATAGATAGTAGCAGCAATATTCTCTATAGTTGTTGAAGTTCCAGTACTAGATATCTGAGGGTTACTAGATAGACCAGAAGGAGTTAAAGAGCCAGAGACCAGTTCAGTGCCATACCCAGGGATATACGCACTATCGGCATAGTTTTTTGATCCCTCATACCATTCAAAGTCCCAGTTTCCTCCATCGGTAATACTAATAGTAACTTGTCCAACTTCATCAGCACAACTTGCAGGGGTTACGATAACATTTTCGTCCCATGTAGGTTCAGCCGGGAGATCATCATCTACTAGTGTGATGGTCAATACGTTGTTTGAGATACACGCACTTTTTGTGTCGGTAACTCTGACAGTATAACTTCCTGGAGGTATACCTGCCAACACATCTGTATCTGCTCCTGAAACTGTCGATCCATAAGAAAGTACATCCCCATTGCTAATAGGTGTTGAAAAATCATTCCCTACAAACCATTCGTAAGCATAACTAGGAGGAGCTGGATAGCCTATACCCCCACTTGTAAAGTTAGGACCTGTTACGTCTACTTCGGCTGTGCCATTCGAGGCGTCACAATCATCCGGATCGAATACTGTACCTTGTGTCAGATCGAAAGTTGGTATATCATCGATGACTTCAATGAATGTTGTGCTGAAACACTTCGTAGTATTGTTCTCTACTTTTATAGTGTAGAAACCAGCAGCTAAAGAGGCAGGTGTTGATAGACCAGTTGTTCCAACAACGGCAGGATCTGTAATCAATGGAGTGCCGCTTGTTGTTTTTCCTTCATACCAGCTGAAAGTATAGTCAGAAGCAGGTTCTCCACCAGCAGTTGATGCGGTGGCAGAAACTTGGCCTTTTGGATTAGCAAAATCACAAGAGTACTGATTAGCCACTATAGTTGGAACAATTACAGGTAAATCAAGTGTTTCACCAACAGTAACAGTAACGGCAGCAGAGACACATCCTCTATCGGTATCCGTGACTATTAATGTGTAATCACCTGATTCGACATTGTTTAGCAGTATATCTGTATCAATAGCAGCTACGGTAGTGTTTGTGCCTGCGTACCAAGCATAAGAATAATTTGCAGATCCACCAGAGACAGTAGTGGTGGCATCAGCCTCTCCATCAAAAGGAGCACCGCATTGAGTATTGTCTGAAGTAGCAGCTTGTAGAGCTGTTTCGTCAATGACAGGAATATCGGTTTTATCTTCAGTTACCTCAATTTCTTGGGTACTTGTACACTTTGTATCATTATTAATTACTTCAATGGTGTATATGCCTTTACTTAGATTAGCAGTTGTAGCCAAACCTGTCGTTCCAATTATACTGGAAGTAGTAGCAATTGGTGTACCAGATGTAGTTTGTCCCTGGTACCAGTTGAACGTGTAATTTAGTGTAGGTTCCCCTCCACTAGTAGAGGCCGTGGCTGATACTTGACCATTGCTAAGTGCAGGTGTACAAGCTGTTTGGATTGCGTCGAGGTTTGTTACAATTACAGGAGCATTCAAATCTTCACCAACAGTTACAGTGATTGCATTAGAAGTACACCCTGATAAAGAGTCTAATATAACGACAGTATAATTTCCGTCATTTAACCCCGTAATGTTATTCGTATTCGCTCCATTTATTAGGCTGTTTGCTATTCCGGTAATTCCCTTTTGGTTGAAGATGTCATCTCCATCATTTAATAGTTTCGCGGGATCTACAGAGTTACCATAGTACCAATAGTAACCTAAAGCTCCGGTAGGAGCAGAACCGTCTACAGTAGCATTCGCAAGAGTAACGCCTCCGTTTGGATATGATGCAGCATCTTCACACACTGAGAGAGGTGTAGAGATTACGTTACCAGCTACTGATACATTTAAATTAATAGTTTGTACATCATCCACTATGCTATAAGTCTCCACTGCTTCACAACCAGTGGTAGTATTGGTGACTTGTACCGTGTAGTCTCCACCTGGGATGTTTTCCAGTACATTGTCTGATTCGGTAGCTGTGGTGAGTACAGTCGCTATTTCTTGTCCCGCTACAGCGTCGGTACCGGCGTACCACACCCAAGTGTAGTCGCTTACGGCAGTGCCAGTAGGAGGGTTCAATGTGATCTTGCCATCGTGGGCACTGGTTGTGTTGACTGTAATGTCACATACACTGTTGTTGAGAGTGTTGGCAGCATCAAGTGTAGCGTCCAGCACGATAGGTGTGGCTTCTACTTCGATGGTGACTGGATCTGACTCACAACCTGTATAAGACCTGACAGCTACTACAGTATAGAATCCTGCATCCAATCCCGTGATATGATGAGTTGTCGCACCTGTGATTGTTTGCGAAGCAGCAGGAGTTTTTCCTTTCAATGTAGCGATGTCTTCTCCATCATTGATTGGAGTTCCCGTGTCAGATGAACCAATGTACCATCGGTACACAAAGTCCGTGAGCACTGAGCTACTTGCATCAGCCACATCGACCAATTCGATACCTCCATCGGCATAGGTTGGGCTGCCTTCACATACCGAGAGGTCAGTGATTACCGCAGTGGTTTCTACCACTACGGGGTCTGAAGGATTGTTATCCAAAGTGATGGTTGCGGTATTGACACAGTTGCCCGGGTCCGTCACACGCAATGTATAGGTTGCATTGGATACTGGAGCGTTCAAACCAGTGATGGTTTGGTTGCTTGCGCCAGAAAATCCGACATTGGAGCCGTTGCCTGCATCGTCACCTGCCGCAAGCGGAGTGCCTGAATCATCCGTGCCGACGAACCACTCGAATGTATACCCGTCCGTGACGTTGGTACCGGTAGAGGATACATAGACATCTGCAGTCAATGAACCATTGGCAATGCTACAACCTGTGTTTTCCGCCGCTTGTGTCAAGTTGATTTGAGGAGCGTCAGGTTCGTCTCCTACGGTGATTTCTAAAGTAGGAGTAGCACAACCCGATAGGGTGTGAACTGCCGAGACGAAGTAAGTGCCGGGAGCGACCTCTATCATGGTGTTGGCGTCACTATGGACGCTACCATCGAGGTTTTTCTTGTGTGCGATGGAGTCCATACTACTGTCAAACCAGGTCCAGGTATAGTCCTCCTTGCTGTCTCCAAATACATTGATAGAGAGGAAGCCATTGGGCGTACCGCTACAGGTTGTATTGGGTGAATTGATCGGAGAGGAGAAGTTCGGAGAGTCCGAATTGTCCAAGATCGTAATGGACGTTTGTTCACTACAACCATTGTCAAGGTTGGTAACTGTGGCAGTGTAGCTGCCTTCGGAGAGACCGCTGAAGGTATAATCTCCAGAAGCTTGTACAAAAGGTCCTCCGTATGGAGTCGCTGTGAGGTCTGTGCCTGTGTAGATATTGAACTCATAACCTGCTGCAGGTTCGCTCAAATCTGAGCTTGTCGTCGCGGTGATGCGCTGTGTACCACTACCACCGATACAATACTCATCCGCTGTTTTCAGTTGACGAACGATGAGTGGTTCTTGGTCCGCTTCTTTGACGACTACTGTGATGTCGTTCATCGGACAGCCTGAAATGTTGTTGAAGATGGCAATGGTATACGTGCCTGCATCCAAATTTTCAAATACAGCTGTTGTGTTTTCTTCAACTAGTTTGCTTGGGTCACTGCTGTTGCTACCTTCGTAGAGTTGGTAGTAGTATTCGGCTACTTCGAAGACGATACCATCCAGTAGGTTACCTACAACGTTGCTTCCGTTTTCAGAAGAAACAGCTTCAAACGCGAAACGAGTAGCAGTTTGTCCTGCTGGTATGACGTATTCACCTTCGTAATAAGCCCAGTTGTTATGTCCTGAATTGTTGAGTTCGGAACATTGACTACTAATGACGAGTCCATTTTCCCCTTCAGAAATATCGTCTATTTTGAGCGCAATACAGTCAGTACCACTCACCCGTGACCTGTGAGCAAAGCCCCATTTCATACGAATACCGGGTTTGGTGACCACATCGAAGTACAGTGTACTAGGATAGTGAGCATTGAGTTCTGCCCATTGCTGTCCTTCATACGGCTGTTTGCCTTCAAATCCCGCTGGGTGGATTTCAATCACGTTGCTATACGTTTCTCCCGCATGGTTGTTGTAGGTGCTCCATCCATCAGTACTTGCCTGATCTATGTAAAACCAGTTGGTAGCACCGATGCCTCCACCAGCTACGACAATACTAGAATTTGCTGCGTCTTTTGTGTCAGGGACTTCAAAACTACCGTTCTCGACTACTTCATACTCATGCGTATCGACAGGGTCCAAAGTTAGTACTGAGGCATCTATTGAGCCTTTGTTGATTTCTGTACCGTTGCAGGTCGTCACATGCTGGATAATGATGTCATCTTCAGGATTGACTGGATCGGTAGGGTAGGAGATGTTGTCTGCGATCGTAAACTGCTTTCTTCCTTTACATCCTGTGCTGATTTCTTCGGCAATCACGAGGTATTGTCCAGCGGATAGTAGGAGTGCACTTTGTCCGTTGCCACCAGATACGGTGGTGATTATGTTGGAACTTATTGCACTGCTTCCTGAGTAATAAGTAAAGTTGTAGAATGAACTGGCAGATCCTGAAACTGTAGCGGTCGCACTACCACTGCCATTTTCACTACATGATTCGTTGTCTCGAGTAGAGACATTGACCACAGGAGCTGTCGATTGGTCTTCTACTTCTACCGTGATAGGAGCAGAGAGACATTTGGTTTTTTTGTTTTGTACCTCTACGGTATAAAAGCCTGGTTCTAGATTTTGTCTTCTTTGTCCAGATACGCCAGAGCCATTGTTTCCAGAGGCACTCCAGTCTGGGACGGCCTTGATGGACGTACCGTCGTACCAGTTGAAGGTGTATTCGGAGTTGGCTTCATCAGAGGATACGGTGATTTCTCCTGAGTTGGTGTCGGTACAATCTGTGATATGTACGATGTTGTCCACACTGATGCCCGGGGTAGCCAAGGAAGTACCCACGGTTGCAGAGAGTATAGATTCACAACCAGAAAGCTTGTCTTTGACAACTACTGAGTAGGTACGGTCCAGGAGACCAGTTGCTGTAGCGGTCGCACTTTGTACGAAAGTGAAATCATTGCCAATGTACCAGGTGAAGTCATATCCTTCGGTAACTTCCACACCTGCTTCGTCCACGTAAGCTCTCAATTCTCCGTCAGGAGTCTCACAGTTTGTCAAATCACTCTCATTGACGATGACAACTGTAGGGAGTACTTCTTCTTTGAGTATGGTGATTTCTTCTGGTGCGGACTGGCAAGAGTTGGTCTGGGAGGACGCGATGACTTGATAGGTTCCCTCAGCGAGTGACGCGATACGGTTGCCGGTGTAGAGCGTATCTGTGTAGTTGTTGTTTTTGAACCAGTGGAAGTCAAATCCTGCGGTGATTTCGCCGGTTTGTTCGTCTGTGATGCCCTCGATGAGTACATTGTCGATGTAGTAGAATTCATCGTCACTGTTGTTGTTGGCTCTGGCGATGATTTTGAGCGTGGACCCTGTGATGCCCGTAGCGGTGGCAGTAATTGCCCCAGTGTTGCCATTGTGTATGCCATTGGTGAGGCCAAGTTCTGCTCCACCATCCAATACGTAATATACTTTTATGTAGTCATCGGCATTCTCGTTGGTGGCACTGGAGTTGAGGTCAATCGATAGATTGACTGATTCTTGACCTGAGATATCGAGCGTTTCAGTTTCCCATACAGCTTCACCGTCGGTATCGGCGAAGAGAATTTTTTTGGAGGTACCCGTAGAGGATACTCCTAAAAAGTCTGCTCCAGAAGGGGATGTAGTGAAACTCCATGCGGTAGCACCTGTGTCTTCGTGATCTCCTGCAGAGAGGTCTTCAAAGTCTTCGTCCCATAGATCCGTGATGGTAGAGGAAATTGTGCCAAAGTAATACACTTTAGCGTCTCCATTGTCTGGGAAGGTCGGGTCACAATTTTCGTTGTGACTGATGATCTCACTCGTCAAATCAAAGGCCAGAGAGGTGACTGGAGTAGAGACTATGTTGTTTATATCGTTACATTCTGGGATAGGTCGGATGAAGTTGGTGACGGGCGTTTCTTGTGATCCGTCATCGTTGACCGAAATGTATAATTCAAAATCACCACCTTGGCCAATGACTTCCGCAGTGATGTCCATTGTTTCGCCAATCTCGAAACCAGCGATGGGTGTCACCACCGTGTTTAGTTTTGTAGAAGTAGCCTCTGTAGGGGTGCCGTTGTAAAAGGTGATGGGGAGCAATCCTGCCAAGACGACGTCTCCTGCGTTTTGGATGGTGACGGTGACGTTGAAGTTCACTTCTGGACATTGTGCTTCTCCGATAGCACTGATATTCGTGACCTCTATGTCAGGAGTGACAAACGACGGACACCCATCCTCGTTGAGGTAGGGCGCTTGGTTCAAGAAGGTGTTGAGGGGACGGTTGTCTCCAGCGGTACACACGTTGCTTGAGAATATCTTGGAAGGGTTTTGTTGAATCGTAGGGATGGTCAAGTCATCATTGACGTTGACGTTGAAATATCCGTGTTGGTTCCAGACAGCACGGGAAGGCTGCCAGTTTTCTCCTCCATCTGCTTCGAAGACACGAATCTGACCCCATTTCCCGTTAGAGTAAGGACTGAACGGGGTGTTGTCATCAGTCGAACAAGCGACACAAATCTCACTTGCTCCATCTCCATCGACATCTGCGACGACTGGGTATTCTTCAAAAGTTCTTGAGGTACATTTGATTTGTTTCAAAGATTGGTGCGTCACTCCATCGATGATGTGGACATAGTTTTCTCCCCGGTAGATGATCTCCGCAGCTTTGTCGTCGTTGAAGTCAAATACGGTACAGCCTGTGAATCCAGACGAGCCTTCGTTGACGTCTTTGTACCATAGCTGATTCATGTTTTCGTCTAGGGCATACAGTCGTTGTTTAGAGACGAAAGTACAGTTGAGTTGACCATCACCATCGATATCTGCGATATTGATTCTACCCGTGGCATTGCCATGGTTTTGTGGTACGGTAAATATCTTTGCACTGTTGTTGGTGACATCCCAAAAGAACGCCGAGGTCTTGAGGCTACCACTGATGTATTGTCCACCACTGAAGAGTACATCGATGTTGCCGTCTAGGTTGTAATCGGCAACAGCCGCTGCATTGAAGTTCCATGAACTGTACTTGATGGCATATTGACCATCAGCAGGTAGGATGTCATTTATTTCTTTGACGAGTGTTCTTGTCCCTACAGGAGTGACTGTGTTGTCTGTCTGCATAGGGATGTTGACGGAGTATATTTTGCCTCCATCTACGATTTCCAATCCTGCACAATCTGCACAGGCTGCATCCGGTAGGATGTCGATAGCTAGTGTTCCGTGGGTGACATCTGTTTCGAAATCACCCAATCCTGCTACGATGACTTCTCCTGTGTGTGCATTCCTGATTTCATTACCATGAAGGAGTTCAACGACACCATCTCCATTGAAATCTGCCAAAGAGATGATTCCTACTTTTCCTCCTGTACTTGTTTTCTTCGCCCATATCTGATTTAGGTCGCAATCATACATTTTGATGTTGTTGTTGCGGAAACCTCGAACAAATATCTCTGCACAATCGTCATCATTGAGGTTGGCTATTGCTACTGTCTTGGCGATATCAAATCCTACATTGAAAGGTCCTTTTTCTGCAAATCCTGTAGCTCCATCCAGCACAGTGAGGGTGTTGTTCTCCCTGTTGGTGCTGACTACTTCTGGTGTGCCGTCTCCGTCGATGTCTCCGATAGCAGGAGTGACCGAGTTGAAAGCCGTTTCATTGTCAGAAGCCCATTGTAGCTTGATATTGAACGCAGGATTCTGAGTCGCAGCATCCTTACATTTGACCGAGTTGCCAAAATAGAAGTCGCGACACTGATCGTCACCGGAGCATTCTCCGTCATAACAGTCAATGAAGCCATCTCCATCATTGTCTATTCCATCGTCGCATATTTCTTGCGCTGACGCGAATAGGGAGGCCAAAAGTAGTGGAAGGATAAGGATTATCTTTCTATAGCTATTCATAGGATTGAAAAAAGTGTTCTAGTTTGTATGCTTGAACTGGCACAAAAGTAACCAGCTCCATTTCTCTCTACTGCTTGTAGAGAATCTCCATTATACACATAATGTAACAGTATCACAGGGCTAAAATATACAATGTGTACTATTTCTATATTGAATATGACAAATAGAAGTGTGGTTTTCGATGAATTTACGGTTTTTGCTTACCAACTAGGTGATATCCCTATATCAAATTAGCGAGCTAAAAAAATCGCTCCTGCGCTCTGATTTTCACTGTTTTCGCAGCTCATCATGTAGTAATAATTGCCGTTGGGTAGATCTCGTCCACTGGAGGTTTTGCCGTCCCAAACACAGTCGTCTCGGCTCTCACTCGGAGAGTAGCTGAGTTCTCTGATGCGTCGACCTTTGGTGTCGAAAATGATGATGCTACAGTTCGTGTCGTTGATGTTGGAGATTTGCCAACAGTCATTGATGCCATCACCATTTGGTGTGAAACTTTTGTCTGCTTGTACACCAGATTTGATGAGTGTGACACTGTCTGATTCTTGGCACCCGAGGATATCAATTCCTATTACCTCGATGAGCTGTTTGGCATTCTCTGGTGTGGCGACTACCGTGTTGGCTGTTGGGTTGTCGAGGTATAGCGAGGGCTCCCAAGTAGGACTAGTCGCATCTACGCTAAGTGTGACCGCATATTGATCGTCTTGCAATTCGATGATCTTGCCGAGTACAGCATCTTCTGTGACCTGGTTGGGACTCGTCGTAGTGATGGAAATCCCTCCGTTGGTGTAATTGGTGACCAGGACGGGGTTGGCCTCAAAGGCACACTGTAGATCATCCGTCAGTGAGACGGTTACACTTTCTTCTGCACCTACTGAAGCGGTCGTGGTGGTAGAGAGAACAGTACCTGTAGTGGTTTTCCACTCGTAGCTTGTGTACGGGTCTTGCACACGCAAGAGCAAACTTGATTCTGCACATTTTTCATAGTTCTGCGGGTCTGTATTGTCCGATCGAATCAAGTCTAGTTGTGTCCCAGTAGGAGTGGCTGTGATGGTCATCGTCTTGGTGTCTGGCGTGTAGCTGCAGTTGTCGACACCTACATAGGAGGCCGTGAGTGATGCCGTGTAGCTGCCTGATGCAGGGTAGGCGTAACTGACACTGTTGCCTGTCTGTGTGGTGCTGCCATCTCCAAAATCCCAAGTGTTGACTATGTTAAAAGCACCTGTAGAGGTAGCGGTGAAGTCGATGACGGCTTCTTCACACAGTGTAGTGGCAGAGACGGTAAACGAAGAGACCGGCGGATCGACTGTTGTCAAGAGACGAGGTTCGCTGGTGTGGCTACATCCACTGCCCAAGATGGTGACCGTATAGGAACCTGCTACAGTAGCGTTTAGTTGTGAGGGGTCTGTCTGCGCGGGTGAGAAGCTTGCTCCGTCGAGTTTCCATTCGTAGGCGTACCCTGCAAACGTACTGGTAGACAGTGCGACAGTGGTTCCAGTACAAAATTCATCTGGCAAGGGGTTGTTGACCGTTACGGTGGGGAGTACCGTCACTGATAGCGCAACCGGTACAGAGGATTTGGCGCACCCGACTCCACCAGAGGTAGTCGTCAAGGTGTAGTCTCCAGAGTGACTCGCATCTACTGCATCGATTTTGAGATCAGAGAGGGATGTAGTACTGATGAGGAAACCGTTGGGACCTGTCAGTTCATAACTGGCTGTACTCGGGTCTGCAGTCACTTGGAGCACGACATCTCCCCCCACACAAGGGGCTGATATGTCAAAAGTGAAGCTAGGTTGTGCATAGGTCTCACTCAGTGATTGTACGACGATAGGAGCAGAGTCTGTAGCGCATACATCATTGGCAGCTACAGTATAGCTGCCTGCCTCGCTTCCAGAGATAGTGAGGATGTGACTTGTTTCGCTTATAGCTACATTGTTTTTTTTCCAGATATAGGTCATGCCAGTGATGGGAGCGACCAGATCGACTGTTTCACTATCACACAATTTCAAACTACCCGTTGCGGTGATTTCTGGAACGAAACAGATTTCATTGAATTTGACGGCCATGGAGCCAGGCAGTCCAGAGCCTGAGTTGTGCGTAAAGACAAAATCTGCTTTTGCGTCACCATCCATGTCTGCCAATTTGATGTTTCGACTGTTTTGAGAGATGACTACATTGCTGATGTCAAAGCTAGCTGCCGCAAAAGTTCCTGGATTGTTGTTCATCGCAACATAAAAATTGTTACTACCAAAGGAGGCTACCGAGATGTCTAAGTCTCCGTCTCCATCGATATCTCCTAAATCCAACCCCCAACTGGTACTGACTCCAGGGAGTTGAATAGGGCTGCCAAGTGAGATGTCACTTCCTATGTCGGCTGTGGTATTTTGTACGATTTCGATCAAATCTATGGTCACGTCCGAATTGGTCAAGACCAAGTCCATGTATCCGTCATTGTCTAGGTCGCCTGCTTTCAGCATACGAATGCTCGCATTGGTGGTGAAGTACGCGGCATCTTTGAAACCGTAGGAGCCAGGTTCACTGTCGTTGTGAAAGATGTAAAAACCTGCTTCTGTGTAGTTGGAGGTTATGATTTCAGGGAATCCGTCGTTGTTGAGGTCCGCTACTTCTAAGCCTCCCAAGCCTGACGTGCCAGAGTTGATGCTGGCGGCAAGTTCGCTAGGCGTCGGGTCGAAACTGATTACGTCTGGTGTCGTACCCCGGTCAGAGGTGTTTGAGAAATAAAAAACCAAATTTTCCCCTTCAATAGCAGTGAGTACTTCGGGATGACCGTCGAGATCAAGGTCTCCCATAGCAATACGTGTGGGCTTACGGAAGGTGCCATCGCTTTGATTGGGGATGAGAAGTGACTGCAGGGCATCAAAGGATATGTTGTCCGTAGCGCCAGCGGTTGCTGTATTGTTTCGGTACACGTAGAGAGTACCTTCATTGCCGACTTGATTGGCAACTAAATCGGCATATCCATCTCCATCCAGGTCTCCACAGATTACATTCGCTACTGGAAAACTATTGGTGATGGTGCTTCGACTGAAATCTACATCCGCACTTTCAGTGCTGGTACTGATATTGGTAAATACTGCAAGATTACTAGAACCTACGCTCGATACAATCACATCTAAGTCCCCATCCTTGTCAAAATCACAGGTGCAGAGGTCTTGTGCCTGTGTCGTGCTAGTGGCAAAAGTGAGTTTGTCACCGAGGTGACTGTTGATGTCGGCAGCAGTTGTACTTTGCCCATCAAAGGAAGGAATAAACTTCTCACTAGAGTAGGCAGTCTCTCCAGTTGCTGTATTGATCACGGTGATCTGCTCTGTGGTAGCCCCCAAAGGAACGGTAGCCTTGATCAGTGAACTGCTGGCTTCTACGTTTGTAGAGATGGCTCCTCCAAAAAATACCACCACATTGGTCGTAGGGAAATTGCTTCCAGAGATATTGACCACTTCTCCTGGAGCGGCATAGCTTGGTAAGATACCGTTGATGTAAGGGGCCTGTGCTGAGGCTACCAGAGCCAGGGCAGTCAGTGCCAGTGTCAGTGCTAGACTTTTACTTTGGATATATATATGATTCAGCATGTTGTTTTTAATTCAATACATTCAAAATGTAAACGTGATCGAGATTGTGTCGAGAACTCCAAACCTTTTGTTCTTCTTCGGCTTGTCTCATGGTCGCTCCTTTGTGTACGACGACTACATATTGCTTCATAGAAGATACATAGCCTACGATAGCGCCATGGTATCCCATCTCGAAGATTTCGTCACTGTAATCTTCGGCCGCTTGAAAATCGTCAAATTCTCCTGCCACAACGTGGTGTCCAGCAGGCAATTCGAGGAAGTGCTTTCCTTTTTTGACAGTGTTTTCGGGCAATTGGGCTTCTGAGTCAGGGGTTTCAGTCAAGGCATGGTGCCATTTGACTGTAGACTGAGTCGTACTGTCTTTCATGGTTTGAATGTAGGTCGCGCCTAGTTCCCATTCGCCTCCGGAATTGGTGCGGTGCTTGAGAGGGATGCTCTCATCGATAGTTTCGCTAACGACAACTTCACTGGCAGGGAGAGCCTCTTCGATGGTTGCAGGTGCAGTGGCTACTGGCATCTCTTCTTCGACAGGAGCTTCTTCTTCTACAGGTGCAGTTTCGGTAGGGGCAGCTGCTACTGCAGCGGCTTCTGCTTCTGCAGCGCGTTGAGCAGCACGCTGCTCGGCAAGTTGTTGTCTACGTTGTGCTGCACGTTGTTCTTGCGCTCTTGTTTTCTTGAAGTTTTGAATGAACGATTGTGCTTGTTTTTGGTCTTTCTTTTTGTCTCCAAGGTTGAAGCCAAGACTGACCTCTATGGTGCCAGAGGAGTATCCTTCGAGTTCTGTTTTTCCATATTCATAGGAGAAGCCTACTGCCCATTTTTCTTGGACCTTGAAGCCTGCCAATAAAGCCATGCCGTATTGCTCACGGTAGTTGAGTCCTGCCCAGACGATGTGACCGATGTGGGCGATGGCCGCTATTTCATATTGAGGCATGTTGACTGTCGAAAAACGATAGAGCACATGAGGTTCAATGGCAAAATTCTTGTCGATCAAAAATCGATAGCTCCCTTGCAAAAGCAGGTTTTCATAAGGTTTGAGTTGTATTTCACTGAAGCTGTCCGTACTGACGACATCTCTGCCTATCAAGTTGGGGACTGCTAGCCCTAGGGTGAAGTTGTTGTAAAAGTATGCAATGCCTAAATCAGCGGTAACAAAAGAGGTGTTGGCATCTGCAAGTGCAGCTAGGGTAGGATCTATTCCAGCGTCTACATCATATCCAGTGTAGCCCCCACCTATAGATAAGCCAAATCGTAAGAATTGCTTCCTGTCAAGTTGGAGGAGATAGCCACCAGATACTTTGGCTCCAGACGTGCTGATTGCATTGGCTTTGCCATTGTAGGCCATGGCTCCTATCGAAAGGTTGTTTTTGAGTGGGGTATTGAAGCTGACGTGTGAGTCCATCGGTGCGCCATCTAGTCCAACCCATTGTTGGCGGTGCACACCAAAGATGGTGGTATACCCCGTAGAGCCAGCATAGGCGGCATTGAGGACATACGGATTCATAAAAAATTGGCTGTACACACGTTGATCTTGAGCAACGAGCTTAAATGTCGCCAATAGGACAATCAGCGACAGTGATAATATCTTCTTCTTCATACAAAACACCTGACTATAGAAAACAAAATATTCGCGGTGGCTTATATTTTGTTTTAAACACACATAGTTATCAAATCTAATTCAAAATTCATAAAGATGAAGGGAGGAGTCGTGTGTCTTGGGGTTGAAATAATTAAATTTTATGGTGAAAAAATACAAAATCAGAGAGTTGGTTATGAAATTGAGATTTATATGTATTTTTTTGTACTTTGCTTTTTGAAGAACAACAGTTGTAGAATGAGATATAGATTGGTAGTGTTGGTGTGCGTGATGATGTGGTCTACATCGTCTTACGCACAATTTTGGTTTGGTCCAAAGTTTGGAGGACAGTTGATTACACCGCAATACGAGCATAAGGCGCATGCGGACAGTTTCAATACCTCGTCAAAAATAAATTGGCACGCGGGGGTAGCTTTTGATTATTCCACCAAGAGCAATTTTGAAGTACATACCGAACTGGTATACATGCGGGTCAATAATAGGAGTGTGAGTACTTCGAAATATGAAACGCCTATCGATGATGGAGGTCTGGGAGGACAGGTCGTAGATAGCAAGACAGTCAATCACTACCTGTCTGCGCCGCTGATGGCGAGATTGGTGTTTTTAAAGGATAGAAACATCCAGTTGATGGCCCAAATGGGTCCGAGGCTGAGTTATTGGCTGGGAGGCACGGGGACACTGAGTACCGATGAGTTGGAGAGTTTTGGTGAAGATCAGATTGATTACCAAGTCAAGTTTATGGATTTGACCGAAGAAGAATTGGAAGAGATCAACGAGCCAGGGACTTTTATTATTTCCAAACCCAACCGTTTGCAGTATGCTTTAGACTTTGGGTTTGGGATGATCATCGAACCGTCCCCGATGAGTCGTATCATCCTAGATGTCAAGTATAGCTTTGGACATTCGTTCTTGGCGTTCAATGAGGGCAACAAGATGTCGGATGCCTTGTTGTACCAAGAGGATACAGAGTACCGTACCAACATGCTTGTCCTGTCTGCGGCCTATATGTTTGGGTATGATTCTAGACTGAGTAAGAAAGGAAAGAGTACCTCAAAGGTCAAAACCAAGAGGAAGTAGTAAGCCCAAGTATGTTTGTCCTAGTCAAGAGCTAGTTGCGAGGGATCAGATGTTCGTCGGCAATGCTTCGGAGAAAGTTTCGGTTGGTGCTGATGTTTGGGTCACTGTATACATAGGCAGACAAATCAGCAATTACTCCTGGCTTGTAGCCCAATTTGATTGCGATTCGTTCACAGAAATCGATTTCGGATTGGAATACCTTGCCGTCTACTTTCATCAATTGTACAATGTTGAAGAGGTATTCAAATTTTACCTCTGGTTGCAAATTGCTCAGGTCTGCTATGGGCAGAGGATTGTCTATGATCGTTTCGATATCGTCTTCGGTCAGTCCGTGGAGCGACCCGATGTAGTGGATCATTTTGGTCTCGGGCTCTGCGATGAAATTGTCGACTTTCGAGAGATGCACGAGTAAACTAAGGTGCTCTTTGACATTAGCCATAGGGATAGGTTTAGTGTTTGGTTTGTATTGCCTCTCGCTCTCTAGTTCAAGCAGGGCAATAGCATGGGTCGTGTATGAAATCTACGTATTACGTATGGTCTAATTTATACAACTTCTCAAAAATGTGACGTATGATAAATGAAATATCTTCATATGATTTTGACCTTGGTCTGTAGGAAATGTAGAAGGAGAGGGTAAAAATAGAGGAGAAAATTTTGCGCTTTGGTCGGACTGAGATATAATTGCAACAATGAAAATGGTAAACAAAAATATGACTTGGTGGTGGTGCATTTCTAATCAGAAGTGAACACAACGAGTGTGTATTTTAAAAGATATAACATTAGCCTTGACGTTCACAGTCAGGGCTTTTTTTTTGCTAAAAATTGATGAAAGAAGTTAAAATCTATTCCAAAACCAAAGAGATACTTGGAGATCTGGTCACCCCAGTGAGTATCTACCTTAGAGTCAGAGAAGCCTACCCCAATTCTTTTCTGCTAGAGAGTTCAGATTATCATGCCAAGGAGGGGAGTATTTCCTATATCGGGTTTCAGCCTGTTGCGGAATTTCGGGTAGAAAACGAACACCTCTACAAGAGATTTCCTGAAGAGGAAGAGCAGTCCGAGCGGCTTGGAGAGGTTGATTTACGTGATGAGTTCATTGCGTTCTCAGAGTGCTTCAAACCTCAGGATGATAAACAGTATTTTACCAAGTCAGGTTTGTTTGGCTTTACGAGTTATGAGGCGGTACAGTATTTTGAAGATATTTCTTTCAATCCTGCCAAACCAAAGAATTTTGAGACACCTCTGATGCAGTATTTCTGTTTCAAGTATGTCATTGCCTTCGACCATTTTCGTAACAAGCTATTCATTACCGAAAATAGTGGCGACCCAGTAGTCAGCTATGCAGGGATCGAAAGCGTAGAGGAACTGATCTTTTCGTCCAAGACGCCTCAATTTGAGTTCTCTTCATCAGGGGAAATCGAGTCTGATATGACAGATGAGGAATTTCGAGCCAATGTCCTCAAAGCCATCGAACACAGTCAGCTGGGAGATACTTTTCAAATGGTGCTCTCACGAAGCTTCAAGACCGATTACCAAGGGGATGATTTCTTCTTGTACAGGGCTTTGCGCAGTGTCAACCCCTCACCATATTTGTTTTATTTCGATTATGGCAAGTTCCGCATCTTTGGCTCCTCACCAGAGGCACAGTTGGAGGTCAATGACGGAGAAGCGGCGATCTTTCCGATCGCTGGGACCTACAGGCGTACAGGCAATGACGAAGAGGATACTCTTGCTGCCAAAGCGCTCTCCGAAGACGAAAAAGAAACCTCAGAGCACGTCATGCTTGTTGATCTCGCTCGGAATGATTTGAGTATTTCGGGGGACAAAGTGAAGGTAGAGAAGTTCAAAGAGATTCAATTCTTTTCACATGTCATTCATTTGGTATCTAAGGTGACTACTGTGTTGCGCAGTGGGAAATCAGCCATAGATTTGGCTGCAGATACTTTTCCAGCGGGAACACTTTCTGGCGCTCCCAAGTACAAAGCTATGGGATTGATCGATGGGTATGAAGCGACAGTACGTGGGTACTACGGCGGCATGATTGGCTTGATGGATTTCTACGGTAATTTTAACCACGCCATATTGATTCGGTCTTTTCTTAGTCAAGACAATGAGCTGCATTTTCGCGCAGGGGCGGGGGTAGTCGCCAAATCCAATCCAGATAGTGAAGTGCAAGAAGTATACAATAAAATAGGGGCTTTGCGTACAGCCATAGAGAGAGCCAATAGTTTGAATAAAGCCCAAATCATAGCAAAATGAAGACCTTAGTTTTAGATAATTACGATTCGTTTACCTACAATCTTGTGCACATTATTCGTGAACTCGAAGGAGACGAGAACTTAGATGTATACCGCAATGATCAGATTGCTTTGGCAGATGTTGCCAAGTATGATCGTATCTTGTTGTCTCCAGGTCCTGGTTTGCCCAAAGACAGTGGGATCTTGATGGATACAATTCGCACCTACGCTCCTGATAAGAATATCTTAGGGGTGTGTTTGGGGCATCAAGCCATCGCCGAGTGCTTTGGCGGAGTGCTTTACAACTTGCCCGATGTTCTTCATGGTATTGCTACCAATGTAAATGTGATGTCGGATGATGCTTTGTTTGCTGGCTTGCCACAGCAGTTCAAAATCTGTCGCTACCACAGTTGGGCAGTAGACCCAAAGCAGACTGGAGAGGTAGAAGTGACAGCGGTAGATGATAGCAACGAGGTGATGGCGCTCGTGCACAAAAAGTATGACGTCAGGGGGGTGCAGTTTCATCCCGAATCCATTCTGACTGAGCATGGAGTCCAGATGATGGAAAACTGGATGAAGCTTTAGGCTGTCGTCAAAGCAAAGAAAACAAGAAGTGGTGCTCATGTACGAGTGTCACAGTAAAGTCTAAATCCAGCGAGGTGCTGGGGAGAATACAATCGCAATGAAAGAAGTATTACAAAAACTCACAGAGGGCTATGTGTTGAGCAAAGAGGAAGCACATGCAGCACTCAAACAATTGGCATCAGGAGAGTGTAATCAGAGTCAATTGGCAGCATTTCTTACCATATATTTGATGCGAGACATCCATGCGCACGAGTTGGCAGGTTTCAAAAATGCCATGCTTGAATTGTGCCGTCCCATAGATCTGAGTGCCTATGATGCCATGGATATGTGTGGTACAGGTGGAGATGGCAAGGATACCTTCAATATCTCGACCACTTCCTCATTTGTAGTGGCAGGTGCAGGGCAAAGGATCGCCAAGCACGGCAACAATGGGGTGTCCTCCAATTGTGGCTCTTCTAATTTACTAAGTCATTTTGGCTATGTGTTTCCTTCGGATGAGGGCGTGCTGCAGCGTAGCATGGAGAAAGCCGGTATTTGTTTCTTGCATGCGCCGCTCTTTCATCCTGCGATGAAGAATGTAGCTCCAGTGCGGAAAGAAATGGGTTTGAAGACCTTCTTCAACATGCTTGGCCCTTTGGTCAATCCTAGCAAGCCGGCCAAGCAATTGATGGGGGTGTATAGCTTGGAAGTGGCACAGCTCTATCAGGACTTGCACAAGGCAGAGGGACGGGATTGTGCCGTCGTACATGCAATGGATGGCTATGATGAGGTTTCGTTGACGGGAGATTTCAAAGTGTATACTCGTGATGGCATTCAGACGTATTCGCCAGAGCAAATTGGACTGGGAGTAGTGCAGCCAGAGGAGATATATGGAGGAGAAACTGTGGAAGATTCGGCGAAGATATTTGAGCAAGTACTCAAAGGAGAAGCAACAATGGCTCAAACAAACGTGGTGTTGGCTAATGCGGGATTGGCACTCTACATGGGGCAAAAATTGGAGAGCTACGAAGCAGGTATCGCTCAAGCGAAAGAGTCGATCGATTCGGGAGCCGCATATCATTGTTTTAAGAAGTTTATCGAAGAAGTATCATGAATGTATTGGATAAAATAGTTGCGGAAAAGCACAAGGAAGTCGCCGCACAAAAGGAATTGTTTAGCATCGATCAGTTGATCAAGATGCCTGGGTTTGCTAGGACGGGGATTTCTACTGCCGAACGGCTGAAGCGATCGGTGTTGCCGGGGATTATTTCCGAATTCAAGCGCCAGTCACCATCCAAAGGGGTCATCAATGACCAGGTAGATGTGGTGAAGGTGACAAAAGGGTACTGTGAAGCGGGTGCTTCCGCTGTGTCCATCTTGACGGACGAGCCGTTTTTTGGGGGGACGATAGAGGATTTACAACGTGCGAGACCGCATGTGACTTGCCCGATATTGCGCAAGGACTTCATCATCGATGAATACCAGATCTATAAGACCAAAGCAGTAGGCGCAGACCTGATGCTGTTGATCGCGGCGATCCTGACCAAAGAAGAGATAGTGCATTTCACGAAAGTGGCGCATGATTTGGGCTTGGAAGTGCTGCTGGAGATTCACAATGAAGAGGAATTTCGACAGGCTTATATTTCTGAAGTGGATATTTTGGGGGTGAACAATCGTGATCTGAAACGGTTCAAAACAACGATCCAAAACTCCATAGATCTATCAGCAATATTGCCCAAAGAGCAGCTGAAAATTTCAGAAAGTGGAATCTCCACTACCCAAGATATGGTACAGCTTACTGCAGCAGGCTACAAGGGGTTTCTCATCGGTGAGCAGTTCATGAAGCACGAAGACCCTGCTGCTGAGTTGAAGAAGTTTATGACCGAAGAACTAGTGTGATGCAAGTCAAAGTATGTGGGATACGAACACAATCCAATCTGTCTGAGTTGAAAGCTTCAGAGGTGGATTATGTGGGTTTTATCTTTTATCGCAAGTCCAAGCGTTTTTTTTCGGATGGGGACCTGTCACAGGATGCTCTACATGCTCTAGACAAACGAAAGGTAGGGGTGTTCGTCAATGAAGCCGTGGATGAAATACGATCCATCGCTGAGGCTTATCGTCTCGATGTGTTGCAATTGCATGGTGAGGAATCGCCAGAGGATTGTGCGGCACTGAAGAAGGGAGGTTTTGCAGTATGGAAGGCATTTCCAGTGTATGATGCATTGCCGGCTCAGTTGGGAATGTATGCAGACTGTGTCGATGCGTATTTGTTTGACACCAAAGGAGTAGACCATGGTGGCAATGGAGTCAAATTCGATTGGAGCGTATTGAGTCAGTACCGTGGGGAAGTGCCGCTGGTTTTGAGTGGTGGAATTGGCCCTGAAGACGTAGCGCGCCTGCGTGACTTGAATATAGAACAACTGATAGCAATAGATGTCAATAGCCGGTTTGAGATTGAGCCGGGGCTAAAGGACGTGGATTTGCTCAATAAATTTATAAGCGAAACGAAGAAGCAATAGAAATATGAAAACTAATTTGAACCCAGACGAACGGGGTTATTTTGGGAGTTTTGGTGGGGCGTTCATTCCTGAGATGATGCAGGCCAATGTAGCAGAGCTTCAAGAGAAATACGTGGAGATCATGGAATCTCCTGAGTTTAAGGCGGAGTTTGACGTGCTGCTGAGAGATTATGTGGGACGACCGAGTCCTTTGTATCTCGCGACACGTCTTTCGGAGAAGTATGAGACCAATGTATACCTCAAAAGAGAGGATCTAAATCATACTGGTGCACATAAAATCAACAACTCACTTGGGCAGATTATCTTGGCAAAAAAACTTGGTAAGAAACGCATCATTGCGGAGACAGGAGCAGGGCAACATGGAGTGGCTACTGCGACGGCTTGTGCGCTGATGGGATTGGAGTGTACGGTGTTTATGGGGGAGTTGGATGTGCAGCGCCAGGCTCCAAATGTCGGGAGGATGAAGATGCTCGGAGCGACGGTTGTGCCGGTGTCTTCTGGGTCCAAAACACTCAAGGATGCGACCAACGAAGCAATGCGTTATTGGATTGCGAATCCCTTTGATACCCACTATATAATCGGCTCTGTCGTAGGGCCTCACCCGTATCCTGATATGGTAGCCAAATTCCAATCCGTGATCAGCGAAGAGATCCGGAAACAGCTCAAAGAAAAGACCGGGTCTGAACTGCCAGATGTGGTCATTGCATGTGTCGGCGGTGGGAGCAATGCAACGGGTGCGTTCTATCATTTTTTGGAGGACGAGAAGGTTCGTTTGATTGCAGCAGAAGCGGCAGGAAAAGGGCTCGAATCAGGATTCACTGCAGCAGCTACTTTCAAAGGAGTAAGTGGAATATTGCATGGCAGCAAGACGCTCTTTATGCAAACTGAAGACGGTCAAGTGGTAGAGCCACATTCGATATCTGCAGGGTTGGATTACCCTGGTATTGGTCCAGCGTTGGCGCATTGGTTTGAGACGGGGCGTGTCGAATATCAGGCTATTACAGATGATGATGCGATGAGGGCTGGATTGGAATTGTGCAAATTGGAAGGGATTATTCCTGCAGTAGAATCGTCGCATGCCTTGGCCGTTTTGGACCAGACAAAGTTCGGCAAAGACCAATCGGTCGTTGTGAATCTGTCCGGTCGAGGAGACAAGGATCTAGAGACCTATATGAAATATTTATAATCCTAACGAAGCAAAGAAAGATGAGTAATAGAATAAATACAGTGTTGGATTATAAAGATAATATCCTTTCGATATACTTTACAGCAGGCTATCCAAAATTGGATGATACCGTGAAGATTCTTCAGCAATTGGAGCGGAGTGGAGCGGATATGATCGAGGTAGGAGTGCCTTTCTCTGATCCGATAGCAGATGGCCCTACCATACAGCATAGCAATACCGTGGCACTAGAAAATGGGATGTCTGTACAGTTGCTTTTTGATCAGTTGACAGGAGTGAGAGAGACGGTGAAGGTTCCTTTGATTATGATGAGTTCACTCAATCCGATCATTCAATATGGCTTTGAACGATTCTGTCAAAAATGTCAAGAGGTTGGAGCCGATGGCTTGATCATTCCAGATCTGCCGGTCGAAGAATATATCAGTGAATACAAAGCCATCGTAGAGCAGTATGGCTTGCGCAATATTATCTTGATTACTCCCTCTTCTACAGATGCCAGGATTCGCCTGATTGATGAGCACACGGATAGCTTTATCTATATGGTTTCGTCTGCTGCTACGACAGGAGTCAATAAGAATTTTAGTCAAGATTTCGAGGCGTTTGCATCGAGACTTCAAGCGATGAATTTGAAGAATCCATTGGTGACTGGATTTGGGATCAAGGACAAAGAATCCTTTGATCAAGTGACAAAGTTTTCCAAAGGAGGGATCATTGGAAGTGCCTTTGTCAAGGCAGTGGCAGAAGTAGGGGATGCTGGGAAGGCTACAGCTGATTTTATGCGCCAATTTGCTTGATATATAAATTTAGGTTTGTCTAAAAATGGATGAGTATATTATTTAAAATCAGTGAGTTAAATTGTTTTGATGTTAGTAATAATTTAGTTGTATTTTAAAGAAAATGTCTTGACAAAATGAAACATGCTTTGCAGCGTTTTTTTACCTACTTGAAAGGGGTGTCGGCTCTTGATCTTCGGTCCTTGGCTCTCTTTCGTGTCTGCTTAGGTGTATTGGTCTTGATCGATATGTTTGTTCGGTTTCAAGACTTTACCATGTTCTATACAGAGGGCGGAGTACTGTCATTGGAACAACTGCACAAAGGGTATGGTTCGTTGTATACTTGGTGGGCATCGGAAGAGTGGTCAATGTTTTTGTTTGGCTTCACAGCGTGGTGTGCGTTTCTGCTTTTGATAGGTTGTTGGACGCGTGTTGTGACGGTGTTGTTGTACGTGTTGATGGTGTCGGTACAGTTGCGTGTTTCGTTGGTCAATAATGCTGGAGATTTGTTGCTTTCTTGTGTGCTGTTTATAGCTATTTTTCTCCCGTTGTCTGCAGTGTGGTCGGTAGATGCTTGTCGCGAAAAAGGAAGTTCCTGTCGCTTGGTTTCTGAACGGTATGCTTATAGTTCTCCATGGACCTTAGTTTATTTGATACAGCTCATTGTGCTCTATGCGATGGCTGGATTTTCTAAAAACAATGGAACATGGAATTATGATGGTCTTGGGATCTATTATGCTTTGAATTTGCATACCTATGCCAAAAGTAGTGCGTCATGGTTGTTGGATTATTCTGTGTTGTTGTGGGTTGGTAATTATCTCACTTTGATTCTGGAACGCTTCCTTTGGATGGGGTTGATGATCCCTGTACGCAAGGATGTGATTCGTACTGTATTGGTCCTTTCTTTTGTCGGTTTTCACTTTGGGTTGTTTTTGTTTATGGAGCTTGGGACTTTTCCTTGGTTAGGTATGATTGTCTGGTTGGCCGTGATTCCAAGTGGACTGTGGAACCGTGTCCAGTCAAGAGGTGAGTTGGTGCGTGTCTTAGATAAGTGCAAAATGGATATGTCCGCTTGGGAAAGGAAATGGGTACTCGTTGGGGCCACTTTGTTTTTGGTACTGATGACGTGGAGTGGCCTGCGTGCGAACAAATTGATTGGCTACAATAGTTACTTGGGGAATGTAGTGAGCGCAACTCGATTGCGCCAAAGTTGGAAATTGTTTAGTGGGCCGAAAAAAGAAGACGGATGGTTGGTAGTAGCGGCCGAACTACAAGACGGGACATGGGTAGATTTGCTGCGAGAGGGTGAGTCATTGAATTGGGATAAACCTGCTGTTTTTTCGGCACAGTTTCCGAACCACAGACAACGGAAATATTTCAAAAACATTCGAACATCCTACGTTAGCCATCGAGGGTATTACTTGGATTGGGTCGTGAAAAAGTGGAATCAAAACAACACAGAAAATCCCGTGAAGAGTGCCACTTTTTACTACATGAAAGAAGGGGTTTTGCCAGGGGGGGGATTCGCACCAATAGAGAAGGAAGAATTGAGGGTTTGGAAAATCAAACCTGAGAAATGACCGCTGGTCAGAATTGATACTTCTATTCTGTGATTTATTGTTATTTTGGCATTTGAAATGATAATTTGAATTAACCCAAAATAGAGATGAGTACGGTAGTAAAGAATGAAAAGGAATTGTTTGGACACCCGAGGGGGTTGGCTGTATTGTTTTTCACAGAGATGTGGGAGCGGTTTAGTTACTACGGGATGCGAGGGTTACTTGTGCTCTATTTGGTTGATGATATTGCCAAAGGTGGGTTTGGATGGAGTCAGGTAGAAGCTCTGTCTTTATACGGTACTTATACGATGATGGTCTACATCATGGGGATACCAGGAGGAATACTGGCTGATAAGTACGTCGGGCAAAAGAAAGCCGTGATGATTGGTGGGGTTTTGTTGGTAGTGGGGCATGGAGTCATGGCTTTGCCAGGGGAGATGATGTTTTATCTCGCCATCACCTTGATAGTCCTCGGCGTGGGTGCGCTCAAAGCAAATATCTCTACTATGGTTGGGCAATTGTACAAGCAAGGTGACCCTAGACGGGACAAAGGATTTACTATTTTCTACATGGGAATCAATATGGGGTCGGCGTTGTCTTCGTTGATTGTAGGTTATGTAGGGCAAGTATACGGATGGCATTGGGGATTTGGCTTAGCGGGTGTAGGGATGCTCTTCGGGCAAATCCAGTTCATGTTTGGAGGTAAGTATCTCCAGGGAATCGGAGAGTTCAAGAAATCAGAAGCGAATGAAGACGCGTCATCAGATTCGTCGATTCATCTTTCGCGACTCAAGAAAAACCCATTGTCTTGGGTGGTGATTGCATTTGTGGCTGCTTTGGGAGTTTATGTCTTTGTGAATGCCAGTTACCTTTTTGGTGCGATGATTATCATCTCGTCGGTGTTTTTGGGAGTAGGTATCAATATTTATAAATACGAGCTCAATAGTATTGAGCGAGATAGAGTTGTGGTTCTTTTGATTTCCTTTTTGATGGTTATTGCTTTCTTTGGCGCCTTTGAGCAGGCAGGAGGCTTGATGAATCTCTATACAGATCAAAAAACAGATAAAAGTGTATTTGGTTGGTTTGAAATGACTGCAGCTCAATTTCAATTTTTCAACCCTGGTTTTATCCTGTTGTTCGGTATTCCTGTGGCGAGTTTTTGGGCATGGATGACCAATCGAGGCAAGGAGAATTCAGCTTTGTTCAAAATGGCTACAGGCAATATGATCATGGGGCTGGGCTTTGTGCTCATGGTCGGTGCTACGATTCAAGCAGCAGGGGGAGATCTTGCGAGCATGTGGTGGATTGTCGGTGCTTATTTGCTTCATACGATCGGGGAGCTGTGTTTGTCCCCTGTTTCGCTATCCTTTGTGACCAAGTTGGCACCAGTCAAGTACGGATCGATTATGATGGGATTGTATTTTGCCATGACTGGTTTAGGCAACAAGGTCGCAGGGCTTTTGGGAGAGTCAGCTTCTCACTTTGGTGAGTACGAGGTATTTGCAGGGATTGGTATCTTTTCGGTAGCCTTTGGATTGTTGCTCATTGTGTTTTTGAAAAAGCTCAAAAAGCTCACCCATGGGGCAGAGGATATTGTATTAGAGTCCTAATTTCTATTGGATTCTTTCTATTAAATCCGATGGGATGACTAGTTTTGTTTGTAATTAATTCACTTAATAAAAATCAATCATGAAAAAATTATTAGTTGCAATAGCTTTAGTAGTAACAACCGGAATGAGTGTGCAAGCACAAGAAATAGGTCTTAGAACGGGCATCGCAGGAGGGAATCATGCGGCTGTAGATGCGCTATTTTCTGTAGGGGAATTTAGTAGACTTCATGCTGATGTATCTTTTGGCGGAGGTGTAGGAGCTGATTTACTTTGGGACTTTTTCTACCGCCCGTTTGATGTGAGTGGAGAAGAAGGTTTTGGTTGGTACATGGGGGCTGGACCTTCGCTTTATGCTGGAAACAGATGGGGACATTGGGATGATGATATTGACAATGACAATATTTTCTTGCTTGGTGCCAGCTTCGAAATAGGTATTGACTACCATTTTAAGTTTCCATTGGCTCTAGCGATAGATTATAGACCTACCTTCTGGATTATAGAAGAAACTGATTTTGATGCAGGTGGATTTGGTGTCATGGCTAGATACGTATTTGGTCAATAGAAATTCGAGACAAGAAATGAATGAAAGCCCGAAGGGATCCAATCTCTTCGGGCTTTTTTGTACATTCCAAACAATGAATAAATGAGGAAGCAATGCATGTTGTCCGTGGTTGTGGTGTTGTGCTTGACTTGGGCTGCTCAGGCGCAGGAATTGGGGATACGTCTCTCTCCATCCAATAGTGTGTCGTCTGCTGTAGAAGGTGCATTGAATATAGGAGAGGCCATGCGTCTGCATGGCGATGTAGCGTTCAGCAATGATGTCGTGGGATTTGATGTACTGTACGACTTTTTTTATAGTCCTTTTCGTATAGGAGACTGTGCAAATTTCATGTGGTATGCGGGAGTAGGAGGGGCCTTGTACGTGTCCAATGATTCAGAATTTGGCATCAGTATGGAAATTGGTGTGGATTACCGGTTTGATTTTCCTCTTGTCGTGGGAGTGGATTATCGTCCGACCTATTGGGTGGATGAGTATGACAATGTGTTCAATATCGGTGGTTTTTCGCTCATGGCGAGGTATGTCATGAGGAAGAGGTGAGTGCTGTATTGATAGTTTTTCAACAAAGGTAAAAACAACAAAGCGGCAGCCCTGAACCCAGAGCTGCCGCTTTGTTTACAATGATTTGTGTTTTTTAGAATCCGAATTCTACTTCGCCTGTCGACAAGCTGTAGTACCCAGATACGATTTCTAAGCCGTCATTATTGACTGCATTTTTGATGATGTCTGATTGTTCCAAGAGTGTAGTGATCGAGTGGTTGGCGTTCTCTTTGATGATGTCTGCGATCGGAGCATCCTTACCTAGCTTGTCTACGGACGGCTGGATGTAGCTTACTAGTTTGTTGAGATTCGGGCCATTGTCTCCTCCTGCTACTGCAGCTCCAACTGCTCCACAGCTTTCGTGTCCCATCGATACGATGAGTTTGGAACCTAAGTGTGCTACAGCATACTCGATACTAGCAATGGTCGAAGTATTGGCGACATTGCCGGCGACTCTGAGGACAAACAATTCTCCAAGACCCGCGTCGAAAGCTAGCTCAGGGGCTACACGACTATCGGCACACGAGAGGATGATCGCGTAAGGACTTTGACCTTTTGTCAAAGGTTGTCTTGCGTCTTGGTTTTGAGCAGTTGTCGTCGGTTGACCTGCTACGAATCGGCTGTTGCCTTCTTTTAGTCTTGTTAATGCTTCTTGTGAATTCATGTGTCTAAGATTTCGATTATTCCTTTACTACGATTAAAATTAAACCACAGGATGGGAAATACCCTCTCCTTTGGCTTAAAATCCCGAAATCTAATCAGATTCTAATCCTATGAAGTAATGATTGAGTTTTTTACCCATCAGAGCGTTTAGGTTAGCCTTGTCGGAGGGAGTCCACGGGGCTTTTGAGTGAGGCACGAATGGTTTGCAAACAGATGGTCAAGGAGCCAATCACAAAGACGATGAAAGTCGCGAGTACATATACCCATAGGCTGACGGTCCATCTGCTGGCAAAGTTTTCCAACCAATAATTGGTAGCGAGATATGCGATAGGCCAAGCCAGTAGGGTAGCCCACATGATCCATTTGATCACTTCGATCGAGAGCATACTGACCAAGGAGCGTGTGCTTGCTCCTAGAATTTTTCTTATACCGATTTCTTTTTTGCGAATAGCGAGAGTGTAGGTGATGAGTCCTATCAACCCAAGGCAAGCGATAAATATCGACAGAAAGGCAAACAGCATGAAAACACGACCTGTGGTGGATTCGGATCGATAGAGGTTTTGGTAGTCCTCATCGAAGAAAAAATACTGCATGGGTTTGCCATGGCTGTATTGTTTCCAACTCGACTGGATGTAGTCTATAGTTTCGGGGATGTTTTCAGTATGGTTGACTTTGACACAGGCATAGCCTTCATAGTTGTGTGGCATATGCATGAGTAGGGTGGGTTGGATTTGTCGGTGCAAGGATTCGAAATGATAATCATTCACTACACCAATGATAGTTAAGTAGGAGAGGTGTCCATCCTTGTTTTTGGGTTGAATGAATCGCTTTCCGATCGGATTGTCATAGCCGAGGGCCTGGGCGGCAGAAGCGTTGATGACGATTGCACTGGAGTCGCTCGGGATGTCTGGTGAGAAAAAGCGCCCCTGGATCAGTTGGAGTCCTAGCAATTCTGCATAGCCAAAACTGACCGTGTTTTGATAGAAGGAGTAGGGCCTGTCAGGGTAGTCTTCGGTGAAGAAGGCATTGTTGCCGTATCGGTCTTTGCCAGGGATGGATACAGAATTGGCTACTGCGACGATATTTGGGTTTTGCAGGAGTCTATTTTTGAATGCCTCCAGGTTGTCTTTGAGCACGTCGGGCCGTCGGATGATGATCATTTGATCTTTGTCAAACCCGAGGTTTTTGGTGATCATGTATTGCGTCTGGTAGTAGACCACCAAGGTGACAATGATGATCACGATGGATGCTGTGAACTGTATAGTGACCAGGAGGTTTCTAAGCCAGCTCGACTGAACTCCACTACGAAAGGTGCCATTGAGTACTTTGATAGGTTGAAAATCAGCCAGGACAAAGGCTGGGTAAAAGCCTGCCAAGATGCCGATCACAAGTGACAAAACCAACATGCCCCCCCAAGCGAAGTAGTTGGTGCGAATGTCTATGCAGAGGCTTTTGCCAATCAACTCCGAAAAGTAGGGAGTCAAAAAGATGACCAGTATGTAGGCCAGTGCGGTAGAAATCATCGAGACGATGATGGATTCAAGGATGAATTGGTAGATGAGTTCTTGACGAGAGGAGCCAGAAACTTTTCGGATGCCGACTTCCTTGGCACGAGAGGAGGATTGGGCAGTCGCCAAATTGATAAAATTGATCATGGCAATGAATAGTAGTGCCAAGCCTGTCGCGCCATAGATATAGATGTAAGATATACTGCTGTTGTGCTCTAGCTCGGCTTCTACGTCGGAGTATAGATGTATGTCTGCGAGGGGCATCAGATAGTAATGAAACGAATTTCCTGATTGTTCATAGGCTGCCATGGTTGTGCCGAGCGAAGATTCCAGTTGTGGGCCTATGTATCGAGTGATCATTTCTTGAATTTTGGTTTCAAAATCCCACCGGTCGACCTCTGGATGGAGTGTGATGTAAGTGTAGATGTTGTGGGAGATCCAGTGCTGGTTGTTCCAGAAAGGGTAGGAACTGATAGAGCCGAGCATGTCAAAGTGCAGATGTGAGTGGTCGGGTATATCTGCCATGACTCCAGTGATGGTGTACAATAAGGTGTCGTATTCTACGGTGATTTGTTTGCCTAGTGGGTCTTGATCGCCAAAGTACTTTTTGACATAACTCTCCGTCAGGATCATCGAGCGAGGGAGGGACAGTGCGGTGGTTGGGTCGCCAGCTAGCAATTCAAAATCGAACACATCAAAAAAATTGGAGTCTGCGAAGAGTACTCCGTCCTCGTTGAATTTTTGATCACCATAGCCAATGTACCATGCGCCACTTTCTTTGATTCGTGTGACATGTTTGATTTCTGGGTAGTCACGCAGCATGGTCTCTGCCATGGGAGAAGCGGTCACAGCCATGTCCATGTTTTGACCATTCATTGTACCCGAGACGTGGACTCTGTAGGTGTTTTGGTAGTTGTAGTGAAATCGGTCATAGCGGAGTTCGCCGTAGACATACAGTGCGATGAATATGAAACTGGCTATGCCAATGGCCAAGCCACTGATGTTGAGCAGGAAGTAGCTCCTGTGCTTGAGTAGGTTGCGTATGGCAGTGATGTAGTAGTTTCTTAGCATGTCGCTGCGTATGGAGTATGTTTTGGATTTTGATGACTGTGTATTGGACGCAGATTTTAGTGCTTTTATTACAGCTGATTTCAAATATAATCCCTTAGGGTGATATCTTAGCAGTCTGATGACAAATGCAAAACACTGGAATATACTGGTACCCAATGGAGGGGGGAAAGAGGAGTTGATCAAAGCACTCATGACAGATTCGTCTGGATTGGATGATATCAAAGGGAAATCAATAGTGCTATATTCTGCGATTGTTTTGGGAATGTATATCCGTGAGGAAGAGGTACATGATGTTTTCGTAGTGACTAACGAACGAGGGCAGACGCTCCAGTCCATGTCTAGTGGGGAACGCAAAAAGGCTTTGCTCCATCATACATTAAAACAGCACCCAGAAGTGATTGTTTTGGACAACCCTTTGGATAGCTTGGATGTCGAGGGACGAGAAGATTTGCTCGCGCGACTGGAAAACCTCTCGGACCAAGTGTCATTGGTCAACGTGGTGAGTCGGGCAAGAGATTTTCTGCCTTTTGCAGAGTCACTCAAGTATCTCGACAAGCAGCTGATCAAGCAAGAGCATAGTGAGTCGTCGGCTCTGGTACGGTTTGATGGTGGGATCCCTGCACCCATCCATGAGGATGAGTTGGCAGAAGAGACCTTGATTCATATGAGAAACGTGCAGGTGTCATATGGTGAGCGATGCATTTTGAAACACATTTCTTGGCAAATCAAGAAAGGAGAGTTTTGGCAACTCAAAGGACCAAATGGAGCGGGGAAGACGACATTGCTCACGATGATTACCGGGGACAACCCGAAGGCCTTTGGCCAAGATATTCGCCTATTTGGTTATCAAAAGGGTAGTGGGGAATCGGTATGGGATATCAAACGGCACATCGGATACTATACTTCGACGATGACGCATGATTTTTGGCGCAATCAGAGCATCGAGTACATGATCATTTCAGGGTACTACGATTCGGTGGGCTTGTATGATCGCCCGACTGAGTTGCAGCGCAAGCGTACCGAAGCGTGGTTGGATTTGATTGGTCTCAAGGACAAACGGGACAAGCCATTCGTCGATCTGCCGATAGGCTGGCGTAGACTCGTTTTGATCGTAAGAGCAATGGTCAAGCATCCTGCACTATTGATCCTTGATGAACCTACTTCGGATCTCGACGATGAAAATACACTGTTGGTGACGACTCTAATCAATAAGATAGCTTCAGAAAGTCACTCGGCGATACTCTATGTGTCGCATCAAGACGAGCCTGGCTTGAAACCGGACATGGTCTATGAGCTCTTGCCAAGTCAGGGCGGATCAATCGGTCACAAACGGTGAAGCTTGGAAGGGTAGCTGAATCCACAGCTTCATCTCTATATGCTTTCTTTTTTGCCCAATCATGTAGTGCTGTAGAGGAGTGTGCTTTCATTCTCCTCTCAACGTGTGTTGCTTTCAGTCTATTGTGTTTTAGTTTTGTCTCATGTCTGAATCCAAAGGAATACCTATATATAGCCTGGATAAGTTCAAGCCCGTGGCGGGTTCGGCCTTGCCCTTTCAGGTAGAGGTGTTTGATGCCAATCGCCACTTTGAGGTGCAGTACCCGCACCGTCATGATTTTTTTGAAGTGCTGTTTTTGACACAGGGCTCAGGGATTCATGTGATCGATAGCAACGAGTACGAGATCAAGCCTCCTTGTGTGTTTTTTCTGAGCCCGGGACAGACACATAAGCTGGAGTTGTCCAAGGATGTCGATGGCTATATTTTTCTCTTTACCGCTGAGTTTTATCTCCTAGATCGCAGCAACAAGAACAAGCTGCTGGAGTTTCCCTTTTTTTTCAATCTCAAACAAGAGAACCCTCCCTTGCTTTTAGTAGAGGAGAGTGATACGCAGTTTCTCAAGGGGCTTTTTCGGCAAGGGGCTAAGGTCATGGAAGAGGAGAAGAGCCAGGAGTTTGCCAACTCCCTACTCGATCTGATCCTCAATACTTGCGAACGCCTCTACCCACGAGAGCAACGTGCCATCGCAAAAGGAAAAGGTCATCTCATGGTCAAACGTTTTCGTGAGTTGATCGAGGAAAAATACCAGTTGAATCTCAGTATCAAACAGTATGCTGAAGAACTGAATGTAACCGAAAATCACCTTACACATACGGTAAAAGAGTTGACGGGTAAGACTTCTAAGGAATTGGTTTTTGACAAGCAAGTGCTTGAAATTAAGCGTCTTTTGAAGCATTCAGATTTGTCTGTCTCAGAGATATCTATGCAGTTGGGATTCAAGGATCAATCCTATTTCAGTAAATTTTTCAAGAAGTTTACCGGGCAGACTCCCAATGCCTACCGAGAGGAATCGTTGAAAAGTACCTAAACTTTTCTCATTATCACCATAAGGATACAAATCGGATGATACACCTTTGTGTTATCGATATTTGATAGCATTATAAAAACATTAGATAAATGGGAAATTATTTCAACACACTACCGCTTAGAGAGCAACTCAATCAGCTCGGCGTATGTGAATTCATGGATGGTTCGGAGTTCAACGATGGCGTTGAGGCTTTGAAAGGGAAGAAAATTGTCATCGTAGGTGCTGGTGCACAAGGCCTCAATCAAGGGCTCAACATGAGAGATTCTGGATTGGATATCTCTTATGCATTGCGTCAAGCAGCGATCGATGAGAAGAGAGCTTCTTTCGTCAACACTTCTGAAGCAGGGTTTACAGTTGGTACGTATGATGACTTGATCCCTACGGCTGATTTGGTGATCAACTTGACACCAGACAAGCAGCACACCGCTGTAGTGAAGGCTGTGATGCCATTGATGAAAAAAGGTTCTGCGCTTTCATACTCTCACGGGTTCAACATCGTGGAAGAAGGTACAATCATCAGAGAAGATATCACCGTGATCATGGTGGCGCCTAAGTCTCCTGGATCAGAAGTAAGACACGAATACCAAAGAGGATTTGGTGTACCGACATTGATCGCAGTGCACCCAGAAAACGATCCAGAAGGTAAAGGTTGGGCGTATGCCAAAGCGTATGCTGCTGCAACTGGTGGACACAGAGCGGGATGTTTGAAATCATCATTCGTCGCAGAAGTAAAATCTGATTTGATGGGAGAGCAGACGATTCTTTGTGGTCTGTTGCAGACTGGATCTATCCTATGCTTTGACAAGATGACCGAGAAAGGTGTAGACGCGGGTTGGGCATCTAAATTCATCCAATACGGATGGGAAGTGATCACCGAATCACTCAAGCACGGTGGCGTGTCTGGTATGGTAGATAGATTGTCTAACCCAGCCAAAATCAAGTGTTTTGAGATCTCTGAGGAGTTGAAAGACATCATGAGACCGCTATTCCAAAAGCACCAAGACGATATCATGTCAGGTGAGTTTTCATCTACGATGATGAAAGATTGGTCTGAGGATGACAAGAACCTATTGAACTGGAGAGCTTTGACAGGTGAGACCAATTTCGAGAAAACCGCAGCTGCGGACGTAGAGATCACTGAGCAAGAGTTCTATGACAAAGGTCTATTGATGGTTGCTATGGTGAGAGCAGGTGTAGAGTTGGCTTATGAGACGATGACTGAAGCAGGAATCAAAGGTGAGTCTGCATACTACGAGTCACTACATGAGACGCCATTGATCGCCAACACGATCGCTAGAAAGAAATTGTTCGAGATGAACAGAGTGATCTCTGATACTGCGGAGTATGGATGTTACTTATTCGATCACGCATGTAAGCCACTATTGGGAGACTTCATGAAGTCAGTAGATACGGATGTCATCGGCAAGGATTACAACGAGACTGTAGATGGTCAGGTAGATAATGTGACTTTGATCCAAATCAATGAGAAGTTGAGGTCACATGATATCGAGAAAGTAGGGGCAAGATTGCGTAAGGCAATGACCTCTATGAAGCAAATTGCTTTGGGATAATCTGATTTGGATTGTTCAAAGAAGACTTTTAGTTAAAACTTGGAAGCTCATACCGATTCGGTATGAGCTTCTTTTTTTGCTCACTTTGTCGACAGAGAGGAATCAGGTGGTGGGGTCGATCCCAGCATCTTTGACCAGCATTTCGATGAATTCATCTAGGCCTTCGTGATGTATCGAATGTTCCAAACTTTCTTGTGCGGCTTGTTGTAGTTTACGTATGTTGTCTGGGCTGGCGTCAGCCATGTCTGATGAGTAGCTGTTGCGCAGGTCGTTGGGGACATCAACCCTTAGGTATTGCTTTTGTCCCTTTTTACTGAGGGTATTGAAGATGCTCTGTATCTGATAGGCTACCGTATCCGCACTGCCGTCCATCATGATGTTGGGCACGTTTTCGGCCCATTTGAGGATCCCCCATTCTTTGCTGCGACTGACTCCTCCGATTTTGAGATTGCCACCTCCTGTGCCTACGGAGAGGATCATCATGTCTTGGGCGGAAGGGGCTTGTATCGGACCTTCTTTGGTGTCTCGTACTTCTGCATAGGCACACATGGTAGGATTATTGGCAAACACCCCTCCATCGAGATTGATCATGTTGTGAGCAGGGTCTACGAGGTTTTTTATTTTGGCTGGAGGAAAGTAAGTGGGAGCGGCAGAAGTAGATCTTGCCACGTCACGGACATAGAATTCCCGTTTTTTGGATTCTGGTTCTCGGCTAGAGAAGAAGAAGGTGCTTTCCGTCTGTAGGTTGTAGGTGGTGATCATGGCAGGTTTGAGCAACTGGCGGAGCTTGAGGTCTCCAAAAGTTTCTTTGGCCACTTTTTCTAGGTACTTAGGACTGTACTGTGTTGCGTTGAAGAGTCGTTTGATGCTGTAGTTTTTGACTTTGGACTGATTGAAGATACCATAGCCGTGCTCTAGGTAGAAGTTGAGTGCATCTGCGGCGGAGTACTTGGCTGAGACCCCATCGGTATCAGGGGTGAGGTAGATACACGACAAGATGCCCCCAGTACTGGTACCTGAGATGAAATCAAACAAGTCCGAAACACGTAGTTTGGGGTTGTTGGTGATCTCCTGTGCTTTTTCTTCGACATACTTGATGAAGGTCGCCGGGATGATTCCTCGGATTCCGCCTCCATCTAGACTGAGTACTTTTACTTTTTTCATGCGGATTAGGTGGGTTGGTGATGATTGTGTTTTTATCAACTAATCTAAGGCAATTGATATGCAAGTCAAATGATTGATAGGATTTATGTGTTCTGAGTGCCTGTGTCGTGTGTCTAGCCCACAGTCTTGTTCATGTCTTTGAATACCTTCCATACCCGAAATTTGAGAATCACAATGGCACAGAGCATGCCTGAGAGCATCGCCCCAGCTACACCTACGAGAGTGATATCCTGACCGACGAGTTTGAGTCCTTTGATTTTGGTTTGGGGTCGTAGGTAAGGTAGCTCGAACCGCTCAGGAGTGTGGGCTAGTCCGTAGATCTCTCCGGTCTGGTAGCCAGTGAAGTGTCTTGTGGATAGCGGAGTACTGACCTCTGCATAGGTCACGTGTCCTTTGATTTGTGGGACGAGCTCGTAGAGTTTTTCCAACATGGTGGTTTTGAAGTGCTCCTTTTTTTGCTGGTATTTTTCTTCTCTGTTGCGCCAGGGCTGTTGGTCGTAGGCCTGGAACCATTCGTATCGGCCTACGGAGATCGCTTGGATCGTGGCAGTGTTGGGGTGTTTTTTGCCCCACCGAGGGTCTTTGGCCGACGGGAAGGAGACATAGGAAAATTTCTTAGCGGTGTTGTTTTCAGTGATACTGTTGATGTCTGCAGAGTAGATTTGGGTTTCGTAGCTCCAGATATTGTGTTTAGGAAGATTCAGTTGTTCGTCCGATTGATCGAGACCTATATAGAGGCATAGATGTGCACTCGAAGCTTTGGTTTCGTTCGGGGCAATGACTTGTTGTTTTCGAGCCTCTTCGTTGAGGAGTTTTCCGAAGGTGTTTTTGATGCCCACATTGCTAATCACACTGCGACAAGGGATGAATTTGTCTTTGATGCGGATGCCGGAGACTCGTCCTTTGGTAGTGATGATTTCTGTTACGGGGGCGTTGATGAAGGTTTTTCCGCCAAGTCGGCGAAAAGTCTCCAATGCACAATTGGCGATCTCTTCGCTCCCTCCGTGAGGATAGTAGCCCCCCTCCATGAAATGACCAGTCACCATAGCGTGTGCGGCGAAACTACTCTCTTTTGGAGGAAGACCGTAATTGCCACATTGCCCGCAGAGCACGGCAATCAATCGTCGGTTGGTTGTGAGTGTTTGGAGTGTCTCGAGAGTAGTCTTACGGTAGTATTGGGCGTATACTCCTCGAAACAGTCTGCCCAGTGTTTGACTCAAAAATGGTTCGAAACTTTTTTCAAAGAAAAAAGCACTACCCCATGCATTGGCTTTTTTGATCAAAGAAAGGTACGCGTCGATGGCTTGATGCTCGTCTGGGAAGTACTCCTTCATTCGTTGACGAAAATTCTCTTCACCTGCGGGGATCTCGTATCGATCTTTTCCGATGATGACTACATCGTAGATCTCTCCCATGGATGCCCAGTCGAGTTGACGATTGGTGAGGAAGTCCATGAGTTTGCGCAGACCGTGCCCCTTGTGCATGTTGCCCATGTAGTGGACTCCCACATCCCATTTCATACCGTCTTTTCGTTTGAAGGCATGCGTGAACCCACCGGGCACATAGTGCTGCTCGAAGATGGCGACTTTTTTTCCTGCTTTGGCGAGCCAAGTACCGAGCGTCATAGCTCCCATACCCGAACCGATGATGAGGTGATCGAATCCCGTATGGTCATCGGTGATGGAGAAGGAAGCGTATGGTTTATTTTGCATAGATGTCAGTACTTCGAAGGTGGTAGATGCCTGTCCCTGAAGTTCGTTCCAAGATAGGGGCTAGCGCACCGATATGCTACACTTGCACCAAATAGTTCTAAGACTGGTTTCCGAGAGATGAACTTTTAGTCTATGCAGTTGAATGTTTTTTTGATCGTTATGGGTTGGGAACCAACGAATTTTGGAGTGGTTTCAACAGGTTATATTTCTTCATGGGGCTTTATTTATTCTAGTTTTTACAGTTTGAAATTGGGCACAGCATTCAAACCATAGGCTAGAGGTATATAGGCTAATTGCTTGAGTTGGAGACAAAAGCGATTTTCTTGCTGTCAGGAGACCAGCTCGGTACGTTGATAGTACCTTGCCCGCCATAGAGGTAACCGATGACTCTCGGTTTGCCACCCTCGTAGGGTATGATCCTGAGTAGACAATGCTGGTAGAAGGGGTGGTCGTTGGGATCTATCCCTTTGGGGAAGGAGATGAATACTATCCATTGCATGTCTGGACTGATGTGAGGGAACCAGTCGTTGTATTCGTCATAGGTAAGTTGTGTTTGATTTTTACCTTTGGCATCCATTCTCCATAGTTGCATGGTACCTGTACGCACTGAGTTGAAGAAGATATATCGGCCATCAGGGCTGTATTCAGAGCCGTCATCGAGTGTTTTTTGATTGGTGAGCTGTTTCTCTTTTCCAGACAAGACTTCTACTTCATAAATATCGTATTGTCCGTTTCGATCTCCTGTGAAGAGAATTTTTTGTTTGTCTGGTGACCAGCCATGTAGATAGGATGCACCTCGGCCTGACTGGGTGACTTGAGTCGGTGTATCACTGCCAGTGGTGGGGAGGTAGTAGATGGTCGAGTTGCCTTGGTCTGCATCGTTGTGATGACTGATACCGATCAGACTACCGTCGAAGGTCAGTACGTGATCGTTGTTGTTGCGCGTTGCAAATCCAGTGTTGAGCACTTCGATTTGTTTGGAGGCTAGCTCGTAGGTATAGAGACGGCCTTTGGAGTTGAAAACTAATTTTTCGCCATCAGGAGTCCAATTAGGGGCTTGTATGGAGTGGGCAGATTCGTAGATGATCTCGCGATGACCCGTAGCGACATCCATGAGCTCTAGACGACTACCGAGGTAGTCTTGGTAGGGGACGAGACTGGCGGGGGCAGGCTTTACGATACGTACGTTTCGGAATGTTGCAGTTTCTACGATATCGGAGTTGTGAGAGCAGACATATAGTCCTACATATACCTCTTGATCCATGACCATCTCGTCCAGGCGGACGGTAGTGAATGGCTCACCAAACCTTGCTGTAGATACAAGGAAGGTGTTGCCGCGTCGTTCTAGTTGGATGACTTGTGGGTGTGAATCGGTAGAAACGATCTCTTGTGTGTCTCCAGTATCAGTAGGGCGGTATTGAAGCGAGGTGAGTCCGTCACCGTGTAGGCTAGCGTTGACATGTTTGGTGTGAGGGAGGAGGTCGTTTTTGATGATCCATCCTGCTTTGCGATGTGGGTCTACGCCGTATCCATGGAATGAAACTTCTGCCCGAAGGATGAAATCCCCCTGGAGGGTTGTCCATAGATAATGAAACTGATCAGTATTCCCCCACATGTTGACTCCTGACCCTCCGATCGTGTAAGTTTGGTTGGCTGGGCTGTAAGAGGCGAACCCTTTGTTTTGGCATGTCCCAATGTCCGTACTTTGGTCAAATAGGCCCAGCATGCTTTGCCCAAAGGACAGTGTGGCCAGCAGGAGGCTGAGTAGGAAGAGTGTCAGATGTTTCATTGTTTCGAAATTGCTCAGTATCAAAGATCGGTGAGTATACTAAGATTAGGGAGGAGAAATAGCACAAATAGCGAGGCGTAGTAATTCAACCGCTACAAGTTGATAGTGTCATCATATGTCAGAGAGTTGACGATGAGGTGATCGTCAGAGAAATTGCAAGAACTACGTAGACGGTATCAGGCCATCTGAGATGATTGTATATATTAGCAAATCCAAAAAAATGATAAAGATTATGAACGAGGCGAACGTACAAGAAACACCCCAACTGATGGGACATCCCAAAGGACTTTTCTATCTCTTTTTTGCTGAGTTATGGGAGCGATTTAGTTTCTATGGCATGCGGGCTTTATTGATGGTGTACATGACCGAAGAAGTGTATCGTTCGCTCGTCGAGCGTGATGCCATAGCATCTACGATCTATGCGGCCTATGGGGCGCTGGTGTACGCAACCCCTGTCATCGGAGGGATGCTCGCTGATCGCTTGCTGGGTTATCGTAGGGCGATATTGTTGGGAGGTGTTGCGATGGCACTGGGGCATTTTGTCTTGGCTTTCGACAACCAAATCTGTTTTTTCTTGGCGTTAGCCTTGTTGATCGTAGGCAATGGCCTTTTCAAGCCGAACATTTCATCTTTTGTCGGGGCACTCTATCCAGAGGGAGACAAACGCCGTGATTCAGGGTTTACGATTTTCTACATGGGGATCAATATTGGTGCTTTCGTAGCACCACTGATGTGTGGCTGGTTGGGTATGGCCTATGGCTGGCACTATGGTTTTGGTGCAGCAGGTATCGGTATGTTGGCTGGATTGGTTGTGTTTCAGTCTGGTTTGAAGACAGGTGTGTTTGGCTCGCATGGCTATGCACCTGACGAAGACTATTTGAATCAAAAGTTCGTAGGGGTCGCGATCAAACGATGGGTTCCCATCGTAGCGATTGTGCTCGTACCTACGATCGCTGCGATCATGTATTATGGAGAGATGACCTTGCCATGGTTGGGGACTTTTCACTATGAGGGACAGATTGTTGAGTATATTTTCTATGTGATTTTGATTGTGATCTTGGGGGTGATTTTCAGTACGATGGCTCAGGTCAGTAGACCAGAGAAACAAAAGCTGTTGGTGATCGTGCTACTCACGATGTTTATGACAATGTTTTGGGGCGGGTATGAATTATCGGGTAGCACACTGACTCTTTTTGCTCTTCGCAATGTTGACCTAATAGGAATCAATGCCTCTCAGACCAATTCGATTACAGGGTTGTACATTATCATGATGGCAGTGCCATTTTCATGGGTATGGGTGAAGCTATCCAAGATGAAAGCCAATCCTTTTACTCCGTTCAAATTTGCTTTTGGGCTATTGCTGCTGGGAGGAGGATTTGCCGTGTTTGCATGGAGTGGTAGCTTTGCCAATGAATTGGGCAAAGTGCCAATGATTTTTATGATGTTGGGTTATTTGTTGTTCTCTACGGGAGAACTATTCATGTCTCCTGTAGGTTTGTCCAAAGTCACCGAGTTGTCACCCAAGAAAGTCGTGGGTTTCATGATGGGGGTATGGTTTCTCTCTTCTGCATTTGCTTTTCGAATCGTCGGTGCGGTGGGCAAACTCTTGGCTGTGGGGGGGGCTGCCGAAGATGCCGATCCATTGGTGTCGCTGCAGGTCTATACCGATGGGTTTGAGAGTATTGCTTTCATTGTCCTCAGTGCGGCGGTACTGGCTTTTGTTTTGGCTCCTTTGATGAAGAAAATGATGCATGGCATTCATTGATGCTTGTTTTTGGTATGATATTTTCTAGGGATGTTAAGGAAAGGTTTCTATTGGACCAAACCCTGTGAATGATGCCCTATTTTAGAACAACACTCTTTTCATTTGTACAATTCCATATTTTTTTAGCTGCACTGTTTCTGATGACTATGTTGTCGGGGAGTGCTTTTGCACAAATGAAGCCTGGGTTTGCTCCAGACGAAGCGAGGGACCTTGTCGCTTTGTGCAATAGTTTCGGTTTTTTGGAGATGTATGATAGCGATGCAGACATCATTCCGGTCGGTTACCAGAGGGTGTTTAGTTCGGGGGTATTCGGGATGGACAACATGTATCAAGTCTACATCAAGGGGCAAACAGGGGTGATCAATTTCAGAGGGTCAACCGATGATCAAAAAAGCTGGTTGGCCAACTTTACGTCGGCCATGATTCCTGCCCAGGGAGAAATGATGTTGCGAGACCGTGTGTTTGCTTATCACATGTCCGAGGACACCACAGCTGCTATACATTCAGGATATGCAGTCGGGTTGGGCTTTTTGCAGGAGTCTTTGTTAGGTCAAGTCCAAGCGCTAAATGCCCGAGGGATTTATGATATTTATATCACAGGGCATAGTCAGGGAGGAGCGTTGGCTATTTTGACCATGGCTTACTTGCATGGACTTCCAGAAGCCACACTTTCTTCCCAAAACCGATTCAAGACCTATGCTTTTGCCAACCCAATGGTGGGAAATAAGAGTTTCTCGATCGATTACAACAGACGGTTTGCTGATACAGGATGGAGTTTTAGTGTCGTCAATTTGGCTGATCCAGTACCTAAACTACCCGTGAGTTATATGGAAGAAAAGGCTTTGTCTAGACAGGGGATTTCCTCTCTTCTAGGAGCCGAAGAAGGCTTTGATACGGGTGAATTACTCAAGAGTGCTTTTTTACAAACTTTTGAGCGCAAAGCCACTCAGTATCTGCAATCCTTCAGTTCGCATGCCAATCAGCGCATTGCAAAGGATTTGGGAGAGGTGATACTGCCTCCCTATGTGGACGACATCAACTACTACGTGACAGGGGTACGCAAAGAATTGTACCCTTTTGAGTACCCCAAGATACTTCGAGATTCGACGATTCTTGAGAACGATTCGTTGATGGCCGTGCTGCCTAGAGACAAGCAGGGCTATTTTGTGGACGAGAGTCTGTATCAAAAATCACCAACTTTTTACCAACACAAGCCACATAATTACTACGTGGCTGTATTGAAAGCCTATTTCCCAGAAGACTATCAGACCTTGTCTGTGAAGTGTCTTCCTGAAAACCTGTAGCGGCTATTTTTTTCGTTTGACTCCACGTATGGCCTGTTCTTGCCATGGGTCTTCGGGCCAGACGTGTTTAGGGTAGCGGCCTCTGAGGTCTTTGCGTACGTCGAAGTAGGCGTTGTTCCAGAAACTATTGAGGTCACCTGTGATCTGCACAGGCTTGTATCCGGGAGACAATAGATGCATCAAGACACTGGTTTTCCCCTCGTTAATTTTAGGTGTGTCAGCCAGCCCAAACACCTCCTGTAGGCGTACTGCCAATATCGGTGCACTGCCATCAGCAGCATAGTCCAATTTGATCTGCGAACCACTTGGTACACTGATCTTCATGGGTGCCAGTGTGTCGAGTTTGCCCTGGAGTGCATAGTCCAACGAATGCTTTAGTACCAATTTTAAATCTATTTTTTTGAGTGCCTCGGGTTTTTTGATGCCATCGAGGTAGGGTGCGAGCCATTCGTGGGTGGTGACGAGTAGGGTAGGTGTACTGACGTCAGGCCATGCTTGGCTAGGGTTCCATTTGCGTAGACTGAGTACACGATTTTGCCATTGGGTTACGCTTTCATCCCAGTTGAGGAGGCGTTCACCTTCTTTTTTGAGTGCGTCGCAGATCGCTTCTACTAGGCGAGACTCGTCGGGATCTGGCAGGGGAGTAGAGCGCAAAGTGATGCTTCCTATACGCATGTCCAGAGAGGCGATCAATCCCCCTTGGCGCGTGTCCCATGTGATGATTTCCTTTTCCTTGACGAGAGGCATCAGATCTCTCGGGTTGAGCGGTGATGCCATGAATATCTTGCCCATGCCGTCACGAGCATCCATGTGCGCTATGGCTAGCCAAGGTTCATTGGCTAGATCGTCGCGGTGACCGAGCATGGCATATTTTCCATTGGATAACTGAAACTGCGCATTGTTGCCTGGTCGGGCAAATGCGATACGTTCAGGATAGGCGTAGGAGAGCAATATACCGGTCTCATAGGAGTCGTGAGGTTCATTCTGTGCTTCTAGATCAAAGAGCTGTCGATATTGGTTGGCGATTTTTTCGATACGGGAAAACTTCCTACTTAGACGGTTTTCTCCACGTAATCTTCGTAGGACGTTGATGCGTTCGTTGATGTCCGTACCAGCTTCACGCCCGAGTGGATCACGCTCGTCTAGGAGTGCCGCAATATCACAGGCGAGAGGTACTAGCTCTTGTTCTTCTGCCATGAGTAGCATGTGTGCGATCCGCGGATGGCAGGGTAGCTCATGGAGACGTTTGCCATGGTCAGTGATCTTGTTATCTTGGAGTGCTTCGAGCTGATGCAGAAGGTCTTGGGCCTGGAGGACTGCGGCTTTAGGAGGAGGTGTGAGCCAAGTCATCTCGTGGATGTTGCTGATACCCCACTGCGCCATGTCGAGTACGAGGTTGGCGAGATCGGCTTCCATGATCTCTGGGGTGAGGTGCTTTTGGAGCCGATCTTGTGTGGCTTTGCTCCACATGCGGTAGCAGACGCCGGGACTGAGTCGTCCTGCACGTCCCGCGCGTTGATCGGCAGAGTCTTGGCTGATGTGTACCGTTTCGAGTTTGGACAGCCCGGATTTGATGTCAAACTTGGATGTACGTCCAAAGCCCGTATCTACGACGATTTTGATGCCTTCGATGGTCAAGCTTGTCTCAGCAATGGAGGTGGCTAGGACGATCTTGCGTTTGCCATCTCGGTTGGGCAGGATGGCGGCCATCTGTTTGCCGTGTGGCAAAGAACCATAGAGGGGCAGGATGGCAAAATCCCGCATGTCTTTGCGGAGGATTTCTTCACACTTCATGATTTCTCCCTGTCCAGGGAAAAAAGCAAGTACATCTCCCTCGTGTTTTTTGGTTGCTTTGCTGATGACTCGTGCGGCGAGCTCGGCCATCATCCATTCGTCCTGCTGGTCTTCATAGTAAACTTCAACAGGGTATTGCCGGCCTTTACTCTCCACGAGAGGGGCTTGGAGTAGCTCTGTGAGTTCGGTGGTGTTGAGCGTAGCGGACATGATCATGATCTTGAGATCTGGGCGTAGCACGTTTTGTGCTTCGCGACAGAGAGCAAGTGCTACATCCGCATGGATACTGCGCTCGTGAAATTCATCGAAAATCACCAAGGCCACATCTTCGATGGCATTGTCACTGTGTAGCATACGCGTGAGGATACCCTCCGTGACTACTTCGATCTTGGTGTGTTCACTGACTTTGTTGTCAAATCGAATGCGGTAGCCTACTGTTTTGCCGACAGGCTCCCCGATCAGCTCCGACATGCGTACAGCGATGGAGCGTGCGGCGAGTCGTCTTGGCTCTAGCATGATGATTTTTTTGCCTGTGAGCCACGACTCTTCTAGCAGTGCAAGTGGTAGCAAGGTACTCTTGCCTGCTCCTGGAGGTGCATGTACGATGAGGGTGTTTTCTTGAGCAAGGTGCTGCTGGGTAGGGGCTATGACCTCTGTGATGGGGAGGTCGATTTGGTATGGGTCAAAAGACATGTTGTTCGCTTAGCTATGAAGCTGCGAAATTACACAGACTGGGGTACAAAAGGTAACAACTCTTAGGAAGAGTGCGATGGAGAGTTGTGATGGGATCGATGGGCTGGCGCTGGAGTGATGTCAGTTGATGGTGCAGCTTGTAGTGAGATAAAAAAACGCCACTCGAAAGGAGTAGCGTTGTATGAAATATCGTTTGATCTATGTGCTTAGTGTTGGTGTCCACCCTCACCGTGTACGTGACCGTGATCTAGCTCTTCGGCTGTTGCTTCTCTCACTTCGATCACTTCGCCAGTGAAATAAAGGTCAACGCCAGCCATTGGGTGATTGAAGTCCATTTTCACATTTTCTTCATTGATCTCTAATACGAGCCCTTGCATGGGATTGCCTTCTTGGTCGTTCATAGGTAGGAAGGTTCCTACTTGCACTGCGTCAGCAATTTTGCCGTCTTCTCCTTGGAAGATATTGATGGGTAGGTCAACGATTGCATCAGGATTGGGGTCTCCGTATCCGTCTTCACTCTTGATGCCAAACTCAAAGCTAGCACCTATTTCTTGGTCGATAAGGTTTTCTTCGAATTGTGGCAATACTTGATTTGCACCGAACAGGAATACGAATGGCTCCTTGTTGTCGACTTCTTGGATGATTTCACCTTCTTTGTTACTCTCTTTTAATTGGTAAGTGATCGTTACCACTGAATTTTTTGAAATTTTCATGACGCGAAGTTAGGCTCTTTGGCTACAAATACCTTCCAAAATGAGTTTTTATGCCCTCATGTGCAAAATGGGCATAATACCTATGGGGTCTGGCACATCTCTTGGTAACTGCCTCACGTATTAATCACTGACTTAAATAATAAATACCATGAATGTGACAACAAATAGAGAAATAGAAAGATTGGCGATCCACAACATCGTCAAATGGGTAGGTGAAATTGATGAAAGAGAAGAGATCCTCCCACTCGGTAACCGAGAAGAAATGATGGCTTTGCTTGAAAATGCGAAAGGGCATGAGCTCAACAACGAAGAACGAATGATCGCAGCAGAGATGTTGGTCAACTCGGTAGTCAACTGAAGCAAGGGGCCGCTGGCTACACCTTGTCCACTCTATATAGACAAAAGGTGCGTTAATCCTTCCTGAATCAGGTGGATGGACGCACCTTTTTTATTGGCTACTAACTGGTCGTATGAAAAATTGGCCAGTGTGTATGGAGCTAGGGAGACTGGATCGAGATTGGTAAAACTTTTTTGAAAGATAGCAGTATGTAGTTAGGTGGCTGCATGTGGGGTCACCTTTATTCTTACATTTCTTTTCGTTTATACAGATACATTTCATGAGTAAAAGCTTCAAAAAAATTCCCTTGTCTGTTTTGGATTTGGCCGTGATCCGAGAGGGGTATGGACCAGCCGATTCGTTCCGTTTGGGATTGGATATAGCGCAGCGCGCCGAGCAATTAGGGTATCATCGGTATTGGCTTGCAGAGCATCACAATATGCCGAGTATTGCGAGTTCGGCTACTTCGGTGCTGATCGGTCACATAGCAGGAGGTACATCTTCGATTCGGGTAGGGTCTGGGGGAATCATGCTGCCCAATCATGCGCCGCTGATGGTGGCAGAGCAGTTTGGGACTTTGGCGTCTTTGTATCCAGACCGGATTGATTTAGGACTTGGTAGAGCGCCAGGAACGGATCAGCACACCGCAGCAGCCCTACAGCGAGATGACCAGGCGGCTTACAAGTTTCCTCAATCAGTGAGAGAGTTGCAAAACTACTTTTCTATCGATAACCAGCATGGTCAAGTGAGGGCCATACCAGGCGAAGGAGTAGATGTGCCTATGTGGATTTTAGGCTCAAGTACAGATAGTGCACATTTGGCGGCCTCTTTTGGTTTGCCTTACGCTTTTGCAAGTCATTTTTCCCCGACACAATTGCATCAGGCACTCAAAATCTACCGTGATAGTTTCAAACCCTCAGAGTACTTGAGCGAGCCCTATGCCATGGCTTGTGTCAATGTCATCGCAGCGGATCGTACCGAAGAGGCACAACTGATCGCTACTTCTATGCAGAAGGTATTTATGGGGATTTTGACTAGAGACCGTAGACCGTTGCAAGCTCCCGACCCAGGGTTTGTCTTGCCTACTGAATTTGAGTCGGTTTTGCAGCAGTTTTTGACCTATAGTTTTGTAGGAGATGCTACAGGAGTAGCACGAGATTTAGAGGAGTTTGTGCAGGCGACTCAGGTGGATGAGCTCATGGTAGTGTCGCACATATATGATCATGCAGCCAAAATACGGTCGCACGAAATCCTAATTGAAATCCAAGAAAAATTGTAGTATAAATCTTGGATCAATTTCTATCAAAAGGCTCAACAATACTGCGGCTTCCACGTAACTTCGCTTGGACGCATATTAGCCATTGATTGTATGAAACAAGCCATAGAAAATGTAGAGCTGCAATACCTCACACTTGACGATTATCAGGAACTGAAACGGGCCATGATAGAGGCCTATTCCAACTTGCCCAATTCATATTGGCAAGAAGAGCATATCAAGATTCTTATCAATAAGTTTCCAGAAGGACAGGTGGTCATCAAGGTCAACGGGCATTTGGCTGGTTGTGCATTATCGATCATCGTCAATTATGACAAGTTTGATGAGCATCATACGTATAGAGAGATTACGGACGATTATTCGTTCAAGACGCACACGAGTAAGGGAGATGTACTGTACGGGATCGATGTATTCATCAAATCAGAGTTTAGGGGCTTACGGTTGGGGCGCAGGCTATATGATTACCGCAAAGAACTCTGCGAACGGCTCAACCTGAGAAGTATCGTGTTTGGGGGACGTATCCCCAACTATCATAAGTATGCCAAGGAGCTTTCTCCCAAACAGTACATCGAGAAGGTGAAGCGCAAAGAGATTCAAGACCCTGTCTTGAATTTTCAGATATCGAATGATTTTCACCCCTCGAAAATCCTCAAAGGTTATCTCGAAGGAGATGAGGATTCCAATGAATTTGCTGTGCTTCTTGAATGGGACAATATCTACTATGAAAAAAAATCCAAGGTCGCGACTTCTCAAAAGAAAATCGTACGACTGGGATTGATTCAGTGGCAGATGCGTCCATACAAAAACCTAGAGGAGGTGATGCAGCAAGCAGAATACTTCATTGACGCAGTATCTGGGTATCGCTCGGACTTTGCCTTGTTTCCTGAGTTTTTTAATGCCCCGCTCATGGCGGAAAACAACCATCTCTCTGAATCAGAAGCGATTCGCGAGTTGTCTAAGCATACTGAGAAAATCGTTGAGAGATTTTCGGAGTTGGCAATATCCTACAATATCAACGTGATTACAGGCAGTATGCCCGAGATAAAGAACGATTTGCTCTACAATGTAGGATATCTCTGCAAACGAGACGGAAGTACAGAACGCTATGAAAAGCTGCACGTCACGCCTGATGAAGCGAAGGTTTGGGGTATGCAAGGTGGGAGTCAGTTGAGGACTTTTGATACAGACTGTGGGAAAATTGGCATTTTGATCTGCTATGACTCAGAGTTTCCAGAACTAAGTCGCATTCTTGCAGATCAGGGAATGGACATCTTGTTTGTGCCGTTTTTGACCGATACACAAAACGGCTACTCACGGGTGAGGCATTGTGCCCAAGCACGAGCCATCGAAAACGAATGCTATGTCGCTATTGCAGGAAGTGTAGGCAACTTGCCCAAGGTGCACAACATGGATATTCAGTATGCTCAGTCTATGGTGTTTACACCCTGTGACTTTTCGTTTCCAGCCAATGGCATCAAGGCAGAAGCAACCGCCAATACAGAGATGATTTTGATCGCAGATGTCGATATCGATCTCCTAAGAGAGCTCAATCAGTTTGGTAGTGTGCGCAACTTGCGCGACAGACGAAAGGATGTGTTTGATCTGAAACTGAAATAAGGGAGCTGTAAAATTATCGCTAAACACGTGTGTGAATTCAAGAATAAAAATTGAATACATGCACGTGTTTTTTTGAATAGCCCATCCGAAGATACTCATCTACCTTAGTGGATATAAATTCTACGGATATGAATGTAAAATTGAAACTTTCCTTGCTTCTAATTGTATTGGTATTGGGTTTGACCGCTGCGGTACGTCAACCCAAAACTGTGACGGTCTACCTCATTGGGGACTCGACCATGGCGGATTATAATCTCTACGAGGGGGATTACATGACTACACGGTATCCCCTCACGGGGTGGGGGCAGGTGTTTCAGCCTTTTTTTGTCTCAGATAGCTTGTCGCTAGTGCGTGGACTGATCTCCGCGGATAGTGTCAGGATAGATGATCGAGCCCGTGGGGGACGAAGCACGCGGACTTTTTTCCAAGAGGGAAGGTGGCGTGGCGTGTACGAAAGTCTGCAACAGGAGGATGTGGTACTGATGCAATTTGGTCACAACGATGCAGCAGTTGATAAAACGGAACGCTACGTGGATGTAGAAGGCTACAAGGAGTTTTTGCGCTTGTATATCAGTCAGACACTTGCCAAAGGTGCTATTCCGGTCGTTTTGACACCCGTCGCGCGCAATTATCCGTGGGAAAACGAACACCTCGAAAACGTACATGGCGATTACCCTCAGGCAGCCAAAGATGTCGCTGCTGAATATGGAGTGGAGCTGATCGATCTCAACCAACTGTCCATGGATGCTTTCAGTAGCAAAGGAAAAGTGTATGTCACGGAGAATTATTTTATGAATTTGTCTGCAGGACAATACGGCAATTACCCAGAAGGTAAGAGTGACAATACACACTTTCAACCAGAGGGAGCGCAAGCTGTCGCTCAATTGGTCTTCGACGCACTACAAGGGATCACTCGATGAGCACTCATCGTTCATCTCGACGTTGGTAGCTCATGGTGATACAGTATCTTGTCTGAATTGCCAGATTTGGAGGAGTGATCAAATAGCTGTTTAAACAGTTTAAAGTGCTTTTTTTGATTTTGTTCCGTATTAATACGGAGGATTATTTACCGTTATTCTCAGATTACTATTGAGGGGTGAGGGGGCTATCATTGTAAGAAAAATGAAACATTATGCACTTATTTGATGTCGTTGCTTTCCTGATCTTCCTGTCCGGTTTGTTTATTTTTTTAAACACCTTTTATCTCAAGATGCCTACTTCTGTTGGGTTGATGATTTTGACCTTGTTGCTGTCACTGACAGTGATGGTGCTGGGACATATGTTTCCCGAATATCACATCGCCGAACATGTCAAGGCTTTTGATTTTCGAGATGTCCTCAACCAGATTGTGATCAGTGTGATTCTATTTGCAGGAGGTCTTAAGATGAACATGAAGAAACTCGGTTCGCTCAAATTGACAGTGATTTTGTTGTCGATCGTCAGTGCCTTGATCTCAACTTTTGTGATTGGTTCGATTCTCTACGTTGTTCTTCATCAGCTAGGACTGGGAGTGAGTTACATGTACAGCTTGGTTTTTGGTGCGGTCATTTCATCTACTGATCCTATTTCGTCTGCCAATATCACGGGCAACTTCTATTTGCCCAAAAAACTGGAAACGAAAGTGGAGGGAGAGTCACTTTTCAACGGAGCTTTTTCGGTGGTGTTGGCTTTTGTTCTTTACCATGTCATGATGGTCTCAGAAGGGCACGATATGATTTTTACAGAGGTGACTCGTGTCGTATCCATCGAGATCTTGGGTGGTGTAGGGATTGGTATCGGGATGGGCTACATTGGATACTTGATTCTCAACTATATCGACAATGACGAAATGCATATCGAGGTGTTGATTACTATCGCATTGGTGATGGTTGGATCATTTATTTCGGAATACTTTGCGATCTACTCCAAACTTGTGGCCCTCATCATGGGATTGATGATAGGTAATCTCGGTCGTGTCGATCAAAAGAATCCCGATGCAAAGGGAGTAGTCAATGCCTATGTTTACAAGTTTTGGAACTTGATGGAGCAAACCATGGCTGTCATGCTCTTTGTATTGATGGGTTTGGAAATGCTCGTCATCGAGTGGCGGATGGATTGGTTTGCCATGGGGTTTCTGGCCGTCAATATTGTGCTGTTTGGCCGATGGTTGAGTATTTTTATACCAGTCAAGATCATGTCGATGACCGTGTCGTTTGATAAGGATACCGTGTCGGTGATGACTTGGGGGGCATTCAGGGGAGGTTTGCCGATTGCCTTGATTTTGGCTTTGGGAGATTTTGCGGGCAAAGAACTCATGATCACTATGACCTATGTGGTGGTGGTCTGTTCGATTCTTTTTCAAGGCTTCACTCTGCCTATCATGATGAAGGAAAAATTCTTGGGTCGTCGAGGCTTTGCCACCAAGGGACCACATATCAAAAAATACTTTTCATAGCCTATCAGAACCATCAAATACTGCGCAGAATTTTGCGCATACTACTCTAGGATAGTTCTATAGTGATGGAGGACCGTTTCACAAGCGTTTGAATCTTTCTAGTCCAAAGATTGCTTATGAAACGGCCTCTTTTTTTGTGAGTCAACTCTGGTTAGAGGTTTTCTTCTTCCAAATTGTCGAAACTTTCTTCGCCATGGTACCCTATATCCATACCTTGATCTTCAAGGGCACCTTCGATACGTCCGCCTCCTGTGATCAATGTAGTGAACCAAAACAGAAGGGCTGAACCTAAGCCCGAAAAGACAATGGTAGTGCCTACGGCGACCAATTGAGGAATGACTTGGCCAGGATTCCCGTAGAACAGTCCAGTCTCTCCGTTGATATCAGGGTTGGCTAGTAAGCCTGTGGCAAGCGCTCCAAAAATTCCGACGAGCCCATGGATTCCAAACACGTCCAAGGTGTCGTCATAGCCTAGCCACCCCTTGAGTTTGACGACACCATAGTAACCGATGACCCCAGAGCAAAGCCCAATGGCCAAGGCACCTGATACATCCACATAACCGGAGGCTGGAGTGATCCCCACGAGTCCAGAGACGACCCCAGAGGCTGAGCCAAGTAGAGTAGGTTTCTTTTCGGAGGTCAGCCATTCGATCATGAGCCAGGCGAGTCCACCAGCTGCTGCAGCGACATTGGTGACGAGTATGGCGTTGGCAGCTATGTAATCTGCAGCAAGTGCACTGCCACCATTGAATCCAAACCAACCGAACCAAAGTAGTGAGCTACCCAATAGCATGAGTTTGGTCGACGAGGGTCTATGCTCGAGTTCTTTGTGACCTCTCCGGTTGCCGAGCATGTAGACGAGCACGAGTCCTGATATGCCTGCATTGATGTGGATGACTGTACCACCCGCAAAATCCAATTCACCATGGTCACTCAGAATACCACCGCCCCATACCATGTGTGCAATCGGGGAGTAGATGAACATCACCCATAGAATAGAAAAGATAAACCAAGTGGAGTATTTGACCCGCTCGATGATTGATCCACTCACGAGGGCCACAGCGATCGCAGCAAAGGTGCCTTGAAACATGACAAAGAGTAGGTGAGGGATGCTGCCCAGTAAATCGTCGATTCTGATGTGGTGTAGCATGAAATAGTCAAAACCTCCAATGAAACCATTGCCATCACTGAAAGCCAAACTATAACCAATCACTACCCATACGATGGTGGCAGTACAAAAAGCCGTATAACTCATGCCAATGGTGTTGAGCACACTTTTGCGTCGAGTGAGCCCTCCATAAAATAGCGTGAGACCAGCTGGGGTCATGAGTACGACGAGTGCAGTGGCAATCAGCATCCAGGCTGTGTCACCCTTGTCGAGTCCTGTGTCTTGTGCGAATCCTAGCATAGGTATGCCAAGTGCGAGAATCAGTAGCGTTATTGATTTTCTAGTCATTGAAAACAAAAATTATTGTATCTAGTAGTTTAAAACTTGGTTTGGTGCCCAAGCCAACCACAAGAATAATAATTTCTCTATACATACAGGAAATAATATGATTTGAGACAGTGTAAAATATGTTTAATTTGAAATAACTTATCTGTTTTGATGGTGTCATCGAGTTGAGTGGGGATAAGCAGTTGCTGTTGTTTATCTCTGTAGTTGTGATAATTTTGAGGACTGCGGAAAGTGGAGGGAAGTCCTGCCGGTATTAGAAGATTTAATAAGAAGATGAAGAGTATTAGTATTCGACTTTGGACCATAATCATGATCAATATGCTTATCATATTGACCGTGTCTGTACTGTCGGTGTTCTTTTACATGCAGTTTCAGAAGGCACTCAACGAAAGGGTATTGCTTCATTTGGCCTCTATCAAAAACTTGAAGTGCGTCCAAATTGAGCATTACCTTGACATGGAGTGGCAGGGTTTTATGGAGCGGACGGAGGAGGCACGTGACTCTGACTACAAGGATAGCAAGCTCTATACCGAACACCCCAACGACTTGACATGTGAGGCGTATCGCTTTCCGAAAGGGCCGATCAAATCGGGGGTCTATGACATGACTCCTTGTGATGAGGAGGGCAAGATTAGACTGGCCTTCTTGCGCAACTTAGAAAATGGAGGGTACTTGGTAGAGGTCAAGCGCATGGATAGGATCCAAGAGATTTTGTTGGAGCGTACAGGTATGGGAAATAGTGGGGAGACTTATTTGGTAGGAGGGGATTCTTCTTTGCGATCCGTGTCACGGTTTTTCCCAGTGGAGATCCCGTCGCGTATATTGGCACATACTCAGGGAGTCATCAAATCCCTAGCAGGCAAGGACAGTACGGGGATGTTTATGGACTACCGTGGGGTAAAGGTGTTTAGTGCCTATCAGAAAATCCATGTTCCACAACTCAAATGGGGCATACTCTCTGAGATTGATGTGTCTGAGGTCAATAAGCCCTTGCAAGAGATGCGCAACAACCTCCTTGTGATTACGCTTTTGGTGTTGTTTATGTCGATTTCCTTGTCGGTGTTTTTGACGGATATATTTTCCAAGCCCTTGATGAAAATGAGAAATCTGCTACACAGTATGGCTGTGGGCAATTACAATATAGATACAAATGAGTCGTATCCTGCACGCGAGATTACACAGATGTTTACTGCACTCGCAGAATTGAAGCGATCCATCAACGGGGCAATTTTGTTTTCGCATGAGCTAGGTCGGATGAATCTCGAAGCTACACATGAGCTGTCTGGTAAAAACGATGTTTTGGGTAAGTCGCTGATAGTGATGCAACAACGACTGAATGAATTTAAGAAGAAGGAGGCGCAAAACCGGCTGCTGTCCAAGCAATCCCTCATTACTGGACAAGAAAACGAACGAAAGCGCCTCTCTAGGGAGCTGCATGATGGACTTGGGCCGCTACTGACCACACTTAAGATGAGCGTCCAGTCTGCACACCTGGATGACGATGAGAAAATGAAGCTAAAGCGGATGGTAGACGATACCATTCAGGAGATTCGACGTATGTCGTACAACTTGATGCCTCATGCATTGATTGATTTCGGTGTAGGGATGGCTCTAGGCAATTTTGTAGAGATGATTCGCCGCTCGTCGCAGCTCGATATTCAGTACGAAAACTCCACTGATGAGGAGGATTCAGATTTGTCACCTGAGGTGCATATTTGTATATTTAGAGTCTGTCAAGAGTTGTTGAACAATACATTGAAACATGCTGAAGCAAAGAAAATTAGGCTTTCTTTGACAGAATTCGAAGATAAGCTATCCTTGTACTACTATGACGATGGCAAGGGCTTTGAAGTAGACGAGTCTAACCCTGGTTCTGGTTTACGCAACATTCGTGAACGTATTGAAGTATTTAATGGGTACTGTTCCATTCAATCCAGTGAAGAGGGGACAGTAGTCGAAGTAGAAATCCCGATTAAGCCATGAGTATGATAAGAATAGCAATAGTAGATGATCACCAGTTGTTTCGTGACGGTATGTCCGCTTTGTTGACTTCCAATGAGGATTTTGAAGTAGTAGCTGGTTTGAGCAACGGGGTTGAGCTGTTTGAATTTTTGGCAAATGATGACGAAGAACCACATGTACTGCTGCTTGATTTGACAATGCCCGAGATGAACGGGTTCGAGGCGCTCAAGAAACTGAAAAAGGAATACCCTAAGATCAAGACTATCGCTATCTCGATGCATGACGATGGCAATTATATTGTCAAGTGCGTCCGAAGTGGAGCGTATAGTTATTTGCTCAAAAATACCGACGAAGATGAACTAGCTCTGGCTATCAATACGGTCTACAAAGGGCAGAAGTATTTTAATCATGAGATCTCGGAGCGCATGATCAATATCATGGCTATGGAAGGGACTCAGCCCAAAAAGCTTTCGGCGAAGGAATCTGAAATTCTTGAATTGATATCCAATGGACTAACCACCAAAGAAATAGCAGCGAAACTCTTCATCAGTACCCGAACTGTGGAGACACATCGCGTCAACATGATGAAGAAGCTCGAGGTGAAAAACAGTGCTGAATTGATCAAAAAGGCTGCCAAGCTGAGTATTATCTAAATCATCCGTATTTATACGGATGATTGTCCTACCGATAAATCCGTATCTAGATTTACCATTTTTCTTAGAGGCTCGTGCCTAAACAATAGGCGTATAATTGTATACAAGATTTAAACGAAGGTTGTAACTAAATTATAGAGCTATGAAAACTTTAATGATTGCCGTATTATTTTCTTCTATGGCACTGGTAGGCCAAGCACAGAGTAATAATCTCAAAGGTCCTGCAGCTAAAAATCACAAGCCTTGGAAGAATGACGTAAAGACTGAACAAACTGTAGTGATGAAGTCTGACGCTTCAGATAGAGTACAAGGCCCTGCTGCCAAGAACCAAAAAGCTTGGAATCAAAAGGAGGAGTCAGAATTCGAAACTGTAGCAGTAGTTTCATCTAGACCTGATTTGAAAGGTCCTGCTGCCAAAAATCACAAAGTTTGGAACAATGACGAGGTAAACAATTTTGACAGTGTGGCGCTTGTCTCTGATGAAGAAGCGTTAGAGTCAGAATCAAAGTAATTGCTCCCTTTATTGGATTGAAGGAGGGGTAGCGATATCTAGTAGTTTTGCACTTAGTTCGGGTTATTAGCGTTCCCGGATTGAGTGCTTTTTTGTAGGTAGGTCTGTCTTGCTTTGAACAGTCGGGTCTGGATTGACAATGCCTAATCCCTCTACATACACGATCCTGCTACTTCATAATTGTACTGAGATCTTTGATGGCAAACCCAACCCGAAGCATGTTGATGTGTTGTTTGTAATTGAGCAGTGACTCTGCGTATCCATTGTAATATTGCAAGTAGATGAATTGGTCTGCTTTTTTGGTTATTCGGTAGCTGATAGACAGTTGCAGTTTACCTTTCCAATCCTTGGTAAACGACTTTCTCATTTCTGATTGAAAAATCCACTTTGGACTTTTGCTGTAGTTGAAGCCGAGCTCGAAGTAGGAGGTGTAATCCAGTAAGTCGGGGTTGCCTTCTAGTTTGCCAAAGGGTACCCATGCTTTGAGGCTTGCACTGAGGTCTTGCCGGACTTTGGTGACGTAGCGAAGCGAAACGAAATTCCACCCACGTGAATCGTCTCCTCCAAGCCCGTTGGACTGATGCTCCAGGGCTAGCCACAGCCCACCATGCAGTGAGCCGTTATGGAAGAGTAAACGCCCTAGTCCAAGGCTGGGGTTAAAGTTGTGGTCTTCGAACGGGTATGATTTTTTGTAGATGTTCCAGATGGAGAGCTGCCGATACGTAAAAAAGAGGTAAGTCTGTCCAGGTAGCTTGTGATCTGTGAGCCGTTGTTTGAATCCAAATTGCAATTTAGCATCACTGTTGTCTGCGGTAGGTGTCTCTCCTAGGGTTGTACCTGTGATGAGGTAGTTGTCTCCATAGATCGTGAATGAAGGCAAATGCTTGACACTGTCCATGTATATTTTTTGGATTTCCTCGTCACTTTGGGCTTGAATAGGACTTGGCCCAAACCACAGGCCTGCCATCAATAGTGAGATTGCAAGCCAGGAGATAGGAGTAGAGCGGTGTTTCAAAGTGTGAGGGTTTAGAGGTGTTGTTTGGATGGAGGGGTGTCCTAGGGTTGGTTCGGATAGTGGCGTACGCCAAAGATGGTACTGCCCACTCGGATCATGGTACTGCCGTTGGCAACAGCTAGTGGGTAGTCACCGCTCATTCCCATGGAGAGTTCGGTCATGGAGAATCGTTCGTGTTGGTAGCGCTGCTTTAGTTCGTTACGCAGATGGGCTAAATCAGAAAATTCTGTAGCTATTTGTCCCTCGTCCTTGGTATGAGTTGCCATGCCCATCAGCCCTTGTATAGAGACATGTGGAAGATGATCTAGGGGCTGTGTATCAAGCCACTTATGGATTTCTTCAGGGCTAAACCCAAATTTGGTTTCTTCACGAGCGATGTGTACTTGTAGCAAGCATGGGATGATTCGCTCGTTTTTCTCTCCTTGTTTGTTGATTTCTATGAGCAATTTCTCTGTGTCCACACCGTGGATTAAGTGAATGAATGGCGCGATATACTTGACTTTGTTGCGTTGCAAATGACCAATCATGTGCCATTCAATGTCTTTAGGCAAAGCCTCATGTTTGTCGACAAGTTCCTGTACTTTGTTTTCACCGAAAGCTCTTTGTCCAGCTTCGTATGCTTCCAGTAAGGCTGCTATAGGTTTGGTTTTGCTCACAGCAATGAGGCGAGCATTGCTGCCTTCTAGACTTGCGTTGATTTTTTGGAGGTTGTCAGCGATCTCAGATTTCATTTTCGATCCTTTCATGATTTGGTAATGATGGATTAACAAAATAACCACTAACTTATGAATATAAAAAGGGAGAAATAACTCTAAGTTTGATAATCTAAACTAAGCATGGAATGGTTTATTGACTATGGCATTTCTAGGTAAATTATTAAAGAAAGGCATTAAGCTTCGGGAGACTCTAGAGCAAGATTACACATCACCTCTTGATCTCCAAAAGAGTGAGCTTCGCAAGTTGCTCATCGCAGCAAAGGATACATATTTTGGTCGTTACCATTATTTCAAGACGATTTTGAATGGTTTCAAGAATCAAGACCAAGATTTGTTTTATCAATTTTACAAAAGCAACGTGCCCATCTACTCCTACGAGGAGATCAATGAGACTTGGTGGGCCAAATCTCGAGAAGGGATCAAAGGCGTGACTTGGCCAGGAAAAGTCAAGTATTATGCCTTGAGTTCGGGGACATCTAGCGCCTCGTCCAAATATATCCCTGTGACCGCTGACATGATCAAGTCTATTCGCAAGACAAGCGTGCGGCAGCTACTTTCTATTTCCAAATATGATCTTCATTCTGATTTTTATGAGAAGGGGATTCTGATGGTGGGGGGGAGTACCGATTTGAAATTCAATGGAGTGTATTTTGAAGGGGATTTGAGTGGGATCACAACCTCACAGGTCCCGTTTTGGTTTCAACATTTCTACAAACCGGGCAAGAAAATATCAGCCGCGCCGGATTGGGAGCGCAAACTCACTGAGATGGTGGAAAAAGCAAAGGCTTGGGATATCGGAGTGGTAGTCGGCGTCCCTGCCTGGATACAGATACTGCTAGAGCGCATCATAGAGCACTATCAGGTTCAGCATATTCATGAGATTTGGCCCAACCTACAAATTTTCGTTCATGGAGGAGTGTCTTTCAAACCTTACAAAAAGGGTTTTGAGAAACTGCTGGGTAAGCCTATGCTGTATTTAGAGACCTATTTGGCTTCCGAAGGCTTCATTGCATTTCAGGATGACATGCAGTCCGATGCGATGAAGCTGGTTTTGAATAATGGGATTTTTTATGAATTTGTACCATTCACGACGGAGAATTTTGACGGTGAAGGACAGATCAGAAAAGGGGCGGAGGCTTACAAAATCGATGAAGTAGTAGCAGGAAGGGACTATGCAATCCTACTTAGTACCAATGCAGGTACATGGCGATATCTCATTGGCGATGTAGTGCAGTTTACGAATGTAGAGGAGGTAGAAATTATCATTACAGGTCGTACCAAGCATTTTCTAAGCCTCTGTGGCGAACATTTATCTATGGATAATATGAATCGAGCGATGGAATTGACCGCAGCAGCACTCAATATTGACATCAAAGAGTTTACTGTGTCTGGAGAAGAATGTGATGGACTCTTTGCTCATCGTTGGTATGTGGGAACAGATGATGCGGTTGATTGGGTGCAGCTCAGGGCTGTGTTAGATGAGTACCTTCAATCCCTCAACGACGACTACCGAGTAGAGCGTACAGCAGCGCTCAAAGAGGTATATGTCAATGTCGTGCCTTCCGAGGTGTTTTACCAATGGATGAAAATCAATGGAAAGGAAGGAGGTCAAAATAAGTTTCCGCGAGTTCTGAAATCGGAAAGGTTGCAATCATGGAAGGACTTGGTGGAAAACAGTGTATTTTAGCCGAAACTAACTAATATCGATTTGCCACCATATCTCATTGGACTCTCGACAGGTCTGATTTTGGCCGTATCTACAGGGCCTGTCTTCCTTACTCTTATTCAGAAATCACTGGATCACGGATACAAGAAAGCATTGTTCTTTGTGCTAGGTGTAGGGATTGCTGATACGGGTATCATAGCCATCACTTGGTTTGGGATGAGTAAGGTGTCCGGCGAAGAACCGAATCCATGGCTCTCTTTGGCGGGTGGAGTTCTACTCATTGTGTTTGGGATTGCTTTTTTGGTCAAAAAGAAGACAGAAAGTGAAGAGCTGAAAGAAGCTGTAAAAACGAGTAATAAGTTGGCGCATGCAGGGATGTTTACTCAGGGCTTCATGTTGGGTGCTATCAATCCAATTGTTTGGGGGTTTTGGGCTGCCATGTCTAATTATGCGATCGCTACCTTTGCGAGCACTCGTGACGAATTATTCTATTTCTTCGGAATATTGAGTACCGTATGGGTGACCGATACACTCAAGGCCTATTATGCAGAGAAGTTGCGTATCTACCTGAGTGCCAAAATTCAACGTTATTTGAAAATCGGAATCGGAGTAGTTTTGATCCTTTTGGGACTCAAATTGATCCTAGAAAACCATTTATCTATTTAGAGCAAAATTTGGTTGCAAGTCAATCATTGGCTAATTTGATGTCTTATATCAACTAAAGATTAGAACATGAAATCACTTTTATTTATTGCTGTACTTATTGTATCACTTCCTTTGGTATCTTTCGGGCAGTACACAGGACCAAATACCAAACATCAAGCGTATACTGTTGCTCAACTAGAAGGAGAAGTCAAGACGCTCACTAAGTCAGAAAAGACTTTTGCTGTGGCTGGATTCATTATCGAACAGTTACCTCAAAGGAATATGTACCTGTTTCAAGATCATACGGGGGTTTTGAATGTTGAAATAATTCCTGACAATCTGCCTAATATTCCTTTTGATGAAAATTACAAAGTCATGTTGATCGGACATTTGAAATTCAAAAAGGATGTTTACATGTCTGTTTCTAAGACATTGGTGATTGCTCACAAAACCAAGCATATCGAAAATCATCATGGAGAGGTCATCGCTCCACTTGAAGTAGAGGCAACTCCTGAGGATGCTATGGAAGCAGAAGAAGAGATGATGGAAGAAGAGACTGAGGAAGATGAACTGGAAGAAGTCATCGAAGAAGAGGAGGAGAATTGATCCAATACGGTGCCCGATAAGAAATGCAATAAGCCATCATTGATTCAATGATGGCTTATTTTTTTGTTTCTTTTAGTTTTTGTAGGTCGAGCATTTCGTCACGGAGACGGGCTGCTTCCATAAAATCCAAATCTTTAGCGGCTTTTTCCATGAGCTTTTGGGTGCGTTCGATCATTTTTTCTATGCCTTGTTTATCCATGTATGCGACTACTGGGTCTGCTGCGACATCTGCAGCTTCTACTCCTGCATAATATTTTCCTTTGGTGTCTTTTTTGGAATCAGCCACAGAGGTTTGCCCCATGATGGCTTCTTTTGATTTCTTGACTGTTTTAGGAGTGATACCGTGTTTTTCGTTGTAGGCGATTTGGATGCTGCGCCTTCGGTTGGTTTCGTCGATTGCTACCTCCATAGAACCTGTGACCTTGTCAGCATACATGATGACCATGCCGTTTTCGTTTCGTGCGGCACGACCGATGGTTTGTACGAGAGACCGGACATTTCTCAAGAAGCCTTCCTTGTCTGCATCGATGATGGCTACCAAGGATACCTCAGGTAAGTCCAGCCCTTCTCTGAGTAGATTGACCCCCACCAGCACGTCAAATACCCCTAGCCTCAATTCACGCAGGATTTCAACTCGATCTAGTGTATCCACTTCAGAGTGGATGTAGCGAGTTTTGATGTTGAGATTGTGCAGGTATTTGGTCAGTTCCTCAGCCATGCGTTTGGTGAGAGTAGTGATGAGTACACGTTCGTCACGCTTGATACGTTCGTCGATTTCTTCCATAAGGTCATCGACCTGATTGGCGCTGGGCCGCACTTCGATGATAGGGTCTAGCAGTCCTGTTGGACGAATAACCTGCTCTACGACTACACCGTCCGTTTGGCGCAATTCGTAATCAGCCGGAGTAGCACTTACGTAGACGGTTTGACGCACGAGCCCTTCGAATTCTTCGAAAGTCAATGGTCGATTGTCCATGGCAGAAGGGAGCCTGAATCCATGATCGACCAGATTGACTTTTCGGGCACGGTCACCTCCCCACATCGCTCGGATTTGAGGTAGGGTTACATGACTTTCGTCAATGATCATGAGGAAATCGTCTGGGAAATAGTCCAGCAGACAGAAAGGCCTAGCTCCTTTTTCTCTACGGTCAAAGTAACGAGAATAGTTCTCTACACCCGAACAGTAGCCCAGTTCTCGCATCATCTCGATATCAAATTCGGTACGTTCTTTTAGACGTTTTGCTTCCAGAGGTCTGTGCTCGTCTTGAAAGTACTGCACTTGAGCCATCATGTCGTCTTGGATTTCATTGATCGCTTGGTAGAGCGTGTCCTTGCCCGTGACGAATAGGTTTGCAGGGAATATGCTGATGATTCTTTCCTCAGATAATTTTTGTCCAGAGATAGGGTCTATCCGTTGGATAGTCTCGATCTCATCTCCCCAAAAGATGATGCGGTAGGCGAAATCTCCATACGCAATGAAAATATCAACCGTATCTCCTTTGACTCTAAAGTTTCCTCGTTTGAAGTCTGCTTCCGTTCGACTATAGAGAATGTCCACTAGTAGAAATAGTAAGTCGTTTCGCGAGATTTGTTGTCCTACTTCGAGGTGTACGACGTTTTTACCAAACTCTTCTGGGTTGCCTATACCGTAGATGCAGGAGACAGACGCTACGACGATTACATCTCTACGGCCAGTGAGGAGTGAAGAGGTTGCTGCAAGGCGGAGCTTTTCAATTTCTTCGTTGATACTCAGATCTTTCTCGATGTAGAGTCCAGTGGTCGGTAGAAAAGCCTCCGGTTGGTAGTAGTCATAATAACTGATGAAGTACTCGACGGCATTTTCAGGAAAGAACTGTTTGAGTTCGCCATAGAGTTGTGCTGCCAATGTCTTGTTGTGGCAGAGAACTAGCGCAGGTTTGTTGGTCTGTTGGATGACATTGGCCATGGTGAAGGTTTTACCTGATCCTGTCACTCCCAGGAGTACCTGGGCAGGTTCTCCGTTGTTGATGCCTTCTGTCAATTTGGCAATTGCTGCAGGTTGATCTCCTGTTGGTTCGTATTCGGATGTGATTTTGAACTCCATATTTGCAAGTATAATCATGTCCTACGACAAGTAGAACAAAATGATATCGTGCACATGTATTTCTAGACTTTCTCTGACCTGTGAGGATTATTCTTGGGAGCTACTCATGTATTTCTACCAGTGGGTCAGTATCAATTGGCTCAGGGAAGTCTGGCATCTGTGCATAGCTTCCCTCTATGGATCCCATGCACTCTTGTCCGGAGGCCTTGTCTATGAAGTAATGTCCAAATGCTAGGTCATTATCAATGTTGATACGGTACATGTCCACCTCTTCTATGATGCTATTGTTAAAGCCCATCCGGGGCATACCAAAGGCTTGGATGACGAAATTGATTTTTTCTTGGTCCTCAGGTGTGGGGATGTAAAAGCTGTCCATGCCCCATGAGTCAAAAGGAGAGATGCTCTGCTCGGTTAGGTTTACTTCGAAATCATAGGTTAGGTTATCTTCCTTTTTCCTCAAAGGAGTGAAGCGGATGATTCGTCTGTATCTAACCAAGGTTTTTTCGGTGTTGGCCCAAGCAGTAATTTCGTATTCACTCGTATCAAATATGAATTCGGGGTATTGGAATTCGAGGGTTTGCTGTGCCAAGTCAATCAACGAGTCTTTTGGAAGATCAAAAGAGGGAGGGGTAGAGGAGTTCATCTTTTGTGCAATTGCAATGTGGTGTAGAGGGAGGAATACAGCGGAAAGTAGAAGGCTTTTCAACAAATGAGTTGTGTATAGAAGCATAGGTTTAATCCAGATTTAGAGTATGATCCAGTTGTACATGCCTAATGTACGTTGTTTGTATTGATAATCTGTCAAGCCTAGGCACTAATGAGACGAGCTTGCTCCACTGTGAAGGCGCGACTTTTAAGGTGTCACCGATCAGCTATTCCAGATTTCCCATGACTTTTCGGCTTGTCCGACGAGCATAGTGTAGCCATTTTTGATTTTTGCACCTGCATCTAACCCTTTTTGTAAGAAGGCGGTCACTTCGGGGTTGTACACCAAGTCAAATAGGCAGTGATCTGCTGAGAGCTCTTCGTAGGGTAAATTGGCTTTGCCTTCCACGTCAGGGTATGTTCCTAGAGGTGTGGTGTTGATGATGAGATGGTGCTCGCGTACGATCGCAGGGAAATCCAACAGTGTTTCGTAGGACAGGGTTTTGTCAGAGGCCGTACGGGAGACCATCTGATAGGGGATGCCAAGATCACTGAGTGCTTTTTCGATGGCTTTGGACGCTCCGCCTGTACCTAATACAAGTGCCTTTTTGCCTGTCAAGTCCCAAGTCTCAATCGAGCTTCTGAATCCGTAATAATCGGTATTGTAGCCTTTCAGTTTGCCTTCAGGTGTGAACTTGACGGTGTTGACTGCTTGTATGGCCTCTGCATGGCTATCTATCTCATCCAAGTATTGCATGACATCCAGTTTGTAGGGGATGGTGACGTTGAGACCACTGAGAGTGTCTTTGTGTTGTGCGATGAGCTGCGGGAATTCAGAGATGTCGTTGAGTTCAAATAACTCATACTGACAGCCAGGGATTTTTTCAGTCTTGTACTTTTGCGTAAAGTAGTTCTTGGAAAAGGAGTGTTTGAGAGTTCTCCCAATTAAGCCAAATAGCTTCATGATTTTTGTGGTGACTTGGAACTGTTTTTCATCATCAAAGCGATTTTTTCGATCACAATCACAAGCATGAAGCCCAAGGCCATGAACAAAACCGCATGCAAAATCAAGGGCTGATTACCTGTCTCTTCGAGGTAGTGAGTGGGCAATATGTTTTTTTCGAAGGTTGGTATTTGTTCACCGTTGACCCAATCAAAGCGGATGGCCTTCTTCCAAGGCCATATTTTGTTGAGCGAACCTGCCATGAAGCCCGCTAGCAAAGCAATCGCATAATTGTGAAAGGTCTTCAGAAACCAAGAGATCGCCCGAGAAAAGGAGAATAGTCCTGCTATACAACCGAGAGCAAAGACAACGATCACGCCAAGGTCCATTTCGTGTAGTGCCTTGACGATGTAGGCGTATTTGCCCAATATCAATAGGATGAAACTCCCTGATATGCCTGGCAAAATCATAGCACAAATGGCTACTGCTCCACAGATAAATACAAACCAGAGTCCGTTGGGTGTGGTAGCAGGAGTGATCACTGTGATGAAATAGGCAGCTAAAACACCGACAATACCTGCCAATATCACGAGTGCATCCCATTTCTTGATTTCTTTGGCGACCGAGATGGATGAGATGATAATCAGTCCGAAGAAGAAAGACCACAGTTCGATGGGGTGCGAGTCCAAGAATTGGGAAATGATCTTCGCTAAAGTCACGACACTAAGTAGTATGCCCCCCAAGAGTGGGAGCAAGAAGCTTCCATTGACATGCTTCCAGAAATCCTTGAGTTTGAAGCTTGTCAACAACTGGAATGCTGTCAAATCAAACGAATTGATCGATTGTAAGAGCTCTTCGTAGATGCCAGTGATGAAGGCAATCGTACCCCCTGATACACCAGGTACCACATCTGCACTGCCCATCCCCATTCCTTTGAGGAACAATAGTAAATAGTCTTTCGGTGATTTCATGACAGGTGGTGTGGTGCTATTGGTCGCCTTTGTAAAAATGATCAAAGGTGTCTCCCCTCAATCCCAAACGAATGGTTTCTAAAGGAATCACTTCGTTCGGTGCAATGTTACCTAGGTTGACGTTCGCTCCGAGCAATTTGATGAACCAAACTTGCTGCTCTTTTTGTGGGGCTTCCCACAAAACTTTCTCCATAGGAATTTTGGTCAAAATCTCCTGAACCAATCCAGAACGTACCTCACCTGTTGATCTGAAAAGACCAACATTACCACCTTCTCTTGCTTCACCGATGACTTTCCATGAGCCAGCATCGAGTTCCTTTTGCATAAGTTCAATCCACTTGTATGGAGGGATGATCTCTGCAGCATCTTTAGATCCGACTTCAGAGAGTACGGTGACTTGTTGAGTCAATGTACGAATGTATTCGCACTTTTTATCATGGTCCATAATGAGTGAACCGTCCGATACTTCGGCATGACTTAGGTCGTATTTGTCCAATACACGGCGGTATTCGTCAAACTGATTTCTAAGAATAAATGCTTCAAATAGGGTGCCTCCAAGGTATACAGGGATGCCTGCAGCCTTATAGATAGCTAATTTTTTGTCTAAGTTGGCGGTGACATATGAGGTCGCCCAGCCGAGTTTGATGATGTCAATATGCTCCGATGAGGTTTCGATCATGTCTTCTGCTTGACGAGAGCTTAGCCCCTTGTCCATGACCATTGTAAACCCTAATTCTCTTGGTTTTGCTGTTCTACTTGGTAGACTATCTATGTTGTAATTCATTCAAATAATTCAAAAATTCCTATTGCACTGGTCTTTTTTCGACTTGCAAATAAATCCATTTATACCATAGAACCAAAGCGATTTGGTGATTGATTTTGAGAAGGGAAAAGTCGGCTACTTATACTGTTGGATGATTTTGTAGAGTGCTTTTTGAGTTTCCAGATTGGGGAAGTAATCGTAAAGCAAAGTATGCCCTTCATAATCAAGGTATAATCCTTTCTCTAAGAAGCCAAAAGCTGTTTTGTATTTGCCGCTCTCGATGTAGTATACCACGTTCAAGTAATAAAGAGAACTGTCGTCAGGGATTTCATTGATACCGTCGGACAATATGCCAATGGCTTGTTCGAAATCACCTTGTTCAAAGTAGATTTTGGACCAATCCTTCCATATATCCGCATTTTTTGGGCTGAGCTGGCTAGCCTCATCATAGGCGTCTATGCTAGATATTGTGTTGCCTACTTTGTATTCAGCTTTCGCCAAAGCCATCCAGTAGTCTGCATTTTCGATACTTAGTTTGAGTGCCTTGTTGAAGAAATGAACCGCTTCGTACCATTTGTCTTGGTGTCCGAGGCAGATACCTGTACAATACCAAGCCTCATCATAAAATTGGTCTAGCTTGGTGGCCTTGCGAAAATAGCGGATGGCTAAATCGTACTGTTCGATGTTTTCATAGACCGAACCTATACTAAAGTAAATTTCAGGAGTAGGGCCTTCGAGCTCTAGGGTTGTTTTGAATGCGTCCAAAGCCAACTCGTTCTTTTTGAGCATCATCAGCGAGTTGCCCATGTTGTAGAAGGCTGAGCTGTATTTTTCGTCAATAGCGATGCAATACTCATAAGCATTGATGGATTCTTCGTACTTCTCGAGTTTGTTGTATATGATACCAAGGTTGTACCAGGCATACTCTGAGTAGGGGTCTTTATCAATGAATTCTTGGTAGTAGGAGATACTTTTGTCTAGCTCACCGACTACATCGAGGCAATAGGCCAATTCGTAGAGTGCCGATTCGTTGTTGAGATTTTCCTCGAGCGATAGTTTGAAGTATTTGATGGCTCCTTTGTAGTCCGCGATGTTTTGATAGGCCAAGCCGATAGAAAAGTGAATCTCGTCTTTGTCTTGATTGAATTCGAGTGCTTTATGAAAACACTCCAATGCTTCTTCATGCTTGCCTTGCATGATGTGTATATTGCCTTTGATCAAGTAGATGTCGCCATCCCCAGGATTGAGGTTGGAAGCCTCTTCGAGTAGTTGTACGGCGATACCATACTCTTCCAAACTGGAGTATGTCTGAGCCTTTAGGATCATGAATTCTGCAGCGTATGGGTGCTGATCCAATGCGAAATTGATCGCTTTTAACGCCTTCCTGTAGTTGGAATGCTCGAGATAGTGATGAATGATGTGTTCGTATTCATCTGTTGAAAAGTAAAACGCTTCTTTGTTCTCCTTGTGTGACTCGTACCTTTTGATCAGGTCTTTTCCCTCGTTGCGTTTCTTGAAATTTTCTTCCATGTACTTTTTCAGTATTATGCAAAGATAGATGATATTTCACAATCATCTCTGTTCATCAATAGTGTATGAATATAATTAGAAAAGATGCAAAAAGTAAGTATTCCACGCTAGTTTGTCTTTTCGGAATTGAAGAGGTTTGGAAGTGATTGTATGTAAAATATTTGAACTCAATCAGTTAAGTGTCGGGGTGGTCGGGCTTGTTTTTTTGCATAAAAAAGAGCCAAGACTTTACAGGATCTTGGCTCTTTTGGTTTATAAAACTGAGAGGTACTGGGTGTATCTCAGGATAGGTCTTTAGGGACTTCAATGTTACTTAAAACGGAAGGTCGTCCGCGTCAGAATCACTGCTGTTGTTGAGCCACTCTGGTTCGGCAAGACTTTCGCCTGCTGCTGCATTGCCTCCCTGTGCTGGAGATGGGTTTGCAGAGATGTCGTTGGCTGCTGATAGTCTCCATGCTTGTAGCGAGTTGAAGTAGACCACTTGCCCTTGTGGGTTGGTCCATTTCCTTCCTTTGAGGTTGAACGCTACGTTGAGTTCCTGTCCGACGTTGTATGCATCGAGTTGCTCACATTTGTCTTGGATCAATTCAAATTTGACAAATTCTGGATATTGCGGGTTTTCAGCATATTCTACTACAAATTCTCTTTTTTTGAATCCACTGGCGCCAAATGTCGCTGTGTCGTATTTTTCTAAAAGTTTCGCTTTGATTTCCATGAGTAATTGTTTGAATTGAAAAATTGGGTGGCAAATATGATGATTCAGTAAAGAACAAGCAAGTTGATTTTTGTTTGATTCGTATAAAATTGATTTCATCACTCTATGGATGACAAAAAAGCCCTTGTTCGATTGCGAACAAGGGCTACATAACTAAACAATATGAAAAAACGGTTCTAACTAATTTTCTTAATCGTCAACTCTAAAGAAGGAGACGAGTTCTTTGAGTGTTTCGGCTTGGTTGGAGAGCTCTTCTGAGCCACTGGCCATCTCTTCTGAACTCGCCGAGTTGCTTTGTATGATGTCGTTGAGTTGTTGAATGGCGACATTGATTTGTTTGGAAGATTCGTTTTGTTCCAATGAACTGTCGGCAATTTGTTTGACGAGGGAGGCCGTTTTGTTGATTTCTGGTACGAGATCTTGCAGAAGCACACCTGATTTTTCGGCCACTGATACACTTGATCGTGACAATTCGTCGATTTCTCCGGCGGCTTTTTGCGAGTGTTCTGCAAGTTTTCGGACCTCTGCGGCGACTACCGCAAACCCTTTTCCTTGTTCTCCGGCTCTAGCAGCTTCTACCGCTGCGTTGAGCGCGAGGATGTTTGTCTGTCTAGCGATTTCGCCAATGATGGTGATTTTTTCGGCGATGGAAGTCATGCTCTTGACTGTGTCGCCTACAGCGGTGGACGCGTCGGTTACACTCATAGAGGCTGAGTCGGCAATGCGCTCCGTTTCGCTGGCATTGTCGCTGTTCTTGACAATGGTTTCGGTCATCATGTCCATGGACGAATTGATTTCTTCGGCAGAGGCTGCTTGTTCGTTGGCTCCTTGAGAGAGACCGATCGAGATGTTGGTGAGTTGCTCACTGGCAGAGGAGAGGTTCCCTGCTGATGAGACTACTTCAGAGATGATTTTTCTCAATTCCATGACCATCAATTTAAGGTCTGCGTAGAGGCCTTGGTTTCGGTCATCAAATCGGATGTTCAAGTTTCCTTGTGATAGGTTTTTGGCAATATCCGCTGCTTCAGTAGGTTCGCACCCAAGTTGGCTGACGATACTACGTGTCAAAACAATGCCCGAACTGATCATCAGTAGTAGTAAGCCTCCAAAAAACACAAAGGCAATTTGTCGTACCTGGATCGAGCGATCGATGCTTTGACGGAAGTGTTGTGCAGCTTCTTTCTCACTGATCTCAGTCAATTCGTCTATGGCAGTGCGGAGCGTATTGAAGGCCGTTACGAAATCTTCGAAATAGACTTGTTTGGCTTGTTCTATATCTCCTGCTTTGAGGTTTCTGCCAATTTGTGAGGTATAGGAAAGTAGTTTGTCGTACTGAAACTCAAACGATTGGAACTGAACCAAATCACTTTTGCCTGTAGAGTTGATGTAGATGGTTTTGAAACTTTGGAATCGCTCATTGAGCTGTTGGATATTTTCATCCACTATGGCAAATTTTTCTTCAAGTTTGCGTGAGTCGACGTTTTCACTGTCAAAGGTGACCAGTATCTCGCTAAACTCTAGCCTCGCTTGGTAGCCATCCCTGTCTGACTGGAGGAGATAGCTGATACTCACCAGCCAATCCTCGTAGATCGCTTCGATGTTGCCTTTGATGAGTGAGAGACTGTTGGTGTTGTATAGGATGTTGGAAATGTACAACACGATGATGATTGCAAAGACCGAGAAAACTCGCGTGGAGACCTTAAAGTTCGTTAAGAATTTCATGAGACTGATGTTTGAAAAGTAGAGTTTAGTTAAAATGTCAGGTTTAGGAATGTCGGTTTCACAGTGACGACTGCATAGATGGTCGATGATCCGTCGGACTGGGTGGTGTCGTAGTAGCTGAGGTAGGTGTCTGTCACCCACATATGGCTAAATCCAAGTGTAAGCTTGGTGTTGTTGCTTTGCTTGAAATGCCACCTCAAGTCCAATTCGGTACCGTAGTAATCGTTCAGCTTTTCAGTTTGTGTTTCATTGTAAATACTCGCTTGGCTGAAAAAACCGTGTAGGTCAACGTCCAAACTAGAACGATCACCGGTACTGAAATTAGATTTTATGTAGTAGTCTTCTAGCCCTGTCACGGGCCATAGTTTGGTATAGAAATAATCGAGGTATCCAAAGTGCCCATGACGTAAGCCAAAGAGGATGTCAAAGTCGTTTCTCTCTCCATAGTTGGGGTTGGCAGCATCTCTAGTGGAGGTGCCAGATACCACGTCTGTACCGATGGTGAGCGAAACCTTCTTGTTGGGTTTGAAGTGGGCCTGAGCCGAATAGAAAAAAGCATTGATCTTGCGATTGGATCCTACAGTGTCTTTTCCGAATTGATGGTAGTAAATTCCCTTGAGTTTGAGTTTGTCGGTGATTTGGTATCCGATATTGGCCCCTGCCGTCTGGTCGTAACGAATTTCTAAGTCGCCGCTATGTTCCTCTAGTCCTCTGTTGAGAAATACCGCAGATGCAGAAAGTCTGTCCGTGTCTTTTTGCAACCATATAAATTGCATGTTCTTATGATTTTGATAGGTGTATCTTTCGTGTTCGAGGGTGAAGCCGGTGGAATGATAGGCGAGAGCCAAATGCGCTTTGAAGCCACTTTTCTCGTATTTGATCAAGGCAGCATCATGGGCCATGTTGCCTCCCCAGTTGAGCCCGCCAAGGATGTACTGATCGCCATAGATGAATCCCTGACGACCGAATTTGACGGACAGGTGATTTACAATTCTTTTTTCTACCCAAGCACGGTATATACTCAGGTTTCCTGCTTGGCCGTTGGTTTTGTAGGTGCCCCACGCTCTCAAGTCTTGCAAAATAATTTCTGCTGACATGTCGTTTTTTTTCTCATACTGCATGATGACTCGGGTTCGCTGACCAATGTAGCCTTCGGCGGTTCGATTGTCGACCATTGGAATGCGGTATCCATGAGAGTAGAGTGGGTTGAGTCTGAATTCTCCTTGGAATGTAAAGGTTTGGTCTTGAGCAAGTGTCTGGGTGGCTGCAGCCATTAGCAACAATAGGTGTAGGAAGAGTACTTTATTGAATTTCATCTATATCATTGGTTTTGATATTCCAAAATTGTCGTGCTTAGAGGGGAGATTCAATCCTGTTTAAGTTGTAATTTTTTCTAGGTAAAAAGGCGTAAGTCTAGACTAGGAAATAGGAACTGAACAAGCTCGGAGTAACGAATAGAGGGGGAGTTGTGTAGTCAAAATAGCCATCAGGCTTGTGCGAGTGGTTCGGTTGTCGATATGTTGAGGAAAGGTGACTAAGCGGTATTACTGATAAGAAAGGAGTGATGTGGCTTGTATACCATTCTAAAAGCAAAAAAAGCTCAGACAAATGAATGTCTGAGCTTTGCGTTATAACTAAATGTCCGTACTAACCTGTCGGACGAAAAGGCTTGTGATATTACATCATGCCGCCCATGCCGCCACCCATTGGAGGCATAGCTGGAGCACCTGCTTCTTCTGGCTGATCTGCTACGGCAGCTTCAGTGGTCAAGAGCAATGATGCGATAGAAGCAGCATTTTCTAAAGCCAAACGAGTCACTTTAGTAGGATCGATGATACCTGCTTTGAACATCTCTTCATAGACGTCTGTTCTCGCGTTGTATCCATAGTCTCCTTTGCCTTCTCTTACTTTGTTGACAACTACAGAAGGCTCACCGCCAGCATTGCTAACGATCGTTCGGAGAGGAGCTTCGATACCCATTCTTACGATGTTGACCCCTGTGTTTTGATCTTCGTTTTCCAAAGTCAAACCATCGAGAGATTCGATCGCTCTGATAAGTGCTACACCACCACCAGCTACGATACCTTCTTGTACAGCAGCTCTAGTCGCGTGGAGAGCATCGTCTACTCTGTCCTTCTTTTCTTTCATTTCGACCTCAGTCGCAGCACCGATATATAGGATGGCTACACCACCTGACAACTTTGCCAAGCGCTCCTGGAGTTTTTCTTTGTCATAGTCAGACGAAGTGTTTTCCATTTGCTGCTTGATTTGGTTGACTCTTGCGACGATGTCTTCTGCTTTTCCAGCACCATTGACGATAGTAGTGTTGTCCTTGTCGATGTTGATTTTCTCAGCAGTACCGAGGTACTCCAAGGTAGCATTTTCTAGGTTGTAGCCTCTTTCTTCGGAGATTACTGTACCACCTGTCAAGATCGCGATGTCTTCCAACATAGCTTTTCTACGGTCACCGAAACCAGGAGCTTTGACAGCTGCTACTTTGAGTGAACCTCTGATTTTGTTGACAACCAAGGTAGCGAGAGCTTCGCCATCTACATCTTCTGCAATGATCAATAGCGGTCGTCCTTGTTGTGAAGTAGCCTCGAGTACCGGTAGCAACTCCTTCATTGTAGAGACCTTCTTGTCGTAGATCAAAATGTATGGATTGTCTAGCTCTGTTTCCATTTTCTCTGTGTTGGTCACAAAGTACGGAGAAAGGTACCCTCTGTCAAACTGCATACCTTCTACAGTTTTGACTTCTGTTTCAGTTCCTTTGGCTTCTTCTACGGTGATTACACCGTCTTTACCTACTTTGTCCATTGCATTGGCGATCATTTGACCGATCTCTGCATCGTTGTTGGCAGATACTGTAGCTACTTGAGCTACTTCTTCCGAGCTTTTGATTTCTTTGGACTGCTTCTTGAGGTTTTCTACTACGGTAGAGACCGCTTTGTCGATTCCTCTTTTGAGGTCCATTGGGTTGGCTCCTGCAGCTACGTTTTTGATTCCATGAGCAAAGAGAGCTTGAGTCAGTACAGTTGCTGTAGTCGTACCGTCTCCAGCATCGTCAGCCGTTTTAGAAGCTACTTCTTTGACGAGTTGAGCTCCCATGTTTTCGATAGGTTCGCTGAGCTCGATTTCTTTGGCTACAGATACACCGTCTTTGGTGACAGTCGGAGCGCCAAATTTCTTGTCAAGTATTACATTTCTACCCTTAGGTCCCAATGTTACTTTTACTGCATCAGCGAGTAGATCAACGCCTTTTTTGAGTTTGTCTCTTGCGTCAGTGTTGAAAAAAATGTCCTTTGCCATTATTTTTATGTATTAAAATTCGAGTTGAATAAATTGATTAAAGTGTTCCGAACACGTCTGAGTTTCTCATGATGAGGTACTCACTTCCCTCCAAAGAGATTTCTGTTCCAGAGTATTTACCATAAAGAACTTTGTCTCCTACCTTTACTGTCACAGGCTTGTCACTTGTTCCTTCACCCACAGCAACTACTACGCCCTCTTGTGGCTTTTCTTTGGCAGTGTCAGGAATGTAGATTCCAGATGCAGTTTTTTCTTCTGCAGCAGCAGGTTCAACCAAAATTCGGTCCTCGTTTGGTTTAAAGTTAACTTTTGACATTTTACTTTTCGTTTATGATTTTTTGAATAAAATAAAATCTTATTGCTTCTCTACTATCACTTCTTGTGCCAAAACCTATTCACTGACAAAAGGGGTGTCTAGTGCTGACAAAATAACAGAGCAGGGGATTGGATGCTGACAAGGCTGACAGCTTTGCAGTGGGTACAAAAAAAAGTCCTGACAGATCTGCCAGGACTTTCGTTTCAATTTTATTGTTGTACGCTTATTCGGCGTCTTCTTCAGGTAGTTCTTCCAACCCTGGGAGAGCTTCTGCAGGTTGCTCCTCCTCGATACCAAGTGTTGGAGTAGCTGCCTTTTCTTGTGCGCTTTCGACGTTAGGGCTGATGAATTCGTTACTGTCGTTTGCACTGCCTATCAAAAATTTGGTAGACATAGTCAAGAGGATCAGTACTATGGCCAATGTCCATGTCATTTTTTCCAAAAGGTCGCCTGTCTTTTTGACTCCCATCAATTGAGACGTACCCGAACCACCAAATTGACTTGTCAATCCGCCACCTTTAGAGTTTTGTGCAAGGATGACTAGGATGAGGATTATTGCCACTATGACAATCAATGTAATAACAGTTGCAAACATTATAATTTCTTTAGTTTTTCAATTTGAGACGCAAAGTAAGCCTTTTTTTGAGGATTTTTCAAAATTAATTTTTGGTAGATCTCAATGGCCCTTTCTGTTTTTCCTTGTTCAGTAAGTATGGTTGCTAGATTTTCGGTGACCAGCTTGTCAGGGAATATAGAACTATGGATGGATAGATCTTCGTTGCTGACAGGTTTATCCTTCTGATCTCTAGATACTTCAATGCTTGGGTTGGTCTGGATGAATGAGTCAATCAGTGAGTCCTGTAAATCCTTGGGGATTTTTTCAGTATTTAGTTTAGGCTCTTTTTTTTTTACCTCCTCGTCATCTGGAGTTTTTTTGTCCTTCGGGGGCTTTTTAGAAGTGAGTTTTTTGGAGGTTTTGATACTCGCCGATACCCTGAATTTAGGGGAGCTTTTGAGTTTGTTCTCAGGTTCCTCCTCAGGCTCTTTTGCTTCCTTTTTCGGTTTGGTAGTTTTGGTTGTGGTCGTTTTTTTCTTGGTTGCAGCTGTTTTTTTGCTCGCCTTTTTAGTTTCTGCTTTTGCCTTGGTTGTAGCAGCTTTAGAAGCTTTTGGTTTTGCGGTTGTTTTGGCTGTCTTTGTGGTTGGTGCTTTCTTTTCTTCTACAGAGGGGGCTGTTTTTGATACCTCTGAAGTTGCCTTTACTTTGGTTGCTGTTTCCTTGTCCTCCTTCTTTGGTTTGGTGAAGTTGTGCGGGCGTTTCATGATTGATAGACGAAACTTTTTGTCGCCTTTGGAGGCTCCTGGGACAAGTTTTAGTGTCTTTCGTTCTTCGTCGTATTGATTGAGTTCCGTCTCAGAATCATCTTTGGATAAGTCCAATTCTTCGTTAAGCTCTTCTTCGTCAATTTCTACCCTAATGCTTTGCTCCTTTTTGGGAGGAGTGGTGGCAACTTTGGCTTCTTTGTTCGTTGAACTTTTTTCTTCATTCGAGGTCTTTTCGACCTGAGAAGGCTTTTCTTTTTCCTCCAGTTGTTGGGCAACCTCAGATGAGACATCTTCTGGCAAGCCAGTGGTATCCATGTTTTCCACTTCTTCACTGACTTGATCTACGATTTCTGTCAGCTCTTCCGAGGAGATCATCTCTTCTTTTACTTCTTCTGAAACTTCTTCCGTTTTTTGCTCTTCGGGCGAAGGTGAAGGGGTGGCGGTCTTTTTGCTTTTGAATTCTTCGGGTAGCTCCTTGGGCTCGGGGATGCTGTTGAAGTTGTATATCGTCTCCTGGTCCAGTTCTATCACATCTTCATCCACAATGGGCGAGTCCGAATCATCATCCATTATGGGGAGATCTGGCAACTTGTCGGCTTTGATGGTGGTTTTTGGAGCTGGACTTTCTGCTTTTTCGGGTTCTTCTACCTCTTTTTGTTTCTCTGGAGGAGTGATGTGAGCAATTTGACTTTCGAGATCAGCCATTTGATCGTCAAGGTCTTCTATATCAGGTGCAGAACTGTCCTTCTTTTGGTCCGTTGGAGTTGAAGGAGGGGTGTCTTTAGCTTCTGCTACTTCTGGAGTAGGGTTAACTGTTTTTTCCTGCTTTGGTTGTTTGGTGTCAATACCAGTGACTTCAGCTACTTTGGAATCAATAGCTGCTTCTATCTGGTCTAGCTCTTCTTCTAGAATCGTCTCTTTAGTACTAGCCTCTTTTGTTTCCGACTCCTTTTCAAGGAATGGTTCTGGACTAGTTTCAGTAGCAATATTAGGCAGGTCTTTGGCTTCTTCGGCTTCTACTTCGTCTGCGACTTGACGCTTTAATTTTTCGTAAGTATCCTCTTCATGTTCCTTGTGAGTGACTGGTAGAATGACTATTTCTTCAGGATGTTCCTTTTCGTAAGCCAGATAGTTTTCACGACTTGACTTTAAGTTTTCCAAATTGGCATATACTTCTTGGATGAACTGGTCCAAGTTGCTTTTAGCTACTGCAGGAGCTTGTGGAGGAGGGGTAGGAGATTTTGGGGTAGAAGTTGTAGGTTTGACTGGCTTCTCAGCGGAGGTCATAATGTCTTTAAATACCGCTCTATTGGTTGCATAAACCGCTGCAGTACTTGTCAATTTTTGTGCATTTGGTAAGCCCAATTGCTTACTCAATTTCGCTAAAAGAACATGTCCGTTTTGAAAGAAAGGATACTCATGAACCAACTTGTTAAGCTCCTTTGCCTCTGCTACAGATCCTCTCTCTGTTGTTCTTACTAACTCAATAAACTTCTGCTTATTCAAAGATTTGTTTGGTTTATGCTAAACGCTAAAGTTAATAAAATTTACCAATTAGCCACAGAGCTGTTAAATATATCCAGAATGATTTGATCGAAGATTTCTTCGACAAATTGATCTTCGTTTGATGACAAGTCTTGACTGTCCTGATCAAAGTCTATGAAGAATGAAAAGGTCTTGTCAAAATCAAAGGTATCGTCTTTTGTGTTGACATATGCTGCGTTGACGAAAATCGTGAGTCGCGTCAAGCTAGTGAGGTCAATGTTGCTGTCGTCTTCAGCAGCTGATACTGCGACAGGGGAGAGGGTATAGTTGGTGATGCTGCCTTCGAGCTGAAGATCACCGTCTGAATCCACGAGTACCAAGTTGGTGTTTTGGATATAGTAGTCACGGACCATCTCTGTGAAAGTGATACTCATATTGGACGGACCCAAAGGAGCGTTGTTGTAAAACGTAGGGATAGATATCGTTTTGACATCTGCCGAGATGGAGGCTCCAGTGAAGGAGTAGACCCCACAGGAGGTGTGGAGTGCACATCCTAGCACAAGTAGGATCACATTAATCTTCCAGTTCATATTGTTTGATTTTTCTGTAGAGTGTTCTTTCCGAAATGCCTAGGTCTTGAGCAGCATACTTTCTTTTGTTCTTGTTTTTTCGCAGGGCCTTTATGATCATTTCTTTTTCTTTTTTTTCTAGCGAAAGAGAATCGTCATCTTCGGTCTCATGGGCAATGTCTTCGATTTTATCCAATTCGTAGGTGGATAGATTGGTATTGGAAGAGGATGAGATCAAAATTGGTTCTTCGGAGCGTTTGGGTTTCGGTTTGTCATGGAAATCTTCATCGACGATTTCCATGTTTTGAAATAAACTCCTGTGTTCTTTGAGGATTTCTGTATTGGTTGCCTCGTTGTTGAGCATGTCATGAATCAATTTCTTCAACTCTGTGACATCATTTTTCATATCAAATAGGATCTTGTACAAGATGTCTCGTTCTGAAAAACCACTGTCTTTGCCTGTGTTGGATTCTTTTTTGTCAATAGTAGCAGGCAAGTAAGAATTGTCCATCGGGAGGTACGAAGCAAGTTTTGCCGCGTCCAAGGTGCGCTCTAGTTCTAGGACAGAGATCTGCTCTACGATGTTTTTGAGTTGGCGTATGTTGCCAGGAAAACGAAACTTGTTGACTAGATCCTTAGCGTCTTGAGTCAATTTGATTGGTTCGACGTGGTATTGCTCTCCAAAATCATAGGCGAATTTGCGAAACAAAAGTTCGATATCTGATCCTCGCTCTCTCAACGGTGGGACATAAATAGGTACAGTATTGAGTCTGTAGTATAGATCCTCTCTGAATTTTTTGTTTTGTACAGCTCCGAGTAGATTGACGTTGGTGGCAGCAATGACGCGTACATTGGTTTTGAGTACTTTGGATGAACCCACCTTGATGAATTCTCCATTTTCTAACACGCGTAGTAGACGTGCTTGTGTGCCGATGGGCATTTCGCCAATCTCGTCGAGAAAGATTGTTCCGCCATCTGTCACCTCAAAGTAGCCTTTGCGAGCCTCGTGCGCTCCAGTAAAGGATCCTTTTTCGTGTCCAAAGAGTTCTGAATCAATGGTGCCTTCTGGGATAGCTCCACAGTTGATGGCTATAAATTGTCCGTGCTTTCGCTTGCTCAGCGAATGAATGATTTTGGAAAAGGATTCCTTGCCACTACCGCTTTCACCAGTGATCAATACACTCATGTCAGTAGCAGCTACTTGTGCGGCTACATTGATCGCTTGGTTGAGCAAAGGCGAATTGCCGATGATACCAAATCGCTGCTTGATGGATTGGATGTCAGATTCTTTCAAAACTATTTATTCGTTTTCGATTAGGGTGCCAAATAGAGTGCCAGTAGTACTGTCGTTGATTTTGACGTGAACATACTCACCTTTTTTGTGGGAACCTTTATCGAAAATCACCACTTTGTTGGTGGTGGTTCGTCCAAAGAGTTGCTGGTCAGATTTTTTGGAAATGCCTTCGATGAGTACTTCATATTCTTTGCCTACATCTCTGCGGTTGGTTTCACGCGAACATTCATTTTGGAGCTCTATGATTTCGTTGAGTCGACGTTTTTTGACTTCCAATGGAATGTCATCCTCAAACTTCTTCTCTGCAAGTGTCCCAGGTCTTTCGGAGTAGAAGAACATGTAAGATAGGTCGTATTTGACGTACCTCATGAGTGATAAAGTGTCTTGATGTTCTTCTTCGGTTTCTGAGCAAAATCCTGTGATCATGTCACTTGATAGTCCACAGTCTTCTCCTAGTATTTCTTTGATTTTGTCTACGCGATTGATGTACCACTCACGGTCGTATGTACGGTTCATCAAGTCGAGAATTCTAGAGTTTCCACTCTGAACGGGCAGGTGGATGTATTTGCAGATGTTGTCGTATTCCTTCATGGTATACAGTACCTCATCTGTGATGTCTTTGGGGTGCGAAGTGGAGAACCTGACCCGAAGCTTGGGGTCTACTTTGGCTACCATTTCGAGGAGGTTGGCAAAATTGATGACCTCTTGGATGTCTGATTTTTCTAGCTTGGCTTTATTGTTTTGTTCAGCAGACCATTTGTAGGAGTCTACATTTTGGCCGAGCAAAGTGACTTCTCTGTACCCTTTGTCAAAGAGGTCTTGAGCTTCACGTACAATTGAGTACGGGTCACGGCTTCTCTCTCTGCCTCGGGTGAAGGGAACAACACAAAATGAACACATGTTGTCACAGCCACGCATGATTGAGATGAAGGCAGTCACTCCGTTGGAATTGAGGCGGACAGGACTGATGTCTGCGTAGGTTTCTTCTCTTGAGAGGAAAGTATTGACTGCTTTTTGACCAGAGTCTACATCTCCTAGCAAATTGGGTAGGTCGCGATACGCGTCAGGACCTACGACGAGATCCACAATTTTTTCTTCTTCGAGAAATTTGGACTTGAGTCGCTCTGCCATACATCCGAGCACACCTACGACCATTTCTGGGCGTTTTTTCTTGTGCGCATTGATGTGATTGAGCCTGTTTCGGACAGTTTGCTCAGCTTTCTCACGGATCGAACAGGTATTGAGGAAAGTAACATCGGCATCTTCTATAGAAGCAGTGGTAGTGTAGCCCTGTTCCTTCATGATAGAAGACACGATCTCACTGTCAGAGAAGTTCATTTGGCAGCCGTAGCTCTCGATGTATAGCTTCTTCTTGCCAGTATTCCCTTCGTCTTTAGTGATGCGTACCTCTTCTTGCTTCTGTTCTTCGCCACTTAGAATGTCTAAATCACTGATCAGTCCTTTCATTCTTTCGTCTCTTTATCTATTGGCTTGCGCCGTATTCTTTTCCAAAAGCAAAGATAGAAAATCAGGACATATTGTCAGTTTATAATCTCATTATCTTAAGGAAATAATCCACCCTTTGGTCTTGGTGTAGCGAATGATGAATAAGGGAGGGAGTAGGGCAAAGAATTATGTCGTAATTTTGTGATCGAAATGAAGAGAGATAGTTGACTTGAAAGTGTATAGACTGATCGGTGTAGTGTTGCTTTGGGGCTGCATGTTGGACTTGTTGGGGCAGCAGAAGGTGGTATATGTCAAAATCAAGGAAGCGGCTGTAGCACAGGGGCGTATACGGAATATTCTCAGCATGGATCAGCTCAATAATCACGAGATGGTGCATTCGCTTGTTTCGCTACAGGTTCAATCCAAGATTGTGACACAAGCTAGGGTCACTTCGACCCCCAAGAGTAAATACCTAGACGGCATCTATCGGTTGAGCGTTTCACAAGATGGAGCTGAAGAGTTTGTCCAAGAGTTGCAGTCCTATAGCAACGTCGTGGCTGTAGAATTGGAACCGCAGTTTGAGGTACTTCTTGTTCCCAATGATGAATGGATAGCCAATCAAGATTATTTACAATTGATAGAGGCGTACGAGGCTTGGGATATCACGCGAGGAGACGAAGAGATAATCATCGGGGTGAGTGATACCGGCTTTGATTTTGAGCATGAGGATATGGTAGACCGAGCTTATGTCAATTCTTTTGACCCTATCAATGGTGTGGATGATGACGGTAATGGTTACATTGATGATAATCGTGGGTGGGACTTTGGAGATGAGGATAATGATGCGAGTTATGCCAGTAATGAATCTGTGTCTCACGGTGCGCATGTAGCGGGGATAGTTTCTGCTACGCCCAACAATAGCATAGGAATCGCAGGAGTGTCCTATAGTAGTCCATATTTGCCAATCAAAGTCGCTCAATCCTCGAATGGTGAGTTTCACAATGCGTACGAATCAATCATCTATGCTGCTGATATGGGATGTGCGGTGATCAATCTGTCATGGGGGGGAGTTTTTGGGTATTCTGAGATTGCTCAGTCCGTGATCAATTATGCCGTGTTGGAAAGAAATATGGCCGTAGTAGCTGCTGCGGGCAATACGGATGCAGAATTGGATTTTTATCCTGCGAGCTATGACCATGTGTTGTCAGTAGGTAAGAGCAACGCAAAAGATGAAAAAGCGAGCAATGCAACGTGGAGTTACCAAATTGACCTCATGGCTCCTGGTCAGGCTGTCCTGTCGACCAATATCAAAGATGGCTACCTCTCGGAGAGCGGGTCGTCTTTCTCTGCTCCGCAAGTGGCGTCTACGGTGGCTCTGGTTAAAAGTGTTTTTCCTGAATTGAATGCTATTGAGTTGATGGAGCGTGTCCGGATGACTGCTGATGATATCTACGCTGTTGGGAGTAATTCGCAGTATTGGGGGCAGTTAGGCAAGGGAAGACTCAATGTTTTACGTGCCGTCTCGGAGGTTCAAGTCGCTTCGATTCGTAGCTTTGGTATGCAGTACCATTCGAAATTTGACGGGAGCATATTTGCTGGAGATACGGTGGATGTTTCTCTTGGTTTTGTGAATGTACTGAGAGAGGTGTCTGGCGCAGGTGTAGAGATTGTGAGTGAGTCTCCTTATGCTGAGGTCGTCAATCCTGAACTGGTTTTGGGAAGTATGTACAGTTTTGATTCTATCAATGATGTAAGTGTAAAGGTGTGGGTGTCTCCGGATGCCCCTGCAGATACACGTTTGAGCTTTCGGATGAACTACTTCGATGCGGCAGGGTACGAAGACTTCGAGTACTTTCATTTGTACACGGCCCCTCCTTATGTGACGATTGATAATGGGCAAATTAGCCAAACGATTGGCGCTAATGCTAATTTGGGGTATAGTGAGGACGTGTTTCAAGGTGGGCATGGGTTGAATCATAATGGGGTCAGAGTGGCGTATGAAATGGGTATTGCGATAGGCAATGCGAGAGATACACTGTCCAATAACATCACCAATAGCTGGGTCTCTCATACTCGGGATCAAGATTTTGAATCTATCGAGAATATACGGCCTTATGAAAGTACGGAGGTGGATCGCTATGCCAGAGGATCCTTTGTGGATACAGGGGCTGAGACTGTTCAGGGCTTACGGATCGAACAAGAGTTTATGCTATGGACAGATGAGCAACAGGATGGTTATATGATACAGGAATACCGTGTGACCAATACCTTGGATAAGATGAGACCAGGTATGTCTATGGGGTTATATGTTGATTTTGGTGTTGGGGCTGTGGAGGATAATTTTTCCGAATGGAATGAGGAGAAGAAATTAGGCTATTGCTATAGCTTGGTAGATGGAACGCTAATGACTGGCGTGGCTTTGTTGACAGGACAACCGTCTGTGTTTCGAGCGATAGATCTATACGATAGTGAGGGGGAGGCGCTGGATATCACCGAAGGATTTAGCGATAGCTTGAAGTATGCTTATATGATAAATCCCAAATGGACTGCTGGAGGAACCAATGGAAACGATGTGGCACAGCTATTGACAGCTCAAATGGGAGATTTGGCTCCATATTCATCGCAGAAGGTTGCGTTTGTGACGGTGTTTGGGTACTCATTGGATGAATTGATGGCGAATGTTGAAAAGGCTCAAGTTCAATATGATGCTTTTTTGGAGCAGCCACAGGTCAGTTGGATTGAACAAACATGTACAGGAGTGCCTGTTTCTTTGGAAAATGAAAAGGTATTACACATCTATAGTGACTCTAATGGGATGGACTTGGTGAACTCGGGAGTAGGGTTGATGTTGACTGGTTTGGATCGAGATTCTATGTTTTACTATACGGTTCAGGAGACAGGGTATACCAGTGACCTGTATGCGATGCAGGTAGAGGTGGCGGATCCAAAGGTTCAGTTTAGGAGTGAGCCACAGGAATTTTACTTGGGAGATACGGAGCAAAACAAGGTCCAGTTTGTGGATGAGACTTTGTCTGCAAGTTCATGGTCGTGGGATTTTGGCAATGGCTTTTACTCGGCTGCCAAGAACCCTTTTACTCCTTTTAATACGGTTGGAGAGTATGCGGTGAATTTATCTATTGTCACGTCTCAAGGTTGTGCGGCATCTGGGGCTCGTGTCTTCAAGGTAGGAGAACGGGGAGAGATGCCAAATGTAAAGGATCAGATGGTGTGTGCTGGACAATCTGCGAGAATCACTGCTTCCAATTCTGAAAGTTTGCGGGTGTATGCTCATGAGAATGATGAAGTACCCGTGGGAGAAGGGAGTGAATGGAGTACGCCCATGTTGGATGAAACGACAGTATATTACGTGAGTTCGATCGAGACGACCAACGAAAGTGTGAGGGTGCCGGTCACGATAGTTGTAGATCCTGTTCAGGCTGCTTTTGAGTACTCTCCTGACACGACCGATTGGTCTGGTAGTGAGATGATCCACTTGCAGGACGTGAGTACTGGAGCCGAGTTTTATCAATGGCAAATAGATGGGGAGGATTGGGGCCAACAGTCAGTACTGGTGATTGATGTGTCTACGAAGAATCAGATGGAAGTTGTACTGGAAGCAAAGAGTAGTACTGGGTGTACATCAGTAGTGAGTCAGCGAGTGGAGTTTGCTACTAGTACTCAGCCAGGGATCAACCAGAATACCCGGCGTACGGTCTGCAAAGGTACAAGGGTGTTTTCTCAGCCCTTGCACGGTGAGTATTTTGTATTCTACAGTGATGCGTCTCTCACGCATATTGTTGCAAAAGGGTCTGAGGCATGGCTTGGCCCAATCGAATCTGATACCTCTTTCTTCATTACCAATGTCAGCGATTATCATGAGAGCAACGCAGTAGAGCTGGAGTTGAAGCGTGTGGTTTTTGATCCAGTATGGTCTGTCATGCCAGAGGTCATGGTGTTGGAGCAGCAGTCTACTGCGATTTTTAAGGTTAGTTCAGAGACTAAAGTTGTATCATATCGGTGGTCGATAGATGATGCCGTGGTGGGAGTTTCAGATCAGTTGGTGTATACGTTTTTTGAGGAAGGAGAATATCTGGTGGCTGTGAGCGTATCGAGTGAGTTAGGTTGTGTGGATACATTGAGGAGACAGTATCAAGTAAAGACTCATGATGTCTTGGGACTGGTAGACGGTAAAGGCTTTGTGATTTACCCTAATCCAGCCAGTGATTGGCTCTACTTGGATGCACAGTTGGGAGATGTGAATTGTTTTGAATTGTTTGATGTCTTTGGGAAAAAGTGGGATGTGAGTATGAACAAGGACGGCAAACAATGGGTCGTGGATGTGCGTACTTTTCGTCCCGGCTTGTATGTTTATCAATTTCAGATAAAAGGCCAGGAGTACAGGGGGCTACTGTCTATCAATTAGATAACCGTCAAGAATAGAATTTTAACAATATAGAATGTTAAAATCTTTGGAAGTAGATTTTTTTCCTCTTACCTTACCGTTGTATTCAATTCAAAGGTGTTCAAAATGAGTTGTTTTGGACTGTTCTTGGTGAAAGTATTTAAGAAGAATTGAGGTTGAAAAAAGAATTTTCGGCACTAAGCCAAAATAAAGATATTTAAAACTAGGTTAGGTTAAAGTAGGTCAACTACGCCCTGATTCCAGAGGTGGAATCAGGGTTTTTTTTGTCCAATCCAAACTCATTCCTTTTTTCGTCGTTAATTTAGCTTTCGTTTGTAGCAGACTAAAATTGCAGAACATAATTTTCTATGAAATTGACATTACGAATTGCCGCCTCTCTCTTTGTTTTTTTACCCTTATTGTCTTACTCTCAACAACCCAAACAACCTAATTCGGGAGAATTACTGCATGACCTGCAGGAATTGAATGTATTAGGCTCAGTTTTGTACGTGGCTGCCCATCCAGATGATGAGAACACGCGTTTGATCACCTATCTCGCTAACGAAAAACATTACCATACAGCATACTTGTCCGCCACTCGAGGAGATGGAGGGCAAAACTTGATCGGACCAGAGATTAGAGAAGCTTTAGGAGTGATAAGAACTCAAGAACTATTGGCTGCTAGGCGTACGGATGGTGGTCAGCAGTATTTTAGTCGGGCCAATGACTTTGGTTATTCCAAAAATCCAGAAGAAACATTTACAATATGGAATAGAGATGAGGTACTCTCTGATTTTGTGCGAGTGTATCGCAAACATAAACCCGATGTAGTGGTGACCCGTTTTCCCGAGGATGGACGTGGGGGGCATGGACATCATACGGCCTCTGCAATTTTGGCCAGAGAGGCTTTCAATCTGGCAGCTGATCCTACAGCGTATCCTGAGTCTGCAGAGATGTATGGTGTATGGCAGCCCAAAAGGCTATTGTTCAATACGCACCCTCATTTTTTCAAAGGGAAGGATGGTGAATTTCACCCAGAAGGACTGTTGTCATTTGATGTGGGAGGCTACAACTCCTTGCTAGGTGAGTCCTACACGGAGATTGCAGCGCATAGCCGTAGCATGCACAAGAGCCAAGGGTTTGGTACAGTAGGAACCAGAGGTACGTCTATGGAGTATTTTATTCCAGTGACTGGAGAAGAGGCCAAAGAGGATCTTTTTGATGGTATAGAGGTGACTTGGGCTAGAGTGGAAGGCGGAGATAAAGTGGGGTATCATATTGATAATGCACTGATGGATTTTGACCCGGCTCATCCCGAATTGATTATTTCTGATCTGGTATCGGCGTACAATGCCTTGCAAAATATAGAAGATAAATACTGGCGTCAAGTCAAAGAGAAACAAATCCAGGATTTGATCAAAGCCTGTGCAGGGTTGTATATGGAGGTCAAAGCCAATGAAAATACCTACGCTCCGGGTGACGAGTTGGAGCTAAGTATTGAAGTGATCAACCGGTCTGATGCTGCACTTGTTTTGACTGCTATTGACATTGAAGGGATTCAATCCTTTCGTGTCGATCAGAAGTTGCACTACAACCGTCCGATCCATATGGACAAGCACTACGACCTAAAAGATAACGTAGACTATTCACAACCATATTGGTTGAAAAAGAAGGGCACATTGGGGATGTATCGAGTCGACGATCCTGCGCTGATTGGCAGTCCCGAAAATGAGCCCGCCTTGAGTGCTGTATTTACCGTCCAAATAGGGGGAACCTATTTGGATTACAAGATCCCTGTCGTGTACAAAATCAGTGACCCTGTAGAAGGAGAAGTGTACAAGCCCGTGGTGATTGCACCACCTGTTTTTGCGAATATCGAAGGTCAAGTGATTGTGTTTTCGGAAGGAAAGGAAAAGGAAGTGAATGTCAAAGTAACAGCTGGAGACGATAAGACAAAAGGGCAATTGAGATTGAATGTGCCAGAGGGCTGGAGTGCTAAGCCCAAAGTACACAAGTTCAGTATGGATGCCAAAGGACAAGAACAGGTATTTGCATTTACATTGACGCCTCCTAGTATGCAATCTGAAGGGTATGTCAAGGCAGAGGTGTCGGTAGGTTCAGAGCAATACAGCTATGCGATCGAAAAGATAGAATATGAGCACATTCCTACACAAACCCTGTTGCCTGAAGCTGCAGCGAAGGTGGTGCACATTGATTTGAAACGTAAGGGGGATAACCTTGGGTACATAGCAGGGGCAGGGGATGATGTGCCGGCGAGTTTAGAACAAATTGGGTACCAGGTAGACATGCTTGACGATGAACAAATCACCTTGGATAATATGAGTCAATATGATGCAGTTATTCTAGGTATTCGAGCTTTTAATACACGGGACAAGTTGAAGTTTCAAAACAAGGTATTGATGCAGTATGTCAAAGAAGGAGGGACGGTCATCGTGCAGTACAATACCTCACATCGTCTTGTGACAGAGGATGTCGCTCCCTATGACTTGCAGCTATCTCGAGATCGTGTGTCAGTAGAGGGGGCAGAGGTTCGTTTGTTACAGCCAGAGCACCCTGTGCTCAATACACCCAACAAGATTAGTTCTGATGATTTTGACAACTGGGTACAAGAGCGAGGGTTGTACTTTCCGAACAAATGGAGTGGAAAGTTTGAAGCCATCTTGTCTTCCAATGACCCAGGGGAGCCCGCCAGAGACGGTGGTTTGTTGGTGGCTAAGTATGGGGAAGGGTACTATGTGTACACGGGCTACTCTTGGTTTAGAGAGTTGCCTGCAGGCGTGCCAGGAGCCTATCGTATCTTTGCCAATATGATCTCATTGGGTAAGTAATCGTCATGCAAGAAATAGAAGAAAAACCGCCATTTTTCAAACGATGGAGCCAGATGTATTGGTTCGTTCTTTCGACTCTTTTGGGAGTTATCGCGTTGTTGTACTGGTTTAGTCAAGCATTTATATGAGTGGATTGGATTTGTTGGTGTTGTTTGGGACACTGGGACTTATCGTGGGGTATGGTGTGTACAAGACCCTTGGTACGAATAGTATGCAGGATTATCTCCTTGCAGGAAATAGTATGAAATGGGGTACGATTGGTCTTTCGGTGATGGCAACTCAAGCGAGCGCGATTACTTTTATTTCTACTCCTGGGCAAGCGTATGAGAGTGGTATGGCCTTCGTGCAAAACTACTTTGGACTACCGATCGCCTTGGTGATCGTTGCTTTTGTTTTTATACCTATCTATTATAGACTTAAAGTGTACACGGCATATGAGTACTTGGAGTCGCGTTTTGACAAGAAGACTCGGTTATTGGGAGCTTTTTTGTTTTTGATCCAACGAGGATTAGCTGCAGGGATTACCATTTATGCTCCAGCGATTATTTTATCGACCATACTCGGATGGGACTTGGTGTATACGGTTTTGTTGGTGGGGCTTTTGGTCATTATCTACACGGTGAGTGGAGGGACCAAGGCCGTGAGTATTACCCAAAAGCAGCAAATGGGGGTAATCCTCTTCGGTATGGTGGTTGCCTTTGGCTTTATCGTATATTACCTGAGCCCTTTTGTTAGTTTTACAGAGGCTCTGCATGTTGCTGGGAATTTGGATAAACTCAATGCTGTGGATTTTTCTTTTGATATAGAAAAAAGATACACTGTTTGGTCTGGTGTTTTGGGTGGTTTGTTTTTGGCTTTGTCGTACTTTGGGACAGATCAGTCACAAGTACAACGCTACCTTGGGGGGAAAAATACTGCTGAAAGCAAGATGGGGTTGATGTTCAATGCGGTGATGAAGATTCCTATGCAGTTCTTTATTCTGCTTACCGGAGCAATGCTTTATGTGTTTTACATTTTTTACCCATCTCCCGTGCATTTCAACGAACGGTCCGTAGAAGAACTGCATGTCGTGGCTCCCGAACAAACGGATCAATTGCTTTCCAAGCATGAAGCACTTCATATCAAAAGAAGAGAAGCAGTTTTGTCCTTTGTGCAGACGGATATGGAGACCCCACAAGGTCAGATCGGGATAGAAGAGATGAAAGAATCGACAGAAGCACTTGAACAAAATCGTCAAGACATGCGCGAGTTGATCTCAGCACATGATGCTTCCATGAAAACCAAGGATTCAGATTATGTGTTTTTGACTTTTATTCTCAATTATTTACCCGAAGGGCTGATCGGTTTGCTGATTGCAGTGATTTTTTCGGCAGCTATGTCATCGACCTCTGGTGAGCTCAATGCGTTGGCTTCTACGACGACTGTAGATTTTTATAAAAACATTGTCAATCCCAAAGCAACTGACCGACAATACGTCCGTGTCTCCAAATTGTTGACTGCCTTGTGGGGGTGTCTAGCGATTGGGTTTGCTTTCATGGCCCATCAATCCGAAAACTTGATTGAAATGGTCAATATTTTGGGTTCTCTGTTTTATGGCAATATTTTGGGGATATTTCTTGTAGCGTTCTTTGTGAAATTTGTCAAAGGAACCGCGGTGTTTTGGGCGGCTATTGCTTCACAGTTGCTGATTTTGGCTTTGTTTCAGTTTACTGAGATTGGGTATCTCTGGTTCAATCTAATCGGTTGTGCTGGGGTGATTGGCGTTTCGGTGTTGATTCAGTTGTTTAGGAAAGGAGAATAGGTTTAGACGTGATAGAGCAACAAAAAAGCGGTCCAAAACATTGGTTTTGGACCGCTTTTTTGTTGAGGACGTGTCCCGTCTTCTTGTTTATGAATCTTCTTCTGTACTAGTTTCAGCAGGTTTTGGTAGGATGTTGGTGACGATCTTGACACGTTCTGGATTATTGGTGGCATTGCTAGTGATTGTGATTACTTTGTTTTGATGGCCAATCTTTCCTGTACTGTTGAATGTCACATCGATCTTGCTAGATGCTCCAGGTGCGATAGGTTCTCTTGGCCAGCTGGATGCAGTGCAACCACAAGTGGTTTGGACATTGGAGAGGATGAGTGGGGTGTCTCCATCGTTGGTGAATTCAAACGTGTAGTTGACTCGGTCACCTTGTGTGATGTCACCAAAATCGTATACGGATGTAGCGAATTTGATGTGTGGTCCAGGAGCAATGATCTCAGCCCCTTCTTGTGCCAATGCAGAGAGTGTGCTCACAAAGAGTGAAAGGATTATCAGTGTCTTTTTCATATCTAGTTTTTGTTATAATGATCGTTTTCTAGCGATTGTTTAAAAGAATTTGGCGTTAAAATTAACGAGAAATAATTCGTTTTTTGCCCTAGTCATTGCAGTATATGCCCACCGTATGAAATCGCGTTGTTCAAAATCCTCTCCCAAATAGCCCTGGTCTACAAAAACCGCATCCCATTGTCCGCCTTGAGACTTGTGACAAGTCAGCGCATAAGCATATTTGACTTGTAGCGCATTGAGATATTTGTCTTCTTTGACGGCTTCCTTTTGTTTTTTCTTGGGTAGATCAGCATAGTCCGCTAGGACGCTGGTGTACAAGGCTTGGTTTTGTTCGCGCGTCAAAGCTGGGCTATAGCTATGCAAGCCGTCTAAAATTATTTTCACTTCAAAGGGTTTGACATCAGGGTAGTCTACCAGCTGGACCTCTAGGTCTGCAAAGCGCAAACCGTGTAGCTCTTCATCTCTTTTGATTTTGAGTATTTCGATGAAGTCTCCGTTGGCGAGGAATCCCGAGGGAATATCCTCTTGTCCAAAGGTGTAGTTGTTGCGAGCGATCATGAGGAGGTCGCCCGCATCGAGTTCGTCTTCCTTGTAGAGGAGGCTGTTTCTGATGTAGTGGTTGTACATCACTGCATTTTTGTTGGACCGACAGATGACAAGCGTGTTTTCTATTCCATATTTGTCATGCGCATAGCGAAGGCCGTCTTCGAGTTTTTCGGAGGTCATCCGGTAGATGTCCTGATGATCCTTGGTATGGAAGTGAAACCGCAACTCTTTGGTATTGAGTGCATCCCTTAGAGCCGTGGCATTGACTAGGATGCCGCTATCCGCTGCTTGACGTGTGATTTGCGTCAGTGTAGTGCCATATACATGGAGCTTGTATACTTCTTGGAGATAGCTGCGGTCCAGTGCCAAGCTCGACGTTTGATTGACAGGAGGGAGTTGTGCCGTATCTCCGATCAGTATCAGTTTGTTGTTTTGGTTTTCGAAGACATATTCGATGAGGTCGTTGAGCAGACTCTTGCTTTTGAACTCCGCTTCCGAACCGATCATAGAAGCCTCATCTACGATGAAAATGGTGTGGCTCTGATAGTTTTTGGTTCTGCTAAATACAGGTCCAAGATCATCTTTGTCATTTTTGGTTTTGTATATTCTTTTGTGAATCGTAAAGGCTGTTCGTTTAGCGTATTGGCTGATGACTTTGGCGGCTCGGCCCGTAGGTGCGAGTAGGACGAATTTGTAATTAAAGAGAGGCAGAATTTTGACCAGAGTACCAACGATGGTTGTTTTTCCTGTGCCGGCATATCCTTGCAAGACGAAGGTGGTCTTAGGGTCATTGGAGGCAATGAATCGATCAAACTCCGCAAACATTTGAAGCTGGCTTGGTGTAGGCTCGTGTTCAAATTTATTTTTTAATATTTCTGAGGGTAGTGGCAAACCGATTTGTTTAATTTGGAATTACAATAATAGGTATCCCAATACTATGACCTCTGAAGAAATTGCAAGTATTTTTGGCAACAAAGTCCGCGTACGCGTGATGGGGTTGTGGGTGCATGACCACAAAGTATTGCTACTCAATCATAGTGGACTCAATACTGAGAACGAACTATGGTTGCCACCAGGTGGAGGTGTAGAGTTTGGAGAAGGATTGTCGGAGGCCTTATCGAGAGAGTTTCGCGAAGAGCTACGGGTTGAAGTGACAGTGGGGGATTTTTTATTTCTTCACGAGTTTCGATCAGAGGCATTGCATGCGATCGAGCTTTTCTTCGAAATCAAGGCGGTAAGTGGTGAATTTGTCCTAGGTATAGATCCAGAATCGGGTGACAATCAAAGCCTTCAGGAGTATGCGTTTCTGAGTATAGATGACATCCAAAAGAAGGGGGAGGAGTGCTTTCACCCGGTCCTGAGAAATCTTCAAAATATGAATGAATTGTTAGGCTATCGGGGTTTTTTTATATTTGGGAAATAATGTCTAAAATAGCATTTGCTTAGAAGCAGAATTACTCTAAAAATATTTATACTTGCAAAAAATTGAATCGCAGAATGGAGAAAACTAAAATCATATCAGTTGCCTTTTTGGTAATATCCTTAGGCCTAGCGTACTACCTAGGAGATAGTATCTATAAGTCAATTGATGAGTCTAACCGTATCGAAAGAGGGGAGAAGGCTATCATAGAAAAATTGACAATGATCAGAGAAGCTCAGATCGCATACCAAGCAGTCAATGGACAATACACCAGTGATTGGGCGAAATTGAAAAGCTTTGTCGACTCTGGACAGTTTTATATCGTAAACAAAATCGAGCATATCATCACCTTGGATTATGGTGCAGATAGTGTCTATGTAGAGATCGATACGATCGGTACTGTAATGGTAAAAGATTCTGTTTTCTCTAAGAAAAAATTCCCTAAGTTTGACTTGGCTACATTGGACAAAGTGCCAGGTAGTGAAACAGCGACATTTGACATGTGGGCTGACGAAATTGACAAAGGTGGGGTGAAGGTAGATGTAGTAGAAGTCAAAAGTACTGCGCCTATCAACCCTGCAAGGAAAGAAGACAACGAGGCCCGTACCAAGAAGCCTTTAAGATTCGGTTCAAGAACAAATATCACAACAGCAGGAAACTGGGAGTAAGAAACTTTGGAGACAGCAAGATCCACTTCATATAAACTAATTCATAGAGTAAAGGACAGTAGATTCGATGTAGATAAACTACACGACTACTGTCTTTTATTGCAAATTGGTATTCGTGACATTCAAATTTGTGTGACCGATAGCAAGGACGATTCGTGCTTGCTCGTCGAGGACTATATGCTGCTCGATATCAAGACGGTTAATGCTCGTTTGCAAGCGTTGATGAGTCTGTTTGAAAATCATCACCTGTTGAAGGCTGGGTTTTGGGATTCGATCAAGTTGTCCTTGAAGAGTCATAAGTTCTCTTTGGTGCCTAGTGCACATTTTATTCCCGACTCTATAGGCGAGTATTTGAAATTGAACTGTGTGGTCAATCCAAATGTAGAAGGCGAGTATTTCTACCAACATAAAGCAACAAATGTGGTCAATGCCTTTGCATCGGACAAGCGTTTGGTAAACTGGGTTCAGTCGTTGTATCCCAACAAGAAAGTGACTGTGTTGCATCAGGGGAGTGCCTTGATCGAAGCTGTACTTAGACAGAGACCTCAGTCAGAAGGTAAACAAGTCTACTGTATTCTTGATCGAAATGTCCTGCACGTGTTTGTCGCACAAAATGGACAGTTGCATTATTACAATCAGTTTTCGATCAAATCGAGCCAAGAACTATTGAAATATGTCATGCTCGTATTCAAGGAGTTTGGTTTGGATCAGCGTACTCAGTCTGTTGTGTTTTGGGGAAGTTTGTCTGAGAAGGGGGAATCCTTGGTTTTGCTGCGTAAGTATATTCGAAATGTGACTTTGGGTAACAAACCTTCGTTCTTGAAGTTCAATTATATGTTTGATGAGATCCCGGATCATCATCACATCGATTTGTTTAGCATGCACCTTTGCGACTAATGTCACGGTCATGGCTGACAAAAGAATAGCACTTTTCCCAGGGTCATTTGATCCGTTTACCAAGGGCCACCAAGACATTGTGTTGCGTGCAAATTCCTTGTTTGATGAAGTGATTGTAGCTGTAGGACACAACTCTAAAAAGCAGCGGTATTTTGAGATTGACCTCATGATTGACAAGATCAATGAGACCTTTGCTGATCATCCTAAAATCAGGGTGATTACCTACAACGAACTGACAGCTTCTCTAGCAAAAAAGTATAAAGCAGGGTATTTATTGAGAGGGTTGAGGAATACAACGGATTTTGAGTACGAAAATAGCATTGCACAGGTCAATCGCTACCTCAACGAATCCTTGGAGACCGTGTTTTTGATCACTTCTCCTGAATTTGCACACATTAGCTCTACAATCATTCGTGAAGTACATAAGTACGATGGAGATGTTTCCCCATTTGTGCCGTACGAAATCTAAGGGGCCTTTTTCTAGGCTTCAATACTCATCAATTCGCGGTATTTTTTGACCACTTGTCCGATCGTTTTATAGGAGTGGTACATTGCAATGTCGAGTTCTTCTTGATTCATCCAAACGACTTCCTGAATGTTTTCTTCCTTTTGGGGTTTGATTTTGGAATCGTCGAGACATTCCATACGGTACCAATGTGTTTTCTTGATTACGTATTTGTGGTTCATGAGGTAGGTGTGCCATGTTGCGCCAATTTTCTCGATGATTTGTACCTTGGCACCTGTTTCTTCTTCGACCTCACGCTCAGCTGCATTTTTTCGTTTTTCGTTTTTTTCCAACTTGCCTTTGGGAATGTCCCAAAGGCCGTGTCTGAGTATCATCATGACTTTGTCATCTTTCTCTACCAGGCCACCTGCTGCTTCTACGAGGTTGAAGTGGGAGATGAGGTATTCTTCTGCTTTGAGCTTGTTTTTGACCACAATTTCCACACTTTTTATTTTATGATGCTTCTTATTGGTCATGATTTTGAGAAGCTTATCTATGGCGCTGTGCGTCTTATTTTTGATCAAAACATGCCCCTTTAACTTGGCGAGAGGGATCATACCTTCTGCGTCTATCAGTTGAAGATCATACTCTTTCTCCTCTTTACGTCTTGAGTCTCTTATCCTTACCGGAATATCGTTGATATAAATCTTCATATGTATAGATAGTAGAAGCACAATTATAGAAAAGTCTAGAGAATATAATTATCAGATTAGGTTAAAATATTGCTAATTTCGCAGCATGAGTAACCAAGGATCAAACCCCGCTCTTCGATCAAGAATCGCGTCGGAGCTTTTGAAAATCAAAGCCATCAAATTGAGTCCCAATGACCCGTTCAAGTGGAGCTCAGGGTGGAACTCACCTATCTACTGTGACAACCGCATGACGTTGTCTTATCCTGACCTGCGTACCATGATCAAAAATGCCTTCGTTCAGGATATCAAATTGAGATATCCAGAGGTAGAGATGATAGCTGGTGTAGCTACAGCTGGTATTCCTCAGGGAGCAATCATTGCCGAAGCGATGAATTTGCCCTTCATTTATGTGCGTGACAAGGCCAAGTCACATGGGATGACCAATCGTATCGAGGGACAGGTGAGAGAAGGTAAGAATGTCGTGGTGATTGAGGACTTGATCTCTACAGGCGGTAGTTCTATTCGTGCTATAGAGGCCCTGAGAGAGGCTAAGATGAAGGTGATGGGACTAGCTGCGATCTTTACATACGGCTTTCCAGATGCAGATACCAATTTGTCTGCTGCGGAGGTAGACTATTTTACTTTGTCAGGGTACGATGTTTTGTTAGATATTGCGATCCAAGAGAACTATGTCGATGCGCAAGCATTAGAGTCTCTGAAGGCTTGGAGATTGGACCCTTCGACTTGGAAAGTCTAAAATTTCTCCATTACACCTAAGCCAAATAGGGCAAAGTCGTATTTTACCGGATCAGTGGGGTCCATTTTGCGGAGTTGGTCAGTTAGCTCTTCGGCGGCCTTCCAATCACTTTGTGTACGTTTGAGTAGCAATAGTTTGTGTGCGGTACGTTGTACGTGAATATCGAGAGGACAGATGAGCTCTGAGGGGGAGAGTGTGTGCCATAATCCAAAATCTACACCTTGTTGGTCTTTTCGTACCATCCATCTGAGGTACATGTTGAGGCGTTTGCAAGCTGATTTTCGGGCTGGTGTAGAGATATGTTTTTTGGTTCGATCTGGTGCATAGTCCAAACTGAAAAATTGCTCATGGAAATGTTCTAAACCAGCCTTGATTCCAGATAGGTGCGGGTGTACAAACGCTGACTCCAATGATTCATGCTGACTGTAATGTTGTCGTAAAAACGCGATGAAATACAAGGTGTCTGTGGGATTGAAGGTACGATGCTTGAATTGCAAGAAAGGTTTGAGGTCCTTTGTAGTATGATGGATGATGAAGTCGTATGGAGCATGATCCATCATAGCGAGTAGTTCATTGCATTTTTTGATGATGGTTTTTCTCAAGCCCCAAGCAAGAGTCGCTGCAAAAAGCCCAGCAATCTCTATATCCTGTGACTTACTGTAGGTATGAGGGATAGATATGGGGTCATCTGCGATGAAGTCTGGACAATTGTAGTGTGAGACTTTTTCGTCCAGAAAGTCTTTCAGTTCGTCACGGATCATATTTTCGTATAGGATGCTATGACTGGGACTTTGAAATCCAAAGCGCCTAACCCTTTGAATGCGGCGTTGGAAATGCGCATCATGACGTTTTTGTTTAGTCCTGTGTTTTGTAGAGTGCCTACGACACGAACTTCTACTATTCGACCATTCATTTGATTTTTGACTCTGATGACAGTACCCAAAGGAGCACTTTTGTGTAGGGCGAGAAATTTGCTTGTGTGGTCGGTGTCTTCGATTTCCATGATGAAACCCTCTTCTTGAATTTCAGTTTCTCCATAGCTATTGACGGTGGACTTGGTTTTGATAGGCGCATTGTCCGTTTCTACAAATATGGTATCAAGAGCAGGGTTCTTTTTGGGAGGAGAGGGCAGTGCTACGTTGATGGGTGATTTGATAGTGTCCTTCCTCCATGCAGGAGCATCCTTGGCAATGATGAGCTTTTGGCCAATGTCTAGATTGTAGGTAGCCAAGTGGTTCCATTCTACCAAATCATCTAGTGAGAGGTTGTAAGTTTTCGAGATGCGAAACAAGGTTTCGGAAGGTTGTACCACATGGTAGAGTGCCGTGTCTACTGGTTCTGCCGATGTAGTCATTGTCGGTTGGGGACGGGTAATAGGCTGGGTGATCAATCGGATAGTGTCACCAATCCCAATATTGTTGGAAGAGAGTTGATTGTACTCTCGTAGCGAGTCCACAGGGGTGCCATAGAGGCGTGAGAGAGCAAATAAAGTTTCTCCTGGCTGCACGATGTGAATCTTCTCTTGAGCTTCGACTGAGGGGGTAGCACTTGGAGGCAATGATGTAGCTTGCTGTTCTTTGTCGTTTTTATTTTTTTCAGAATAAGGAATGAATAACTCTGCATACATCTTGAGACCTTCATCTTTGATCGTGGGATTATATTTCTCTAGTTGTGAGATTTTCACATTGTAGCGTTTGGAGATAGCATAGAGAGTCTCTTTGGGCTCCACGCGATGAACGATGAATCGCTTGCCTTTGATTTTCTCGATGCGCAAACTATCAAGAGGACTCGCTAAGACCAAGGAGGTCATGAGTGAGAGAATCATTACAAAGAGCAGTGATTTATAATTCGATGACATTCAGTATGTGTTTATCTGTGACGAAAATAAGTTGGTTGTGCGTAAGGAAGAAGGTGTCTTTTCCAATCCCCTTTAGTCCACCCGCTAACAAAAATCTATCCAATGCTTCCCCTTTCTGGTTCATGATGAGGAGATAATTCAATAATTTTTTGTTTTCGATGACGTAGTAGGATAGTACTAGGGTGTCTTTGTGTTTTAGGTACTCACAGGATTTGACTGGTGTATGGTCGTTTTTGACGAGTAGTTTCTCAAACCAATCAAAATATTGGGATTGGTCTGAGTAGGCTACTGGGAATTGTACGTGTGATGTTTCGTAGGGTGATGCGGGTAGGGTTTTATCAGTCGATCGTCCTGTAGTCAGGTCGATGAAGACCGTTTTACCTTGGAAATGGGGGTGAGGAGTCTCGATCCAGCCTGCACCGTGTGTTAGTATTTGCGAGTCTATCTGGACAAATGTAGGTTCAGGGTTGTTCCATTCGAACTTGAAGATTTCTACGGAGTTGGGGTTGTTTTGATCCGAAAATCGTTGCGTCAAAATGTAGTCCTCGGAAAAGGAGTGTAAGACGATGTTTTTATATTCTGAAGCGACGTGCAGTTCTTTGGTGATGGCTTTTTGGTGCAAATCAATCCAGTAGAAAACAGGAAGGTCGTCTGCTAGAAATTCAACGACAAGGTGCTGGCCCGATTCGTCAGGCAATAGGTACAAAATGGGGCCAGAAAGAGCGAGTTCGAGATGTGAAAGCGGAGTGGTCTTCGACAAAATTTGCTATAGCTTAAATTAAATGGACAAATTAGAGCATTATTCGATAGTATTGCTATCGTATTTTCAAATTTATGACAACAATTCGGATGAAGACAATGAGATGCTTTTTTTTCGTTATTGCCAGTTTGTTGGCAGGAGTTTCGTTGGGATATGCTGAGGGAGACAGTACGCTGGTGTTTCGAATGAAATTGGACGCTGAGATCGATCCGCGGGCAAACCGATATACCCAATTGGCATTGGAAAAGGCCCACGAGATCGAGGCAGATTATGTGGTCATCGAGATGGATACTTATGGCGGTGCACTCAATGATGCCGATGACATCCGTACGCTGGTGCTTGAGTACGAGCAGCCCATCTATGTCTACATCAATAAAGATGCTGCTTCGGCAGGAGCATTGATTTCTATCGCTTGTGACAGTATCTATATGGCTGCAGGAGCTTCGATTGGAGCAGCGACCGTCGTGACACAGGATGGCGCGGCTGCCCCAGATAAGTACCAATCCTACATGCGGTCCATCATGCGATCTACTGCGGAGGCCACGGGACGCAACCCACAGATCGCTGAAGCGATGGTGGATGAAACGATTGAGGTTGACGGGGTCTCCTCTACGGGTAAAGTGATTACTTTTTCAACTACAGAAGCAATCAAATACGGTTTTTGTGAAGCGCAAGTGAGTGGGGTAGACCAAATCATGGCGCGATCGGGAGTCGAAAAGTATGAGGTATACGATTTCGAGCTGAGTATTTCAGATCGTGTGATCGCGATCTTTATCAATCCTTTTGTGAGCGGCATTTTGATTTTAGTGATTTTGGGAGGAATATATTTTGAATTGCAAACGCCAGGAGTAGGTTTTCCAATATTGGCAGCATTGGTTGCGTTGGTATTATATTTTGTGCCCTACTACCTCAATGGGTTGGCCGAGTACTGGGAACTGTCTCTGTTTTTTATAGGAGTCATCTTGATTGCACTGGAGATATTTGTGATACCAGGGTTTGGTGTGGCAGGGATCTCTGGAATCTTATTGACTACTGGGTCCTTGGTTTTGGTAATGCTCAACAACGACCTGTTTGACTTTTCTTTTGTCCCAGCGGAGAAAGTCGCCACAGCTGCTTTGACGACTTTCTTGGGGTTGATTGGAGGATTTATAGTGATGTTTGTCGGAGGCGTACGCTTGACGCAATCCAAGGTGTTTCAGCGGGTAGCTTTGCCCGACGTGATGAAAGCTTCTGCTGGGTATACTTCCAATTTTAAGAAAGAGTCTTTCATTGGACGACAAGGCGTTAGTTACACGATATTGAGACCTAGTGGCAAAGTCATGATTGATGGAGATATCCACGATGCTTTTAGTAGAGGGGAATATATAGAGAAGGGCTCACCGGTAGAGGTTATTGGCGAAGAAGGTAATTCATTGAAAGTAAAAGAGGTGAAAGAATGAGATATGGCGTAATGTTTTTGTTGATGTGGGTGTCATCCATGGCTTTTGGACAAGAAAAAGAACTTGGTGAGCTCCTTGATGTGTGGCATGATGCCGCGGCACAAGCGGACCTAGAGGCATATATGGAGTTGATTGCCGAGGATGGATATTATTTAGGAACAGATGCTGCCGAAGTATGGACCAAGGCTGAATTTTTGGCGTTTTGTAAACCTTATTTTGAGAAAAAGGAAACCTGGGCCTTTGATCCTGTACGTAGACAGGTGTTTTTGTCAGAAGACAAGAAAATGGCATGGTTTGAAGAAGTACTTGATACTTGGATGGGGCCATGTCGTGGTTCGGGCGTTTTTTTCTATACCGACGAGGGCTGGAAACTCAAACAGTACAATTTGGCCGTTTTGCTATCCAATGACCATATAGGTAGTTATTTGCAACTAATCAAAGAACGAGGAAAATGAATATAGTGAAGGTATTGACGGTGTTGTATTGGGTATTGTTTGCCGTGACCATCTGGACGTTTTATGTGAGCTTGCGGTCAGAAACTCTTGAACTAGAATATGCCCTGATTGCTTTGGGGACGTGGGTGGCGGCTTTTGGCGTGAAGTGGTATATCAAACGTATCAAAAACCACTAGAGCTAGCGATAGTTACTTATAGAAGTTATTGCTATCTTTAATTTATTAAATCAACCTATTGCCTTATGCGCACAACCCTGTTTAAATTGATCCTGTTGTTTGGTCTGGGATTCTTGTTGAATTCTTGCTACTATGATGAAGTTCCTGAGTTTGATCAAGGAGAAATTGAAGGCTATAAGCCTATCTATGGTGAAGAGCAGCTTCAGATCGAAATCACTGATCCGGTAGATTTCGAGAACCCTCGCAATATTTATAAGTATCAACACTTTATTTTTATCTCTGAGTTAGGGGATGGTTTTCATATTTTGGATAATACAGACCCTACTAGCCCTAAGAATATTGGTTTCTTCAATATTCCGATGAATCAAAACATCGCAGCGAAGGGCAATGTGGTTTATGCTGATTCAGGACAAGATCTTTTGGCATTGTCCATCAATGCAGAGGAGAGTATTGAAGTCAGGCGCATAGAAGGTGTGTTTGGAGGGGATGATCAAATAGATTTGACTATTTTTCCACCTGAGCCAGGGTATTATTTTGATTGTGTCGAAGATGAGAAGGGGATAGTTATTGGCTGGGAAAAGAGCGTATTGTCCAATCCTAAATGTTACTATTGATATGAAAAACCAACTTAAGAATATTGTGAGTATACTTCTTTTGGGAATACTCATTTCATGTAACGAAGGAGATGCGGACTTTAGTTTTGATCAACAAGCGGTCTCTACGAGCGGGTCTATCGCTAAGTTTTATATTGATCAGACACACTTGTATGTGATTGAGAAATCTTCTCTCTCGGTTTTTGATGTGACGGATTTTGAAAATGTAAAGCGCGAGGTGAAGTTGGACGTGGACAGAGAAGTTGAGACCATCTATCGGTTAGGAGATGTGCTTTACTTGGGCACGACCACAGCAGTCTTGTTTTATGATGTCAGTAACCCTATTGACCCAAAATATTTGTCTTCGTATGAGCATTTTACGGGATGTGATCCTGTAGTATCAGATGGTAAGTATGCCTACACTACGCTTCGTACGAGTGCGGGTTGTGGTGGAGGCAATGATGTACTGGATGTTGTTGATTTGACCGATGTGATGGCTCCTACTTTGGTTCAGTCTGTCAATGTTTCGTCTCCATATGGCTTGGTGTTATTCGATGATTATTTGTTTGTGGGACAAGGAAACAACGGTATGCGTGTGTTCAATGTAGCGGATGTCAACTCTATACAGTCTATTGGAGCTTATGGAGATATCAAAGCCATTGATTTTATCCGGGATGAGGACAACTTGATCATCACTACTGAGACAGGATTGGTGCAAGTCAAGGTGCAAACGGATGGGAGTTTTATCATATTGAGCCAAATTAACTACTAAGTTATGAAAACCAACTATACTCGTAGAGTAGCCCTGTCATTAGCTTTGGTCTGTGTCACTTCTCAGTGGATAATCGCACAACAGGATACAACAAATGTCCATACGGTCATTCAAAGTAAAAGAAGTGTTGCTGGAGGGGTGGCTGTCAATTTGTTTTCTCTCCTGGGTAACTATAGTACTTTTATGCTGTCTGGGCAAGTACGTATCAATGAACAATGGAGTATGGAAGTAGGAGCGGGTCCCGTGCTGGATTCAGAAGTTTGGGCTAGGAACAATTTTTTTAATGATGGATTGTTTGGTGTCTTGTTTGTCCCCTCTGCACTTTTTTATGAAGAGCCAGAATTAGAGCAGAAACAGGGCTATGCAGTCTCTGGAGAGACAAAGTACTATTTCTTGTCAGGAAATCATCAACCTTTCTTAGGTGTGGGGTATTCTTATTTGAATTCGAAATATGATTATAGCTATATTTTACGTATTGAAGAGGGAGGTTCTCGTTATTACAAGAATGTAGATCAAGAATATCAAGCCATTGTACATACAGTGTATTTCATGTTAGGCTATCGATTGACCTTTGCAGAGGACAAGCTGTTTATAGAGGCAGGGGTTAATTTCAGGCGTAAGTTCAAGGATATTTCACCAAACATAGAAGCACAATCAGGGATGGTGGTCTCTGGAACAGGGCTTCATGATAATTTCGATAATTATCCGTTGCCCATTTCCTTTGATTTGAAGATCGGAGTAATGATCTTTCGTTGATGAATCCATTGTTTTCTGGGGAGTGTGAAGCCATTTTGTTTGATATGGATGGGGTGATTATTGATAGCGAACCCATCTGCAGAGAGGTGGTAGATGAGATGCTTCATGAGCGAGGAGTCGCTATTACTGCCGACATACACAATACATATGTAGGACAAAAAACTTCAGTCATGTGGAAGGATTTTATTCTGCGGTTTGCGTGGCAGGAGGATTATCGGTCGTTGACTGAGGAGTCCGATCATCGGTACCTGACCTATATCGAAGAGCGCAGTTTGGCACCGATTGCTGGTATTCTTGATCTCCTAGAGCATTTCCAAAGCCTACACAAAAAAATGATCGTAGCTTCTTCTGCTACAGGGTATAATATTCGTTTGGTTTTAGATAAATTTGGCATCTCAAAATACTTCACCGGGTATGTGAGTAGTGATGAGGTAAAACAGGCAAAACCCAATCCTGATATATTCTTGTTGGCAGCAGAAAGACTTGGCTTGAAAGCTCACCAGTGCGTGGTGATTGAGGATTCTCACAATGGAATTCTAGCTGCGCAAGCTGCGGGTATGCAGTCTATTGGTTATCAGAATGTCAATTCTGGGAAGCAAGACTTGAGTCAGGCCACTGTAGTAGTCAACGCACTGTACGAAATCAAAGATATCGTTTGCTAGGAGAACGATAATTTTCAAACTTAAAATACAATTGCATAATGTTTCCAAAAGTAAATCCAGCGCAGACTGATACTTGGGCTGACTTAGAAAAACACTTCGACAAAATCTCTGGAGAGCCCATCATTGAGATGTTTGTCAATGACCCACAACGATTTTCTAAATTTTCTATTACGTGGAAGGAGTTTTTGGTGGATTACTCCAAAAATATCTTCAGTGATGAGACGAAGGGATTGCTCATGAAACTCGCAGAAGAGTGTCAGTTGAAGGAAGCCATCGAGGCGATGTTTACAGGGGAGAAAATCAACGAAACTGAAAATAGAGCGGTATTGCACACGGCTCTGCGTAGCAACAGTACCGAACCACTTCTAGTAGATGGGCAGGATGTGAGACCTCTCATTCAGACTGAACTCAACAAGGTGAAAGCCTTTGCAAACAAGTTTCATGCTGGAGAGTTGAAAGGATACTCGGGCAAGACACTCAATACTATCGTCAATATCGGTATCGGTGGGTCTGATTTAGGGCCTTATATGGTGACAGAGGCATTGAAACCCTATACAGTCGAAGGCATCACGGCGCACTTCGTGTCCAATGTAGACGGATCACACTTGCATCAAGTGTTGCAGAAAGTGAATCCAGAAGAGACCTTGTTCATTGTGGCGTCCAAGACCTTCACTACCCAAGAGACTATGACCAACGCTCAATCGGCGAAAGATTGGTTCTTGGATTTTGCTAAGTCAGAAGCGGAGATAGCCAAGCACTTCATCGCACTGTCGACGAATCAAAAGTCTGTAGAAGCTTTTGGTATCGATTCAGCCAATATGTTTGAGTTTTGGGACTGGGTAGGCGGTAGATATTCACTATGGTCGTCGATCGGCGCATCTATCGCATTGACCGTAGGGTTTGACAATTTTAAAGAATTACTCAATGGAGCAGAAGCCATGGATTTGCATTTCCGAGAGACGGCGTTTGAAGATAATCTACCCGTGATCCTAGCAATGCTTGGTGTGTGGTACAACAACTTCTTCGGTGCAGAATCGCATGCGATATTGCCATATGATCAATACTTGCACCGTTTTGCGAGCTATCTACAGCAGGGAGACATGGAAAGCAATGGTAAATTTATCGACCGAAATGGCGAGCCAATTGCAATTCAGACGGGACAAGTGATCTGGGGAGAGCCTGGGACAAATGGTCAACATGCTTTTTATCAGTTGATTCACCAAGGAACGAAGTTGATTGCGTCGGATTTTATAGCGACAGCTCAAAGTCAAAACCCAATGGGTGATCATCACCCCAAGTTGCTAGCTAATTTCTTTGCGCAGACTGAGGCTCTAATGAAGGGGAAATTGGAAGAGCAGGTGGTCAATGAACTACTGAAGGAAGGGAAGTCAGAAGAGGAGATCGATTTATTGATGCCATTCAAAGTGTTTGAAGGTAATCAACCTACCAATTCGATTTTGATCAAAAAAATGACCCCATTCAACTTAGGCGCACTGATTGCTATGTATGAGCACAAGATATTCGTACAAGGGGTCATCTGGAACGTGTTTAGTTTTGATCAATGGGGAGTAGAGCTAGGTAAGCAATTGGCTGGACAGATACTTCCTGAGCTGCATGGGGATGAAAAAGTGGAATCACATGATGGATCGACCAATGGCTTGATCAATCAGTGGAAAGCTTGGAAATAAGCTTTATTATTGAGGAAATAGAGTCGCAGTTCGGTCTTGATTGAGTAGCGACTCTAAACCCAATTGTCAAACACTAACGATACGAATACATGAAAATAGCTGTAATTGCTCATGATGGAATGAAAGCCGAAATGGTCGGTTTCCTCCGTGAGAATCAAGACAAACTAGAAGGTGCAGAATTGGTAGCTACCGGGACGACGGGGTCACATGCCGAAAAAGGAGGCTTGAAAGTACACAAATTTCTCTCAGGTCCACTAGGAGGGGATGCTCAGATTGCAACGCTCGTGGCGGAGAAGAAATTGGATTTGGTGCTTTTTTTTCGTGACCCGCTTGGCAAACATGCACATGAACCAGATATTCAGATGTTGATGAGACTGTGTGATGTACACAACATCCCACTAGCCACCAACCCTGCGGGAGCACAGTTGCTGCTAGATGGTTTGCACAAGAAGCATAGCTAATCATTTCTAGAAAAGCACGAACAAAAAAAGGAGTACTGATTCAACAGTACTCCTTTTTTTGTTCGTGTTAGTTTACTTCTTTGCTATGCTTGGAGGTTTAGTTCCAAGGCCAGCTGCCCCATGCTTCGCAGAAGTTGCCTTTGTCGTTTGGCCCTAGGAAGTTTCGGGATTCTCCGATGTAGAGGGCGTTCATGGTGTTGACGGGTTGGTAAACGTAGGTAGATAGACCTGTTTCTGTTTCATGGAATACTTGCAATATGCCAAAGTGACCTAAGTTGAGCGTGTGGCCAAATTCATGCAGAATGACTGATTCGAGATCGATACCTCCCTGTCCTACACCGTCGGCCCAGGTGAATCCGTCGTTGAACCATACTTCTGTGAAAGCCTTGTCTTCTTTGCCACGAGTGGATTTGATGGGGTCACCATTTTCGTCTACAAAGACAAAAGAAAAAGCTACCCCAAGGATGTTTTCTGCACCTAATACGGCTTCAAAGATTGAAGCTGGCAAGAAACCGACGACTGAAATGTCCGCAATCGGATTGCCTGTACTAGGCAATCCAAAATCAAGAATAAGACTTGGGTTGCCCATGGAGAAGTCGTAGATCATCTCGTCTATTGTCACAGTTTGGCAATACCCGTCGTTTTGCCATTTGGTATACATGCTGCGATAGATGGGCTCAGCATCATACAATCCGTTGGCCGTAGCAAATGGAGTGAAAGATACCCAGTCTATATCGTTGAGATCTCCGTCGGCGTTCCAATCTCGGTTGCTATCACCTGGCACCCATCGTGAAGGCAAGGTGCTCTGAAATTGTTGGTCTACCGTCTCTACTGTCGTGTATGCATCTGCAGCTTTGAAAGCATGAATGTCCTGGACTTTGATGTTGGATTGAGCAAACAAGCTGTTGTTGAGTGCCGCTTTGAGAGTCACAGGAGTGATTTTTTGACGCGAAGCGGCCTGATATTCGGTCAGAATATCCGGTATTTTGATGGATATTTTTTGCGAAGGATCTACAGTCTGTTCGGAGAGCTGGGAGTCTTGACAAGATACTAGGAGAAACATAGCACAAAGTGCTGAAAGTACATTTTTCATGGTTAAAATGTTTAGGTTGGAAAGAGCCTCGTTTGAGACCCGTTATCTGTCATCAAAATACAAGTAAAGCACTAGAGATGCAATGAATAGGTGCTGAAAATTGTTTGTAAGGTACTGATATTTAGCAGGTTGATTTGTTTTATGGGAGACGTCATTAATTATTGTGGGTAATGGCATGTAATGTAGTAGCGAGAGGATGTCGAGCGCGAAATGAATAATAGCAATAGGAGACGGGGTTCATTTATTCGTTCGCATATGCAAAAAGAATGATGGGTGGACGAATTAGAATACCTTTGCCTCATGGCGAAAAAAATCAAAGATCAAAAAGCGATTCTAGACAAGTTGGGAATCGAGGCTCTCAACCCTATGCAGGTTGCTGCGCAAGAAGCAATCCGTAAGCATGCGGATGTAGTGTTGCTATCACCAACGGGTACGGGCAAGACTTTGGCTTTTTTGTTGCCTATCATCGAAGGGTTAGATCCCCAGAGTGATCAGATCCAAGTACTCATAGTGGTACCATCTCGTGAATTAGCGATTCAGATCGAACAAGTCATCCGTGAGATGGGGAGTGGATACAAAACCAATGCAGTATATGGAGGACGCTCAGGATCCAAAGATCGAATGGATCTCAAGCATGCTCCGGCGATTTTGGTAGGGACGCCTGGTCGTGTGGCAGATCATATCAGACGGGAGGCCATATATACTGAGGATATTCAAACTCTAGTATTGGATGAGTTTGATAAGTCGCTGGAAGTGGGGTTCGAATTGGAGATGCGTGAGATTATAGATGCAATGCCAGGATTGAAAAAAAAGATTTTGACCTCTGCTACACAAGGCGTAGAGATTCCGTCTTTTGTGAGGTTGTACGAGTCACAGCAGTTGGACTTTCTAGGAACGACCAAGAGTCAGTTGCGCATCCAGCGTGTACTGTCCTCGTCGCGCAACAAACTCGATGCACTCGTACAGCTCCTTGCGCATACTGGTGAAGGCAATGGGATTGTTTTTTGTAGCCTCAAGGATACGATACAGGGGGTGAGTGACTTTTTGAGACAGCATGGTGTCGAGCATGTTTGTTTCTATGGAGGGTTGGAACAAATAGATCGTGAGCGGGCACTGATTCAGTTTCGAAATGGTTCGTCTCGTCTCTTGGTGGCTACAGATTTGGCAGCTCGAGGGATTGATGTGCCGGCATTGGATTTCATCATTCATTTTGAGATGCCATTCAAAGAGGAAGAGTTTACGCACCGCAATGGCCGTACAGCGCGGATGAATAGCCATGGTACTGCTTATGTGCTTCAATGGGAGAATGAAAAATTGCCAGATTTTGTCCTAGAATCTGAAGAGATCCAACTGCAGAGTGGGCGCGTGATTGAAAATAGCCCTTGGGAAACCTTGTATTTGTCAGGTGGACGCAAAGATAAAATTTCAAAAGGAGATATAGCGGGGTTGTTTCTCAAGCAAGGAGGCTTGCAGCGTGACGAGCTGGGCATGATCGAACTCAAGCAGGATGCTGCTTTTGTCGCTGTACCTAAGAGTCAATCTTCACGATTGATTCAGCAACTCAACAATGCCAAATTGAAAACCAAAAAGGTACGTATCGGTAGATTGTCCAAATAGTCTAAATAGTCTAAATACAGGAGTGAGCTTCATCCTTTGATTGGTCTGTTTCATCCATTGTTTGTGGTGCTTCATCCTTTTCCATGAATTTGTATTTGTATTTTCTCTAAAATTGAATCCATTAGAAATGGAAGAGATTATGAAAAGACAGATACTAATGGTTCTATGTGTAGCCTTGATGATGACAGGGTGTGATACGAAGCAGGATCAAACAGAAGCATACGACCCGATAGGTCGTGACAATGTCGCGTACAAGTGGGGTGAGATAGCACTAAAGGCGACCGCTAATGATACGGACATGTTCAAGCCTAGACCGACGATTACCAGTCGTTTTTTGGGGCTGATATTCACCGCGGTGTTCGATGCATGGACACGCTACGATGAGAAGGCATCTCCAGTCTACCTCACCGGTGTAGAGCGCCGACCAAGTATAGAACTCACCACACGAAACAAGGAAATAGCGATCAGCTATGCTGCATACCGTGCCATGTCGGAGTACTACTACTCGGATTCTACCATGTACCGTGAGTACATGCTGTCGCTCGGTCTAGATCCCAGCGATGAGTCTTTGGATCCTACTACACCTGTTGGAATCGGTAATTTAGCTGCCAAAGCAGTCATCGCTTCTCGCCGTAATGATGGTTCCAATCAATATGGAGAGCTGTCGCCCGATGGCAAGCCGTACTACGATTATACCCAATATAGCCCGGTCAATTCGGTAGAAGAAAACGTGGCGTTGCAACGCTGGCAACCCAAATATTTTGCAGATGGAAAAGGAGGGAAGTTTGCTCCTAGCTGCCTGACACCTTATTGGCAACTTGTGAAACCACTTATGTTAGATTCCTCTAGTCAATATCGACCTGCTCCACCTCCTGCTGTAGGTTCTGAGCAACTGGCGCTAGAGGTCAAAGAAGTAATTGATCTTCAAGCCAATCTTACAGACGAGAATCGAGCTTTGGTGGAGTTTATGAGGGATGGCCCTCAGTCGGTACAGCAGGCGGGGCATTGGTTGAATTTCGCCCAACAAGTATCACTACGTGATCATCATACCTTGGACGAGGACGTCAAGATGTACTTTTATGTTGAAGCCGTGGCGATGGATGGGTTTATTGCATGCTGGGATTCGAAGATGTACTATGATTTTGCTCGCCCGTTTGCATTGGTACATGACTATTATCGTGACCAGACCATTACAGCATGGGGTGGGCCTGATGTTGGGATGACTCAGATGAAGGGGGAGGAGTGGAGACCGTATTCTCCGAGCACGTTTCTGTGTCCTCCGTTTCCGAGTTATGTATCTGGTCATAGCACCATCAGCGGGGGGTGTGCTGAGGCACTGCGTTTGTTTACAGGCAGTGACGAGTTTGGCTCGTCTGTGGAGTTGATACCGGGTAGTATGACCGAGCCCAACAACCTTGGAGAGAAGGTGACTTTGCATTTTCCAACCTTTACCCAGGCAGGTGAAATGGCAGGTATCTCTCGCGTCATGGGAGGCTACCACATACAGGCCGACAATGTCGAAGGATTGAACCTTGGACGCAACGTGGCACAAGATATTTGGAAAAAGTATCAAAAGCTCCTTGGGGAGGAAGATACGATGAGTCAAGTGCAAGCAGGGTTATAAAATTGTCATGATGAGTGTAAAGGAACTATCCAACCGAATAGACTTGTGGGTGCAATACCTCGCTGATCGATATGGGGTGGTGTTGTTGGAGTCTTCTATCGGTGTGATCTACTTGTGGTTTGGTGTGTTGAAGTATTTTCCGAATAGCAGCCCTGCTGAATCTCTTGCAGCGGATACGTTGGGACTTATGACCTTTGATTTGATTGTGCCGAGTGTTTTAATCAAAGTACTTGCTACATGGGAGGTTGTGATGGGGCTACTGCTGATACTGAGAGTGCGTACTCGATGGTTGATGTATTTTCTGCTGGGGCATCTTGTCGGGACACTGTCGCCAGTATTGTTATTTCCTGATCAAGTGTTTGTTTACCCTCCGTTTGGCTTTAGCCTTTTAGGCCAATACATCATTAAGAATTTGGTAATCCTCAGTGCTGCCCTAGTGATCTATGCCAAGGGTAAAAAGTAAATGTTTGCAATTTAGAAGTGTTGGTAATATCTACGGAGCTACTCTTAATTCCCTGACAAGGATTCGGAGTAGCTCCCATGCTTGCATAGGAGGGTAGTGAGTCTAGGTCTTTTACTGGATCAGTAGGTGTTTCGGATCAGTTTGTGAAATTGGGGATACAAATCAATCTTCGAGATGGAGCATGCGATATTCATTATTCCAATCATTCAAATTTTACCTCAAAAATGCATAATAGCTGGGTGTTTTATAAAAACTCAATAGCGAATTTCGAACAATGAATATTGAAATGATCTATTGGCTTTCCCTCAGCAATACGGAGTGATCCGTTTTGCCCGATCAAAGTAGTAGTCATAATCGGTAGTTAGGAATGGGTTCTTGAATAGATAAGGATGTAAAGTGCTTGAGTAGGCTGATACGCCTTTTCAATTGTGAAGGTGTAGTCCGATTTGCCGGTGTATTCTGAGGGAATTGTCTTTTTCCCTGCGCCAATAAGATATTCCATTTCCTTCGGTATGACCAGAAAATCCAGGGACGGTCCAGTCTACATAGAACCCAGCGTATTTGATGTATCCATTTTTCACCTTGTCATAAGCATACGTCGTGACTTGGATAGAATCTATTTTCGCTGGGTGATGATAGTACGCTTTGTAATGATCCAACAAAGTTGATTTTCCTGTTTGGATTGTGTCAGCAAATGGAAGGTACATTGCATTCTCAGAATAGGCATTGGCAGACTTTTGAGGGATTCTGTCCATGACGTTGGTTTCATTCAGTGCGTTGTAGGCTTCTAGTTCCCAAGGGATGGGTATAGCTCTAGGTATAGAGGGGCTTGCTTGAGCCACTACTAGATTGGATGTGTTTTCCATCTGATTTAGGTACCCAAATGATTCGGCTCGCATTATGAGTCGTCCTGTGCTGTCTATTTTCCAAACATTGAAATATTTGCCTTTGATTTTTTCTGAGTTGTTCAGTGTTTTGGTAAATAAACCTATTTCAATGATTCTGCTATCAAGATCTAATACGTCGACAGTTTGTCTAGAGTATTCTTTGATATTCTCTCGGGAAAATATAGTGTCATAGTATGTTTTGATATTGTTTTTGGAAAAAATCATTGGGTTGTACTCTGCCATCAAGATGGATTCTTCATCATAAAAGGCGCTTATTTCGGCAAACGATTTGACTTTTGCGGCGTGGGTTATTTTATCGTTGTACTCTAGTAAGTAGCGTTCAATGTGTCGGGATGGTCTGGGTTCATTTGAGCTAGAGTCTTGATGCTTTTGACAAGCTGATAGTGTCAGCAGGGCAAGGGCTAAGTGTAGATATGGTCGCATGTTTCTAGGTATTGGTGGCAATGAATATGTCGATTGAGCACTGAGAGTTTTCGGTATATGCTCGAATAGAAAGGTAAACTGATTCGAGTCAAAATACAAAATAGCGTTTGGCCTATTTTATGGTTTTACTATAAATGGGTATTGGTTAAATCGTTTTTAATCAGTTTGTTGGGTGTTTGAGTGCCTTGTGATTCACTACCTTGGCTGGTGACATACCTTTCGTGTTTGTTTGTGACAGTACTGTGGTATGATTAGTTTTAGGGTCGTATGACTGGCCATGGCTCATCGATGATTGGAGGAGGATGGTTGTAAAAAAATCTATGAGTAAATGACTATGAATCTGCTACAAACTACAAGAAGGGCCGTTCCCTTTACTACTAAACTTTTTTTTGGTCTTGCTTTGTTTGTCGGACTGATCATGGTCCTAGGTGTCTATCGTGGTAGTTTGGCTACTTGGTGGCTTTTGTGTGTTGGACTGGTGATTGGCAGTATGCTGTACAGGATGGTGGCTCGGTCTCGTGTCCAGCAGGTGAGGTTTGAGGATGCGTGGCGTGAAGTACTTGTGGCTAAGGTGCCTTTCTATCAACAGTTGGACGAGATAGGACGCGTTGCGTTCGAACAGCGAGTGACTCATTTCTTTGAAACGATCAAGATTACAGCCGTAGATTTCGAGCTGGATGATGAGTGTCGTGTGTTAGTGGCAGCTAGCTCCATCGTGCCATTTTGGGATTTGCCTCAGTGGCAGTACGGTGAATTGCAAGAGGTGATTGTGTATTCCAGTCATTTTGACGAAAACTATCAAGTAGGTTCGGACCATCATATCCTCGGGATGGTAGGGAGTGGCGGGAATATGGACCATGTTATGTTACTTTCCAAGCCGGCCCTTTATCAGGGGTTTGACAACAAAACCAACAAACATCACGTGGGTTTTCACGAGTTTGCGCATCTTTTGGACAAGTCGGATGGGGATGTCGATGGCATACCGGAATTGTTCCTACCCAAAGAGATGGTCAATCCATGGACCAAGCTGGTTCATCGAGAGATTCAACGCATACGAGACAATCAATCGGATGTAGACCCATATGGGGCAACCAATGACGCAGAGTTTTTTGCGGTGATATCGGAGTACTACCACAAGCGGCCGCAGTTGCTAGAAAAGAAACACCCTGATCTATATAAGATGTTGCAGATGATCTATCATCCTGCCAAGGTAGAGGTGCTTTAACTTGCTATGCTGCAAGGATTTCTCATGGAAGGTCGGTCTCATGGCGTGGTTTCTATTGCATAAAAAAAGCCATACATCGTATGATGCATGGCTTTTGATGTTTTGAGAGGAACTATTGCTAGTTTCTGCGGTTGAGTTCGTCACGGATCTTGGCGGCTTTTTCATAGTCCTCTTCGCTGAGAGCTTGATCGAGTAATTTTTGCAGCCCATCGATGCTCTGATTTTTGAGGTATTCTGGAGATCCGATAGGAGCATCTTCTTCTTCGTCATCGTTGACGACCATGGTGTCAAGTTCTTCTTCGAACTCATCGGTCACTACGATGCCTGCCTCTTCCATCACGGAGGCATTGGTGTAAATGTCCGCATTGAAGCGTATGCCGATGGCGATGGCATCCGAAGGTCTAGAGTCGATTTCTACGACTTTGCCTTCAGTGTCTTCGCAAATGATTCGAGCAAAGAACACGCCTTCTTTCAAGTCAGATATTAATATTTGTTTGATCTTGATGTTGAAATTTCCTGCAAAGGATTTGAATAGATCATGAGTCATGGGCCGATTGGGAGAGATTTTTTCGATCTCTATAGCGATGGCTTGCGCTTCAAACATGCCGATGATAATGGGTAACCTTCTTTTGCCGTTGCTCTCACCAAGTACCAGTGCAAACGATCCTGATTGCGCGTGACTAGACGAGAGACCAACGATATCTAACTTTATTTTCTCCAAACTAATTTATCCGTTTATCGCTTTAATTGCTTCAGTCAATTTAGGGACGACTTCAAAAGCATCTCCTACGATCCCATAGTCAGCTGCCTTGAAAAATGGTGCTTCTTCGTCTTTGTTGATTACGACGATGTATTTCGAACCATTGACACCTGCGAGATGTTGGATTGCTCCTGAAATTCCGACCGCAATGTACAAAGAAGGAGCCACTTTAATACCCGTTTGACCAACATGTTCGTGATGAGGTCTCCAATCCATGTCAGATACGGGCTTGCTACAACCTGTAGCAGCTCCTAGTGATTTGGCTAGGTCTTCGATCATACCCCAGTTTTCTGGGCCTTTGAGTCCACGTCCACCAGATACGACAATATCCGCTTCTGGAAGTAGTACATCTCCTGTGGCTTTTTCTTGAGAGAGAATTTTGACTTTAAAGTCATTCTCCTGTGACGTGGGAGTGAAGGTCTCAATTGTAGCAGGACCACCATCCTCTTTGAGAGTAGTCGCATTTTTTTTGATGCCTAGAATGCGTTTTCCTTCTGTCATATCTACGTTAGCGAAAGCTTTGCCGGTGTAGATGCTTCGTTTGACAGTGAAGCCATTGGTGGTGTCGGGGAGTTCGATGACATTGCTGGCAAGTGATGCCTCCATTTTGATAGACAACCGAGCTGCTACGGGGTCACCAAGCGAAGAGTTGGCTAGGATTACAGTATCTGCAGATTCCTGTTCAGCTGCCTGGGCGATGGCTGTGGCATAGGCTTGGATATTGCCTTCGTTGTATGCTGTATCACTGACGTGTAGGATTTTAGTCGCTCCTGCTGCTCCTGCTTTTTGCAATGCTTCTTCAGTGGCTTGGCCGAATGCGATGGCTGTGACAGCAGTATCCATACCCGCCGCAAAACTGACTGCTTCGAGTGATGTTTTCTTGATTTCTCCTTCTGATATTTCTATGAATGCTAATGTTGACATGTTGTTTTGGTTCTTTGTTTGAAAAAATGACTTGAACGAGAGACTAGATTACCTTCGCTTCGTTTTTCAAGAGATTGACCAATTCTGCGACGTTGTCCGCATCGATCATCTTGACAGCTCCCTTGGCAGCAGGTTGTTCGTAGGCTTTGAGTAAGGTACGTGTACTGTCATCTGAGGGATCTATGACTTGTAGTGGCTTGGAACGAGCCGTCATGATGCCACGCATGTTTGGGATTTTCCATTCGGCGATGGGTTCTTGACAGCCGAGTACCAGAGGGAGTTGGGCTTCCAGAGATTCTTTGCCTCCTTCGATTTCTCTGGTCATTTTGGCAGTGGTGCCGTCGATTTCCAAAGTCATGATTGGAGAGAGAGAGGGGATGCCGAGCAGTTCTCCGACCATACCGTGTACTACACCGTTGTTGAAGTCAATGGACTCCCGACCCATGAGGATCAGGTCATATTGGCCTTCTTTAGCGATTGCAGAGATTTGGTTGGCTACATAGTAGGAGTCTTTGGGTGCAGCATTGATTCGGATGGCATCATCTGCACCAATAGCCAAGGCTTTACGTAGCGTGGGTTCTGTTTCTGCTTCCCCGACGTTGAGTACAGTGATGCTGCCGCTGGTCTGTTCTTTGAGTTCTACCGCTCGCGCGAGGGCATAGTCGTCATAGGGCCCGATAATGTATTGTACGCCAGTCTTATCAAACTGTGTGTTATTTTCTGTAAAGGCGATTTTGGATGTCGTATCGGGTACGTGGGTTATACAAACGAGTATCTTCATGCTATTTGATTTAGTGTTAACGTTGTGTAATAATTTAATCTGGATTCAATCGAAAGGGATGCGAGTGATGTAGGCACTTGAGTATTCGCTCCCTGTCTCTTGACCTCTAATATAGTCAATGATGCGAAAAAATTGGAGGCTGCCAAAAGTCATATTCTAAAATTAATATATGACAAGGCTAAGTGTCTCAATCACGTCGTATTGTGTTACTCGGTCTTGCTTTAGGGCTGAGTAGGGATGGAGATGACTTCATTTTCAGGTTTCTTTTTGAGGATGACTTGATCTTCAAAAAGGCTCTTGACTATGGTCTTGGCATACTCATCTATTTGAAAATTTTCTTGTATCTCTTTGCTGATTTGATAGTGTGAAATCCAAGCCAACCCACTTCCATCAAAATCATTGTAGTCCATGATCATGTAGAAGTTGGACTCGAGGATCGCAAACAGCTCTTTGTCTGCAGTGAGTGCATCGGTGTACCTCACTTGAAAGTATTCTCCAAACTTATAGATTCCTTCAGAATAATGCTCCAGTTCCTCGTCTGTCATGTCTTCGTTCCCGTCGCTGTGCAGTAGAGTTGAGGTCAGTATGCCATCAAACCCTAAGGAAAACATGTAGCGTTTGAGGTGAGTAGAGTTGATTTTTCCTTCGGTATGTATATCGTATATCTCGTGTCCTGCTATTGCTTTGATGCCTTTGGATTTGAAATATTTGACGGCTTTGTTTTCATACTCTTCATTGTCTTCTCTGTTTTGGGTGAGCCCAAATACAGCAATGTTTCTGTAGTACTTTGGTTCATAGATATCGTTTTCCCAGACTGCATCCAATACCAATCCTTTGGTACTCATGCAAGAGCTAGTCAGTAAGGAAAAACCAATGGCAAATAGAAAATAAAGTGACAGATTCTTGAAATTCATAGTATCAGTTGATTTATAACCAAGATATTCATGGAGGGGGGAATTAAAAAGAATCCCGATTATAATATGAGAAAAAAATGTTTCTATATTCGAACGTATAGGCTGTGGAGGGTCTTCATTGAGGTTCTTGTTTCAGCAATTGGTCATTTCAAAAATGGATATGTTGTTTCATACCAAGTACAAAGAACATCCAGTGATGCGCTACCGCTACATCATTCTATTTGTCGTTATTTTGGGCAAGTTGTTCATCCCTGTTATTCTCAATTCTAATTTGGGCAATCGCTACATTGACCCGCTCTTTGATGTGCTGCTTTTCTGGGCATCTATGCTTATAGTACAGAAGCTTCGTAGGGCAGTGATGGCTATTGGTGTATTGGGGGCTGTGGGGCTATTGTTCAACTTTATGGGGCGGAGCACTGATAAGTTTGGCTTGTGTCTGTTTTCTATTTTTATTGCGATTGTGACCTACGAACTGTTTCGTGATTTGGTAGGAAAAAAGAGTATCCAAATCAACGAGATTGTGGGAGCCATGGATGGTTACATTTTGGTTGGGTACATTGGTTCACTGATGTTTTTGCTCATTCATCTTATTTATCCCAATGCCTTTTCTAATGTATCGCCAGGTAGGGCTGGGATGAGTGATTTGATTTATTTTAGTTTTGTGACCATGCTTACTATTGGGTACGGTGATATTGTGCCTCAGGTACCTGCAGCTAGGAGTTTGGTGATTATGATTGGGCTGGTCGGACAGTTCTATTTGGTGATCGTCATAGCAACTTTCGTGGGCAAGTTTTTGATGAACTCGTCCAAGAGAGGGTGAGAGAAGGTAGGGACATGCCGATCAGTGGTAGAGTAGGGTTTCATTTTTGACAAGCACTGGTGAAGCTGCTTGTAGAAGAGCCTTGTGTTGGTCAAGAAAGCCATGGACCTTTGATTTAGTATCGGTGATTTCTATGATGTGTGGATGTTTGAAATGTCGAATTTCACCAGAAGCCCATTGGATTTTTCCCTTGTCAAAATAGCCCTTGTCGACGTGTAGGTGCAGGGCCTGTTGCAAATCAGAGGCTTTGGCATGCTTCAACAGTTGTGTGGCAAAATCCGAAGCAAATAGGTTTTTCCACCATGACTGAGAGTGGATTTTCTGCCCATTTTCGAAATAGATGCGTACTGTGATGAAGTCTTTCATTCCTGTTGTCTTTTTTTCTTGACCTGAGAGAGGGGCAGCCCTTTCTCTTCTTGTAGGTTTTCGTGTTTGGGGCTACCAATGATTTGTGAGCTATAGACACCAGAGTGTCCTGAAAACAAATAGGCTGTACCGCATGCTAGCGCAATGAATACACCAGAATCTATTCCAAAGAGCTCTATTCCCATGACGGTACAAGCGATTGGTGTATTGGTAGCTCCCGCAAAAACTGCGACGAATCCCATACCTGCTAGTAGACTCATTGGAAGTGGGATGAACCAGATGAGGACGTTGCCTAGCGTTGCGCCTATGAAAAACAAAGGGGTCACTTCACCACCCTTGAAACCAGCTCCTAGAGTAAAGGAGGTGAAGAGGATTTTGAGGACAAAATCATAGGAGTTGAGTTGGATGTCAAAGGCATCGACGATCATGGGGACTCCTAGCCCTATGTATTTGGTCGTCCCAAGCAGGTATACGCTGAGAGCAATTACGCTACCTCCGATCACAGGGCGAAGTGGGGGATAGGCTATGTGTTTGCCAAATAAACGTCCCCAAAAATGGGTGATTTTAGAAAAAGACATCGCTACTAGCCCAAAGATGATTCCTGCCAATAGAGCCCAAAGGAGGTGGGCAGGAGTCATTGCTGGAACATGGTTGATGTGGTAGTGTGTATGCGTGGCACCCCATAGCTCACAAGTGTAGTTGGCTAGTATTGCGGCGATAAAACTTGGGACAATGGCATCCAATCGGATCCTGCCTAGTACCAAGACTTCTAGTGCAAATATGCCGCCCGCTAGGGGTGTGCCAAATACTGCGGCAAACCCAGCACTGATGCCTGCAATCAATAAAATTTTTCGGTCGCTTTTGGGGAGACGGAGTAGTTTGGTGAACCGATCTGCAATGGCTCCACCCATTTGCACGGCAGTGCCCTCACGACCAGCGGATCCTCCGAATAGGTGGGTTAGGATCGTGCCAAACAACACCAATGGAACCATCCGAAACGGGATGATTTTGCTGGGGGAGTGAAACTCTTCCAGTAGGAGGTTGTTGCCCTTGACGACACTCGTTCCGTAAAGGTGGTAGAAGAGTCCAATGATGAATCCACCTAGAGGTAGTAAGGCTATGATCCAGAGATGGGCTTCCCTCCATGTAGTGGCCCAGTCCAAACTGTAGAGGAAAAAGGCTGAAATACTCCCTACCGTAGCCCCAACTAGTGTGCAGATTACGAGCCATTTGATCAAGTAGATCAATGTAGGGATTTGCTCCATAGAGCGTAGGTGACGCTTGATGTCGTTGCTGTTCATACACTTACTATAAGTACGTAAGATGACCTTGATCTTTAGGGTGTAAAACTATAGCAAAAATTGCTTTGATGATTCAAAATCTGACTACGCTGCTTGGTAGTGTTTTGAATGGATACCCCTCTCTCAGAGCGGGACAGGTTACGACCCGTTGGGGTCTTTAGAAAGTCTACTCTTGATGGTCCGTTCGGATTTGAGTTTGATTTGTAGTCCGTTGAGGAAATTTCTTAAGAATTGATCTTGACAGGAGCGGTATTGCGGTTGTTTTGGATTGCGAAAAAAGGCACTAAGTTCGTGCTTGCTGATATTCATCTCGGCAAGGGCATATAGCGCTAAAATATCGGTATCTGTTAGGTTTAGCGCTATCCTCAACTTTCGAAAGATGATGTTGTTGTTGAGACGAGGAGTATGAGTGGGTTTAGCACCTTCTTTTTTGCCTCTTTTTTCTGTGATCAGTCCATCCAAAAAAGTGGACAGATCAGTGTCAGAAAGTTCAACGAATTCTGCTTCCTCGTTTCTCTTTAACCAATTCTTTATCTGTGGTTTGGATACTTCCATGCCTTCATGGCCAAATATGGCTATCATATGAGAGTCTTTGTAGTCTAGAGCAAATCGAATTCTGCGCAGGATATCGTTGTTTGTCATATAATTATGTTGCTGCTGGTCGTCCCAGTTTTCTATATGTGAAAATGTATTCGTCAGAGGTCGGTGACTATAAGCTCGGTTCGGCGGTTAAGTTGATGATCATCTTCAGAGCACTCGTCTTGACAATCAATGATAGGGTCTGATTCTCCCATTCCGACGGGAACGAGTCGGTCCTCACGAATACCTGCGTTGACCATATAATCTACCACAGACTGGGCACGGCGCTTAGAGAGACGCATGTTATAGCTTTCATTTCCTCTTGTATCCGTATGAGAATGTAGTTCCGCTTTCATGGTCGGGTTGTCCTGAAGCATCACGATGAGGTAGTTGAGTTGAAATTTGGATGAGTCCCGAAGCGTTGCTTTGTCAAAATCGTATAAGATATCCTTGAGAACCATGGACTTGCCTACTTCCATAGAGTCAAGAGGGACTGGCCAGTCCAGTTCTCCATTCATCTCACTTCCGGATTGAAAACTTACTTTGTTGGTGAAATATTGTTGTTTGGCAGCCAAAACGGAGTATTCTACACCTGTATCTAGGACATAGACGAACGTGTCGTTGCGTACTTCTATCGGTGCGAGGTAGTTGTTGTCTCGTGTGTCCACCACATTGATGGATGCGTTGTGTAGGACTTTGTATCGGGAACTGTCGACTGCCATACTGTCGACACTAGGTTCGTATTGTGTGGTATCGACGGCATAGACGTAGGCGATGAGTTTGTCATCGTTCTTTTTGGTGTAGGTATAGTTATAGATTACGTCATGGAGTTCGTTTCTTCTGTTGGAGACGAAATACCCCTCTTTCCCTGTACGAGTGATCATGCCAAAATCATCTTTGTTGGAGTTGACTGGAGCTCCTACATTTTTGATGGCCCCTGGTTCGCTACCTGATAAGATGGTCTTGTACACGTCGAGACCACCTAGTCCAGGACGACCATTGGATGCGAAGTAGAGCACATTTCCGTTGAGAGAAGGGTAGACGTCTCGCTCGGTTGTGTTGATTTTGGGGCCGAGGTTTTTGGGCTCGGTCCAGGCTTCACCGTCCCAATGGGTGATGTACAAGTCTGCTTTACCAAATCCCCCAGGCATGTCTGAAGAGAAGATCATAAAAGATCCGTCTTCGGATACGGCAGGGTATGCCGTGTTGTAATCTGGACTGTTGTATGGGAAAGGCTTTACGTTCTTGATTTTGTCATCGATGATGTCTGCTAGGTAGATGCTTAGGGTGTTTCCCCCTTCTGCGTTGCGGAGGATTTTACCTTTGTTGTCGAGAGTGTTTCTTGTTATGGCTAGCTTGGATCCGTTTTGGTATGCACACAAGGGACCTTCATGAAATTTGATTCGACTCTTTTTACTGAATATTACAGCTTTTTCAAAACCTCCATCGGGACGCTTTTGTGTATAGAATATTTCAAAATAGTCCTCTTTGGTTTCTTTGGTTTTGCTCCTAACGATCACTTTCTCATGAAGGTTCGAGATAAACAAAAAACCATCGCGGTAGTAGGCAGGACCAAAATCAGACCGGTTGTTGTTTTGCGTCAAATGAGAAACGGTATAGTATTTCTGATCTTTGTAAAAACCAGTATGCTCAGCATACGCAGATAATCTAGCAAATTGTTCTGGGTTGGAGTGTTTAAGTGTTCTGTATTTTTCAAACCAAAGGCTTGCTTCGTCATACTTTTTGTTACTTGCCAGTACTTCTATGAATGCATAGAGAATGTCTGCTTTGATGGAGTCTGGAATATTGAGTTTTGCAGAATCCAAGGCAGCACTTGCTGATGCCAGGTCCAAATGGGAAATGTAGGTCCGGAAGTGTGGTTCTGCTTCAATGTTGTCATTGATCTTGCGGTAGCTCCTCGCAATTTTTAGTTGTACATCGAGGTTGCTTGAGTCTTCTTGTAGTGCGTATTTGTAGTATTTGATAGCTGCGACATAGGACTCGTTGTCCCACTCGGTATCCCCTTTGTCTTCACTTGATTTACCGAGGTACTTGATTTCAGCATAGTTTTGGGCATGGGATGCGAAGGGGACCCAAACGATGCATACAATGAGTAAAAATTTGAATAACTGGATAGTCATAAGTTTAGAAGTATCTAGGAGAGGTGATGTTGTCTTTCTTAAATTCTATTCGGTAGTTGAGCATCAGCTCGTGCGAACCTTGACTGATGTTGTTGAGGTCGTTGAGGGTGTAGTCATAAGCATACCCTAGTCGTAGGTCACTTGTAATCAAAAGTTCCACGAGGAAGTCGATACTCTCACCATTTCGGTAAGAGACACCAACCCATACAACCTCATCGATGAGTAAGTTGGCATTGATATCAAACTGGATTGGTGCTCCAGCTACATATTTGAGCAATGTGCTGGGTTTCAATTTGAAGTGTGTGCCTAGGTCAAAGACATACCCCGCGGTGAGGTATGTGTGCCTTTTTGAGGTACCACTCTTGTACGTCAAATTGGAATCATCGATATCAAAAGAATTGATGGTTGAGTTGAACAAGGTAGGTAGAGAGAGTCCTATGTAGTACCGATCACTGTAAAAGTAAGCACCAGTACCCATGTTGGGCTTGAATGGCTCATGTACATTTTCACTCAAGGCAACATCATCAAGGTCAAAGACGGGATTGAGGGCTGTGACATCAGACTTGTAACTGGAAAAACCTAGCTGTAGTCCCATTGAGAGGGTGGCCTTTTCGAAATTGATGCGATATGCTGCTGAGACAAAAGTGGAAAAGGTGTTGGATACTCCAATGTTGTCGTTGTAAAGCTGTAGCCCCAAGGCAATGCGGTCCTTTTTGAAAGGGGCATGTGCCGAGAAGGTCTGAGTGTTTGGGGCACCATCTATTCCCACCCATTGGTATCGAGTGAGAGCTGTCAAACTCAGTGTCTCTTGTGATCCAGCATAAGCGGGATTGAGGGCTAGCCCATTGAACATATACTGGGTAAACATTCCTTGCTGTTGTGCATGAAGCGGTAGTGATCCCAGTGTACACATTAGGAACAAGGCTATTGGTAAAACGATATTTTTTGGTTGCTTTCTCATTATCTCTTAATCACTACATAGCCTGACAAAATTTCTTTTTCACCAGTGATACTGATGTGGTAGAAGTATGTGCCATCTGGCAGTTCTTTTCCACCAGGTACCAAACCTGTATTGGCTGTACCATCCCACACTTCGCTGGTGTTGTCATAGTTGTGCCCTTCGTAGACTTTGGTACCCCATCGGTTGAACACCTGGACATGGTTCGAACTGTAATCAGGGTCAGTGATCTGCGGGATTCTCCAAAGATCGTTGGACCCATCCCCATTCGGGGTGAATACATTAGGTATCACCAATAGTGGGCCATCACAACCGTCATGGTCATCTATGAAGTTGGGTATACCATCTCCGTCACAATCACAATCTGCTTCACCCGCCGTAGTTCTGCTACACTCATCGATATCTGGCCATCCATCATGATCCTCATCATCAGAATTGTCAAGGTAATCTGGCTTGGTGTCAAGATCCGTGTCATCATCTTGAGGGTTCTGATTACCATTGATATCTTCTTCTCTAGTAGGTATGTCATCGCCATCATCGTCGGTATCTAGATAATTTGGAATGCCGTCTGCATCTGTGTCGTCATTTCTAGGGTCACCATCGGCTTGTGCCCAAGTGCCGTCCGCATTGAACCAAGGGTAGGTTGCTTCCTCCAAACGTCCAGTTGTATTGATGTCTTCGTTGATAGTCAATACCCAGTCTCCATCATCGTCATTGTCAAGATAGTTGACGAGTCCATCTCCATCCGTATCGTCATCTACAGGACTACCGTCACCGTCTATGTCCTCATTGATCGTCAATACATTGTCTCCATCATCGTCATTGTCGAGATAGTTGACAATCGAGTCTCCGTCCATATCATCATTGGTCCAGTCTCCGTCACCGTTTTGGTCTTCGTATTGTGTCAAGACACTATCATTGTCATCGTCTGTGTCGACATAGTCACGTAGGCCGTCACCGTCGGTGTCTCTCGGGTCTCTTGATAGTGTATTGGTAAATGATCCATCTGGGTTGTCGTATACATCGTCGATTCCATTGCCGTCAAGGTCTTCGCCAGAAGGCAGGATATTCCCACTTTCGAACATATCCAGTACCCCGTCATTGTCCGAGTCAGTATCCAAATAATCAGGCTGACCGTCTCCATCACTATCCAATGGGATGAAATTGACCTGTAAACTGAGTACTCTTTCGTTTTCTAGGAGTGCTTTGTTTTTGTACTCAAAATAATCGGCAATTCCGTCATTGTCCGCATCCTTGTCTAGGTAGTCAGGAGACCCATCACCGTCCGTGTCTACGGGGTTGTCTGGATCATCACCTACTTCGATCACATCTAGGATTCCATCATGGTCTGAATCCAACAAGATTGCTGTGACAATAATATTGACTGTTGCTTGTGAGCATTCGGACACTTGCGGAGCAGGAGGACTATCACAGACTTGGTAGTCAAAGGTGTCTTCTCCGTTGTATCCCGAGTTAGGTGTGTAGACGAAATAGCCGTCATTGTTGAATTGAACCGTACCATGGCTTGGGTTGGTCAACAGGAGGTAGGTCATAGGATTGCCCTCAGGGTCCGAATCATTTTGTCCGACATAGGCGGCTAGTTCTTTGTTGCTGTTGACTTGGAAGTTGTCATCTATGGCAATCGGAGCATCGTTGACTGGATTGACGGTGATGATTACTTCCGCAGGGCTGATGGCATACAGGCTACCATCCGATCCGTTCCACTCAAACCGTACTTGACCATTGTAGTTGGTGACAGGTACGAATGAGAGGTTGTCAATGTCTGATACAGCAATTTCTTGATCAACGGCTACCGCTACATCACTGAGGTAGATGATTCCTTCGGATGCTAGAGGTAGAGATTGGAAACGGATGCTTGCAAGCGCTTCGTCTTCGAGATCTGTATAGCTAGCGGTGAAGTCTGCTTGCGCGAAAGTCAAAGTCACTTCCTCATCGGTTGTTTTCAATACATCACTCACTTCAGGGGCATCCTCTACTTTCAGGATATTGATCTTCATGGTGTAGTTATCGATACTTGTTTGTGTGTCTGGGTCTCCTGAGTTGTCTTGTACCTTGAAGGTGAAGAAGTCAAATGGAGAACCATTGCCATCGAAGCTTGGGAGATATCTAAACAAGCTTCGCTGTGGATATGGAGTGGCTGTGACTACATCCGAAGCGGTCACAGGGTTGCCAGAATAAAACAAGACACCTTTCACAGGTAGGCTGGTGATAATGACTCCCTTGAAGGCGTCGTTGTCCGGATCTTCGAAGTAGAAATCACTATCTGCAAAGACTGTAAGATTGTCCTCCATGCCGTTGACTGTAGCGTCTTGACTAATCGGCGCACAACCTACGTCTGCAGTGATGGCATCAATGGTGACAATGGATTCACATTGGGTATCATCTCCATAGTAAGCGACAGAGTATATGTCGTATGTACCGTCTGATGTAAGGCTGTTGGTTGTCAGTGTAGTGGTCCCTGTCGCGTCAGTGGTCACCACTTCAGCTACTGTACTGCCATTGTTGTCATACGTAATCGTATAGCTGACATTGCTCTCCAGTCCACTCAAAGTAAGTACTGGAGCGTTGTTTCTACAGATGGGGCTCTCTACATCAAGAGCAACTGCTGATACATCAGGTAGGTTGTCTACCTTGAATGAGGTGGAGGTTGAGATTTGGTCAGCGGTACAAGACAAGTCTGTGTTGTAGGCGATTTCCGTCAAGGTCACTCCATAACTCCCCACTGTCGAGATCAAGGTCTGGTCGATGGTGAATGACGTGCTGCCAGCAGATACGGTGACGGCTGAAGTCAAGCCCGTTGTAGTAATCGGCCCGCTCACGTTGTAAGTGATTAAATAGGAACCGTCCTTGAGTGTGGTCGACGTACCGTTGGCTATTGCGTCAGACCCTTCGCAGATGTCGTTTATTGTGATTTCGAAATCTGTTGGGTAAGGTTTCTCTGCGACCTCAATGACGCCTTGTACATTGACTGGGAGTCCACATTGTCTACCGTCTGTGAATCGAATGTAGGACATGGAGATAGTGGTCAACCCTGGGTTTTGGACGAAAGTTGTCGGGATGTTAATCACGACATTTCCATTGCCAGAGTTTACTTCTCCTACTGCGGTACTCTCTGCTTTGGTGTTCGCACCAAAAAGCTCATAGGTCACTTCGTAGCGTCCATCGACTAGGTTGCTACTTAGTATTACAGTAGTAGCCTCACCTTCACAAGTAGACTGGGTGAGGATTTGCATGCCAGCTATGTTGGGTAGGTCTTCGATTGTGAATTTATCCGCCATACCCAAGCTGCTGACATTGCAAGCATTGCCACTGGTGTTGGTCACTGTCGTCACTACGAATGTCATCTCTCCAGGGACAGGTATATCTGCTGTGGGGATATTGAAGCTCCCTGAGCCATCCGCTGCGATGGTTACGAGTTGAGTGCCTGCGGCTGCATTGGCTCCATAGGTCACATAGGTGAAATTGTAGTCTGCTGCTGGAAGTGTACTCGTGATTTGTATCGTGGCATCTTCGGTTTCGCAGATGTTGTCTACTTGGACTACCAATTCTGAGATGACAGGTATGTCTTCGACATCAAAGGTTGCTTGTGGGGTTCCGGCAGGATTGATTACTTCACAAGATTGTCCTGATTCGAAGCGAATCGCAGTGATCGTTGCTGTAGTACTGCCTGGAGTACCCAATTGGCTTGCAGGGATTTCTACTTGACTCGTCCCGTCCCCATTGTTGAAGACAACTTCGCCGGAGTAATTACCTGAATTGGCACCAGTCAAAGTGTAGTCAAAGATGTAGTCGTCATCCGTCAGGTTGCCAGTGATGTCTACTACTGCATTGTCATTCAGACAGATGTTGGCAATCGAAATACCAAAGCCAGTGTCATCCGGCAAAGGTTGGACCTCTAAACTTGTGGAGGCAGATAATCCTGAACTAATACACGACATTCCAAAGGTGTAGTTGACATCTGTGATGGTGACGATGGTCGTTCCTGTGGTTGTCAATTGACTTTCAGGCACTCTAAAGAATGCATTGCCTTGACTGTTGACGATCACGGTGGTTTCTTGGTCTGTTAGGGTATTGGCTCCTGCCAAATCATACGTGAAGACATAGACTCCTGCGGACAATTCACTGGTGATATTGATGCGTGTATTGCTGCCCAAGCAAATGTCAGAGGTAGTAATGGCAAGGTTGGTGGTATTCGGCGTGGTTCGGGCATAGAGAGTGGCTACATCAGAGTTGACACTACATGTGATTCCCGTCATGACTTCTACATAGTACTGTTCACCGTCATGGCTTGCTGTATTGGCTACATCCAGTTGATTGGCAGTGATAGTGTAGTCTCCACTCGTAGATAGCGTAGTGCCAGAACCTGGAGTTCCTAGATACCATTGGTAGGATAGAGTACCATCACCAGAATTGTCTGCCGTGACAGTGAATGTGGCTGTGCCCGAACAATCGTAGTTGTCAGTAGGCTGTGTCGTGATGGTAACAGGGCCGTCTACTTGTACGGGAACATTGTTGGTCATGTCGACGGTAGCACAAGAAGCACCATTGCTGTCTACGATATTTGGAGTTGCTTTGACGTAGTAGGTCAGTGAAGCGGAGGGGGTGTCTTCAAGTGTTTTGTTGACACCATTCTCTCCCAAAATGACTTGACCCGGTATAGCAGTAGCATCTCCATACAATTGGTATCGAACATCGTCCTCGGTATCTTGTATAGTGATCTCTACTAGGTCATCGGCACATACTACTGTAGGTACTGCAAGGATGGTTTTGCTCTGATCTGGGGCCAAGATAGGAGTGGCTGTAGAGGTGCTTGATAGGGTAGTGGTACTACAGCCTGTTACGGCAGTGTTGTCCGCTACTACATAGTAATCTGTAGGCGTAGCTACTGTAGGGATTGATGAGAATGTAATTGTGCCCCCTGTACCTAGTACAGCAGGTACGACATCTGCATCTCCTATGCTGTACTTGAGCTGGTAGCTCACTCCAACTTGTGAATTCGTCATACGAATACCAAAGGCATCTCCTTCGCAGAAGAATGGATTCGTCAATATTTGAGTTGTAGAGATTGGGTCACTCAATATCTCGAAGCTATCTGATGCACCAGTAGTGGTAGTTGGGCAGGTAGTGGCTCCTGTTGTCGTCACTACAGTGACGGTCACAGTAGTCGTTCCTTCTGTTGCAATATTCACTTGTGGAATGGTGAATGTGCCGTTTCCAGTCGTGATGGTCGTGGCAGCTGAAGTGAAAGATCCTGTGTTGGCACCACTCAGGGTGTAATCGAATGTGTATGTGTCATCCTCCAACGAACTCCCTGCGATAGTTACAGCAGCGTCTACTGTGTTGCATACATCGTCTACCGAAATATCGAATGTAGTCAGGTCTGGATTGGCCAATACATCGAAAGTAGATTGAACTCCAGGATCAGCAGCGCATGTGCCACCCAAACTGATCTCAGTGAAATCAATGGTGTACTCATCTACAGCTGCTATCAAGGCCGCATCGACAATGAAATCCCCTGTGCCATCACCTGAAGTCAGGTTGACAGTCGCGGTGTAAACCGCAGGAGTACCTGTCGAAGTAGGCGTGATTGTGTATTCCAAACTGTAGGTGCCATCCAAAAGATTGCTAGTAGTCAGGGATACCACGGCATCCTGCCCTTGGCATACGTCAACACTTGATAGTGTGATCCCTGTCACGTTTGGTGTAGACATGACACGTAGGGTTACTTCGTCAGAGTAGTTGTCACAATCCGTAGTGAATGCGTGCAAACGGTAAATGTTGCCATCTAGCCCAGTGACGTCTCCAATCGCTAGGTCTTCATTGGTTTCTCCAGATACGTTTGCGAACGTAGTCCCTCCATTGGTACTGACCTCCCATTGGAGATCTGTAGACCCGAGAGGGTTAGAGACTTGGGTGGTGAAGAGAACTGGAGAACCTTCACATATCGTAGCATCCATAGGTTGTACATCGAATGTGATCGGTCCGTCTACCACTACTGTTGCGATTTGGTCGAGCAGCTCAGTAGTACAAGTGGTTGATCCGCCGACGTATGGAGTGGCTGTCACTCGATAGTTGGTAGATTCGGTTGGGTTCTGTACAGGGAAGTCTTGGCTGCCAGACAACCCTACGATGACGGCACCTGGTACATTGACTTTGTTGGCTTGGAGCTGATAGGATACTGCTGCATCTGCTGCATCGATGGTAATAGTCACTGGTTCGCCAGCACAGGTTTCTGTGTCAGAAGCAGTGACAGCAATACCATCTGTTTCAGGTACGGGTACTACTGTGACTGTGGTGGTAGTCAACGTCTTGATCGAGCAGGTCGCAGAAGCACCATTGGCGTAAGCACGGAGACTGTAGACACGAGTAGCTGTCGGAGTAGGAGAGATCGCGAATATCAACTCACCACTGACCGCATCGGTCGAACTGAGAGTGTCGGAGACAGCCCCTTGCCCTGCACTTTGTAAGAAGTAGCTAAATCCAGTTTGGTATCCCGTCAAAGTGATGCTGACACTTTCTCCAATACATATTTGTGGAGAGGAGAGACTTTCTCCATTCAAAGTAGGATCGGCAAGTACAGTGAAGTCTGTTTCACTCATGACATCTGCTGTACAATTCTCGCCAGAAGCATTGGATATAGAGACAATTTCGAAATTGGTCAGTCCAGTATTGGTGAGATTGCCTGAAGCGATCAAGGCAACTCCCTCACCACCAACGATAGTCAGCGGAGTAGTTGCATTACTCACGGAGTTGGCACCTGAAAGCGCGTAGGCCACTGTATAATCCCCGTCTTTCAAGCTGCCTTGAAAGAGTACTTCGCCGTTGCTGCCAAAACATATGTCCGAGGCACTCAAATTGACGTTGTTGACTTTCGGATTGCTCTCCACCTCAAATGTTGAGGCTGCATTGAGACCAAATACGCTGCATTCTTGTCCAGAGAAGTAATCTACTTTGGTGATCGTCACGACGGTAGTTCCTGTATTAGGAATTTCAGAGGCAGGGACAGTGAAAGAGCCAGACCCATTCCCACTAGCAACTTCTACACGAGTAGTAGTCGGCCCGTAGTAGTTGTTTCCAGTGATGGTATAGGTGAATTTGTAGCTGTTGTCAGCTAGAGTGTTGCTAGTGAAATCAACGACTAGGTCTTCTCCGACACACACGTTGCTCGTAGTAGCGGTCAAATCATCTACATCTGGTAGGGTAGTAATGTTGAGCTGAGCGGCATCTGTAGTCAGGTTACACTGGGTAGTTTGCATGGACAGCCTATAGTACGTTTGATTGAGACCCGTATTATCCAATACTTGAAGCGTTTGGGTGTTTGTACCGCTATACACTGCACCATCTTCGATGTCTGCGTAGCTGCTGTTGTCTGTACTGGACTGCCACTTGAAAGTGGGCGTTCCACCATCTCCGTTGTTGACTATATCTGCGGTGAAGATCACTGTGCCACTGGTAGAACAGATGGTCACATCGCTTGGCTGTGTGTTGATGACAATTGGGCCATCTACTTGGATAGCGACTGCATCGATGAGTCGAATGCCAGGGCATGTGACACCATCACTGTTTTGAGTAGTAGGAGTAGCAACTACCGTGTATACAGCCGTGCTAGAAGGTACGCCACTGAAACTCTGGTCGCTACCGTCTCCGATGAGGACAAATCCATCTACCGAAGAACTGCCGTTGGCTTGAAGTTGATAACTGACCCCTGTTTCTGTGCCTTCTATTGTGATTGATGCTTGGTCTCCATAGCATGCGATTGGGGTGTCGCTAGTGACGGTTAGGTCAGGGCTTGGAGTATTGATGATTGTGGCTGTTGCCAAATTGCTAAGTTGTGCGCCATCGCATGATTGTGTAATGATGGACGAGGTAGCAAAGACATTATAAGTGGTGTTGGTAGCAGGAGTTACGGAGAAAGTAATATCTCCTCCATTGCCCGGTAGTGGCAATCCAATCTCTGAATCGTCGCTATTGTCACGAAGTTGATAATTGACCCCTGTTTCAGAATTGTGCATGATCAATGACCCTGTAGACCCTTCACATAGTACCAGGTTATCAAAGGTTGGAGTGACCGTGTCCGGCGCACTGATACTGTTGAATTGCGTGTTGGCATTGACATCTGTAGTAGCACATCTTTCGTTGGTGATGTACTGTACTTTAGAAATTGAGATTGTCGTTGAACCACTATTGAGAATACTCGCACTTGGAATAGTGAAGCTACTTTCTCCACTGATAGTTGCAACATCAGCGATTGTACCCGTGGCAGTATTGGCACCACTTAAGTTGTAGGTGAATTCATAAGAACCGTCAGCCAAGTTGCCAAATATTTCTACCATGACGTCATTGCCCACACAGATGTCATCAGCGACGATGCTAAGACCTTCTACGTTTGGCAATGGGAATACAATGAAATTGTCTTCTGCTGTAGTTGTTACACCGCAGGCTTGCCCAGCAGTGTAGTCCACATGTGTGATAAAGAAGGAGTTGTTGCCGACATTTGGGATTAGCTCCGCAGGTACTGCAAATGTTGCTGAGCCACTCACGACATCTACGTTTACATTTTGGTCAGTGACGGTGTTAGAGATCGTGATATTGTAGGTCAATTGGTACGATCCGTCAGTTAAACCACTGACTGTAACATTGGCATCTTCTCCCACACATAGGTCCTCAACTAAGAAGGAGAACGAAGAGATGTCTGGAATGGATGAAATGTGCAAGGCCGCATCATCGGAGACGAGTTCACATGTGCCGATGGTTGCCACCAAATGGTAGATCATGCCGTCTAATCCGTCAGTGTCTGTTAGAGTTAGATTTTCAGTGTTCACACCATTGTATACAGCATCATCTGCAAGATCAGTGAAACTGGTCCCGTTGTCAGTACTGATTTGCCATTGTAGTTCGGGAGCTCCACCATCTCCCTCGTTGGATACAAGTGCTACAAACGAGGTAGAGTTACCAGAGCAAAGTGTTTTGTCTGTCGGCTGCTGGTCGAACACTATTGGTCCTACGACGATCACGCCGATGGATTGTGTCAACAAGACCGAGCCACAAGAAATGCCATCAGAGTTTTGCGTGCTTGGGGTCGCCAGAACGGTATATACTGCGGATGCAGTAGGTGCGTCTGTAAACTGAAGCGCAGTTCCGTCTCCAGAGATAACGCTACCTAAATCATCGCCATTCTTTTTGGGTTGATAATCTACACCAGCTTGTGTAGCTAAGGTAAAGGTGACTGTTTCACTAGCACATACAGAGTTTTGGTCTACAGTGAAATCTATGCTGGCATCTGGTGCAGGAATGACAGTGACTACTGCAGCGTCTGACAAGTCCACCGTAGCACAGTCTGGCACCAAAGTGGAGGTAGCAGCTATATGATATGTAGTCGTAGCTACTACTGAAACGGTGAAATCTATGTCAGCACCAGTTCCATCCACTGGTAATCCAACATTGGACCCATCGGCTTGTACCAATTGGTAGCTCACATCGGTATCTGAGTCTGTCAAAACGATGGTAGCTTCGTCACCTATACATACGAACGGGTCACTGACCGTTTTGTCTCCAGGGATTGGCGCGACGGTCACTATGCCTTTGTCATCCAATAAATAATATGGACATACACCTGCATCGGCACTTTGCTGTGCACGGGCATACACTTCATAGGTTGTCGTGGTGGTAGGTGCAGTGATTGCGGGGAAGGAAATCTTGCCACCTGTACCTGCAACAGGAGTAAGCGCATCAAGATCCGCAAGATCCGTACCTGCTTCTGCGAGTCGATAGTCAACCCCCACTTCTGTGTTGGTCACTGTAAATACCAAATCTGTAGGGCTTGCCTCTTCGCAATATTCAAAATCATTGACGACAAGTGAAGCATCACTTGTCGGGGTATCTACCACATCTACAAGAGATAGATCAGTTAATATGTATTCGCTACATAACCCTTCGTCACCTGTGATTGTGGATTGTGCTACGATGCGGTAAGTCTGGTCTATGTCTGTCTCTACTTCGAAAGCAATCGGGTCGCCCGTGCCGATGATTTCCGTAGCAACTGGACTGATAGCTGGGTTTCCGTCTTCCAACTGCACGGTGTATTTGACATCTACTTCGGAGGATGACACCTCGATGATGGCATTTTCTCCTTCACAAATGATAGGGTCTGATACGGTAAAGGTCGTGTCAGGAATAGAAATAATGGTCACTGTCGATAAGTCCAATAGCTCTACTCCTGCACAGGCAGAACCCGTACCGTCGAGTACAGTAGAGGTTGCCAGGACATTGTAGAGAGTTGTCTCGTCTGGTGCGTCAAATTCAAAAGTGAGATCACCAGCTGTGATACTTTGTGTGGCAGAAGCAACGACTGTATTCCCGAGGTCTTCCCTCAAGACGTAATCGACATTCGTTTCGATATTGGATACGGTGATTTCAACAGTACGTGGGAGTGTTTCTTCGCATACCGTGGGGTCAGAGACTGTTAGTGTTTTGTCTGGGGTAGGAGTTATATCGAACGAACCTGTGTTGTCAAGAGGGGTGCCACAAGCACCGTTGATGACGAATACTTGGTAATTGAACGTGCCACTGGTTGGTAACTCGCTACTCGGGATACTGATGACGAGACTGCCTCCATTGCCTGTGCCTGTAGCGACGATTTGGTCACCATTGTCGGTGTCTTGAATTTGATATGTGTAGTCAGATTGGGTGTTGGATATGGTTACTTGTCCATTGTCACCGTTACATATAGGGTTGATGTCATTAATGGCCAAGTCTAAAATCGGTATCTCATTGATATATACAGTATTGAGAGGGAAGTCTCGGGTGCAGATTCCGTTGGTGACTTCCACGATATATTCGAATTCTGTTTCGCCATTTGGCAAATCTGCATCCGAGACTGTGATGTTTAAGTCTCCACCATTTCCTGTTGCTGATGCGACCAGCGCATTGCCATTGTCTGCATCAAGTATATCGTAGGTGTAACCATTTTCAGAGTTTTGGATGGTCACTACCAAATCGTCGTCTTCACAGACAGGGTTCGCAGATACAGGGAGGTCAGTTTTAGGTGCCTGTGTGACATTGATAGCCATACTAGCACTCCATACTGTACAGGCTACATCCCCAGTCGAGGTGACTGCTCTTTTGTAATAGGTAGTTTGTGTGAGAATGCCTGGTGAGTAGGTTTCATTGGTTGCACCACTGATATCAACAAAAGTAGTATTGTCTGTACTGGACTGCCATTGGTAGCTATATGTATCTGTACCAGCTCCACCAGAAACTGTAGTAGCAGAGATAGTACCAGGGTTGACATCCGAACAAACGTCTATGTCAGGGTCTATATCGTTTCCTGCGATTTGGTCCTGCACGCTGATGGTGACTGTGTTGCTGTATTGGGCGTCACATGTCCCGCTTTTGATTTGTACTCTATAATATGTGGTCCCGGTAAGGTTCGTGTAGGTGTATGAGTTGGTAGTAATACCTAATGATGTAGAGCTTGCAAACGAAGCGTCAGTAGATGATTCCCAATCTATTATCTCACCACGTTGCCCACTTATTGTAAGAGTTGTATTGTTATTGTTATAGCATTCGTTATGATCACCGTCTAGTGTGCCAGGTATAGTGCTAGGATCTGTGATGACCGTGAATACCCCTGAGGTGACATAGCAATTGAGCGAGCCTGTCGTCCTTTGGTAGTACAAGGTTGTTTGTGTCTCTGGATCACTCGGAGTGATTGTATAGTCTTCTTGATTGTTGGTCCCTGGGGCGTCTGTCCAGGTGTTTTGGTCAGTACTCGTTTGCCATAGATATACGTAAGGCTCGGAAGTCTCTCCTCCTGTAGGCGTACTGGCGTCTAAGGTTGGTGTATCGCCAGCACAGATGGTTTGAGTGGTTCCTATGGTGTTGTCTGCAATAGCTCCTACGATTTCAATCGTCTCGGTAGTTGTGCCGATACATCCTAGTTCGGTGGTGACCGACAGGCTGACGGTATAGGTGCCTGCTGTTCCGTAAGTGTAACTAGGGTTTTGTTGGGTAGAGGTAGAACCATCTCCGAAATCCCATGCCCAAGCGGTGATTGTATATCTCGAATCGATCAAACCTCCCTGTGCCTGTGTCTGATCTGTGAATTTTACAGCCACATTTTCACAAGTTTCATTTTGTACCGAATTGGATGTGAAAATTGGTTCTGGATCATGTGTGATGGTCAAGTCTGGTACATCCGGTACATAGACGAATGCTCCACAAGCCTCTAGGTTTTCGGGATCATCTGCAATAGTCAATTTTGGTTTGAATGTGCCAAAAGACTGGTAGTCATGCTCTATGATAACTGGATCTCCATTGTTTGGATTCAAGGCATCGTCAAATTCTATTGACTCTACAGCTGTCCCATCCCCAAAGTCCAAACGCAAAGTCTTGGTGTCTTGAAGTCCTGTAATGGTAAATATTGCATGTGGGTAGCGGTTTTCATCTTCGTTGATGCAGGGTTGATCCAAAGTGTAGCTAAAGTCATCATACTGCGGCCCATCGACAATGACGACAGCCTGCTCAGTCACGGTCTCTTGACAACCACCTATGCTGGTAGTCGTCAAAGTGACGTCATAAGTGCCTGGATATACATAGGTAAATGTTGGGTTTTGCTCGGTGGAGGTAGAATTAAAACTGTCTCCAAACTCCCAATACCAAGCGACGACATCCGTAGACCCATCTTCGAAATGCACATCCAACGGTGCACAACCTGTTTCACTTACTCCTGGGAATGAAGCATTGGCAACATAGATTTCCACATCTTCGGAGTGAGAGTCTATACACTCATTTACGTTTGTGATCGTCAAGGAAACTGTTTTGGTGCCTCCCGTAGCATAAACTACAAGAGGAGGGTATTGCTCGGTAGATGTTTGGGGAGTTGCGCCGTCCCCAAAGTTCCATTCCCAGGTCGAGATCTCACTTAACCCTTTTGTCGAAGATTTATCGATGAAAGTGATTTCCTCGTTCGTACACATGTCACCAGGTGCAATGATAAAATTAGCTGTAGGTTCCACTACTTTGATTTCATCTTGTTTAGTCTCTGTAATTTCACAGCCTCCGTCGTCCTCTACAGTTAGAGAGACTGTTTTCGTTCCTGACGAAGAGTAAGTGACATTGATGGGATCTTCGTTGTCCTCTGTGGCAGTGGTAGGGGTAGCGCCTATTCCAAAGTTCCAGGTCCAAAGGATGTTGGTGTTTCCATTGGAGGTACTGATGCTGGTGAACGTAAGTTCTTCGTCCGATCCTAAGCACTCCACTTCTGGGTCAATATTGTCCGATTCTACAGTGAAATCCACAATTGGTCCCCTGACGTCAATGAAGTCAGATTTGACTCGAGTCTTGTCTGGACATCCATTGTTTTCGTTCATGGTAAGCTTTACCTCTTTCAGTCCAGGAGTGTTGTAGGTGATCAACGGAGGGTTTTCACCAGTGTAGGTAGCGGGATTGGCTCCCTCTCCGAAATCCCATGTGTAAGTAGGGTTGGAAGAAATGGCCACTGATGTATTGTTGATTTGAATTTGATCTGTCGAGTGACAGACTTGTACATCATCCGTTGTGAAATTTGGAATACCAAAGGTTACTGGAATTACTTCGGAGAATGTGTCTTCACATCCGCTGCTGTTGTTTTTGACATAAAGTGTGACAGTGAAGTTACCCACTGAGTTGAAAGAATGCGTGGTGGACGGATCCGAGCCTGTCGTATACGTGGAGGCATCAGGTCCAGGTTCGAATGTGCCATCTCCAAAGTCCCAACGATACTGGTCGACACCTTCACTTAACGTAGAACCATCAAGTGCTGTGAACGTCCAAACGTGATCATTGAATTCGTTGTCTGCAAAACAATAGCCGAGATCTGGGTACTCGAATCGTGCAACAGGATACGTAATGTTAATGTTGTGAGTAGCAGGGGTAGAGGGACAACCGTCACTGTATACAATCAAAGTCACTGTATATCCACCGGCTGGCGAACCGTCCTCGGTATCGTCCCCATAGGCATGGCTGGGGGTGTTGAGGCTAGGGTCTGTAGTCGGATCACCACTGATCACTGTACCGTCACCGAAATCCCATACTATACTATCGATAGGTTGAGTACTCAATGGGTTCAATGTTGATGTATTGGTGAAGTCAATGCTAGTGTCCACACACTCTGTTGTTTTGGAGGTGTTGAAGGAGGCGGTAGGAGCATAGCCTCTACTGATGGCTTCTTCGTAGACAACTGTGGCACTACAGCCGTCGGCGGTTTCTATGGTGAGACTGACGTCAAAATTCCCTTCTTGGTTGTAGGGGATGTCGTCTGCAGTAGCGTTAGCTCCTTGTTGGTCTATCGTTCCGTCATTTTCAAAATCCCAAATGTAATTGGTGATATCATTGTTGCCAGTAGGTAGGTTGTTGGTGGAGCCACTCGCGGTGAAGTCTGCTACATCTCCTACACAACCGTCAGCTCCTTCGAGAACTACTAGGTCTGGTTTTGGGAATTCTACCTTGATACTGGAATACACGATTTGGTCTTCACACCCGACATCATTGGATGCTTTGACCAAAACATCATATTCACCCTCATTGAGGTAAGTGTAGGTGACAGTATTTGTTGTCGTGCTTTGGTCAAAATCTTCCGTCTGTCCATCATAATCGAAATCCCATAGGTATTCTATTCCTCCTGGAGAAGCGGTGAAGGTAATGGCTTCTCTTTGACATAGTTCGTCCTTGTCTACGGTGATGTTTGGTTCTACGACAGGCGCAACAGTGATCAAATCTGTTTTGGTAGAAGTTTCTCTGCAACCATTGCTAAACGTGACCGTGAAACTAACAGTATAAGGGCTACCTATGTTGTCAGTATAAGCATAGGAAGGGTTCTGCTCTTGGCTTGTATTACCATCTCCAAAATCCCATTCATATGTAGATGGCTCCCCGTCAAGACCATCTACAGATGTATCCGTAAATTGAATGACCTCACCCTTGCATACATTTGTTTTGTCTTCGGTAAAATCAGTCGTGTTAGGGTCGAATGAAATCGACTGGGTCGTAGAGTTGGTGCATTCTCCAGGGCTATTTTTGACTTCAAGCGTGATGTCGTACGAGCCCGCTGTATTGATGGTCATGGTTGGGTTTTCTTCTGTGCTCGTCGCGACGACTTGATTAGCGTTGGTGTCCGTGATTGTCCAAGTGTAGTGGTTGATGCTATTGGAAGGGTCTGTGGATGTATTGGTGAGGTTTATGTCTAGAGGGAAACTGCAATCTTCGGAGTACGAGTAGTCAAAATCCGCTGTGGGCTCGGGATACAAACTAACGGCTTCAGGTACGAAGTAAGAGGCAGTACAGCCATTGTCATCTAATACATCGACCACTACGTTGTAGGTGCCATAGCTGTCATAAGAATATGTGATGTCTCCGTTGTTGCCGTCAGCTGCAAGTAATACAATAGGTGGTTTGGTGTCTCCCATGTTCCAAGTCCATTGCACGATATCTCCACCACCTACTTGGTCTACCCCAGTGTAGGTGAAGGTTACGTCAAATGTCGTACTGATACAGTCTGAAGCTCCAATTACTTCAAAATTTGGGACAGGTTTGGCAAAAATTGTGATGTTTTGACTGGAGGTTTCAGTTCCTCCATTGATTGTAAGTGTGACCGTGTATACACCAGGGTCAAGGTAGGTTGTTCCAGGGTTGGCAGTGGTGCCATGGGCTTCACCATTTCCAAAATCCCAGTCATATGAAGTGATCCCCGTTTCATCCACTACACTGAAGTTGACAGAGCTGGACCCACAGTTTTCATTATTGGTTAGGTCAGTAGTGAATTCTGCAGATTGAGAAAAGACAGCAAAGGTTGTGAAAACCAGTAAAAGGGAGAATAAACTGCTACGAGTCATATGCGTTTAGGCGTACGTGTTGATAGTTGGTGATCCAATGAGTCACACTCATTAGATATTTGAAAATAATACGAATTTAGTGGATTATTAAGTGATACTAAAGTTTTTTTCAAGTGATAAAGGATGAGTTGACTTTTGGTTGATCAAACTAATTGAATACTAGCGAATTATGAGCTTGTAAAGGGAGGCAAAAATAAACCTCCTAGGAAGGAGGTTTTTACTTAGGATAACTAGGTGACTTCCAAAGCTTTCATTTAGTCAGGTAGTATCAAAGTATTAAAAGGAGATGGATTAAAATCGTTATCTATGATTTAGACTTCTGTTGTTTTCGTATTGTTGCATAACTAATTTACTATGCTTTTTTGGTTTAATCAAGAAGTGTGTAAGTATAATGTATTGGATGTTAAAAAGTTATGCGCTGGAAGAAAGGAAAGGTAGTCTTTGAATGGCAGTGGTTATTACTGCTTGCGGTCATGTTGGGGTGCTTGCCCAACAAGGCTGAAGAAGGGTCTGACCAGTCAGTTGATGGGTTGTACGTAGGGGTATTGCCTTGTGCGGATTGCCCTGGTGTCAATACTCAGTTGGAATTGAGAGAAGAGGGAAGCTATCGTTTGGGAAGACAATACCTCGGCGAAAATAAAAAATGGTATTGGGAGTCTGGATATTGGATGATAGAGAGGGAAGTAGAATTCAACTTGTTGACGCTAGTGGCAGAGAGACAAGGGCTCAGTACATCTGGAGTGTGGGAATGTTGACTCAGCTGGATCACAATGCAGAAAAGGTATCTGGTGATTTGGAAGCTTTGTACCAATTGGAAAAAGTACAGAAGGAGTTGGCTCAATTTGCCTATTTGATAGGGACTTGGAAGGTGGTCGGTCAGCCTGCATATGAAACGTGGGAATGGAAAACAGGTAGAGAATTGGTTGGGCACGGGTATGCTATGCTGGATGGGGTTGAGGTGATTCGGGAGCGATTGTTGATTGTGTGGCTAGATGGAGAGGTGTCTTACTGCGCTACAGTACTAAATCACAACGAAGGGAGAGAGATATGTTTTCGTCACAATCTCGGTCTTGAAATTGAAGATGTTTTTGTCAATCCAGCACATGATTTTCCCAAGCGCATTGTCTACAAACGCCTGGAGGAGGACAAGATTTTAGTTGTTTTGTCTGACGAACATGAAAAGGAAGTTCGTTTAGAGATGATTTTGTACCCTTAATTTTTTATTAGTCTATATTGATGCCATGTCTATACGCTCTGTACAAGTTGATATCCCAAAAATTTTCTACTGTGATTATACTGGAGGACCTTTTGAGAAGTGCATTCAGTGCGAAAGGCAACTTAGGGAAGAAGGGATACCTTATTTGATCGAAAAGGCATTGAAGCCATATGGACGGTATGCGTCCTACGCTACGATATTCGAATATGCGGTGTGTTTGACGTGTGCAGATGGTATGAAGTCCATGTTGTCCAAAGAGTCCTTGACCAATTTGATGGAGTACTTTCAACAAAATGTTGGATTTAATCCACATCGTCAGCTTTTGGTGAGCTCGGAAGATTACGATCCAATCAAATGGATTGAGCATTGCATGGTTAGTGGGAGGCATGTAGAGCAGTTAGCAGAGTGCCAAATTTATGCTTATTGTGTGGGGGAGCAGCTGGTCTTTACAGAGTTTCCTTATATGATTTCTGGACCAGTGTTGGATGAAGTTGTAGACCTCTTGTCTGCCGAAACCAAGGATGAATTGGATAATTTCAAGAACGAAGTAGTAGACGGACCTTCGGAGTTTCAAGACCTCTTGAAAGCTGGTCCAAAGGTGTTTATCTGATTATAGGAACATGTTAAGAGAAATGATCTTCAAGTGATCTTCATTTTTTTCGATATTTTCTATACTGTCCTCTTTGAGAATTTTTTCTATTTTATCGATTGCTTTGGTCAGTTCTTTGTTCAGTGACTTGAGGAAATTGAGGTCTCGTTGGAGATTGTGGCCGTTTTTTAAATCCAAGCCAATCTCAAAGACAATACTATACATGTTGGCGATGGGTCTGCGCAAAAAGTGAGAGACGTTGAATTCAATATCTTTTTTGGGGAAGGGGTGGTCCTGTAGGTTGAACTTATTGATGAGCGAAGCAGTTTTCTTTTGTCCACATTTCAAAAGGCTTGTGAGTTGATTGGAATTAAATGGGTTCATGATTTTTCTGTTTAAGTTGTTGCTAGGTGGAAAGAATGGTTTGCGACGATCCTTCATCCAGAGGGTTACAAGCATGATGCCAAATTGTTTTAGCTGTCTATTCCTTCGACGAGTTTTAGGAATTCATCGATGAATGAGGAATGGTTCGTTTTGGGATCTCTGGTTACTTCGTTTTTTCCTCAAACTTTTTAACTTTAGTTTTGGGAAAAACTACATACTCATGAAACAATCGATCAGTTATATACTCATTCTCATCTCTCTTGTATTCGTGCAAGGTGCTATGGGACAATCTACAAACCTAGAGCTAGAGTTTAAGAAGGCCTATAAAAATGGTGTGACAGCCTACAAAAAAGGTGATTACAAAGAAGCTGTGACGCAGTTTGAGACGGCTCTTAAATACAAAAGCTACCATGAAAACTCATGGTACTACGCAGGGATGGCTTTTATGAATGACCACAACCCCGAACGTGCGGTGTATTGTCTCAAAAGGCTAGAGGATATCAATCCAGATTACAATCCTTGGATATACAGCTATATAGGTAACGCCTACATCCTCATGGATGATCTACCAAAGGCGCAACGCTATTTTGAGAAGTTTTACGATTTCATACCTAAGGAGCCAAAAGATGTGTCTACACTGCATTTGGCCAGAAATAGAATTGAATATACCAAAAGAAGTCCTGAGATCAGAGGGTCTAAGAATAGTGAAGACCAGCCACAACCTTTGGTGAATGTTAACAGTAGTGCACATGACTATACACCTCAAGTGAACCCCACAGGGACGAGGCTATACTTCACTAGTGTACGACAAGGTGGGTTTGATAATGTCAAGGATAGTTCTCGTGCCAATCATTATGGAGAGGATGTTTACTTCTCGAATTTTGAAAATGGGACTTGGCAGGCGCCAGTGTTGATGCCTGAACCTATCAATTCTACGACGGATGATTTTGGTTCGTCATTCACCGGTGACGGTCAGACGATGGTCTATGTACGCTGTGGTACCGAGGAGAGTATAGGAGGGTGTGATTTGTATATCGCCTATCTCATAGATGGACAATGGACTGAACCTACCAATATGGGTAATGTGGTCAATAGCAGCGCTTGGGATTCTCAACCTACCATCAATTCGGATGGCACGAGGATTATTTTTTCGTCGACACGTGATGGAGGGTATGGCGAATCGGATTTGTATGTGACCTCTCTCAATCAGTACGGGGAGTGGGGTATTCCGTCCAACCTTGGTAGTGTTGTCAATACACCATTGAGTGACAAGAGTCCGTATATTGCTTCGGATGGGAAATCTCTGTACTATGCCTCAGAAGGACATCCAGGGTATGGCGAGTCAGACATCTTTTACACTTTGTTTGACAATGGTAAATGGGGTGTGCCAATCAATGTTGGGGCACCAATCAATTCGTCTGGTGATGATACCAACTTTAGTATTTCTGCCTCGGGGATGGGATACTTTGCTTCGTCACGCTTGGATGCGAATAATTATGACTTGTTCGAAATGGAGTTGCCAGACCATTTGAAACCTAAGCCATCGATTGTTGTGCAGGGAGTTGTTTCCAATGCCAATACTGGTGCGCCGATCGGGGCAGTGGTATTGATAGAGGATATGGTGACAGGTGAGCTGATCGCACTCAACAAAAGTAATGATGAGACGGGGGAGTATTTGATAGTCTTGCCGGCTGGACGAAGCTATAGTGTGTCTGCTAGCAAGGATGGTTATTTCTTTTATTCACAAAGTTTTGATTTGCCGAAGGATACAAACTACATGGAGATTTCAAAGGATATATTGTTGGAACCTATAGAAAAGGGAACCAAGGTGGTATTGAATAATATTTTCTTTGAATCAGGTAGAGCAGAATTGAAGCCCATTTCTTATGTCGAACTCAACAAGGCCGTGCAGCTCTTGACTGATAACTCGACAATGGTGATCGAAGTAGGAGGACACACAGACAATGTAGGGTCTGACGAACTCAACCTGAAGTTGTCTCAAGCCAGAGCCGATGCAGTGGTAGCCTATATGGTACTCGCTGGTGTGGAAGAGACGAGGCTCCAGTCCAAGGGGTATGGCGAGTCTGTGCCGATTGCTGACAATACAACCGAGGAAGGACGTAAGGCCAACCGTAGAACTGAATTTGTAATCGTCGAATTTTAGTCTGATTCAATGATCTTGATATACAAGCTGTTATTCTGTGATGGAATAGCAGCTTTTTTGTTGCCCATCGTATAGCTGGATGGGTGAGTGTTTTCTTTTCAAAGAGGCAAGTAATCAGTGAGTTAGGAGAGAGCGGTGATTCTCAAGGAGCGTAGGTTCTGTCTTCTGAACAAAGGGGTAGAGTTGTAGTGGTTGGAGGCAGGATAGGTTTTGAGCGATTCAAAACGAGTTTATTCGTCGAATAATTCTTTATCCTCCCGATCAAATCGATAAGCCATTATGAATTATGATTATCTTTCTTTTAGATTTTGATTGTTCATGATGCAGCATCAATCAGTAGATCATTGTAAGCTTGGATTTCTTCAGGTAATATCGAAGGGATTGCTAAGGTGATTTTTTGATTCAAAAAGAGTATGACTAAAGCCTATATCCGATTTTCCCTTGCCCTTTTTTATGTAATTGTTTCACAGCTGTGGGTAGACTATCGTGCGTATGCCCAAGAGGGCGATCCAAGTCTGTCTTTGAGCGATCTGAGTATTTCACAGTGGACGACCAGTGATGGGCTTAGTTCCAATAATCTTACTTCTGTTTTTCAAGATTCTCAAGGTTTAATATGGGTGACTTCATTCAATGGAGTAATGATTTACGACGGGGAACGTGTCGAGATTTTTGATAAAAACAGCTTGTCCATTCTGAAGACCGATGGTTTTCATTGTGTGGCGGAGCGAGCTTCAGGTGAGCTCTTGCTTGGTTCGCAGGGAAATGGTATAGTGTCGTACAAATCAGGGAAATTTGCTTTGCTAAGACCGAAAATTGGTCGTATTCCTAAGTCAGTGAGAGATATCATAGTGATGAACCAAGGGGAAGTGTATGCTGGGACAGACAATTTTGGCTTGTATCGTGTGCATCAAGATACTTCACAAGCTGTATTGATAGAGGAGCTTTCCAATGTCACGGTCAAGGCTTTGCATGGAACGGCCTCTGGGGATGTTTGGATTGGTACGGAAGGAAAGGGCGTCTATGGGTTGACCGAAACAGATACCTTGCATTTTACCTTGGCCGATGGTCTGAGAAGCAATACCGTCAATGCGATTGCTCAAGACCAAGCCGGGAGGATTTTGATCGGGACAAACGGCGGATTACAGTATTATACGCCAGAGGAAGGTCTGCAAGATGTCGTATCCTTGTTTGATATCTATGTCAATTGCATCATGGTTGATTCTGACAATTCCATTTGGGTGGGGTCTGAGCTTGGGGTATTGAAGTATGATCAAGAGACAGGTACTTTGGAAAACTTGTATCAGAAAAGAGGAGTGGAATTGGTACGAGTGTCTTCCCTTATGATGGATAAAGAAGATAATATCTGGGTGAGCTCAAATAGAGCGGGGTTGATTCGACTCAAAAGAAGTTTAGCGACCAATTTGATCGTGCCTGATATTACGAGCAATCGCGTCTATATTGTTCATGAATCATGGGATGGTAAACTCTACATAGGGTCAGACCAGAACCTGATTGATCAGCGCAATGGAGACAGCAACAAGCGAATTAAGGTAGAGTCTAAATTGTATGATAATGGAGTTCGAGATATCTACCATGACTCAGATGGATCGTTGTGGTTGGCGACTTATGGAGGGGTCGTACATAAGCGTTTACAGGGTGAAACGCGCTATTCCATACAGACGGGCATGCCTGCCAATAATTTCAGAACGGTACTCAAAGATGGGCGAGGAGATTATTGGTTTGGTAGTCGCTCTGGCGGTTTGGTGAAGTTTAGAGACGGACAAATACAGCGGGTCTATACCAATGGTAAAGGAATGAAGTCCAGTTTCGTTTTGGCAGTAGAGGAGAGTGTCAATGGAGAGATATACGTTGGGACTCACAGCGGGGGATTGACGATTATTGATCCAGAAGGACAGACTCGAACCTACCCTTTGAATGAAGATGATTCGGGGATGCTCTTGTTCAATATGGAATTGCATGAAGACGGGACGGCTTTATTGACTTCTACGGTAGGGTTGGTGTATTTTGATGGTCATCGTTTGTCATTGGTGGAGTTGCAGTCAGACGGTAAGAGCAGAACGTTCTTTGATGTGATGGAGGATGATTATGGACATATTTGGGTGAGCTCCAACAAGGGGGTCTTGAAAATCAGTAAAGAGGAATTTGAGTCGTACCTGCGAGGCGAAGTAGAGCGAGTAGGTTTTTTTGTGCTAGACGAGACCAACGGGATGAACAACGAGGAGTGTACTGGAGCGACGCGCATGACGAAACTCAAAAATGGCGAGATCTATGTGCCAACGTTAGGAGGGATATGCATCGTTGATCCGCTCAAGGTCAAACAAAATCAGTTTCAGTCTTTGCCACTCATTCGACACGTGATGGTAGACAATGAAGAAATGGACTGGCATGGGGAGGATGAAATAGAGGTGTCAGCAAGTGTCAAAAGGATGACTTTTCAATATAGTGCATTGAGTTACCTTGCACCGGAGCGGAATTTGTATAAATTCAAGTTGGAAGGATTTGACCATCAATGGAGTAAACCGTCTACTGTAGGAGCTATCGAGTACACCAATATACCTCCAGGTCATTTTACCTTTCGAGTCATGAGTAGTGTAGATGGGTTGACATGGAGCCCCTCAGAGTATGCTTTTTCATTTGAGGTTTTGCCGTTTTTTTATGAAACTTGGTGGTTTTATGCCTTGGTTATTTCTATGCTAGGGTTGATAGTAGGGGGAGCGTACCGTTGGCGTGTGGCATTTATCAATCGTCAAAATGTGGAGCTGAAGAAAGTGAATGCTGAACTGGATCGGTTTGTTTACAGTGCGTCGCACGAAATGCGTTCGCCATTGTCTTCTATTTTGGGCTTGGTGGCTGTGGCTAGAAATGACAAAGAGACAGACCAAGAGGTATATTTTGAGCACATAGAGGCGAGTGTTATGCGTTTGGATGGCTTCATCAAAGACATCATTGACTACTCAAGAAACGCACGACTGGGTGTGCAAGTGCAATCAGTCAAACTCAATAAGATGATTCAGGAGATACTAGATGATTTGAGTTTTACGGGTAATTATAAAAAAATCAGGAGGCAACTAGATTTGGGTGATAAAATGGTGCTGAATACGGACCCTAGTCGCTTGAAAATTGTACTAAGTAATTTGATTACCAATGCTTTCAAACATCATGCTCCTGACGATGTGATGGACCCTTTTGTCTCGATAGTTCTGCAAAAAACGATACGAGGGGTAGTGATGATCGTCACAGACAATGGTCCAGGAATTGATAAAAAGTACCACAAGGATATTTTTAAAATGTTTTATCGTGCTACGACTCGAAGTGAGGGCTCAGGGTTAGGTCTATACATGGTGGCAGAGATCATTGCTAAGCTTGGAGGGGAACTTCAAATTGATTCGGTGTTGGGCAAAGGCTCTACTTTTACTGTGGAACTTCCCGACTTACCCCTTACTAAACTTAAATAGTGCGAATCTCCTTGATTTGTTTCGCGTACCCTTATCTTTGAGATAGTGGTTTTTCTCATTTTTGGACAAATGTCTGAAAAATCATCTTTGAAGCAACCATGAAAGGAACTCACTATAGGACACAATTGATACTCATGGGCTTCTGCTGTATTTTCATATTGAATGTAGCAGTGCCTCAGTGGCTTGAGATGGAGCAGGATGTGCTCATCGAGAACAATGATGTCGAAGAGACGGAGAGTGAAGAGAAAAATGAAGAAGTGAAAGGAAAGATGCATGCCGAGGAATTGTTCTGTATGCACTTAGATTTTTCCAATTTTTTCTTGCTGTCAAATGATTATATGTCTCGGTACTTGTTTCTTCTTTGCGAAGGCTCTATTGCTGTTGCCAAGCTCCCCCCAGACGTCATGCTCTGTCTGGTTCTCTAGTTTGAGATCTCATCAAATATTCTGTTTTTTATCATGCTACATGGGTAGCGATTAACTTTATCAAGACATGAGTAAGTCAAATAAGTCAGGGTTATTGTCCAATTTGGGTAGTGACTTTCCGGCAAGTTTTGTGGTTTTTTTAGTAGCGGTACCGCTTTGTTTGGGTATTGCCTTGGCCTCTGGAGCCCCCTTGTTTTCAGGGATCATTGCGGGGATCATTGGAGGGATAGTGGTAGGTTCTATCAGTGGTTCACACTTAGGAGTGAGTGGTCCTGCGGCGGGACTGGCCGTCATAGTGCTCAATTCGATTACGGATTTGGGAGGGTTCGAAAATTTCTTGCTCGCAGTAGTGATTGCGGGCGTGATCCAGGTGCTGATGGGAATAGCCAAGGCCGGTGTGATAGGATATTATTTACCTTCTTCTGTGATCAAAGGAATGCTGTCCGGTATTGGTTTGATTATTATTTTGAAGCAAATTCCTCACTTGTTTGGGTACGATGATGACCCAGAAGGTGACTTAGGTTTCTTTCAGCCTGATGGGCACAATACCTTTTCTGAATTGCTTTATACGTTAGACAACTTCACACCAGGGGCAGTGGTGATTGGTCTTTCGGCTCTCGCTATATTGATTTTGTGGGACCGTCCATTTATGAAGAAAATGCAGTTTACCAAATATATCAATGGGCCGTTGATTGTTGTGCTGTCTGGTATTGGTTTAAATATGGCTTTTCAAAACAATGCGTTTTTCTCGTTGGCTGGAGAGCATGTTGTCAATATACCAGTCTCAAAATCATTTGGGGAATTTACCGAGATGTTTGCGACACCAAACTGGGGGATGTTTGCAGATAAGAAAATTTATGTTGTAGCCTTTACTATAGCGGTTGTAGCCAGTTTGGAGACACTGTTGAGTGTAGAGGCAGCGGACAAGTTGGACCCACAGCGGCGGGTGACCCCTACCAATCGCGAGCTAATCGCACAGGGAGTAGGCAATTCTCTTTCAGGATTGATTGGTGGTCTGCCTGTGACACAAGTGATTGTACGCAGCTCAGCCAATGTGCAATCTGGTGGACGTACCAAGGCATCTACCATCATGCATGGTGTATTGATGCTGATCTGTGTGGTGATCATTCCTCAAGTGCTCAATTTGATTCCACTTGCTAGTTTGGCTGCTGTCCTTATTATGGTGGGGTACAAACTTGTCAAACCTTCCATGTTCAAAGAAATTTATTTCACGGGCAGAGCTCAATTTTACTCGTATATCACCACCGTGCTAGGATTGGTATTCACAGACTTGCTCATGGGGATTGGTATGGGGCTCGTGGTGGCTATTATGTTTATTTTGTGGAATAATTTTAAGACACCGTATCATTTCGACCCCAATAAGATCAAGCCAAATGAGCCAATTAAGATTCCACTTTCAGACAACGTGAGCTTTCTCAACAAGGCAAGTATGATCAAGACTTTTGGGTTGATTCCCGACGGTAGTGAGGTCATCATCGATGCGACACGTACTACTGATATACATTGGGATGTATTGGAGCTAATTGATGATTTTAAAATCAGCAGCAAGAGCAGAGGGATTACTTTGTCTTTTCTAGGGTTTGAAAAATTTGATACCAAAATCCAACGTGCGGAAACGTAAGGGCTTCACTTTGGAAAAGCGTAAAAAGGGCGTCAATTACTGACGCCTTTTTTTGTGTCCAAAAAATTCATCACAACTATTTGCAACATGATTGCAAATAGTTGTAGCTTTGCAACTATGCTAGTTTATTCAGAATTGAGACAAATGCTCAAAGATCATGGTCTGAGAGTGACTGATTGCCGCCTTGATGTACTTTCTATCTTCAAAGCGTCTAAACACGCTTTGACTTCTCGTCACTTAGAAGATGAGTTGACAGGGTACGATCGTGTGACATTGTTTCGAACGCTAAACTCCTTCATCGAAAATGGCGTGGTACACAAGATACCGGATGATTCGGGAATTGCTCGCTATGGGATTTGCGATGAACAATGCGCACCTAAGGATCATCACCACGATCATGTACACTTCAAATGTACGGATTGTGGCCATGTCGATTGTTTGCCCAATTATAGTGTTCCGCACATGGATATCCCAGGGTATCTCATACATGAGACCAAGATGATAATGAACGGGTTGTGTAAATCTTGTTATTCCAAGTAGGACATGAGGGATTTGGTGATGCTAAGTGCATTCCTTTTGATGGGGAACGGTGCATGGGGGCAGTCGGTGTTGGAGGGTAAGGTAATTGATGATCAGACCAGAGAAATACTCATAGGTGCTACGGTAGAGATTCATGAACTCAATCAGGGGATGATTACTGATGTGGATGGCGAATTTCGGTTCGAGAACGTTCGTGAGGCTAGTTATCATCTCCATGTCAGTTATGTGGGGTATCGAGCGGTGACTGTATTGGTGGACTCTGATGACCTGTCTACATATCTGATTGTGCCTTTGTCTCAAACCTCCCTCGAGTTGAGTGAGATTGTCGTAGAGTCCAATTACTACAAAAATGGTCCGAAAGAGCAGACTCTGTCTATGGAGATGCTTGATTCGGAATATTTGATGAAAAATCAGAGAGGTTCTTTTGTCAACTCTCTAGAAGACCTTCCTGGAGTCAGTGCTATCAGTACCGGTGTGGGTATTGCTAAACCTGTGATACGTGGAATGGGGTTCAATCGTGTGATCGTCAATGACAAAGGAGTCAAACAAGAAGGTCAGCAGTGGGGGGGGGACCATGGCTTGGAAATTGACATGTTTGACCCAGGCAGAGTAGAGGTAATCAAAGGGCCAGGTTCGCTGATGTATGGGTCCGATGGACTCGGTGGTGTGATCAATATTTTCCCTCCAGCTATCCCTCAGCAGCAAGGCCTGTCAGGAGGTTTTCAGATGCTGTACAAAACCAATAATCAGCTTGTGGGGACATCCACTCATATTCAAGGGAGGAAGAAGGATTGGGTGTATCGGGTGCGCTTGAGTACGCAGGATTTTGGGGATTACCGTGTACCCGCAGATGAGTTCAATTACAACGGCACCATCTACAATATCTATGACGAGCACCTCAAGAATACCGCAGGTAAGGAGCGTGACGTGAGTCTGATGTTGGGTGTGAAAAAATATTGGGGGTATTCTACCTTGACTCTGAGCAATTTTCATCAGGAGGTGGGTTTGTTTGCTGGAGCAGTGGGCATACCTAGTGCAGTATTGTTGTTGCCCGATGGCGATAATAGGAATCTAGATAAGCCAAAGCAGCAAACGAACCATTTCAAAATCATCTCCAATACCAACTTGCTGCTCGGGAAGAACTGGTTGGAACTGGATATAGGCTATCAGTATAACCTGAGAAAGGAAATATCTAACCCTCACACAGGGCAGGTTGTGATTGGGGATTCAGATCTTGCACTGCGTCTGGATTTGCAGACTTTCACATTAAATGGGCGGTACTTTTTGCACAAGAGCAAGAAGCGTAGCAGTATCCTAGGAGTCCAAGGACAGTATCAGGTCAATCGAAAGGGAGGGTTTGAGCATTTGATTCCTGATTTTCATTCTTCCGCCATTGGTGTGTTTCACTACGAAGAGTATACAGTACAAGACCGATGGACTATGACAGGTGGGGTACGACTAGATTATGCCAATCGAAACATAGACGCTTATGAGCAACCGATCTATGACCAAAATCAAGATGTGGTGAGATACTATGAGAGAAATCCTGATGTTAGTAAATGGTTCCTCAATTATTCTGCGGCGTTGGGGGTGTCTTATTATCCTACTAGTTCGTTCAATACCAAACTCAATCTAGGGACAAGCTACAAGGTGCCAACAGCTACGGAGATGAGTATCAATGGTATCCATCACGGGACATTTCGTCACGAACTCGGTGATGCAGAATTGATTACCGAGCGAGGATTTCAAGCTGATGTGAGTTTGAGCTATCAGCAGACCAATTTAAGTCTTGTGGTTACTCCTTATGCATCTTTCTTCAAGGATTACATTTACCTGGCTCCTTCGGCTTTGTTTTCCAACAATCTCGATCCGGATGCCTTTTACGAAAGCACGCAAGTCTACCAGTATCAGCAGAATGATGTGTTTTATGCAGGGACAGAAGTATCCGTCGAGTATCACCCGATACAAGCACTGCATTGGAAAGTAGCCTTGGAATATATATACAACTACAACCTCGATACGTATCTGCCTTTGCCATTGACACCACCTCCGTCGCTGTTTTCGGATTTGGAGTACGAGTTTGCACTCAGAGGAGCATGTGTCAAAACACTAGAGTTTGGATTCAATGGCAAATGGGTGTTGGATCAAAACCGAGTGGATCGCAACGAACGAGCCACAGAAGGTTACTTCGTGTTGGGAGCGAATGTCAATACGCAAATAGCATGGGGAACGACTCAGTTGCGTGTGTTTTTTAGTGTCAACAACTTATTGGATCAAGAATATTTTAATCACCTGAGTAGATATCGTCTACTCAATTTGCCAGAGCAGGGGCGAAACTTCTCTGTATCTGTGCATGTGCCATTTGGAAAAAAACAACTAAATAAATAATAAGATGAAAAAGAACTTTTGGATTGCCCTATTTGCTGTCACGATGATCTCAGCTTGTGAATCGGATGACAATACCCCTGATTTGACCGCTCCAGTGATTGAGATGGAAGAGCCCTTTCCAGGGGATAGTTTTGCTGCGGGTTGGACTATGCATGTTCTCGGAGAGATTACTGACGATGAGGGGTTAGCGAGTTATAATATTACGATTCATGATGATTTCGATGGGCACACACATGGTCGTGTGTTGGAGGCGTTTAGTTACGATCAGAGCTTCGTTGCGTCAGGGACTATGCAGGAAATCGATCAGGAAATTGAAATTACTGAGACTGCTACTGCAGGTCCTTATCACTTTGTGGTACAAGCCATCGATGAAGCAGGTAATACTACGAGTTTTGCAGATGGGTCGACCATAGAAAGTGAAATATGGATTACAAATGATGAAATGGCTCTCATTCATTTTGAAGATGCCAATGGAACCGAGGTAGACGAGTATGAGGCAGAGTTGGGAGTGTCACTTGCTTTTTATGGACACATAGAAGACCAAGAAGGTGCGCTAGACCATGTGGATATACAGGTAGGACATGTCGAAGAAAGTGAAGAACACGATCATAGTCATGAACGTGTACTGGAAGATGCCATATATGACGAAGAGTTTGAGGTGGAGGGTGCAACGAGCGTTACTATCGAATCATTACTCGCGAATGCGAATATCGTGGTGACTCAGTCGGATCTTGATGCACTCGAAGAGGGTGAACACCTCTATTTGATCATCACTGTCAAAGATGAAGATGGCAATTATTCCAAAAATCAGATTGCCATTCATTTCGATTGATCCGAAAGTAGAAGATTAGTTGCTTGTTGATACGAGCTAAAAACGCCTCATGTCAAAGTGAAACTTTACATGAGGCGTTTTATCTTAATTGACAGTATTCAATACTATTTTACTGGAGGCTGACTTGGTCTCACTTCTATTTTGGAAGGGAGAGTTCTTGGGTCGAGTTTTAGCATATCTACTACCATTTGTCCAAGGTCTTCGATTTGAATTTTCCAATGATCCTCTTCGTTTGGTGTGTGGTTGTTGAAGTAGGTAGCGACAGAGCCAGGCATGATGGTGGATACATTGATGCCCTCGTGTCGGAGATCTAGCATCATGGCTTGAGTGAAACCAACCAATCCAAACTTGCTCGCGTTGTAAGCAGTGCCTTTTGCGAAGAAGTTCGCTCCTGCTAAACTTGCGATGGTGAAGATGTATCCCTTCGTGTCTTTGAGTGCAGGAATGGTAGCTCTGACTGTGTTGAATACCCCGGTCAAATTGATGTCTATTGTTTCGTTCCATTGCTCGTCGGTGAGTTCGGTGATTGATCCGAAGTGTCCTACTCCTGCGTTGGCAATGACCACATCGAGTTGCCCCCATTGTTTGACTATCAGGTCCGTCGCAGCACGTAGAGCTGCAGCATCCCGTACGTCAGCGACGATGCCTACAGCTTCTCCATGTTTAGACAAATCAGCGAGAGCTTTGTTTACTCCTTCTTGGTTTCGCCCTGTGATGGCTACTTTCATGTTGGCTTTGAGCATGGCTTCTGCAATACCATACCCTATTCCTTTTGTGCCTCCCGTGATTAGGGCTGTTTTATTTTCTATTGATCTCATATTTTGTTTCGATTTACTTAGTTCATACTGTTTTGAAGAATGGGTGTTTCAATCCTAAGGCTATTTTATGATTTTAGTCATGTAAACACAACTTTGAACCACACGTATGCTAGAGTTATAGGATGATTTAATTTTATTCGTGCCATGAGGAAGAGTGATATCACATCGAGACAAGATATAGAGTTATTGGTCAATGCCTTTTACAGTAAGGTACGTGAGCATGACATGCTTGGTCCGATTTTCAATGGAGTGATTCAGGATTGGCCAGAGCATTTGTCTAAGCTTGCGGATTTTTGGGAAACCAACCTGTTGTATGTGCAGAAGTTTCAGGGCAATCCGATGAGGGCACATCTAGAGGTCGATGCAAAATACAATCACTCGATTTCGCAGGAGCATTTTGGCAATTGGCTACAGCTGTGGTTCGAGACCTTGGACGCACTGTTCGAAGGAGAGAAGGCGATTCTTGCCAAAGAACGTGCACGCAACGTGGCACACATTACATTCATGCGCTTGTTTCAGGCGAGGCAAGCCAAATCCCCACAATAACTATGAAAACAGCCATCAATCAAGCCATCTGGACAGAATTGCTGGAATCTGACAAACCAGTGGTCAAAGTCATTGAGAAAAGTGAAAACCTCAGAATATTGGGAATAGGACTCAAGCAAGGAGTGATACTCACCGAGCATCAGACTCCCTACGTGACCAAGTTGGTCTTAGTCGAAGGGGAGGTAGAGTACGAGCAGGGGGAGACCAAATACTTGCTGCGCAAATTTGACGAGTTAGACATTCCTGTCAATATCAAACATCAAGTGACGAGTCTTTCGAATAGCTTGTTTGTACTGATCCAAGAGTTGTCCACCGACAAATAGGTGAATGAATCCATGAGGATCGTATTTATCAAATTCATTAAATCAAGAATATAATTTTGTTAAAATTTCAATTATCACTTTAATCATCGCCATTATTCGAACTAAACCTCTGAAATAACACACAATACCTTACCTTTGCGCTTCGATTTTGGGTGATTTATATAATCATGCCATCGAATGACTTGATTTAATATTTAAAAAATTCATAATTATGGGCAAGACGTTGTTTGACAAAGTGTGGGATTCGCACGTAGTTAAAAAGATTGAAGGAGGACCAGACGTTGTGTTTATCGATAGACACATGGTACACGAAGTGACTAGTCCAGTTGCTTTTCTAGGATTGAAAAATAGAGGCTTGAAAGTTTTACATCCAGAGAAAACTTTTGCGACAGCTGATCACAACACACCGACGATCAACCAACACCTGCCTGTGGAGGATCCATTGTCTGCGAGTCAATTGAAGGCCTTGGAAACCAACGCGAAGGAGCATGGAATCTCTCACTGGGGCCTGGGACATGAGAAAAACGGTATTGTACATGTGGTAGGGCCTGAGTATGGTATCACTCAGCCTGGTGCTACGATCGTATGTGGAGACTCGCATACTTCTACGCACGGTGCATTCGGTGCGATCGCTTTCGGTATCGGTACATCGGAGGTGGAGATGGTGCTCTCGTCGCAGTGTATCATGCAGCCTAAACCAAAGAAAATGAGAATCAACGTCAACGGTACGCTACAAAAAGGAGTGTCACCAAAAGACGTTGCCCTTTATATCATCTCTAAGCTGACGACTTCTGGTGCTACAGGGTACTTCGTAGAATATGCTGGTGATGTGTTTGAAAACATGACCATGGAAGGTCGTATGACTGTATGTAACCTATCGATTGAGATGGGAGCACGCGGAGGTATGATTGCACCAGACGAAACTACCTTCGAATACGTCAAAGGCAGAGAGTTTACTCCATCAGGAGCTGCGTGGGACAAAGCCATGGCTTATTGGGAGACCTTGAAGACAGATGCAGACGCGTCGTTTGATCAAGAATATACCTACGATGCGAGTGATATAGAGCCGATGATTACCTATGGTACCAATCCAGGTATGGGTATGGGTATCAGCAAGAATATCCCGAATGCAGCGGACCTGGATGGCGGTGTGTCTACTTACGAAAAGTCACTGGGATACATGAATTTCAACCAAGGAGACTCGATGATTGGTAAGAAAATCGACTATGTATTCCTCGGTAGCTGTACCAACGGCCGAATCGAAGATTTTCGTGCATTTGCCGAACTCGTCAAAGGAAAGAAAAAGGCCGATCACGTGACGGCATGGTTGGTTCCAGGCTCACACAAGGTAGAGGCTGCTATCAAAGAAGAAGGGCTTTTGGATATCTTGACCGAAGCAGGTTTCGAATTGAGAGAGCCAGGTTGTTCGGCATGTCTCGCGATGAACGATGATAAAGTGCCAGCGGGTAAACTCGCCGTGAGTACGTCCAACCGTAACTTCGAAGGGAGACAAGGGCCAGGCTCTAGAACACTATTGGCGAGCCCATTAGTTGCCGCTGCTTCTGCTGTAAACGGTGTAGTGAGTGACCCGAGAGAGTTGATCGCTTAATTGGCTTTAAGCTTAGCGCTATTCGCTTTACGCTGCAACTACAGTGAGAGATTATAGGAAGTATAAGGTATGGGAATTGGGTCATGAGTTGACTCTTGAAATTTACTGAGTTACTTTGGAGTTTCCTGCAGCTGAAAAGTTCGGAATAGTTAGTCAGATGCAAAGAGCGGCTTATTCAATTCCATCCAACATAAGTGAAGGCTGTGGAAGAGATAGTGATAAAGAATTCGCTCGTTATTTGGTAATAGCCAAAGGGTCGGCATCTGAATTAGAATATTTTTTACTCTTGAGTAAAGATTTGAAATATTTGAATGAAAAGGATTATGATGCTCTTTTTGATATAGTCAATCAGGTCAAAAGGAGTTTGTATAACTTGATTAATAAGATAAAATAGGCGTTTAGCGATTTGCGTACAGCGAATAGCCCGACACCCAAAGCAAATAAATATGGCATACGATAAATTCGAAATATTGACAAGTAGTGCAGTTCCATTGCCAATCGAAAATGTGGATACTGACCAAATTATTCCAGCGAGATTCTTGAAAGCAACTGAGCGTGTAGGGTTCGGTGACAACCTGTTCAGAGACTGGAGATACAATACGGACGGTAGTCCTAAGCAGGATTTCGTTCTCAACAACCCGACTTATTCAGGACAGATCCTAGTAGGTGGCAAGAACTTCGGTTCAGGATCGTCGAGAGAGCACGCGGCATGGTCGGTGTACGATTATGGATTCAGATGTGTGATCTCAAGTTTCTTTGCAGATATTTTCAAGGGCAACTGTTTGAATATCGGCGTGTTGCCTGTACAGGTGAGCGCGGAGTTTTTGGACAAAATATTCAAGGCCATCGAAGCAGATCCTAAAACTGAGATCAAAGTGGATCTTCCTGCTCAAACAGTCACACTTGTGTCTACTGGCGAATCAGAAAACTTTGATATCAATAGTTACAAGAAGGGCAACATGCTCAATGGTTTTGATGATATCGATTATCTACAAAACATCAAAGGTGAGATCGTAGAGTTCGCCAAAGAACTGCCTTTATAATATTTTTGTCATTTCGACGAAGGAGAAATCTAAAGCAATAGGTGTTTTGGATTTCTCCTTTTGTCAAAATGAGTCGCTGCACTGGCGTATTGTTAGGTGCTTAATTTGTATCCATGTCTAGAAAAGTAGAAATTCTCGATACCACCCTACGTGATGGGGAGCAGACTTCTGGGGTGTCTTTCACCGAAGGGGAAAAGTTGCGCGTTGCACAAATGCTACTGGCCGAACTCAAGGTTGATAGGATAGAGGTGGCTTCTGCGCGGGTATCAGATGGGGAGTTTCGCTCGGCGAAGATGATTCTCGATTGGGCCAATGTCCATGGTTACGGCGAAGCAGTAGAGATATTAGGGTTTGTGGACGGAGATATCTCGCTACAGTGGATCAAGGACGTAGGGGGGCATGTGATTAATTTGCTATGCAAAGGTTCTCGAAAGCATTGCGAAAAGCAACTCAAGAAAACCCTAGAGGAGCATCTAGCAGATATCGCTAAGACCGTCTCTATCGCACAAGAGATGGGGATCAAAGTCAATGTATACTTGGAGGATTGGTCCAATGGTATGAAAGACTCTCCAGACTATGTACTCGAAATGGTACAGGGACTAGAGAAGATGGCGGTCAACCGTATCATGCTCCCAGATACTTTGGGGATGCTCAATCATATCCAGACAAGCGAGTACTGTGGCATCATGACCAAGAATTTTCCTGATATGAAGTTCGATTTTCATGCACACAACGATTATGACCTGTCGGTAGCCAATGTGTATTCTGCTTTAGAGTGTGGATTTACTGGTGTGCACACGACGCTCAATGGGCTCGGGGAGCGTGCTGGCAATGTGCCGCTATCGAGTGTGATCGGTATTGTCAAAGATCATCTCGGTTATGAGATGAAGGTGGATGAGTCTAAATTGTATCAGACCTGTAAGCTCGTAGAGTCTTTTTCGGGTATCCGAATTCCCGCCAACAAGCCCTTGATCGGGGAGTTTGTGTTTACACAGACGAGTGGCATTCATGCCGATGGAGACAACAAGGACAACCTGTACCAAAACAGTATTAATCCTGAGCGGTTTGGACGGACATACTCATATGCCTTGGGCAAAATGTCTGGCAAAGCGAGCATCAAAAAGAACTTGGACGAACTCGGGATTCAATTGAGTCCAGAGGAAACTAAAAAAGTGACCGCTAAGATCATCGAACTGGGTGATAAGAAGGAGTCGATCTCCAAAGAAGATTTACCTTTCATCATCAAGGATGTATTGGGTACACAGGTAGTAGATCCATCGATCCGTATCATGAACTACTCACTTTCCGTTGCGCAGGGTTTGAAATCCATGGCAACCCTGAGTATAGAGGTCAACGGCAAAGTGTATGAGAAGACTGCGGGTGGGGATGGACAGTATGACGCGTTCATGAATTCGCTGAACCTGATCTATCAGGAACTGAACAAAGAACTACCAAAGTTGGTGGATTATGAAGTGCAGATTCCTCCAGGAGGTGAGACCGATGCTTTGGTGATCACCACGATTACTTGGCAGGGAGACAAGCGATTCAAAACCAAAGGCTTGGATTCGGATCAGACGGTCGCGGCGATCAAAGCGACCATCAAGATGTTGAATATCATAGAGAATAACATATAGTCGAGGGCAGATTTGCAACCTTGACCTTTACATATTGAATTTTAAACTAAGAATAAATGGAATTTAAAATTGGCGTATTGGCCGGTGACGGTATCGGACCAGAGATCGTAGAGCAAGCGATCAAAGTAATGGATGCAGTAGCAACCAAGTTTGGTCATCAGTTCAACTATACAAAAGCACTCGTCGGTGCGATCGCGATTGATGAGACGGGCAACCCATACCCAGATGAGACGCACCAGGTATGTTTGGATTCTGATGCTGTGCTGTTCGGCGCGATCGGTGATCCTAAGTACGACAACAACCCTGCAGCGAAGGTGAGACCTGAGCAAGGATTGTTGGGGATGAGACAAAAGCTAGGACTATATGCCAATATCAGACCTGTAGCTACTTTTCCATCATTGATCGACAAGTCTCCGTTGAAAAGAGACATCGTACAAGATGTAGATTTGGTCGTGATCAGAGAATTGACTGGGGGTATCTATTTCGGTGCTCGTGGTAGATCTGAGGATTTGACTTCAGCTTTTGATACATGTGTGTACACGGTAGAGGAAGTGGAGCGTATCTTGAAATTGGCCTATAGCTATGCTGGCAAGCGTAGCAAGAGGGTGACTGTAGTGGACAAGGCCAATGTATTGAGCTCGTCTAGACTTTGGAGAGAGGTCGCTCAGAGAGTTGAAAAAGAATATACAGATGTCGAGACGGACTACATGCTCGTCGACAATGCGGCGATGCAGTTGATCCAGTGGCCAAAGAAATTTGATGTCATGGTGACCGAAAATATGTTCGGAGATATCCTGTCGGACGAAGCATCAGTGATCACAGGTTCTATGGGTCTATTGCCTTCTGCATCTGTCGGTAGAGAGACTTCTGTTTTTGAGCCGATCCACGGGTCTTATCCTCAGGCTGCGGGCAAAGATATCGCTAACCCACTAGCGACTGTGCTTTCAGCGGCGATGTTGTTGGAGTCTTTGGATTTGCTAGAAGAAGCCCAAGCCGTAAGAGATGTAGTCAACAAGTCACTCAATGAAGGTGTCGTTACTGAGGATATTTCGGGAGAAGGTAAAGCATACAAGACCTCAGAAGTAGGGTCTTGGTTGGCTGAGAACATTTAATTTCCGAAAGGAAAGTGTGCCAAAGCCTTGATTTCCATAGGAGATCAAGGCTTTTTGCTTTTATTGGGTAGAGGTATTCGTACAAACTATTGGTAATTATTAGATGAATGGGTTGTTATCCAAATATAAAGACTACCTTTGCTTCAGAAATTAATAAGAATACTTCTTTCAGAGACTTCTCGAATACACTTCCAGACATTTCTTAGCAGTACCAAGTTTGTTTCTCATACAGATGAAAAGTCATTTGTAGGGTAATTGAATTCATCAAAATGTAATCTATGAGTAGGTCTCAAAACAGCTTTATCAAGTTCCAAAAAGAGAAGAAGAAACGAATGAAAAAGAAGGATAAGGAGGAACGAAAGCTAGAGAGACGGGAAAGTAGCAAAGGAGGTGATTTGTCAGAAATGATCGCCTATGTTGATGAATTTGGGAATATTACCTCCACTGCTCCCGAACCTATGGTTCAGAAAAGCGTAGAGGGTAGGGCATGAGGAGTGAGAGCTCTCGTGTCAATTGAATTTGTAATAATATAAATAATAATAATGCAACAAGGAGTAATTAAATTTTTCAATGATTCCAAAGGATTTGGATTCATTAAACCAGATGACGGTGGTGATGATATTTTTGTTCACACTTCAGGTCTAGTTGACGAAGTAAGAGAAAATGACAAGGTCGAATTCGACGTTGAAAGAGGTAGAAAAGGAATGAATGCCGTAAACGTAAAAGTGATCGGTTAATCATAGATGACATTTTGTATTACATGAAAGCGGACTTTTAGTCCGCTTTTTTTATGTCCAAATTTTGAGAATACTCGATTTTGCTTGGCTAGGATTGCTGTATTTATGCTTATCTTGAGAGAAATTAACGAGTAAAGCGATGCGTAGTATAAGTCTTTTATTTGTGTTGTTGATGACGTTTGCGTGTGACGGAGTGGAACAGTACAGGAAACCGATTGAGGACCTGAGTACCGACTGGCAGGATTTGGTTCTGGAAACGACGGAATTGTCTGAGGGGGTAGCTGAGGAGATCAAGAGCTGGCAAGGAATGTATCATAGCATGTACGCCAATGAATCCAATATCGAAGACGAACAGCCGCAAGAAGTACTTGATGAAATGAACGAGCTCAAGAAAGCGTGCTTGGGACATGGTGATGTTTATGTTGAGATACAGGAGGTTTTGGATGGTCGTTTCAAAACAATAGAAACCAAGGGGATAGATATCCAGGAGTTGATGTTGGGCTTAGAGACAGGTAAGCTTCCGGAGGATGTCGGGGGGCGTATCGATAGCTTATCACAGTACTTGGACGAAGCTCGTGCTTCAGTAGCTGACTGGAAGGACCTCATGAAAACTACCAAGGCAGCATGCTCTGCTACTTGTCAAGAGTACGTTTACTTGACTACTTCTTTGGATAAATAGAGAGGTCAAAACTTCATATGCGTCCATACGCTTGTATTTGGTCTTGTTTGATATAAGCTGCCTGAATGTGTGTTCAGGTTTTTTTATGGACTTGGCTAGAAGTGTTGGTGCCCTACCATCTAGATGAGGGATGTTTTGCCCTCTTCTAAACCTAAGGGGATGTATGTCTAGAAATGCTTGCGTTTGACTTTCTCCTAGATAGTCTGTATATAATTATGTTCTGTAGGACATATATTCTAACTTCGTATTGTCATTAAATATCTTAGAAGATGAGTTGATCATAGGGTTGCTGTTGGTTCAGAGCCTATGGGGACACCACATATTTATCGAAGGTTTTAAAGTACATATCTCCGTCATCGACAGTGTCGAGCTACATGAATGCACCAGATCATATCTGGTCATGAACCGACTGGGGCTGCCAGTGTGTGAGTCATTTGACGGATACCTTTCATCTAATTTTCAATTTCTTTTTAACAAAAACTTGCTGAGGATAGTGGGTTCACTTTTTCTGTTTCAGAAAAAGGAGGATTTGCTATGCCCATTCTATGCTGTAGAAAAGGAATTGGTGTTTTAATTCAATCGCTAAGATGTCTGACCCTATCGTGCGTAGAATCGTTTCCTGCGCAGGATATGCCAGTAGAGAATGGAAGCGAAATACATGGACTAAAACAGGAGAGAGATGGGAAAGAAGAACTTTAATGCATTTGTCAAAAGACAGAAAGCGGAGAAAAAAAGAAAGAAGAAGGAAGAGAAAAGGCTGAAACTAGAGGAAAGAGAAAATGGAGGGGGTACGCTCAACGAAATGATTGCCTATGTAGATGAGTTTGGCAACATAGTGGATGAACCTCCTGAGGAAACACCCGAAGTAAAAAAAGAAGAGGACAAAGAAATTGAAAAATAATGGTCTCAAAATTATCCCTTGCCCTAGGAATCTATTGTTGGGCGATGAGTGTGGTCCAAGCGCAAGAAGTAGAGTTCGTAGGAGAATCCCTACAGGTAGCACCGAGTGGGTACATACAACTCGATTGGTCAGGTGAGGCAGAGTTCTTTTGGCTGGAACAGGCCGAAGACTCTCTGTTTGAGGAAACCAAAGTCATCTACCGTGGACCTGACAAGGCGAGTTTTGTTTCTGGTCTCTTGGACGGGCAGTATTACTACCGAGTCAAAGCCAATGAGGGCGAGTGGTCGAATGTGTTGCAAGTACAAGTGCAACATCAGTCGCTAAATCTAGCGTTGACTTTGTCAGGCTTGGGCTTGCTTGTATTTAGCCTGACGTCAGTTGTTATCATCAAAGGTTCACGCTCAACACCCTCTACGTCATGAATCATCAATCTTTTATTATTTCGCCTGAGACGGGATGGATACTACTGGCCGTACTCAGTGCACTGTGGATATTTTTAGGTGTCTACTGGGGCAAGAAGGCCAAAAACATGGATGGGTTCATGCTCGCTGGACGCAATGTGGGGTTGGCTTTTGGTGCTGCCACGGCCATGGCGACATGGGTCACATCCAATACCACGATGCTCGCGCCACAGTTTGCGCTGCAGCTTGGGATATGGGGTATGATTGCCTATTCCACTGCTTCCTTTGGGTTATTTCTTTTTGCGCCTTTAGCGAATCGAATCAAAGCACTGATGCCGACGGGCTACACGAGTGGGGATTTTATCCGTCTACGATATGGCAAGTTTACCTGGTATGTCTTTCTAGTTATCAGTATCTTTTATGGTTTTACATGGCTGGTGAGTATGGGCATGGCGGGAGGGATCCTGATGAATGCCATCGCAGGTATTCCGTACGAACTGGGAATGACAGTGATCCTTGGTGTATGCGTTGTTTATACCTTGTTTGGTGGTTTGTATGCTGTGATCGGGACGGATTTTATTCAATCTCTGATTATTTTGATTGGTATAGTGGTCGTGGGTGTTGGTGTATTGACACAGGTTGATTTTGGTCACATATATACCAATGTATTGGATGAAAAGCCCATGCTATTGAATGCACTCATGCCTGCAGCGATCATGTCCGTATTTAACAACCTGCTTTTTGGGCTGGGGGAAGTGTTTCACAGCAACGTGTGGTGGAGTCGAGCCTTTGCTATGCGCGAAAAAATTGGAAAAAAGGCTTATTTGTTATCGGGTCTGTTTTGGTTTCCTGTGCCGATTGCGGCAGGATTTATCGCTTTGACGAGTGGTTCGCTGGGTGTCAATATCACTAGTCCGGATATGGTGGGGCCGTTGGTGGCGTCTCATGTGCTGGGGCAAGCAGGTGCGGTGATTGTATTTGCTGTATTCTTTTGTTCGCTCGCATCCAGTATTGACAGTTTATTGGCGGCTACCTCTGATCTTATTACCGAAGATATTTACCGCAAGATGATTAATCCGAAAGCTGGTGAAAAGCTGCTGAGAAAAGTTTCGGCAGGAATCATTATTGGCTTGGGGGTTCTGGCATGGGCGTTTTGTATGCCACGCATTGGTACGCTTGCTACGGTGTTGTTTTTTGCAGGGCCTATGGTGGGGAGTACGATTTGGCCCATCGTGACAGGTCTATTTTGGCGCAAAGCCAGCGCCAAAGGAGCGATGCTCGGAATGATACTGGGTAGTAGTAGCGGCCTAGTGGCTTATTTTCAATTGGGCTGGTACACCGCCTCATTGATTGGAGCAGCTGTGTCTATGGTGACGGTATTGGTCTGTACCTATTTGTTTCCAGACGATTTCGAATGGAACACACTCAACGAATCTAAATCTCAAGAATAAAGCCTATACCATGAACTTTTCTGAACTATTTTTAAGTGTATTGATTGGGACTTCTTTGCTAGGAATCACCGTGACAGTGATAGCCTTAGTATGGCTATTGATTAGAGACATTAAAACCAAACAACTATGGTAAGTGATAAGTTTGATCCAGGAAAAAATGCACTGGACAAAAACCCCTTAGCGTCGGACGGTCTCAATCCCGATCCCGAAAAATTACTCCAAGAAGACCCGATCAATATAGAGGTATTGAAGCGGCTCACTGGACAGAGTATCCTATCTGTAGATCAGTTTGACAAAGAACTGGTCTTGGAAATCTGCAAGTTTGCTGCACTACTTGAGAGCACGGAAATTGCAAAATCTCACCCCCTTGATGGGAAAATTATCGTGACAGCCTTTTTCGAAGCAAGTACACGGACGAGGCTGTCTTTTGAGAGTGCAGTATTGAGATTGGATGGCAAGATCATCAGTATCTCGGATGGCAAGAGTACAGGTCAGGCCAAGGGCGAGTCATTGCTCGATATCGGAGAGATGTTCAATGCATATGGGGATTGTGTGGTCATGCGACATACCGAGACCTCAGCGATCGAAGAGATTTTGCCTAACCTACGTGTCCCACTCATCAATGCTGGCAATGGTTCGGGAGAGCATCCCACACAGTCGCTGGCCGATTGGTTTGCGATCCTCAAGTGGAAACCTCAACTCAAGGGAGTTCTGAAACCGGAAGAGAAAATCCACCTGGGGATTCTAGGTACGCCAGGGAGTATGCGTGCAGTCAATAGCTTTTTGCGCATGTCGCTCCTTTTCAAAGACGATATCAAGCAGATCTCTATCATCTCAGAGATGGCTGATCCTCTCGGCGAAGAACTGAATGTCAAAGCAGAAGCCTCGGGGATCAAAATTCACATTACCAATGATATCAACGAAGTAGTCGAGGATCTCGATGTGATCTATATGAATTCTATTGCCTTTTTGGGGGATAGCTACAAGTCACTGGATAGTCGATTCAAACTAGACGAAAACACGAAATTGAAAGAAGATGCGGTGGTACTTCATCCTTTGGCACGGCTCGATGAGTTGGACCCGATATTGGACGATACCCATCACAACCTATACTTTACTCAGGCACACGGAGCGGTCTTTATCAGGCAGGCCTTGTTTATCTCCGTACTCAATCGATTTAATAAACTCCCAAAAGACAAAATACCTACAGCGTAATATGTGTGGAATAACAGGATATTGGAAAGCCGGTGCTTTAGAATCATCTGCCCAGCAGAATTTAGAAAAAATGACCCAAATGCTCTATCACAGAGGTCCAGATGGCTATGGCTATCACCTTGATGAGCCAAAGGGCTTGGCAATGGGGCACGCACGCTTGTCCATCATTGATTTGGAGACAGGACGACAGCCTTTGTTTGCCAACGAAAACAAGCACGTCTTGACCGTCAATGGGGAGTTCTACGACTACAAACGTATTCGTACCAACTTGAGACTCGAAGGTTTTGACTTCACGACCAAGAGTGACAGTGAGATAGCTTTGCCGCTGTACAAGAAATATGGATTAGATTTTGTAAGTCACTTGCGCGGTGAGTTTGCCATTGCGATGTACGATGAGGACGAAGAGCGCCTTGTCTTGGTGCGTGATCGTTTTGGGGTCAAGCCACTTTTCTATCACATTCAAAACAACAATGTGTTTTGGGGTTCGGAGATCAAATCACTGATGGTGCACCCAGAGGTGCCACGTGCCTTTGACAGTGAAGCAGTATTGCATCAATTGATGCAGACCATGGTGCCGGGTACTACGGCTTACAAAGATATCCAGGCGCTGCGTCCGGGGCATATGCTGATCATTGAGCGCAAAGGAGGTAACTTAGAAGTCAAAGATCACAAATACTGGGATATGGACTTCCCAGAAGAACAAGATCGTGACATGGGTAAGTCAGCGGAGTACCACATCCAGCGTGTACAAGAAGAGCTCGTCGAGGCAGTAGAGCATAGGTTGGAGGCAGATGTGCCCGTGGGGTGTTATTTGTCCGGAGGGATAGACAGTTGTTCGATGCTCGGTTTGGCGTCATCGATGCAGCAGTCTCCTGTGCAGGCATTTACGATTAGTTTTGACAACAAAGACTATGACGAAGCACACATCGCCAAAGAAATGGCAGATCGTGTCGGAGCAGATCAGGAACAGATCAATCTCTCAGCGGCTGATCTATACGGGGAGAATTACCTCAAGACGGCGTACCACTCCGAACGTACGTTCTACAATACCCTAGGAGTGGCCAAATGGCAGATGAGTAAAAAGGTCAACGAGTGTGGCTACCGTGTGGTCGTGACGGGCGAGGGGTCTGATGAATTGTTTGGTGGATACCCACAGCTCAAGCGGGACATGCTCAAGTATGGCTATCAAAACATCGAAGGGTCAGGGCATACGCAGGACGAGGTAGATAGCTACCGCGAACTGATGGAGAAAACCAATTCGCTGTTCAAAGGGGCGATACTCTCCGAGGAGCATGTTTCACACCCTGTGATGGAAGAGATTTGTGGATTTACACCTTCATGGATTCAGCCATGGATGAATACCTTGGAGATTGCACGTCCGCTCTTGCACAATGATTTGATTGAGGAGCTCAAGGATTATGATCCGGTAGCGACCATTGCACAGAGTTTTGATACCAATCAGCTCAACAACCGTCATGTGCTGGACAAGGCACAATACACTTGGAGCAAAACCATGCTCGAATGTCAGATTCTAAACTGGGGAGGTGACAGGGTAGATATGGCCAATTCTATGGAGTCACGTCCGGCGTTTTTAGATCATCATGTGGCTGAGATGGCGCGTGAGATACCACCACACTATCGCATCAAGGGAAATACAGAGAAGTGGGTACTGCGTGAAGCCATGAAGGATATTTTGCCGACAGTGTTGTATGAGCGAGAAAAATTTGCCTTCATGTCACCACCTGCGCATACCGAAGAAAAGAAAAAGAATGCGCTCAATGAGTTGATCGAGGAATACTTGAATGAAGATGCTTTGCGTCATGCAGGGATCTTTGATACAGGGCGTCTCAAACGGTTCATTACCGAGTATCAAAACGACAAAGACCCTGTTTCGCTTGTGCGGAAGGACGCTTTGGTCAATCATATCCTCGGACTTCAAATTTTGCAAAACCAGTTCATCGATGGGAAGATGTTGAATTTGTAAACGAGCAAAGATTTTATTTTTTGTGTATAAGAGAACTCCTTCCATTCATTTGGGAGGGGTTTCTTGATTTAAAGACATAGACTTATGGTATTGACAATCAATTTTGAGCGGTTCAAGGCAAATTTCAACGAGCTAGCAGCCATCGGAAAGAAGGAAGATGGAGGGATCTATCGCATGGCTTTCAATGCCGACGAACTTTTGGCGAGGGATTGGTTGGAGGCGAAGCTAGAGGCGTATGGCATCCCTACACGTCGAGATGCAGCACTCAATATCATTGGGCGCTACGAAAATGAAGCAAATCAAGATAAACCCGCAGTGGTCATCGGTTCGCACATCGATACTGTACCGAATGCAGGTGCATTGGATGGAGCACTAGGGGTACTGGTAGGGCTGGAGTGTTTGCTGTGTATCAAAGAACAGAGTATCCAAACAGCCTATCCATTAGAAGTGATTGCATTTAGTGACGAAGAGGGGAGGTTTGGCGGTATGTTCGGTTCGCGAGCTTTTGCAGGGCAACTCAACCCTAGGATCATAGAAGAGTCTCAGGATCTGGATGGTATTATGCTATCGGATGTGCTCCAGCAATTGGGAGTCGATCCGTACCAGGCCTTGTCTGCTTCTCGTCCCAAAAAGGAGATCAAAAACTATCTTGAACTCCATATCGAGCAAGGACCCGTGCTTGATGCAGAGAATGTCTCCGTAGGAATCGTCTCAGACATCACGGGGCTGTTCAAGTGGCAGGTACGTCTGCTTGGTGCAGCCAATCATGCAGGGACTACCCCGATGGAGATGCGCAAAGATGCCTTTATGGGTTTGGCGGATTTTGCACATGAGATACCGCGGATTATCGATGAAAATGGTGGGGAAGCGTCCCGGATTACTATAGGGAACGTAGCGCTTTATCCAGGTTCGGCCAATACGGTGCCTGGGGAAGTGGATTTTAGTATCGATGCACGTGACGTGAGCCTAGAGGTGATGAACGAGCTCAAAGACGCTTGTCGCAAAGCGCTTTCGGCGATTGCGAGACGGCGGCAGTTGAGTTTTGATTTTACAGAAGCCAGCATGATCTATCCTGTAGCATGTGACAATCAGATGCAGTCGTCTCTCGAAGAGGCAGCACAGCAGCTAGAGATGTCTTACAAAGTGATGCCGAGTGGAGCAGCTCATGATGCGCAGATGGTCGCCAAGATTGCACCCATCGCCATGATTTTCGTGCCGAGCAAAAATGGCATCAGCCACTCGCCACACGAATGGACCGATTGGCATCATCTCGAAAGTGGTGCGAATCTAGCGCTCAATGCATTGGTGAAAATTGCTGGACTCTGCTAGGTTTTGCTTGCTAGGAGTTGTTTTGCCTTGTGATCAGATTTAGTGCTTCCAACCTTGGACTTTCAACTGTATACTTTCTATTTTCATTTTTTTTACTTTCAAATTTTAATTTTCCTCCATGACAGACATACACAGAGACCTACGACCTGAAGATTCCTTAGACCCACTCAAGGAGTACTATCATGAGATCGTTGATGATAGCTCGGTTGAGAGACAGGAGCACTTGGAGCATTTAGAAGTCGCTTTGCTCATTATTGATATTCAGTATCTGGATGCAGCACGTGGCTATGGGGTGTTCAAGGATGTGGCGACTTCAGGAATACCTGTAGAGCAACAGGAGTATTATTTTGATACGCTCAATGGTCATGTGCTCCCCAATGTACGGCGGTTACTCGAGACGTTTAGAAACAAAAAGATAGAAGTGATTCATACTCGTATACAGGCCATGACCCAAGACGGGAGAGATCGTAGCAATGGGCACAAAAGGCTGGGGCTTCTCGCTGCTCCTGGTTCCAAGGAAGCTGAATTTTTGCCTGAAGTAGCTCCGCAAGGTGACGAGATCGTGGTGAATAAAACAGCTAGTGGAGTCTTCTCATCTACCAACCTTAATTATATTCTACAAAATCTACGTGTCAACGAACTCATTGTGGCAGGAGTGTATACCAATGAGTGTGTGGAGACAACCATTCGGGATGCTTGTGATCTTGGATATCTCGTCACGATGGTAGAGGACGCCTGTACGACTGTGACGCCAGAGCTCCAACAAGGCACGATCAATAGCTTGAAAAACCGCTATGCATCTGTACTCACTACGGACGATATCATAGAAAGATTTGCAGGGGCAAAACAGCATGTGGTCAATCCTGATGAGTTATCTTTGAACAGAGGGATATAATTCTAAGTGTATGAAATCAATGTTTAAGCCATTTAGTTTGAGAGAATTGGGGCTGTGGAAAACGGACAAACCAGCAAGCCAAGCTGTGCTCAAAAAAGGAGCAGCGCCTGGTTCTTTGATCTTCGTCGGTCAAAAGAAGATGGACAAGCCGTTGATTCAGGTGATTCGGTTCGATGAAAAAGTGTGTGAAGAATATGATTTTGAGAAAGTAGAAGAGATTTTTGAGAAGATTGATGCCAAGGGTAAGAGTTGGGTCAATATTGATGGGGTACATGACGAGAAGTTGATTGAAATGATCGGTTCGCGGATGAATATGGACTTACTCCTTCTTGAGGATATATTGGATACATCTCAGCGTCCTAAATGTGAGGATTACAACGGTAATTTGTATGTCGTGCTACGTATGATTCACTACGATGAGGCAAAGGATGTCACAGTGTCGGAGCAGTTCAGTATGGTGCTCGGTGAAAACTACTTGTTTACGTTTCAAGAAGTGCCTGGAGATGTACTCAACCCCGTTCGAGAGCGCATGCGCAAGCCCAAAGCTAGAATTCGAAACCGTACGATGGATTATTTGGCGTATGCTTTGTTAGATGCGATCGTCGACAACTATATTTTTGCCATTGAACAGTTCGGAGAAAAAATCGATCAGATAGACGAAGAGGTACTGATCAACCCCGATAAATCGGTTTTAGAGAAAATCAATTTCTACAAAAGGGAGATCAATTATTTACGTAAAGCAATCCGTCCAGTGCGTGAAGCGGTGATTCAATTTGAAAAGTCTGATTTTATTGACAAGCGCAACAAACATTTCCTGAAGGATTTGTTGGACCATGTCACGATCGCAACAGAATCGATTGAGACATATCGAGAATTGCTCTCAGATCAGCTCAATATCTATCATACCAGTATGTCCAACAAACTGAATGAGATCATGCGGTTGTTGACAATTTATACCTTGATTTTCAGTCCTTTGACATTGATAGTGGGGATATATGGTATGAACTTTAAGTTTATGCCAGAATTGGACTATCAGTACTCTTATCCTATCATTTGGGGAGTGATGGTGCTGATCACTGGTTCTATGTTTGTATATTTCAAGAAGCGCGAGTGGCTCTAAAGCCGAAATGTAAATTTATTTTCTACGTCTATGAAATTATTTGGTAAGCAAGCAGAACCCGAGAGTGGTCATGACAAACCCAAGGAAGTCAAGCAAATCTTGGAGGAACAGATAGATGCTAGTCTCAAGGAATTCAATCGGTCTACTACAGGATTGTTTATGTCGGCGTTTACGGCGGGTTTGGAGATTGGGTTCAGTATTCTGCTGATGGGTACTATTTTTACTATGTTTGGTAGCGAGATGGACCCTACGACGCTCAAATTGGTACTGGCCATGTGTTATCCACTGGGCTTTATTTTTGTGATTATCGGACGCTCAGAGTTGTTTACCGAACATACGGCTCTTGCGATATTGCCTGTTCTCGATGGATCGGTAAGCCTCAAGAATTTCTTTACACTTTGGGGGTTGGTCTATTCAGGTAATTTGTTGGGTGGTTTTTTGTTTGGATTGTTGATTTCCAAAATCGGTCCTGCTGTAGGGTTTATTCACCAGAATGCATTCTATCACTTGGCTCATGAGCTCATAGAATACCGGTGGGACGTGATCTTGCTCAGTGCTTTGTTGGCAGGATGGATGATGGGTTTGTTGGGGTGGCTGGTGACTTCTGCACAAGAAACTATCAGTAGAATCCTCTTGATCGCTATGGTCACTACGATCATTGGTGTGGCTGGTTTGCACCATTGCATTGTTGGTTCGATTGAGGTATTTACAGGCATGATTACCAGTTCGGAGATCACATACCTGGACTACCTCCATTTCCAGTTTTGGGCGACAGTCGGAAACGCCATAGGAGGGTGTGTTTTTGTAGCCATTTTGAAATTTAGTCATGTGCGACTAAAGAAATAATTATAAAGGCAGACGATAAATCATGAATCCTAAAGTTGATGAGTTCTTTGATAACCTCACGAAGTGGGAAGAGGAGATGGAGTTGCTGAGAGTGCTTGTGTTGGAGTGTGGACTGACTGAAGAACTTAAATGGCGTGTCCCATGCTATACTTTTCAACAAGCCAATGTTGTACTGATACATGGTTTTAAGGAGTACTGTGCGTTGAATTTCTTCAAAGGAGCTTTGATCCAAGACACGGATAAGCTGCTCACCCAACAGACCGAAAATGTGCAGTCGGGGCGTCAAATTCGTTTTGTCAGCAAGCAGGAGATTGTCGAAAAGGAGGCGATTCTGAAGACCTATATTTACCAAGCCATCGAAGTGGAGAGAGCGGGACTCAAGGTGGATATGAAGAAAACAGAAGATTTTGATACGCCAGAGGAGTTTCGAAAGGCAATGGAAGGTGATCAGAACTTGAAGAGTGCTTTTGAGGCTTTGACTCCAGGAAGGCAGCGGGCTTACAAACTCTATTTTGCAGGAGCCAAACAATCGAAGACCCGAGAAACGAGAATCGCCAAATATACTCCACGCATCCTTAAAGGAATAGGGTTGAATGATTGTGTATGTGGCTTGTCAAAAAAAATGCCGAGTTGTGATGGCTCACACAAGTCGCTTGCCGTGGATCCGAGATAATTTCCCCGTAGAGTTGTGGCAGTTTAGGAGAGATGGATGTCGATTCGTCGCTCTGAACGCATTTCGAAAAGTTTTCTCGGTGTAGGATACCATACCGAAACCGCGTTTTTGCTATCTTGCGACCGAATTCTCATAAAGCTACATAGTTTCGTCCATCGAAACGTGACGTGGGTACACATTAAACATCTAAAATGGCGAAATCGCAACAAACATTCAATAAGAAAGAAAAAGAAAAGAAACGCTTAAAAAAGCGCCAAGACAAACAGCAAAAGAAAGAAGAGCGCAAAGAAAATGCGAAGAGCTCTGATCTCGAAGATATGATCATGTATGTCGACGAGGATGGGAATTTCACAGATACGCCACCAGACCCGACGAAAAAGAAGAAAGTAAATGCGAAGAGCATCGAAATCAGCACTCCCAAAAAGGATGACGCAGACGTTGATCCGGTACATGTAGGGCGAGTAGATTTCTTTGATCATTCCAAGGGTTTTGGGTTCATTATTGAGCAAGATACACACGACAAATACTTCGTACACGTCAATGGGACAACAGAGGAAATCAAAGAGCATGACAAGGTGAGCTTCGAGTTGGAGCAAGGCTTGAAAGGTTTGAATGCAGTGCGTGTAAAGAAAGTATAACAATCCACAGGACTACTGGTGATGCAAGGTCTCTGGACAATCGCGTATCACCAGCTAGCCAGAGGGCTTCTTCTAGATAGATATTGTGAGGCATTGTTTATGTCACGTGATAGGTAATCATTTCAAAAAATGAACAACGAAGAGTCGGCCATTAAGACAACCTATTTTAGTATAGTTGGAAACCTTAGTTTGGCTTTGATCAAAGGTGCTGCGGGGTTCTTTGGCAACTCCTATGCGCTGATAGCTGATGCGATCGAGTCGTCAGCGGATGTGTTTTCGTCCCTATTAGTATGGCTAGGACTCAACTACGCCAAACGCCCTGCAGACAAAAATCACCCCTATGGGCATGGGAAAATAGAACCTGTTGTCACACTGTTGGTAGTGGGTTTTTTGGTGAGCTCAGCCCTGTATATTGCCTATGAAAGTATCATTCATATTCAAACACCTCACAAAATCCCACACCCCTGGACTCTGATAGTTCTGGCAGTAATCATTCTTTGGAAGGAAGTTTCGTTTCGAATTGTCATTCGAAAAAGTAAGCAAACCAATAGCAGTTCGCTCCGTGCTGATGCATGGCACCACCGCAGTGACGCCATTACCTCGGTGACTGCATTCATTGGGATTTCTATAGCCTTGATTTTTGGCAAGGGCTATGAGACAGCGGATGATTGGGCTGCTTTGCTGGCTTCTGTTTTTATTTTATACAATAGCTTTTTGATCTTTCGCCCAGCCATAGGAGAACTTATGGACGAACACCGCTACGATGATTTGATAGAGGAGATTCGAGAGGTGTCGATCTCAGTAGAAGGGATATTGGGTACAGAAAAGTGTCTCATACGGAAAGCGGGGATGAAACATCACGTTGATTTGCACGCTTGGGTCGATGGTAGTATCTCTGTCAAAGAAGGCCATGATTTGGCTCATCGGCTTCAAGATGAGTTGCATGTGCAAATTCCACACCTTGGATTGATTTCCATCCACATAGAGCCCAATGAGCCTATAGCCTGATAAGTCACGTTTGGGTATGATATCCATTTCTGAAAAAGAAGAGGATGTTTTCATGTGATAATGTACATGCGGTCCAATTCTTTCAAAATTAAATGCTTATCGGGCTTTCAAAATATCGAAAAGTGCAAGATTGAATTAAGAACAATTTGTAGCTTTAGAAAAACTTGACTTTAGCCTGTGCATTGGGTTAAAGTCAGTTTAATTTTACTTTGTTGTAAGACGAATTTTATCATTTAAACCTGTCATATCCTATATGGATCATCTCAAGAATCTAAGACCTATCAAGAAGCTCCTAGTTGCCAATCGAGGAGAAATTGCCATCAGAATATTGCGTGCTGCCAACGAACTCGAGATTCGGACCGTGGCGATGTACACGTACGAAGACCGCTATTCGCTCCACCGATACAAAGCAGATGAAGCGTATCAGATCGGTGCGGATGATGATCCTCTCAAGCCGTATTTGGATATCGATGAGATCATCGCAGTAGCCAAGGCCAATGACGTAGACGCTATCCACCCAGGGTATGGTTTCTTGTCAGAGAATGTGACATTTGTTCGTAAGATTCAAGAAGCGGGGATAATTTTCGTCGGGCCAGATCCAGAAGTGATGGAACGGCTGGGAGACAAAGTAGCTGCGAAGAAAATCGCCATTGCTGCTGAGGTACCTGTGATCGAAGATAGCCAGGAGGATATTACGTCAGTGGAGATCGCGATGAAGGAAGCCAAACGTATTGGTTTTCCAGTGATGGTCAAAGCGGCTGCTGGTGGTGGTGGACGTGGTATGCGTGTAGTACGCGAAGAGTCTAAACTTGCCCAGTCTTTCAGCGAAGCACGGAAAGAAGCTTTGATGGGGTTTGGAGACGATACGATATTCATCGAAAAATTCATTGACAACCCCAAGCATATCGAAGTGCAAATCATGGGGGATAGGCATGGCAATTTGATTCACCTCTTTGAGAGAGACTGCTCGGTACAGCGTCGCTTTCAGAAGGTGGTAGAGGTCGCTCCTTGTATTTCGATCAAACAAGAAACCAAAGACAAACTCTATAAATACGCGCTCAATATCACAAAATCTGTGGAGTACAGCAATGTGGGTACGGTAGAGTTTTTGGTGGATCAAGAAGAAAATATCTACTTCATCGAAGTAAATCCACGAGTGCAAGTGGAGCACACAATCACTGAAGAAGTGACGGGTGTTGATATTGTCCGTTCGCAGATATTGATCGCGATGGGACACAAACTTTCCGACAAGGAGATTTTCATCAAGTCACAAGAGGATGTAGAATGTCATGGCTATGCAATCCAGTGCCGTATCACGACAGAGGACCCTGCTAACAACTTTAGTCCAGACTATGGACGCGTGATCGCTTACCGTAGTGCCAGTGGATTTGGGATTCGTCTCGATGCGGGCAACTGCTACTCGGGCGTGAATATCTCACCCTTCTTTGATTCGATGCTGGTGAAGGTGAGTTCATGGGGTAGAACGCTCGAAGGAGCGTCTCAGCGTCTCAGTAGAGCGCTCAAAGAATTTAGAATCCGTGGAGTCAAGACCAATATTGGTTTTGTCAACAAGGTGATCACGCACCCTGAGTTCTACAAAGGGAAAGCAACGGTCAAGTTCATCGAGGAACATCCAGAACTATTTGATATGCCGCGTCGCAAGGATAGCGGTACCAAACTGCTCCGCTACCTCGGCAACATCTCTGTCAATGGCAACCCAGATGTGAAGCGTGTAGATGAGCAAAAAGTCTTTAGAGCACCTATCATTCCTGAGTTTGACAAAGCAGGTGCGTATCCTGAGGGTACTAAAGATAAACTCACTGCATTGGGCAGGGAGGGATTTGTGGATTGGTTGAAGAACGATACGAAAATACACTATACCGACACGACTTTTAGAGACGCGCACCAGTCGCTATTGGCGACTCGTATGCGTACGCAAGATATGCTCAAAGTCGCAGAGGGCTTTGCGAAAAATCACCCGAACATCTTCTCGATGGAAGTGTGGGGTGGAGCGACTTTCGATGTGTGTATGCGTTTCTTGAACGAAAATCCATGGGAGCGATTGAAATTGCTACGAGCGGCTATGCCTAACGTACTGCTCCAGATGCTGTTTAGAGGATCGAATGGTGTGGGATACAAAGCCTATCCAGACAACCTCGTAGAGAAGTTCATCGAGAAGTCCTGGGAGAATGGTATGGATGTATTCAGGATTTTTGATTCACTCAACTGGATAGAGGCCATGAAGGTCAGTATCAAGGCTGTGACGGAAAGAACAGGCGCGCTGGCTGAAGGGTGTATCTGCTATACAGGTGATGTATTTGAGAACAACTCGAAATACAACTTGGACTACTACCTCACACTCGCTCGTCAGCTCGAAGATGAGGGGGTACACATGTTGGCTATCAAGGACATGGCAGGTCTACTCAAGCCTAAGAGTGCAGAGCTGCTAATCACCGAATTGAAGAAGGCGGTGGATCTACCGATTCACTTGCATACACATGATACATCATCCATACAGTCAACGACCTATCACTCAGCAGTCAATGCAGGAGTGGATGTGGTAGACTTGGCGTTGGGCTCTATGTCAGGGTTGACTTCTCAGCCCAACTTCAACTCCTTCTTACACGTGATGGAAGGGCATGAGAGAGCGCATCAGTTTGATGTAAAATCACTCAACGACTATTCTAATTATTGGGAGGATGTACGTGAGTATTACTACCCGTTCGAGTCTGGATTGAAAGCTGGAAATGCTGAAGTCTACGACCATGAGATCCCAGGAGGACAGTACAGCAACTTGCGTCCACAGGCCGAATCGTTGGGCTTGGGAGACAAGTTCCAAGAAGTGAAAAAGAACTACGCCATCGTCAACAAGATGTTTGGAGACCTTGTCAAAGTAACCCCATCTTCTAAGGTGGTCGGTGACATGGCGATTTATATGACCTCTAACAATCTAACTCCAGAGGATGTGATGACCAACAAGTCATTGTCATTCCCAGAGTCGGTAGTGAGTTTGTTCAAAGGAGAGCTTGGTCAGCCGGCAGGTGGCTTCCCGATGGAGCTGTCAAAGGTGATACTAAAAGGGGAGAAGCCCTTTACCGAGCGTCCCAATGCACATCTCGAGCCAATCGATTTTGATGTAGAGATGAAGGCGTTTCAGGAGGAGTTCGACGAGTACTGTGACGAACTAGACTTCTTGTCATTCAAACTCTACCCCAAAGTATTCAAAGATTTCTACAACAGATGGAAGATGTTTGGCGAGGTGATGAAGTTGCCTACTAGAGCTTTCTTCTTTGGATTGAAAGAAAACGAAGAGATTTTGGTAGAGCTGGAAAAAGGAAAGTCTATCATCATCAAGTTCTTATACCAGTCCAAACCAGATGAGTCTGGTCAGTGTGATGTGTATTTTGAGCTCAATGGCCAGACACGAATGATTCGCGTATTGGATCAAAACCAGACTGCAGCTAAGCCCATCAATAAAAAGGCAGAAGGAGACTTAGAAATAGGTGCTCCGATACCTGGCAAGTTGGTTGAAATCAAAGTGAAGGCAGGAGATCGAGTGAAAGACAATGACCCACTTTTTGTGATTGAGGCGATGAAGATGGAGACCACGATTACTGCAACTGAGACTGGCGTGGTGAAAAAAGTGTACCTCAGTGCAGGTGACTTGGTGGAGTCCAATGATATTGTAATTGAATTTGAATAAGTAAAGAATTGATGAAAGTACAAGTATATATGCTAGGCCTACTGGTCTTGTCGATGGTCTCATGTGCGACCAAAAAAACAGATCCTATTAGTCTTGAGTTCAATGAACTCAAGACAGAAGTGATGGATATTCATGATGTGGCCATGGCTGAAATGGGAACTATCATTCAACTCAAAAGTGAATTGGTAGCACAAGCAGATAGTGTCGAGGTGGACAGTGCACGTGTGCAGCTCATCCAAGAGTTGACAGATGCACATGATGGCATGATGATTTGGATGAGAGACTTGTCCAACGATTTTAGTGGCGAGGAGTTACTCAACGGATTGCCTGAGTCCTTGGATGGTGAAGAGGCCAAAGCACAAGCTAATCGTTCGCTGGAAAAGATGAAAGCGCAAAAAGTGTCCGCTCAAGCCATGAATGCTAAGATTCAAGAAAGTATCTCAGCTGCAAAGGAGGCATTGGGGAAACAATAATCTAGTGAACGGATTCAAAAAGGTATTCTTCATGGTATTGATAAGTATTGGTTTATTCATTGCCTTGGTGGTAGTAGGGGGTGGGTTGTTTATTCGCTTCAGTCCGGAGTTTGGAGGCAAACAATCACCTGCTGATCTGGAAGCATATGATCGGCTTGATCATCACGAAAATGGAGGCTTTGTCAACTTGATTCCTACGGAGATGGATATGAGTGTTGCCAATATCATGAGTATACTCAAGGATCAGTTTTTTGGCAAGGCAGAGCGTGCACCGCACACGAAAATCATCCCTGAGCATTTGGATTCACTGGAGGTGGTGCGGAACCAGAAAACCAGAGTGACATGGTTTGGTCATTCAGCAATCTTGCTGGAGATGGATGGAGCCAAAATACTTATTGATCCAATGCTAGGTGATGTACCTGCACCACATCCGATGTTGGGCAAGTCTAGATTTACAGAAGGGCTGCCTTTGGCGATAGAAAAAATACCACACCTGGATGCGGTGATTATTTCACATGATCATTATGATCATTTGGACTATGGCTCGATCCAAAAACTCAAGGAAAAGGTAGGTAGGTTTTATGTTCCTCTGGGAGTAGACGCCCATTTCGAACGCTGGGGTGTAAACCCAGACCGAATCGAGGTGCTCAACTGGTGGGATGAAACGAGTCTGGGGAGTATTGGTTTGGTGCTTACTCCCTCGAGACACTTTTCGGGCAGGGGTCTGGGAGATCGCAATGCTACGCTGTGGGGGTCGTGGGTTTTTAGAGGAAAGCACGAGACGATGTATTTCAGTGGAGACAGTGGGTATGGACCCCATTTCAAAGCAATCGGAGAGAAATATGGCCCTTTTGACTTTGCAATGATGGAGTGTGGACAGTATGATCCGCGCTGGAGTGCCATACATATGTCTCCAGAAGAAACCGCGCAAGCTGGAGTAGATGTCCAAGCCAAGGTGATCATGCCGATCCATTGGGGTGCGTTTGTGTTGGCTTTTCACGATTGGAGAGATCCGGTTTGGCGGGTGAGTCAAAGAGCCAAGGAGTTGTCTCTGTCTTTGATTACTCCACAAATTGGTCAGCCCATCACCATGGATTCCCTCGATGTGCTGTACCCCAAATGGTGGGAGTCTTATCCTTAAACTATCGATTGATGAAGAATTTGCTTGGATTGTTGTTGGTATTTGTTTCATTGATAGTTTTTGAGGGAAAGGCTCAAGGTACTCAAGAAGAGCTGTCTGAGACCATCTCATGGCTTGAACGGAAAATAAATATCACATACTACAATGCTCAGACCCAAGAGTGGTGGAGCAATCGTTTTTTTTACAATGCGGAAACGGGTATGGTGAACATCAAGAACACGTCTTCGGATGTCCCTACATTGGTCAATCGCAAATCACACTACGATCGAAAAGTACTACTGGCTGACCTAGATGCGAACAGTATCCTTGTGGAGGATATCAATGAAGACCAAGGGCGTATTGTCTATGGTCAGGTAGTTCGTGTCTATGTCATCGGTCGACAAAAGAAAATACAGCGGACCAAAAATGGGATGGCTTCTTTCAATGAATTCTTTTTGCAGATTCCCGTCCCTCATACGTTTGATAGCACGAGACAAACGGCTGACTCAATTCGTACCAAACTGGCATTGGCTATCGAATTGTCTTCTAAGATCAAACCGACTGGAGATGAGGAGCAAAATGCGCGAAAAATACTGGCCATGCTTCATGGTTCATTCAAAGGGACAGATGATACACGGATTCATTTCAATCAAATCTACGAGCATGCCTTTGAGATAGAACACAAAGATGGAGAGGCTTACTTAAGGGAGGGACTCATAGGTTTTGACGAGATCAACAACAATTTTTACCTATGGACCATCAGTCGTGGCAAGCGAGAGCGGCTTATTTTGACCATTCAGTCGGATCAAAATATCGCTTTGACTTCTAGTGACGAGCCCTTTGGGATCACCATACAAGGGGTCAATCATTTCACTTTGCTAGAGAGTGGTGTCACGACGGATTTTTATCGATCAGAAGAGTAGGCGCCAGTGTGGCGGGCGTTTTGTTTGGTGCTCTTATTGTTTATTTCCTTCTCGAATAGTTTCATCAGTTTTAATTCTTCTGTATGCCAAAGGGCCTTTTGTGCGCCTTGATTCGGTGGAGTACTTGTAACGGCGGTGTGTAGAAATGCACGTATTGCGTTTGGGTCAGGAGAGTTGAAATCGACACCAAGCCCCAGTCCATTGTCATGGATAAACGCTTCCCAATGACAGCCTGACTCGTAAAGGATGGGCAGTTTTCTTGCACAGTATTCATAGACTTTGGTAGGCATGCAACGAGCATTACTTGGGTTGATAGAATAGCTGATGATCCCTACATCTGCTTGTGCGATTGCATGTTCGATCTCGTAGTAAGGCAGGGGAGTTTTAGAGATGTTGAGTTGTAACCATGGTGCTTCGTGTTGCTGGAGCTCTTTGTAGAGCGCCTCTTCCGAGCAATGTCCTACAATATGGAGTTCTATAGATTCAGAGTCAGCGATGGATTGAGCAATGCGTAGAGCTTGTAGGATGCCAGTGTTGGCTGTGACCGTACCGCTAAAGAGCAGACGAATAGGAGCGTCTGACTTACGGGGCCTCTTGTGAACTACAGCTGAAGGAAGTGTTTTGTTTTCTAGAATCGTGTATCTGTCGCGGAGGTAGGAGAGTTCTTGTTTGTAGCATTTCTCGGCAAGGAGATAATGATCAAAAAAAGGAGCTAGCAATCGCTCTTTGCTACGTACCAATACAGCCAAGGCGTGACGAATGATTGGAGGATAGACTTGCTGATGCCAGAGGTTGTAGAAGTAGTTTTCTTGGATGTCGTACCAGATTTTGCTCCCAAAGCAAAGTTTGATGAGAACAGTCGTGAGCAACAATTCAGGAGAGTTGACGATGATGAGTTTGGGTTTTAATCGACAGAGTTGCCACAGTACACGAATAGGAACCAATAATCTGCCGAAGCTGAGTCTACCAAAATAAGGGTGCGGGTGGAAACGATATGGCGCTTCAGTTTCGTGGGAGGTTTGGCTGGGGTAACCTATGAGGTGAATTTCGCCTGGGTACTTCACTCCAATAGAACGGGCGATCTTTTGATAGGATCGTATGTCATCTACAGGTTTGAGTAGGGAAATGATTGCGATTTTTTCCTTCGGCATGAATTCAAATGTATGTAATATTGCGGTGCTTTTACGCAGGAATGATACTAAGTCAATTTTTTAATTTAATACCAAAGATAAGATGGAAGACATCAAGAAACTAGTAGAGGATACTTGGGAAGACCGATCAAAATTGAGCCAGCCAGAGGTGGTGCAGGCGATTGAATATGTAATCGAAGAATTGGACAAAGGTAGATTGAGAACTGCTGAACCTACTGCGGAAGGATGGAAAGTGAATGACTGGGTGAAGAAAGCGGTGATACTGTATTTCCCATTGAGAAAAATGGAGAAAATAGAAGTTGGGTGCTTTGAGTTTCATGACAAGATGGCTTTGAAGAAGGACTATGACAAATTGGGTGTACGAGTAGTGCCTCACGCTGTAGCGAGATACGGAGCATACATCTCACCAGGTACAGTACTGATGCCTTCGTATGTCAACATCGGAGCGTACGTGGACGAGGGGACCATGGTGGATACTTGGGCAACTGTGGGTAGCTGTGCGCAGATTGGTAAAAACGTACACCTCAGTGGTGGAGTGGGTATCGGAGGAGTACTCGAACCTGTACAAGCAGCTCCTGTGATCATCGAGGACAATGCCTTCATCGGTTCGAGATGTATCGTAGTAGAAGGAGTAAGAGTAGGCAAAGAAGCAGTACTTGGATCAGGGGTTAACTTGACCATGAGCTCGAAGGTAATCGATGTGACTGGAGATGAGCCTGTCGAGTACAAGGGCTATGTGCCAGAGCGATCAGTCGTCATCCCTGGGTCGTACGCCAAAAAATTCCCTGCAGGCGAATACAACGTTCCATGCGCTATCATCATTGGTAAGAGAAAAGAAAGTACTGACAAGAAAACATCTCTCAACAACGCGCTGAGAGAAAACAACGTGGCAGTCTAAAATACACTATGAAGCAATCTCTAAGTCTGATCCTCTGTTTATGTAGTACGCTGAGCTATGCAGCTGAGCGGGTCACTTTCAAGGCAGCGGATGGCGTAGAGGTCGTGGCGGATTTGCATATGTCACACCCTGCTGCTGCTCCTATGATTGTCTTGTTCCACCAAGCAGGGTGGAGTCGGGGAGAGTACTTGGAGATTGCTCCTACATTGAACCGTCTTGGGTACAATTGTCTCGCAGTGGATTTGCGCTCTGGCAATTTGGTCAATGGTGTTCGCAATGAGACCAACCAAAATGCTCGCGCTATGATGCGACAGACGCGCTATGTGGATGCCTATCAAGACATAGAGGCGGCTATTGCATATGCCAAAACACAAACCTCCAATAAACTCATCATTTGGGGAAGTAGCTATTCATCAGCACTAGCGCTGAAGTATGCGGGGGATCGTCCCTATGCTGTACAAGCTGTACTGGCATTTTCTCCTGGAGAGTATTTCAAATCACAAGGCAAGCCAGGGGATTGGATCAGTCAAAGTACTGCTCATATCACTTGCCCTGCTTTCATTACCTCTGCCCAAAACGAAAGACCCAACTGGGATTCTATCTATGAGGCGATCCCAATTGAGTCTAAATACTATTATCTACCCGATACCTTGGGCAATCACGGATCGAGCGCGTTGTGGGTGCGGTATAGCGATCATCAAGGCTATTGGTCCGCGGTAGTTGATTTTCTCAAGACATTAGAAAAGAAGTAATCGAGATCAATCGTTACGAACGCAACGGATGCTGTTGCGGTGCGAAGCATTGATGTGATCATCTGTGAAGTAATCCACTCCATTGTGAATCGTGATCAAGCCCGGGGCCTGATCGTTGAGGTTCTTTCTTTTCCAGTAGTATCCATTGACGCCTACATCTATATAGGCCCCGTTAGGTTCGCCAAAGCCTGCCATGAGTAGGTTGAGCCCACTTTCCCCACCTTCTTTGAAGGTCGCACCAGCCGATTTTTTGCCTCCATGCTTGTTGGTCATGGCTTCCCACTCTGCATCGACAGTCATATGCCACCCTGCGGGACAAGCTTCTAGTGCACCTGCCCAAGTGTACAAACGACCAAAAGTATCACAATATTCTTCGTAGTTGTTGTAGCAATAGCTCCCTTCAGAAGCGTAGTTTAGGTTTTGAGCCATCCACTCTTTGGTGATGGAAACACCTCCTTCGAGCTCGAGTTCGATAAACACAGTTTCGTATTCCTGACCATCTCTGGGATCAAAGAAGATGCCGTTTGTTTCCTGAGCATAGAGCTGAGGGGTTGATATCAGTATTGTGACGAATAGGGTCAATACAGCCTTCATGCTTTTAAAATTTATGTCCATTGAATAGTTTACCTGTTTTGATCTTTACAGTAGGGTACTTGACACAATGATTGCCGGAGGTTTTGTGTCCATACCCATCGTGTGCGTGACTATAGTGGGTAATGATCAGGTTACCTGTTTCCTGTCTGTTTACTTTGTAGATATAGTCTTTGTATATTTTTTCTTTGGGGTACGACTCGACAATTTCCTTGATTCTCAATCCTCCGAAAATGAAGGGTTTGATGTGGCTCTGGAAATTGCTTTCCTGCATATTTTGAGTGAAGTGACTAGTGATCTCTTCGTCTATGTTGAAAAACTCCTGATGGTCAAATAAATAGGTTCTGTATTTACCGCCTCCAAAATCAATTTTGCTGATGGTTCCCTCAACGATGTGATCGAGAGAATAGTGCTTGGTTTTACCTTCTTCTTGGAGCATTTTTTCGGGCTGACTGTAGTTGAAGTAGTCCGATGGTGTGATATTGAAAATGGCGTCTTCTCCATTGTTGTATCCCCATAGGTCTCGGGCATGGCTTTCTTTGCTTGGCAACCCGTGTTTTTCGATATAGTCAAAGCCCATGTCTCGGGTTTCTCCAGCCGTGGTGAGTATTAAACTGTCTAATTTTAGACGGTGCGTGAGGAGAGGATTGCTTGTATTTGCATTGCTCTTGAATTGCGAATAGACAAACCGAGCAGTCACGATAGGGTTGCCTCCTTGTATGATTTCGAGCTGATCGAGTTGTTGTCTACGGTGTCCTTCTGCTGTCTCAGTGATGTAGCGATTGGTCCCTGCTCCGTAGGCATCTTTGTGTGTACGTATGCCTACTTGTTCTGATTTGGTAAAATGAGCCACGTATTCTCCCAATTGTATGGATTTGAGATAGACATCAGCGTGGAGGTACTCAGAGGTGATCTGGACATTTTCGACATGCTCAGGAAAACAGTAGGACGTGTAGTGTACATCCCAAACTTCTTCGTCGTTGATGTTCATTTTTTGATAGGCACTGTTGCTGAGGTAGGCTGATTCTCCGTCAATATTGATGTCATATTTGAATGTTGCTTCGACTCCTTTTGGAGAAATGATCTTACTCATGTACCATGATGTGGTAGCTTTTTGACTATAGAAGTCAATTTCAACTTGAGTTGAGTCGAGTCTTTGGTCGATATAAGTGCTGAGAGATCGCGTGACCTCTCTGTATTTGAAATGGTATTGATAGCCGAGCTGGTCACTGATTTTCCATGTGTTATCATTCAAATCAAATTCAGCTGTCATTTTTCGAGGATGAAGGAGTTCGATGGCTAGTACGTCGGTTGTACTATCATGATCTGGTGTCATGAGAAATTTCCCTTTCATTCCTAGTATGTTGAAAAAGAATATGTCAGGATCTGAATCTATCTCTCCTGCACAAACTTTTGCATGAAATGCTGCATTTTCATTCTCTTCACAGTCATCAAAACAAGGTTTGATGTGCTCGAAAGGGTAGCCTAATGCCTTACTGTTTGGTTCGTCTATTCGGGCCAAGTCGTTTTCTCCACGAACTATGCGCGTGATTGAACCACCCGCTTCTAGGTTCCATCCTAGTCCAGTCCATGTTGCCTCCTCTTCGACTTTGATGCCCATAGCGTGGTAATTCATACTGATAGGGATGTAGAGGTCATCCTTGATGAGGGTCCGGATAGGAATTTTGATTTTTGGGACACCGTATTTGACTCCTACAGGGTGATCACAGTGTTTGATGATGGCCGCTGCGTTAAACGACGGAGGGATCACTCTGTCTACGCGTAATTGTGCTTGAATAGCTGTAACGGTGCAGGCCAATAGAAGGATTATACTGTATTTTATGCAGTGATTCATGTGTTAGAAATTATCCAAATAGTTTGTGGCGGGGTATATTCTTCTTATTGGTTAACTTCCTTTTGTCTCAAATGCATTTGAGACGTTCCAATGAAAAAGTTGGCGTTCTTCAAAGAAAACCACATTTGGTGAGGAATAAAAAAAAGCGATGACCTTTTTGGGTCATCGCTTTTTGATCGGATGGGAGCTGGCTTACTTGAGGGAAGCAATCAGTTCGTCATTCTTTTTGATATAGCCAAAGTCACCATTGGGTGAAGCGGTAGCCAATTCTTTGGATTGTTTGGCTGTTTTAATGGCGTTTTTTTTGTCGCCTTTCTTAGCTAATATTTGTGCTTTGAGGTAGATATTCCAGAATTGCTTGTTGTTGTCTCCGGCAGCCAAGTAGGCATTGATCCACTCCAAAGCTTGGTCCATGTCTCTGTCTGTATCGTAGTAGTATCTCGCAGCAGCAGCATAATTGCCAGGATTGACTACAGTGTTTTTGGCGATAGAAGCCATGATCTCCTCGTCGAAAGATACCTCTACAGGGATGTTGATGGCTGTGTTTTCCCAAGCCATTTGGATGTTGGCATTTTGGCTGTTTTCGCTGAGGTCAGTGATCTGGTAGGTTAGTGTTTGCACGGCTTCCGTGAGTGGACTAGTGGCTACTTTTGTTTGTACAGTGATTTTGTCTGCTTCTGTTCCGTTGACGTTTGCCCCTAGTGATTTGTCAGAGTATAGGATGATTTCCCACTCAGATGCACTAGGAGTCAGGATCAATAGGTATTCGCCAGCGGGTACGTTTTGTCCTGCTACTTTGACGTCATCTCCGAAGGTGATCACGGTCCCCGAGTTAGCTCCCGCTCTCCATTTTTGACCGAAAGGCACAAGGAAATCAGAACCCTCACCGAAAATTTTTCTACCCTTCATTTGTGGTCTGAAATAAGAGATTTCAATATCCGTCAAGCCTACTGTGGTGGAAACTGAACCAGCTGGGCTAGGACGTGGAGTGCTGATCTGTGCTTGTGAGCTGAGTGTCGATAGTGTCAATGCACTTGCGATAGCAAATGCGATGAGTTTGATTTTTTTCATGGTTATTCAATTATTGATTTAAATTTCTGATCGAATATACGGCTAAATTGTCGTGCGGTTATTGAAATATGTCAAACAACACTACACTACTTCCTAAATCCTTTTACTTGCGTGAAGATGTCGTCTTGATAGCTAGGGAGTTGCTCGGCAAGGTACTAGTGGTGCGTTGCAATGGAAATCTCTTGCGTGCCAAGATTGTAGAGACGGAAGCATACTGTGGTCAGAATGATTTGGCCTGTCATGCCTCCAATGGCAAACGAACACCTCGCACCGAAACGATGTATCGGGAGGGAGGTTGTGCCTATGTTTATTTGTGCTATGGCATTCACCACTTGTTTAATGTGGTGACCAATACCGTCGGCAAGGCTGATGCAGTACTGATACGGGCGGTGGAGCCCCTATCACCTTGGGGCGCTGAGTCCACGGCGACCGACGGGCCAGGGAAATTATGCAAAGTCATGGGCATCAATCGGTCAGTTGATGGGGTGTCGTTGCTAGAGGAGGCGGTGCATATCGAAGATGCATTGCCTGTAGAAGATGCGGAGGTAGAGGTGTCTGCACGCATTGGAGTTGCATATGCAGGTGAGGATGCTTTGTTGCCATGGCGCTTTCATATTCGCAACAACGCTTGGGTAAGTAAAAAGTGAAATGGTGACAATAAAAGCTGCTTCGGTTTGAAGCAGCTTTTAGTAGGATGTTGTTCTTTGTTTAAGGGTTAAGGATCCTATCTATGGCAGCATCCAAAATTTCATCTTTGGTCAAGTCGGACCAGTCGAAGCTAACTACTACATCTGGTGGTACACCTCTTTCGAAGTTCTCTTGGTTGATGATATCTTCGAACCCTGCCTCTAAACTATCGGCTTGAGCAACACTCATGGCTTGAGTCACAGAGAAACGATAATCCCATCCGTTTGGCAATTGACCTCCATTTGGTAACCCGAGCCCTCCACCAGTAGTGTCTCCCATCAGTGTGATATTGGGGATGGCTTTGGTAGAGAGTGAAGTGAATGAACCTGCACTGTAGGTTCCTCTATCACACAGGAAGATGACAGGTTTGTTTGTGTATCTAGGGCCATCTGCTGGCTCAGCGATGGCTTCTTCTAGGTCAGAGAAGTCACTGTGGTTTTTGCCGTTTCTGATTCTAGATTTGTAGACGACCGTTTCGTCATCGATGAATCGAGCAAGGATATTGAATACATCAGTTACCGCTCCTCCACCGTTTTCGCGAATGTCAAAGACTAGTCCTTCTACTTCATCGACACTGTACTTGTTGATGATATAGTCCAAGTTGACATCATCCACTGTACCTGTAAAAGAAGAAAAACGGATGTATCCTACTTTTCCATCCGCGATAAAGTTGTGAATAAATGGCCCTGATTTGATCCAACGATCGTTGAGGTAGTTGTCTTCGACGATCCTAAAATCAAAATTGTCAGCATAGTGGTATCGTACTCCATAGTAGGAGTAGTTGACCGCAGAGAGTAAGTTGGTGTGGTCGTCTCTCAGCTCAGAGATCATGCTGCCCAATACGCTAAATAGCGAATCTTCGGACATCTCTGGATAGAGCATCGCTTCATGTCTCGTGTAAGAGTCGTCCCAATCTATATTTTTGACTTCAAAGTATGAGTATTTCAAATCTGCTTGTTCCCACAAGTAATTGAAGTTTTCATATGGTTCACTTTCTGACTTTATATCCTCAAAGAATATTTTTTCACATGAGGACAATAGAAGAATAGCTAAGATTAATATTAATGCGTTTTTCATGAGTTGGCTATTTTATACTGAACAAGAATGCGAAGGAAAGCGTGTGGTGCGCCATTTCGAATGGGTTGATGTCTTCGCCTGATTTGTACATGTCCCAGCTGTATGCGTATCTGAAGGCGTTATTACTGCTTCTAAGGTGTGAAGTGTAAGCCAGCTGAGAACTCATTCTGAATCCTGAGAAAGAATTGATTTCATAGCCTTTGAATAGTCCTGCGTCGTTGAGTACAGCATCTTGACTGATGTAGTTGTAGCCATTTCTAGCGTTGTTGTTGACGATGCCTACATTCAAGTTGTACGACAAATCTCTCTTTCGAGGCTTGGCAGTGTACTTGATGAAAAGAAACTTCTTGCTTTGCTCACTTTCTCGTGACAAATCCAAAGTGACCTTTGCAGAGCCCATGATATTGACAAACACCTCATAGCCTAATTGTGCATTTTGTAGCGATGGATTGATCCGGAAGTTTCCAGTAGTGTTCAGTTGTCCGCCTGCTTTGATATTCCATTTGTCAGATGAAATGGCTTTGATCTCAAACAAGTGCATATAATATAATGCCAATGTTTTGACCTGGGCTAAAGCCACTTGATCACCAACGACACTACTGTAGTTGCCGAAGTTGAAAGATGCACCGTAGCTGATATCCTTTTCTTTGTTGAAGGACAGGGCATTGAGGTGCACATGTTTTGGAGCACCACTGTATACAAGTGGCGAAGTGCCAAAATCTCTAAAGTTGCTAAAGTCAAGTCCTAAACCAATATCGATGAAGGTGCTTCTTGGGGCTTTTGTGGTTTGCCCGAGGGTTGGAGAAAGGCATGCCATAAAAAGGCATGCCGATAGTATAACGTGTTTCATCTAAGACGGATTTACAGTGAGTGAATTCTAAATTAGTAGTTGACCGTCAGTGTAGCAATCCCCATCGTGAAGTTTCGGTTTGGGTTGTCAAATTCACCTTCACCATCAGTCGTCCAAATTTGATATACTACTGATTTGCCATCTTCGATTTGTTCACTGTTGAGCACAGGAAACGGAATCACTAGATCAAAATCATCTTGATCGTGCGAATCAATAACTAAAGAACCATCGCTGAGTGCATTGTCTGTCAATTTGTGTGCTTTGACACCTGCTCCATCTATGTTTTGATTAGAGTAGAGGCGCTCCATGTTTTTGTCTGCATCAGTAAATGTCAGTCGTACATAGAATTCATCTGTTCTATTGGCTAGATCTGCAATGTCTATTGTTTCGGAGACATCTCCTGTATCATCGTTTACGATGAATTGAATGTCAACTGCATCACCTGATTTGTAATCAAACTCGCTGCTGATAAGTGCTAGTTCATCGTCGTCTTTACAAGAGAATGTAGCTACGACCAATGCAGCAAGGAATGCTTGTGATAGGTATTGTTTTACTTTCATGGTAGTATTTGTTTGGTTATATCAATAACAAATATAATCCAATCATTGAATTGACTAACCTGTTTATCAGAATATGTGAATCAATCAATAGTGGTTCAAAATAGTGTAAAAAACGTTTAATCAGTTGTTTAAATATATTTCTGATTACAAGTGTAAGTATTTTTACAGGTCAGAGTTGCTTGTGAATGAGCTGTCCATAGGGCAGTCTAGGAGTGACTGATTAGTGTTTCGGATCAACCTCATTTTGTTCAGTTTTTACTCGTGCTCAGGGACATCGGTATTTCACCTATTTGTATGATGTAGGTATTTCACTATTACACAGCTGGAGGAATCGTGGCACCTTTGTATTGTAATCAAACGAGATACACAGCGAGTCAAGGAGGCTGGCGAAAAATATAGGTTGGTTTTTGGAAGTTAAACGAGGGGCTGAGTGTAGAGGAATCGTGAAGGAGCAGCCCCTTATTTTCAAAGCAAACCACAAGAAACAAGATCTTGACCAGCTAACATTCCTAACTAGGAGTGATGATAGATCAAAGCCGGCTCTTAGAGTCGGTTTACAGTACCAAAGAGCATAGGTTGGTTTTTGTAAGTTGAGGAACAACGTGAAGTTGATACAGGTGAAGTGGAGTTCCTCAGCTTTTTTTATCAGCCAAGATATGATGTATGACTCGATCATTAAACAACAAAGGGCCTAATCTTTGCATGAGTCAGCAGTGAGAAATTAAAGATAGGTTAGGTTGGTTTTGACCGGGGAATCGAATGGCAAAGGTCATATAGATTTCCCGGTCTTTTTATGAGAAATGGATTCTACTTATAATGATCGACTTTTTTGAAGTCGCATTACCTTTTAGGATAGGAAGTTGCGGTACCTCGTGCTTCCTATTTCTTTTTACAGCGTTATTTTCGGAGGACTTTGTTCGCCTGTTGTCTGTTTTTGTTTTAATTTCAAACTCCATTTAAACGCGATGCCTGTGACTCAAAATTCGAATGACCAAGCTTTGGTTGGTGTATGCAACGCCATCACCGAGTTGATCGTGAACCCAAATTTTGAAGAGGCTTTGGACGTGTCTTTGAAGCATATAGGGGAGGTGTTTGACGTAGATGTGTTCGTCTCGGAGTTGCTACATACGAAGGAGGGAATGGTGATGACGGTCAAGCATCACTGGATGAAGGTCTACGATCAGAAGCGTATCGATCTCAACACTTCTAATCATGTCGGGCAATTTGTTTCCCAACATACGAGTGTGCACAAAGGAATCATGTTCTCGTTTAAGAAGAGTACTGCACCACCTGAAGTTATCGAACACCTCGAGCAAACTGGAGGTAAATCGGGCTTGTTGGTACCTATTTTCGTAGAGGATCAATGGTGGGGAGTTTTGAGTTTGGCAACTGTAGAATATGAGCGTGACTGGAGTGAGTCTATCATATCTGTGTTGCAATCACTAGCGAGTGCCATCGGAGCGACGCTCTCCAAAATCATTTACAGAAGATCACTGGAGCATGAGGTTGTGCAGCAAGCCACGCAAATCATCGAACGAAACCATCAATATGAATCTTTGGTGCGCAATATCCCTGGAATTGTGTTTCGTTGTCTGATGGATCAGCAATGGACGATGAAATATATCAGTCCTTACGTCAAGGAATTGACAGGGTACGAGCCGGATGAGTTTACGGATGTACGCACGGAGTTGACGTTTGCGCAGCTCATTCACCCCAATGATCAAGATTATGTGTGGACAGAGGTCAGCCGTCAACTCAAGAGAGGAGAATACTATCGTGTCAATTACCGTATTCGGGACAAAAAGGGCAACGAACGCTGGTTGTGGGAGCAAGGAGTGATTCAGCAAAGCAGGCATGGAGAGAGACTTCTCGAAGGATGTATCATTGATATTACGGATCGAGTCAAAAGTCATGAGAAAGTCGTAGCAGCTACTTTGGAGACTGAAGACCGAGAAAGAAGCCATTTTTCACGTGAGATACATGACAACCTACAGCAGGTTTTGACCACAGCACATCTCAATTTGGAACATGCCAAGAAATTGGTGTCTCAAGATGATGCCATGAGGTATTTGATCAGCGCATCGGGGTCTCTCAAGGAGGCGATTGTTGAAACACGCAGTTTGAGCCATCGTTTGATGCCCAAGACGATCGAGGACTATGGCTATCATGCAGCGGTTGAGTCTATGCTCGAAGGGTTGGCTGATCTGGTCGAGACCAAGTTTGAATTTTTGAACAATATCCCAGACAAGCGATTGCCTATCAACGTAGCGTTGTCTTTGTTTCGCATAACTCAAGAGGCAGTGACCAACATCATCAAATACGCTCATGCCCATAGTGCTACTATCCAGCTTATGCGTCATGAGGGTTCGCTGATATTGACGATAGATGATGACGGAGTAGGGTTTGATACAGAAGATGTATTGGATGCTGAGCATGGGTTTGGCATCAACAACATGAAGAATAGAGCGACCTCTATTGGAGGACAGTTGCATATAGATAGTGCCAAAGAAAGGGGCACACATATTTTAATCGAAGTACCATACCTAACAAATAAAGAAGATGTCTCAGGATAAGTTGAAAATCCTATTGGTGGATGATCACAAGATGATTCGAGAAGGAATAAAGACCTTTTTGGATGATAATACCAGTTATGAAATTGTGGCAGAGGCGGCTGATGGGAAAGAAGCGCTAGAGAGCTATACCAACGCTCAGCCAGATGTGGTGATTGCGGATATTCTCATGCCAGAGATGACAGGGATCGAGATGACAGAGAAGATCCGAGAATACGACGCAGAGGTCAAAATACTGGCCTTGACCATGCTCAGCGAGAGCCATCACATCAAGCAAATGATGAAGGCAGGTGCCAATGGGTATTTGTTGAAAAACTGTACCGAAGAGGAACTCTACGAAGCGATATCAGCTGTGGTGGCTGGCAAAACCTATTACTCGCATGAGGTGACGGATATCATCGTGCATGATAGCAACAAACGTCCTGATGTCAAGCAGCGCTTGAGTCTGGAGATTCCTCTCACATCCCGCGAACAAGAGGTCTTGCACCTCATTTGCAAAGAATACACCAACGCTGAAATATCTGAGGAATTGTTTATCGGGATGCGTACGGTGGATGCTCACAAGCGCAACCTACTGGAGAAGACAGGGTGCAAAAATGTCGCAGGATTGGTTGTGTATGCGATAGAGAGAGATTTGTTTGATGATTTGTAGAGATTCAAAGCACAATCCGTAGCACTATTCATTTTCTTCGTTCAATTCCTTTTCTGTAGACCTCAACTTGTCTTGACAAATTTTGACCAATGCTTTGGCACGTTTGACTAGATCGGTGAGTTGATCGATGTTGGCTTCTCCGCTTTCCAATTGTTCTGAGATTGCTTGGAGTTCTTCGTAGGCTTCTTGATAAGATATTGTTTTTTTCTTGCTCATGATTCTTTGTTTTTTGTGAATCGGACAGTGTTTATTGTACTGGTTATGTGTGCGTCCTCTGTAGTCGTTTCTATTTGATCACCTGGGCCAACGGATGTCACATCAGAGAGGTAAGCGCCATTTATTTGAGTGATGCTGTATCCTTTTCTCAATATGCGTTTGGGGTCATGTGCATCGATTAGTTTATCGATGGATGATAGTGCGAGTTCATACGTCTTGATCAGTTCAGGTGGCTTTCTCTCAATAGTTTGTTGGATTCGAGCTAGTTCATACCCGCACCGTTGGACGGTGTTTTGAGCTTTGATATCTATCACGTGTTTGGATTGGACCAGTCGTTCTTGATTGGATTGGATGAGACGTTGGGCAAATTTAGAGATTTGGTCGAACAGTCCGGTGATGTCCGATTCGAACTGCATCATGCCATTGAGTAAGAATTCTGCTACTGCCGTAGGCGTTTTGAGATGGACATTGGCTACCAAATCAGCGATGGTTTGGTCCCGTTCATGGCCGATTCCAGTGACGATTGGCAAGGGGAATTGTGCGAGGTGAGCGCACAAATTGTAATCATCAAAACAATCCAAATCCGTTTGAGATCCACCCCCACGAATGAGTACCACTAGATCAAACTGTTCTTCGATTGCATAGACCCGATGTAGGCTATCAATGATCGACTGTACGGCTTGGTCTCCTTGCATCGTCGCTTGAAACAGCCGTAGATCGGCGCTGTATCCATAGGGATTGGTGGTGAATTGATTGATGAAATCACCGTACCCTGCTGCGCTCTCGGAACTGATGATAGCTATGCGCTGCGGAACTTGCGGAAGGATGAGAGACTTGTTGAGATCTAAAATCCCCTCTCGCTCTAGTTGGAGTATGGTTTCTCGTTTCTTTCGTTCTCTTTCACCAAGGGTGAAATTGGGGTCTATGTCCTTGATGTTGAGGCTAACGCCATATACCTCGTGAAATTCAAAACTAGCATTGAAGAGCACTTGCATCCCTTTTTTGAGTGGTGTGCCCGCGATGTGTTCGAAGTGGTTGTGTAAGCTGGCGAAGGTATAGGACCATATGGTCGCTCGCATTTTAGCTTTGATGAAGTTGTTTTCCTTCTCAACCAAATCCATATAGCAATGTCCCTTTTGCGCTACGTTCATTTCTCCAATCTCCGCCACGATCCAATAGGAAGGAGCCAGGTGATTGGACAAGGTTTGTTTGATTAGAAGATTGAATTCGGAAAGACTAAAGTGCTCCACTGCGCATAGGGTTTGGAATCAGCTCCAAAACTAAAGATGATTCCGAATAGTTGGGGCGTAGATCGTTCGAAGATTTTTATGGATCGTTTTTTATTCATGCATATCATTGATAGTTTGCTTGTATAATGAAAATCGAACACATTGGACTTTGGGTCAAGAACCTAGAAGAAATGCGCACTTTTTATCAACAGTACTTTGAGGCTAGTTGCAATCAGAAATATGAAAACTCAACCAAAGGGTTTTCATCCTATTTCTTGAGTTGGACAGAGGGAGCGAGGTTAGAGCTGATGATGCGCCATGATGTCACCGCTTCTAATTCCGAGGTAGAAAAACTAGGCTGGGCTCACTTGGCTTTGTCTGTGGGTGATCGCGGCGCGGTGGATGAGTTGACCGAGAAGCTGCGAACAGATGGTTATCAAATATTGAGTGAGCCACGTAGTACTGGGGATGGATATTATGAGAGTGTTGTGTTGGATCCAGAAGGCAACCGTGTCGAAATTACGATATGATAACGGATGAATTTATTTTCTAAGATAGGATCAAGAGCATTAGGGACTTAATGAGTGTAGAGCTGGCCTCAAGTGAGATATCTAAATAATAAGTAGAGTCAACCTTTGTTATTGATAGGATTGACCTAAATTTGCTCCCCGTAACTACAGTTTTGAAATCACATCTTAATGACATCTACAAAGTACATTTTCGTTACGGGCGGAGTAACATCATCTTTAGGGAAAGGAATTATTTCTGCTTCATTGGCTAAACTTCTACAAGCCAGGGGCTTTTCGGTCACTATTCAAAAATTCGACCCATATATCAACGTCGATCCTGGTACACTCAATCCCTACGAACATGGAGAATGCTATGTGACGGATGATGGTGCAGAGACCGATTTGGATTTGGGTCACTACGAGCGATTCCTCAATGTGCCGACTTCTCAAGCCAACAACGTGACGACCGGTCGTATCTATTACAACGTGATCAAGAAAGAAAGAGAAGGGGAGTTTCTTGGAAAAACGGTGCAAGTAGTGCCGCACATCACTGATGAAATCAAAAATAGTATCTACAAACTGGGAGAGACGGATCAGTACGATTTCGTGATTACCGAACTTGGTGGTTGTGTAGGTGATATCGAGTCTTTGCCTTTCATAGAGGCAGTGAGACAAGCGAGATTCGAATTGGGCCCGACCAATTCACTCAACATCCATTTGACTCTGATCCCGTTTCTCAATGCGGCAGGTGAACTGAAAACGAAACCTACGCAGCACTCGGTCAAGCAATTGCTCGAAGCGGGTATACAACCAGATATTTTGGTCTGCCGCAGTGAGCATAAGCTACCTAAAGACCTGAGGAAAAAAATAGCATTGTTTTGCAACGTGCCACACAACTGTGTAATAGAGGCTATGGATGCTGAATCCATCTACGATGTGCCACTGCTGATGAGAAAAGAAAAACTGGATGAACGTGTATTGTCTAGAATGAAATTTTCTTACAAGAAGGAGCCAGGCTTGGAGCACTGGAAAGAATTTTTGGGACGATTGAAGAACCCTACAGATGAGGTGAGATTGGCCCTCGTGGGGAAATATGTAGAGTTGCAAGATGCCTATAAATCTATCAGCGAGGCATTCGTACATGCTGGAGCGACCAACGAATGTAAGGTCAATGTGACTTGGATTTCTTCAGAAGAGATAGATTCTAGTAATGCCGAAAAACTCTTGTCCAATGTGCACGGCCTGTTGGTAGCTCCTGGGTTTGGAGAGCGAGGGATCGAAGGCAAAATCGAATCGATAAAGTACGTCAGAGAAAATAATATCCCGTTTTTTGGCATCTGTCTAGGGATGCAATGTGCCACCGTCGAGTTTGCACGCAATGTGCTCAAACTCAAATCAGCCCATTCTCGGGAGATGAACGGGGAGACCGAAAATGCTATCATCGATCTCATGGAGGATCAAAAGAATCTGACTGAAATGGGAGGAACTATGAGACTAGGAGCCTATGAGTGTCAAATCAAAAAAGGGACAAAGGCTTACCAAACTTACGGTCAATCCAAAATCACGGAGCGACATAGACATAGGTATGAATTCAACAACAAGTATTTGGCTGATTTTGAGAAGAATGGCATGATTGCTTCGGGGATCAATCCAAAAACAGGTTTGGTAGAGATTGTCGAGCTCAAGGATCATAGATGGTTCGTTGGAGCTCAGTTTCATCCTGAGCTCAAAAGTACAGTACTCAACCCACACCCCTTGTTTGTTAGGTTTGTGAAGGCAGCTCTACAGTACAAATCAGAAATCACATCAACCGATAGTTAAACATCAGATAATTAGAGATTATAAATGGATAGGAATCAAATCATAGGGATCGTCGTGATGCTCGCGCTCATGACTGTCTATTTTACATATTTTACCCCAGAGGTACCTCCCGTAGTAGAGGAGACGACCGAAGCACCATTGACTACTGCATCAGCTGGATCTACTACATCTGTTCCACAAGTATTGGACCCAGTAGAGGGACAGGATTCTTTGGCGACCGTCATGCAGAAGGAACGATACGGTTTGTTCTCTGGCTTTGCCAATGGTATACAAGAGGACATAGTCTTGGAAAACAAAGACGTCAAAATTGAACTTTCGAATCTTGGAGCAAGTGTCAAAAAAGTCGAACTGAAAGGCTACAAAACCTACGACAAGCAAAAACTAATCTTGTTGGATGAGAAAAGTAGCAAAATTGACATGGTCTTGATGAGTAACTACAAGGCAGTCAATGTGTCTGAGCTCTACTATAGTGCGACTCAGACGATGGAGAATGATACGACCGTCTTGAGTTTTGTCATGGCCTTTGATGAGACGAGATATTTGGAACAGAGGTATTCATTGCCCAAGTCAGGATTTCAGCTCAAGTATGAAGTGAACTTCGTAGGCTTGGATGGTATTGTGGACAACCAAGACGTACAATTTTCATGGATCAACGACATGAAGAGGGTCGAGGAGACTTTGAAGGACTCTAGACAAAAAACGACCATTTACTACAAGTTGAATGGAGAGTCAGTGGATAATATCGGTTCGGGCAACGACAATGAGACTGAAACGCTCACTGCACCGGTCAAGTGGTTTACCTTCAAACAGAAGTTCTTTGCAGCAGGGTTGGTTGCAGATCATCAGATGTCTTCTGCGGCATTTACTACCTATGCAGACGAGTCAGATACGACTGTTGTCAAACATGGTGCTGCCAATGTGGTGCTACCTGTTGGAGACCTGAAGACAGGCAAGGGGAAATTTACCTTCTACTTTGGTCCTAATGACTACAAGATCACCAAGAAGGTGACAGAAGGATTTGAAGAAAACGTAGATTTGGGTTGGAAGCTTTTTCGATTCGTCAATAAATGGTTGATCATCCCAGTCTTTAACTTTTTGGAGCAGTACATTTCCAATTATGGAGTGATTATCATTCTTTTGGTGTTTATCATTCGTTTGATTCTAGCACCGCTGACATATAAATCACATATGTCTATGGCCAAGATGAAAGTCTTGAAACCAGAGATGGATGTGATCAAAGAGAAGAATGGTGGAGATCAGCAGAAGACACAGCAAGATACGATGGCGCTCTACCAGAAGGCTGGAGTCAATCCGCTCAGTGGTTGTATCCCTATGTTGCTACAGTTCCCATTTTTGTTGGCTATGTTCAATTTCTTCCCGAACTCGATCGAGTTGAGACAGGAGTCGTTTTTATGGGCACATGATTTGTCTACTTATGACAGTGTATTGGATTTGCCATTTACGATCCCGTTTTATGGAGATCATGTGAGTTTGTTTACGCTGCTGATGACTGTATCTACTCTGGCAGTGACATGGACCAATAGTCAAATGAATACGCAGATGCAAGGGCCAATGAAGAGTATGCAATACATGATGCCGATCATGTTCTTGTTTATCCTGAACGGCTACTCAGCAGGTTTGACATTCTACTACTTCGTGTCCAACATGGTTTCGTTTGGTCAGACGGCATTGTTTAGAAAACTTGTCGATGAAGACAAGATCAAAACGGTCATGGAGGAAAATCGCAAGAAGAATGCCAACAAGAAAAAATCAAAATTCCAACAAAAATTGGATGAGGCTATGAAGGCAAGCGAAGGAGCTCGAAAGGATAAGAAGAAAAAGAAGTGATAAAAATAGAGCCCTGACTATCGTGTCAGGGCTTTTTGTTTGAGTAGGATTTATCAACATTTTAATGTGGACAAATTTCTTAGGTCATTTATCATTAATGTGAAAACGAGACATATATTTGCCACGTTCAGTAGTATGCTAAATGCTGACTAGGATAGTTAAATAAACAGAAACCAAGCTTTATGGGCAAGATCATATCAATTGCAAATCAAAAAGGAGGAGTAGGCAAAACCACGTCTTCCATCAATTTGGCAGCTAGTTTGGCTGCACTGGAATTTAAAACATTGATAGTGGATGCAGATCCACAAGCCAACGCTACTTCTGGTATAGGAGAGGATCCCAAACAAATCACTGCAGGTATTTATGAGTGTATGGTAGATGGGGTAGATCCTTATGATTGCATTGTGCAATCTGATCTTGACTATCTGGACTTGTTGCCTTCTCATATCAACTTGGTAGGAGCAGAGGTTGAGTTGGTGGATTACGAAGAAAGAGAACAACGGATGAAGCAAGCCCTTGAGCCGATCAAGGATGATTATGATTTCATCATCATCGATTGTTCCCCGTCTTTGGGTTTGATCACAATCAATGCCTTGACTGCTTCTGATTCTGTTATTATTCCTGTACAGTGTGAGTATTTTGCATTGGAAGGTTTAGGTAAATTATTGAACACCATCAAGATTATTCAGTCTCGACTCAATCCAGAGTTGGAAATTGAGGGGATTTTGTTGACGATGTACGACATGAGGTTGAGGTTATCCAATCAAGTGGTCGAAGAAGTCACTACACACTTCAAGTCCATGGTCTTTGATACCTTGATCCCAAGAAATATCAAATTGAGTGAGTCGCCTAGCTTTGGTTTGCCAGCGATCGCACACGATGCGGAGAGTAAAGGAGCAATTAGCTATTTGAATCTGGCACATGAGATAGTAGCCAAGAATCAGTTGGTAGTAGAAGAGGTAGATTAATCACATAGAATAGGATACGTAGATGGCTGGGAAAAATCCAACAAAACGAAATGCATTAGGGAGAGGTTTAGGTGCGCTGCTCAATGATTCTGAAGATACGGGATCAGCGGTGGATAAATCTGTGAGAAAACCTCTCAGAGAGAGGAGTGCTGCTGTAGGTAGTATCTCAGAAGTGCAGTTGGACCAGATCGAGGTGAATCCGTTTCAGCCTCGTACGGACTTTGATCAGGAGGCTCTTCAGGAACTTTCCGACTCGATCAAAGTACAGGGTATTATACAGCCCATCACACTTAGAAAATTGAACAACAACTCGTTTCAGTTGATCTCTGGAGAACGGAGGTTCCAAGCGAGTAAATTGGCTGGGCTCAAGAAGGTGCCGGCATATATCCGTACAGCGGATGATCAGCAGATGCTGGAGATGGCCTTGATCGAAAATATCCAGCGTCAAGACCTCAATGCGATGGAAGTTGCACTGAGTTATCAAAGGTTATTGAGCGAGTGTGATCTCAAGCAGGAGCAATTGGGCGATCGAGTTGGAAAAAAGCGCTCTACAGTCAATAACTATCTTAGGTTACTGAAGTTGCCGCCAGATATTCAGGCGGCTGTGCGTGATGGTAAAATATCGATGGGACATGCTCGTGCATTGATCAATATTGAGGATACTTCCTTTCAGTTGGATCTACTCAAAAAGATTCTCAGCGAAGATTTATCTGTGCGGAAAGTTGAGGCATTGGTCAAGCAAGCGTCTTTTCCTGACGCCCAAGAGGAAAAAACTCCCAATAAAGAGGAGAATAAAGAAATAGTAAAAGTACAAGATAAGCTATCTTCGCATTTCGGGACGAGAATCAAAATCGCCGCGAATGACCAAAATAAAGGAGAAATCAAAATTCCATTTTCTTCGGTGACGGAGCTCAATAGAATTTTGGAAATTATCGATGCTTGATACCTTGATTAGAAAATCGGTTTACTCTATCCTACTTGTCCTGTTTGTACACTCTGTGTATGCGCAGGAGGATATCATTCATGAGGACTCTTTGTTCATAGAGTCTCCAGGAATAGAGTCATTCCGTAGCAAGTCCAAATTGGACCCTAATAAAGCTGCTTTGTACTCCGCGGTATTTCCAGGTTTGGGTCAGATGTACAACAAACAGTATTGGAAGCTTCCCATTGTCTATGGAGGGGCGATTCTGATCGGTTACCTTGTCCAATACAACCAAGATTATTATACTGCGTTTAGAAATGCTTGGATTGCCGAGACAGATGACGATGAGAGTACAGTGAATCCTTTTCCTAGATTCAATGCCTATTCGCTTCAGCGTAAGGCAGAGCAGTTTCAGCGCAATCGTGATTTTATGATTATCATCGGAGCGGTGTATTATCTACTCACGATAGTGGATGCACACGTTGCAGCGCACCTAATAGAATTTGATATCAACGATGAGCTGGCAATCATGCCATCGTACAAGCCACAGACAGAATATACAGTACGAAACGTAGGGATGTCCGTGGTATTTAATTTGAGCAAATAACATGAAGGTAGGACTAGTAGGTTATGGCAAAATGGGCCAAGCCATCGAAAAGATTTTGATAGAAAGAGGACATCAAGTGTCTAAAATCATTACGGTAGATAACCCTGCCGAACTCAACGAGATCGCACCAGATAACACGGATGTCGTAATTGAATTTACTGCACCCGAATCTGCTTTTTACAACATCAAAACTTGTCTGCAAAATGGAGTTCCTGTAGTATCCGGTAGCACGGGTTGGTTGGACAAGTTTGAAGAGGTCTCTGCAATAGCCATTGAGAATCAAGTAGGTTTTTTCTACGCATCCAACTACAGTTTGGGGGTCAATGTGTTTTTCAAACTCAATGAGTTTTTGGCCAAGATGATGAATGGTAAAGGGTATGATTCATCGATGGTGGAAATACACCATACCCAAAAATTAGATGCACCGAGTGGTACGGCCATTACTTTGGCCGAAGGCATGATGAAGCACTTGGAAGAGAAAAAGAATTGGGTCAATGAGAAAACACAGGCAGCGGATGAATTGGGGATAGTCTCCGAACGAATCGAGAATGTGCCAGGTACACATGATGTGCAATATGATTCAGAAGTAGATACGATCAAGATCAGTCACGTAGCACATAGCCGCAAGGGTTTTGCCCTCGGTGCGGTGGTCGCTTCAGAGTGGCTGGTGGGTAAATCTGGCGTTTTTTCTATGGATGACTTGCTACAACTTTAATATTTGAAACGATCAGTATGAGTATATTCAATATTTTTAAGAAAAAAGAAAAGAAGAAAAAGGGGGCGGTTCGAGAGTGGGTGGATGCGATTGTGTTTGCTGTGATCGCGGCAACTTTGATTCGTTGGGCTTTCATGGAAGCATACACGATTCCTACTCCTTCGATGGAAAATACACTGCTAGTAGGTGATTTTCTCTTTGTGAGCAAAATCAACTATGGACCAAGAACACCAAAAACACCTCTTCAAGTGCCATTGACGCACGCAAAATTATGGGGGCCTTTGAGTGATTTATCATCTTACTCTGATGCGATTCAGTTGCCACAGTTTAGGCTTCCTGGCTTGGGTGATGTCGAGCGAAACGACGTAGTAGTTTTCAACTATCCGCCAGAGTTTGAGCATCCGACAGATCTCAAAACACACTACATCAAACGATGTGTCGCTGTAGGTGGAGATACGTTGGAGATCAAGGATACACAAGTCTACATCAATGGAGAGAAGGGCGAAAATCCCGCCGATATGCAGTTTTTGTATTTCATAGCCTCAGACAAGACGATCAATCAGCGTGTGTTCGAGCAGAATGGGGTTTGGGATGTGAGACCTTACGATGGTGGCTGTTACATACAGGCAAGACCACAGGATGCACAGAAATTCGAATCTCTGCCATTTGTCAAGCGAGTGATACCAGTCAGACATCAAGAGAGTGACGTAGAGCCTAGGATTTTTCCAGACGCTTCTCGTTTTCCTTGGAATGTAGACTACTACGGGCCATTGGTGATTCCCGCAGAGGGGATGACGATCCAGCTGGACGAAGATATGGTAGCTACCTATGGTTCGACGATTCGAGATTACGAAGGGTTGGAGGATGTCAAAGTACAAGAGAATAAATTGATTATTGATGGTAAAGTAGCTACCGAATACACCTTTCAGCAAAATTATTATTTTATGATGGGGGATAACCGTCACAACTCTGAGGACTCAAGGTATTGGGGGTTTGTGCCTGAAGATCATATCGTGGGTGAAGCGTCTTTTATTTGGATGTCCATTGATCCCAATGCAGATTTACTGGGCAAGATTCGATGGTCTAGGCTGTTCAGTGGGATCAACTGATCCAATCATTGTTACAAAATGGGAAGGCTTACCAGATGATTTCTGGTAAGCCTTTTTCTTTGAGGTATATATTGGTTTTGCTGAAGTGTTTGTTGCCAAAGAAACCTCGATAGGCCGCAAAAGGTGAGGGGTGTGCAGATTCCAAAATCAAATGCTTTTTAGAATCAATGATACGGCCTTTTTTTTGCGCATACGCTCCCCATAGTAAAAATACCAGATGCTCTTTTTGGTCAGACAATTGAGAGATTACTGCGTCTGTAAATTCTTCCCACCCTTTGTTTTGATGTGATCCTGGTGTTTGGGCACGTACGGTCAAAGTAGCGTTGAGCAGCAATACGCCTTGCTCGGCCCATCGATCAAGGTTGCCAGATGAAGGGATTGGATGTCCTAAATCTTCTTTGATCTCTTTGAAGATGTTTTGAAGAGAAGGAGGAGGTTTGACCCCTTCGTTGACTGAAAAACAGAGACCATGTGCTTGTCCCTCACCATGGTAGGGATCTTGTCCGATGATGACTACACGCGTGCTGTCAAAAGGAGAGCAATCGAAGGCATGAAAGATTTCTGTACCTCTTGGGTAAATTTTGTAATGAGCATACTCTGTCTTGATGAATGAGGTAAGTGATTGAAAGTAAGGCTTTTGAAATTCTTTGTAAAGCTTGTTTTTCCAGCTTTCGTGAATTTTTACATCCATTTTTTTTGTATGTAAAATAAATTGATTTACTTGTATTCTCAAGAATTAGGCAATGCAATTACCCGATGACGATCCAATGATGGTTACTCAAAAGACAAAAGGAATAAAAGTGAGTGTCGAGACAGAATATCAACCCAAGTATTCTAGCCCGAGACAATTTCATTATGTCTTTACCTACAAAGTCATCATCACCAATGAAAGTGAGAATACCATTCAGTTGAAACGTAGACACTGGTACATTAAGGATGCAGCGTATTCGGATCGTGAGGTAGAGGGTGAAGGAGTAGTAGGGCAACAACCTACTATTGAGCCGGGAGAGGAGCATGTGTATGTATCTGGTTGTAACCTAAGAAGTGGTATTGGTAAGATGTATGGCACTTACCTTATGGAACGTATCATTGATGGCAAGATGATTGAAGTTTTGATCCCTGAATTTGTCATGGTCGTACCCGAACGAAACAATTAGTCACCTCTCAGTATTTACGTATTGGAAATCAACGTAGCGCTTTTTCGTATCAAGCGGTTTTTTATCTATTGGTTGACGAAAATGGACGAACATTCGTTGCAACCCCCCTTTGTTTTTTCCTTGTATTGTACGGTGCTCAAACCTGCCTCCAAAATGGATGATACACATCCTGCGTTGTGCTTGTGGGTTGAGCTGACTAAGGATACCAATTTGGTAGATAGTACTGCGGGAGCAGGGACATCTCTAGGCGCTTCGCAAACAATAGGTCAGATTGCTAAGTATGGGACAACTCCTATGCGGTACTCTTGGATGATCAAGCGTATGCTGGAACACATTGAAGCCAAGTCTGTCTTGGAGTTGGGGACTTCTTTGGGACTCAATGTATCGGTGTTGGCAGAGGCTCAGACAGTTCAATCAGTGGTCACTGTCGAGCGAAATGTTATGTTAGCACAGAAGGCCCAAACACATTTTTCTCTTTTGGGGGTAGATACTAAGGTTCGTTTGTTGGAGCAAGATATTGATGACGTATTGCCAAATATGTTGGATTGTGGAGAGTCTTTTGATTTGATCTACTTGGATGCCAACCATACCTATGAAGCGACCATGAGGTATTGGGGTATGCTCAGGGGGCTTGTCAATCCTCAATTGGGAGTTGTTATTTTCGATGATATCAATTGGTCCTCAGGTATGCGCCGAGCATGGGAAGAAATCTCTGGGGCATTTGGGCAGGGGATTGTTATTGAGAATTTCCAAATGGGTATTCTAGTCTTTAAGAGAGAGCTTTCTAAGAAATCTTACGTGTTGGATTTTTGACTTTGGTCTGGTCTTTGATTTGTATTTTATTCTTAAGTCATCTAGGTCTTGATTAAGAATGATATTGGCCTATTTTTACAATTTGGAATTAAAGAGAATATGGAAATTAATCAGAAACAACAGCCGAAAAAGCAAGAAGCACAAAGCAGAAAGAGGATCGTTATCGTATTAGCGAGTATCTTGATGTTGGCACTGGCTATTGGCTTTGTATACAAGTTAGTCGAATCAATAGAGTTGGAACGTCAAAATGGAATCACCCAACAACAACTTGACTTAGCCTACAATGACTTGGACTCTATGAGTAATGAACTAGACAGCAGAATTCTAAAGATTGCGCAACTGGGAGGAGAAATAGATACATTGTTGCAAATCAAGAATCAGCTGGAAGAAGAGAAGAAGGCATTTAGAAAAAGAGCATACAGACAAATAAACGATCTACAAGGAAAGGTAGATGGCTACAAACAGCTATTGTTGGCTCAAGATGAAGAGATCGAGCGACTCAAGGTACTCAATCAGGAATTACTTGAGGAGAATACTGAGTTGAAGGATGAAGCCAATGCGCTCAACGAATCTTTGCGTGATTTGAATACAGATCGTAGTGCTCTTGAGCAAAAAGTAGCAATTGCATCTCAGCTTAAAATCGAAGGAATGAAGGTCATAGCTGTCAATAGCAATGACAAGGAAAAAGAAGGTGTTTTCAAAAATAGACATATCAGCCATCTCAAGATTGAGTTTGATGTTTTGGAGAATAAAGTAGCTCCAATTGAAGGAATGGATATCTTATTGAAGATTACAGGTCCCGATGGCAAAGTGATATTTGATGTGGCTACTGGTTCGGGTACGTTTGTATTTGAAGGACGTGAAAACTTCTTTACAGTGAAAAAGGAAATTCTTTATGATAGAAACACACAATCGCTTACGTTTCTGTATGACAAGGGATCAGAGTATGACTTGGGTGAGCACAAGGTAGAAGTATATACAGATGACTACAAAATGGGAGAAGGGAGTTTTGTAGTGAAGTAAGAAGTTAGTTTAAGAAAGGGATTCGCTTTCTTTCGTCAAAGACTATTTTGATGCAACAAAGCAATACGATGGCGGCCAGCGAGACAAGCAGGCCGCCATCGTTGTTTGTAGTTAGGCCGAGCCAAAGAAGGTGTGAAGCGATCGCGCTGAGCATGACGAAGCTACCCAACAGTGCGCCCACGCCAGAGAGCGGGGTGAATAGGAGGATTGCGATGGTCAATTCCAATAAACCAGTCCCAATGCGTAGTAGTGGTTCGTACGCTTTGTCATCGAATAGCCCTTGAGATACATTCTCAAAAATCTGCTTGGATTCGTTGAGGGCTGCCTCTCCGCCAATGCCAAATTTGAACCATAGTGTTTGGATCAAAATGGCCGAAACTATGATTTTTGGCAGGTATTTGATTCGAGTAGATTGTGTTTTCATGGCTCCTTCACTTTTGTTTCAAGATAATCAACAAGCATTGTTTAATTTTAGTGCGCGAGTTATATATTTAATGTTGTAACATATTATACAAATGTCATGGGACTGAATCAAGACATAAAGCAGGAGAAGTTCAAATCCGAATTTGACAAAGTAATAGTGAACTTGATGTTTACGAGTAATTGGCTCAATCAACAAGAGTTTTATTTGTTCAAACCCTATGGGTTGACAATTCAGCAATACAATGCATTGAGGATTTTGAGAGGTCAGTATCCTAAAGTAGCTACGATCAGTTTGATTATAGACCGCATGTTGGATCGTATGTCCAATGCTTCTAGGATTATTGATAAACTAGTATCCAAAGGCTTAGCCACTCGTCAAATTAATTCCAAAGATCGCCGAGCGGTGGATGTAAAGATCAATGAAAAGGGTTTAGCACTGCTGGATGAGTTAGATACCAAGTTGGATAATTTGACCCAACGAATCAATCATTTTACCGAAGAAGAGTGTAAGCAATTCAACGATTTGTTGGACAAGTTCCGAGGAACCCAACCGGATCATTAGAGTTTGAGCAGGTAATCAATGATTCCTTTTTGTTTGCCTTTGACACGCATGACGAATAGTGGGATTTCTGAATCCATCTGAATCAATTTTTCTGCACTACTCCCTAAAAATAGTGCCGATGCGCTAGTGACCCCTTTTGCTCCGATGACAATGGCATTGGCACGGATTTTCTTGGCTGTCTTGTAGATGGTAGAAATGACATCTTCGTCTCTGTCAAGAGTAAAGATCGGTTTGATGTCCAGTTTCGTTTTTTTGATTTTAGACTCAAATGCTTTGTACTCTTTCCCACTATTTTCCTCCATGATTTGCGCAAACTCCTGATAACTCTTGCCAGCGTAGTGATACCCTGAAGGTACTTGGTATACATTCTGAGGTACAATTTTCACCTTGGGCATGTTCTTTTCAGAAATGTCAATGATGTGATTGAGTGAGTCCAACGAGTGGTTGGAGTAGTCAATAGGGACAAGGATTTTATTGACCTTCTTTTTGAAGCCTTTGGGGATGATCAAAAGTGAACAGGCAGCTCTACGGGCCACTCGGTGAATGATGACACCACCACCTGGTTTTTCATTTTTTCTTCCCATGATGATGAGGTCGATCTCTTCGCTCGCACTATTTTTCAAGATAGATTTGGTAGGTTGACCTGCTTTGATCTCTATGACCGCTTTTGTTTCTTGGTTTTCAAAGTAGCGATCTACACTCAATTGGATGTCCTCTTTACGTTCTTTTAGTGCGTCCTGCATTAAGTTTGGAAACTCTTTCTTGATATGATCTGGGACTTGAATATTTTTGATCACGTTGATAAACAAAACTTCTTCACTTTTGGCTAAAGAAGAGATGAAGGATGCTGCACGAATCAACTCCTTGTCCATATCTGTATGATCTAGGGCAACCAGTATTCTTTTGAATCTATTCATGAGTATTCGGTGGATTAAACGAGGGAATTAAAATGTAATATATCAAAAAGGTTAGAACTCAATGGTATTGATCGTGTCTACGAGTAGTTCCATTTGTTCTTTGGAATGCGTAGGGAAGTTGGCAATGCGTATATGTTTGCCTTTGAACTGGCTGTATCCACTTCCGACGAGCAAACCCTTGTCTGCCAAAGCTGACATGAGCGGCTCGGCACCTCCTTGTACTTCTGCCACACCGATGGTGGTAGATCTAAATTTCTTTTCCGTTACGAAAGCATTTAGCCTTTCATGGTTCTCAAACAAGTTGTATATCAAAGCACTCTTGTATGCCGACTCTTGTCGGATTTGGTCTATACCTTTGCTGAGCATGTCTTGCACGACTTTGCCCAATAAGTAGATGTTCATTACGTTGGGAGTGCAACTGGTTTGGTTTTTTTGAGCAAACTTGTCAATGCTCAATAGGCTGTTGTAGGTTTCGTGGTATTTACCCACTTCCTTGAGCCTACGAGCGGTCTCCAGACATCTTTCGTTGTAGATCCAGACACCTAGTCCTGATGGCAAGCCAAAGCATTTCTGAACAGAGAAATACAGAGTGTCCAATTTGCTAAAGTCGTAACGTGTCACAGGTAAGGAACTAACGGAATCAATAGCCAAAAGCTTTTCAGGGTATTTGGCACGTAGACCTTCGATGTCTGCTACAGGTAGCATGGCACCAGTGCTGGTCTCGTTTTGTGCGAGACCAATCAACTCTACTTCCTCAGGAATCTCCACATTTTTCAAATCATGGTTAGATCCATAAGCGGCTTTATTCAATATTGCATTTTTGCCTAAGTCATGGGCTGCCTGGTAGAATTTTTCGGAGAAGGATCCATTGACAAAGTGGTAGGAAGTTTGGTCGATGAGGTTTTCAGAGATTCTTTCCCAGACTTCAGTAGCCGAAGAAGTGAATCCAATGCTGTAACCTTCAGGCAAATCCAAGAGCTCTTTGAGTGCATTGACGGTCTCTTCATGAATGCTGATATATTGCTTGCTTCTGTGACTGATAGATGCCACGTTGTTTTTCAAGGCGTTTTTGATATGCTGTTCTGCAGTGAAATACAAAGCAGAAGGACCGGGGGTAAAGAATATTTTATTCATTTATATAGCTTGAGACATTTGGCGGTAATGAGCGCAAAATTATGGTAAAAGAAGTTAAAGTAGATATATTTGTACCCTCTTTGGATCTGCAAGTTTATTAAGCTTTAGATCATAACAAAAACGAGTGACTCTGGTGGCTAAATCAGGCCTCATCTCGGTTTAGATCGGGACTCTTCGGAGATAACAGTGGAAGATTGAATCATTCGGATAGCTTAAATCTTTTCTTAAGAGGTTTAACTAAACCATGAGATCCTTAGTAATAAACCCCGTCCAATTGGACGGGGTTTTTGGTTTTAGTACAATACTCTGAATCGAATAGTTCCTTCAATTTTCTTCATGACCTTGATGACTTCTTTGTCGTACTTCTTGTCAATATCAGTGATGACATACCCCATGATCTCATTGGTCTTGAGGTATTGTCCCATGACATTGATGTCGTGACTCGCTAGGATATTGTTGATCTCAGCGATGATGCCTGGTTTGTTTTTGTGAATATGAATGAACCGATGCGCATTTTCCAATTTTGGTAAGGTCAAATTGGGAAAATTGACACTGTTGGTCGTCGATCCTGTGTTGATGTAGCTGATGATTTTGTTCGGAACGAATTCAGCAATGTTTTCTTGAGCTTCGAGTGTGCTGCCACCGATGTGAGGAGTCAAGATGACATTTGGCAAACCTCTCAATTCTGAGACAAATTCGTGGTTATTGCTCAAGGGTTCTTCTGGGAATACATCCACCGCTGTTCCAACAATTTTTCCTGATTCGATCGCTTTTTTCAGCTCAGGGATATCTACGACATGACCTCTAGAGAGATTCATGAAGATCATGCCTTCTTTCATTGCATCGAATTGTTCTTTGCCGATGATGTTCTCATTGCTCTTGCGTCCATCTACATGTAGCGATACGATATCCACTTGGGCGAGCATTTCATTGAGTGTATTGCATTTGGTGATATTGCCGATAGGCAGTTTCTCATCAATGTCGTAGTAGAATACTTGGAGTCCCATCGCCTCTGCCAATACAGAGAGTTGTTTGCCGATGTTGCCATAGCCTACGATACCTAGTTTCTTACCTCTCACCTCAAAACTGTTTTTGGCAGATTTGTCCCATTTGCCTTCATGCATTTTGGCGATTTTGTCTGGTAAGTTGCGGATGAGCATGATCATCTCGCCGATGGCGAGCTCTACTACGGATCGGGTATTGCTATATGGAGCATTGAATACGGTGATGCCTCTTTTGGTACACTCAGTCAGATCGATTTGATTGGTTCCGATACAAAATGCACCAATAGACATCAAGCGCTTGGCATTGTCAAGTACTCTTTTGGTTACGATTGTTTTGGATCTAATGCCCAAAATAGATACATCTTTGATCTTTTCAACCAATTCGTCTTCTGTCAGTCCTGCGGGGTGGACTTCTACTTGATAACCTTCATTTTCTACGATTTGCACCCCTTTGCTGTGGATGTTTTCGAGTAGCAAAATTTTGATTCTGTTTTTAGGGTATGAGAGTGCTCCTTCCATATTGTTATGATATAATATTTCGTCTAATGATGGAGCGATATGGTCTGCATAGTCCATCACGTTTTGTCTTTTTACATTTTCTGTGAAGGCATAAAAGCGGTTGGCTTGTCCTTCTTTTCGTATTTCATAGTCATTGTATCCATCACCGATGACATACACTTCACCATCGAGACTGAGTGATTCGATGAGCGCAGGCTTTCCTTTGCTTCGAGAGAGGATGTTTTCTTTGTCAAATCCTGTGATGAAACCCTTGTTGTCAAACTCAAATGTGTTGGCATAAACATGGTCTGCTTTGATGCCATATTCCTCCACGATAGGACTAATGAACTCCTTGAATCCATTGGATAGAATGTAAATGTGTTCTGAGTTATTCTCTAAAAATTCTTTGTTTCTTATGAAAGAGGGAGAGACCAATGATTTTAATTCCTCAATTAATAGAGGAATATGATCCTTGTGTGCCCTCAGTATTTTCAACCTACTCTCGAGGGACTCTCTAAACGACAGGTCTCCCCCCATGGCAAGATTGGTGATTCTTTCGATTTCGGCCAATGCAACCTTCTTTTCCTCTTCGTCTTGAAAGGCCAAGGTACACAAGATGTCCAATGCTTCTACTTGTGTGAAAGTACTGTCAAAGTCTATTACAAAATTGGCGACCTTAGATTCCGTCATTCAATGATTACTTTAGTTTTTGATCGTGTGGAGTCTATTGTGTAACTGCCACAGTTAGTGCCGCAAAATTATTCTTATTGCAATAAAAGAGAGTCATAATTATTTGAATTAAATCGACTACTCATGATTATTGCAAAAATGACAATCTTTATATGATAATTTGTTATTTGAATAATTTTTATCGCGGTTATAGATTATTTCTTTGGTTTTAACGCTCCTTTTGGAAATGAGTTTTGAAAAATTGAGTCGGTATTTATACGGATAATAGGACCGATTTGAACCGAAAAAGGCTCTTGGATTTTAATCAAAAAAGTTCGGAATCACGCTTGAAATGTTCGTATCTTGGCAGCTTTAATGCTGTTTTCTGATGTAGAAAGGATTGAAGAAAACGCTTGAGAAGTATATTTATTCATACAATTGATTACATAATTTATTAAGGAACAATGGGGATACTTGATCTGATCACATTACTGATATTTTTAGCAGCCGTTTTTACACTTGTCAACATCACTGTTTTGAAATTACCGTCTACCATTGGACTGATGGCAATCGCTTTGGCTTCTTCGGTGGGGATTGTTTTGTTGGGATTTGTCATGCCGTCTATACTGAATGGTGCAGAGCATATCGTACAAGAGTTTGATTTCAAAGAGGTATTGTTGAATGTGATGCTTAACTTCTTGTTGTTTGCAGGTGCCTTGTCTGTGGACTTGAGTCGATTGCTCAATGAAAAGTTGCCTGTGGTGATCCTCGCTACGGTAGGGACATTGATGTCTACATTTATAGTGGGGTATTTGATGTTTTTTGCTTTCCCATTTATGGGGGTAGAAGTAGAGTTAATCTATTGCTTGTTGTTTGGGGCATTGATTTCTCCTACAGATCCTATTGCCGTATTGTCATTGGTGAAGAAAGTCGGCCTGGCGAAGCGTTTGGAAATCAAAATTGCGGGTGAATCCTTGTTCAACGATGGGGTAGGAGTAGTTATCTTTTTGACAATTCTTGGTATTGCACAAGGAGGTGGAGAGCATGGCGAAGTAAGTGCCATGAGTGTTGCTGGTTTGTTTGTGACGGAAGTGTTTGGGGGCTTGCTGCTAGGAGCATTGTTTGGTTTCATGGGCTTCAAATTGCTCAACTATATTGACAATGACCATGTCGAGCTGGAAGTGTTGGTCACCTTGACGCTAGTGATGGTAGGAGGACGATTGGCCGAATTGATTCATGTGTCGGCTCCATTGGGTATGGTGGTGATGGGCTTGTTTATTGGTAATCAAGGACGAAGTGAGCATCTCGCCAATGCTACCGGTGAATATGTATATAAGTTTTGGCACTTGCTTGACGAGGCTCTCAATGCTATTTTGTTCATCCTGATTGGGTTAGAATTTATTGTGATTACGCAGACATTTCAAAATCACTACCTGCTAATTATGCCTGTAGCTATTGTTGTTGTGCTGTTTGCTCGATTTTTGGGTGTTTCTATTCCAATCACCATTTTGCAAGCTTTTGGGAAAAAGTTTGAAAAAAAGACCATTATGATATTAACTTGGGGGGGCTTGAGAGGTGGTATCTCTGTGGCTTTGGCTTTGTCCTTGTCTGACAGCATTCCTGCCAAGGATGTGATAGTGACCGCTACATACGCTGTGGTTGTCTTTTCTATCTTAGTACAGGGGCTCACCATTGAAAAAATTATGAAATAATAAAAAGGTTTTATCATATTTGCACCTAGTTTAGAACAAACAAGAATTTAAATGAAGTTAAGTTTAGCAGAAGGATTAATGCTGATCGCCCTAGATGACGAAGAAGGAAGACTCTTGGCAGCAGCAGAACATTCGATAGATCACGGTTTATTAGCCATTGTTATTTTAGAGCTTTCATTGATCAAAAGAGTTTCTTTTGACAATGGTAAAATAATTATCAAAGACACGACGGGTACGGGTAATAAGGTGCTTGATAGTGTATTGAAAGCACTAGGGGGTGGTGGTGATACAGTTTCTGCTACGATCAAAAAACTTGCAGGTGGCTTTGAGCATATTCAAGATGATGTTATAGAGCTTTTGGTACAGAGAGGTATTTTGAAGGTAGAGTCTACCAAATTGCTTTGGATACCTGTATCGGAGCGAATGGATAATGCTAATTATGCTTTCGAACAAGAAATTAGAGACACGCTAAAAGCTGTTGTGCAAAAAGGTAAAAAACCTACGCCAGCGATAGTGATCTTGATGTCTATGATTCACAACTGTGGGATTCTAGAGGAGGTGTTCTCAGACCGAGATGAATTGATAGATGCTGTCAAGTCGGCCAAGGATATTGCGTCAACGGACAATATTGATGAAAACACTAAATTAGTATTGAACGATTTGAAAACGCACTTTAGTGCAAATTAAGGGAAGTACAGTTTGTTTGACAGACTATAATAATGATATACTAAAGAGCTGAGGATTATTCTTCAGCTCTTTTTTCTTTAGCATTGGAGTGAAGAGGTGTCTGGGATTTTTTTAGGTAAAAATCGAACAGCTCTTGTGCATACTTCTCCATCTCTACGTTTTCTATTTTTTGCTGCTGTGCAGCCGTGACAATTTGTAGTTCGAGAATTGTCTTGAGATAAGCTTTGATGGAGTCTTGGTTTTTTCGAATATCCACTCCGTTTAGAGCCATGAAACCAAAACCTTCGTGGGGATTGTTTCTGTCACGCTCGAGAATGTGGTACTTGACTCCATCGATAACCGTCTCATCAAAATGGTAATGTATGTCTTCGTGAATTTCACTGAAATTGGGGCCTGACCCATGGTTGACATCCCTGTTTTCACAACTCATTGTCCCAAGCACAAGTAGTAGGAGGTAAAGTAGGGCTAGAGGTATTGATTTTACTTTCATCATGTTATTTTTCTTTGAAGTACCCCTCTTGTACATTGAATGCTTTTTGGATGGTCTCAAATGAGCTTCCGTTGACTATGATGATCAAATAGTCTCCCAGTTCGATCTTGTATTCCTTTTGAGGGTTTTTGATGAGATGTCTTTTGCCTCCACCTCGTTTGACCATCCCAATTAGTACGCCATTGAATTTTGTTTTGAGGTCGCTGAACGCTTGTGTGTACGTGTGGTTCAAGTATGGATTGTCATAAGTAACCAAGAACTGTTTGATGTCATAGTCGGTCGGTGTGTGGGCAAAGGACATGATGTCCTCTGTGTACGAGGCTACATCCGGCTCAAACATATAACTCGCTAAAATTTTGGATGAAATCTCATGTGGAGAGATGGCGTTGGTGACACCCGCATTGAGAAAAGTATTTTTAAGGTTGGCATTTTCGAGTGTGACTACAAACTCTAGATTATCAAATATCTTTTTGATGTTGAGGATGAATACGAGTTTTTCTGTGTCATCTTTTAGGTTGACAAATACGACGAGTGATTTTTCTATATTGACTTTTTTGAGGGATTCGAAGTTTTCAAAATCAGCATACAAAGTGAAGACATTTTTCTTGTTGTATTTCTCATGAATGAGCTCGATATCTGATCGTTGGTTGGTGACAATAGCCACCTGCTTGCTCGCTCCGATGAGCTGTTCTGTGACCAGTTGACCAAAATCACTCCAGCCTATGATGACGACATGATCTTCAAAAACGGTTCCGTTGTAGCCTAGCATTTTATTCTGTTTAATAGTAGAAACAAGATTTGTGATTTCACCAATGAGTAACCCATAGATTCCCACACTTAATAGCACGAATATATAACCAACCACCCGTCCGTATATGGTGATAGGGGTAATATCTCCATAGCCTACAGTAGTCAATGTCACGATGGTGTACCACACGGCTTGGTGGTAATTGGTGATGGATGATTGGCTGCTGTCTTGCTCAAAACGAACCAGTAAAGTGATCAGAACTACATACAAAATAATGCCAAGCAATATGGCTAGGATGAACCTGTTGACCTTTTGTTTCTCAGACGAATTGAGCATGTATTGTAGCTATCAAGTTAGGTGATTTTTAAAGAGTCAAGTTATCAAAATTGCCGATAATTTAAAATTAACATTGGCAAAACAAACAGGGGTTTGTTCGAGAGGGGAGCGGGATGTCGAATAATAAGTTTGAATTAGGTTTCGGGCATCAAGTCTGATGGCTTTTTGCCAAAGCGCTTTTTGAATTGATTATTGAAATTACTCACATTCTTCATGCCAATCATTCGCGCGACTTCTGAAGTGCTTGTGAGTTTTTTTTCTAGAATGATTCGATTGGCATACTGTAACCTTACTTCTTTCAAATATTCGTAGGGGGTTGTTCCTGTTAGCTTCTTGATCAATCTATAGAACTTTCGTTCGCTTACGTAAACCTTTTCTGCTAGAAAATTAATACTCAAGTTTGGATCATGAATATTGGCTAAAATCAATTGCTCTACATTTTTGAGTAATGAAGATTCGACTTCATCAACTGTCTCAGCGTTGTTTATGAAGAGTGCCTCTTCGTTGTTGTTGTTCCATTCACTTCGATTGAGTAGGTTCTCAATTCTTTTGAGGAGTTCTTTGGGTTTGAAGGGTTTGCAGAGGAAATCATTGACTCCCTTGGATAGTACACGCTCTTTGTCTTCGTCAGAGGTACGGGCAGAGAGTACTAAAGCGGGTATCCGCTTGAGTCTGTCGTTTTGCTTGAGTTGTTCGAGAAGTTCAAAGCCATCAAACCAAGGCATCATCAGATCCGTAATGATCAGGTCAACTTTATCCTTTTCTAAAACTCTAAGCGCGCGTTTCCCATTGGCAGCAGTCAATACAGTATAATGCTCGGCTATGATGTCGTAGATATAGTCTCTCACCTCGGGGTGATCCTCGACGATCAATATGGTCTTTTTCTTGGTAGAATGACGGGCATCATTTTGTATGCTTTCAATATGTACAAGTGGCTTGTCTGAAGAAAGGGAATCATCAATGTCTCTAAATAAATCTCGTTTTTCGTAGCTGTACTCTAGGTTGGAGAGGTTGGCTACTTTGTTTGGACTGACGTTTTCCTGGTGTATGGAGATTTTGAACTCCGTGCCAATACCCAATTTACTATTTACTTCAATCTTAGCTTGGTGTTTGTCGATGATTTCCTTGACAAGAGCAAGACCGATACCAAAACCTTCTTGTGTTTTGAAGGTCGTATCGGGAGCCTGATAATACCGATCAAAAATATAGGGGACGTTTTGCTCAGGGATCCCTTCGCCTGTATCTACGATTGAGATGACGAGATTGCCATTGTCTTGGCTGAGGCTAACAGTCAGCGAGTCTTTCTCTTTGGTGTGTTTTAGACCATTGGTAATCAAATTAAACAATACTTTTTCGAAGTGATGTGGGTCTGCATGAATGATAGTACTGCCTTTGAAGATAGTGCGTGAGTAGGCCAAATGTACTCCTTTCATTTCAGCCATGGAGCTAAACATCTGCACAAATAGATTGAGCATCTCGTCAATGTCAATGTATCGGGGGGATATGGCCAATTTACTGTCCTCCAACTTGATGAGCTCATTGATTTCATTGGTGAGATGGAGTATTCGTTCTCCATTTTTGAGGCCTATTTTTAGCTGACGTGCGGCTTTGTCAGTAAGGAAGACATCATTGTTTTCCAGTACTTGTTCTATGCCCCCCATGATGAGTGTCATGGGAGTGCGTAGGTCATGAGAAATATTGGCAAAGAATCTCGACTTGGCAGCATCCAGTTGGATCAAGCGATCAGCTTGTTGTTGGTTTTGTTTAGAGAGTCGTTTGTTGGTGACAGAGGCTCGGTAGATTATGATGGCGATCACGATGACCAATACCAATACGAGTAGGGAAGAGATGAGTAAGGTGTTTTGTGCACGAATTGTTTGTTGATTGAGCTCGTCTTGTTTTTTGAGTAGTTCATTTTCTGTAGCCTGCTTTGCTGCTTGCGAGCGGATTTCGGCCTGTTTCATCTGATTGTAGAGTTCCAACGTACTCATAGAGTCACGTAAGTAGGTGAACTCTTCATGCAAGATGATCGCTTCTTTGTATTGGTGCGTTTCGACGTAGGCTTCATAGAGCCTCGCTTCGAGCTGAGTCAACCGGGTCTGGTAGCTTTGAATATCTCGCTGTTTGTTGATGAAGTGTTCCAAAAGAGCGATCGTTTCTGAATATCGTTTGTTTTCATTGTAGAGAAAACTCAGTGTGTTTAAAGCTTCAATGGATTGGTTGATGTTGTCTCGTTCCTCTGCTAGCTCAATCGCTTTATACAAAAACTCCTCAGCTGCCAATATGTTCTTTTTTTGTGCAAAGAGCCTGCCGTACGTTATATATAGGTTAAAGGGATTGATTTTCAAGTCAGACTGCTCCAGTAGAATGGAGGCACTATCTAGAATGGATTCTGCTTTCGTTAGTTTGTTTGCTTTGATCAGTACGTTGGCCAATTGAGCATACCAAGTCACAATTCGATTTTCTTTCTGAGGCTGTGACTTGAGCTCTTGTATGGCTTGGGAAAGGTAAGCAATCGACTTTTCGTAGTCTTTAAGGTCTGCATAGGTTTTTCCGACATTGTAATAGCTCAAAGCTACGCCAAACCTGTCTTGACTTTTTTTGTAGATCGCTAGTGCTTCCAAATAAGCATCTATTGATAACCCTAGTTCGTCAATAAAGTAGTAACTGAGACCTAAATAGACCTGTATATTAGCCTTGTCTTTTTCATTGTCCAGCTTGCTGCTATTTATAAGATCTATATAGTTTTTGGCATACTCGATCGAGTGTATGAATTGACCCACGGAGTACTTGAGGTCTGTCATGATATACAGAAACTCCAGTTGCTGTTCTGTGGTAAACTGATCATAATCTACTTTCAACAACTCTAAGATGTACTCACATGAATCTGTCTGACCTGTGCTAGAATAGGCTTTTGCTGCTAGAAAAGCTTCTTCTAGTTTGAGGCTTTGTTGAGAGTCATCGTTTTGTGCCAATACTGCCGTACAACCAATGACCATGAACAAGCAAGAAAAAAATACTGCTGCTAAATGGATTGCTTTGTTCAATTGGTGGGGATTAAATAATAATTAATTTCTCTCTAAATACTACGAATTACTATCTCTCTGGCTTCTCTTCACCGGCGCCTTTGTCATTTTCTTCACCTTCTGGTCTGCGAGTTGCCAATTGTGTCATGTTTAAAATGTTCATCTGTTTGTGTGTTTATGATTAAAAATAAATTTGGGTTCAAAATAGCGAGTTTCATCTAGATATCATAATGACACCAAGATATGCGTAGACAAAGTGTTAATTATTGTTAGGAATGAAAAGAAAGCCCATGCCAATTGAGAAAATGGTATCAAAATTACTTTTTTTGCGTTGGTCAGAAAAGAAATGAACCCACTATGAGTTATAAAAAATATCTTCTTCTATTATTGGTTTTGATGAGCTTTTATGCCCAGGCTCAGGAGCAAGGGTACAAAATTAAAGTGACAGTCAAGGGGACTCAAGACTCAGTACTCTATTTGGGGTATAATTTTGGGACAAAAAAGTACTTACAGGATACTGCTAAGGTTAAGGGGGAAACTGTGGTGTTCGAAGGGAATACCGTCCTCAAACCAGGAGTGTATTTTTTGTACAGTCCCACATACTATATGGAGCTCATAGTGGACGAACAGCGTTTTGAGATTGAGACGGATCTCATAGATACCTATGGCGATATGAGAGTCAAGGGGTCTTTGGCGAATGAACAATTTCGTGATTTTCAAAGGCTCATGATTAGGCATCAACAGCAAATCAGAGACTTGACCAAGAGCATAGATTCTACAGCAACAAAACTCGACTCGGCTACAGTACTCGCTGAAATGCATGAAATCAATGAGCTGAACGAAGCGGTACGTGATAGTTTGCAACAAGTAGATCAGGGGACTTTTGTAGGGGAGCTATTGACATTGATGAATCTAAAGGCTCAGTTTGCCTTTGAGGGAGACTCTCTAACTAGTGACGAGAAACAACGACAGTACAATGACTTCAAAGATCATTATTTTGATGCAGTGAATTTCGATTCGGAGGGTTTGCTGCGTACTCCTATATTCGAAGCGAAAATCAATGAGTACGTAGACAAAGTGACGATTCAGAATCCGGATTCGATCATTTCGTCGATCAACTATCTATTGACCAAGTCGGCGAACAATGAAGAGATGTATCGTTATTTTTTAGTTACATTTTTTCAAAAGTATCAGAACCACAAAATCATGGGAATGGATAAGGTTTTTGTGTATTTGGCCGATGAATATTACCTCAACGGAAAGGCTCCATGGGCGAATGAGGCTATGTTACAAGAATTGAGAGACGAGATGGTCTTTCATCGTGACAATCAGATCGGGGAGTTTGCCCCGCAGATTTATTTGCAAGATACCCTTGGGCGCCCAGTCAACTTATATGAGGTCAAGTATGACTATGTGATCTTATATTTTTATTCTCCTACATGTGGACATTGCAAAAAGAAAACACCTGTATTGAAAGAAGTGTATGATAGATTGGATGAAAAAGTACAAGTGGTAGCAGTAGATACTGATACGGATGAGGATAAGTGGAAGGCATTCATCAAGGAGTTGGATTTGACGTGGCTCAATTATGCGGATTTGGGTTACAAGAGCAATTTTCGTGTACAATACAACGTGAGAAGTACGCCTGTCCTCTATATCTTGGACAAGGACAAACGCATCATAGCCAAAAAACTGGATGTGGAACAGGTCGAAGGTTTTATCAATGAACAAATTAGAAGAGCGTCATTATAGCTTATTTACTGGATTCATGGATTTAATCTTTTGAATTAAAGTAAATACTCTTATTTTCGGAACTCAATTGAATACATTAAAAAAAGCAGATGGTTGAAGAATTCAAAACACTGAGAGACGATGAAATAGAGGTATTGTTGAATGCCCCAGTTCTCGTGTCAGTCATGATAGCAGGAGCTGATGACAAAATCGATAAGTCTGAAATCGCACAAGCTGTAGAGATCGCAAACAGTAAGCAAGCGAGAGCTAGAGAGCAGTTGATCGAATATTATAGAGAAGTAGGCCAGAGTTTTCAAGAGAAGTTTGAAAAGTATGTCGAGGAACTTCCAGACAATGCGGATGCTCGTACGGAGTATATCACACAGGAACTTCGAAAACTGAACCATATACTGCCTAAAATCGATCATAACTTTGCAGTGAAGTTGCATGCATCACTTAAGGAAATGGCCAAAAAGGTAGCCGAAGCTTCTGGTGGAGTGCTTGGATATATGTCCGTGAGCTATGAAGAGGCAAAATTGATGGAGTTGAGGATGATTGATGATCCAGAAAATTTCGATCACTAAGTATAATTCAATACGAAATTTTAAAGAGCGCTAACCGGACAAGGTTAGCGCTCTTTTGTTTACTGCCATATGATCTCTCAATATCGAAAAAGTGCTACCATTCCTCTTCGTTTGACTTTTGTCATGTGGTTGATGTTTTCGTGTCAGTTTTATTTGGAGATTGATTTGGGGGTATACTTTGGCGTCTACCCGAGGCATTGGGTTGGGTTGATTGGAGTGCTGTTGGCACCTTTGATCCACGGAGATATCAATCATTTACTTTCTAATACCCTGCCGTTTCTATTGTTAGGAGTTATTCTTTTCTATTTTTATTCACGCATTGCTCGTCCTGTTTTTTGCGTTTCCTATTTTCTGCCAAGTCTCTTGGTGTGGATCTTTGGCCGTGATTTTTACCACATCGGTGCGAGCGGAGTGATCTATAGCTTGGCTTTCTTTTTGATGCTGTTTGGTTTGTTTCGTAAGGATACAAAGTCACTGACCATTTCTATCCTTGTTGTATTGCTATATGGCGGACTCTTTTATGGTTTACACTCCAATGACCCTAGGGTATCTTGGGAGTCTCATGCATTCGGTGCTGGTGTCGGTACGGTGCTGGCTTTTGTATACCGCAACAAGAGGAAGGTAGATTGAGGCCTCTACCCGACAAGGTGGAGGGATGCTTGTCGGGTAGAGGTAGGCTCAATGATGATGTCCGGATTCTGTGTTTTTGGCCTTGGCCAAAAGAGTGAATGCTCCTTGCGTGACAATCTCCATTTCTTGAAGATTGAGCTGAGAGTCTACCGGTCGTATCTCCGTGTAATTGTCTTCGTTGCTTCCTTGTTCGATTTCTATCATTTGGTACTGGTGCATGGTCTGATCGTCCTCTACCTTTGTTCCGAGCGCAGCAAATACAAAGTACTTGCCTCCAAAGCGAACGATGGCGTCCTCAGCAATTGAAGGAACGGTAGATATAGCGGTTTCTATGCGCGCAGTGATGTACATGCCTGGCACGAGACCTGATTGATCCACAGAGTCTGTATCGTGATGCTGGAGATGACCGTGTACGGTCACAGATCGGTTTTCGCGTACACTCGTTCCAACCAAGAAGACCTCGGCTTCTCGCCAAATGTCGGGTTCATTGCTGAGAGCAAAACGAATACGCTGACCTTTCTTGATCTTGGGGATGTCATTTTCGTAGACGGTCAGTTCGACGTGTAGATCATCAGAATTGGTCAAGTCCATGATTACATCTTGTGGATTGATGTATTTGCCGACATTGGTGTAGACCTCACGCACAGATCCATTGACAGGTGCGTAGAGATTGACAGTAGAGGTTATGTTTCCATGTTGTACCTTTTTGGGACTGATACCAATCACACGCAGACGCGCTTCCATGGATTTGAGCCGAGCTTCATTGGCGAGGTATGTGCTCTTGGCTTGTTGGTAGTTTTTGGCAGAGGCGACTTTTTCTTCGTGCAACTGCTCTTGACGCTTGTATTCTGCATGTAGATATTCGCGGTTGGCCAGGCTCTCTAGGTACTCTTGCTGGAACTGGATGAACTCAGGGTTCTCAATCGAGACGAGAAATTGCCCTTTTTTCACCGGTGTTCCTGGTAGCATCTCTGTATACTTGACGAATCCTCCGTAGGGCATGTTGATGGAGATGTTGCTTTGTGGAGGGACATCGATGACACCATTGACTTTTAGTTCCATCCCAATATTGCGTGATTCGATCTTGGCTAGACTGATGTGTGCTCGTTGATACTGCGCATCGTTGAGTTCGACGATGCCTTCCTCGTCATGATGTTCATGGTCTTCATGGTTGGCAGAGGGATTCTCACAACTCGACCCTGATAGAACTAAAGTCAAAGAGAGAATCAGAGTTTGGATATGATGTATATATTTCATGGTGTGTCGTTTTATTGTATGCCTGTGATGTACTCAATTTGAATCAATGTCTGATTATACATGTTGAGTGTTTCGAGGTAGTTGAATTTGATATTGAGAGCCATGGTTAGCCCCAGTGTATATTCGTTGTAGTTGATACTGCCGCTATCGAATCCTTTTTGGGCTTGAGCCAAAATAAGGTCCGATTGTGGGAGTGCATTTTCGTTGTAGTATTTGAGACTCGATTGGTGTTTAGAGTATTGTTCTACCAGTGCTTTCAGTTTTCCTTGCAACTGAATAGTTGTAGCTTCCAATTGGGCCTCGGTCGTTTGTCTGCGGTATTCTGCCGCTTGAATTTGCGAAATGTGAGCTTTGGACCCAAAGAGTGGAATTGCCAAGCCGACTTGAAATCCATCGAAGCGATCACTGGAGGTGTATCGAGTTGGCGTACCCTCAGTATCCAGGCCTGTGCCATTCAAGGACTGATTAAAGTAGCCCAATGTGATGTCTGGCATCAATTGCGCTTTTTCGATTGATTTTTCTTTGTCGGCGATATGCATCATCTGTCTAAACCACTCTAGAGTAGGATTTTGACTGATGTCTAAAGAGTCTGTTTCAAGTATACCTTTTCGTTTGACCATGGGGCCTGGTTTCATCTGGACAGGTTCGTCTACATGTAGCAGTGTCATGAGTTCCGTTTGGAGGATGGAGATGTCTGCTTCGTTTTGTGCGATTGATAATTCGATCTGAGCGACTTGCGATTCAGCGGTAGCTTTTTCGAGCATGTTGCTCTCTCCGGTCTGATACCGAAGTGCCGCGGCACTTCGGTAGCGGCGGTAGATACTGTCTTGTGTGAGGAGAAGAAGGTGTTTGCTCTGAGCAAGCCAGAGTGCATACCACGTCGATTTTACTTCACGTATCAGTTCGTTTTGTGTCGCGATCCGCTGTTGCTCACTGCCTTCAATGCGGGCCTTTGCCAATTGCTTTTGATGGGAGTAGACCGTTGGGAATTCCAACCGCTGACTAATGTTGAACTGATTGTCATCGTTGCGTACACTGTTGTATTGTCCATGCACCCAAGACACTTCTGTTTTGGGTAGGTTCCAACTGCTCCCTCTGAGGGCACGCTGCTGCTCAACCTCAAGACTGGCTGCTTTGAGTGTTGGGTTGTTGGCTAGGGCAATTTCAATCACTTCATCCAATGTGCGGATTTCTCTAGAGAGGGATTGTGCCTGAGCCAAGAAGCCCATTTCCAACCACACCAATGGGAGAAGCCACAATACTTTGAAGAGATCTTTTCTTTTCCTTTTCATGTTTTCTTTATTTGTCATTTTACAATGAATCTTTTTTGGATGAGGGTCGGTCAAAGTAGTAGTATAAGATGGGGAGTATGATCAATGTGAGCAATGTCGCAGTGAACAAACCTCCAATTACTACGGTAGCAAGTGGTTTTTGTACTTCAGCCCCTGAAGAGTGAGAGAGCGCCATGGGCAAAAAGCCCAAAGAAGCCACTGCGGCTGTCATAAGCACTGGTCTTAGACGAACTTTAGTGCCTTGGTAGATTCGCTCGTAGAGGTCAGTGACTCCATCTTTTTTCAACCTGTTGAATTCTGCTATCAGTACAATTCCATTGAGTACGGCTACTCCAAAGAGGGCAATGAAGCCCACGCCAGCAGAGATGCTAAAGGGCATGCCACGCAGATGGAGGGCAAAGATGCCTCCGATCGCGGATAATGGGATGGCGGTGAAAATCAAAAGGCCTTGCTTGATGGACTGAAAGGTGAAGTAGAGCAAGACAAAGATGAGTAACAAGGCCAAAGGGACGGCTATCATGAGGCGTTGGCGTGCTTGAACTAGGTTTTCGAATTGTCCTCCATACGTGACGGAGTAGCCTGGGGCAAAGGCCACTTGCTTTTCGATCTTCTGACGGATTTCAGTGACGATGCTTTCAATGTCTCTGTTTCGGACATTGAAAGCTACGATGATTCTGCGTCGAGTATTGTCTCGTTGGATCTGATAGGGGCCGTCTTTGATGACTACATCTGCGACTTGATACAACGGGACCTGATGCCCATCGGGTCGTGTCAGATAGAGGTTTCGAATGTCTTCAATATTGCTTCTATTGGTCTTATTCAAGCGTACAACTAGGTCAAAGCGCTTTTCTCCTTCATAGACCAACCCCGCAGATACACCTGCGAAAGCAGTCTGGATGTTTCGGTTGACCTCTTGAATCGTCAAGCCGTATTTGGCCAGTTGGTTGCGCTTGTAATCAATGACAATCTGAGGGACACCAGTGATCTCTTCTAGGTACAAATCCACAGCACCTTCCACCGTGTTGGCGATTTGCCCAATTTGTAAGGCATAGTCAGAAAGCTGGTCCAAGTCTTCTCCGTATATTTTGATGGCTACATCTTGACGTACGCCAGTCATGAGTTCATTGAAGCGCATCTGAATCGGCTGCTGAAAACCAAAATTGACCCCAGGTATATCTTCCAATGCCTCGGACATTAAGTTGGCGAGATCCTCTCTGTTGTTTGCACTGACCCATTCGTCTTTGTCTTTGAGTATGATCATGAGGTCTGCTGCTTCGATAGGCATAGGATCTGTAGGGATTTCTCCTGCTCCAATTTTGGATACAACCTGCTCTACCTCTGGAAATCTCTCCAGTAGTATTTGTTCGGCTTGGGTAGTTCCTTGGATGGTGTTTTCGAGTGAACTGCCTGTGATGACACGTGTCTCTACAGCAAAATCACCTTCTTCGAGTGTGGGTATAAACTCACCCCCCATACGATTGAATACCCATAGAGAAATAAGAAACAGTCCAGTTGTACAACCGAGTATGGCCCCACGCTGATGCATCGCCCAACGTATGGTAGGGTCATAGATACGATGCACATAGGTCATGATCTTGTCAGAGATGTTGGGCTTGGTCTGTGTGTCCTTGCTCAAAAAAAGTGCAGATGCCATTGGTATGTAGGTGAGCGAGAGGATAAAGGCCCCAAGAATGGCAAAGCTCACAGTCTGCGCCATAGGACCAAACATCTTGCCTTCGGTACCAACGAGAGCTAGTATGGGTAAATAGACGATCAAGATGATGATCTCGCCAAAGGCAGCTGAGTTGCGGATTTTACTGGCGGATTGATAGACTTCTTCGTCCATTTCCTTTTGCGTCAAGCGACGACTCAATCTAAGCAGACCTAGATGGTGCATGGTCGCTTCGACGATGATCACTGCACCGTCTACAATCAGCCCGAAATCAATCGCTCCGAGACTCATCAGGTTGCCAGATACACCAAAGAAATTCATCATACCAAAAGCGAATAGTAGCGCTAAAGGAATAACTGATGCGACGATGAGGCCTGCACGGAGATTGCCTAGTAAGAGGAGTAGGACGAAAATGACAATCAGTGCTCCTTCGGTTAGGTTTTTGGAAACCGTATGGATGGCATTGTCTACGAGTTTGCTACGATCCAGGAATGGCTCGATAGTGATGCCTTCCGGTAGTGTTTTTCGGATTTGGTTGATGCGCGCTTTGATATTTTTGATAACTTCTGCAGAGTTTTCACCTTTGAGCATCATGACGATCGCACTGACTACTTCGCCTTCACCGTTTCGTGTGGTTGCACCATAGCGTACGGCATTGCCAAGTTGGACCGTACCGACATCTTTTATCAAAATTGGTATTCCTTCGCTGTTGTTGCGGATGACGATGGAGTTAATGTCGTCGATGCTACTGACGAGCCCAATACTACGAATAAAGAGTGCTCGCTTGTCTTTCTCAATGTAGGCTCCACCGGTGTTCTCGTTGTTGGACTCGAGTGCTGCGAATATCTCAGAGATCGAGACTTGCATGGCGTTGAGCTGATTGGGATCTAGGGCGATCTCGTATTGTTTGAGGTAGCCTCCGAAGCTGCTGACATCTGCTACACCAGGGGTACCAATCAATTGTCGGCGTACAATCCAATCTTGGATGCTGCGGAGTTCTCTTGCATCGTATTTGTCTTCGTATCCCTTTTCGGTACCGATGACATATTGATAGATTTCGCCGAGTCCAGTAGTGATGGGGCCTAGCCTAGGCTGTCCCACACCAGGGGGGATTTGTGCCTGGACGGTAGACATGCGCTCGTTGACCTGCTGCCGTGCCCAGTAGATGTCTATATCTTCCTTGAAGACAATGGTCACTACAGAGAGTCCAAAACGGGAGAAGGAACGGATTTCTTCTAGGTCTGGAATGGTTGCCATTGTGATTTCAATAGGGAAGGTAATGAGCCGTTCTACTTCCTCAGCGGCCAAAGATGGTGACGCTGTGATGACCTGTACTTGGTTGTTGGTAATGTCGGGAACAGCATCTATGGGTAGCTGAATCAGTGAGTAGCTACCCCATAGGATCAGACCGAGAGTCAAGAGCCCCACGATCAGTTTATTGTTGATGGAAAATCGAATGATTTTATCAAGCATATTGATTTGTTTATTCATGATAGAAGTAATTGAATAGAGTAGCTCATGAGCTTATTCTTCATTTTATGGTGATAGCCACCGATCTGAATTTGAAATGGAGGACACGGCATGAATCCGCTCATTGAAGTGCGACAGGGCACGGTGTTTTTCTTTCGATGTATCTCATGGAAGATCTATTGTGATCTCAGATACCGCACCATTCGCTGATCCTTACGAAAGGAAATGGAGGGTGGTGTGCTTTTTGAATCTGATCAAGAAAGCCATGAGTCATGTTTGAGGAAATAGTGTTGTGCAAATGATTGTGATTGATCCGTCTCATGGATCTATCTGCAATCAGAGTGCCTGTCCTGTATATTAGACTTTGGGAGGTTGGAAGGGAGCCTCGGCATAAGCAGATACCATCGAAAAGGAGTACATGCTATATTGGGAGATTTCTAAAGCATCTACTTGTGTCAGTGCAAAGTACTGCTCGACGGTACAAAACAAAGGAGCGTGTGGACATTGATGTTGCCCATGAAAGGGTAATTCACTGTCTTGAGAATCGTCATGATGTCCTTCTTCCTCGTCACTCAAATAGTCTTCTACTAGAAATTCTATGAAGGAATCACCATCGTAGGCTTTATGCTCTTCGTAGTGTTGCATGAGTGTAGGCAATTTTTCCAATTCACAGCAGATGTCCATGTTGGGAACAAGGCCCTGAATGATGAAAATCGTAGTGAGTGATATGCCAATGATGAATCTCATGAGGGGTAAAAGTAGTGAAAATTAATTCGAAAGAAGATATCTGCATTTAGGAAAGTGTCTAAATCTCATGAAATGGGAGTGACTTTTGTATCAGAGGAGTTGTACACTGATGCTTTTATGGGTGTTTTGGGAGATGTACAGTGGGAGGGCTACTCACCATTGTCGAGGAGTTTGCGGATGTCATTGATATAGCCATAGAGTACCAGTATATCGTGCTTGTGTAGTACTGTGTTTGCATTGGCGACTTTAGAGATTTTGCCAGTCTTTCGTGGGGTGCCCAGTTCGGTATCTTCTTGCTTGACTGTCATAGTAGTCATGACTACTACATCGTATTTTTCTTGCAGCCCCAGTTCTTGCAAACTTTTGCCGATATATTTGGTAGGGACATTTGCCTCGATGATGTTGTAGTCGCCTGATAGCTGAAACGAATCCACGACTCCAGTGATGTTGAGTTTGCGTGACCAACGATTGGCAGTTTCTTCTTCGGGGTGTACGATTTCGTCAACTCCCATGGCTTCTAGTACGGTTTCATGCAACATCGATACAGCTCGGCTAATCAGTCGTTTGACTTTTAGCTTCTTCATCAATGCAGTAGTCATGATGTTGGCTCCTTCGTTTTCGCCGATACATACGATGACTACATCCGTGTCTGCCAGGGGGAGGTTGGTCACGGCTTGCGGGTCGGTGCTATCAAGACATATGGTGTGAGTGATGGTCTCACGCAATGCATCTACTTTGTTCATGACATTGTCCACTCCGATCACCTCATTGCCAGATTGGGTCAGTTTTTCGGCCAGTGATGAGCCAAACACTCCGAGTCCTATGATTACGTACTTCATTTTGTTTTGTGGATTAATTGATTAAAATTTCTTCGGTTGGGTAGCGATAGTTGAGATGCTTCATTTTTCTCAACAAGGCAATCAAAATTGTGAGCATGCTGACGCGACCGACAAACATCGTGGCGATCAGGACAAACTTGCTTGCTGTAGAGAGGCTAGCGGTGATGCCAAGGCTCAGTCCGACAGTGCTGTATGCTGAGAAACACTCGAACCCTAGAGGTAATAAATGTTGGTCCTCGTCAAACCAGGCCATCAATATGATGGATATGACAATGACGACTAAGGATAGCGACATCAGCGCAAAAGCCCTTCGGACAGTGATTTCGGCTACTTCACGGTGAAATACCTCGATGCGATTTTTGCCTTTGGCAATGCTCAAGTAATTGAGTGTAGCGATGGCGATCGTACTGGTCTTGATGCCTCCACCGGTAGAGCCTGGTGATGCCCCGATCCACATCAGCATAAACGTGAAGAGAATGGTGGAGAAATGCATGGCTGACATGTCTACGGTATTGAAGCCTGCCGTACGAGGCGTGACAGCTCCAAAAAAAGCGGTAACGAGTTTGCCCATGCCTTGGTGATTGGCTAGAGTGTTGTCGTATTCAAAGACAAAGAAAAACAAGGTGCCAATGAAAATCAACAAGGCAGTAGTCACGATCACAATCCGTGTATTGACGTTGATCATCCACGGGCTGTAGATGATTTTTTCTTTGTCTCCTAGCTGCATGAGGCGATGCAGGATGGTATGTTTGATGTATTTGAAGAGGTTGAAAATAATAGGGAAGCCAATTCCGCCTAAGATGAAGAGCATGGCGATGTAAAAGTGCATGGAGTAGTTGTACCGATAGTTGACATCATACAGACTGTCAGCTAGTGTGGAGAACCCAGCGTTGCAAAAAGCAGAGATTGAGTGAAAAATGGAGAAGAAAACTTGATCTGAGAACCCAGGAATGATTTTGCTATCCAAACTTATATAAATCAATACAGCCCCTATCGATTCGATGATGATAGTGATGAGTATGATTTTTTTGAGTGTGTCGAATACTTCTGCGATTTTTTCAGAGTTGGTCATGTCTCGGAGTAGGAGTTGTGTCTCGTAGCTGGAGCTCCCTCGAAAGAAATAGCTGAAGTAACTGGTGAAGGTCATGATACCTAGCCCACCGATTTGGATGAGCCCAATAATGATCCATTGGCCAAAATGTGTAAAGTAGCTGCCAGTATCTACAACGATCAATCCTGTGACACAGACGGCACTGGTGGAAGTGAACAAGGCGTCTATGACTGAGATGCCATCGTAGGTGGCATTGGGGAGCATGAGCATGCACATGCCAAGTAGGACAATGATTATAAAACTGAAGATAAAGAGCTGCGCGGGATTGAAATACTGAATCTGAAAGTCGATTTTGAGAGCAGAGAACTCTCGGATCAACGCAAACAACACTGACAACACAAACCACTCTACAGTATCCAAACCTAGCATGCGGTGACCAAAGAGGAAGTTGAGTAGAATCAAGGAGATGAATGCTCCCAGTATCGCATCGAAGAGCCATACTTTTTGAGGTGGGCAGTCGAGCTTTGAAAAGTAGCGCCGGGACATAGATGCCAAGGTGATGATGAGTGACACGGTATAAACCCACAGTAGCTCCTTGGCTATGGTAGAGGATTGGTCAAAGCCAAAATCGAAAACCAAAAGGGCAACAGCTATCAAATTTAGAATAAAAGGTAATCGCTTGAGTATACCGATGATTCGGATTTTAGAAGATACGAATTTCTGGTTTGCAGGTCTCAATCTTGTGTTTTGAAAAATGAAATTAAATATCCATTAAAAACCGCAATACTGAAAGAACTAGGACTAAAATGATGTGGGCTAGCAGAGAATCTACCATTGCTCTCTGGGGGCTAGGGAGAGGATTTTTCTCAAACGTAATTTTAAACTTGTTTGGTAAGGGGTTTCGAGATTATCTTCACGGGTTGAGAAAAAGGAAGAATACCACATGCATACATCATTTGATTTAACTCTGTTGACAGAGGCTGATTTAGAACAATTTCGACTACAGACGGACCCCTTGGCAGATGATACCGTTCGTAAAATCATAGATTTGGGGTATGAAGCGCAGATCAATCAGGTTTTTGCGACTTTGGTTCAAAATGACAGCTTTGATCAGGATACGTTCAATGCTTTGGAGGGGGGACTGGCAGATACACTCACGCATTATTTTGAGCACAGTGGACATTTGCCCGAATGGGCTGATTCGCGTCAAATCCTGAAAGGAGAGGAGTTGTTTGCTCTTTTCGGTCCAGAGATTTTCATGTTGCTCAATGTCAGCTCACTTCCCCTCTGCTATACTTGTGCTCACGGGGCGCAGGTGCTCTATGATACGGGGCGCTTGCTGAGTCACAATGGCAAAGTAGATCCTTTGGCGCGTAGACTGATGGAGACGGCTCAGATGGTCGTCAATGTCTTGGCTCCTGGCGGACTGCAGCCCAATGGGAAGGGCCTAGTGACCATCCAAAAGGTGCGACTGATACACGCTTCGATTCGTTATTTTCTCAAAAAGCGTACAGGCGATTTGACTTGGAAGACGGAGGTGTATGGAGAACCCATCAATCAAGAAGATCTTGCAGGTACGTTGATGTCGTTTGGACCAGTGATCCTATCAGGGTTGAAGCATCTCAAGGTAGAACTGACTGATGAGCAAAGTCGCGCCTACATGCATGTATGGAAAGTCGTCGGGTATCTGATGGGGATACAAGAACCGCTGCTACCAGATACCTATGAAGAAGGATTCGGATTGGCGACTAAGATACTTAAGCATCAAGCAGCACCATCTGTAGCAGGCAAGGCTCTCAACGATTCCTGTATTCAATTTCTCAACCATATGGTTCCTGGGAGTGCATTTGACGAGGTACCTGCTTACTTGATGGAGTATTTTTTGCAAGATTTTTCGAAAGCTTCTGGTGTTGATCTCGGTGAGTGTATCGGTGTCTCCAATCAACATGATCTCAAGGATCGTTTGGTGCTGTCAATGGCCAAGTTTGTGGTGGGGCATCTGAGTGAGATAGCACATTGGGACGTGATTCAGAAGATATCCTCTCCATTCAATAGAGTATTGCTTGAGGGAATCATCAAACACTACAATGATGGGAAGAAGGTGCACTTTTTTATCCCTCCGAGTCTGAAAAAAAATTGGAACCTTGTCTCTCATAATGAAGCCTGAAGCCATTAAAAATAACACCATGACATCACCTAACTCTAAATTTGCGATGAAAAACGATCATTTTCCAGGGCTTGATCGCCCAACTACTATTGTTGTATTGTCTTCAGCTTTTCTTCTTATCCTATGGTCAATAGGTAGTTCGGTATTAGATGCTGGCCCCATTTCTGCCAGTATTATCACTTATGGCCTATACCTTTTTTATTGGATGTATGCTTTGATTCGCAAGAACCCGTTGATGCAACGTTTGATGATATTTGGAACAGTGGCAGGACTGCTTGAGTTGATCACAGACCATTATTTGGTGGATACGATACATAGTTTGGTATACCCTGAGGGGGAGTGGATGATCTGGAGTTCTCCTGCATACATGCCTTTTGCATGGTCCAATGTGCTGCTTCAATTGAGTTTTATTGGTGTGCTATTAATGAAAAAGTACAATTTATTATGGGCATCAGTCATTCTTTGTATTGCAGGCGGTATGTATATCCCGTTGTACGAGCATCTCGCGAGTGAGGCCGGATGGTGGTGGTACAATGACAATACAGCCATGATTTTCAATGCACCCATTTATGTGATTCTTTGCGAAGCTTTGATTTCACTGTCTCTTCCCTTGATTGTGAGTTTTTCAGAATACCATTCTTTGCGAAAAACCCTGTATATGGGATTGGGAGAAGGGCTCTGGATATTCATCAGTGCGGTACTAGCCTACACAGTGGCGCATGGATGACTGAGAAATGTCCGAGTGGCCAATCTTTAAAAAGTACTACATTTGAGGTATGGGTAGAATATATTGAATATATTCGAGTTGATAAATGAAAACATACTAATGACGATAGGAGCGGCCATTGACTTCTTCATCCATCCTGAACTTTTTAGCGACACAAATTTACTACGGCGTGCACGACTTTTGATTCGTGCGTGTTGGTTGACGAGCTTGTTTTCTACAAGCTATTTGGCCATGAGTTTTGTGTTTTCCTACGATAAGGGCATTTATTTGATGCTCTTTAATATCATCAGTTTTTTATTGATTCCATTTTTAATGAAGACTAAGATCCCAATCTCTTTTGTTGGGAATCTGTATGTGTTTGTGGGAGCTTTTGCCATTATTTTATTGGTGGCATTTTCGGGGGGAGTATGGTCGGCCATCTATCCCTGGATTATCTCCATTCCAGTTCTCGCTCTTTTGGTAGTCAATCGACAAGCAGGGATATTTTGGGGAGTTGTGTCGTTTTTGGGAATGAATATTTTTGGATACTTGGCACTCGAAGGCATAGAATTGCCCGAAGAGTATGATACTTCTTTGAGAGTGCAATGGTATGTGTCGGTGATTCCGGGACTCTTGCCGATGATTCTTTTCATTGCCTTTGTCTTTGAGTCGATTCAAGCCAAGGCTTTGGATATATTGGAGAAAAAGAATGAGGTGCTCAATGCTCAAAAGAAAACTATCGAGAAGCAGTCTGGTGAAATGCAGAAGTTGATCGATGAAAAGGAATATATCATACGTATCATGGCTCATGATCTCAAAAACCCTTTGTACAATATTTCTAGTTTGTCCAAGATTATTTTGGGTACTTCTGACCAAGAACAAAAGGCCAAGTTTGTGGGTATGATAGATATCTCAGCGGAGAATGCCCAAAATTTGATCAACAAAGTATTGGAAATGGAGAAGTCTGGCTTGGGTGACTTGAATATGAATTTGGAAAAGTTTGACATCACGTCAGCTCTACAGGATATGGTCAACCTCATGCATGAGACGGCTCGAAGTAAGCAGATCAAAATAGAATACGATAATCGGGCAGGGTATTGTGAGATTGAAGCGGACAAGATTTATATCTCATTGATTTTTGAGAACCTACTTTCCAACGCCATCAAGTTTTCGAAGGAGGGAACCAAAGTGGTGATCAGAACGGAAAAAGTAGAAGAGGCAGTGGTTGTTCGAATAATCGATCAAGGCCAAGGCATCAAAAAAGAAGAAGAAGCCAAGTTGTTTTTGAAATTTTCAAAACTAAGTGCTCGGCCTACGGGTGGGGAGAGTTCTGCAGGTTTAGGGTTGTCTTTGGTCAAGCGCTATGTCGAACTCCTACACGGGGAGGTATGGTATGAGTCTACTCCTGGTGGTGGGGCTACATTTGCCGTCGCTATCCGAGCACATCGGTAGCACTCGCAGTCTGAGAGTGAAATGTATGACGTAGGGGAGTACCTGATACAGATGCACTATATAGTGTTATTTGTTTTCTTTCGAGTGGAATTGTTTGTTGATTAAATAATCAATGTCCTTTCGAGTGAGTGTACTCCCATCTTCGAGTGTTGAGCTGATTTTTCTAGCAATTTTATCGAGGTTTTTGGCAGATTGTGAGAGTGCAATAGTGATATCCTTGTTGTCGGTATTACTTTGTTTGTTTTCTAATAAATTGACCAAACCAAGAATGTTGGAGATAGGAGCACGCAGCATGTGGGAGTTGACAAAAGCATACTCTTTGAGTTGTTTGTTTTGATTTTGTAGTTCTTTGGTTCGCTCTGCTACGGTAGATTCCAAAGAACCGTTGTTCTCTATCAATTTTTGGTTCAATGCGTGAAGTTCTTGATTCATGTGTGCGATTTCTTCCCCTTGTTCTAGCAGTTCGTTGTTTTGCAGCTGCAATTGATCCATCAAATCTTTGATTTTTTCATTTTTGAAGTGGGAGGCGATGTAATCCGCCATGGATTGTACTGTTAGCGCCTCTTCGGTACTCCAGTTTCTTACATATTTTTTGTTTTCGCAGCAGATGACACCCATTCGTACGTTGTCCTTGAGGATCGGACAATCCAGCATGGACCGAATATCAAATGGGGTCAGGTAGTCTTGTTGAAATTCCATCGTATCGGGATGGGTACTGGCGATGGGAGCCATGATGAATGGTTTGGTTTCCAATGCCTCAAAGTATCGAGGGTAGTCTTGTTGGGTGAGAGTGGTAGGTTCGGTGGATACTACACCATCGTCTAGCAAGTATTGTTTGGTCAATTTGCTTCGGTCCTCATTGAACATCCAAATGCTGATTCGGTTGACATTTAGCACGACACTAATGATACGACCGATGTTTTCGATCAGTTGCGACAACTCCTGAGCCTGATCATTTCGAGTGAGGTTGATCATCGCTGCATTGTATTCGTGGAGAATACTTTGTTTGCGTTCAGCGTTGTTTTTCAATGCGGTCAATTCTGCATTGCGATCCATGGATTGTTGGTATGCACTGCCGAGTAGACCATACAGCAAATACAAACAAGCAAGAAGGGCAACCATAAAGATAATACCTGCAATAAACGTGGGTTGGCGAAAGACAATCAGTGTGTAATTTTCTCCCAATGTGATTTTTACATAATAGGAGTTGATCATGTATACGAACACTACGAAAAGTGCCCACAATTGAGAAGCGCGTAATCCCTGAGTGATTAGTGCTACTGTAGGGATAAACGGCAACCAAAAGACCATGGTTTTGAAAGAGTCCGGTTGGACAAAAAAGGCATACTCGATCATGCCAAGTATGATCAAGGGCAGAAGAAATCGGCTTAATTTTGATTCGTAGTTGGTGAAGCTCTCTAGTGTGACCCCTAGACTTACCACGAAATAGGTCAAATACAACCAAAGTGGGGCGACTTTTAGATCAACAAACCATTCGGTGACCAACAGTGCTGCCGCAACGGCTAAGTTTCCAAACAACACGGCACGATAAATCCTTTTGGATTGAATTTTATAGTCCGTATTGTAAAAGCCGATTTTACTCATTGATCTTGCTAATCTAAACTTAATTGTAAATTATTCATGAAACCTGTGGGTAAAAAATGAGGCTTTTATTTACAACGGTAAATAAGATGTGAATATGGGGCGCGTCGGACAATTTATCCAAATATTGAGCTGTTTTTAGTCGATTATTGTTCAAGCTCATTTTCATGGAAACTGGTTTGTTGCCACGAGAGAAGTACTACTGTATAAGTGATTCTAGTCCATAGGCTCTCATTGAAGCGTAGATTTGGTTGTAGGTTTTTTCTTGACCTCTTAATACAATAAAGAAAATAATCCTCTCTAGCATGCGCCACCAGCGCATGCTAGAGAGGATGAGTACTTGCGAGTGTAACCCTTAGCGGCTGAATTTTATTTCGTGCAGTTGGAAGTACGTGGACGACTGGTGATTCACCGTTTGTTCATCGTTAGTGTCACTTAGTTTTTGACAAAGCGTCTTCGTACTGTGGTCTGGTCGTCATAGGTAACTTCTAGGATGTTGACTCCCTTTGGCAGGTTTACTAAAGATACTTGTTGTTTTCCTTGGGTATTTTGGCGAACGTGATACGCTGCGTATTGACGCCCTGTGAGGTCAAGTACTCGTACTGTGGCATTCATTGACATGAGCTGTTCGCTAGCAAGTGTCAATTGATTGGAGCTTGGGATAGGGTAGAGCTGTAGTCCGTTTGAAGGGAGAGAGGTGGAGGTAATTGGATCTCCGTCATTCTCACTTTTGAGGTAGGAACTGATGACATCACTGGCTTCTTGGACGACACTGCTCGTGGCATTGGCTGTGGATTTGTACCGTAGGATGCCGAGGGTATCTATTACCAGTATGCGATCATAAGTAGTGTTGTATTTGGATTCCATGTCACTGGCATTCAAGCAAAGAGGGTAGGTGATGCCTGTGTTCTTTTGGAAAACCTGCATGGCGCTGTTGTTTCCATCCCAGGTATCTACTCCCACCGCTGCAAACTTGGGGTGGTCTTTGTATTTTTGGTAGATCCCAGATTCAGTGTTGGATCCGTTTGAATTGCAGTGCGGGCACCCACTACCAAAGACGAAGACAAAGACAACTTTGCCTTGGTGATGGGAGAGGTTGAAAGTCCCTCCACCATATATATCATAACTGAAGTCAGGGGCTTTGTCGCCCACATTTTGCGCATGCAAGGGGTGCAATCCTAAAATGATAGCGAATATGAGTAAGAAGTTTTTCATAGTGATGTGGTTTAAAAACGTGTATTCAATCGTAGTTCTATTCCTTCAAAATCAAGGACGTTGTAGCAGACGCCAGAGTTGCATGCTGGTCCTCCGCGCCGTTTTCCTGCAAACAATGTGAGGATGTTTTTGGCGTTGGGACGATAGCTGCCAACGAAGGCCGGGTAGTAGTTGAATGGATCCGAATCACTGGCAAGTTGTATGGGGTCTGCCGTCCACTCGATGAGGAGGGAAGCACTGTATTTCGAAGGTTTAGCCAGAGTATAGGCTAGATAGAGGTTGGAAAATTGATCGTTGAGTCGTTCGATATATTGCCACTCAAACTCCAAGGTAGATGCCATCTTTTCGTGTGCCAAATCCAAGTTAGTACCTGCTGCATAGCGGTGATCTTCATTGTCAAATGGGTCAATCGCATAATCTACAAAGATTTTGGAGGAGAGTTGGTCTCCTACGCTGAATTGATACTCTCCAAAGTACTCTTGGAAAACCGGTTCATCGTCTGGGGAAATCTGATTTTCAGCCCTTGAGGTATTGAAGGTCCAGATGTTACCATTCTCTTGGGTGTAGTAGATCTCTAGTTGATAGCCACTTTCGTCTGTCAGTATGGGGATGTGGGTGCTTCTGTTGAGCAGGCGGTATGATTGCTCCTTGACGAGCGTAGGAGGGTCGTTGATTCCTGTGCCGAGAGAGAAGTTGTGGTAGTTTTTATACTCTAGGCTTACACCAAAATTTCCCAAATAGAAGTTGATACCTAGATACCCTGCATAGGCTGAGGATTCTGAGAAGTCGGTCATATCCGTTCCATCACCGACTTTTTTTGCCATTTCACCATAGATCGATACTTTGTCTAGCACCATGCCATCATAGTATATTGATAGATATTTGGCTGGATCAGCATCAGGATTGCTTTGACTTTCGGTATGGTGTCTCATGTAGATCAGGCCCAAATTTTGCTGCCCCATACGATAGCTAGCTTGTACTCCTTCGATCAGGTCTGGCCGTCGGTTGACATCATCTGCAATCGTCGGAGGTAAGGTCACGTCGAGTACTTCACCTCGGATGAGTTTGAGTTCAGCATTTTTGTATTTCAGCTTGACTGCCCCTCCCAATAGATCCTTGTAAAAACCATAGCGTACGCGGTACCCACGTGTCTCCCAGATTGATCCAGGAATCTCATATGTTCGCATCAATAGCCCTCGGCCAAATGAAGCGTACACATTGCCTAGTTCTACGTCTAGTATGTCAGACCGGTAAGAAAACTTGAATTGGCTCACACGTGTATAGCTGATGTCCTCCCCAAACGACGGGTAATATTGTTCTATGCGCGTGTCCAACCCAAACGACTTGTACCGATAGGATAGATCAAGCATGTCATAGAGTGAACTTTGATAAGCTGGCTTTTGCTCAGGGATGTTGCCGAGTTGGTATTCCATGAGATTGGATCCACGTATATGACCTTGCCCTTGCGCTGTCCTAGGGGTAAACCCTAAATAAGCACAAAGAGCAAATAGAAGTAGAAGTCTATTCATTGCTATGCAGGAATTCTTGAATTTTAGCTTTGAATACCTTCTCATCCCCTGTGGAGTACCCTTCATGGGTGTAGAGTACTTTTCCTTCCGAATCAAGAATGAATAACGTAGGGAGGACGGATACGAGCAATTCGCTGAATAGTTCTTGATCAGAATCAAGAAGTACTGGGTAGTCAATCTGCCTAGATTTGGCAAATGGTCGTACTTTGGAGGTGTTTCGAGGACTGTCGACGTTGATGCCAACGAAAGCCACTTCATTGCCTTCGTACTGGTGAGAGAGTTCGACGAGTTTAGGGATAGATTTGACACAGGGCTTGCACCAAGTAGCCCAAAAGTCCACTACGGTGAGTTGAGTGCCTTTCAAGTCATTGATTGTCATGTAGTCCCCATTGATTTCTTTGAGCGATATCTGAAAACTGGATTGGGCTTGAAGAGACGGGCTGAGCAACAAGAATAATGGACTCAGACAGAGTGCCAAATGGAGGTGTAGTTTAGTCATTGATTAGCGTTTTTGATGAATATACATACATCTACTTAGAGAAGCATGGTTCTACAACAAAACAAAATTCAGAATAGTTCATGGAAAACGAAATGGCTTCAAGAAATAGTTTGTCATGATATCTTAATCAAGGCTATATTAGCTCTATAGAAGAGTAAGACCACCAAACAGATGAAACAAGAATTGAGCAAGGAGCAGTTATTGGCAATCGAGCGTCAACTACATTGCCCGACGGGAGATGAAGGTGTAGAAATGGCACTCAATATGAACGTAACAAATGAGGGAATGATCGCTTCTGCAATAGAAGCGCTTGGTGTAGTAGATGATGAAGTAATACTAGAACTTGGGCATGGCAATGGAGCACATTTGTCAATGTTGTTGTCTCAGGGACAAGGCGTCAGATATCACGGGTTGGAAATCTCCCCAACGATGCAAATAGAAGCTCAACGAATACATCAAGGGGAGCAAAGGGCTGAGTTTCACTTGTACGATGGCAATACAATACCTTTTGACTCACAGACTTTCGATAAAGTCATATCTGTGAACACGCTTTATTTTTGGAACGAACCTGTACAATTGCTATCAAATATTAGCAGAGTGATGAAGCCAGGGGGCTTGCTTGTGTTGGCTTTCGCCCAAAAGGAGTTTATGAAGACGCTCCCATTTGTCAAGAGCAAGTTTAGACTCTATGATCATCAAGACTTTCGTGCCTTGGTGCATACATCTGATTTGCGATTGCAAGCACTCGTGGATCACACCGAAGAGGTCAAAAGTAAGGGAGGGGAACGGGTCGTACGGCCGTTTTCTGTGGCGATCATGGTCAAGGAGAATGAGTAAACAGGATATAGATAACCCGTGATGGATAGATTTGAGATTTTCATTATTGGGTTGCTCATTCCACATTTGGTGCTAGCCACACTTACACAGTTCAGAATTTTATGCAGCGGTGTGCTTAGTCCTCGTCAGAAAGTATGGAATTCCATTTTGAATTGGCTGATTCCATATCTTTGGGGTTTTTTGACAAGAGCTATCCTCAATTCACCCAAAACAGAAGTAATCACCAAAAAGCATCGAAAGAGAAATTCCCACGCAAACAGAGATGATTGGCAGGGGCTGACTGGGTACGGTGGGGACTTGACATAGGCGGTGGAGAGAGAGCTCGCTCGGATTGCAGCAATTTAATACTGTATTGTTGGGGGATCACGGGTGAGGGCTGTATTTTTAGCGCGTGCAAAACAACAACAAACACACCGAAGGTAGCATTCTCAAATCATTGATGCGCTTATCTTTTCCTATTATCATGGCCAATATACTCCAGACGATGTATCAGATGATTGATACATTTTGGTTGGGGAGGTTGGGAGCCAATGCCGTCGCAAGTGTTAGTTTGAGTTTTCCTATCTTATTTTTGGTGTTGTCACTGGGAGGAGGGCTGACTCTGGCTGGTACAGTGATCGTGTCTCAGTACAAAGGGGCGGGAGACCAACGTATGGTTAACTATAGTTCGTCTCAGACCGTGATGGTGATTTTTCTTATCTCTATTGTACTGGCTATCGTGGGGTATCATTTGGCAGGGCCGTTGATGCACCTGGTGGGTGCAGGGCCAGAGGTGTTTGAGGACTCGGTGACCTATTTTCAAGTTTCCTCGTGGGGGTTTATTTTCCTGTTTATGTTCTTTGTGTTTCAATCATTGATGCGAGGCATTGGGGAGGTAATTATGCCCATGTACATCGTACTAGGCACAGTTTTGCTCAACCTCTTATTGGACCCCTTATTCATCTTTGGTTATGGACCTATTCCTGCTTATGGGGTGGCAGGAGCGGCGATTGCAAGCATAGCTACTCAAGGGTTGTCGGCAGTTATTGGGCTATTGATTTTGTTTCGTGGCAGATGGGGTATTACCATTCATTTTTCTCAAATGAAATTTGATTTGGCATGGACCAAAAGGCTTTTTGGGATGGGGATTCCGTCCAGCTTGGATCAGTCGAGCCGTGCCGCGGGGATGACTGTGATGGTGATGCTAGTGACCAGTTATGGCAACAGTATCGTGGCAGCTTACGGTGTAGGCGCACGTATCCTTAGTCTTGTGATTGTTCCCGCCCTGGGGTTTTCTATTGCTACGACAAGCTTGGTGGGGCAAAATTTTGGAGCAGGTAAGGTTGATCGTGCTGAGCGGGTGGGTAATCTCAGTGCATTGATCGCTGGAGTAGGCTTGACGATTGTAGGTGTATTGTTGTTCTTGTTTGCCGAGCCACTTACAGCCTTTTTTATCCCCAATGACCCTGAGGTGATACGTGATGGAGCGGTGTTTATCAAGATCATGGCGCCAAGTTTTGGGTGTCTCGCTGTACAGCAAGTACTCAATGGTGTGTACAATGGCGTAGGTCTGACCAAAGTATCCATGTTGATTTCGGTTTTTACTTTGTGGATTGTTCGGTTTCCAGTGGCCTTTATATTGTCCCACAAGACAGATTTGAGCTACGAAGGGATATGGTGGGCTTTCCCTGTATCCAACTTGCTAGCAGCAGTCGTAGCGTGGATTTACTACAAGACTGGCGAATGGAAAAAGGGCTAGTGATTTCTTTTGGCTCTATTGGGCAAGTGTAGTTCTCGTTTCGATCATTCCTTTGAATCCGTGATTAGGGGTCAAGTGGTTGAGTTCAATATAATTCTGGTGTTGGCGAGCGATAGGAGTGTTTGATCCCGTTTGTAGCGCTATAGCCGTCGCAATACAGGATTCTTCACTGTCACCAAAATCATGAGTGACATCATCTGTTACTTCATAGTCTGGTTGGAACCCATCGAAGTAGCTTCCTTCTCCGTTGGCATTGAGCGTTTCGAAGTTAGGCATGTAGAATGTGTATTCGTCGACATCTATTCCAAAAAAACCAACGGGTTTGCCGTAGGAAGATGATCCGATCAATGTCACGTTGAGATAGGGCTTGAGTACATTGATCACGAGTTCGCTGGCAGATGCTGTCGCAGCACTGATGATTACATATACGTTTTCGATGCTTTCGATTGGGCCCGTTTTGTCAAAATCATAACTGTTGTTGTCCTCGGAATAATCAATGTCGTTGTAGTTTGCATAACGGCCCCTGTACTCGATGAGCTCTCCGTCTGTGTTCTTCAAGAGTTGATTTTCGAGGATGGTTGCTTGGCCAGATTGCATCAAATCATTGTATAGTTCTGTATACATGGGGCGTCCATCATAGCTTGAGGAGATGAGGTTGTTGATGAGGTAATCGGCCGACTCGAGGTATCCTCCACCGTTGTAGCGTAGATCCAAGATTACGGAGTTTACATTGGCATTTGCAAATGTTTCAAAAGCCTCGTCAAGTACATTCTGAGAATTGCTAAGTGACGAAAACATGTTGTAGGCCAAGTAGCCCATCGCACCTGTTGTGGTTTGAAGTACCGTGTCTTTGAATACCGGGTTGATGGCATAGTTGGATTTGTATAGTGTAGCACTCAAGGAATCTCCATTGGGTTTTCTTACCATGAGAGCAAATGCATTTTCATCGAAGGATCCATTGATAAGTTCAATATCGGCGTAAGAGTCCGCACGTACTTCCTGGCCATCTATTTGGAGCAATTGGTCTCCACGTCTGAGCCCTGCCTGATAGGCAGTAGAGCCAGTGGTCACATAGCGTACACGTATGTCATCAGCCTCTACAGAGGTGAGTCTGAAGCCATAGTCGTCATCTGTGCCATTGAGGTAGTTGACGGCTAGTGCAGCGAGGTTGGCAGTGGTAGAGGATTCTTCTACAAAAGAATACTTTGGATACGAGGCGTTGTCTGATACGAATTCATAGGATTGACCCGTGTTGGGGTTGATTGCATACTGTGTCAGTGCAAATATTTCATTTTCAAGATTACTCAAGTCTTCTGTTTCGGTTCCATAGCTGCGCGGATCAAACTCTTCATAACTAGGCAAATCTTCGTTCCAATAATAAATTTGTTCTGCATAGAGGAAAATGGAGTCTAGCGTCATTTCAAATCGAGTGCCGTCTTCCAATTCAAAATCTGATCCTCCACTGAGAGCATCATCGTCTCTACAAGAACAGAGAAGCGTAATACATAAAAACAATAAAAAAGGGAGAGTGGTATTCGTCTTTGTGTTTGTTGCAATCATTGGATTTGTCTACGGTATTTTTATCCTGTTTGGGTCAAAAATATGCTCTTTTTTTTCGCTGCTCCAATCTTTACAACCAACGAGTTGTTTTTTTCAATGAACAGGTGCCGAGGATCGATATGGATTGATGAAGTAAGTGAACTTATTTATGACCATGTGATCACCTCTGTTTGCGTTGATCAGTAGCTTTTGGAGAGGTGCTATGTAGATTATTTTATCGGGAGCAAGGTCATGAGGCTTTTGCCATTGGAGTTGCGCAAACGCAGCGTGTCACCATGGATGCTATATTCTGATACTTCGGGAAAGTTGCTAAGTATGGCGTTATCATGCGCCATATCGGGACACATCTTTCGTGTAGCGACTACTGGCCCTATTTTGATTTTATTGATATAGGTAGGTCTGAAGGTGCCGCTAAAGTTATTGCAGCCTGTGGTGCCAGATATGACATAGTCAGTAGAGTTGAATTGTAGGGTGGGAATATCTTCCTCTTGATTCATGGCGATGTTGTCGCTATCGATGGTTACAAAACGCCATTTTTGGTCCAGCCAGAGGCTGTAATCTTTGGATTTAGAGACTTCCTCCATGAGGGTGTATTTGTAGAAATTTCCGTTAGCTGCTATGGAGTCTTTGAAGTCTATTCGGACTTTGAGCAAGTAAAGGTAGCCGGGTGTGAAGTCAAAATTATTGATATCATTGTAAAACGGTCTCCATTGTTCTGAAGGAGTGTTCATCTCGGAGACTTGTGTCAAGAAGCAATCGCTTTTGCCTACACTGGCGCAAGGAATTTTGTAGCTATTGACCCATATCAAATCAGTTCTGTATTCAAAACTTTCGTTGTTTTCGTTGCGAAGTGCTGTACAGCTGCATAGATAAACTAAAGTCATGATGATGGAGCTAATCCTGCCGTTCATAGAGTTTTTCCGTTTAAAAATTGAAAAAATATTTGAATAAGTAGCTTTTGGATATATTTTACAAGACGATAAAGCTATATAATTCGAATGATTGTAGAGGAGAAACTGCGATGGAATTTTAGCGAGTCATGATTGGGTCACATTAGAAATATTTACTTGTTCGTTTATGAAAAATCAATGGAATAAATTTTTACTGCTTGGAGTGATTGCTGTATTGGTGTCGTGTAGTGAAGAAGAAAAGGAGCCAGACCCAATTATTGGGGCATGGGTACTTGATGATGTAGAATATACCAACGCCCCAGCTGGCTATCAGTACAATGAAGGCGAATCCTCTACACTGTACGGTGAGACGGAATATGCGATTAGATTTTTCGAAGATTTGACTTTTGAAAGAGAGCTAGACGGAATTGTCTTGACCAATGGCGGTGATGTAGAAGATGAAGGAGCCTATGAACTGACGGAGGATGAGTTGATCTTGGACCCAGATGATGCAATTGGTTTGGATACAGATTTCGATGTGGTGGAGCCCATCACCGAACGAGATATGATTCTCAAAACAACGGCTACCTTTAGTTCTATATCTGACGCAGAGTTGGATGCAGCATTGGATACCATTACTACACAAGCTGAATACCAAGCGATTGTGGATGAATACGGTGTTCAGATTACTTTGGATGTGACTTTGTATTTCGATAAGGAATAGTATAACTGTTGAGTGATTGAAGGGGGATAGGTTGATTTTAAAGTATGTTGGGTTCATGCTGTTTTTATTGAGCAGCATGTTTTCTTTTGCACAGACTCCAGTGACAGTTCAAGGTCAAGTACTGGATGAGAAGGGGCAGCCACTTTTGGGCGTGTCTGTTCAAGTGCAAAACTCTTCCATTGGAGCCATATCAGATTTGGAGGGTAACTTCCGCTTTCGGGCTGAGGAGGGAGATGTCATTGTCGTGCGTATGCTTGGGATGCAGACTCAGCAGTTTGTGGCGAGCAATGCGACACTTGTGATCAAGATGCTCGAAGATTCGGAGGTGCTCGACGAAGTAGTTGTCAATGGATTTCAGGTTGTGGATCGTAAGCTCTTTACTGGAGCTGCTGCACGCGTGGAGATGTCCGATATCAAAATGACTGGAGTTTCAGATGCGAGTCGAATGCTCGAGGGACGTGTTGCCGGCGTGACTGTAGACAATGTTTCGGGGACTTTTGGTACTTCTCCCAAAATTCGAATTCGTGGCAATTCATCAATCAATGGCAACAACCAGCCTCTCTATGTGGTAGATGGCGTCATTCTCGAGGACTTATCCGAGGTGAGCACCGATGATTTTATTTCTGGTAACGCCAACACGCTGATTAGTTCGTCGATAGCCAATATCAACCCCAACGATATTCAATCTTATCAGATACTCAAAGACGCCTCAGCTACAGCGATATATGGGGCTCGTGCAGCCAATGGAGTGGTAGTGATCACTACCAAAAAGGGACAAGAAGGAGCTCTGAAAGTAAATTATTCGGGTAATTTTTCAGTGAAGATTCGTCCGACCTATAGTCAGTTTAATTTGCTCAATTCTGCCGAGGAAATGTCTGTGTATCGAGAGATGCAAAACAAAGGACTAATAGATATCACTACGGCAGCCAAAGCTCAGAGCTATGGTGCAATGGGCAAGATGTATGTGCTCATCAATCAAAAGAAAATCCCCTGGGGTGATGGAGGAGGACTCAACGAAAGCTTTTTGAATCAGTATGAGAATGCAAACACAGATTGGTTTGATGAACTCTTCAATGATTTTGGGTTGCAACAGCAGCACTCTTTGAGTTTTACGACTGGGACAGATAAGTCGACCAGTTACTATTCGCTGAGTTATCTCAATGATCAAGGGCAGACAATTGCCGACAATGTCAATCGACTCACCGCAACCGCTCGCAACAATTACTATGTCACGCCAAAATTGAATATTGGGTTCAAATTCACTGGGAGTTACAGAGATCAGCACGCACCTGGGACGAGAAATCGCGAGTTTGACCCGATTACGGGTACCTATAGTCGTGACTTTGATATCAACCCGTTGAGTTTTGCACTGAACACAAGCCGGTCCATGAGACCTCACGATGAGAATGGTGATTTGGAGTATTTTCGAAGAAATTATGCCCCATTCAATATACTCGAAGAACTCAAGTACAATTATATGGACATCAATGTGATTGATGTGTCTACCCAAGCCAATTTTGACTATAAGCCTTTGGACAACCTTTCGGTCAATGGCGTGGTGCAACTCCGCTATGCCAATACGACACGAGATCATACGGTACATGAGCGGTCCAACCAAGCCGAAGCATACCGTGCAGATGGGACGCAGTTTTTTCAGGATGCCAACAATTTGCTCTACCGTGATCCTGACAACCCCGGCCTGAATCCAGTAGTTGTGTTGCCGCAGGGAGGGTTCAACTATCTTGATCAGAGTGATTTACTGAGCTTTTTTGGACGATTCAGTGCCAACTGGTCCAAGAAGATTGGTCTCGATCACAATATCAACGTCCTGACTGGAGCAGAAGTGAGGTATTCTGATCGAGTGGAACGCAGTTCGACAGCCATGGGGATCATTTATGAGAGTGGAGGAGTGGTCGTGACAGATCCCAATATTGTGGAGTTCTTTAACCTCCAAAACATAGACATGAATACCTTAGACGAATCTCATGATCGATTTGTGGGGGCATTTCTCAATGGTGGGTATTCATACAAAGGCAAGTATGTCGCTAATTTTACGGTGAGATATGATGGGTCCAATCAGCTGGGGAAGAGCCAGTCGTCACGTTATTTGCCTACATGGAATGTGAGTGGTGCTTGGAACGTAGATCAAGAGGGATTCATGCAAGGGATGGATTTTTTGAGTGAGCTCAAATTTAGAGCAACGTATGGCTTGTCAGGGAATCTTCCTCCAGATGCTAGCGCCATCCTCAATCTGCAATCGGACGTCACAATTCGACCGACAGATGTCGAACCGTACTTGTACATAGCGGATTTGACCAATGAGGATTTGACCTGGGAAAAATTGCATGAGTTCAACATAGGAATGGATATGGGTCTTTGGAATCATCGGGTTTCTATGTCTGCAGATTATTTTCATAGGGAGTCGTTTGATCTGATAGGGCAAGTGCTCACTAGTGGGATAGGAGGAGAGTCTCTCAAGTTTGGCAACTTTGCGGATATGGAGTCCAATGGTATTGAGTTTACGCTCAATACCGTAAATGTAGACTACAATAATTTCATTTGGAGTACTAACTTCAATATTGGCTATACGCGTGATCGCATCACCAATATGGACTATGGCCCTCGGTTGGCAGATGCATTGGATCAGAATGGTGCTGCAGTACTCGGAGGCCCTCGACGGGGATTGTTTTCGGCTAGATTTGCTGGGTTATCTTCTAGTGGAGTACCGACCTTCTACGGAGAGAATGACGAGATTGTCACAGAGATCGATCTACAGGAACGAGACAATTTGACAAACATTTTGCAGTACGAGGGTCCGAGTGAGCCGAGAGGTGGGGGAGGATTCTCAAATACTTTCACTTACAAAGGTCTCAGTCTAGGTATATTGGTGACCTACAAGTTTGACTATAAAATCCGTCTCAATGATGGGTTTAGGGCTTCTTACAACGACTTTGTCGCCTTGCCAGGAGAACTTAAAGATCGCTGGGTGACACCAGGAGATGAGAATGTGACCAATGTACCGACGATTTTGACCTACGCCCAAGTGCAGGTTGGATCAGATGTGCAGGCCTATTCGCTGTACAATCAGAGTGACGTACGGGTGGTCAACGGTGATTATGTGCGGTTGAAGAGTGTGAGGTTGTCCTATCGCATCCCTCAACCGTGGATTGAGAAGGTGAAATTGAGAAATGCCAGTGTCAGCATCGAAGGACAGAACTTGGCCTTGCTGTACTCTGATTCGAAACTCAATGGACAAGATCCTGAGTTTTTTAGTAGTGGAGGGGTGGCCTTGCCTCAGCCCAAAATGGTTACTTTTTCATTAAACGTAGGATTGTAGATGGAGAAGACGATGAAGAGATATGGTTGGATGGTTCTACTGGGGTTAGTGACGTTAGGCTGCAATGATTTTTTGGATGAAAATCCAGACAATCGTGTCGAACTCAATGATTTGGATAAAGCGGCTCAATTGTTGACCAATGCGTACTCGGTGGCTAGTCCAGCGTTTACAGATTGGATGACAGATGATTTTACCTATACGATAGGGACAGTCATACGCCCTGCGCACGAGCAGATGTATGCGTGGGAAGATGTGACAGCAGGTCAGGACGAGCAAGATACACCGGACTTTTACTGGTATGAGACTTACAAGGCTATTGCTCATGCCAACGAGGTGTTGGCTGTGTTGGATGACTTGCCCATGGAGTCAGAAGAAGATGAAGCCAAGCGTGATGCAGTGGAAGCAGAAGCACTGCTGACGAGAGCGTATGGTCATTTTATGTTGGTCAATCTATTTGGGCAACATTACAATGGGAGTTCGGCATCTTCAGATGAAGGGATACCTTATGTCAAGACACCAGAGACAACATTTTTGGCAGAATACTCCAGGGTGTCCGTTTCTCGCGTGTACAAGGAAGTAGAAGATGATTTGTTAGAAGGCTTGGAAAAGCTCGATGAGTCGTTTTTCAACAATTCAGGAAAATACCATTTCAATCGCAACGCTGCTTTGGCTTTTGCCAGTCGATATTACTTGTACAAGGGAGATATGATACGCTGCTTGCAGTATAGCAATGAATTGCTAGGGAGTTCGCCAGAAGCTTATGTGAGGGATTTTACTTCGGACGAGTACAGTGCTTCCAAGTCGTCGATCACAGGGTACCCGCAGTTGTATTCCTCTCCAGATGAGTCGGCAAACCTACTGCTGATGCGTAAAATTTCGTTGATGCAGCGCAACGACTATGCCTTTGGTATTGAGTCCAATTTTTACGGGAGTCTCTATGCATCTAATCCTTTTGGAGCGACAGACGAACGTGAAAATCCTGCTTTTGTGAAGGGACAAAATGCTTTGTTTCCAGTGCGTTATGAAAGTTTATTTGAGAGAAGTAGTTTGAACTCTAACACAGGGACCCCTTACCATATAGGGGTGATGTTCAAGGGGGAAGAAGTATTGTTCAATCGGATTGAAGCCAATATTTACAATGGAAAATTGGACGCTGCTTTGGCGGATTTGCAGATCTTGACTGATCGCAGGTATACTGGGGTTGCAGATGTGACGTTGACTTTGGATTTGCTGCGGCAATTCTATGGCGCAGAAAACGAACCGAGTTTTACGGATCAAGACATTCTGTTGAATTACATGCTGCTGGAGCGACGCAAGGAATTTGTCGGACTGGGCATGCGATGGTTTGACATCAAGCGCTATAGTATGACGGTCCAGCATGCCTATGGTGATTCTGGACAGGTGGCGACCCTGTCTGCTGACGATGATCGCAAAGTACTGCAGATCCCCCAGTCTGCACAAGATGTAGGAGGTTTAGAAGATAATCCACGATGAGAATGAAAAGAAATATCACCTGGTGGAGTTACTGCTTTTGTTTCTTAGGAGTGGTGTTGCTCAGTTCGTGCCTCAAGGAAGAGGAGCTCAACGAGTCAGTCAAAGAGGAAGATGTACCTGTATCTGCCTTGGACATATACATCGATGAGCAATTCACGGAAGAATATAACATGGCTGTGCGCTACAAGTATGTCGACAACTATGTGGATCCGAATCAAAACGTAACACCACCGAAGCTAGAGTTGGTGCGTCCAATGTTGGATTTTGTTGAGTACTATTGGATTGAGCCCTATTTGGCCATAGAGAATGGCGAGATTTTTTTTAGGCGTTATGTACCTGCCGAACTGATTTTTTTGGGTGGTTTGATATACAACAACGACGGAACCGTGACTTTGGGTACAGCGGATGCAGGGGCCCGTATTACCTACACCAACGTCAATGGCTATGACTTGGCAGATCCGGAGTGGCTCAAGCTGCAATTGCAAGTGACCTACCATGAGTTTGCACATATTGTGCACCAAGAGTTTAAGTTGCCGACGGGCTTTGAAAAAATCACCCCGACAGGTTATTCAAGCGCAGGCTCATGGTTTAACGTGACCGAAGAGGAAGCCTTGCAACGTGGGTTTGTTTCTCCCTATGGGACTAGCTCGGTCAACGAGGATTTTGCAGAGATTGTAGCGTTCTATGTTTTTGATGCCAATTTTTTTGAGACCTACATTCAGATGGAAGAGAATTGTGTGCTCGCAGATTGCGAAAGCAGAAATCAAGGACGTGAATGGATATTGGAAAAGTTGACAGCCATCAAAGACCATTACCTCAAAGTGACAGGGGTGGATTTGGATGACTTGCGGGCAGAATTGCAGTCGAGATTATAAAGGATGAAAAAACTAGCATACATATCGATTTGGTTGTTGCTGCTATGGGGCTGTGGCTCGGATGATGGAGGCAAACTGGACTCTGCTGATGTACGTCGGCAATCTGCTATTGATGAACTTCGGGACAAACTCATGGCGCCAGAGCACGGATGGATGTTGCAATATCAGCCTGTGCCAGGTTCGGGAGCTTATTATATTCTTTTGGATTTTGACGAGGAAGAAGTGCGTATTCAGTCTGACTTAGCTTCCGAAGAGGGGACGTTGTATGATCAAACGATTCCTTACCGTGTAGATGTCCAGTTGGCAGTGCAATTGACATTCGAAACCTACGCTGTCTTTCACTATCTCTTTGAACAAGATCAATCGACATTTGGAGCAGAGTTTGAATTTTTCTACTTAGAAGAAGACGGGGAGAATCTCATCTTGTACAGCAAGACGGATGCAGTCAATAAAACCAGTATAGTTTTGGTACCGGCACCTGCAAACGCTGAACAGGGATTTTCGCGCGAGGAAGCAGCCAATCTTGATATGTTTGAATTGTACTCTCAACCCCTAGGTACACAGACGATGCAGCAGTTGTACTTGATGGGAGATGACTTATCGGTCTACTGGTCGATAGACTTGACCAAGCGTGTGCTGACGGTCGATGGAGCGGCACCTGGGTTGGATAGTCGGGCAATTACGAGTTGGGTAGCAATAAATCAAGAGCATTCGTTTACGCTTTTCGGCGGGAGTATGGTACTGGAGGAGCCGATTACGTTTGGTCATGGAGGCAAGGAGTATAGCATCCAAGAAGTGGAATTGAATACACTCAATCACACAGGGGAGGTCTATTGTAGTGCAGAGATACAGGATGCACCAGTGTATACAGGGAGTGTTGCTGGATTAGGAGCTGTAGAACTACGACACACCCTTTTTGAATCTTCGGGGCTGGATTTTGTGACACAAAGCGACGTGCCTTATTCGATCAATATTTTCTACGTGGCAGATAGTACGGGATTTTCGATGACTGACGATGATCAGATTATTGGGCAATTGTATCCAGATGCTTCTGGTTTTATTTTCAATTATGGTCGCGATTCTATGGAGATTGACTACTCCGTAGGGATTAGCTATCTGGATGAAAATGACGTACGTCAGACACACTTGCGAGGGTTTGAAAGCGTGGCAGTGTTGGGTAACTATCTAGAAGTAGTGCTCAATGAAGAGTTCAGTTATACCAATGCCGATGAGGTGACTGCCGAAGACGAACAAAATCTACGAGATGTCACTGACGAGATATTTGGCACAGGGCAACTCTACATATCTAATTGGCCCATTGTAGAAGATCTCGTGGTGTTCAGGTTGTATAACCCGTGCAATGGCAATGAGTTTGCCTTGGTGCAGCCATAAGGATATATCAACCTACTGGTGGTTGATTAGTGCTTGGTTTCACGTCGCGCTCAAGAACTCCATGTAGAACGTGGACCCCTTGCCAATCACACTATCTACCCATACTGATCCGTCCATTTGTTCGACATATTGCTTGACGATGGACAGGCCGAGACCTGTGGATTGCTCGTCACCCGTAGGCTTGGCACTGAGCGTCTGAAATTTTTTGAAGATTTTGGTTTTGTCTTCGTCTGTCAGTCCAGGGCCTTGATCCGTAAAGGAGATTTGAACCCTACCGCTCGGTTTGGTTTTGGTGACTTTGATCTGTATTTCTGTATTTCTTTCAGAAAATTTGATGGCATTGGACAGGAGGTTTTCCATAACCTGGTGTAGGTGCATTTGATCTCCCAATATGAATAAAGGGGTAGTGCCTAGTCTAGGGACAATGCGGATGTTTTTGGCCTTGGCAGCCGAGGCATAGTTGTCGAGTACTTGTTCTGCGACGTAGTTGACGTTGACTTTGTCTGTTGTATAACTTTTGGTTTCTTCTTCAAGCGCTTCAACATTGAGGATTTTGGTAATCATCCCTAGCAAGCGATCTGATTCGCTTACGATATGGTTGAGAGTATCTACATCGTCTTCGTCAAAACTCTCCTCGTGGCTATCTAGATGTACTTGAGTCAATCCTTTGATGTTGTTGATTGGTGCCCTGAGATCATGGGATAGGATACGGATGAGGTTGTTTTTTTCGTGATTGAGATCAATGAGGTTGTTGTTGTGCTTGAATGCCTCTTCTTTTTGCTTCTCTATCTCTAGTGTCATTTTCTTTCGGTCATTGGCAGCTTTGAAGGAGATGACCGCCAAAGCGAAAAACATGATTGCAGCAATGACAGTGAGCCAGATGATGGTTTTTTGTCGGTTGATGATAATGAGATTGAGTTCAGACTGTTGCTTGAGGTAGCGGGTTTCGGCTTCCTTTTTTTCTGCAGCATATGTCGCATGTAGAGATTCGATTTTGCGTGTGTTTTCCTCGCTGAAGATAGAATCTTTGGTGATCAGGTGTTGCTGATGGTATTGGAGTGCTTTGGCGTACTGGTGAGAAGATTCATAGATAGAGGAGAGCAACTTGAGTATTTCACTAGCGACAGTTTTAATGTGGTTGCTTTGACTGATGGCAAGGCTTTGTTTGGCGTAGTGCTCTGCTTTGTTCAAATTCCCTTTTTTTAGATAGACCTTGGCGATGTTGAGGTAGTTGTAGCCTAGAGTCGTCTTGTGCCCCAAAGCTTGTACTTCGGGTAAGTTGGTCATGAGTATATCGAGTGCTTCATCCAGTCGGTCACTGAGGATGTAGAGGTTGGCCAAATCAACTCTGGAGATGACTTTTCCTTCTCGGTCTTGTTGCTGATCTCGCAAATTGATCGCAGCGAGTAAGTGATTTTCTGCTTCTTTGTAGCGGTGTAGTCCTGTATATGACCTTCCGAGATTGACGTGACAATAGGCTCTTAGATCTAAATCCTCTAGTTTTTCGGCATTGATGAGTGCTTTTTCAAAGTATTCGATGGCTCCTTCGTAGTTCGTTTGGAAGATGTAGATATTGCCAATATTGATCAATGAGTAACTGATTTGTATGAGGTTTCTGCTTTGCTCGGCATGCTTTAGTGCTTCAAAGAAGTGCTCCAATGCTCCCAAAAAGTCACTGTGGTTTCTTTTGGCAATGCCAATGAAATTCAAGCTTTTGCTCAGCCCCAAAGAGTAATCCAATTTGCGGGATAGTGTATTGGCTTTTTGGGCATAGTACAAGGATGAATCTATGGTGATGTTGCGGTAGTTCCAGCTGATGGCATTGTAGAGGTCTACTAGTGGCTCCTCCTGTACCTCGGTCAGGATGGATTTCAAGCTGTCGATGTTTTGTATCGGCGATTTTTGTTGGGCTAGCAACAAGCTGACTTGAAACAGCAGAAGGAAAGTAAAGAGTAGGTGTTTGATCAATGTTCTTCGTTTTCATGAATCACTGCAAAGAGTGATGTCCTAGAGTCGTAAAAATACCCAAGTAGAGACATATTAAAAATAATTCCATGTCAAATCCTGGTAAATAATAAAGCAGGTGGGGGATTGCTGAAATGAAAAATCAGAAATGATAGTGATCTTTTTTACAGCTTGTCCAAATTTGCAAGCAAACAACAAGACTACAAATGATATTCGATGAAGTGAGAGAAAATATCGTCGGCTGGGACCAATGTTTCGAGACGCGTTTTGGTACACAACAGATGATTTATGCAGATTGGGTTGCTGGAGGCCGCTTGTATCGACCCATTGAGCGCATCATGACTGATCAAATAGGGCCGTGGTTGGCCAATACCCATTCGTATTCCAACAAGACGGGGAGTCAGATGACGGCAGCTTACCTACAGGCCCGTGAGATTATCAAAGTACATGTGGGAGCGACCGACCAGGATGTGTTGGTCACGACAGGTAGCGGAATGACTGGAGCAATGCACCGGTTTATCGAAATACTCAATTTGCAACAATACGATGAGAAACCTGTGGTACTGCTGTCACATATGGAGCACCACTCTCATCAGGTGGCCTGGATTGACGCGGGAGCCGAAGTGATAGTCGTTCCACCAAATCAGCATGCCGAAATAGACTTGGAACAGTGGGATAGACTGCTGGCTCAGTATGCAAACCGTCAGACCCTCATAGGGGCGTTTACTTCTGGGTCCAATGTGACGGGTATACTTACGCCAGTACACGAGCTAGCCAAGATGATCCATCAATACGGGGGGAAGTGTTTCGTTGATTATGCTGCGACTGCTCCATATGTGACAATTCAGATGCACCCACAAGACATATCAAAACAGTTGGATGCGATATACTTTTCTCCGCACAAATTTCTAGGAGGACCTGGGTCAAGCGGAGTTTTGGTTTTTGACCAAAGGCTATACGGAGGACACTCCACCATCCCAGGTGGAGGCAATGTCACTTGGACTAAGCCCAAGGGAGATTATGGTATACATGCCAATATCGAGACAAAAGAAGACGGTGGTACGCCAGCTTTCTTGCAAACGATCCGTGCCGCATTGGCTATTCGCCTCAAAGAAAAAATGGGAGTCGAACAAATGGAAAAGAGGGAAAAGGTACTACTTGATCAGGCGATCCAAGGACTACAAGCCATCGATGGACTAGAGATAGTAGGAGAGTTGACGGCCGATAGGATAGGAGTGGTTTCCTTCAATATCCAAGGCATACATTACAATGCGGTAGTGCGCATGCTCAATGATCGCTTTGGAGTACAAGTACGTGGAGGATGGGCATGTGCGAGTACTTATGTGCACTATTTGTTTGGGATAGACGAGGAACAATCGCAGAGCATGACGGATCAGATTGATCAAAAAAACCTGACGCACAAACCTGGATTTGTACGTCTGTCACTGCACCCTACCATGTCTGACGAAGAGTTGAAGCGGGTATTGAAAGGAGTCGAAGAGATTGCGAAAAATAATAAGGAATGGGTCAAAGACTACCGATACAATCCTGCAACGAATGATTATGAGCTAGTTGGGAGTGAAACAGTAGCAACGGATGAAATCCAAAGCGTGTTTGAGGTATAGGGATAACCATATACTTGTTTGTTTCATTTGAATTTGTGCCGCTTTGTTAGCAACTTTGATAAGTCTACTAGTTGTATGATTCGATGTTAGAATTGAATCTTTAGGAGACTTTTATTGAAGAACCATCTAAACCATGAAGCTAACCATTGGACGGTCATATGCGGGTCTATTATTGAATGGGGGTGGACGTGTGTCTGCCTTACATGTGTCTGGAGTGTTATGCTCCTGTGACTCTAGGTTGTACGTATCCATTCGTCTTTCTTTTTCTTGGATTGAGCAGGCCATAGTTTGCGGGCTATTCAATATATGGGATATTCTATCAATGGAAAAAGTCCAACCATTGAATGAGGAGGAGTCTCATTTCCATTGTTGCCAACTTTACTGCCTGAGTCATTCTGAATAGATTATGAAAAAACTAAGCCTAAACTTTCTGTTCCTCTTTCTATGTACTTTGGTAACGGCCAACCCTGTCTGTGCGCAGCGTGTGAATAGCGCCAAGGTAGACAAGAAAGCCGAGAAACAAGCCAAGAAGAACAAGCCACCCGAAAAGGGAGATGTGTACATCACACCGGTTCCAGTCATTGGAGCCAATCCGGCGTTTGGGTTTATTTATGGCGCAGGTGCTGCGGCCAGTGCCTTTCTAGGAGAACCAGCTACGACGAAGTTGTCTTCGGCCCTTTTAGGCATAGCATTTACCACCAAAAAGCAGACCATCACTACCCTAAAGTCTACGGTATACACCAGTAATAATGAATGGATATTGATGGGGGACTGGCGATATCTGGATTCTTCACAACCCACCTGGGGCTTGGGTACAGGACCACAATCAGCAAGGTTGGCAGATAGTGGTTTTGAGTTCAATGACAAGCGCTATGACGGTACGTCGGAAGCGGATATGATGCAATTTCAGTTTTTTCGATTTTATGAAACGGCTTTGCGAAAAATCAATGACAAGGGCTTTTATGCGGGTATTGGTTTGCATCTGGATTTGTTCAGCAACATCAATGATCAACTGTTGAGTTTGGCGCCTAGCGATACGGTGATTACTCCTTACTATGCCTACAATGTAGCCAAAGGCTTTGATCAGGAGGAAAGTACGTTGGTAGGACTTTCGCTCAACGGCATGCTCGATACCCGTGACAATATCAACAACCCCTATAGTGGTCGGTATGCCTTGCTTTCATTTAAAATAAATCCAGAATTCATGGGCAGTGACCAAAGTTCGACTCAGCTATGGATGGAATACCGAGATTACTTCAGTTTCGACGGTGATAGTAACAATATCTTGGCGCTTTGGGCATTCGGGAATTTTACAACTTCAGGTAATTTGCCTTACATGAACCTCCCAGCCTCTGCATGGGATCAATATGCCAAATCCTCTGAACCCTACGCACAGGGGCGTTTCCGAGGCTATGATCTAGTCTTTGCTGGAATTGAATTCAGAAGGCACTTACTGGCGACTGCCAAAAATCCTAAATTCTTTGGTGCCGTGGCATATGCCAATATTACTACGGCCAATGGTGGAGACAATGGCATTAGCTTGTTCGAATACATCGAGCCGGGATATGGCGTAGGGCTCAGACTCAACATTAGCAAAAAGGCTCGGACCAACCTCGGGATAGATTACGGCTGGGGCAACTATGGCACCACTGGATTCTTTTTGCGACTAAATGAAAATTTTTAACACCTACCTTATCCTTACACAACAATAATATTTTCAACCTGTAATTGTTAATTTCAATATTATGAAAAACCACATCTTAAATCTATCTATGGCTGCTGCTGTGCTATTTACAGCCTGTCAGCCACAAAAAAAGAATGAAACAACAGAAACTAAGCAAGCTTCCACTGTCAGCGTGACCAAAGATAATTTTGCTTTAGCGATGGCGGATCTCGCCATGCAGAAGGAGTTTGTACAAGGTGCCAACAACACTTGGAACCATCACCGCAAGCCCATGCCCCTAGATGAGCAGCCTGCACCATTGATGAATCGCGACACGGATTATTCTTTTGCCATCTTGGACGGTGGAGGAGATGTAGCGATCACCTTGCCGGAAAACGACGGACGATACATGTCCCTGCACATAGTCAATCACAACCATATCACTGCGGATGTATTCTATGGCCCGGGTCGATATGTGATCCCTGCACCCAAAACTACGGATTTCTTTTGGGCTAATGTACGTATGCAAGTCAACCCAAATGATACTGCTGACATCAAGAAAGTAAATGAGTATCAGGATCAGTTGCAATTGGAATATCTGAATGGCTACCAACCTCAATCATTCCAGGTGACCAATTGGAACATGGCAGAGTTTAAACAAGTACTGGCCACCTATGTGGATGTAGCTAAGAAAGAAGGAGTGCAAGGTACTATGGGGACAATCGATGCGCCCGTTTCGCTCGAAGATCGCAACCGCGGCGTGTCTATCGCCACTGGACTACTGCCAGACAAAGATGCACAGTACCTGACCGCACAGTATGATCTAGAAGAAGGCAAAGTATACAAAGCCACATACAAGATTCCTGAAATGAAAGACGCCAATCTTGGCTTTTACTCCATCACCATCTATGGGGCTGATCAATACCTGAAAACGGACGAAGGCTCTACCATCAGCAACACAGAAATACAGTTGAACCCGGACGGCAAAAGCTTTGACATGTATTACGTGCCCAAAGACCAATTTGAAAAAGCAGAATACACTAATAAACTCCTTACACCATCCAAGCCCTTTTGGATTTGTTTCAGGGTGTATATGCCTGGCGAGTCCGTGATCAACGGAGATTATGTTTTACCAGATTTGAAATAAATAGACATGAAAAACCATATCTTAAACTTATCCCTGGCTGGAGCAGTGCTGTTCACTGCTTGTCAGCCACAAGAAAAGCAGCAAAGTGCTGCTACCGAGTCGAACCGCTATGAAACCCTGGCCAGTCTGCCGCTTGAGGGAGGTTACCCTACAGCTGAGGTGTCTCGTACACTGGACGAAGAACTTTATTTCCAACGCGCCACGCAGACCTATCTGTGGGCATTGCCAGCCGTGAATATGTTCGCGATGAAAGAAGGCCTCGGCAAGACCTTTGGCGAAGGCTACAACGTCATCTCGGTCTTTGAGAAAAGGCTAAAACCCCAAACCATCATCACCACGCCCAACTCGGATGTGATCTATGCACTGGGCTTTGCCGATCTGAGCAAAACAGGTCCTTTGGTGCTGGATGTACCTCCGATGCTACAGGGATTGTTGGATGACTTTTGGCACAGACCACTCGAAGGGCCAGAGCGCCCCGATGGTACCCGCTTCTTGGGCGACATTGGCTTCCCTGGACCAGATCGCGGCAAAGGAGGCAAGTACCTGATCGTACCCGAGGGGTATGACGGAGAGGTGCCTGAGGGATATTACCTATACACCAGCAAAACCAACGGCGTGTTTATCTTCCAACGTGGTTTTTTCCAATCTGTGGACAACCTACAGCCCGGCGTAGACGCAGTACAGGGGATCAAGATTTACCCGCTAGAGGGTGAGGCTAAGCCGATGGATTTTCAGCATGCCTCTGATACCCCATCAGATGCCTTGTTTGCGCATGACTTCTCTTATTTCGAAATGCTCAACCGTTTCATCCAAAGCGATCGTGTGGACAACATCGATCCATACATGCACGGCATGTTGACAGCTATCGGTATCAAAAAAGGTACAGCATTCAATCCAACAACTCGCCAAAAGGAGCTACTCGGTCAGGCTGCTGAGACGGCCTGGCGCATGGCCAAAAACATCGCGGCTAATTTTGACGGAGAGCCTGACGGCCTGTGGTGGAACGACCGCAAATGGGTCGCTCATGCACATACAGAGCTTGATGATTTTATGCATACTTTGATAGACGAGGAATTTAGAGACAGAGTGACCAAGCATACAGATGTCAATGCCAAAGCGCACATGTACATCAACCACTACTCGATCAGTACAGGTATGATGTCGTCTATCGTCGGCTTGGGAGCCAAGTATGGCAATGCTTACAAAGACAGCGAGGGCAACTACCTCATGGGTGAAAACAGCTATGAAATTACCTTCCCTGCTGATATGCCAGCCAAGCTGTTTACCTCACTCACTTTGTATGACGCAGAGACCGCAGCGGGTGTAGATGCCGAGGGGCAAGTTTATCCTTCGCTCAATACCATGAACGAGTTGGCAGCAAACGAAGACGGTTCAGTGACCTTCTTCATAGGACCGGACAATCCAGACAACAAGTCCAACTTCATCAAAACCGTACCTGGCAGAGGCTGGTTTAGCTTGTTCCGCTTCTATGGACCAGAGCAGGCTTTCTTCGACCGTACGTACAAGCCCGGTGATTTCGTGAAGGTGAAATAACATAGAACAATACCCCTCCAAGGGTTTAAAACCTTGGAGTTTTTTTTAACTTCTTTAAAGATTTTCATTTAAACCAAAAACCATGAGAACAAACAAATCAATTTGGACACTCATAGTCGCATGTGTTTTTTGCATGCCACTGGTCCACGCCCAGAAAAAAAAACAAAAAGCCCAACATCCTAGTGATCATGGGTGACGACATAGGCTGGTTCAATACCAGTGCCTACAATAATGGGATGATGGGCTATACCACCCCCAACATTGACCGCATAGCCAAAGAGGGTATGCGTTTTACCGATGCATATGCACAGCAAAGTTGCACAGCCGGAAGAGCTGCATTTATTACAGGGCAATCTCCCAAAAGAACAGGACTGCTCAAAATCGGAATGCCTGGAGATCCTATAGGATTACAAAAGGAAGACCCAACTATCGCTGAGATGCTGAAGCCACTTGGATACTCCAGTGGACAGTTTGGAAAAAACCACTTGGGTGACTTAGATAAGTTTCTTCCAACCAACCATGGCTTTGATGTTTTCTTTGGGAATTTGTACCATTTGAATGCAGAAGAAGAGCCAGAAAACCCTGATTATCCTAAAGACCCCAAGTTTAGAAAGGAATATGGCCCAAGAGGTGTGATCAAAGCAACTGCAGATGGTAAAGTTCAGGATACGGGACCTTTGACGAAGAAGCGTATGGAGACCATCGACCAGGAATTTTTGAATGGAACGATGGATTTTATAGAAGAGCAGAGCAAAGCAGACAAACCTTTCTTCTGTTGGTTCAATACTACCAGAATGCACATTTTTACGCATCTACCTGATGAGTATGAAGGAAAAACTGGTCTAGGTATCAATGCAGATGGTTATGCTCAGCATGACCAACAAGTTGGCCAGTTGCTGGATAAGCTTGAGGAACTTGGGATTGCGGACAACACTATCGTCATTTACACCACAGATAATGGAGCTGAAAAATTTTCATGGCCCGATGGTGGCACCAATCCATTTAGAGGTGAAAAAGCCACTACTTGGGAAGGTGGTCTGAGAGTGCCTTTTATGATCAAGTGGCCTGGTAAAATTGAAGCTGGAAAAGTTTCAAATGAGATCATTTCTTTAGAAGACTGTTTGCCAACATTGGTGGCTGCTGCTGGTGAGGACAATGTCAAAGGCAAATTATTGAGTGGATATCAAGGATACAAGGTGCACTTGGATGGTTACAACTTTTTGCCTTACCTCACAGGAAAAGAGGAAAATGGTCCTCGCAATGAGTTCTTTGCCTTTGTAGATGATGGCACTTTGGGAGCAGTTCGTATTGGACGTTGGAAGTTTCACTTCTCTACACAAGACCATGAAGGACTTGGCGCCTGGACTGAAATGCAAACCCCACATAAAGCACCTCTATTGGTTGATTTATATGCAGACCCATTTGAATCTGCCATGGAAAGCTCTTCTTACTATGACGACTGGTTGGTCAAGCGCATGTTTGCTTTTGAGCCATTGAAAGATGTGGTAGCGAATTTCATGGCTACTTTTAAAGAATACCCCGTAAGACAAGAGTCTGGAAGTTTTACTCCTAAATAATGATTTGGAATTCGTGAAGTAATATTAAGCTAGTAAAACCCTCCAAGGGGTTCAAACCGTTGGAGGGTTCTTCATTCACGACAGGCCTGACAGTTTTCAAAAACCTGCTAGGTCTGTATTTTCCTACTGTATGAAACTTCTACTGACCTGTATTTTTATTACTTGCCTAAGTATATCGGTTACCGCACAACTGACAGCACACCTACCATGACTGTAGAGGAAATGGCCAAAAAGCGTCAGGACCCTGTAGCAGGCCTGCGCAGTGTTTATCTGCAGGAAGTCCTTTTGCCCGTGGGTGATGGCTTGGCGCAATCCTTTTCAGTGCAGCCCGTATGGCCAGTCCGTTTGGGAAAGAACCTCAAGCTGATCACGTATACCATTATCCCTTTTCAGAGAATGCCCGCAACGGGAGGTGTGTCACATGTGCCCTTACAAACGATCTCCTCATCGGGATATCCCACACAGCGCGTCTCTGGTCTCGGCAACATCCTTTTCAACGGGTACTTTTCCTCGATCGAGAAAAAGGGCAAGGTAAGCTGGGGCGTTGGCCCAGCCGTGCAGCTACTCACGAGGACCAATGAAGCCCTTGCATGGGACCGTCTTTCTTATTCAACCACGGCGGTGACAAGTTTTCCGGTGGTTTTGTAGTGCAAAACTATTGGTCGCTCGGAGGCGAGGGAGCAAATAAGGTCAACAGCTTGAATTTGGAGACGCAAGGTTACAGTTGATTTTTACTTCTTTACAAATGGAGGCAAGTCTAAACGGGGATTCCGCTTTTAAATGAAAATGCCCCTCGTTTCCTTCGAAACTTCGAGTTAAATAAGGGCGATTTTGGAAATGGAACCCCAAATGGAGTAAACGAGCGATCACTTCGTATAAAAAATAAACTCACCACCTTCATCCCCAAGTGATTTCAGTGGGTTACCCAATGGTACCTGACGTACGTCGTTGGCCACTTTGACCTTGACATATTGGACTACCTCAGATACTGGGAAGTGGTCTTGATCAGCATTTTGATTTAGAAATTCTATAAACCGAGTAGCGAAAGGGCTATTCGCGCCATAAGCTCCGTCGGATACAGTTTCGAGTCGCCCAGAGGCCAATGCCCATCGAGATTTGTATTGCTCTGCTTTTTGGATAAATCCTTCTGATGATTTGGTAAAACCTCTTGACCCACTTGCAAACAGCGATCCTGAGAAGCATGCATCCACGACTAAGAACGTATGTTGATTTTCCATTGCGCCAAGTACCTTCATCAGATCGCCGTTAGAGACGTATTCTGATTCAGACTTCTTGGCATTGTAGGGCACCCAATAGCCTTCGTTCAATAGATCGTCATAGTGACCATGACCTGAGTAATAGACGAGTAGGTTGTCATTAGCAGTCAATTTTGGAATTAGACCCTTCAGTTGAGAGTAGATATTGTCTCTCGTCGCCTCTTCGTCGTAGATCGTGATAGTTTCGTCTGGCGTGAACTGATACTTTTCGGTCAGGATACTCACTACGTCTTTGGCATCCTTGACAGCATTGGATAGCTGTGGCCAAAAGGTATATCTGTCGATTCCGATGACGAATAGATAATTCTTAGCTTTCTCACGGCTGTAGCCATTGGCGACTAGGTCTCTTCTATTGATTACAAATCGCTTAAGTGCCGTATTACCATTGATGTCCTCAGCCTCCATGGTGAAGTAGTTTTGCCCCATCTTGAGGGCCGTGTAGTAGGCAAATTGCCCTGATGACTTCATGGGCGCATGCTCACCATTGATGAGGAGGGATTTCACACCTGCATCGTCAGTGACGATACCTTTCAGCACAATATTGTCCTGTGATAGATTGACTTGACCTTCATCTGTGCGAGGTGGATTCGAGACGAAAAGCTGAGGTGGTACCTTGTCGGTCTTATCAAGTAGGCTATAGGTAGGAGTGATGTCAAGTTCTGTGATGTCCCAGATATTGACAGTCTTGACAGTTCTATAGGTTCCTGCTATGTATTTTCCGTTAGGGTTGATGGCGATCGCACTGAGAATTTTTCCATCGTCCATATTTTCTTGTTTTTTGACGACTCTATCCTCTACGATCCAAGTGATGAGATCATTTCTGGATGAGGCAGAGATCAAATACTTCGAATCACCACTAAAAGCAATGTCTTTGATCATGCCTTTGTGCTCGTCTTTGGTGGTGCGATAAGTAGTCTCCTCTCCAAAGTCCGTAAAGAAGATCAGACCATCCTCGGTTCCTGCGGCTAGGGTTTTGCCATCCGGACTGATATCTACAGTCAGCACCCACTTTTTAGAAATATTGATGGACTCTATCAGCTCTCCCGATCCGATTTTATAGATAGCCACATCGCCTGTTGACAATGCTACTGCTAGCTCGTCTTCGTCTGGGTGAATAGCAAGATCCATGGGTACGCCTTTCGCAGAGATTTCTTTTTCCAGCGAGCCTGTTGCTACGTCATAGATATGAATTTTCTGATCTTGGGATGCGCTGATGATCTTTTGGCCTTTGCTAAATCCTTTGATACATAGGACTTGCTCCTTGTGATCACCAAACGATTTGATAGCCGACAACCTGTCAATATTCCAAACTTGGATGTCGTGCGACTTGCCTTTGTTTTCACCTGCTGTAAATAGCGTTTCATTGTCAGGGGCTAGCCAAACAGACCTGACCAGTTTGTGATTAGTCTCTATGCTACCTTTCTCAGTCTCACTCTCAGAGTACCAGATGTTGACTGTTTCATTGCCTGAGGCAATCAAGAACTTGTAATCATACGTGTACGTCAATGCCAGCCCGTCTAGTCCTGAAGTTTTGTAGGACATGTATTTGTTTTGGGCGATCATAGTTTGAGCGATCAAACTATTCACCAAAAGGAGTAATATTTTAATTTTCATATGGCGAGCGTATTCAACAATTTTAAAAAGTAATTGGGTTGATCTGATTTATCGTCTTCATGTCTTGTCTCTTGACAAGACATATATCTACATCCAATATCATCATGATATGTTATGGAACAGATCATGAGAGGGGAGATTGTGGAATTTATAAGCTTGATCTGATTTGGTAAAAATCAAATTTTGGAAGTCCCGAATCGGTACATTATCCCAAGACTCATATATCCCCACATTGGATCCATGTTTTGATTTTTATTCCAATCGACCATGTCGTAGGTGCCATTATCTACATGATCCGTGACATCTGTAATGCCATCCTGAAAATCGTAATGGGTAGGAATGTTTTTGAAAGGGTGTAAAAACATAACATCCCCTACTATAAATATCCCTTTGAATACTTTCACTCCAAAACCTACTCCAAAACCTAACGCAAACGACCCTTCTCCAGTGGGCATTTCTTCTATCCAATTTTCGATTTTCTCACGGTACGAATCATCAACGTGCTCATTTTCACCCTCGTGTAGAGAATGCTTGGTAGAAAGGTTGAAGTACCCTGGTAATAATGAAAACTTCATAAAGACGCCATCTCCAAACCTTAGATTGTATGAAACGCTCGCTGAAACACCGTATTCTTTCTTGTCGGTATCCACCTTAAAAGTCGAATAGTACGAGTCGAGAGGGGTGCCGTACGATAAAGCGTCATGACCGCCCCATCCTCTTTCAGGCATGAAATATCCAATCAATCCCACAGAGAATTTGCGGTTGAGGTTTCTCTCCATGCCAACCTTCAAACCAAACTCTGGAGTAGCTTCATTTAATGCGCCAACATAAACTTCGTACTTATGACTCTGAGAATAGGTAGATAGCCCAAGGCACAGCAATGCCCCTAGTAATAATGCTTTTTTCATTTCTTTCTTTCTTTCAATAGGAATGCTATGACTCCCAACTAGCTAACCAGCAAAACTACTCAATTGATAACATGAGTGCAACAACCCCAAAGGCCGCTAGTCTATTGCTGAAGCAATGCCATTTAGTTATTAAATAGGCGACAATTATTCGGGGTTTTATTACTTGCCAAAGCATTAATAGGCTATGTCATTCCCTGATATAGTTTGACCATTTAAAGTAAAGAAAAATGAAAAAAACGGAAAATCGCATTATTTCTCACCGAAAATCTTCAGAGAAACTTAAGCTAGTTGACGACCCTGAGAAGGGTACTTGTCTGTACCTCAAGTGGAGCGTCACTATGGGATTGGTAATCAGTTATTTATTATTGGGTTTAGTCAAGTGTTCTACCTACAATTTAAAAAAACATTAGGATCGTCGAGATGAAGATAGTCAAACAGCTCAAAGAAAAAATCAAGGATCTGGAGCGGGTAATTGGTTAAATGCAATACAGGTTGATTATCTGGAAAAGGTGATTGAGCTAGCTAAGGAGGCCTATTCGATCGATATTAAAAAAACTCCAACACCCCACACTTTGGTGGTTCCAAGACAACCGAGAAGTCATGAGCTATTCACTCAATGCGCTTTATCGAAACGAGGAAGTCAGCAAACAATCCGTACAGCAGGCCAGAAGACGTCAAGAGGATTTTTATCGTAAATTGCAGCTCGTGGGAGAATCCAAGTTTACTTTCAATATGAACTTGATTGGAGAATATGGAGCCTTGCTAAGACCTAATAGTCAACTATTTTTGGCTCAGAAGATAAATCGTTAATCAATGGCTTTATTAAGGACTTTGAAAGGAAAGGATTTAATCAATCAAACCGAAAAAATGGCTGTCAGGGAGTACAGTAAGGTACTGATGCAAGAGGCCGACAACTTGAATAAGAGCCTTGGTGTTGACATCAAACAGCCAGAGATCAAGGAGGTTGAGCTTCCAGAAAGAGAAGTTATATTCAAAAAATCCAGTAGTTTTAGCAATTATGGAAAAGGTAAAAGAGGAGCTTCCTACGATGCAGTCACTCACATACGAAGAGATGTTGGTCCAACAAGTGCGAAAAAGCAAGCCCAACTTCATCAAAACGGTACCCGGCAGAGGCTGGTTTAGTCTGTTTCGCTTCTATGGCCCGGAGAAGCCTTTCTTCGACCGCACGTACAAGCCCGGGCGATTTTGTAAAGGTGAAATAATTTTGATGATTAGCCCTTCAAGGGTTCAAAACCCTTGAAGGGCTCTTTTAACTACGAATGAAACCTCTTCAATCATACCTTTTTGTACTCTGTCTGAGTATTTCTTTCAGCACACTCGCCCAAACCGACAGCCTACAGACCCTTTCCGTAGAAGAAATGGCCAAAAAGCGACAAGACCCCGTCGCAGGTTTGCGGAGTGTTTATTTGCAGGAAGTCCTACTGCCCGTCGGTGAAGGCGTGGCACAGTCTTTCTCGGTCCAGCCTGTTTGGCCATTCAAAATCGCTAAAAATATCAAGCTGATCACCTATACCATTATTCCATTTCAGGGGATACCTGCTGTAGGGGGGGTGTCGCATGTGCCTTTAGTGTCAGTTTCTTCTTCTGGAGATGCTACGGCGAGAGCCAGTGGTCTGGGCAACATCCTTTTCAATGGCTACTTTTCTTCGATAGAGAAAAAGGGACAGGTAAGCTGGGGCATCGGCCCGGCGATACAGCTGCCCACCCGCACCAATGCAGCATTGGGTAGCAACCGCGTGAGCATGGGGCCCTCTTTCTTGTTGAATCACGGTGGCGACAAGTTTTCGGGTGGTTTTGTAGTGCAAAACTATTGGTCGCTCGGAGGTGAGGGAGTCAATCAGGTCAACAGCTTCAACTTCCAATACTTCACTTACTACAACCTGCCCAAGGGCTGGTTTATTGAGAGCAACGCCACGGTGATCAACAACTGGCGAGCCGACGAGGGCGAGCAACTGCTACTGCCGGTGGGCGGAGGAGGAGGCAAAACTTTTCAGATCGGAAAGTCCGGTCTGTTTTACTGCGCTACAGCGCAACTATTTTACAATGCAGTAAGACCTTCCATTGTTGGAAATTGGGAAGCAATTGTGCAATTTCAAGTAATATTCTAAACAGACACAAAAACATTCACCATGAAAAAGACATTATTAACTCTTTGTATCATGATCCTTTCACTTGGGATGAGTTATGCCCAAGAGGAGCAAAAGGAAGCAGCGCCAAGCGCTGCACAGGCCAACAATCCACTGGCAAACATGACAGCACTTAATTTTCACAACTACTACATGCCTAAGCTGACAGACGCACCTGACGATGCATACCTTAATACCTCGTGGGTGAGATTTGCCAAGCCGTTCTCGTCTGGCAAGCTGTTGCTGAGGGTGTCTGCACCACTCAGTACAGTTGCTATGCCAGATGGTACAGGGATCGTCAACGCTGAAAATGGCTTGGGTGATATCAATGCCTTCATGTCGTACAATTTCATCTCCAAGGCTAATGCTACGGTAGGTGTCGGCCCGATGATTTCCGCACCGACCGCTTCGGAGGATGCACTAGGCACGGGCAAGTGGCAGGCAGGCTTTGCTATTGTAGCTTTTGTGGTCAAGTCTCCACAGTTTCAACTTGGGGGATTGATTACTTGGCAGACCTCTATCGCGGGAGATGATGATCGTGCGGATACCAACAACTCCGCGATCCAGCCCTTCTATTTCTGGCAGTTGGGCAAAGGACTCTACCTGAGAGGTGCACCAATCTGGTACTTTGATTTTGAAAACGAGTCTTATGCCGTGCCTATGGCCTTAGGGATCGGCAAGGTGGTCAAAGTGGGCAATACGGTATTCAACTGTTTCATAGAACCTCAGTATTCCATGCTGCACAAAGGCACACAGCCACAGTTGCAAGTCTTCACAGGGATCAACTTGCAGTTCATCAAACCATAGTTGTTGTTGAACTTTTGTAGTTCATGAGTGCCTAATGAGACTTTGTATGTACTACGATGAGTTGTATTTGTTTGTCAGTCAAGTGATTAACTGATGTAGGGGGGTGAGGGTAGCTAATATGATCATCAAAAAAGCAAAAAAATCAAAGCTTGTTTATTGTAGCATGTACTAACTTTAGACAATTGTATATAAACTTAATGATTATCCTATGAAACGAAAATCAGCCTTACTTCTGCTGGTAGCCGCCGTGTTGTGCGCGCCCCTAGCGGAAGCTCAGAAAAAGAAAAAGCCAAATATCTTGGTGATATTTGGTGATGATATTGGGCAAACCAATATTTCGGCCTATTCTATGGGTCTGGTGGGGTACCGTACCCCCAACATTGATCAGATTGCCAAAGATGGTATGATTTTTACAGATTACTATTCGGAGCAATCTTGTACAGCGGGTCGTTCGACTTTTATCACCGGGCAGTGTACATATCGTACAGGTCTTGCCAAAGTAGGAATGCCAGGAGCTGATCTGGGTCTACAAGCCGAAGATCCGACGATAGCCGAGTTGCTCAAGCCTTTGGGATATGCGACTGGCCAGTTTGGGAAAAACCACTTGGGCGACAAAGATAAATTTTTGCCTACGGCCCATGGCTTTGATGAGTTTTTTGGGAACCTCTACCACCTCAACGCGGAAGAGGAGCCAGAAAGACACAACTACCCACAAGGAGATGATTTCAGAAAGAAGTTTGGACCAAGAGGTGTGATTCATAGTACTGCCGATGGCAAAATCGAAGATACGGGACCATTGACCAAGAAGAGAATGGAAACCATCGATGATGAGACGTCTGCTGCAGCTATGGATTTTATGGAACGTCAAGTGAACGATGATAAGCCATTTTTCGTGTGGTGGAACGCTACTAGAATGCATCTCTATACCCACGTGAAAGAAGAGAACCGTAGCCCTGCAGGACTCACTGCACCGACCGAATATGCGGACGGTATGATGGAGCACGACAGGCATGTTGGTACAATCTTGGATAAGCTCAAGGAGCTAGGAGTGGATGACAATACCATCGTGATCTATTCTACAGACAATGGTCCACACAAGAACTCTTGGCCTGATGCAGGTTTGAGCCCGTTTAGAAGTGAGAAAGTGACCAACTGGGAAGGAGCCTATCGTGTACCTGCTATGATCAGATGGCCAGGTCAGATTGAGCCAGGCAGTATCTCCAATGAGATCGTCAGTGGCTTGGATTGGTTGCCGACTTTGCTGGCAGCAGCCGGTGAACCTAAAATCAGTGACAAACTGTTGAAAGGACATAAGGCAGATGGAAAGACTTTCAAAGTGCATTTGGATGGATACAATATCTTGCCATACCTTACAGGCAAGGAAGAAAGATCTCCTCGTGAATCTTTCTTTTACTTCAATGACGATGGACAGTTGGTAGGCTTGCGTTACGAAAATTGGAAGTTGGTATTTATGGAACAGCGATCGAAAGGTACTTTGGATGTTTGGGCAGAGCCTTTCGTTCCTTTGAGGTTGCCTAAGTTGTTTGATCTCAGAGCAGATCCTTACGAGACAGCGGACTTTATTTCCAATACTTATTGGGATTGGGTGTTGTCCAATGCCTATGTGTTTGTACCTGCACAGGCTTATGTGGGGCAGTTTCTACAGACATTTGTGGATTATCCACCAAGACAAAAACCTGCTTCTTTCAATTTGGATGAGGTGATGAGAAAACTACAAGACTCGGCTCATGCCGGCCATTAGGTGCAAGTAAATCTTTGAACAAAGGCTGTTCTAGTTTGATCCGTAATCTGGAGAGACTGGGACAGCCTTTTTTATCAAATGTATGGTCTCATAAGGCGTTGTTGTTGATACTGTTTATCTTCACTTGTCTATTGTTGTGTTTTTGATTCAACCTGTATGAAATATAAGATTTTACTTTTGTTTTGGCTCACTCAAAACTTGGTGTCTGTTGCACAAGATGATCACGCTGAGACCAAAGAAAAAATGAGTTTGAAAGTGCTCAAGGATTCGCTAGATGGCAAAATAGATATGAGTGATTTCTTGATAGATTATCATGGCTTCATTCCAGTACCACAAATTATTACCGAACCAGCTCTAGGCAACATTGGAGTGATGTTTACACCGATATTTATCGCACCCAACAAACACCAAGTCGAAGGGAAATACACTCCGCCCAATATCACTGCAGCCTTTGTGGGGTATTCTGCCAACAAGTCTTGGGCTTTTGGTGGGATGAGGGTCGCTTCTTTGCCTCAGCATCATCTCAAGTACCGTGTGGGAGCGATGTACGGAGATGTCAATATGGATTTTTACCGAAACCTACCGGTATTGGGTGACAGAGAGTTCTCATTCAATATGGACATGCTCGGTGCATATGGTGCACTACTGAGACAAGTAGCAGAGACGGATCTATACATGGGAGTGGAGTATTTTTATTTGCACAATGATGTGCATCCTGAGTTTAACCAAACGCCGGATTTTATCAAAAATGCCATTGACCCCCATTCTATAAGCAACGTAGGGATTACGTTGGACTTTGACAAACGAGACAATGTCTTTACGCCAGACAAGGGGTTGTACGTGACATCGGATTACCGTGTGAGTGAGCCTTGGACAGGTAGTGATTTTAGTTTTCAAAATTTTCATATCGGTATTTTTGAATTCATCCAGCCTACAAAAAACTGGGTGAGTGGCTTTCGTTTTGAAGGTGCGATGCAGTTTGGGGACGCACCTTTTTATATGAAACCAAGTATCAATTTGCGAGGAGTACCTAAGGCACGCTACCAGGGTGATCAAACGTACGTGCTTGAAACAGAGCAACGCTATGATCTGACTTTGAGATGGAGTGTAGTCGCATTTGGCGGATTAGCCAAAGCACCCACCAAGGAAGAATCTTTTGCCGATGTGGAACTAGTGCACAATTATGGAACGGGGTTTCGTTACCTGATGGCGCGTAAATTCAAGTTGCGTGCTGGGGTAGATATCGCCAAGTCCAATGATGACATAGGCTGGTATATTGTGATAGGCTCTTTCTGGAATGATAGAAATTAGTTTGTGTCTCAAGGGACATTTGTACATATGTAAAACCAATAACTGATCATAAAAATGAATAAAATTCGCTTTATATCCCATGTAAAAACGATGCTGTATGCTTTCGTATGTATAGGTGGGTTTGCCTGCAGTTCTCTTACAGAAAAGCAAACTGAGGCTCAGTCAGAGATAACAGAATCCAAGGATCCCTTGCCTTCGTGGAACGATGGTCCAACTAAAAAGGCCATCCTCAGTTATGTCCATGAAGTGACTGATCGAAATAGTGCCAGTTTCATACCCAAAGCAGACCGTATTGCGACCTTGGACAATGACGGTACGCTGTGGACCGAAAAACCAATGTATGTACAGTTATATTTTGCACTGGATAGAGTGAAAGCTATGGCGGTGGATCACCCGGAGTGGAAAAATCAGCAGCCCTTTCAAGCAGTTCTCGAAGGCGACATGCAGGCTTTGATGGCACAAGGTGAAAAGGGGTTGGTGGAGCTTATCATGACGACTCATGCAGGGATCACTACCGATCAATTTGAGACTTTGGTAAAAGATTGGATCGCTACAGCCAAGCACCCGACTAAAAATAAGGTTTTTACAGAATTGGTGTATCAACCGATGCTGGAATTGCTCGTGTATTTGAGAGCCAACGGATTCAAAACCTTCATTGTATCAGGCGGTGGGATTGATTTCATGAGACCATGGGCAGAAGGTGTGTATGGTATCCCGCGCAATCAAGTGGTAGGGAGTAGTTTCAAGATCGAATATGATTATAATGATGGCAAACCAGTCATCAACCGACTCCCGGAGCTGGATCTCAATGACGACAAAGAAGGAAAACCTGTAGGGATTCATAGATACATCGGTAGTAAGCCAGTGTTTGCTGTGGGCAACTCTGATGGAGATTTGCAGATGCTTAGGTGGGCAGATTCTAATAAATTGAAATCGTTTCAGCTGTATATCCATCATACAGACTCGGTCAGAGAATGGGCATATGATAGAAAATCGGCGGTGGGGCATTTTGACAAAGGTCTCGATGAAGCCACAGAAAAAGGATGGACCGTGGCTAGCATGAAGGACGACTGGAAAGTAATCTATCCTTTTGAATTGAAATAGTGACTGATGAGTAGCATCATGTATCGTGGTTTTATCAAGATCAGCAGTTGTGCACTGCTGATCTTGATTTTGTTGGGCTCGTGGGAGGGTCGTGCACAAGAAGAGCAATCGGGAGACAAGACCTCAGTAGCTCTTTCTCAAGAAGTGATTAATCCTACGACGCTCGCTTGGCAGTTGCAACTCGAGGAGTTCATCATTACCCATACTGAGAACCAAAGTGGAGTGGCTCAGAATTTTCGTGTGCGGGGGATCATCCCCGTCCAAAAGGGACTCGTTTTGCCATTTTCGCAGTTGATCCGAATCATTGGGTTTGTCAATACCGCTCCAGGAGGAAAGCCCACAGGGCTTGGCGATCTGACCTTGAATCAATTTTTTATTTTGGCCAAAAAGGATTGGGGTCAGTTTGGGGCTGGATGGAATTTGACAATTCCTACGGCATCAAAAAATGAACTCGGTTCGCCACAGTGGCAAGTCGGACCTGCTTTTACAGTGACCTTTACAGATATTGGAAATTGGCAAATGTATTGGATCTGGGAAAATTTTTTTAGTGTCAGCAAAAATGATGAATATGGAGAGTCCATGTATGCTGTGCTACAACCCAACATTTTCTATACTTGGGCCAATGGAGTCTATGCTGGAATCGAACCCGAATGGCAAATTGACTATGAGACGGGCAAAGTGGCTCTCCCCATGGATTTTCGCATCGGGTATGTGTGGGCCGGCAAACTGAAGTACAACGCGTACATAGAGCCTGAGTTTATGGCTTATCGATCAAAGGGCTACTCACGAAATCTCAATAATTTTGGTGTTCGGTTGGGTTTTCGATGGTATTTGCCCATGTGATGGTTGATGATTTGCAGTGCTTTAGTTATTGAATCCTATGTCAACACTACTAGAACAGGCACAGCGGAGGGAGATGTGGGTCGTCTTGTCACAGTTGTACCTTGATACCCAGCTAGGAGAAGCTGAATTGAAATATATCGCTGGAAAGATCAAGGATAGCCCATATTCGCTGAAAGAAGTAAGGTCCATTGATCGTCTCGAGGTGTTTCCTGTTTTGCAAAAGAATTTGTATAGCATAGCAGGGGAGTGGACAGGTTTTGATGAGAAGTGGTTGGTAGATGAAATCATGAACGCTAGGACTGAGAGAACCCTCTGGAGCAACGTAGTGAATGCAGTGAGCTATTGGATGAGCGGGAAGGGCAGGGAGCAGTATTGGCCTACAATTGAGCAGTGGTACCATGTATTATGATCAAAATCACGGGATGTCAAACATGTAGATGCCTTTTATTCTAAGTATAAAATTATAACTTCATACGTATTCGTTTCAATTCTCTCTAACATGCCTGTTGTTTTGCCTTTTTTCACTCGGTTCAAATTTCTCATTGTGCGATGGATGCTGTCGCTGTGTTTAGTATTACCATGGGCAAGTACACCAGTGCAGGCTCAAGTCAAACGAGCTCCTAAGGACTCTACCAAGAAAGTTACCTTTGCAGCCATCCCAATGCCCAACTACAACCGGTCTTTTGGCTTCATGCTGGGGGTGATGGGGTCCATGTATTACAAAGTCAGCCCAAAGGATACGCTATCTCCTTCATCATCGACGATGCTCATGGGGATGTATTCGACAAGCAAAACCTACATGGCTTTGGGTGTTCAGCAATTCTATCTGAGAGAGGATCGATGGCGGCTGAAACTGGTAGGGGGGACGGGAGAGATTTTCTTTCAGTATTTTCAAGGCTTGCCCAATTTGCCTCCACCTGTTGGCGAAGTATATGACGGTGGCATATGGGTGGACTTTACTACCAATACACAGTTTTTGGTCTTGGATGCCAGGCGTAGAGTACTACCCAAACTCTATGTGGGAGGATTGTTCAATGCACAATGGGCTACTACTGTCTATGATATAGAAAATCCGCTCACAGGTGAACTGCCTTCGAAAAGTGCGAATATGATGAGTGTAGGCTACAGTATGCTCTACGACAGTAGAGACAACGTCAATTACCCCACGAATGGCTATTTTATTCAGTTCAAAAATTCCTTTATTCGAGAAGCTTTGGGAGCGACCAGTGATTACAATCAATATGAAATTGCAGCCAATAATTTTTGGGACATCAAGAAGAACAGCAATACCATCTTGGTCTCTCGTATCTATGCGAATATTGCGGATGGTGATGTGCCTTTTCAAGGGCAAAACTTCATTGGGAGGGATGATCTCCGTGGGTATTCTCAAGGGAAGTACAGAGGTGATCAAGTGTATGCCATTCAGGCAGAGTTACGTCAGCATCTTTACAAAAGGTTTGGAATGGTAGCCTTTCTTGGAGTAGGTACGGCTGTGGATCAATTGCAAGACTTGTCTGAGGCTCCGGTACTTCCTAGTGTTGGAGCAGGTCTTCGGTACAGGATGATTCCTTCGGAAAAGATCAATATCGGACTGGATGTAGGAGTAGGCAGAGAGGATTGGAGCTTGACATTTCGAATCGGAGAGACCTTTGGTAGATAAAAAGTCAAAACTGAGAGCAAATGAATTTATGTTTTCAATAACAGTGATTAAATTAGAAATGCAAAACCTAAACATATTTGCCACTATTATGCGGGAACTTTTTATACCAAATCGAGCGACGGGTTTACAGTAATCGTCGCGCCAGATGGTGCAATCGTGCAAAACATCCCTGACGGTGGAGAGGAAGTGGAAATAGAGGGACAAAAGTATGTCAAGTACAATGATACTTGCTTTCAGTCTTTGACACAGGAGGGGAAGAATGTCTACCAGGTCGTCAAATGGTGCCAATAGATGACAATGAAAGTATCTCTAACTAGTCCTTATAGGCTTGTGGATGATCAGCAGATGGGGAGCAAATTATATGAATTGAATTTTTACTTAATTAATTATAATCTATCATGAAAACACTTTTTAAAATGAATGTATTACTCATAGGACTGATGTTCGTCGTGAGTTTAGGGTATGCTCAAGTCAAGAGCGACTATGACAAGAATGCTGATTTTACAAAATACAAGACCTATTCGTTTGAGGGTTGGCAAAAAGACAGTGACAAGCAGCTCAATGATTTTGATAAAAAAAGGCTTTTGGATGCGCTCAAAGCGGAGTTTGAAAAAAGAGACATGAAACTGGTAACTGATGGGGAAGCAGATGCAGGCATAGCATTATACATCGTATTGGACAAAAAAACGAGTACAACAGCTTATACAGATTATATGGGAGGCATGGGGTATGGTCCGCGATGGGGCTGGGGCATGGGTGCTGGAGGCACCGCCACGACTACCTATAGTGAGGACGACTACATTCAAGGGACCCTTGTGGTGGACATGTATGATGGTGAGTCCAAAGCATTGGTATGGCAAGGTATCTTGACCACCGATGTACAAGAGAAACCAGAGAAACGAGACAAGACAATCCCTAAGAAGATCAAGAAACTAATGTCAAAATACCCGATTGCTGCGAAGAAGTAATACGAAGAGTAATCATTCACTGTAAAGAATTATCCTATGAAGAAGAACCTAATGGTTTTGGTAGCATTTGCCATGCTGCTTCTTGGAGGGTGCTATCCTGAAGGCCCCAATCATGCCGAGGAGTTGGATGTAGTCTACACCACCTATGACGAATCGTTTGATTTTGCATCGCAAAGTACTTATGCAATGCCTGATAAAATTGTCATTGATATTGAAATCGAAAGGAATGGAGATACAACGCTTGTCTACATGAAAGACAAGTATGCTCAAGACATATTCACGGAGATTGAGGACAATATGCAGGATTATGGCTGGACCAAAGTCGCATCAAACGAAAGTCCTGACATGATCATCATGCCAGCAGGGATGTCAAACACCAATTATTTCTACAATTATTGGTATGACTGGTGGTATCCGTATGATTGGTGGGGATGGTACTATCCTCCGTACTATAGCGTGAGCAGTTATACTGTGGGTACGTTGGTATTGGTGATGGCACACCCGGATGAGGACAGCCCCATTGGACAATCTCAAGCTCCTTGGGTATCCGTGAGCAACGGTATATTGAATTACAACTATGATGTCAGCCGTGTGACTCATGCGATTGATCAGAGTTTTGAGCAGTCCCCATATTTGAAAATCAACTAAACGATCGAAAATGATGAAGAAGATATTTTTTCTATTGACAATGATTTTTGCCATGGCGACATCCACGCAGGCACAAGAACGTGAAATAGCTTTGTCCTATTCGGTGGCAATACCTTTGGGTGATGTAGGGGACTATATTTCCAATGTCAGCCCTAGAGGGGTATATTTCAACTACAATCATTATTTCTATGACAACATCGCTGTAGGTCTGAGTGCTGGCTTGACGACTTTTTACGAAGAAAAGGCAGACGATACTTATGTAACGAGTAATGGATCTATATCAGGAAAGCAGTTTAGGTACAGCAACCATGTACCGCTAATGGTGACAGGGTCGTATTATCTGAGTACAGATGGCCAGCTGAAACCCTTTGTGCAACTGGGCTTGGGTACTATGTATACCCGTCGAGACACAGACATGGGATTGTATAGCATAGAAGAGGAGGCTTGGGCATTTGCATTGTCTCCTGAGGTAGGTTTGAAATATGAGATCCTATCTGGCAAGTCAATTCTACTCTCAGCCAAGTACTTGAATGGGTTCAAGGCTGGGGATGAGTTAGATGCTTCGCAATCCTTTTTGGCATTCAGCATAGGAATTACTCTTTGATAGATTACAGAATTTAGGGCCCATGCTACAGATGTAGTATGGGCTTTTTTTGGTACTGATAATAGGATGCTTGTATTGTGCAACTGATTATCTTTGGTATCAAGCCATTGTCAACCTATAAACACCTAAACATGCCCTTTCAGCGACTTGTCTTGGTTGTACTCTTCCTTATTGTATGCAGTACGTCAAGTTTTGCTCAGTCCAAAGAAAAGAAATTTGCACTTAAAGATTCACTGGATGGAAAACTTGATGCGAGTGATTTTCTGATAGATGCAAATGGGTTTATACCCATGCCTCAGATTATTACGGAACCCTCCCTTGGTTATTTCGGGTTGGTGTTTGCTCCTATATTCATTCATCCAAACAAATACGCCAAGAAGACTGATGGCTATGTGCCGCCCAATATTACGGTTGGTTTTGCAGGGGTGACTGCCAACAAGACTTGGATTGTCGGAGGTATGCGTATTGCTCATTTGCCTCAGTATGGATTAAAGTACCGCTTTGGGACGGCTTATACTTCTGCCAATGTTGATTTTTATCGTGATGTCCCCTTAGTAGGAGAAAAGAGCTTTTCTTTCAATTTTAAAGCTATACCGGTCTTTGGTTCGTTGACCAAGAAGATTGGCAATACCCAGTGGTATGCGGGGGTAGAGTATTTGTTTTTGGTCAATGAGGTGAGACCAGAGTTTGATATGACCGATCCACCTGATTTTTTGGAAAAATATGATCCTGAGCACATGATGAGTAGTCCTGGGATACTCGTAGAGTATGATGGGAGAGACAATATTTTTACCCCAAATACAGGGACTTTGTTTAGCAATGATTATCGAATCAATGCCAGCTGGACGGGGAGTGATTATAATTTTCAGAACTACTCGTTCAACCTGCAGCAGTATTTTCAGATGAATGACAGGTGGGTCAATGCTTTTCATCTCGATGGTAAGGTGATTTGGGGTGATGCGCCGTTTTATGTGCTTCCGATGATCAACATGAGAGGCGTGCCGCGTTCGAGATATCAGGGTAGACAGGCTTATTTATTAGAGACCGAACAGCGATACGATTTTACGATGAGATGGAGTGCTGTGGTTTTTGGAGGAGTTGCCAAGGCATTTGGTGGTACTTATTCGTTTGAAGAGGCTCCATGGGTGTATAGTTATGGTTCGGGATTCAGGTATTTGATAGCGAGGAAGTTTGGTTTGCGTATGGGGATTGACTTGGCCTTATCCAATGATGATTTTGGATACTACATTACGTTTGGCTCTGCATGGCCCAAATCATAGAGGCAGGTGTGATTGTTGAATTTATTAATTAGTGAATGATATGAACAGATAACAACGATGAGAAAAGAGATTGTAATTTTAATGTTGCTTGCGATGACTTCCGTTTTGTATGCCCAAGAGAAGGAGGAGAAACAGTCAGAGGGCGCCAAGCGTCACAAGCTGATGCTCGTGATGGGCAATGTACATGTGCCTGCAGGGATCAATATAGATGGAGACAAGGCATGGACTGTTGTGCCAAGCTGGGGGTTGGATTATGATTATGCACTGACTGAGCAGTGGGCTATTGGCATGCATACCGATATGGCCATAGAGAGCTATGAGTATGAAGAAGATATCATATACAAGCGGACACGTCCTTTCTCAATGATATTGACGGGTAGTAGAAAATTTGGAGAGCACCTTACCGTCATGGCTGGTGGAGGCGTTGAACTGGCTAAGGAAGAGGACCTGACTATCGTGCGAGTGGGCATAGACTATGGATGGGAGCTCCAAAATGATTGGGAGCTCTCTGCGAGCTTGATGTCAGATTTCAAAATTGATGCTTACAATTCTTGGATTCTGGGCTTAGGTGTTGGCAAGCGATTTTGACAACCATCAAAATCTAACCACATCAAATAAAAACACCAAGGATTACCTTGGTGTTTTTATTTGATGTTTCAGCCATGTATGAGCTGTCTGTCTTGTGTCTTCTAGAAGTAGAAATTCAGAGAGACTTGGCCTCCCATATTTCCAATGCCTGCATTGAGGTCGTACCCATTGTCCGACGCAACGGTATATTCTTCCACTTTACTTGCTTGCGCATCCCATGCTTCCTCGCTGACATACTCCGGACCTTGGTTGGTGTATGTGACGGCCCATGTGAACATGCCGCCCAATGAGATCTTTGGGAATACAAAGACTTCTACACCGATGAAACCTTGAACTCCAGCTCCCCAATTGGAAGAGTACTTCAATTCAGAGTTTCTGTATCCTTGCGAAGGAGTATTTGTGCCTGTAGAATATTGCGGCGCAGAATAGGATGGTGTTTGGTTGGTCTCCGTGATGGCATTTCCATATTCATAGCTATACTTCGTGCTTGATGCAAAAGAAAAGTATACATCCGCACCGTACACTCCTTGTACACGTCCAGACCCTTTTCTTTTTTCTATACCTACTAGGATGGTAGCTCCACCTCGTGACGCTTTCAATACATCCTCCACGTAGGCATCAGGAGACGTAGCATTGTCGTCCACTACTTGGTAGTAGTCTGTTGAGGAGTGAAAGTTCAAGTTAAGTCCCAATCGGTATGCAGTGGTTCCTGATACAAAGTACTTGCCCTGAATCACCAAAGGTGCTACAGAGCCTTTGTATTGCCACCAGGCTGAGTTGTTGTTGCTAGTACTGGTAAATATGTTACCTACATAGTTCAATGCAGTAGTTGCGTTGATTCCCACTGACCAGTCTCCGGCTTGCGGTAGTACTTCGACCCCATTTTTATTCTTGAATGACGGTTCGTCAGACGTATACGAGGACGGGCTACTCTCAGTAGTGTCCTGTGCAAAAGCACTCATAGGGAGCGCAAGTGCTAAGATTAGTAAATACTTTGTCATAGCTCTTGATTAAAAATCTGCTCCAAATCCATATTGTATAGTGATGTACTTCACTTCACCTTCGGTCATACTCACTGTTCTGTCACCTGCTGTAAAGTATCCTTGTTTGTTGGTAGTAGTTGAGCCATCGTATCCTTTATAGTCTGTCAAGTAGTCCAACGGCTTGACAGTATAGGTGACATTGTTGGAGATCGCAGGGACTTCTGCAGTGAATCTGCCATCAGCGTCTACTTCAAGATCAATTACTTTGGTGACAGAGACGCCATTGCTTCCAGTGTAGGACAGGTCATCCGATTCGTAAGTAACCTTTATTTTGGCGCCTACAGCAGGGGAGTATTCTGTTGTTCCATCTGTTTGATCTTCGTCAAATTCTACTTTTCCTTCGATAGTGGCGGTACCTGTAGTGGTTTCGAACAGGTTTTCTTCTTTGTCGCAAGCGACCATTGCACAGAGTGCAAAGCTTAAACATACGTATGTTAGCTTTTTCATAGGTGAATTATTTAATTGGTTTAAAATTGGAACAATATTATATTATTTATGATTAATAAAAGATACAGATGAATATTTTTCGACGAGTGATTGTTCTGTCTCGACTTCTTTGTTGTATTGATACGTGCGATTTTTGGACACGTGATATGGGTGCGGAGAGGAAAGAGGGGCTATTGACAGACAGGGATGCCTGCATCTATCGGGTAGAAAAAACCAATCACTGGACTGAGGTAGGGGATACTCAGTTCTAATCCTCGGACAATCAGTAGGATGCCAAGTAACATGACAAAACTGGCGGATATTTTGTGGATTTGAATAGTGATACGCTGACTGATGAGCGTACCTGTGAGAGAGACGACGAGCATGGCAGGGAACGTACCTAAGCCAAAAGCCACCATGTACCAAACTCCCTCAGGGAGTCCTCCAGTGGCTAATGCTCCTAGAAGCGCGGCGTAGACGAGTCCACAGGGTAAGCAGCCATTGATGAGTCCTGTAAGGAAACTCCTAAGCAAACCTGGGCTTTTGAGAACTGATCCGAAGAGTTTTCTTAGCCTTTGCGTCAAGCGACTCAGTATTCCTCCTAGTCTGGTAGTGTCTAGACGATTGTATAGGGCGATAGCCAAGAAGATCATGATAAGGCCCAAAAGAATGGAAAGCCCCTGCTGGTAGTTGGCTAGGAGTAGTCCTTGACCTAGAGTACCAAAAATCACTCCGAACATTGCATAGGTGGTGATTCTACCTGCATTGTAGAGAAGTCGGGATCCTACAAATCGATTGAGTGAGGATTGGCTTTTGAGAGTGAGTGCAATAGGTCCACACATGACTACACAGTGCATGCTACCCAAGAAGCCCAATATAATAGCGCTCCAGTACATCAGAGAATGATGGTCTGTTCGACGAAATAATCTTGGTTTTGATCCTGCCAACTGAGTTTGGTTTTCCATAGCCCCTTTTGGAAGTCACTTTGTACAAATGTTTGTTGATTGTGTTCGTCCAATCGAAGAAGGAATTTTTGGTCCATACCTGAATGGGAGGGGCGAAAGAATAAGATTTCCCCCTGAGTGATATTTAGTGAATCTGGGAATGTCAGAATGAGGCGTCCGTTATCCTTGACGAGACTGGGTTTGTTGGGCAATGCATTGTAATGATGCATTCGATCAATTTGATCTTGATATGCGAGTTCTTCTTCGTAATAGTCTGGTGCGACAAGATGTATTTCTTGGCGCACACTGATGGTCACCATCGTGATGATCAGGATGGCAAAAAGGATAAAGGTGATGGTTATCTTATGTCCCCAGTTCATGGTTTATTTTTTTAGTACGACAGGTCCCAAAAAACTCACCTTAAAATCAGAAATTAAATCTCCTTCAGAGTAGACTCCTAAATCTATTTTTGATTTGGTCGATGGGAGGTCACTTTTGGGTATTTTGATGAAAAAGGTTCCAGAAAATTTTTCATTCGAGTCCAATTCGATCTTATTGAACCCTACCTGTTGGATTACAGCATGGTCAAAATTCAGCACCTTGAGGTGTAGTTCTTTGGTGTCAAAGGTCTTGTTGATCAATTGGATGTTGTACAAGTTGCTGATGGTGTCTCCTTCAAGCTTTTCATAGAGTGTGCCAGGTACCTTGAGTGCATTGATATCTATGTCGGAGCGTGAGATCAGCATGAATGACAAAAAGCCCACAAGTGCCACCAGGATGACGGAATACCCTGCCACACGCGCGTTGAAGAGTTTGGACTGCCCCGTTTCTATAGCGGTATGGGAGCTGTACCGGATGAGACCTTCTGGCCGGTCTATTTTGTGCATGACCTCATCGCAGGCATCCATACATGCGGTACAGTTGACGCATTCGAGCTGCGTGCCGTTGCGGATATCTATTCCTGTGGGACATGCGTGTACGCATAGCTTGCAATCGATACAGTCACCGGCATCAGATTTTTGCTCTGTCTTTTTCTTGATTTTGTCCCGAGGTTCTCCTCTGATCCAATCATACATCACTACGATGGATTCTTTGACGAGTAAGACACTCTGCAATCGACCATAGGGGCAGACAGCTACGCATGCTTGTTCCCTGAAATAAGCGAAGACCCAATAGAAGATGCCCGTGAAAGCGAGTAGCCCTAGGAATCCAGATAGATTTTGAGTTGGTGGCTGAGTCACTATATCTAAGACCTGATCAATGCCAATGAGGTAGGCCATGACCGTGTGTGCTATCAACAAGGAGATCAGTAAGAAGATCAGTTGTTTCGATCCCTTTTTGATGATTTTTTCCTTGTTCCAAGGGGCTTGGTTGAGCTTGCGCTGCTTGTTGGCGTCTCCCTCGATTAGGTATTCGATTTTGCGAAAGACCATCTCCATGAACAACGTTTGAGGACATGCCCAGCCACACCATACCCTCCCAAAAGCAACGGTGAAGAGGATGACGAATACAAAGAAGGTGACCAATAGGATAGCCAAAAGGAAGAAGTCTTGTGGCCAAAAAGCTTGGCCAAAGACGATGAACTTCCGCTCAAATATATTGAGGAGCAAGAGCGGCTGTCCCCCGATTTTGAGGAAGGGTCCACTGAACAGCAAAGACAACAGTGCCACCGTGACGATGATTCTGTAGTTGTGATAACGACCCTTCGGTTTTTTGGGATAAACCCAAACCCGTTTGCCAGATTCATCTACGGTCGCAATGGTGTCTCGATACTCTTCTTCGTATTCGTAGTGGTTTTCCATAGTCTTATTGCATCACTGCGGTGCTATCGGTAGCTACTGGAGCTGTTGCGGTTTCTTCCTGGTACAGTTCACCCTGTTTTGCTTTAGCATTTGGAGGGTTGGTGCCTCTGAGTGTATAGATGTAGGAGTTGACGGCATTCATGTTGGCAGGAGACAGTACTTCTTTCCAAGCGATCATACCTTTCTCTACGACACCATTGGAGATTGTGTGGTAAGTGTCTTGCACTGAGCCACCATGCAACCAGTAATCATCAGTCAAGTTTGGACCAATACCACCTTCTCCACCAGCTTTATGACAAGCGACACAGTTACGTTCATAAATGGTCTTGCCAGTAGCGAGTAGTTGGGGATCATCAGAGAAGGTGATGTTGGATTCATCAATGGCCTCTTCAGTATCGTCTTGGTTCGCTGATTTCATGGCTTCTGCTCTGGCTATAGATTGGGTGTATTCCTCATGCTGTAGTGGTGTGATTTTGAGTACGTGGTAGTTGAGTAAGTAAATCACTGCAAATACAATCGTCAAATAAAACAACCATTTCCACCAAGGCGGTAGGTGATTGTCCAATTCTTTGATACCGTCGTAATCATGATCAAGCTCTATGGCATCTTCTTCCTCTAGTGGTACGGCACCTGTGAGTTGGTCATTGAGGCGCTTCCATACACTGGTTTCCTCGATGACGATACCTTTGGCTTCTAGTTCTGCATTGAGCATCATTTTGAGAAGGTTGAGAAGCACGATGGCCACTACGAGTACCAGCATCACGACGAACAACACTAGTATCATCGAGAGCAGTGTCATGTCTGTAGCACTGAGTCCCATGGAGTTGGGTTGTGCTTGAGCACTGAGTGATCCGCAGACGATGAGTAGCAGGGATAGCAATAGTTTAATATAGGTATGATTGAATAGTTTCATCTCTGTAGTTTTTCAAAGTTCGTCAATAGGTAAGTTTTTCATTTTGTCTATATAGGAGCGATCCACTTTGAATACCCACCACAAGAGTCCTATGAAGAAAACGAAAAAGATCGCAAGGGAAATTATGGGCCAAATTTCCACATTATGTATTTGTTCGAAATAATATTTAAACATGGCTTTTCCTTTATTGTGTTACAGTGATGTCAGTTCCCAATCGTTGCAAGTAGGCGATCAGCGCAATGATTTCTTCTTCACCAGTGGCATCTATTCCATCGGCTTTTAGGTTAGCAGCGATGGTTTGAGCTTGTATTTTCAGAACTGCATTGGCTGTTTCTTCGAAACCTTCCTCGTAGGGTACACCTACTGATCGGAGCGCAGCTATTTTGTCAGCGGTACTTTCCATATCTATGGCTTGTTCGAACAACCAAGGGTAGGCTGGCATGATAGACCCTGCAGATACAGCGTCTGGAGCCAAGAGGTGGTTGTAGTGCCAGGTATCAGACTTTTTGAGTTTGCCGACCCCTTCGCGTGCTAGATCTGGACCGGTACGTTTGGATCCCCACAAGAATGGGTGATCGTAGACGAACTCACCCGCCTTGGAGTACTCTCCGTAGCGCTCGGTATCAAATCGTAGCGGTCTGACCATCTGAGAGTGGCAGTTGTTGCATCCCTCACGGATGTAGATGTCACGGCCTTGCAGCTCCAATGGGGTGTAAGGTTTGACAGAAGAGATTGTAGGGATGTTGGACTTGATCAAGAATGTGGGTACCATTTCAATCACTCCACCAATCAGGATAGCAATCAAAGTCAATACAGTAAAGAAAACGGGTTTTCTTTCCCACGCAGAGTGCCAGTGTCCTCCGGTGATTTTTTTCTTGACGAGTGCAGGGGCTTCTGCTTCTTCTTCGGCGATGAATTCACCGCTGCTTGACGTTTTGATCAAATTAAAAATCATCACAAAAACTCCCGACAAGTAGAGGATGCCTCCAATGGCTCTTAACATGTAGAGAGGTACGATCTGGATGACGGTTTCTAGGAAGTTTTTGTAAACCAAGAAACCGTCTGCATCAAATTGTTGCCACATCAAGCTCTGTACAATCCCTGCGACATACATCGGTAGGGCATAGAAGATGATTCCAAGTGTCCCCAACCAAAAATGAACGTTGGCGAGTTTGACAGAGTGTAGATTGGTGTTCCACATTTTTGGCACGAGCCAATAGAACATTCCGAAGATCATGAAACCGTTCCATCCTAAAGCTCCGACGTGTACGTGTGCTACAATCCAGTCAGTGAAGTGACCAATGGCATTGACTTCTTTGAGTGAGAGCATGGGACCTTCGAAAGTTGCCATACCGTAGCAAGTGATAGCTACCACCATGAACTTCAAGATAGGGTCTTCACGCACGCGATCCCAAGCTCCTCTCAGTGTCAATAGGCCGTTGAGCATTCCACCCCAAGAGGGGGCGATGAGCATGATAGAAAAGGCGGTGCCTAGCGATTGTGCCCAGTCTGGCAATGAAGTGTAAAGCAAATGATGAGGTCCCGCCCAGATATAAATGAAAATCAGGGACCAAAAATGAATGATGGAGAGTTTGTAGGAATATACAGGTCGTTTAGCGGCTTTCGGAAGATAGTAATACATCAATCCCAAAAATGGAGTAGTCAGGAAGAATGCCACGGCATTGTGTCCATACCACCACTGTACGAGTGCATCTTGTACACCCGCGTACCATGAGTAGCTTTTGAAAAAGCTGACAGGGATGGCAAATGAATTGACAATATGCAGTACAGCTACGGTCACAAAAGTCGCAATGTAAAACCAGATCGCTACATACATGTGTCGTTCGCGGCGTTTGATGATCGTACCAATCAAGTTGATACCAAAAACTACCCAAATGAGGGTGATGGCAATGTCAATGGGCCATTCGAGCTCGGCGTACTCTTTGCTACTGGTGAAACCTAACGGTAGGGTAATCGCAGCTGCAACCAAGATGGCCTGCCAACCCCAAAAATTGATCCAAGACAAAGTGTCGTTGAACATCCGGGCTTTCAATAGTCGCTGGAGTGAGTAGTAGATGCCAGCAAACATGGCATTGCCTATGAAGCCAAAGATGACGGCATTGGTATGCAAAGGCCTGACTCGTCCAAAGGTCGTGTACTGCAAGTCAAAGTTGAATGCGGGATGAAACAATTGGATGGCTGCAGTCAGTCCTGCAAGCATGGCGATGACACCAAAGATAATAGACGCAATGGTGAAATACTTTACGACTTTGTTGTCGTAACTGAATTTTTCAAGTTCCATGTGTTAGAATAGTGTTATTGATCGGTTGCTAAATTATGTTAGTTTGGAATGGAGACCCACCTCACATGCCTGGTAATTTTCATGATTAAAATCATGCTGTATGGTCATGATCGAATCACTACAATTAGGCATTAATTTAAATATTTTTTTGCAGTAATTTCCCTCCAATCAAAGAGACCTTGTGCGAATACAGAGTGTGTACTAGACAAATGTTGGATTTTGATCGATTTAGGAAGCAGATTGCTTTATTCATAATCAGTATAAAGTAAAAGGAGAACGATCTACGCAGTATTAGCTTGGATCAATCGCTCTCCTCTGTACTTACTTCTTTTGACTCATCGTCCATACTGGGACGATACTGTGATTGACGAGGTCTTCGGCTATACTGCCTACAAACAAATGCAAAAGACCACGATGGCTATGTGTTGCCAAGGCAATCATGTCTGCATTGATGTCTTTGGTGAAATTCATGATCGCTTCGTCAGGCTGAAACCCTTTGGCGATGTGTGTGTCGTAGTTTGTCAACTCATTGTTTTCTGCAAACTTGTTGAGTGCATTGCGTGCAATCTCATCATCCATGACGCTGTGTGGTGTGTCGACATAGACGAGATGGATCTTTGCTCCAAAGAAGGCTTGATATTCTTTGAACTTGGCCAACACGTGACTAGCGTCTGTATCCAAGTCTGTGGGATAGACGATGTTTTTGATTTTGCTCATGGCCCGTGCTTCGTGTACGGTTAAGACGGGACATTTAGCTGTGCGAACCACTTTTTCGGTATTGGACCCGATAAGCAATTCTTGTAGCCCCGTAGCTCCTTTGGTCCCCATGACAATCAAGTCTGGATTGGCTGCCTCAATCTCGGCACTGATCCCTGTGTAGGTGTTGCCCATCATCGTGCGGTAGGTCAGGTTGTGTTGACTATGCTCTGGTTGGTCGAGTACTGCTTGTAGTTGCTCTTTCGTCCTATTGATCAGTTGCATGGTAAATAACTTGTCCATGGGACTGTCATAGGATATCTCTCCCGAAACGTTGAACGTCGTTGTGGTAGGGTATTCGATGATATGGAGTAGGGTGACTTCCCCTTGGGAAGCATCACTTATTTCTAAAGCGAGTGCCAGTGCAGCTTTTGCATACTCACTGAAATCATAAGGGACCAATATCTTTTTCATGGTAATAAAGTTTGTAATTGAAAGGGGACTCCACAGTTTGTGAGGTCGGATTTAAAGTTCATACTAACTTGACAAAATACGAAAGCTTTGACACAATAATTGTCGAATGCTGCTATCTGTTAAATCGTCTGGCTGTAAACAGCATGTGTATCGTTTTTTTTCCATAGTTGTTGATCAAATGCCATGCTGATGTTGCGGACAAAGGGTCTTCCGGATTCTTTGATGCGGATTTTGTACCCATCCAGATTGATCAATTCGTCACGGACAAGTTCATCAAGTTTGGGGATTGCCAATTCAAACAATTGCTGGTCAAACGTGACTTCCGCTTTTGTTTCAAATCGACACATCAGGTTGGTGATATGTTTGCGGATGCTGTGTTGCTCTGGACTAAGGAGGTGTCCTCTGTATACCGGGAGGTGGCCAGCTGCTACGGTACGCATGTAGGCTTCTACTCCTTTGATGTTTTGGCCGTAGGCTTCTCCGGTGTCCCCTATAGAAGAGGCTCCTAGGCCAAGTAGTAGGTCACTCGTATGCGTGGTGTAGCCCATGAAGTTTCGATGGAGTTTTCCTGTTTGAGCAGCGATATATAGCTCATCTGTCGCTCGTGCAAAATGGTCCATACCGATCTCGTGATATCCTAGTTCGGAAAGTCTCACTTTGCCCAGTTCATAAAGGTCGCGTTTGTCTTGTGGGGAAGGAAGGTCTGCCTCGGAGAAACTACGTTGGCCTGGTTTGACCCAAGGTACATGAGCGTAACTATAGAATGCGATCCTGTCGGGTACTAATTGGGCGACTTTTTCAAAGGTCATGCGGACAGATTCCAAGGTCTGTTTGGGTAACCCATAGATCAAGTCAAAATTGATGGAGTTATAACCGATGTTTCTTGCATTTTCAACCACTTCGGATACTGTTTCGAAGGTTTGAATTCTATGTACTATTTTTTGTACTTCTATATCAAAGTCTTGAATTCCAAGACTTATTCTACGGAACCCAAGATCATATAGGGTTTGAAGGTGTGTGGCAGTGGTATTGTTAGGGTGGGCTTCAAAACTCAAGGAAGCATGGGGGGTGAGGTCTGCTTGTGCGAGTAATCCGTCGATGAGTCTCTGAAGATTGTCTGGACTGAAAAAGGTTGGGGTACCGCCACCTAGGTGGATTTGGGCCAAGTGAGGACGTTGGTCGAATAGTGCCAAGTAGAGCTGCCATTCTTGCAACAATGCGTCTATATATGGCTCTTCGACAGCATGGTTGACTGTGATACGCGTGTTGCATCCGCAGTAGGTACACAGACTCTCGCAATAGGGCAGGTGAATATAGAGACTCAATCCATTATTTGCGTGATGCATCCGAAAGCTCTCAGCCACACGATGTGCCCAGTCAGTAGGTTGTAGCGTTTTTTCGGTCCAATCAGGTATCGGAGGGTAGCTGGTGTATCGTGGACCTGGGATGTTGTATTTTCGAATCAGTTCGGGTGGTGTCAGTGCTTTGTTCATGAAACAAAAGAACACCTGTGTAGTCACAATGTATAAGTCACAGATCAGTCAAGTATATGATTTGCATCACTTTTTCTTCTTTTTGGAGTCATCCATAAGTATACGGACGGCTGGAGAGTCCGTGTCGTCGTACTGCCCAGAGCGTACTGACCAGACGAAAAGCCAAAGGAAGATCAGTGCAACGATAAGACTGATACATATGAGTAGAAGGATGATTTTCATAGAAGACGGCTTCCGAGCCATTTGATGGTGAGTGTGACGAATGCAACGACAGTGATACTACTGATAGGCATAAGTAGTGCAGCAAAAACTGGAGTAACCCAGCCCAATACAGCAAAACTCAGACCGACGATATTGTATGCGAAAGATAGGAGAATTGCTAGGATGATGACGGTACGAGATTGTGTGATGAAGTGTAAGTAACCTGCCAATTGAGGCAGATGATTGCCTAGTAAGATCCCGTCACTTGCAGGGGTGAAGGAGGAGAGGTTGTCAGATATCGAGATTCCAACACTGCTGGCTTTGAGCGCTCCTGCATCGTTGAGCCCATCGCCGATCATCATACAAGGATGCGTGCTTTCGATAGACTTGATTTTTTCTAGTTTATCGAGCGGGTTTTGACCGAAATGTATTTGGGTACCTTTTGGAAAAAGATCTTCTAACGATTCTCGTTCCGCACTGTTGTCACCAGACAGGATGGTGAACTGGAAACTGTCTTTCAGTTGGTCTATGGCTGACTGGAGCCCTTTGCGGTATGCGCCCTGGATAGAAAAATATCCACGCAGTATGCCGTCGATACCTAGGTATACCCGAGACTGGGTGGGGATATGCTTTGTCTTGATGCCGAGAAGATCTGCAGAGCCAATCTGTATGAGATGGTTGCTGACTTTGCCTTCTAGTCCCTTGCCTTTTCGTTCAGCAAAATCCCTCACATCGTGCCTTGAGTTATCTGACAGTAGCTGACAGATACTTTGGCTCAAGGGATGAGTGGAATGTGTCACGAGGCTGAGCACCCAAGATTTTTCTTCGTGGCTTAGAGGCAAGCCCTCGAAGGAGATATTGGATTGATGGTTGTTGGTGATTGTACCTGTCTTATCAAAGACGAGGTGTTTGATATGCCATATTTTCTCCAGCGCCTGTGTGTTTTTGATGTAGAACTTATGACGGGAGAGGACGTTGAGGACGGTGCCAAGTGCAAAAGGACTAGCAAGTGCCAAAGCGCAGGGACAGGCGATGATGAGTACTGAGGAGAAGACATTGAGAGCTTTAGAACTATCGATGAACATCCAGAAGATGCCAGCGCTGATCGCTAACAGGAGTATGGCAGGTGTGAAATATCGACTGACACGGTTGATAAGTAGGCGTTCTTCTTTCACATGGGGTTTGGAGAATACATCGTTGTTCCAAAGCTGAGTGAGGTAGCTATGAGAGACGGCTTGCAAGATGTTCATTTGGACGGCTGGACCCTTGATGCGACCTCCTGCATAGATTTTTTCACCTTCCGAAACGGCAATTGGCAAGGATTCACCCGTTACAAAACTGTAGTCAATTTGTGTGCTTGCAGCGTTGAGTATGGCGTCACAGGGTACAATTTCTTCGTTTCGTATTTCGATTTTGTCTCCAGCTTGGAGTTCTTCTACAAGGACACTCTTTTTTTGGCCTTGTTCGATACGGTATACGGCGAGCGGAAAGTAGGATTTGTAGTTGCGGTCAAAGGAGAGTTGGCGGTAGGTTTGTCCTTGAAACCACCGACCAATTAATAGCAGAAGGACTAAGGCTGCCATAGAGTCGAAGTAGCCCGCTCCACTCTGACTTAAGATTTCGTAGCTACTCCGCACGAACAAGGCTAGGATACCAATGGCTATAGGTAGGTCGATGTTGAGTATTCTCTTTTGCAGACCGCGGTAGGCCGAAACGAAAAATTCCTGCGCACAGTATAGCACAGGGAGTGAGAGTAGGAGGTTGAGGTAGCCAAAGTAGTGTACGAAATCCGAACTGATAGCCATTCCGAAATATTCGGGAAAGGAGAACAACATGATGTTGCCGAAGGTAAACCCTGCAATGCCTAGTTTGATCAAGTTGTTTTTTGACGTACTTGGTTTTTTGTCCTTGTCTCGCGTCTCTAGTGTGATTTCGGGTTCGTACCCAAGTTGGCAGAGAAGTTCGACGATGGCTTTGAGTGTTGTGCCAGTAGGGTGATAGTCGATGGTGAGTTGCTTGGTACTAAATTGTATGCGAGAGTGGATGATGTGTTCATCAAATCGACGGAGGTTTTCGAGTAGCCATATACATGAGCTGCAGTGAATCGTCGGGATGTCTAGAGTGATTTTGTGGTAGTCGTTTGATTTGAAATCTAGTAGTTGGTCGACGATGATCTCGTTCTCGAGAAAATTGTATTTGTTGGCAAAGAAGTCCTTGAGTGGGTTGCCTGGATTGTGCTCGAGCTCGTAGTATTCGCAGAGATCGTTTTCTTCGAGGAGTTGGAAAACCGTCTGACATCCTAGACAGCAGAAATGCTTCTCAGCCAGGTGCAGTGTAGAATCTTTACAGTCCTCACCGCAGTGAAAGCACTTTACATTGTCAGTTATTTGCATGTACGGTTATTCTACAATTGATTAGTTAAAATTAGCCATATTTGGAGAGATAGAATCCAAAAAATCTATGAATTGTTTTGAGGCTTTGTCTTGATCGTAGACCATCGCCAAGGTGTGAGGTTTTTGTATCAATTGGACGATGAAATCCTGTGGGAAGCAATCTTGTTGGCGGAGGGGATTGATGCATTGGGTATGGGGGGCTTTTGGTGCGAAAGCCGAATCATACTCTTCATGGATCATCAAGATAGGGATGTCAGTGGAGTAGATAAGTGATTCAATAGTCTCGGTATCCCCATCGGCATGTTGCATACGGATGGGATAGAGGAGTACACTGTGTTCGCTTGAGGGTATAGTCATGTGTCCAATGATGTGTTGCAAAAAACCGGGTTCCAATTTGAGCTCCCAGGCATGTGGAATGGTAAAGTCGAGTTGAGCTTCTAGTTTTCCAAATTTTTTGAAACAGTCTGATTCAATTTGGCTTTTGATTTCCTGACCAGTAGTATGCTGTCCTTGTATGCTCGAGATCAATCGATAGGGGTGGATCATGCTCACTTGGAGTGGGTAGGCGAGGGACCACTGGTGGGCTAGGCGCAGGGCGGTAACTGTCGCGGTGCTAAAATCAATTGGGATGATAAGGTGAAGCGGTGGTGAGTCCATTGTAATTAGGAAGATGTGGTGAGTTGATGTATTGCTTTTTTGGAGTGTTGTACAATGGGGTGTAGTGGGCTATGTTCGTTGTACCGAGTTATGAAGAGGCGATCTTGTGCCCCATGTTCTTCTATAATCAAGTCTTGGTCTAGATGGTTTTAGTTTATGTTTTCAAAAGTAGCAGAGACGATGGAGGCAAGTAAGGGAGTCTGTCATCTCGAAATATGATTAAAGTCATTTCTCTGAGTAGCGTGATTGACTAGATTTGTCGTGAAAAACAAAATCATATTTGTGCAAAACTCAAATGTCTATAGAGAAATCTACTATTCCTGTGTGGAGGGGATTTTCATTGTAAAAGGTGGGGTGATTATCAAGGCCAATCCGCAGTTTGGGGAGTTGTTTGGCTATGAAGCCAATGAAATCATTGGGTTGAAAGTCGAAGAGTTGGTACCTTCAAACCTGCGGGGAAATCATGTGCATCTACGGGAAGAATACACAAGAGCTCCCGTGAGCAAGCAAATGGGAGTAGGACGTGACTTGTTGGCTTTGCGCAAAGACGGGAGTACATTTCCCATAGAGATCAGCTTGAACCCAGCCAACATCGATGGCGAAGACGTGGTGATTGCACAAGTGATTGACATCACGGTACGAAAGAAGGTCGAATTGGATCTGAAGAACAGCGAGGAGCAGTTGATTCGCTATGCTGCTGAGCTTGAGAGACGGGTAGAAGAACGCACCAAAGAGCTAGCCGATGTAGTCACGGACCTCAAGAAAACCAACATTCATCTTGAAGCAGAGATACGGGAGCGAGTCAAAGCTGAAGAAGAGGCTAAAAAGGCATTGCACAAAGAAAAGGAACTCAACGAGATGAAGAGTCGCTTTGTATCGATGGCTTCTCACGAGTTCCGTACACCTCTGAGCACAATATTGTCCTCTGCTGCTTTGATTGCCAAATATGCTACGACGGATACACAGGATAAACGCGACAAACATATCAGTAGAATCAAGTCCAATGTGTCCGAATTGACAAGTATTTTGAATGAGTTTCTCTCTTTGGAGAAAATCGATGCAGGAAAGATGCGAATTGAATTGATAGCAGTAGAAATCAATGCATTGTTGTCTGGATTGATCTCAGATTTGAGTACTGTTACCAAAGTTAATCAGACGATCGATTGGGTCGAGACTGGGGGAGAATGTATACTCAAGACCGACCCTCAAATGCTGCGGCAGGTGGTGACCAATTTGGTCTCCAATGCCATCAAATATTCTGAGGAGGATTCAATAATTCGTGTTGCTTTGACACAGGATGATACGACAGTGTGTATCACTGTGACGGATCAAGGAATGGGAATTCCCCTCAATGATCAGAAGCATTTGTTTGAAAAATTCTTTCGTGCGCACAATTCACACCACATTCAAGGGACAGGTTTAGGCCTGAATATCGTGCGCAAATATGTAGACCTCTTGGAGGGCGAGATTGCTTTTGAAAGTGTAGAGGGGGAAGGAGCCAAGTTTGAAGTAATACTGAAAAAAAACTAATACCCATGGTACGAATACTACTGATAGAAGACAATGCGAGTGTAAGAGAAAATACTGCTGAGATCTTAGAACTTGCAGATTATGAGGTGCTCACTGCTGCTGATGGCAAGGAAGGCGTGAAGATGCTGCGTGAACACTCTGTGGATCTCATTATTTGTGATATCATGATGCCTGGGTTGGATGGTTATGGAGTGTTGCACATTGTCATGCGCAACCCAGAAACTTCACATATCCCGTTTATTTTCTTGACTGCCAAAGCCGAACGGTCAGATATGCGCAAAGGAATGAATTTGGGGGCGGATGATTACCTGACCAAACCTTATGATGACGTAGAACTATTGGATGCAGTAGAGGCTAGGATAGAACGTACACGTCAGATGCAGAAGGATTATGAGACGAGTGTGTCAGGGTTGGATGATTTTTTTCATGATGTCAAAGAGGTTGAGAGCTTGAAGGAACTTTCTCGTGAAAAGAAGCTGCGTAGTTTCAAAAAAAAGACAGTACTCTATCATCAGGGTGATTACCCCAACCACTTGATCTATATCAAATCAGGAAAAATCAAAACGTACAAAACCAATTCGGATGGCAAAGAGCTCATTACAGGCATCCATGGTGCTGAAGATTTTTTGGGGTTCAATGATCTGATCACTCTCTCCGATCATAGCGAGGGAGCCATGTCGATTGAGGAGGTCGAAGCATACTTCATCCCCAAAGAGGATTTCATTCAGTTGATATACAAGGATCGAGGCGTAGCAAGTAGTTTCATCAAGATCCTATCCAAGAGTATCTTGGATATAGAGGAGAAGATGCTGCACTTGGCATACAACACTGTGCGCCAGCGGGTCGCGGAGGCCTTGTTGTCTGTACAGAAAAATTACGGTAAGGAAAGCGAAGCATTCTCGATCTCGCGCGAAGATTTGTCTAATATTGTGGGTACATCTCCTGAGTCTGTGATTCGGACATTGTCCGATTTCAAGACGGAGGGGTTGATCGCCATCGAATCCAACAAAATCAAGCTGCTGGATGTCGAGGAATTAGCTATTATTATATCTAGAGGTTATTGAATATGGAATTGAAAATAGGAGATGTCGCTCCGGCATTCGAAGGTGTGAACCAAAAAGGAGAAACGATCAGACTTGCTGACTATGCTGGTAAGAAACTCGTGCTGTATTTTTATCCCAAGGACAATACTCCTGGTTGTACTACCCAGTCATGCAATTTGAGAGACAACTACGAGAACCTGCTTGCCAAAGGATACCAAGTGCTAGGTGTGAGTACTGATAATGAAAAATCACATCAGAAGTTCATTGACAAACATGAGCTGCCGTTTGATCTACTGGCTGACACGGACAAAGCTGTACACGACCTTTTTGGTACTTGGGGAGAAAAGCAGATGTATGGTAGAAAATACATGGGGACATTTCGTACGACTTTTGTCATAGATGAGCAAGGAGTGATTGAGGAGATCATAGGCAAAGTCAAAACCAAAGAACACACCGCTCAGATTTTAGGAGAGTAGGCATACTGTGTGATTGGGTAATCCATTAAGAAAGAAACGTACGTCAAATTGGAGATGTATGGCTAGACATCCTTTTTGATGATGTAGCCATTCGCTACGATACGAAACTCCCTGAATATTTTGGCAGTGGCGATTTTGACACTACGCTCGGAGGTTTCTTTGCCTTCACTAAAAACCCCAGAGGCGTACCCCTGCCAGACTGTTTGTCGCTTTTTTCGGTCAAAAAAGGAAATAAGCATTGTGCCATCGTACATGTAGTGCTTTTGGTCGTTGTATTCGGCAGTGATATCCGAATTGGAATTTTGTACAAACTTGTCATCTACCATGAGCTTTTCTCCCCAGTTTTCTTGTACCCAGCGGTCAAAATTGGGCTGAGAGTAGCCTTTCATGGCAAAGTTTTCCGAGAAAATCTTATAGGTAATCAACAAATCAGGTTTGTCGACGGTGTACCTATATCCTTGGGCATGCATACGAGAGGAGATGGTTTTTTCTACCAATCCCTTGTGTACGAACGAGTCATTTTCTGACATCATGATGAAATCGAATGTCTTGTACTTTTTGAAGCGCCCACTATAGCTATAGTCAGACTCAATGACAAAATCCTTTTGGCTAGAACATGCCAATAGGACTATGGACAATAGCAAAAGCGAAAAGATAGTGTGTTTGTACATGAGAAGTCAGCTTAAGTAATTGGATATGAGTTATAAGTTAGCAAAATATGATGCAAGAATCAATAGTAGGCGTTGGTCTAGTGTGTAATTTTTTTTGTCCTGACCCTTTTCAAGTCTAGCTTTCTTTTACATTTACACAAAAAATTAAACAAGAATAAAATGTCCAAAGTATTAATCATCGGTGCTGGGGGAGTCGGCAGAGTAGTAGCCTATAAATGCGCCTTGAATAGCAGTGTATTTACAGAGATATGTTTAGCAAGCAGGACACAGTCTAAGTGTGATGTGATCGCAGCTGATATCCAGAAAGAGACTGGTGTGAGTATATCTACGGCTCGTGTCGATGCGGATAATGTCCCAGAATTGGTGACTTTGATCAATGAGGTCAAACCTGAAATGGTTATCAATGTTGCTTTGCCTTACCAAGATTTGACGATCATGGATGCCTGTTTAGAGACAGGGGTACATTATCTAGATACAGCCAATTACGAACCGCAAGATGAGGCCAAGTTTGAGTACAGCTGGCAGTGGGCCTATCAAGATAAGTTCAAAGAGGCGGGCTTGACGGCTGTATTGGGCTGTGGGTTTGATCCTGGGGTGACTAGTATTTATACTGCCTATGCAGCCAAGCACCATTTCGATGAGATCGAATATTTAGATATCGTGGATTGTAATGGGGGAGATCATGGCAAGGCCTTTGCAACCAACTTCAATCCAGAGATCAACATTAGAGAGGTGACCCAAAAAGGGAAGTATTGGGAAAATGGTCAATGGATCGAAACGGAACCGCATGAGATCAGACAAGAACTCAACTACCCAAACATAGGGTCAAGAGCTAGCTATGTGATCTATCATGAAGAGCTAGAGTCTTTGGTGAAAAATTTTCCATCGCTCAAGCGTGCGAGGTTTTGGATGACTTTTGGTGACGAGTACTTGACACATCTTCGTGTCATTCAAAATATAGGAATGGCAGGCATCGAGCCCATCAACTATGAAGGTAAGCAAATTGTGCCCTTGCAGTTTCTCAAGGCTGTATTGCCAGACCCGGGTAGTCTGGGGGACAACTATGTAGGAGAGACCTCTATTGGCTGTCGTATCCAAGGCAAAAAAGATGGCAAGGATAAGACCTATTATGTTTACAATAACTGTAGCCATCAAGCCGCATTTGATGAGACAGGTGCACAAGGAGTGTCATATACTACTGGGGTACCTGCCATGATCGGCGCGATGATGGTACTGACTCAGAAATGGACAGGAGCGGGAGTCTTTAACGTAGAGGAGTTCAACCCAGATCCATTCATGGAACAACTCATGACTCAAGGTTTGCCGTGGGTAGAGCAGCATGATGTGGATCTAGAGGTCAAGTAAGAATGAGTGATTACACAATTCCTTCTCCCTGTTTCGTACTGGAAGAAGATAAGTTGAGGAGCAACCTTGAATTGATACAGCGTGTAAGCCATGAGGCTGGGGTGGAGATTATCCTGGCTTTCAAGGGGTTTTCAATGTGGAGTGCTTTTCCAATAGTCAAAGAATACATTGAGGGAGCGACTGCAAGCTCCCTCAATGAAGTATTGCTTTGCAATGAACATATGCGTACGCTTTCTCATACGTATTGTGTGGCCTATAGTCCTCAGGATATCGATGAAATCATCAAGGGGTCAAGTCACTTGACTTTCAATTCTTTGTCCCAGTACAAGCAATATAAGGATAAATGCCTTGCTGCAGGGGTATCCATTGGTTTACGTATCAACCCACAGGAATCTGATGTAGAGACAGATTTGTACAACCCTGCTTCGCCTCATTCTCGTCTAGGTATCACGGAATCAGAATTGTCTACAGGCTTGCCTGACGGAGTTGAAGGCCTTCATTCGCATGTGCTTTGTGAGAGTGATTCGTATGCCTTGGAGAAAGTCTTACAAGCCATCGAAACCAAGTTTGGCCACCTTTTGGCGAATGCCAAATGGCTCAATCTGGGTGGAGGACACTTGATGACTCGTGAGGGATACGATGTAGAGCACCTTATCGAGATACTCCGAGCGTTCAAGACCAAACACCAGGTGGATATTTTGCTAGAGCCGGGCAGTGCTTTTGCTTGGGAGACGGGTTTTTTGAAAACCTCAGTGCTCGATGTGGTCGAGCGCAATGGTGTGCGGACGGCCATCATTGATGCGTCGTTTACTTGCCACATGCCGGATTGTCTGGAGATGCCTTATCGGCCTAAGCTGGTAGAGGGAGACAGAGAGGTCAAAGATGGCCAACGCGCATACCGTTTGGGCGGGGTGAGTTGTTTGGCAGGGGACTACCTAGAGGCCTATGGATTTGATCATGAATTGCAAGTAGGTGATTCGATTACTTTTTTGGATATGATCCATTATACGATGGTCAAGACATCTACGTTCAATGGCGTGGCGCACCCATCCATTGCGATAGTGTATAGTGATGGGAGATTCGAACGGGTCAAGGAGTTTGGTTATGCTGATTTCAGAGACCGCTTGTCCTAGTGTTTGATTAGTAGTTTTTCAGTCGTGATACTGCTCCCTTTTCTAATTTTAATTATATACAGTCCCTCTTGGAGTTGAGATACCTTGACCGTTTGATTGGTGCTATGGAGTACGGTCTGCCCAGACAGATTGAGTATACGTAGTTCATCGATAGGCGATTCTATAGTGATTTGATGATTTGCAGGATTGGGAAAAAAACGCAAGGGGGGCACAGCGTCTGGAGTTGCCGCCACTACGAAATCATTGTCTGCGAATATCGCTCTAATCATCAGTGTTCCCTTCAGGTTTTGTGCGTTGTTTTGAACCCAGTCCTGTCCAGTTTTGTAGTAGATTAGGTCTTGGTTTTGCGTATTTTTATCTAAGCCGACGGGGATATAATTGTTGGTGAATTGCTTCATGGAAATGAAAAAAGTGCCTTGCTTGAGTACAATAGGAGTGGGGAGCGTATAGCGTGCAAATTCATTTTGTTTGGTGGCATAGATGGCACTGAACTCTCCTGCACCGAGTGTGGAGGCATCTGCACCAGAGAGGTCTTTGTAGACATAGAGCGTGATGGTACTGATGTCCGGTGTCGGGTAAATCTGCGGGAAATGAATGTCTATGTGTGTGAGCGTGTCTTGAGAAGGGGTGCTAAACTGTACGGCCAGTTCTCCACTCGTCTGATTGATGCCTGCGGAGTATTCGGCAGAGCCATCGTCATAGGCTAAGGTCTCGTGCACCGTACTGTAGTAGCGTGCCGTATCATTGATTTGGTACTTTGGGTCATCTGAGCTGTTGAAAATGATCGTCGTACTCAGGAATAAAGAATCTTGATCACTGTATGGAGCGAAATCGGCTAATGTCAGCGGGTAGGTTTGGTATTGGTTTTGGTCATCTACCCCATTGAGTACAAGTTGGTCGGGGTCTTGTGGTTTGTTGTAGACTATGGTTTGATTCAAGGTATCTGTGACGATGAGTTCAAAAGCCACGTTGCGCCCTTGAGCGTCCTGAAAGGAAGTCAAGGTGAAGTCAATGGGAGCAAAAATACTGTCTGGGTAGTGAAACAACTGATCGAAAGGAATGCTAGAATAGCGGTTGAATAGTGACGTAGGTTGTGTGGAAATAGCATAATCATCGATTGACTCTCCAGCGATTGTTCTGTTTTTGTCCAAAAGAACATAATCTACATGCCATACGTCAAAGGGACCCGTAGGATTGCCATATGCTACAAACTTGAATTTAAACCCTGGATGTAGGTAGTCTGTTTCATTGAGGTGTATGCTGTTCTTGGTGAAAACATCGTCTGGAGTATCCGGATCACCGATGATACGACCTCCCTCAGGTGTGACCCATTCTTTGTTGATTGTCCAAAATTTGACCACCAAAGAATCTGAAGGTTCGGGAATCTCGCCATAGCCTTGTTGCTGCCAGTAATAGCTCAGGTAGACGTTGTCTGTAGAGGTCAGTCCGGCCAAATTGATGGCTTGTGATTCGAGTATATCGGTGATTGTCGAATTGTTGGAGTCAGTGCCATAAGGTGTTCCTGAGCCATCTACTCCATCAAAGCTCGCTACATTGATGCTTGGAGGTGTAATAGCCGTGGTTGCGTTGATCCATACATTCTCACCACTGTACCATAGCGTAGAATCAGCGACTTGATAAGAAGTCGAAAAATCATCCCAAAACGGAAGTGAAAGTGTGTCACTATGGATTTTGAATCGTCCTTGTGTCGCAGTGCTCTTGGAGTCCAAATAGGTGTGCCTGATAGGTTTGACGATGAGTTGTGCTTGCAACTGAGACGTCATGATCAGTAGGCCTATGAGGTATGTAAAACACTGCTTGGACATGATTGTATGTTCGGATTACTGAGCAATCTCTAAACTCGGAGTTTCTAGCGTTGTAGAGTCTACCTCTACGACCCATAGATCGATGCTTTGCCCGATTCGTGCGCTATTTTCAGCATTGGGGCTTTGTTTGAATACATGACCTCCTTTGACAGGTGTTTTTTTGTAGACGGTTTCTCCTAAGTCGTCTTTGGTTTCTTTGTTGATAAATCCCTCATTTTCATAAAAAACGTCCCCGACCTTGAGCCCATATCCGCGCAAGACGAAGATGGCTTCATCCAGACTGAGGTTTTTGAGGTTGAGCATTTGGAAATTTTGATTGCCCAAGCCATCAGCCACTTCAAAATCAATTTTGGAGCCTTTGGCTATCTCTGAGCCTGACGCGATCTTTTTACCCTGATGGTATTGCTCCAAGATGGTGTTGAGGGCAAAGTCTGGCTTGTACCGAATCTCACCTAGAGAGAGTCCGAGGCTTCTTAGTTCCAGTTGGGCATTCTTGAGAGAGCGACCCGTCAAGGAAGGCATCTTGACGACTGGAGGTTGTTTGGCATTGAGAGTGACGTAGATTTTTCGATTTTGCTTGACCTTTGAATTTGGGAGTGGAAACTGTTTCAATACCGCAAGGGCAGGGTATTTGGCCGAATAACCTGAGTCCGGTTCTACAGCATAGCGTAAATCTCGCTCTTCCAAGAATTCTTCTAGGTCTTCGATCATTATGCCTTCCAAATTGGGGACAGTCATGCTTTCGCCGTGATTGGTGACGATAGGAAAATAGATATTGAAAATAGCGTAGACCATGAAAATCAGGGTGGCAATGGCAAGTCCGAGATGGATAAGGAATTGCTTCTTGGTCGTCTTTTTCTTTGCTTCGATTTCTTCCATTGATTTGAATATTGTAAAGAGGCAAATTAATACCTATTTCCTATGGATGGGAAATATTTCTGAAATAAACATCTAGGTCTTATTTCAAATCAAACTTATTCATAGTTTTGCCAATTATGGCAAACAATAGGATCAACGTCGGAATCCTCTTTGGAGGAAAGTCAGCAGAGCATGAAATTTCATTGCGCTCTGCCAAAAATGTCATCGAAGCATTGGATACGTCACGTTTTTACCCGGTACTGATCGGGATCACCAAGCAAGGCAAATGGTTGTATGATGAAGCGTCTGAGTTGATTCTTGGCGAAGGGGAAAACCTGTCTCTGAATATAGATAGCAGCGAAGTAGCTCTCGTGCCCAATAGTGGAGGGCAGATACATTATGTAGCCAATGGAAAATGGGCGGAGAAAGTTGATGTGGTTTTTCCGATTTTGCATGGCCCGATGGGGGAGGATGGAGCGACACAGGGATTGCTAAAACTCGCAAATGTACCTTTCGTCGGGTGCGACGTATTAGGATCTGCTGTGGGTATGGACAAAGACGTGATGAAACGTATCTTGCGTGATGCAGGATTGCCGATAGGTAAATACATCGCACTGCGCTCACATGAGGTGCGGCCTACCTTTGCAGAGATTTCTACCGAGCTAGGAATCCCGTGTTTTGTCAAGCCAGCTAACCTAGGATCCTCTGTAGGGATCAATAGGGCAGATACAGAGGATGAGTACAACCGAGCTTTGGATGAAGCTTTTGCTTTTGATCGAAAGATCGTCATAGAAGAGTTTGTAGACGGTCGTGAGATCGAGTGTGCAATCCTAGGCAATGAAGAACCCAAAGCTTCGGTCCCAGGTGAGATTTCGTTTTCGGCGAACTTTTATTCCTATGAGGCCAAGTATCTCGATGACAAAGGTTATCGCATCGATATCCCTGCCAAAATCACTGAGGAGCAAATCAAAGAAGTGCAAGACATTGCCGTACGGACCTTTCAAGTATTGGAGTGTGAAGGATTCTCTCGAGTTGATGTGTTTCTGACCAAAGAGGGGCGTATCCTTGTCAATGAAATCAACACCATACCAGGATTTACCAAAATCAGTATGTACCCCAAATTATGGGAGGCCAGTGGAGTCTTGTACACAGACTTGATTTCACAACTCATCGACCTGGGCATAGCTCGTCACGAGAAGGTGTCTGGATTGAGGACGTCTATTTGAGTAATTACTGAATCAAAACTCGGCTAGAGACTTGATCGACATCTCCGAGGATTTGGAGGATGTACACCCCAGCACCTACCTGGAGGTCTTCGATAAGGTAGACTTGGTTGAGGGCGTTTTTGATTGGGTATTCCAATACTACCTCGCTGTTCATACTGATGAGACGTATCATGGCGTCTTGCTTGATGTTGAAGTTGAGTTTGATGCTAAACTGTGTCGTGGCGGGGTTGGGATATATTCGAAGTTTTTCTTCTAATGCCAGTGTGTCGGGCTGTTCTACGTCGAAAAACTCAACGTTATCGATGAAAAGGTTGTTGCCATTTTGGTTGGTAAAGGCAAAGGCCAATCGGATGTCGTTTCGCCCAGTGTAGGCACTCAAATCGATGGTTTCGGTGATCCAATCATCCTCTGTTTCTGGAAACCACTCGGAGTTTGTGTCTACTATTGCAAGACTCGATCCATTCTTGTCAAATACTACATCGTCAAAGCTCTCTCCACAGTTCGTGGAAACCAATACTTGTAAGCGATCATTTTTGCCGATGCGATAGGCATAGGAGTAGTCAAATCTTACAGAGGCTTGATCTTGCTCTCGGAGTGTCAGTATTGGGCTGACGAATAGATTGGTGAGTCCAAGGTTGATGTTGTCGTAGGCGTTGTAGTAGAGTGAGCGAACTCTAGAGTCTCGGTCATCGATGTATATTTCCCAAAACTGCAAAGCACTGGCGCTATAATAATTCCAGTTTTCCAAGGGGCTGTTGGAGAGGAAGTCGAGGCGTATTGGAATACCCTCCGTGTCATCGTCTATGATGAAATGTGTACTTAGATTATTGTTGTCTGGAGATTCGTCCTCCTGTCCATTGGGAGAGTATACGTCGATGGTGACCACATCTTCACCGACTGCCAATCCTTCGAATTCTAAAGTGACCCACATGCTTTCGCCAGGAGACAGATCGGAGTGTGTGACGGTTCCAGATTCTATTTGATCACCGATTTGTCCTCGAATTTCGAATGAGGTCAAGTTGAGATAGCCGTAGTTCTTGACTTCAGCGGAGATGTCAAAATTATCAGTACAGCTCACAACGGGTACTCCTTCTATATTTTGAATACTGATATCATAGTTGGTGGTACTCGTGGAGATCAGTTTGAGGTTGTCAAGGTAGAGATTGTTGCCATTGCCGTTGTACCCTACGAAGGCGAGTACAATTTGATCTTCGCCCGTGTACTGACTGAGGTTGAGAGAGACTGTTTCCCAGTCACCCGCACCGCTGGGCTCAAAATCACTGTTGGTGGCTGAGGTAGTGCCGAGGTTCGGAGACCAGCGCTGAAATAGCCTGTTTTCGAGAGGGAAAGTTGCGCCACAATCGGTAGAAATATAGACAGCAAGGCCGTCAGCAATGATGTCTGATTTTGCGGCATAAGCATAGTCAAACTGCAATTCAGCACTAGCGACTCCAATCATGCTCAGGGCCGGGCTGATCAAGTAGTCTTGTGTCCCAAACTCATCTGCATCACTTGCTGCATATAGTAGGGCGATAGCTTCGTTGCTGAGATCACTGGAAGGGGCGTGCTGATATTCCCATGAGGATCCAGGTTTGATTTGCCAAGTCGATGAGTAGCTCGTTGTACTGTTGGTGAAGTCTTCGCTAGTTGGGATGCTGGCGTCAGGTGCAAAATAGCTGGCGATCCATTCGCAATTGTTTTCGTCATTGCCATCGATGGTATGATTGACTTCATCGATGCGATAGGTGAAGGTTGTGAAAAGGTTGAAAGAGTTTAGCGGAGCAAAGGTTACATCTGCACTGGATAATGGGGTGAGGACTTGGGTGGATTCCAATGTTTCGATCTCTAAATCATCGATTAGCAGTGTGATTTTGAATTGGGAGATGTCGTTGGTACCGTAGTTTTTGAGGACTACTGTTGGAGTGATGTCGGCTTGGCATTCGCCAGAAAGAGGAGAGGTGATGGCGTATACTCCTAGATCATTGGCTACTTGGATGGCTGGGGTTAGTGCGGGGCTGGTCAATAGAGACTTTCTTCTTGGACTATTTTCTAGCACAGTTCTCATTCGACTCTTTTGGTCGAGGGTAAACAGGTTCATGCAGACATCGTCGGTATAGTCCATGTAGTTTTGGAACATGTCATTGGAGTCGCAGGATACTTCTTCGCCATGTATAGGGCAGCCGTAGGTATTGGTTCTTTGAGATGGAGTATCGATGCAGTAGTCGTCTGCACTACAGCTGGATGCATCCCCCCAGATATGACGCAGGCCCAACCAATGTCCCGTCTCGTGAGTCACGGTACGTCCTTTGGAGAAGTCATCTGCATTGTACCCTGTACCGAAGTAGCGGTAGTCGATGAAGATCCCGTCTGATACAGCATTGGTGTTTTGATCGATGTTCATACCTTCTAGATTGGATATAGGAAACTGGGCATACCCCAAGAAGTCATTGAGCGTACTCACCCAAATGTTAAAGTATTGGTCACTGTCCCAGTATTTTTCAGCAGCCAAGTCTGCCAATTCGTAGATGCCGTAGACATCCTTTTGTGCTTGAGTATGTGTGATGCCATTGGTAGGGAGTCCTTCGGGATCTCGCTGGGCCAATACAAACTCGATGTGGACATCAGCCGCTACGGCCAAAAATTCATTCGGAGTGTCAGTTGCGTCGGCATTGAGACGCCTAAAGTCTTCGTTGAGTGTTTCGATTTGTGAGAAAATCTGCTCGTCAGGGATATTGGATCCTGTACCAGTATTTTCTCCTTGATGTAGGATGTGTACTACGACGGGTATAGTATACACTTGATCCGCTTGTAAGTTTTGGAGACGGAGCAATGGTCTATTGTTGATTTTGCGCTGCATCCAACCTTCAAACTGTTCGCTGGATTCGGGCAGGAAAAACTTCTGCTTCTGATATGTGTTGAAAGGCACAGTGCCGCATCGGTCTTGCGCGAGAGACACAAAACTATTCAGTAAGCATAGGATATATAGGAGCGATCTTCGCACAAGTTTTGAATTCGTTGAAACCAATACGAGTTCCAACGATTCTGAAAGATAATCATTTCAAGGAGTTTTGAAAACTACTCAGCCGGCTGAGTGTTGATAGCTTTGATGCTAGTCACCTCAGGAGCTACTCTTTTGATGGCTTCTTCTATGCCCGCTTTCATGGTCATCGGTGACATAGGACACGCTTCGCAGGCTCCCAAAAGCTCAACAAATACAACGAAGTTGTCATCTATATCGACTACTCTGACGTCTCCTCCGTCCGCTTCCAAATAAGGGCGGATGTTGTCAATGGCTCCATTGATCTTTTCTAAAAGCGTTTCTTTTGTGTTGTTATCCATAATTGTATTGAATAATCAAATTTAACTCATTTGTACGATCTTTGTTTTCTCTTTGCTCGCATTTCTGATGGCAACCTGTCTTGCGACGGATTGAGCCAGTCCCATGAAGGCCTCTTCGGTGATCCCATCTTTCATGACCGCAGGGTACCCACTGTCCCCACTTTCTCGGATAGATTGTACGATAGGGATCTCTCCTAAAAACGGCACTTCTTCTTTTTCGGCTAATTCTCTCCCTCCATTTTGTCCAAAAATGTAATATTTATTGTCTGGCAACTCATCCGGGGTGAAATAAGCCATGTTCTCAACTACACCCAAAACCGGTACATTGATTTGTGGTAATTTGAACATCGCTAATCCTTTTTTTGCATCAGCGATAGCTACTTTTTGTGGAGAAGTGACAATGATCGCACCAGTGACGGGTACAGATTGCACGAGGGTAAGATGGATGTCGCTAGTCCCAGGAGGTAGATCAATCAAGAGGTAGTCGAGTTCACCCCACTTGACATCAGAAATGAATTGCTTCAAAGCTGAGCTCGCCATTGGGCCTCTCCATACGATGGCGTTGTCTTTGGGAGTTAAGAAACCAATGGATACGAGCTCCACACCGTACTGCATGATAGGGACGATGAGGTTGCGATCTCCTTCTTTGATCATTTCTGGTTGCTCGTACTCACAGTTGAACATCGTAGGGATAGATGGACCGAAGATGTCCGCATCGATGATGCCCACAGATGCACCGCTTTTGGCCAAAGCCACAGCAAGATTGGCAGTGACTGTAGATTTGCCTACTCCACCTTTGCCAGAGGACACTGCGATGATATTCTTTACTTTAGGTAGGGTGAATGACTGCTCTCTAGTTGAGGTGACTTGAGCAGACATGTCAATTTGTATTTCGAGTCCCTGAGCTATAGAGCCGACAGCCTTCAAACAATCATTTTTTATGATTTCCTTGAGTGGACAGGCAGGAGTGGTCAGCTCTACGGTAAAGCTGATTTTCTGGTCGTCCACCTTGAGGTCTTTGATCATCTTGAGGGTGACAAGGTCTTGCTTGAGGTCGGGATCTTGCACGGTTGAGAGTGCTTGGAGTACGTCTTTATCTGTGATTTTCAATGCTCTAGTGTCGCTATAGATTCAAATTTGTTGCAAGTTAAACGATATAGCGTTTTTGTATCATATACTTGACTAATTTCGTGCTAGATTTGTATTTCTAAAGACCCTAAAACGAATTTGAATTAAGTGATCAGCAATCATACCATAGAGGAGATTAAAAACCGTATGGATATCTATGAAGTGATCAGTGAGTTCGTGGATCTCAAAAAATCAGGGTCAAGTTTTAAGGCCCTAAGCCCATTTACGGACGAGAAGACTCCCTCTTTTATGGTGTCTCCCGCCAAAAACATCTTCAAGTGCTTCAGTACAGGTAAAGGAGGGGACGCGATTACCTTTCTCATGGAGTTGGATGGCCTTAGTTACATGGAGGCTTTGCGATTTTTGGCGAAGAAGTATGGCATTGAACTCGAAGAAGAGGAGCAGACAGAAGAACAGGTCAATGCACAAAATGAACGAGAGAGTTTATTCATCGCATTGAATTTTGCCAAAGATCATTTTGTCAAAAACCTCTGGGATACCGAGGAAGGGAAGAATATTGGCTTAAGTTATTTCAAAGAGCGTGATTTTACGGACGAAACCATCAAGACTTTCGAGCTTGGTTATGCGTTGGATCAATGGCAAGGTCTCATGGATGCTGCAGCTCAAAAAGGTTACAATGAGTCTTATCTCGAACGTGCCGGACTCAAAATAGTCAAAGAGGACAAGGCTTATGATCGATTCAGAGGGCGAGTAACCTTTCCGATACACAATGTATCTGGAAAAGTTATCGCGTTTGGAGCACGTACACTCAAAAGCAACGAGAAGGGCCCCAAATACCTCAATAGCCCGGAGACGGAGTTGTATACCAAGAGTAAAATTCTCTATGGTATATTTCAGGCTAAGAATGAAATAAGGAATCAAGCCAACTGCTATTTGGTAGAGGGCTATACAGATGTCACGTCGCTGTATCAAGGAGGGATCAAGAATGTCGTGGCTTCTTCAGGCACTTCTTTGACCGAAGATCAAATCAAGCTTATCAAGCGGTATTCGGAGAATGTTACGGTATTGTTTGATGGGGACAAGGCAGGGATCAAGGCGTCTATGCGTGGGATAGATATGATGCTTTCAGGAGGGCTCAATGTCAAGGCAGTGCGATTTCCTGAAGGAGAAGACCCGGATAGCTATTGCAAACAACTTGGGGGGACGGCGTTCAAAACCTACCTTGAAGAAAACAGTCTGGACTTCATCTCGTTCAAGACGGAGCTATACATTTCGGGTACAGATGATCCAATCAAACGGGCAGAGGCGATTAGGGAGATTGTACACAGCATATCGCTGATTCCTGATCCGATCAAGAGAACGGTGTACACGCAGCAGTGCAGCAACAAGCTGGGTATAGATGAGGGTACGTTGGTTACCGAACTCAATAAACTGTTGCTCAAAGAAAGCAACAAGCCTCGTACCAACTACACTTCGGGTAGTCCATCCAACCCGTCCCCGTCTATGGGGAATTTTCCTCCAGATATGTCTCCGTTCGGAATACCCATGGAGCCACCGCCAGATTTGTTTGCAGATCCTACAGATCTGGAAGAGAAGGCTACACCGTCTGACATTATCCAGCAACAAGAGCGGGAAAGTATTCGTATGTTGATCAACTATGGCGAGGAATTGGTAGAGGGCTTTGAAGGAGAAGAGACTCAATTGGCGCAATATATCCTTACGGAGTGTGAGGATATCGAATTTACCACTCCGATATACATCGAAATGATGGACATGTTTAAATCAAGTCTCGCAGCTGGCAAGGTGACCAACTTACATGATTTGATGGGAGGGAGTGAAGAAATAAAAAAGGTAGCCGTAGACTTGTCTACGGATCGCTATGAACTGAGTCCAAATTGGTCGGATAAGTTTCAAATCTCTGTAGCACATGAGAGGGACGCGTTGAAAAAATCGGCGTTTGGAAACATCCTTAGATTAAAGTTCAGAATCATCCGTAAGATGATTGCTGAAAACATTGAGAATATTAAAAATAGTACCGATGAAGCTGAAATAGATGAGCTATTGTCGATGCAAACAGGGTTGAAACAGATGGAAATGGCCATCGCAAAAGAATTAGGAAACGTTACCGTAAGATAGATATGTTAGACAAAGTATCAGATGCAATAGAAGCCATAAAGCGAGGTGAGGTCATCATAGTAGTCGATGATGAAGATAGAGAGAACGAAGGGGATTTTGTGTGTGCCGCTGAGAGCGTGACACCCGAAATCATCAATTTCATGGCTACTCATGGTAGAGGCCTGATATGCGCTCCTTTGGTCGAAGAGAAATGTGATGAATTGGAACTGGAACTGATGGTGGGTAAGAATACTGCAGCTTATGAGACACCATTCACTGTATCTATAGACTTGATTGGACATGGGTGTACTACGGGGATTTCTGCAAGTGATAGAGCCAAAACAATCAAGGCACTTGTAGACCCCACAATCAAACCCGAAGAACTGGGGAAACCAGGGCATATTTTTCCGCTGAGAGCAAAAAAAGGAGGGGTGCTTCGACGTGCTGGTCATACCGAAGCAGCCATTGACTTGGCTAGGTTGGCAGGTATGCAGCCTGCAGGTGTCTTGGTGGAAATCATGAATGAAGACGGTACTATGGCACGGCTGCCTGATCTGAGGTTAGTGGCGGAAAAGTTCAACCTGCTGCTTATCTCTATCAAGGATTTGATCAGCTACCGTATGGAGAAGGAATCGTTGATCCAAAAGGAGATTACGGTGGATATGCCTACCGAATGGGGAGATTTTAAATTGACCTCATACAAGCAGCTCAGTACAGGAGAGACCCATCTTGCCTTGGTCAAAGGAGAGTGGAAAGAGACGGATCCAGTCATGGTACGCGTGCACTCTTCTTGTGTGACGGGTGATATTTTTGGTTCATGCCGTTGCGACTGTGGGACACAACTGCACAAAGCTATGAAAATGGTAGAGGAAGAGGGGCAAGGTGTAGTGCTCTATATGAACCAGGAAGGCCGAGGTATTGGGTTGATCAACAAGCTGAAGGCATACAAGTTGCAGGAAGAAGGCCTGGATACGGTGGAGGCAAATGAAAAGTTAGGCTTCCAAGGAGATCATAGAGATTATGGTGTTGGGGCACAGATCTTGCATGATTTGGGCGTGAGCCAAATTCGATTGATTACCAATAATCCCACCAAACGTGTAGGTTTGATGGGCTATGGCTTGGAGATCGTTGAGAATATTCCTATCGAAGTATCTCCCAATCAACACAATCAGAAATATCTCGAAACCAAAAGGGACAAGATGGGGCATAGCATCTTGAAGAAATGAGAGGCATGCTAATTTGCATATCGTTGTTCCTGCTTTTGACCGAGACGAAAGCTCAAGAGTTTTCGTCTCGCGTTTGGCACAAAGGCTGGTTGGTGACCTTGGATGGGGATACACTCCGAGGTGAGCTCAAGTACGATATGGAAACCAACACTGTACAGGTGTTGGATCCAAGTCAGAAGGTGAATACCCTCAACAGCAAGAGGATTTTGTACTTTGAGTTTTTTGATAGTATACTTAAAAATTACCGCCAGTTTTATGCGATTCCGTACGAAGTAAGAACTGATTTTCGGGCACCTATTCTGTTTGAGGTGCTCTATGAGGGACCTACGACGTTGCTATGCAGGGAGAAAATCGTAATGGAAGCTGAAGCATATAGTCAGGGCTATTATTATTCAGGAGCCATGCCCATGCATGAGCAGCTGGCTTTGACGTATTATTTTGCTTTTCGTACTGGAGAGATTGTACAGTATAGTGGTAAAAAAGCGGATCTATTCATGATCCTAGATTTACATGGAGATCAAGTCAAAGAGTACATTCGAAAAAACCGACTGAGTGTTTCGGAAGTTCGTGACTTGATACGGATTGTTGCTTTCTACAATTCTTTGTAGAGAGAATTTACTCAACCACCAACCTTTATTCAATACATCTCCTCCTGTCATAGTGATAGAAGGAGGGATTGGGTGTGATTTGAAATTAGATGTTTAAACATATTTTGGTAGAACTTCGTATGAAAGTTTGAATAACATGATGAATAAGAAGATGAAGAGAGTGAAGGAAGGGTTTTTGTTGATGGCGTCCATCATGGTGATATGTTCGAGTTGTCACCGACCAGAATATTCACAAAATTACGTGTCATCTGATACGGGTAATTTCGAACAATACAAGAAGGAGGCAAGTAATCGTCCTTCTCCACCAGCTAGGGCTAGTCGCCAGGTTGGAGGTGCCGAGGTGTTTATCACCTATAGTCAACCCTCTGTCAAGGGGCGTGTGATCTGGGGTGACTTGGTGAAGTATGACAAAATATGGCGGACTGGGGCCAACGAAGCGACGGTATTTACGACTGATGCAGATATTCAAATCGCAGGACAGACCATCAAAACCGGTAACTATGCGCTCTATACTATCCCATCAGAGGGGCAATGGGAAATTATTCTCAATACCAAGTATGATGTATGGGGAGCCTACGACTATGACAAGACTCTGGATGTCTTGCGTTTTAGTGTCGTGCCCACTCGGGTAGGTAACTTGCAGGAGAAAATGCTTTTTGATATTTCGAAAGAAGGCGTCGTCTCATTTTCTTGGGAATATCTCCGATTTACATTTCCTGTCGAAAATATCCCCGTTACTGCTGAATAGATCAGGGTATCAATTAGGCAGGTGTGTCTAGAGGTACCGTGACTTGCATGGTCAAGTCATCGGTGGTTTGTTTCAAATGTATGGGAATCAACTGATTGACCAAGTTTTCATCGTGTGGAAACTCCACTTTGATGTAGTTGGCAGTGAATCCATGCATCACACCATCTTTGATATCACCTTCTAAGAGTACCTCAGCATTACGTCCCTCTTGACTCAAATAGAACGCTCGTTTCTTTTTTTCTGATAGAATACGTAGCATTTTGGAGCGGTCTTGTCTTTCTGCGTAGGGGACAGGGTTATCCATGGTGATGGCTTGAGTGTTGTCCCTTTCGGAATATGTAAATACATGCAAGTAGGAGACTTCCAGTTCGTTGATGAAATTGTAAGTGTCCAAGAAGTCTTCGTGGGATTCATTTGGAAATCCTGTAATCACATCTACCCCAATGCAACAGTCAGGCATCAGTTCTTTGATCTTTGCGACGCGTTCTACGTAGAGTTCGCGCAAATATCGGCGGTTCATCAGCCTGAGAATCTTATTGCTACCGGACTGCAGTGGGATATGAAAGTGCGGTACAAAGCGTTTGCTTTGTGCTACAAATTCAATGACTTGGTTGCTCAGAAGGTTGGGTTCGATGGATGAAATTCTAAATCGCTCAATGCCTTCTACTTCGTCTAGCGCTTTGATCAAGTCGAGAAAGTTCTCCCTGCGGCGGCCATTCTGAACACCGAAGTCTCCAATGTTGACTCCAGTGAGTACGACTTCTTTGACCCCTGATGCTGCGATCTCCTGTGCAGAGAGTAGGATGTTGGCGATGGTGTCGCTCCGGCTCTTGCCTCTTGCGAGAGGTATAGTACAAAAGGCACAGCCGTAGTTGCACCCGTCCTGTACTTTGAGGAAGGTACGTGTACGATCTGCTTTGGAGTATGCGTTGTTGAACTCCGTCGCGTTGGAAATCTCCGAAGCACATACTATGGTTTCTTTCGACTTTTCAAATTCTTTGAGATGTTCCAGTAATTTGAATTTTTCGGCAGCACCCAATACCGCATCTACACCTTTGATTTCTGAAATCTCCTTTGGTTTCAATTGTGCAAAGCAACCGATGATCACTACAAATGAATCAGGTGAAGTTTTCTTGGCACTCTTGACAATTTGCTTACACTTCTTGTCTGCATTTTCGGTGACCGAGCAGGTATTGATGACATAGATGTCAGATTTTTCTTCAAAGGCGACTTTTTCATAGCCCTCCTCTTCAAACAATCTACTTATGGTAGATGTCTCCGAAAAATTGAGTTTGCAACCGAGTGTGTAAAATGCGACCTTTTTCATTTCTGGGAAATTTTGGCAAAACTAATCAAATATCGTTTGAGATGTAATAATTGTGCGGACTATGCAACTCTTCTAAGAGAGTAGTTGTCTTATGAGAAACAAATTTTAAAACATGAAAAGAATATATACGATCATAACCGGTTTGTGTGTACTAGCTATCAGTGCATATGCTCAAACCAACGAACAAACACGGAACTTGGATAATTTTGAAGCAGTGAGTGTCGGGGAGTCCATTCAAGTGACTTTGGTTCAAGGGGAAAAAAACGAAGCAGTCGTGATGACTGATGGTGTGTCTGTTGACAAAGTACTGACAGAGATCAAAGGAAATACGCTAAATATCCATATGGATCGTGGTAGCTATGGTAGTCAATCTGTAGACGTAGTGTTGACTTATTCTGAGGATTTGCGTGAGATTCGTTGTAGTTCATCTGCGGTAGTCAAGTCAGCCTCTGAGATTGAGTCCAATGAGTTGTATGTCCAGTGCAGCAGTTCTGGGACGATGATCTTGATTTTAGATGTAGAGAGGCTCAAGTTGGAGGTGTCTAGCAGTGGCAAGGTGACATTGAGCGGTGAAGTGAGTACACAAGATATAGAAGTGAGCTCTTCGGGTAAATACCATGGAGTGAATTTGAAGTCCAAAGGAGCACGTGTCAAGGTGAGTTCGTCTGGCAAGGCTACTGTTGATGTGAGTAGAGAATTGTCAGCTACAGTCAGTAGTAGTGGCAAAGTGACTTATCATGGAGATCCAGAGACCGTAGATATAGATACATCGAGTAGCGGAAAAGTACACAAAGGATAAGTGATCAGAGCCTTGTCGTAGGTAAGCGCTACAGCCAGCAGGATGAGGTTCAGTTATGAAAGAAAAGCTCAAGTTGACTTGGGCTTTTTTTGTGAATTGCATGGACTATACCGTAGGCTTAGTTTAGTTTTAAAGCAAAAAGAAAACGACTATGGCAAAGCCCTTGATCCTTATATCAAATGATGATGGTATCACCTCCAATGGTATTAGAAAACTTGTCGAACTGATGTCAACTCTCGGTGAAGTCGTGGTGGTCGCCCCGGACAAGCCTCAATCCGGAATGGGACATGCCATCACTGTAGGAGATACGCTTCGGTTGGTCAAGTCAGACTTGTTTGGGGATATTCTCGCCTACGAATGCTCAGGTACTCCTGCGGATTGTATCAAACTCGCCAAGCGTGAGGTGCTGCGTGATCGCAAAGTAGACCTGGTTGTCAGTGGGATCAATCATGGGTCTAATACAAGTATCAGTGTGCTTTACTCAGGGACTATGTCTGCAGCTATCGAGGGTGCTATCGAAGGTGGACCCGCTATTGGTTTTTCGTTATGTGATTTTAGTGCGGATGCCGATTTTTCACATGTAGACGAGTTTGTGCTCAAAATTACGCGAAACGTACTTGATCATGGCCTTCCGACGGGGATAGCACTGAATGTCAATTTTCCTCCCAAGCAGAATGAAAAGCTCAAAGGAATCAAGATTTGTCGTCAAGCCAATGCCCGATGGGAGGAGGAGTTTGATAAACGCCTAGACCCTCATGGACGCAACTACTATTGGATGGTAGGCAATTTTGTCAATCATGACAAAGGAGAAGACAACGATGAGTGGGCTATTTCTGACAACTATGTATCCGTTGTGCCCTGTCAATTTGATTTGACGGGATACCATGCCATTGCTTCGCTCAACGAACAATGGGACATTTGAAGGTCTCATTTTTAGTGGAGACTTCTCATATTGAGAAAAAAACTCTACAGAGTTCCACAGTTTTGGGTAATCAAAGAAGTGAATTGGTTCCTGAGAGATGTTGAAGTGGTATGGGATTGGATCTTATAGTTTGCTGTATATCAGTGTATTGTTTTTTGGGAGCAGGAGTTTCTCTGTGAGTAAATATAGAACTCTTTCTTCATGGTTCTGACATGGCATGGTGTTTGGCTATTGAGTGGGTATGAATAGACATGTTAAATCAAAAACGAATAGTATGAAACGATTTATTGCAACCCTTTTGATCCCCATAGTAGTATTGAGTGCTTGTACAGAAGATGATTCTGAAAACATGAGTACTGATACAGCTCCTACTGTACCTAGCTCTTCCACAATGGCTCCTGATTTTGGTGAGTTCAATGATGCCACAGATGAAGGCGCTCGTGAGGCCATGGTCGGCAACTGGGGCTATGCAGCCATCAATGTAGGGGTATATTCAAGTATACTGTATCAGCACTTGGTGATCCCTGTGACAGCATTCAAAGCCACAGTGGGTGCCGAGGCGTACTTTGACGAGGAAACAGAGCTGTGGGTATGGGAGAGGAACTTTGATGTCCCCGCGCAAAGTGATTATCAAATCAAACTGACCGCTGATGTAGATGGTGATGATGTCGACTGGAAAGGTTATATATCTCATGGGACGGATTTGGATGAGTTTATGTGGTTTGAAGGTGAATCAACAGTCAATGGTGAATCAGGAAGTTGGATGTTGTACGAAAGCCCAGAGAACCCAAGTGTGTGGTTGACGAGTGATTGGACGAATGAAGATGATTCAGATATAGCTCATGTGACCTTTACAGTCCAAAAGGAAGGTGATAATGAAGGTAGCTCGATTGAGTACGAAGCAGATGCGAGCACTGATTTGGACCGTATGGTGACCATCTATGATGCATCAATAGACAATGAAGTAAGCATCATGTGGAGCCAAGCCTCTGGGCAGGGACGAGTGATGAGCGAAGCACACTTTCAAGATTCAGAGTACCACTGTTGGGATGCTGATTTGATGGATACCGAATGTGAGTAGAAGATTCCCTTGACAGAGAATAGATATACATCCCCATCGGGTTTTTCCGATGGGGATTTGTATTGTTAGGGATCTTGTAGACAATGGGTGGCTGTTTCCTAATTGTACGTAGGGGAGATTAGTTGATTTCCAGCTTCTCAGTATCTTGTCAATACTTTTGTATTTCAAGTAATGTTTTTCTAATTTTGCCCCTCGATTTTTAAAACTAAATATTTCATAATGAAAAATTACGAGACGGTATTCATTTTAACTCCCGTTTTGTCTGATGATCAGATGAAGGATGCTGTCGGAAAGTTTAAAAAGGTTCTTGAAGATAATGGTGCTAAGATCACCAACGAAGAGAACTGGGGCTTGAAAAAGTTAGCTTATCCGATCCAGCACAAATCAACAGGATTTTACCAATTGTTCGAATTCGAAGGTGAAACTACCATTGTTGATGCTCTAGAAACTGAGTACAGACGTGACGAGAAGATCATGCGATTTTTGACTACTGCTTTGGACAAACATGCGTTGGCTTACAACGTGAAGAGAAAAGGCGGAGCATTTAACAAAAAGAAAGAGGAGGCTGCATCATGACATTAGTTAACGAACCAATGAACAGAACTGACAGGAAGAAAAAGTACTGCAGATTCAAGAAAAACGGTATCAAGTATATCGATTACAAAGACGCTAACTTCCTATTGAAGTTCGTCAACGAGCAAGGTAAAATTTTGCCAAGAAGATTGACTGGTACGAGCCAGAAATTCCAAGGTAAAGTTTCTCAAGCTGTCAAAAGAGCGAGACACCTAGCTTTGTTACCATATGTTACGGATTCATTAAAATAATACAAGGACATGGAAATTATATTGAAAGAAGATATTAAAGGCCTTGGTTATAAAAACGATATTGTAGCTGTAAAGCCAGGATATGGTAGAAATTTCTTGATTCCTCAAGGATTTGCTATCATCGGTAGCCCATCTAACAAAAAGATGATCGCTGAAAACGTACGTCAAGCTGCTCACAAAGCAGAGAAAATCAAGCAAGATGCTGAAGAATTGGCGAAGAAGATTGGGGATAGTGCTATTGAAATTAAAACCAAAGCTGGAGAAAGTGGAAAAATATTTGGTGCAGTGACTGCACTTCAGATTTCTGACGCTTTGGCTGTGAAAGGTTTCGAAGTAGATCGTAAGAAAATCGGATTCAACACGTCAATCAAGAATGTGGGTGAGTACGTAGTGACTTTGGATTTGCACAAAGAAGTGAAGCATGATGTTACTGTAAACGTAGTAGCAGAATAATCACTCTCAATACTCAAGATAACGAAACCTCTGGCCTGTGTCAGAGGTTTTTTTGTGCCTATATTTGATTCATGCTATGCCCTCTCAAAACCGATATTGATCTCAAACCACTGAAAGAGTCCGTCCGGATTGGTCAGCAGATCGTGACGCTAGGCTCTTGTTTTGCACAGGGTATGGGTGAACGTTTGCAACAATTCAAGTTCGATGCTCTGGTCAATCCATTTGGTGTGATTTTTAACCCTGTTTCTTTGGTTAGAGTGTTGGCCCCACTCGAAGAGTCGCTTTTTGTGGAGCGTGATGGCATGTTTTGTCACTATGACTATCATTTTGATTTACGGGCAGACAGTCAAGAGCAACTGATAGAGCATATCAATAAAAAGAAGCAGGAGGTACAGCGCTATCTACGATCTGCAGATTGGTTGATAATCACATTAGGTAGTGCGACGGTATACGAGCTAAATGGCCTAGTAGTCGCAAATTGCCACAAGCAACCCCAGTCTTTGTTTGACAAGCGCATGCTGTCGCTCGAAGAAATGAAGAGTACTGTGGAGGAGCTTCTAGATATGCTGTTGCGGGATAATCCTAAATTGAAGGTGATATTGACTGTCAGCCCTGTGCGTCACCTCAAGGACGGCATGGTCCAAGACCAGTTGAGCAAGTCTATGCTTCGTGTGCTTTGCGCTCAACTGACTCATCGCAATGGAGTGTACTACTTCCCCGCATACGAAATAATGATGGATGATCTGCGGGACTACCGCTTCTACAAGTCTGATAGGCTTCATCCTACAGCGGAGGCAGAAGATTATATTTGGAGTTGCTTTGAGCAGGTTGCACTGGATGATGCAAGCCAGGAGTTTGTCAAGCAGTGGGAGTTGATTCGAAGAGCGATGGCTCACCGACCTTTCAATCCACATACTGCAGCACATCGCCAATTTTTATTGCAAACTCAAGCAAAACTTTCTGTATGGAAGGACGTAGTAGATGTTCGAGAAGAATATGCTTGGTTTACCCAGCAATTGGCCACTCTTTGATGCTACTACGGGCTAGTATGAGCCTTTTAAAATAAACGGTAAGGAGAGGGGTTAATTGTAAAAATGGTAGTTATTGACTTTAAATTTTAAGATAAATACAAATTTTATCTGTTTCGTTAAAAAATGGCTCAATGATTGACAGTGTTTTCAATAAATACCGTTTTCTTTGAGCTATAATATAATGAAAGCACTCGCTTCACATATCGATTTCACTACAGTTACTCTTAGCCTTAGGAGGAACAGGAGACCCTTTGGGGTCAGCTAATTAAGGATTACCTACGTGGTAGTCGCATATCGTATATATAAACACCAAATATTTTTTTACTTAACTAAGTTCATAAACTATGAACGTTGATGTGCATTATGCAACGCCTGAGCATGCTAAATATGCCCAAGCTATATGTGAGTTGATTGAATCCGCAGCAAAAGCGCGAGGTACTGGGATTGCTAAACGCGATCCAAAATACATCGAGAAGAAAATCAACAATGGTGAAGCGGTTATCGCTTTGAGTGACAAGGGGGACTTGGCGGGTTTCGTATACATTGAGACCTGGCAAAACAAGGAGTACCTTGCTAACTCCGGTCTCGTTGTGCATCCAGATTTTCGAAATCTAGGGTTGGCCAAGAAGATTAAACTCAAGGTTCTCAAACTTTCCAAAGAGAAATTTCCAGGAACAAAGATTTTTGGTATCACCACTAGTTTGGCGGTATTGAAAATCAACTATGAACTGGGCTACCGACCAGTGACGTTTTCAGAACTGACAACAGACACGGAATTTTGGAATGGATGTCGTAGTTGTCCCAATTATGATATACTAGAAAGAAATGAACGCAGAAATTGTCTCTGTACGGGGATGCTTCTTCACGAGGCTTCCAATAAATTTGTAATCAAAGAAAAAGGAATCATTGCCAAGCGTTTTCAGCGTCTAGCAAATTTCAAGAATCAAAGAAAACAGAAGAAGAAATGAGTAACAAAAAAGTAGTATTGGCCTTCAGTGGTGGATTGGACACCACGTATTGCGCTTTCTATTTACAAGGTTTGAATCTGGATGTATATACCGCTCTTGTCAATACGGGAGGGTTTACTGCTGAGCAAATGGCAGAGGCCGAAAGCAGGGCGAGATCATACGGTGTAGTGGAGCATGTCAATCTCGAAAAAACTCAGGACTTCTATGACGAATGCCTCAAGTATTTGATCTATGGCAATGTCTTGAAAAACAATACTTACCCCTTGTCAGTGAGTGCTGAACGAGCGTTTCAGGCTTTGGCGATTGCTAAATATGCCAAGTCTATCAATGCAGATTATATCGCGCACGGTAGCACAGGCGCAGGCAACGACCAAGTGCGTTTTGATTTGATATTCCAAATAATCTGTCCAGATGTAGAGATAATTACACCGATCAGAGATAACAAACTTTCGCGTCAGGCGGAAATAGAATATTTGAAAGAAAAGGGTGTCAATATCTCTTGGGAGAAAGCCAAATACTCGATCAACAGAGGATTGTGGGGGACTTCAGTTGGAGGTGACGAGACTTTGACGTCTAATTTGACATTGCCCGAAGAGGCCTATCCTAGCCAAGTAGAAAAGGAGGGAAGTGAAGAAGTGGTCTTGTCTTTCGATAAAGGTCAGTTGACAGGTCTCAATGGCAAGACTATGGGGGCGGTCGAGGTGATCGAAACGCTCAACGATATTGCTTCCAAGTACGGAATCGGACGTGATGTGCATGTCGGGGATACGATCATCGGAATCAAAGGTCGTGTGGGATTCGAGGCAGCAGCACCGGTCGTGATATTGAAGGCACACCACCTGTTAGAGAAGCACAACTTGACCAAGTGGCAACAACACTGGAAGGAGCAACTGGCCAACTGGTACGGAATGCTACTACACGAAGGGCAGTTTTTAGATCCAGTGATGAGAGATATTGAAGTGTTTTTAGAAAATACGCAGCGAAACGTTACAGGGACTGTTAAAGTAAAATTGGCACCTTACCGTTTCCAAGTGATAGGGATCGAATCTGACAAGGATCTGATGTCATCGGATTTTGGGCAGTATGGTGAAATGAACAACGGATGGTCGGGTGAAGATGTCAAAGGCTTTACAAAGATATTAGCAAACCAAACGAAAATTTATAGCTCGATTAACAATGATTAAAGTAGGGATAATAGGTGGAGCTGGCTATACAGCAGGTGAGTTGTTGAGAGTATTGGCAGGGCATCCGGAGACGGATGTAGCTTTCGTACACAGTACGAGCAATGCAGGTAATTCGATTGATTCGGTACACAAGGATCTCGTGGGAGATATAGAAGGAGACTTTACGGATCAGCTAAATTTTGATGTAGACGTATTATTTATCTGCTCAGGGCACGGTCACTCGCGTACGTTTGTGGAAGGGAATGATATCCCAGCAGGTGTCAAGATCATAGATTTGAGCAATGAATACCGACTCAAGGCTGATGCCGATGGTTTTGTATATGGATTGCCTGAGCTGAATTTGGGAGCGATCAAGAAGGCAACTAAAATAGCCAATCCTGGCTGTTTTGCTACGGCGATCCAATTGGGGATTCTACCACTAGCAGCCAATGGCGAGTTGAACGAGGATGTACATGTCAATGCAATTACAGGATCCACAGGAGCGGGGCAAAACCCAAGTAAAACGAGCCATTTCAGTTGGAGAAACAATAACGTATCGATCTATAAGGCATTTAGCCATCAGCACCTAGGTGAGATCAATCAGTCGATTCAGCAGTTGCAAAGTGATTACGGTCATGAGGTGAAATTTCTCCCAGTCCGTGGCAATTTCCCAAGAGGGATTTTTGCTAGCTTGTACACCAAATGTACGCTCAGTGAAGAGGAAGTGATCGAGATGTATAGGGAGTTTTATAAGGATGCTGCATTCGTCCACGTGTTGGACTATGCACCTGATATGAAACAAGTGGTCAACACCAACAAATGTTTGATCCATGTGGAGAAGCATGGAGATACCGTTTTGGTGACTTCATGTATCGATAACTTGGTCAAAGGAGCTTCTGGACAAGCTGTTCAGAATATGAATTTAATGTTTGGATTGGATCAAAAAACAGGACTACAGCTCAAGAGCGTAGGATTTTAAATAAGAATTAGGATAACACACCCATCATATAAATTATTACCCGATGAAAATTGCATTAATAGGAGTAGGAAACTTAGGATTGTCGATTGCACAAGGACTCGTAGACCAAACCAATTTTGACATAGAGCAACTGGTACTGACCAAAAGGAATGTCTCTAATCTCGATGGTTGGAAAAAGCATCCTCATGTACTGGTGACTCCATCCAATATTGATGCAGTGAGGGCTTCGGATATCATCATTCTGTGTGTGCAACCGAGTCAGATCAATACAATCCTAAATGAAATAAAGGATGAACTAGACGAGAAGAGACATGTATTGATCTCAACGATCACAGGCCGCAAGATCAGTGAGATTGCCGAAATTGTCGGCAACAAAGTGGCGATCATTCGTAGTATGCCGAACACTGCGATCTCAGTAGGAGAATCGATGACCTGCCTCTCTACCAACGGAACAGGCAAGGCTAAGATCGGTTTGGCAGAGGAGATTTTCAATGCAATGGGTGAGACACTGGTCATTGATGAGAACAAGATGCAGGCTGCTACGGTGGTGTGTGCGAGTGGGATTGCGTTTTGGATGCGACTGATCAGAGCTACGACGCAGGGAGCCATTCAACTTGGGTTTGATGCACCAGAGGCCAAGCATATGGCGACTCAAGCGTGTATGGGTGCAGCGACGCTTCTCCTCGAATCAGGTAATCATCCAGAAGAAGAAATAGATAAAGTGACGACTCCACAGGGCTGTACCATCTCAGGGTTGAACGAAATGGAGCACGAAGGACTTAGCTCTGCATTGATCAAAGGATTGATGAAATCCTACGAAAAGATATCTCAAATCATGACCGAAAAATAACAATGAAAAATTACAAGGTTTATCCTTTGTTCGATATCACCATCGAAAGAGGAGAGGGGAATTATGTGTACGATACGGATGGTGAAAAATACCTTGACTTCTATGGTGGTCATGCGGTCATCTCAATAGGGCACTCTCATCCTACTTACGTGAAAGCACTGACAGAGCAGGTGAGTAAGATTGGATTCTATTCCAACTCTGTAGTGATACCACAGCAAGAAGAATTGAGCGAAAAGCTCGGTAAGTTGAGTGGCTATGAGGATTACAATCTCTTCCTCTGCAATTCAGGTGCAGAGGCCAATGAGAATGCCTTGAAACTGGCTTCATTCCAAAACGGAAGAAGAAAGATTGTTGCCTTCAAAAATGGATTTCATGGACGTACGTCACTCGCTGTAGCAGCTACTGACAACCCCAAGATTCAAGCCGCAGTTAACTTTACAGACAATATCCAATTGTTTGAACTAGGAGACTTGGAAGGGGTCAAAGATGCTTTGGCTGCCAAGGATGTGGCTTGCGTGATCATCGAAGGCATTCAAGGAATTGGAGGAATCAATGATCCAGGGGCTGAGTTTTTAGAAGGCCTCCAAGAAGCATGCCATGCGACAGGTACTGTATTTATACTAGACGAGGTGCAGTCAGGTTATGGGCGTACGGGTAAGTTCTTTGCACACCAATATGCAAATATCCAACCAGATATTATCACCATCGCCAAAGGTATGGGAAACGGTTTTCCGATAGGTGGAGTGATCATTACTCCTGATTTTGAAGCGGCTTTTGGTCAGTTGGGTACAACGTTCGGTGGCAATCATTTGGCATGTGCGGCGGGCAATGCTGTACTGGACGTGATCAAAGATGAAGATTTGATGCGCAATAGTACAGAGATAGGGAAGTACATCCTCTCTGAACTCGAAGGAGTGAGTGCGATCAAATCGGTTCGTGGCAAAGGATTGTTACTTGGTTTGGTGTTTGATGAGCCTGTCAAGGAATTAAGAGGCGAATTGTTGAAAAAATATAAGATATTTACGGGTGCAGCTACAGACCCGAAGGTGTTGCGATTGTTGCCACCGATGACGGTGACCAAGGCTGACGCAGATATTTTAATCAATGCAATAAAAGAATTAGTATGACAAACTTTTGCTCGATCGATGATGTAGATGATCCCGTTGGGTGGATCCAAAGTGCAGTAGAGTTAAAGAAAAAAATAGAGCGAGATGGCCCGTTCGCTAAGAGTGGGAAATCAGTGTGCCTTTTGTTTTTCAATCCAAGTCTGAGGACGAGGTTGAGTATGCAAAAGGCATCTTTCAATTTGGGGATAGAGTCTTTTATCTTCAACCTCAATACCGAAGGCTGGCAATTGGAGTTCGGCGATGGAGTCGTGATGAACGGCAATACGAGCGAGCACATTATCGAGGCAGCAGGAGTGATGAGTAGTTATTTTGATGCGATTGGTATCAGAGCCTTTGCTTCTTTGACCAATAAGCAGGAAGACTATCAAGAGAAAATATTGAGTCAGTTCGTCAAGCACTGCTCGGTACCCGTGATCAACATGGAGTCAGCCACTTCTCATCCGTTGCAGTCGTTTGCAGACATGATCACGATCGAAGAATACAAGAAAGTCGATAAGCCTAGAGTCGTATTGTCATGGGCACCACACCCCAAAGCATTGCCTCAGGCTGTAGCCAATTCGTTTCTCAACTGGAGCAATCGAATGGATTATGAATTGGTCGTGACACATCCCAAAGGCTATGAGTTGGAAGCTGGAATCGTAGGGAATGCAACCGTAGAGTATGATCAAAACAAGGCCTTTGAAGGAGCCGATTTTATCTATGCGAAGAACTGGTCGGCTTTCAAGGATGAGGTCTATGGACAGGTTGTTTCTCAAGATCCTACATGGACGATCACACCCGAAAAAATGGCGTTGACCAATGCGGCTAAGTTCATGCACTGTCTGCCGATACGTCGCAATGTTATCGCGACAGACGGTGTGTTGGATCACGACAGTTCGATCGTGATTGCACAGGCTAATCATCGTATCACATCCGCACAAGCCGTGCTTCAGAAATTGCTCAATATCAAATAATCAAATACAGAATGGAGTCTTTGACAGTTGTCAAAATAGGAGGAAAAGTCATCAACGAAGAGGCTGAGTTGGATATCTTTTTGAAGAAGTTCGCAGCACTCAAGGGCAATAAAATACTGGTACATGGGGGAGGGAATATCGCCTCTGTCGTGCAAAACAAAATGGGTATACCGCCCAAAATGGTCGAAGGGAGACGCATCACTGATGCAGACGCTATCGATATCGTGACGATGGTCTTTAGTGGCCTCAACAAAAAGATTGTTGCCAAGCTACAGTCAGCTGGGATTCAGTCTCTTGGCGTGTCTGGGGCGGATGGAAACCTCATTCGGTCTCGCAAGAGAAGTGTTACCACCATTGATTATGGTTATGTAGGTGATGTAGAAGAAGTTAATGCTTCTTTTTTGAAGTCTTTGTTTGACTTGGGGATGGTTCCAGTAGTCTGTGCATTGACGCATGACAATCAAGGTCAATTGCTCAACACCAATGCGGATACAATCGCTTCTGAACTGGCTCGCGGCATAGCAGATCACTATCAAGTGGATTTAGTCTACTGTTTTGAGCAGCCAGGGGTATTGAGTGACTTTGAGAACAAAGTAGTGATTCCTGAGATTACTCCTGAGGGTTATGTCAAATACAAGGAAGAAGGTGTGGTTGTCGATGGGATGATTCCTAAACTCGACAATGCTTTTGATGCGATCAATGCGGGCGTTGATACGGTGAAAATATGTCATTTCGAAGCACTAGACAAAGTGCAATCTGTGGATTATCCTGGTACGACATTATGCTTGAAATAGACGCATCATATCACAGGTATACTCGAGAGGCAGTGGCACTATTGGCGGCTATGATAGAGACGCAGTCTTTTAGTCGCGAGGAAGAAAATGTAGCCCGAGTGGTTCGAACATTCTTGGAAGAAAAAGGAGTAGAGGTACAGCAACAGGGAAATAATATTTGGGCGCTATCCAAGTATTTTTCTGATGAGAAACCCACGATACTTTTGAACTCCCACATCGATACGGTCAAACCTGCCAAGACTTATACATTGGACCCATTCAAAGCGCAGATCATTGATGGCAAGTTGCACGGTCTAGGGAGTAATGATGCAGGCGGTCCATTGGTCTCGTTGATTTTGACCTTTCTGCATTTCCATGCACAAGAAAACTTGCCCTACAACCTGATTCTAGCAGCGACAGCCGAGGAAGAAGTGTCAGGAGCCAACGGCGTAGCATCGCTGTTGCCAGTTTTAGGCAAAATCGATTTGGCTATAGTAGGCGAACCGACACTCATGGATATGGCGATTGCCGAGAAGGGATTGATCGTCATCGACTGTGAGGCCAAAGGAGTGAGTGGTCATGCAGCACGTGATGAGGGTGTCAATGCCATCTACAAGGCGCTGACCGAAATAGAGAAATTGCAGAACTATCAGTTCGAGAAAGAATCGGACTACCTCGGACCGATCAAGAAGACTGTCACGTTGATCGAAGCAGGTACACAACACAACGTCGTGCCAGACTCATGCAAGTTCGTTCTAGATGTGCGTACTACAGACGCCTACTCCAACCAAGAGGTTGTAGAAATATTGGCGCGTGAGATCGACGTGGAGTTCAAGCCTCGGTCGCTGCGACTCAACTCATCGGGTATATCGAATACGCATCCTATTGTGCTGCGAGGGGATCACTTAGGAATGAAAAAATATGGATCACCAACCATGTCAGACCAAGCCCTAATGCCTTTTGATTCCATCAAGATTGGCCCAGGTGATTCGGCAAGGTCGCATACGGCAGATGAGTTCATCTACGTCGATGAGATCGAAAAAGGAATACAGCTTTACATCCAATTGTTGGATGGGCTGGAGATATAGTTTGAAGGGGTTAGACTAATAAAAGTGCTTTGTAAAGTCTCTGGGATTTGTTGAGAGGATGATATTTAAGCATAGTGACAAAAAATACATTTAATGAGTGTGTTTCAATATTTGATAATAGGACTCAGGTCAATAAGAAAAAGCAATACAACATGAAACTTTGGGACAAAGGCAATACAGAGGTGTCTAAGGACATAGAAAACTACACCGTCGGACGAGACAGAGAACTGGATTTGTTGTTGGCTCGCTTTGACGTATATGGCTCGATGGCGCATACGACGATGCTAGAGAGTATCGACCTGCTGACGTCAGCAGAGCTGACCGAGGTACACCGTGAACTCAAAGTGATTTTGGGCATCATCGAAGCAGGTGATTTTGTCATCGAGGATGGTATAGAAGACGTTCACTCACAAGTGGAACTGATGCTGACCCGAAAGCTAGGAGATACAGGCAAGAAGATCCACAGTGGTCGCTCGCGCAATGACCAAGTTTTGGTTGATCTCCGTTTGTTTATCCGTGATGAGATCAAAACCATTGCTGATTTGGTGACGGAACTCTTCATAACACTCAATGACCTCAGCAAACAGCACAAGGACGTGCTGATACCAGGTTATACGCATTTGCAGGTGGCTATGCCTTCATCTTTTGGGTTGTGGTTTGGCGCTTATGCCGAGAGTCTGACCGATGATATGCATCTTTTGCAGGCGGCCTACAAGGTAACCAACCAAAACCCGCTAGGTTCAGGGGCAGGCTACGGGTCTTCATTTCCACTCGATAGACAGATGACGACCGACTTACTAGGGTTTGATGATCTTAGTTACAATGTCGTCTATGCGCAGATGAGTCGTGGCAAGGTGGAGAAAACAGTGGCATTCGCCATGAACAGCATCGCGTCAACCTTGGCACGAATGAGCATGGATATCTGTCTGTATAACTCTCAGAATTTTGGATTTCTAGAGTTGCCCGCAGAGATGACGACTGGGTCTAGTATCATGCCGCACAAGAAGAACCCGGATGTCTTTGAGCTCATCCGCGCAAAAATGAACAAGCTGCAGTCGCTTAGCACTGAGATCAGTTTGATCACTACCAATCTACCTTCTGGTTATCATAGAGATATGCAGACGATCAAGGAGACTTTTTTGCCTGCTTTCTATGAACTGAAATCTACTCTAGAGATAGCCATCTTTGCGATGAAGAACATCAAGGTCAAAGACGGTATCATTCAAGATGAGAAGTACAAGGATCTATTCAGTGTAGAGGAAGTCAATCGACAAGTACTGCAAGGTGTACCATTTAGAGATGCGTATATCCAAGTGGGTCAAGCGATCCAAGAGGGGTCTGACAAGCTTTCTAAGGAAGTGAAACATACGCATCTTGGTAGTATCGGGGATCCTGCCAATGATCAAGTTGAAGCGAAGCTAAAGACTGTTTTGGCAGGATTTGGTTTTGATAAAGCAGAGGATGCCATTCACAAATTGATGAAGTAATTATGTATCAGGGGGGCATTTGAGAAGGTTGTAGTGCGCCCCGGATAGGGTTTCAGTATATGGTTTATTCTGAGGTTTTTTGTTATGATGTTTGTATTCAGGTAGTTACGCGTGTTTTTCTTTGGTTTTTAGACCGTTGTTTGTTATCTTCTACATTCACTCTAAATCCCAAAGTCATGGTAAAAAGTTATCGTGGTGTGCAAATGGAGAAACCTGTAGCCACCGAAACCCAGAGAATATCCGTCCGCGACTATATGTCGACGAGACTCATTACCTTTCATCCCGATCAGTCTATCATGGAAGTGGTGGATAAATTGTTGTCCAATCGTATATCAGGTGCACCTGTGGTCAATACCATGGGAGAATTGGTAGGTGTGATTTCCGAAGGTGATTGCCTCAAGGAAGTAGTCAAAGGAAAGTACCACAATCTACCCATACTAGGCGGCAAGGTTGCTGATCATATGGCTACTAATGTCATGCGTATACACCCGGATACCAATGTGTTTGAGGCAGCTAAGATGTTTTTGGAGCTGAAGATCAGGAGGTTTCCAGTACAAGACGATCATGGTCGGTTGATTGGACAGATCAGCCAAAAAGATGTGATGCGTGCAGTCAAGAATTTGAAAAGTGAAAATTGGCATTGATGCCAAGAATTTACTGCTCGCTGGTAGGGGGAGTGTGATCAGGCTTTTCGTCATGAGGTGACTTGATATGCCAGTGTTCTTCTTCGTCATGCAGGTGTATTTTCTTGGCTTGAAAGCCAAAAATGAATAGTGCCAGAAGTCCCCAGCCAATCGCAAATAATTCGATGTGTCCCATGATGTAGGTCCTTTGCCAATATGTATACAAAATCGTACCAAAAAGCAGGTAGTCAGTGATTTAAGCTAAAAAACATGCTAGAAGACCTTTTATAGTACAACTTATTTTGTTTTTCTTCCATGCCACTTGAGTGGTTGTTTGTATAGTCTGGATTCAACATTTTTACATGTATGGATATTGTTAGATTGTTGAAGACTGTAAGTCTTGTGTCATTGGTGTTTTCTGGTTTTTTTGTACTGGATTGGGTTTTGCCTTTGGTGACAAGTGAGGCACAGGTGATTTCTACTCATAGACCGCTCAGCTATACACCACGGTCTAGAAGTTTGTCCAAAGAGGAAGTGATTATAGATACAACGAAAGGTAGAATTAAAGTATTTCCTTACCATTTGGATGCAATTCATGCCGGCGATTCGGTGGTTATCTCCCAATCATTTTTGTGCAGAATTGGAAAGAAGATTTACTTGAAGAGGCAGGGTGTTCTGGCAGAGACGAGTAATTTCATGTACTCTTGGTTTTCATTTTTACCTGTGATACTTATCTTTTCTTCGGTCTTGACTTTACGTGCCAAGGAGGATGAAACCATTCAGAACTTTGGAGCAGCCACTTTAGTCATTGTCTTGTTTGCCTTGTACATTGTAGTCAAGGATTACTTTCGTTGATGGTTCAGTAAAGTTGGTGGGCATACTCAGGCAAAAAGGCTAGGCTTACAGAGAACCCGTTGCAACTCTCAATGTCAGTTATCGAGAGACATGCTTTCGATCATTTCTTCAGTTCGTGGTAATGGGATTTGTCATCTCCACAAGTAGGGCAGAGATAGTTGATTGGCAATTTCTCAAACGGTGTGCCTGGAGCGATGTCTTGAGACTCATCCCCATATGACTCATCATAGATTGTGAGACAGCTTTCGCATTGGAAGTTTATGGAGGTGCCAGTAGTCGCACTAGAGGTGTCGGTTGGCTTTTTGTTGTCCATTGGGATTTCTTCCAGTTGCTCGTAGTACAAGTGACTGAGCTCGATCAACAGCGCGGGCAAGATTTCTTGAGGGACATTTTCGACGTATGTCTGGTACTCACCAGAGTTCGGGTTGAAGTCTGTCGAGTATTGGATGTTGTAGGTTCTCTCTGACTTGCTGACCTTCTCATCAAACTCGATAACCACCGAAGTGAATAGGTGAATGTCGTCGTTGGGTTTGATGCTGAAAGTCAAACCAGAGGTGCTGATATCCTGCTGGTCCAACGCTCGTACGAGGTAGTTTTTGAGTTCGAGACAATCCTCGTGGAGTACGGGTAAGTGCCAGTTGAGCTCTAGTGAAGAGTGTCTCAGGTTCATGCCTGATTTTCCCATGAGTTTGTCCCAACCGATGAGGTGTTTTTCTTGTATGCCTTGTACAATGAAAGACTTCCAAGGTGTAAGGCTCACACGGCCCACATTGGTGTCGATGCATCGCTGACAAATGTCAGCCAGTATATTGATGGAAAATTTATTATTCCTCCAATAGAGACCAAGCCAATAGCTACCCCCAGGCTCTCTGTTGAGACCTTCGTAATAGGGGAAGTTGGATTTTGGATATTGTAACTCCTCAAGGGGGTTTTGTTTGGTAAGGTCGAGGCGATCAATGGCTTCAAAGATCTCTTGTGTAGAGACGTTGTCTTCGACGACATTCATCTTGTCTATGAGTGAGATGACCTTATGCAATTCATAGCCGTAGATGATTTTGGAGTAGGCGACAGGTTTGTTGTCTTGGTTCTTGAAACGCAAATATAGATACCAATAGTTGTCCTGTTTAGAAGCAATGAAATTGATGTTGCCAGTAAATAGTGGTACGATACTTTGTAGTGGATCGACGATGTTTACCCGGTATTTAGGTTTGACCTCTATACTGTCCAAGATGTGATGAAATACATGAGGAACCAGCCAAACCCGGTGTGGCATTACGTCTAGAGCTACGTATGAACTGAGAATGTTTTGGTGGGTAAACTCATTGATTTGATAATCCGTTTGAATTGCTGCAAATGTCTCATCGAGCACCGCTTTGCTTTTCTCTTTGACAGGAAAAAGTATGTCTTGTCTAGACCCTAAATGGATGTAGTCACTTCCTAACTGATGTGCTGTTTTGATGATTTTAAAAAAATCACCGGTTGACAATATCCCCCCTTTGACAAATACTCTGACAAGATCCTTTTTCTTCATTCCTATTACCTATTCAATGTTTTCTTCACAAGTATAAAGTATTTCATTATGTCATTCTGAACGAAGTGAATTCTTTTTTGAGGACACAAAACGGCATATTCACTTCGAACAGATTTTGACAATTTCTTTATGCTTCCACGCTTTCGGGTATGTTTTGATTTTGATGTGCTTTGAGCATTTGCTGAATCTCACCTTTGCAACTGCCGCATCCTAGTCCAGCACCTGTTGCTTGACATATATCGATGAGTGTGTTGCAGCCTGCATCTAGCGCATTTTGGAGGTTGCCTTGACCTACGTTGTTGCAAGAGCAGACCAATTGGCCAATCATTGGTTCCCCTGCATCACCAGAGCGGAGTAGCTCTTTGCGTTTGTCGGAGAGTTCGACGTTGTTTTCGATGAGTTCTTTGAATTCCGCAAATTCTGATTTGTCCCCCATTAAGATTGCTCCGATCAACTTGTCGTTGTGTATGATGCATTTCTTGTAGTATTTCTGAGACTTGTCAATGAAAAGTATCTCCTCGAAATCCTTCATGCTCGGTGGAGGATCGGGCATACCAATCGAGCAGAGGTCTAGATCAGGGAACTTGAGAATATTCATAGGTACAGTACCTTGATAGAGGGCAGTTAGGTTTCCCGCAATGTGTCTCGCCGAGATGTCTGCCATGTCTTCTGCTGCGGCGGTGGTACCATTGAGCATGCGTTTGAACTCTGCAATCTCTCCGATGGCATAGATCGAAGGGTCGGAGGTCTGTAAGTAGTCGTTCACCAATATACCTCTTCCACATTCTAAGCCAATCTCTCGAGCCATTTCCGAATTGGGACGTGTACCGATGGCGTATACTACCGCATTGCAGTGAAGAGTTTTACCACTTTTGAGATCGGTCTCTACTCGTTTTTCTTTTTCAAACGATCGAATGGCTTGTACCTCGTCGTTGGTGTACACGTTGATGCCCATGTCCTCCATAAGGTTACGTAGAAGGGTACTGGCCATACTGTCTAGTTGCCGCTCCATGAGACGGTTGGAAAGTTGGATGATGGATACTTCTACGTCGATTTCGCGCAAGGCAGAAGCGAGTTCTAGGCCAAGCAATCCACCGCCGACGATGACCACATGCCCTTGGTTGCCGGTGAACTCTTTGAGCGCGTCGGCACTGGTACGATCACGCATAGTGAATAAACCAGGCTTGTCCATGGGGATGTTGGGAGGTACAAAAGCACGTGATCCCGTTGCTAATATCAAAATGTCATAGTCATGCTCAGTCCCAAACTGATCCACTACGGTTTTGTCTTCTCGGTTGATTTTGTCTATGCTACATGAGATGTGCAGGTTGACGTTGAGTTCCTCGAATTCTCCATACTTGAATTTGAGCAGATCTTCCCAGTTTTTGTGTTGGTTGACATACTCTGGGAGCAACACCCGGTTGTAGAATGGGTATTTCTCTTTGGAGAAGACATGGATTTCGTCTTGCTCGTTGAAAGATCGATAAGAATTGATAAAACGATAAGCTGCAGCTCCAGCACCTACGATGACTATTTTTTGATTCGGTTTTACGTATTTCTCTACTTGTACAGCGGAGTATTTGAATCCAGGTTGTTTGGATATAGGGTCAAACGCTTTGTTGGTTAGGTTGTTGGCACGTCCAAAACTGTCATTCAATATTTTCCCCCAGTGCATTGGCAAGAATACGACACCTTCTTTGATTTTCTCCGTGAGGGTAGCAGTGACTTTGACTTCACCTCGGCTTCCTTTGACTACTACAGGAGTGCCTTCTGTTAGCCCTCTTTTCTTTGCGTCATTTGGGTGGATTTCGAGGTAAGGCTTGGCGATGTGTTTGTTGAGCTTACTGACTTTTCCTGTACGGGTCATAGTGTGCCACTGATCCCTAATACGTCCTGTCGTCAGTACGAGTGGAAAATCATCTGAGAGCATGTCTGCTTCGTTGGAGACGCCAGTGGTGAGTATCTGAGCTCTCTTGTTTGGGGTGTAAAATACCTTGTCCTCAAATAACCTTGCAGTACCAAGGTGGTTGGTAGAGGGGACAGGCCATTGTAATGTCCCTTCGTTTTTCAAGCGATCATAGCTCAAGCCTGAAATATCGATGTTGGTGCCTTTGGTCAAGGCACAGTGCTCGTTGTATATGGCTTCTAAATTTTCGAAATCAAACCCTGCATAGCCCATTTTTTTCGCAAATCGCAATAGGATTTCACTATCGGGAAGTGCTTCTCCCGGAGCATCGACTACTTTGGGTAGGTAAGAAATACGTCGCTCTGAGTTGGTCATGGTACCCTCTTTTTCTAGCCACCCCGCTGCGGGCAATACTAAATCGGCGTACTTGACTGTGTCAGATCTACTAGAGATGTCCTGTACGATGACGAACTTGGCCTTTTTCATGGCGCGATCGACGAGTGTAGCATCGGGCATACTCACCGATGGGTTGGTGCAGATAATCCATATGGCTTTGAGCTGCCCTGAATCAAGGGCGTCAAACATCTGCGTAGCGGTCAATCCTGGCTTGTCGGGGACAGATTCCACTCCCCAAAAGTCCGCTACCTCCTGTCTGTCTTCTGCACTGCCTTGCTTGCGGTGTGCTGCTAGGAGAGAGGCCATACCACCTACCTCACGGCCTCCCATGGCATTGGGTTGACCTGTCAGTGAGAATGGTCCCGACCCAGGTTTACCAATGTGTCCTGTGATGAGGTTGAGATTGATGAGTGCAAGATTGTTGTTGACACCTTGGGTGCTTTGATTGAGGCCCATGGTCCATAGCGATAGATATCCTTTAGCTTCTGCTATATATTGAGCTGCTTGTTTGATATCCTCTACGGGTACATCACATGTTTTAGAGGCGTCTTCGAGACTCGTACTTAATACTTCCTCTTTGTAGGCTTCATACCCGTCCGCGTGGTTTTGGATGAAGTCCAAGTCAATGTTGCCTGTTTCGATAAGCACTCTGCCGATCGCTTGGAGTAGCGTGATGTCTGTCCCAGGACGGAGCTGCAGGTGTAGATCTGCTAGTGCACAGGAGTCAGTGACTCGTGGGTCTATGACGATGATTTTGGTTTCAGGATTTTTTTCTTTGTGTTGCTCGATGCGTCTAAATAGGATAGGATGGCACCATGCTGGGTTGGCTCCCGCGATGAGGAAAGTGTCGGCTATCTCGATGTCTTCGTATGAGATCGGTACGGAGTCTTCTCCGAGTGTTTTGACATAGCCCATGACAGCCGAACTCATGCAGAGGCGTGAATTAGTGTCTACGTTGTTGGTGCCGATATATCCTTTGGTCAGTTTGTTGACCAGGTAGTATTCTTCGGTAAGGCATTGTCCAGAGACGTAAAATCCTACCGAATCTGGGCCGTGTTTTTCTATGAATGTCTTGAATACTGCTGCTGCACGATTGATGGCTGTGTCCCAAGTTACTTTTTGCAAAGGGTGGTTCTTGGACCATCTCATCTGAGGGTGCAGCAGTCTGTCGGTTTGATCCTGAACTACGTAGTTCAGGTTTCTTCCCTTCGAACACAGCATTCCCCTGTTGACAGGATGGTCCTCGATACCTTCGAGTTCTATTTTACCTTTCTTGTTTATACTTACTTCAATACCACAACCGACTCCACAATATGAACAAGTAGTATTCGCTTTTGTGATATTTCTGCTGTTGAAAGTAGAACTCATATGAATTTGAATAAGTAATATGCTGATACAGTAAGCAGGTTGGAATTTGACCAACCTTATACGTACAAATATAGTCTAATACATTAAATAAATAAGTATTGATACGTATAAAATATGTTAGTAACTACGTAATTAGTATGTCAAATGACATAAAAAAACCACTGTTTTTGTGCAGTGGTTTGAATGTAGTGTTTGTTGAAGCAGGGGCTACTGTGTAATGTAAGGTTCCGCGTCTATTTTTCTCAAGAGCTCCGTGATGTTGGTGACTCCTAATTTTTTCATGATATTGAATCGATGAGTCTCTACTGTACGGACACTCTTACTGAGTTTGTCCGCAATTTCTTTGTTGCTATTTCCTTCGTATACGAGCTGTAATATTTGCTTTTCACGTTTTGTGATATGGTAGTCATGTTCGATGGTGTTGCGCGAATTGGTGCTGACTGGTTTGCCGTCTTTGATGTTGAGGTAGGAGTTGACTAGTATGTTGGAGATGTCTCCACTAAAATACTTTTGTCCCTCAATCACTGCATGCAATGCTTTGGAAAACTCCTCTTTGGTTGTGTCTTTGAGTAAGTATCCTGAGGCTCCACTTTCGATGGATTTGATGATGTATTCTTCGTCATCGTGCATAGAAAGGATGAGTGCTTTGGTGTTGGGAGCAAATTCCTTCAGTTTGGCCGTAGCCTCGATCCCTGTCATGATAGGCATACGAATATCTGATATGAGAATATCAGGCTGTAGAAGTCGTGCTTTTTCCAAGGCTTCCTCTCCATTTGACGCTTCGGCTATTACTTCTACATCACCGTTGCTCTCCAACAGAATCTTGATTCCGTTTCTGACGATGATGTGATCGTCTGCTAATATTACTTTAATCTTACTCATAGGTGGCTCATGTTAAAGGCAATATGATGATGACATTTGTGCCCTTTCCAATTTTTGTATCTATTTCAAATTTTGCATTGATGTATGCAGCTCTTTCTTTCATGTTGAATATACCATGACCAGAGGCTCCAAAATGACCAATGTTTTCAAGTTTTTGCATGTCAAAGCCTTTTCCATTGTCTTTGATTTCGATGTGCAACTGATTGATTGAGTGACTCAATGAAATCTCTATTTGATTGGCTTTGGCATACTTGATGCCGTTGTTGACTGCTTCTTGTATAATACGGTAAAGGTTGGTTTCAGTGTTTCTGTCAAGTCGGTTGATGAATCCAGTTTTGTTCACGAAAGTCACTTGAGTCTCCGTCAATGATGTTGTTTCTTGACTGATTTTTTTCAGAGCAGGAACAATACCGAAATCTACCAAGCTACTAGGAGCTAGGTTGAATGAAACTCTACGTACTTCTTTGATGATGCTTTTGAGCAGATGCTTTGAATCACTCATCCGTTGTCTCATGTGTGGAGAACTGGATGGGACAATGCCTTCAAGGTTAAGTTTGAGTCCAGTGAGTAGTTGACCTATGCCGTCATGAATCTCTTGCGCGATCCTTTTTCGCTCTTCTTCTTGCCCTTCTAGAATCAGAGCAGATCGGTACTGTTGTTCTTTGACTCGCTTGTCAACTAGCTCATGATTTATCTCTCTCGAACGTTGTCTTGCTTCGTTGATTTCTGTGACGTCTCTGCCAATAGCGACCAAGCCGTAGTGTGTTTTCTCCTTGTTGAGAGGGAGAGGTTGAATCACCAAATCCAACCAAACGAAATCACCTTCTCCATTGCTGACTTTAAGTTCTCCATTCCATGGTTTTTTGGTCAAAACTAAACTGCGCAGCTGCTCGATGAAATCGTCCTTGTATGACTCCTCTGCCAACCAGTCGTACATATTCTTATGAAATGTACCTTCGTAAAGTAGGACGTCTTTGAGTCGCTCTGTGGTCTGGGTGATGTCTCCATTAAGATCTGCTTTGAACAAAATTGTAAGCTCTTCGGGGATGTGGTTGATGGCCTCCAAGTCTTGATAAGACCTACCCAATTCGTCGTACAGTTTCGATACTTGAGACGCCATGGTTTTGGCGTCTCCTTCAGACTTGATCAATTCCGAATAGGACGCGTAAATTTTTTGATAACGAGGAAATAAAATCACGAAAAATATGAACGCGATCAGGAGTATGATCAATACGATGAATACTACCTCTTGATCAATAAGTCCCCTTTTTTCTTGGCTAAAACTCAGGATATAGTACTGCCCTAACAGGATGGCCGTGACCACACCGATGAAAGAACCTAGGCCTGAATAGCCCAGCTGGCGTAATGTTTTTGTACTTCTCAATGACAAATCGTATAAAGTGCAATATTAGGTGAAATTACGCAGCTTACTGCGAAAATCCTACGTAAACGTACCCGTCTTCGATTTTGACGGGGTAGGTAGCTAAGTCGCATTCGCTTCCATTCAGATTTTTTCCGGATTTGAGCGAAAAAGTCTTTTTGTGGAAAGGGCAAGCTACCTTTGGTTCTTCGCCTTCGGACCCCAGCATGCCTCGCGACAAAATCATCTGTTGTTTGTGTGGACAGAGGTTTTGACTAGCATACCATTCTGATCTTCTAGAGAAGTTGAAGATGGCTACTTGCAAACCTTTGTATTCTATGGCCGCACCTCCGTTGTCTGGGAATGCATCCATTTCTGCGGCTTTGTACCACACTTTTACTTCACTTTCCTTTACTGTCTTGTATTCTGTTATTAATTCCGTCATGTCTATTTCGCTTAAACGTTCCATTCCACTGGTTTCTTCTGGCCTCTCATGTCTTCGAATTTCATGGTAGGATCTGGAATATTGGTATTCACAAAATGTGTAAATCTTTTTCTTAATTCAGGGTTGTTGACCACTTCCTTCCACTCGCACTTGTACGTGTCTACCATGAAATCCATTTCTCTTTCGAGATCTGCAGCTATTCCAAGTGAATCATTGACCACCACGTCGATGAGATAGTCCATTCCACCTTCTAGTTTATTGAGCCACGTGGCTGTTCGGTTGAGTGGTTCGGCAGTTTTGATGTAAAACATCAAAAATCTATCGATGTATTTGAGACACGTCTCCGAGTCGATGTCTCCTGCTAGCAGTTGTGCGTGTTGTGGGTTCGAGCCACCGTTTCCACATACGTAGAGATTCCAACCTACCTCTGTTGCTATGATGCCAAAGTCTTTGCTTTGTGCTTCGGCACATTCTCTTCTACATCCAGAGACGGCACTCTTGAGTTTGTGAGGAGAGCGTAACCCTCTATATCGCTCCTCTACTTCGATAGAGAAGGATACCGAGTCGTGCAAACCGTATCTACACCATGTAGAACCTACACAGCTTTTGACTGTACGCAGGGATTTTCCGTAGGCATGTCCACTTTCGAAACCTGCATCGATGAGTTCTTCCCAAATGTCGGGGAGTTGGTGAATCTGTGCACCGAAGAGATCAATTCGTTGACCGCCCGTGATTTTGGTATAGAGGTCATATTTTTTGGCTACTTGACCGATGACGATCAACTTGTCCGGAGTGATTTCTCCTCCAGGTATTCTTGGGACGACAGAGTACGAACCACCCTTTTGAATGTTAGCGAGGTATTTGTCATTGGTGTCTTGGATGGCGTCCTTTCCTTTGTCCAGAATCATCTCATTCCAGGTGCTGGCGAGGATAGAGGCCACCAAAGGACGACATGTTTCGCATCCATCTCCTGAACCGTGCGCATCGAGCAATTCGTCATAATCCTGTATTTTCTTGATTTTGATAATGTCCAGTAGTTCTTGTCTGGAGTAGTCAAAGTGCTCACAAATGACATTTTTGACGGTTTTCCCCATCTTCGCCAATTGCTCGTTGAAGATATCTTTGACGATCGGATTGCATGCACCACAGCCGGTACCTGCCTTGGTGCATGTTTTGACTTGCTCGACATTGTCAAATTCATTGTCAATCACGGCTTGGCATATGTCCCCTTTGGTGACGTTTTCACACGAACAGATCTGCGCCGTGTCTGGCAATTCCATTTTCGTTTCTTCACCACCACGACTTCCCAAGATGAGATCTTCTGGATTAGGAGGGAGGGCCATGCCGTTGAGTGTGACCTGGAGCAGCATGCCGTAGGCTTCTGCATCACCGACTAGGATACCACCTAGCAGAGTTTTGCCATCTGGCGAAATATTGATTCGCTTGTAGATGCCCGCGTGTTTGTCTTCGAATACGATAGGTTTATGACTTTCGTTTTCACAAAGCGCATCTCCAAAACTCGCTACATCTACTCCGATCAATTTGAGCTTGGTAGACATGTCATAGCTCTCAAAAAGCTTCTCTTCACCACGGACCAGTTGGTTGACTACTACATCAGCCATCTCATATCCTGGCGCGACGAGTCCGTATATGAAGTTTTTGTGTAAAGCACATTCACCAATCGCAAATATCTCCGTGTCGTCTGTTTGCATCAGATCGTTCACTACGATTCCTCCTCTTTGTCCTACAGCCAGGCCACATTGAGTAGCCAACTCGTCTCTCGGTTTGATACCTGCAGAGATGACGAGCATGTCAACATCGAGCTCAGAGTCATCGGCGAATTCCATTCCTTCGATTTTCCCTTCGCCAGCGATGTTGCTAGTGTTTTTGTTTAGGTGCAATTTGATCCCTAATTCTTCCATTTTAGTCATTAGGGCATCCGAACCTGCATTGTCCAATTGTCTCGGCATCAGACGTGGTGCAAATTCAATTACATGAGTTTCTTGTTTGAGGTCGATCATGGCTTTGGCTGCCTCTAGTCCCAAAAGTCCTCCACCCAGTACGGCTGACTTTTTGGTTTTTTTGCTGTATTCGATGATAGCGTCGAGATCTTCGATCGTGCGATAGACAAATACACCTTCCTTTTCTACACCTTTGATAGGAGGAACAAATGCACTGGACCCAGTGGCCAAGACAAGTTTGTCGTAGGGGAGCTCCGTGCCAGTGTGGGAAACTACTTTTTTGCTGGAGCGATCGATGGCAGTGATCATTTCTCCAGAGATGAGCCGGATGTCATTTTCTTCGTACCACGATCGAGGAGCCATCTCTAGGTGCTCTACTGATGGGTTGGTGAAGTATTCGCTCAAGTGGACTCGATCGTAGGCCGGGTGTGGCTCTTCGCCGAAGACAGTGATTTCAAACTGCTCTTTTCCTGCTTTGGCTCGTAGCTTTTCACAAAACTTATAGCCTACCATTCCATTTCCGATTACAATTATTTTCTCCATATTCTTATTTGGTTACGTAAAACTACGTATTAAATAGATGTATACGAACAAAACTACGTACTATATGTTGAAAAAACTACATAAACTACGTAATAATATTAGTAAAAAATCTGATGAATGACAGGAATGGGTATATATACGGAAGATCTATTAGACTGTCAATCGACTTCAAATAGATATGTTGACCTCAGGTAGTCCTATTTGTTCATGCTTCAGTATTTAGACAGGTAGTACTTAGTTTTGATGAGGTTTATCCTCGCCTGCCAGAAGAGTAGTGTTCCAACAATGTTGTGCTATATGTGTTTGTTCGGGAAGTATCCAAGTTTAACTTTGTGTCATGCACAGTAAACTAGAAAAAATTTTCGCGCAAATAGACGCAATCAATCGTCAAGATCCCAACAAAGAAGTGGTGGAAGGGGACGCGGTCCCGAAGGAGTGGATATATGGTCAGCGAATGACACAAATGTTGGAGGAGTTTGAGGGAGAGGCAAGTGTGGAATTGCAAATTGCGGCACGTGGACAGCATGTCAAAAGATGGCATATCCCGCGCTCTGAGTACCCAATGGATCGCAAAGGTTACCTCAAGTGGCGTACCATGCTCAAGATATATCATGGAGAGGTGTTGTCAGGAATCATGCAAAATGAAGGGTTTGAACCCGATTCGATAGATAAAGTAGTAGAGTTGGTCAACAAAAAGAAATTGAAAACAGATCAAGAGTCCAAGGATTTGGAGGATGTGGTTTGTTTGGTTTTTCTTCAATACTATTTTCATGATTTTGCGGCGAAGCATGACGAAGATAAAATCATTGATATCGTGCAAAAAACATGGGCCAAGATGACTGAGAAAGGGCACAACCGTGCATTGCAGTTGGAATATTTGCCAGAAGATCTTGCTTTGATCCAGAAGGCACTTGCTTAAAATATACCTGCGGAGTACATCGTGAGTCATGACATACTCCGCAAAAATGCAGCAAATAATTGTGACTATTCGATTGCGGCGGGATTGTACAAACAAAAAAGCCCATGAGATCGAAAAAATTACAAGCCGAAAGCATCAATACGGGTTCGATGGCAGACATTGCTTTCCTGTTACTTATTTTCTTTTTGGTCAGCACGACCATCCTTCAAGAAAAGGGATTGATGCTCAAATTGCCTCCAGATGTAGAAGATCCCACTACAGTCAAAATCAAGGACCGAAATGTGTTTAATATAAGGGTCAATTCTAAAAATCAATTTCTGATTGAAAACGAAGTACGGACTGATTTGACTGGATTACAATCCGAGTTGGTTGAATTCATTCTCAACAAAAAGCACAACGATCGGCTGTCAGAGTCCCCCAAGGATGCAGTAGTGTCTATCAAAACGGATCGGGGGACAGATTACAAGATGTTTATTGCGCTGCTCGATGAAGTCAAAGAGTCCTACTATACCATATATGGTGAGCGTGTGGGGATGAGTGCCGCTGAGTACCGCAAACTGGATCAGTCAGTCGCCGAACAGCGTATTTTGCACGAGAGAGGGAAGGCCAATATCCCGATGAATATATCCATTGCAGAGCCAGATGCGCTCAATCAATAAGACTTGTTTAATTGAAACCATGTATCATGAAAAAGTTTAAAATCAAGAATGTGTCTAAGTCGGAGATTTCTACGGCTTCATTGCCAGATATCGTTTTTTTGCTGTTGTTTTTCTTTATGGTCACAGCGACGATCAATACCAATGATGACCAATTGACTGTACAGTCACCTCAAGCCAGAGCAGTCACGAAAGTAGATCAAAGATCTTTGATTCGAGAGCTGGTAGTAGGGTTCCCAAAGTCTGATGCTCTTGGAACTGAAGCACGCATTTCTTCGGAAGGCAAGTTGTTGGATATAGAAGAGGTGTCGCAATGGGTGTTTGAACAAAAGAATAGCTTGCCCGAGTCGCAGCGTGATCAAATGATTGTCATGCTTCGTGCAGACGAATACGTCAAGATGGGACTCATCGCTGATATACAATCCAAACTCCGCAAAGCGGATGCAAGAAAAGTGCTGTTTAGAACTACGGCTGTGACACAGGTGAACTGAAATGTGCGAATTACAATTTCTCCTTAAATTACCTATAGGAATAGTTGAAAATATGGCAAAGACATGGGGAGCAAAGACAATATACATATTACAGTAAAGACGCCATGTGCTCAATCCTATCAGGATTTTGAACAAACATCAACAGGTGGTTTTTGTGACAGTTGCCAGAGGGATGTTATTGATTTTACAGGGTTTAGCAGTAGAGAACTTTCAGTTTACTTTAGTAAGTCTACTGGTAAAATTTGTGGAAGACTGAGACCACATCAACTGGGTAGATTAGAGAATTATAGGCAAACATCTATAGGACGGAAAAGAGTGTTTGCGATGACTGTAGGGGTCTTGTCTGTTTTCTTTGCGAATGGGGTGAAGGCCCAAAATCGAAGTGTTGATTCTGAGGTACATCATAAATTACTACCCTCTGAAGTTGTTAATAAAGATGCTCAGGTTATAGCAGGAGATAAGCGAGTGTTAAAGGGGATGTTGATTGATTCGCAAGATCAATTGGGACTCCCTGGAGCAAGTGTATACTTGAAAGGGAGTAACCTTGGTACGGTCACAGATTTGGAAGGGAGGTTTTGTTTAGAGCTTGATGAGGATAGAATGTCCTCAGGTGTATTAGTGTTTGCATTTATCGGTTTTGAAAGCAAGGAAATAGAGCTGTCTACTCTTCCAAAATCAGAGGCATTCACTCTAGAAATGGAACTGAATGTAGATGTGCTAGGGGAGATATGTGTTACCAAATGGAGTCCTCGCGGTTTGTGGTACAGATTCACCCGACTTATTCGTTAATTAAAAGCACTATGAACAATGATGAGTCTGTATGAAATGAGTTATTCTAACTGGCTTAAAATAATACAAGGTTCTTTCTATCAAAAGAGTTATGCGTGTATCTAGAAAAGTCATATTTCTTGTGGTAATTGCTATTCATGTTTTGGTATTGTACCTGAGTTATAATTGGCACTATCTCCCGTATTTTTATCAAGGGTATGGGCCTGATTACAATCAAACTAGGATAAAAATTGGTCAACCTGTGATCGAAGAATATTTTGTGGAAAAGAAGAAAGGAGCTATTAGAAGACAAACCTGGGTTACACCTGATTCGATCAGAGATACTCGTATTCATTTGAGCAAATACTTCAATACCAGAAAAGGGGAACTGGTTTATGAATTTGATTTTTACGCTTTAAAACACGATTCCTTTAGGAGCTTGTTGAAAAGAGAATATTTTTTTGAGAACGACTCTGTTGTGTATGAGTATAAAGTCGAAGTAGGGGGTGAAGCGGTTGCATTGGAAATTGAAAAGAATGAAGGGGATAGCATTTTAAATTGTTGGATTAAACTATACCCTACCAATAAATATGATAATGCATTGATGCAGTAAGTCAGTGGGCAATAAGCCGTTATTTGTAATGTGAGAATTGTCGGCTTTTCATTGTTTGATATTTTTTGCCCTAAACTTATACCGTGGGAAGTTTTCCACATTCCAACAGGGTCATTATAGTAGTTGAAAATCATTAGTTTTGAATGCTTAAAACTAGGGGAAGATTACAAAATGACGGCTTTGTTATTTGTCTGAATCCTCCAGCCTAGCATTGGAACCCGCACGGTAGGGGTACGTGGTGAAGATGCGGTCTACTGTCTTTTTGACGATCTGTGCGGGGGATTCTTTGCGGCTATATTTCAGGTCTAGACTGGCTTGCCAGACAAGTTTTTGCTTTTTACGATCTCGAAATTCGATCAGCAATAGCCCTTCCGTATAGCGAACCGTACGTGAGGGAGGTGAATAGTAGAAGTAGGGGTCGTAGTAGTTGTAGTTTGTTTGGGTTTCGGTCGTGACTGTAGACATGATTTCGTAGCGAACGATCAAATCTGGACTTTGGTGCTGTGCTTCAAAGCCTTTGAGTTTCATATTGAGATCGATTTCGTTTTCTATCTGCCTGAAAAAGACCATCCCTTCTTCATCAAATGACTTGTCCTCGGTGCGGAAGTTGATCAAGCGATAACTCTCATAGTCACTAAAATCCATGTCTTCGTTGACAAAATCAATCACCCTAGCAGGAGCACATCCATATGCTAGGGTGATCAACCATATTCCAATCCATAGTTTTTTCGTGAGGATCACGGAAATTTCGGGTATTTGTCAAAATCAGGGTCTCTTTTTTCCAAGAAAGCATTCTTGCCTTCCTGTGCCTCTTCCATGAGGTAATACATGAGTGTTGCGTCTCCGGCAAATTCCATGAGACCACGTTGACCGTCGAGTTCGGCATTGAGTCCGCGCTTGATCATTCGGAGAGCCATTGGGCTACGCTTCATCATCGTACGGCACCATTCTACGGTAGTGGCTTCCAGGTCTGCTAGAGGGACTACTTTGTTGACCATCCCCATGTCTTCGGCTTCTTTGGCAGTGTATTGTTCACAGAGGAACCAAATCTCACGGGCTTTCTTTTGGCCGACGTGGCGTGCAAGGTAAGATGAGCCAAAGCCAGCATCGAAGCTGCCTACCTTTGGCCCTGTTTGACCAAACTTGGCATTGTCCGAAGCGATCGTGATGTCACATACCACGTGCAAAACGTGTCCTCCACCGATTGCATATCCATTGACCATCGCGATGACGGGCTTGGGGAGTGACCGGATCGACTTGTGCAGATCGAGGACATTGAGACGCGGTACGCCATTTTCACTGATGTAGCCACCGACTCCTTTTACATTTTGATCTCCTCCCGAACAGAAGGCTTTGTCTCCGATCCCAGTGAAGACCACTACGCGAATGTCTGCACGCTCACGAGCGATTTCCATCGCGTCGAGCATTTCGAAATTGGTCTCTGGCCTGAAGGCGTTGTAGACTTCCGGGCGGTTGATGGTGATTTTAGCGATTCCTTCGAAGAAATCGAACTTGATGTCGGTGTATTCCTTTATGGTTTCCCAGTTGAATGTGCTCATGCTTTTGTTATTTAGGGTTTCAAAATTAATGGCTGAGGGCTAATTCTTTCATGTTTTTAAATAATTGTTTGTAAGCAATTTTGTTTTGCTGCGCATCACTGTGGATTTCTAGAATGGCTCGCCCTTGACTGTAGTCAAGGAAATCCGTGAGCTGATCATCCCAAGCGGTGTAGTCATCTACACCATAGTAGCGAAACCCGAATTCCCCAGCGACATGTGAGGCATTGGATTGCTGATCTGTTTCAAAAAATGGTTTGAGCTCGGGCTGTGCCGATGGCCCCTCGATCATCCGAAATATCCCCCCTCCATTGTTGTTGAATACTACGATTTTGAAATTGTCCGGAAGGTGGTTGTGCCAAAAGGCATTGCGGTCGTACAAGAAGGCAACGTCCCCTGTCAGTAGTAGGGTGTTTCTCCCTGAAGCCAAGCATGTGCCCACAGCGGTACTGTTGGAGCCATCTATGCCACTAGTTCCTCGGTTGCAGTAGACTTGGATATTCGGGTCTTGCACACCTATGACATTGGCATAGCGCACGGCCATACTATTGGCTAGATGGAGGTCCAATGGAACAGGTAGTTGAGAGAGCAGTTCGTGATAGAGGGATGTTTCCGTCCAGGTCCGGGTGGATAAGTTTTGGATCACTTGGGCAGCTTTTTGGTTCGCCGCTTGCCATTTGTTGTAAAATGCTTCCCTTTCTATGCTTGGCGATGAGTGTTTGGAGATCCAAGTTTGACAAAAATCTTCGGGAGTCGTAGGGATGGTTTGTGACAAACAATCATATGTGTCTGCCGCATCGTCGTTTGGTGTGATGTGCCAGTGTATGAGCCCTTCTATACTTTTTAGGTATAGTTTGAGATTTTTGGAGACCACCGAAAGTCCCATAGAAAGTACGAGATCTGGCCTTAATGCTGGATCATTTTGGGACAAAAATAGGTCTTGATGTTGTATGGCGTGTGTTACGCGATGAGCATTGCTGATGACATCTGCTATGATGGGGATGCGAAGCTGCTCACTCAGTGTGTTGAGAAGCGCAACAGTACGAGGATCACAAGTGCCTTGCCCTACGATGAGGATGGTCTTTTGGTAGTTTTGGATTGAGTCCAAAGCAGCTGTATCAACTGGTGGTGTCGGACAGTCAGGGGGAGCAATTGGGGTGACTTGGAGCCCTGGTGTAGCGCGATATACCTTGTTTGCCTCGGGGTAAAATGGCTCACGAAAGGGGATGTTGACATGCACAGGGCCTGGAGCTTGAGACGTAGTGGTGTGTAGTGCTGATTGGATGCATGCGTTCCCGGGAGTTTCCTCGAAAGAGGGGAAATCAAAATAGGCCTTGGCATGGGGACCAAAGAGGGCTCGCTGATAGATGGTCTGTCCATCCCGTTTGCCGATGAGTTCGGGAGGACGATCGGCTGTCAAGACGAGCAGGGGGACTTGGTTGAAATAAGCCTCTGCTACTGCAGGTGCGTAGTTGAGACCTGCTGACCCAGAAGTGCAGATGAGTACAGTGGGGTGGTGTGTGTGTAGGGATAGACCAAGTGCAATGAAAGCTGCTGAACGCTCATCCGGAATACTGTAGCATTGGATACGTGGATGTCTTGCAAAAGCAATCGTCAGTGCGGCATTGCGCGAACCCGGTGAGATGACGGCATGTACGACACCATGTTGGTGGCAGAGTTCTGGGATATCAAAGATGGGCTGGAGGTTCATGGACGAACGGCGAATACGTTGAGTAAGGTTTGGTATTTGATTTCGGTCTCGCTCCACTCAAGATCGGGGATGCTGTCTTCGGTGATACCTGCCCCTGCGAAGACCAGCCCACCATTTTTGTGCAGTTTGGCACAGCGTAGGTTGACAAATATCGCAGTTTTGTTGTCGTAATTGACGGGCCCGAGGTTGCCACTGAAGTATTCTCGATCATAGCCTTCGTGCTGTTCGAGAAACAATGCAGCGGGCTTCATGGGCATCCCGCAGATCGCTGAGGTAGGGTGGAGTAGCTCCAGCATGGTGGTCGCGAGTTCGGGAAATCGCGTCTGTTCCATGTCTACCACGAAACTTGTCTTGAGGTGGATTAAATTGCCTGCTTTGACGGTTTTGGGTCCTTGTTCGTCATATTCTCTCAGCCTAATCTGCTTGAAACAGTTGATGATGTAGCGACTCACCAAAGCCTGTTCTTCGATTTCTTTTTGTCTCCAAGCAGCCTGTGAAAGGTCAAAATCATGCGGCACCCCTTGGGTGCCTGCCAGTGAAACTGTTCTAAACTGCTTGCCTTCGGTGGCAATGAGCAATTCGGGTGTGGCACCTATCCATAAACCTCTGCCTGGCATGAAGACCAAAGATACAAATGCGTTTTCGTAGGCGGTACAGAGCTTGGCTACCTCAGTGACAGGGTGAAAATCTTCGTGGTATTTGAATTTGGATCGTCTAGAAGGAACAATCTTTTGGTAGTATCCTTCTTCGATGGCTTGTTTGCACTGTTTGACAAGGTTTACGAAGCTTTCTTTGTCTTCGTCACAGGTAGGCGCCACTTGTAGGTACTGAGTGAAACGAAAATCTTTGTTTTGTTGCACTGCGGCGTAGGTTTCAAAGAAGCGGCTTGTTTCAGACTCTAGGTTCTGCACATTGGGATGGATCTCAAACCCGTTGTTGGTTTGCGATAGTTTGATCTCCGAACGGATGAAATTGTGCTCACCGTCCGTGTTGGATTGGAAGCGATTGAATATGAAACCTTCGGGAGCCCCTTCGAGTTCACTGATGTGATGGTCAAAATCACTGATCTGACAGATGGCATGGATCTCGGTCTCCTGTGGCTTGCGCCAAATCGCCAAAGGACGATCCAAAGTCAGTGCGGTGTGAAACAGGTGCGTCAAGTTTTCGACGAAAGTCTGATGTGGGGTGTTTTTTTTGATGTCCTTCAATGCACTCATTACTTCTTCTTATCTATGATTGCCATTGTGATTCTACTCACACAGACCAGATCACCGTTTTCGTTATGGATTTTTATTTCCCAGACATGGGTTTTTTTGCCAATGTGTAGGGGGGAGGCTTTGCCTGTCACGACGCCTTCGCGGGCACTTTTGATGTGGTTGGCATTGATGTCAAGACCTACAGCATACTGGGCATCGTGATCGAGAGTCATGGTAGCAGCTACACTGCCGAGGGATTCTGCGAGTACTACTGATGCCCCACCGTGCAAGAGCCCCATCGGTTGGTGGGTACGGTGATCTACGGGCATGGTCGCTACGATGTAGTCACTCCCAATTTCGGTAAACTGGATTCCAACATGCTCTACAAGCGTGTTTTTTGAAAAATCATTGATGACGTCCAGTGTAAAGATTTCTTTGAACATAAAAAACTTCGTTTAGTACCGATTCTGGTTTACGCCAAACCGAAGGGAAGGATCGTGCGGTTCGATTGGCCAAATTTGCATCCATGTATCCAAGGAATTCTTACTTCGAGCATGAGTCCATGTATACTCTTGCATTTTCTCATCTCGTTGAAACCAAACCCATTGACTCATATCATTCCTCTATGTAGTTGCCGAATTGTATTATTCAGGTTTTACCCCTTATTTTCGTGCGTCAGCAAACAAAACCACAATTCGATTGAAAAGCAAAAATATATACATCATCCGTCATGGAGAGACGGATTTCAACAAACAGAAACGTGTACAGGGTCGAGGCATAGATTCGGATCTCAATGCACTCGGGAGACGACAAGCTGAGGCTTTTTATCAAGCCTATCGAGAGGTGTCTTTCGGACAAATATATACTTCATCGCTCAAAAGAACGGTGCAGTCTGTACAAGGCTTTATCGACCAAGGAGTTCCATATGAGCAGCTCTCGGGGTTTGATGAGATCAGTTGGGGGGATCATGAGGGCTTAGCTTATGACAAAGAGCGGCACGCCATGTACTTGGCAGGGATCGAACAATGGAGTCAAGGGAATCTTGACTACCGAGTAGGGGGAGGAGATACGCCCATCGAAGTAGCTGCACGTCAGCAAGAAGCGATGAATCATGTGCTCGAGGGAGACGAGGAGCATGTCTTGATTGCTACACATGGCAGAGCGATGCGCATACAGTTGTGCTGGATGATGGGCTTGCCATTGTCTCGTTCTGAGGATTTTCCTCATGCCAATCTCTGTCTCTACCAGCTGCACTATCATGACGGGCAGTATGAGATCATCCGTCAAGCTGATGTAGCACATCTGGCTCACCTGATCGCATGACCTATCGAAACGTGGCACTTGAGATTTCTATAAAAATGGGGGAGGTAGGAGCCAAGTGAAACAAGAGTGAGTTGTGGAGTTGTACAAGGAGAATTTTATTCATTAAATTGCTAGAATTCAGAAACTTATTTTGTAAATTTAACTCATAGGATCGGCACGGTTCGATCGACAATGGTAGAGAATTGGTCCTTGTACCTGCTCAGCCCAAAACCCGGTGAAGCCGGGTTTTGGTTTTTTTACAGCTCTACTTTTCTCATTGCTTGGATTGGAAAGAATATACTTCAATTCTAAGTGCTCAAAACCGAACTGTTCGGTATAGTTTTTCTCAGGCAGAATTAAACAATTGATCACTTTTATCTAATTTGCTTTCAATTCAAGCTAGCTTTATCCAATAATATTATAACTAGATCTAAATGTTTAAAGATTCGAGAGGATTGGTATCGATTAGTATACAATCCAAATTGACAGTCATTGTGGTGCTCGTGAGTATTGTGAGTACCCTTATTGTTTCTTTGTTTAGTTACAACCGCGCCAAGAATGCGATCGTCTCGGGTGTATACGCTCAGTTGACCTCTTTGCGAAGCAGTAGGGAGTACCATATCGATGGGTATTTTGCCAGTATCAAAGATCAAGTAGAGTACATCAGTAAGGATTCGATAGTGTCGGTTTCGTTGCGTGATTTTGGACCGGCATACGATGAACTCAATTATATGCGATTAAACCGGGCACAAAGTGATGTCTTGGACGATTTTTACAATGACTACTTATCCATACTTGAGTCAAATATTGAGATATACAACAGCAAGAAACTGTACTTGCCTAAAACACGAGTTGGTAAATATTTGCAGTATCAGTACTTGGCCAACAACCCAAATCCAATTGGAGAAAAGCAGAATCTGCTTAGGGTAGAAAGTGGTTTTCGCTATGACAAAATCGCAGAGGGGGTACACCGCCGACTCAAGAATTTCATGGAGGAAATGAAGTTTTACGATGTGCTACTTATTGACCCCAAAGGCAATGTGGTATATACTGTCAAAAAGGAGGCTGATTTTGCGACCAATCTAAAAGATGGGCCATACAGCAGCAGCAACTTGGGTCATCTGGTACAAGAAATTTTGGACAACAAAGACATACATGGGGGCAAATTTGTTGATTTTGAACTGTACCGTCCTTCATATGGCGCCCCAGCGTCGTTTGTGGCAGCTCCAGTGTACAACAACGATGATTTCGTAGGGGTTATCGCGCTACAGATGTCCATTCACCGTGTCAATCAGATCATGAGCGCGGGAGAGGACTGGGAAGACGATGGCTTAGGCAAAACTGGAGAGATCTATTTGGTTGGATCGGACAACATGATGCGAAACGACAACCGAATGGTTTTGGAGGATTTTGATGAATACATCGAAACCATCAAGGATGTCGATGACCAACAGACGCGTATACAGATGATAGAGCGCTTCAAAACATCGGTGTTTTTTCAGCATGTCGAGACAGAAGCCAGTACCGAAGCGTTAGCTGGGATCACGGGCCACAAGCGAATTGAAAACTTCCGAGGTGAAGAGGTCCTGAGTTCTTATGCTCCTTTTGAAAAATTTGGACTCAACTGGGCGATCATTGCCGAGCAGGATGCAGACGAAGGACTCAGAGAATTACATCGCTACAGACAGTTTGTGATTATCATTCTGGTAGTGGCTATCATTCTATTTACGGCGATTGGGATGTTGTCTTCATCGCTATTTACACGGCCTATTTTCAAATTGATAGAGAGTGCAAGCAAGATCAGTGAGGGTGACCTCCAAGCCAAAGTGAAGATCCAGACCTTCGACGAATACGAAGTATTGGCTAAGTCCTTCAACAAAATCGGAGATACTATATTTGAATACGATAAGAAACTGACCAAACTCACCAATCGATTTGATGAATTGGTGTCTACTCTCATGCCGGACATGTTTGGTGGAAGATGGAAAAACGGTGAACAAGACTTGATCATCCGGCAAAGCAACGTGACTGTATTGTATGCAGATATTACAGGGTTCACGGCACTCTCACGTGAGGTACCGCCCAAGGAGTCGATTCGTGTGCTCAATGACATCATCGAATCCTTCGATACGCTGGGCAAGCAATATGACATAGAAAAAGTCACAACCATAGGAGACAATTATCTCGCGGTGAGTGGTGTAGAGATGCCTAAGCTCGACCACAATACGACCATCGTCAATTTTGCACTGGAGATGAGACGAATCGTACGTCAGTATAGTGATACACATGACTTGAACTTAGGTCTAGCCGTGGCGGTCAGTTCTGGAGATGTGTTTGCAGGATTGGTAGGTAGGCACCAGGTCAAGTATGATGTGTGGGGTGAAGCAGTCAGTACAGCCAAATTTTTGTGTGATCATGCCGATCAAGGGGAGATTCTAGTCAATCAAACAATACACGAAAACTTGGTCGATATTTTCGAAATGGAAGAGAAGACAGGAATCAAGGATTTTGAAGGGGTAGATGTGTGGAATGTAAGCCATGCGATAAATAGAGAGATAGCAGAATAATGAACAAGGATAGCATTACATTTTGGGGCGTACTGATAGCTACATTGTACCCCTTATTGGCCATTCTGATCAGTGAGATCAACTACCGCCTAAAGAAGATCAATCATCCTTCAGTGGCGACTGTCTCTGTACTGAAAAACGTGTTTTTGCCTTTGGTGACGGTTTATTTGACATTGGTCAAAATCATCCCCTATGATTTTCCTGCCGTGTTTCTCAAACTCTACGAGACGACACTTTGGATTGTAGGATTGTATTTGTTTATCAATTTCGTCAATCAGATATTTTTTACAGATTCTGACGTAGGAGAGGATCGCAAAACTCGTGTCCCGAAGTTGCTACAGCAAATCATGCGTATGATCGTAATCGCTATTGGTTTTGCAGTGATCGCATCAGAGATTTGGGGCTCGGATTTGGGGAGTTTGATTACTGCTTTGGGGGTGACCTCACTGGTGCTGGGCTTGGCGCTACAAGATACCTTAGGCAATCTTTTTTCTGGGATTTCACTGCTATACGAACGTCCCTTTCACACAGGGGACTGGATCCAAATCGATAGTCACTACGGCAAGATCGTGGAGATGAATTGGCGTGCTATACGTATCGTCAACCGTCAAAACGACATGATCACCATCCCCAATTCGTACTTGGGCAAACAGGTTTTTTTGAACTATTCTCGACCCAATAAATTCCACGCCGAGAGTCTCCAGGTGTCCTTCAACAACGAGGAGCCTCCCAATCAAGTGAAATCTATCATCGAAGACATCATCCTCAGTACTGAAAACATCCGAAAAGACCCTCCTTTTGAAGTCAAAACTATAAAGTTTGATAACCACAAGGTAGACTATGAGGTGCTGTATTTCATTGATGACTTTTGGGAATCCGAATTGATCAAAGACGAATTGTATACCAAGATTTGGTATGGAGCGAAGCGACACAATCTCAGATTGCCCAACCCAGTATCCTATGGCAAGCCATGGACCAAAGAGGAGTTCAATAAGGAGAACTATTTGTTGTCCAAGAGTCAGTTGATACTAGGGTCTCCAGTATTTTCTGGTCTGAGTGTATCCTATCTCAAGGAGTTCATCAAAAAGTCGGACTTCAATATATTCGGCAAAGGAGAGGTGATTGTGCAGCAATCGGAGCGATCCAATCATGTACATCTGATCATCAAAGGCAAGGTTGATATATATGTAGAGTCGGAAGGAGAAAGTGTTTTTGTGGGAATGGCCAAAAAAGGAGAGCTCTTTGGAGAGATGGAATTGCTCAATAATACGGCCAACGAAGGTACGGTCATCGCGCATACGGACTTAGAACTCTTGTCGATTCCATACCGAGTGATCAATGATCTCATAGAAAATAACCTGTCGGTCAAACGTAAATTTGATGCATTGATCAAAATCCGAAAAAAGGAGCAGTTCAACAAGCTCCATGACGATAGGGAGCAGGAGTAGCAGGGTAGTTCTCACATGTAGTGACCAGTTGCTATCAATTATATGGCTAGCTTTGCCGAAAGATTGATTGAATGAATACTTTTGAGAATTTTAACCTCTCCAAGGCCTTACGTTTTGCAATTGCTGATTTGGGATATGAGCGTCCTACTCCTATACAGGAAGAGGCCTTTTCGGTCGTCCTCTCTGGCAAGGATGTCGTCGGAATTGCACAGACAGGTACGGGCAAGACCTTTGCATACATGTTGCCCATTTTGCAACAGCTCAAGTTTTCGAAACAAGTAACGCCGCGTGTTTTGATCCTCGTGCCTACCCGGGAGTTGGTTGATCAGTTGGTCTCCAACATCGGTGGATTCACCGAGTATATGAATGTCCGTACACTGGGAGTCTATGGAGAGTCCAACATCAATATTCAAAAACAAAAACTACTCGAGGGAGTAGACATCCTTGTCGCTACTCCTGGTAGACTCTTTGACTTGGCGGTATCCAAGGCGGTCAAACTACGTGATGTAAGCCAACTGGTGATAGACGAGGTGGATGTCATGTTGGATTTGGGTTTTCGTACTCAGCTGACCAACCTTTTTGAGTTGTTGCCACCGAGAAGACAAAATATCATGTTCTCAGCAACCATGACAGACGAGGTGGATGCATTGATGGACGAGTATTTCGTAGCTCCGGAGCGTATTTCGATTGCGGTGAGTGGGACTCCTCTCGAAAACATCTCACAGCAATGCTATGCAGTCAAAAATTTTCATACAAAAGCCAACTTAGTTGCCCACCTCCTTATGGACAAGAGCCAGTTTAGCAAAGTACTGGTGTTCGTGTCCAACAAGAAAATTGCCGATAGACTATTCGATATCTTGGAGGAGCAATTTCGCTCGGCGATTTGTATCATACACTCCAATAAATCGCAGAACTACCGGATACGCTCTGTGGAGGAATTCGAAGAAGGTAGCAAGCGTATTTTGATCGCAACCGACGTGATTTCGAGAGGCTTGGATTTGGACCGAATCTCACACGTGATCAACTTTGATGTGCCGACGTATCCCGAAAACTACATGCATCGTATCGGTCGTACAGGACGTGCAGAGCAAGAGGGGAAATCCATCCTTTTTTTTACAGAGAAAGAAGAGTCTGCCAAGATAGCCATAGAGGAGTTGATGAACTACCATATCCCAGAGGCAGATTTCCCCGAAGAGGTAGAGATAAACAATGAACTCATCCCTGAAGAACGTACGAGAGTAGCTGAGAGCAACTACAATCGCAACATGAAAATCAAGACAGAACCAGTCGGAGAACAGGAGAAAAAGGAAAAGAATCAAAAAGTAAATCTGGGCGGCTCATACAAAAGGAAGTTGGAGCAGAAGTACAAGAAAGCGAGGACTCGTGGTGATAAGAATCAAAACAAACTCAAGAAAAAACGCCGATAGGGCATAAGATATGGATAAATTTTCTACCAGTCAGGTACACCCAGAGATCATCAAGGCACTCCTCGAAAAGGGAATCGATGCTCCTAGTGAGATTCAAGCCAAGGCAATACCCATCCTATTGACACACTCCGGGGACTTCATAGGTAGATCCGCGACAGGGACTGGCAAGACCTATGCATACGGTGCTCCGCTCTTGTCCCGTATCGATACGAAGAGTGGTAAGGTACAAGCGGTGATTTTAGTGCCGACACGCGAACTCTGTGAGCAAGTAGGACAGGAGCTGATGGGGTTGGCTCAGTACATGACTGAGCTAAAAATAGAGTCCATCTACGGAGGGATGTCTCTCAAAGCCCAAATTCATGACCTCAGCAATGGGACACAGGTAGTCGTTGCTACTCCTGGGCGCCTCATGGATCTCGTCCAGCGCAAAGTCGTACATCTAGAGACATTGCACTTCGTCGTGTTTGATGAAGCAGACGAAATGTTGTTGAAAGGTTTTCGTACGGATATTGACAAGATCTTGGCAACAGCTCAGCGAAACTATGCCACGTGGCTGTTTTCGGCGACCATGCCAGATGAAATCAGTGGTATCATTCAAAAGTACTTGCACAAGGAACTGGTCAGGGTACAAGTAGGGACAATAGACCGAAGCAATCAAGGCATACGGCATCAAGCCATCATCGTCCCTGCAGAGGACAAAATGAATGTGCTCTTACATTATCTCAAATTGTATCAAGGTCAGAAGGGGATTATCTTTTGTCGAACCAAATCAGGAGTGCAGAAGTTGTACAAACAACTGTCAGCAAAGAAAATCAGTAGCGGAGCAATACACGGAGATTTGCCACAAGGCCTCAGAAACAAGGTCATGGAACAATACCGTGCAGGCTACATAGACCTACTGTTAGCAACGGATGTTGCTGCTCGTGGTGTGGACGTAGAGGATGTCGCGATCGTGATTCAGTATCACTTGCCAGATACGGCTGAAGCATATACTCATAGAAGTGGCCGTACCTCACGTGCCGGCAAAACGGGAACGAGTTTGACCTTCGTGTTTCCCGAAGAGCTCGATAAGCTCAAAATACTCGAAGGTGAACTTCATATTCAACTCAAGCAACAACCGATACCGAGTGTCAAGGATCAGTTGGTCAACAAAGCCATTCTATGGGGGGCTAAAATAGCCAAAGAGAAACCAGTTGGAGACAAATTGGACGAAGCAACCAAAAAGGAGTTTAAGGGGCAATTGATGCATCTCTCCAAGGACGAATTGTTGGAAAAATTGCTCGCTACGTATTTGAGAGAGCAGCAAGGCTAGCCTGTTGTCCGTGTAGTATATGGACTAAACAGAATTGTTTAGATTTAGGTTTGAAAACCAAAAAAACAAAAGCAAACAATGCCTATCGTTTGGCAATTTTCTGCCCTGCATCTCGTCGACAACAAGACTTTGTATGCAGGAATCGTACTGTCGCGTTCGCCTTATCAATTTGACAGAGAAGTCGGCAGATGGAACAACCTCTTGAAAATAGGTCGTTCCTATTTGACGAAAGTCTACGCCAATCGCGAACTCATCGTAGATGCCGGTAAGGAACGTATGCAAGTATGGACAGGGAGTGATGGGAGTTTTCGTTTTGTAGCGGAGGGTGTGCCTCATGATGAACCGAAAGTTTACTTGCCCGATGAACCCCACCCCTTGGAAGTGGCGCAGAGCTATCCATTGATATTTGAAAACACCACAGGCTACTATGATGTCATCTCCGATATAGATGATACGATCATTCTCTCCAATACTGCTGACCTATGGAAGCGCGTGAGTACACTGGTCTTTCGGTCTCCACATCGTAGAAAAGTCATCGGATACACGCAAAAAATGTTTGCGGCTATCGAGGCGCGTCGTGCACGCTTTTGTTATGTATCCAAGAGCGAAGGCAATCTCTTCGGGATGTTGGCGGCTTTCATTGCTCACAATCAATTGCCCAATGGCGTTTTGTTTTTGACACCTTATTTGAGGCTTGGTCAGCTTTTCAATCCCAAAAAAGGGGTGGATTTCAAATTGGACAACATCCGGTATTTGCTCGACAATACGGGGGGCAAACCCTACGTACTGTTTGGGGACGATAGCCAACGTGACATGGAGGTCTATGCCAAGGTGGTGAAGTCATACCCCAATCGCATACTCAAAGTATACATTAGACAAACCAAGGACAGGGTTTCCAGTCGACAAATAGAGATGATGCGAGTTTTGACCGATACGGCAGTTCCCGTCAAGTACTTTACTTCAGACGAGGAGTTAGACATTGATGAAGAAATGAAACAATTAATCCCTGAAAACATATGAAAGTACTTTTTGTAGTCAATCCAATTTCTGGAGGGGTCGATAAGGAACCCTTTTTGAGCGAGGCAAAATCCTACTGTCAGAAGTACGGGATAGATTGTCATGTATTCAAGACCACTGGAAACAAGGACGAAAAGCAACTGCTCGAGGTATTGGGGGAGTACGCTCCCGATCGAGTATTGTCAGTGGGAGGAGACGGCACGACGTTGTTTACTGCCAAGGCCTTGTTGGGCAAACACTACCCGATAGGCATCATACCTCTCGGGTCAGCCAACGGCATGGCGACAGAACTCTATGTGAATCCTGAACCGATGAAGGCGCTCACCGACGCACTGCTGTCTCACTTGATCACAGGCGTTGATTTGCTCAAGATCAACGACGAACACTACTGTATACATCTAGGAGATGTGGGGGTCAATGCCCAAATCGTAGCGTCGTACGAGCAAGATGCCAACAGAGGGATGGCCACATATGCCAAGTATTTTGTGGACGAACTCACGCGTATGGAGCCTTTTGGGGTCACAGTCCATGCCAATGATAGCACGTATCACGAAGAGATTTGTATGATCGGTATCTGCAATGCGCGCAAGTATGGAACCGGCGTCCCGCTCAATGTCACCGGCAACCCGATGGATGGTAAGTTTGAATTGGTCCTGATCAATCAGCTCAATGCGGGATCGCTTATCAAGGCCGGTTTGGCCAAATTCGATGAGACCTACTTTAACTTCCAAGACGGACGTATGTTGGTCACGGAGTATGCGGAGATTGAGTTCGATACACCGAGATTGTTGCAGTTGGATGGGGAGGTGATCGGCACTTTCAAACACTTGAAAGTAGAAATTCTCCCAAGTGCCGTCCAGTTGATTTCTCATCGTGGCAACTTAAATTTGCAGTAGATAGTAATTGCCCCAATTTGATAAATATGAATATATTCCATTATGCATTCAAGGTCAAGGATCTGACCTCTACACGCAAATTCTATATAGAACTGATTGGCTGTGAAGAAGGGCGATCCACGGATACGTGGGTGGATTTTAGCTTTTTTGGTCATCAACTGTCTGCTCATGTCAGTGACGACATGCCTGCTCAGGATTATTGTGGCCAGGTCGATGGTGTTCGTGTACCCATTCCACATTTCGGTTGTTTGCTCAGTGTCGATAGGTTCGAGCAAATACAGCAGCGACTGGAAGACGCCGGAGTGGAGTTTGTAGTCAAGCCACAAAAGAGGTACGCCGGTCAAACAGGAGAACAGATGACCATGTTTGTGTTTGATTATAGTGGCAACCCGCTGGAGTTCAAGTCCTTTACGGACGAGAGCGAGGTGTTTGCCAAAGATACCGAGTAATCAATATAGCAGAGACTCGGGTATTGAGGGCAATGGGCAAGTTGATACTCAGCGCATGTGCATCGACTGAGGGAGAATGTGCTTTTGCTGTGTTTGTAATCTAGTCGTAACTAATTAATATACAGAGGTATAAGGATTTTTATGGACTATTCAATGAGATTTTTGAACCCCAATAACACTCCAATTCACTCATTTTTCAACATAGTCTATTCCTAAATATTCATTGAATAGTCATATATGTCGCATCCATGCGGCTCATACTGGCATTGTGATAAATTGTTTTTCGAAAGACAAATAATTCACTAAACTAAAAACTAGTATGAAACGACTATTACTATCAGCAATAGCAATATTGCTGGGGTCTACCATGATGTGGGCCCAATCCGTCAACATCAGCCAAGCTTCGGGTTGGTTGGAATCTGCCTATATCACATGGCAGCCTGTGGCCAACGCAGAGAGTTACAACGTGTACTATAGCGGTCAAGGGGTCAATGATCAGCAGATTGATTCACAGCTTATCCGTAGCTACGGATCATATTTTCGTGCAGATGTACTTGGGCTAAAAGCCGGATCGTATACACTCAAAGTTGCCCCGGTGATCAACGGTACTGAAGGGAACCCTAGTGTCAGTACTGCGGTCACAGTCATGGCACAGGACCGAACAGGCTTTGCCTTCCACAACGGGAGAGTGCCGGGAGCGTACAAAGCGGACGGTACACCAAAGAGCGGAGCGGTCATTCTCTACATCACAGAGAATACCAAAAACACCATTTCACTGGATGTGACAGGAGCCAACGAGAATCCTTGTGTAGGTTTGCAAAACATCCTGTTGGGCTACAAGAAGGGGCAGGAGACGCGCCCATTGATTGTGCGAATGGTAGGACAAATCACGGATTTTGAGGTGATGGACAAAGGAGACATCGTCATCGAAAACAAGAACAACGCTTCGAGCTATATCACCCTCGAAGGTGTAGGAGAGGATGCTACTGCAGACGGCTGGGGGATTCGTGTCAAGAATGCCTCGAACATCGAAATTCGCAATATTGGTACCATGAATTGCGATAGCAGTGAAGGAGACAACATCGGTCTACAACAAAACAACGATTATGTGTGGGTTCACCACTGTGACTTCTTCTATGGAGGGGCAGGTGGAGACTCTGACCAAGCCAAAGGAGATGGAGCCTTGGATTGCAAGAAGTCTAACTACGTCACTTTCTCTTACAACCACTTCTGGGATTCAGGAAAATCCAACCTGTTGGGATTGAGTGAAAGTGCCTCGGATGAGCTCTTGATTACCTATCACCACAACTGGTACGACCACTCAGATTCGAGACATCCTCGGGTGAGATACTACTCGGCACACGTGTACAACAACTACTACGATGGTATTGCCAAGTATGGTGTAGGTGCTACTGAGGGTTCTTCACTATTGGTAGAGGGCAACTACTTTCGAAATTGCAAATATCCGATTTTGACCTCTATGCAGGGATCCGATGTATTTGATGAGAGTGAAAATGAGAATGACTACAGCGACATGCCAACCTTTTCTAAAGAAGATGGAGGGAGCATCAAAGCCGTCAACAACTACATGACTGGTCAGAAGAGATTTGTGGCGTATGGAGATGCCAACTATGCCAATTCAACCGTGGATTTTGATGCGTATGTGGTCAACAGTGCAACGGACAACATGCCGAGCAGTGTTCGGTCTGTCTATGGTAGCAATACGCACGACAACTTCAATACATCTTCTGTCATGTACAGTTATACCGCACAATCACCGGCGGCCGCACGCAATACCGTCATGCAATACGCGGGGCGTATGAACGGTGGTGATTTTGACTGGACCTTTGACAATTCCGTGGATGATACATCGTATGATGTCAATACAAGTCTCAAAAATGCACTGACAAGCTACAGTACTCTTTTGAACTATGTGCAAGGAGAGGGCAGTGGTCCTATCGTGGATCCCGAAGACCCCGACCCAGAGGACCCAGATCCAAATGATCCCACGGACCCTGTCGATCCAGGAGATTACGACCACAGTTTCACTGCCTCGGGTACAAGTAGTTCCTTCTACAGTATCTCTGGCAACTTGTCTACTTCGAAGGGTACGGTTTCATATGGAGGAATGACCTTGACGCAATGTCTCAAAATCGAGTCGAGCACGTCTATTTCTTTCTCTACATCGGCAGAAGGTACTTTGACTCTGGTGTTCAATGACGGATGGAGTGGCAACTTCAAAGTCGATGGAGCCAATCAGAGTGTTTCGGGTGGGCTGCTCACAGTCACCTTGGGTGCAGGGTCACACACTTTGACCAAAGGGGATTCTGGCAACTTGTACTTCATGAGTCTAGACTTAGGTGATGGAGGAGAAGAGCCTACGACCTATACATTGACGACCAATGTCAACGGACAGGGCTCGGTAGACCCGAGCAGTGGTTCATTTGGTGCGGGTACTTCTGTGACTGTGACGGCCACTCCAGCGAGCGGATGGCAGTTTGACAGTTGGAGCGGCGGGTACACGGGGTCATCTGCGACCTTCGTCATGGATGACAACAAGACCATCACCGCCAACTTCTCAGCAATCGTGTCGGGTACGACGTATACCGTTTCTACTTCTACAGTGGGACAAGGGGCTGTCTCAGGCGCAGGCACCTATGCCGAAGGTAGCTCGGTGACTTTGAGTGCGACGGCCGCTAGTGGCTATACATTCAGTGGGTGGAGTGGTGCTGCCTCTGGCAACAGCAATCCACTCGTCTTGACTGTGGACAGTCACAAGAGCATCACGGCGACTTTCGAGGCAGAAGAAGTCGTCGTAGGGGATGGCTATTTCGTAGCGACGAATGGCAGTGACTCCAATTCGGGCACGTCTGTCTCCAGTCCGTTCAAGACCTTGCAGAAGGCTATCGAAGAGGTTTCTGCAGGCGACTATATCTATGTGCGTGGCGGGACTCACGTGATGACCGTACCGTCGGTCGTGATCACCAAAAATGGAACGGCTAGCGCCAACATTCATGTATTTGCTTACGGCAATGAAGTGCCAGTATTGAGTTTTGATGACGTAGAAGTGTCATCGAGCCGTGGGATTGTTCAGGAAGGCGACTACTGGCACTGGAAAGGCATCACTATCGAAAAAGCAGGGGACAACGGGATGTTGCTATCCGGCAACAACAACACCATCGAGAAGTGTATATTCCGCAAAAACCACGATACAGGTTTGCAGTTGAGTAGATATTACACCGATGCGGATGAGATCAGCGAATGGCCATCCAACAACCTGATCGTCGATTGTGAGGCTTTTGATAACGCAGACAGTGATAGCGAAGATGCAGATGGTTTTGCCGCCAAATTGACCAGTGGGACAGGCAATATCTTCCGTAGATGTGTCGCTCATCACAACATCGATGACGGTTGGGATTTATATACTAAATCAGACACGGGCCCCATCGGTATAGTGATTTTCGAAGACTGTATAGCCCACAACAACGGCGTATTGACGGATGGAAACACCTCCGGTGGTGGTGACAAAAACGGGTTCAAACTAGGTTCATCTGCACACAACATCAATCACGAGTTGAGAAGGTGTATTGCCTACAGCAATGGCAAACATGGGTTCACCGACAATGGGAACGTGGGGAACATCAAGTTCTACAACTTGACGTCATATGACAATGGAGACTACAATTTTCACACACGTGACAATGCAAGCCATACATTCATCAACTGTATCTCTTTTGATGGGTCGAGCACGGATCGTATCGTCGGCAATGCGTCTGCGTCATGCAATGCCTTGACGGAAGACGAGATCGATTGGAACCTGACCGCTTCTGCGTCTGATTTCGTGACGATGACACCAGGTCCAGATGCTAACCCTACGTCAAATGGATTCTTGAATTTGAAAGCCACTAGCCCCTTGGTCAATGCCGGCTGTTCGGCATCAGGAGTTTCTGGTAACGGTACTTTGGATCTGGGAGCTATCGAATACGGCGACCAACCTCCTGTGAGTTATACATTGACTACCACCATCAACGGATCAGGTAGCGTGAATCCAAGCAACGGTACCTATGCGGCAGGTACTACAGTCACCATGACTGCTACCCCAGCGGCCGGATGGCAGTTCGACAACTGGAGCGGTGGATCGACAGTCAATCCTGCGACTGTCGTGATGGATGCCAACAAAAACATCACCGCCAATTTCTCCGAACTGCCTGTCACCTGTGAGGTTGTGCCATTGACCTCTTATGTGCAAATCAACGGAGGGACTTGGACCGAAACCACTGGAGTTGCCTTGACTGCAGGAGATGATGTCAAGTTCGGGCCGCAACCTTCTACAGGAGGGACCTGGAGCTGGACAGGGCCAAATGGCTTCACTGCGGATTGGAGAGAAGTGACTTTGACGGGTGTACAACCGAGCCAAGCAGGCAACTATGTAGCGGCGTTTTCTGACGCATGTGGCACCTACTATCTCACGGTCAATGTGACCGTACAACCTACTTCTGGAGGCAATGAAGTCACCATTCAAGAAGGTACATTGGGATTCTGTGGGGTAGATGGCTCTGTGGACAGCAACAATGCGGGCTACACGGGAGATGGCTTTGCCAATACGACCAACGCTTTGGGCGAAGGAGTAGACTACAAAATCAATGCTTCGGCAGGCTCAGCGACGCTATCCGTACAGTATGCCAGTGCTACCGACCGTCCAGCCAATGTCCTGGTCAACGGTACCGCTGTGGCTGTACTGAATATGCCAGCCACAGGGGCATGGACGACATGGTCATCAGTATCTACAAGCATCAACTTGTCCAACGGCATCAACGAAATCCGACTAGAAGCAACGAGCGCTAGTGGATTGGGCAACATCGACTACATCACTGTATCTGGTGACGGTGTAGCAGCTGCAGACTGCAACGCGGTGGTTGTCCCTAACTCGTACACTTTGACAACTACGGTCAATGGCTCAGGCACAGTATCAGGTGCAGGTGTGTATGCAGAAGGGACTGCTGTGACGGTCACGGCGACTCCTGCCAGTGGCTGGGTATTCGATAGCTGGAGTGGTGGATACACGGGTACCACGGCTACTGTCGTGATGGATGCCGACAAGAACGTGACGGCCACATTCGTGGAAATAGCTGTAGAGGCGCCAGGCGATGAGATTCACAACTTTACTGAGTCAGGAATGAGTAGTGATTTCTTTAGCATCACGGGCAACCTCTCCACTTCTAAGGGGACAGTGTATTATGAGGGGCTCACCCTGACGCAATGCCTCAAAATCGAGTCCAGCACGTCGATTGCTTTCGAGACCGAAGCGGCAGCTACATTGACCTTAGTTTTCAACGACAGCTTCCAAGACGAGATCAAAGTCAACGGTACCAGCCATGGAGTCACTTCTGGGGTGTTGAGTTTGGCACTACCTGCGGGTACTTACGAACTGACCAAGGACGATACGGGCAACCTCTATTACATGAGCGTATCGTATGATGTCTCGTCGGCACGTACTCTAGGGATCGATGATCTGGAGGAGCAACGCCCCACGCTTGCTGTCTATCCTAATCCTGCTGTAGAGCAACTGACGATCGCTTCTTCGGATGAGATACAGGAGGTGCAAATCTATAGTTTGACGGGAGTCTTGGTTCACCGCGTCAGTGAGCACTTCGAAGGGGTAGATGTGAGTCATTTACAACGTGGACATTATTTGGTCCGTGTGTACACCACACAAGGGACATATACTCATGCTGTGATCAAACAATAACCCCTATACCACGGCAAGTCATGCCGGCATTTTGTAAAAGGCGATCCGAAAGGGTCGCCTTTTTTTGTTGCGTACATGTCTTTTGGGGTGGTATTCGTTTTGCACAATGTGTGTATTGGTTTCTACAGTGGTGGGGCTGGTGTCACGGCCATACAGTGGATTTGAGGCGGTCAGGGAGGATTTTGTATGTTGGTATAGTTATTTCAACCCTAGAGGTAGATACATCAAAACAATCAAACCATGAAACATTTGAATCAAACGAGTAGCAGAACCAAGAGAGGGGCTTTGTGTGGGCTCATGTGCGTATCCCTAGTGGTGCTCAGCTGTCAATCCCCCAACAAAGAGCAACGCGACCTACAGAGCAAGGATCAAATAGTGACGAAAGAGCATGTGGAAGTCTTGGAGTCACCCGCGGCACCCACACAGGCCCAAGCCATCCTCTACAGTGCGAGTGGTAGCGAAGTAGAGGGGGAGGTGCTTTTTGTTCAGACGGGTGCGCGCACGGTCGAAATGCAGGTCAAGGTGAGCAACCTTAGCCCAGGCAAACACGCACTCCATCTGCACGAAAATGGGGACTGTAGCGCCACAGATGCCCAATCAGCAGGGGGGCATTGGAACCCGACAGATAGCCCTCACGGTCAGCGCGGGAGCGATGTCTTTCATCAAGGGGATGTCGCGAATCTAGTTGCCAACGCACAAGGTCAAGCGGCACTGACGCTGAGCATACAAGGCTGGACCATCGGTGGCGCAGACCGGAGCAATATCGTAGACCGAGCCGTGATCCTCCATGCAGGGGCAGATGATTTTTCCTCACAACCCTCTGGTGCAGCGGGAGAGCGGGTGGCCTGTGGTGTCGTAGTAGCCCAGCCTATGGAGTAGGTGTCTTGTGCAGGGTGGTTTTCGACTGATCGCTGTATATTTCTTCAATTGCATGTTGTGACATATATTTATTCCTGTAGTTATTTGTTAGCTTTAAAGCAAACAAAAACTATTACCATGAATACGAGAAATACATTGATGATGACTATCCTCTCGGCAGCCATTCTGACTGCTTGTGGAGGAAAGAAAAGTACGACAGAAGAAGCCACTACCGATGCGGTGGCCTCTGAGGCCAAGGCCATGACATACACCGTGGATCAAAGTGCCTCTACAGTGAATTGGTCTGGCGAAGTAGCAGGCGTATATGGCCACAACGGCTTGATCGGTATCGCTGAAGGTACAGTGAGCACTGTTGGGGATTCGATCGTAGGAGGTACAGTGGTCATCGACATGACCACCATTCAGCCTTTGGATTCGGCTTCTTATTCGGAAGAGCACCCTGCCTCTGACTTGGTGGCGCATTTGTCTACCGAGGACTTCTTCATGGTCGAAGAAAACCCGACCTCTACCTTCGTGATCAAATCGCACAGTGGCAACACCTTGACAGGTGATTTGACTGTGAGAGGGATCACCAAAGAAGAAACAGCCACCATCACTTCTTTGACAGCTACTCCAGAAGGATTGACCGCTTCGGCTGACTTGGTATTTGACCGTCAGGACTATGAGGTGAGCTGGGTACACTATATGGAAGACATGATTTTGTCAGATGACATCACGATCAAGTTGGATATCGTAGCGAAACCCTGATACAGGAAGCAAGCACACAAAAAAACCGGTCATTGGCCGGTTTTTTTGTGTGCAATAGCGTCCAGGTGGGGAAATCACACCTGAGGTAAAGCACTGTCAAATCACAGCGAATCGTATAGGGTCTGAATGGTGATTATGTGCAAGCAATCCTCTAATCTTGTACCCTGAATGGAAGAAATATGAACAAAGCATTGTTGGCCCTAGCGATAGGAGGGTTTGGGATTGGAATGACCGAATTTGTGATGATGGGGATCTTGCCAGATGTGGCCACAGCCTTGGACTTGACGATTCCCGAAGCGGGACATTTTATAGCGGCATATGCCCTCGGGGTGGTGGTAGGCGCTCCGTTGTTTTCGGCAATAGGAGGGCGCTGGCCTTCGCATGTGGTGCTGATGCTCCTCATGATTTGGTTTACGGTATTCAATACGCTGTCTGCCTTTTCGGAGAGCTACGCGGTACTGCTGGTCACGCGCTTTTTGTCAGGGATGCCTCATGGGGCCTTTTTTGGAATTGGCGCTGTGGTGGCAGGACAAGTGTGCAAGCCGGGCAAGTCTGCACGAGCCATTGCCATGATGTTTGGCGGTCTCACAGTGGCCAATGTCATCGGTGTACCCATCGGCACCTACCTCGGGCATCATTTCCATTGGAGTCTTGCTTTCATGATTACGGGAGGTGTAGGCTTGTTGGCTTTGGCCAGTATCAAAGCCTGGATGCCACCGTTGCCCAAGTCCTCTGCTGCGGGTTTTGCGCAGGATATCAAGCTGTTTCGAAACCCCGAACTATGGGCAGTGATCATGCTCACCACAGTAGGGACTGGAGGACTATTTGCCTGGTATAGCTACATCGCACCCCTGATTACCGAAGTGGCAGGTCACCCAGATCATGTAGTGAGCTATGCCATGACCTTGGCAGGTTTGGGTATGGTACTTGGCAACATACTAGGAGCCAAGATGATCGATTACCTGTCGCCGATTCACTCGGTGATCGTGAGCTTCGCCACGATGGCTCTGCTCTTGGTGATCAATACCTTCCTGGCACATGATCCTACCTGGGTACTGGTGATGACTTTTGTGATTGGTGTAGTGGCTTTCACAGTGGGGACTCCCATCCAGATGGTGATGATCAATACCGCCAAAGGTTCAGAAATCCTAGGCTCCTCGCTCAACCAAAGCGCATTCAATATGGGCAATGCCAGTGGTGCCTACTTTGCAGGCTTACCCATTGCTTTGGGCTATGGATTGACCTCTGCCGATCTCGTCGGTGCTGCGATGGCCAGTTCGGGCGTATTGATCGCATGGGGTGTGATTCTGATCCGAAACCAACGAAAGGGTCAATCGAGTATATTGTAAAATGTCGGCCTCCAGTACCAACGGATGAGTCCGTAAATAGAGGAATCCAAATCAATATTCGACATGGCGCATTGGATATTCATGCTTTCCATTGTGTATACATTGGTTCAAAGACTCATAGTAGGTGGTTGTTTAGCAAAAAAGTAATGATGAATGTCGAACCATGACTGTTGAATTTCGAAGTGATCTTGGATCAATGCCCCAGAAATACGGCGTGATCCGTAAGGGCCAATAGGATTTGTCAATAGCCTATAAAAAGAAAAGCTGCTCATCCCGTCCGGATCAGCAGCTTAAGCATGATTATGAAAGACTAAATTACTATTCTATTTCAGTGGAGCTTTTCAGCTCTGTGATTGATTACTCGCTTGTTGTTTTCATCAATTACAAGACAAGGATAGAGGCTTTTGCTCACGTCTTCAAGTGAGTTTCGGTGAACTGCAGAATTTGCTAGGTGAACTTCAGGATAAGATCGGAGAAGAGATATCTTGCGATGAACAAATGTATGGGGTGTTTTAACTGCCCTTTGTAATACTTTGTACTCATTGGTTGTGATTGGCTAACGAATTGGTATTTTTAACAGCTTATCCTATTCTCATCATTTCCCTGCCAGGGTTGTGATTGGCTAACAGATTGGTATTTTTAACAGCATGTCAGTAGTCAAACTATCATGCACTTGAGTTGTGATTGGCTAACGAATTGGTATTTTTAACAGCGCTCCGTACTATTCGGGTCCAACCACGCGGGTTGTGATTGGCTAACGAATTGGTATTTTTAACAGCTGCAAGTCGTTCCATTGTGAGGCATCTAAAGTTGTGATTGGCTAACGAATTGGTATTTTTAACAGCAGGGCTCGATTTCTAGCACTTGCTTGAGCTGTTGTGATTGGCTAACGAATTGGTATTTTTAACAGCATAGGTTCACGGATGATTTTGCACATCTGAGTTGTGATTGGCTAACGAATTGGTATTTTTAACAGCATCATGCTCAAGCTAGGAGCGTATGACCGGTTGTGATTGGCTAACGAATTGGTATTTTTAACAGCGGGCGATCAAGACGATAACATGCTGTGGCGGTTGTGATTGGCTAACGAATTGGTATTTTTAACAGCCGTTCACATTCAGTTCCAATTGCTTGACGGTTGTGATTGGCTAACGAATTGGTATTTTTAACAGCAGGTAGAAATGCTATTCTTCCACTCTTGGGTTGTGATTGGCTAACGAATTGGTATTTTTAACAGCTAAGAGAATAAGAATACATCAAGAGAGAAAGTTGTGATTGGCTAACGAATTGGTATTTTTAACAGCGCAGTGAGCAGTTTAAGGAAACCCCGTCAGTTGTGATTGGCTAACGAATTGGTATTTTTAACAGCCACGACCTTGAAGTACAACAAAGCAGCACAGTTGTGATTGGCTAACGAATTGGTATTTTTAACAGCTGTCCATTCGGCTCTTCTGTTGCTGCGACAGTTGTGATTGGCTAACGAATTGGTATTTTTAACAGCAAAAAAGAATAATGACATGATCACAGAGCAGTTGTGATTGGCTAACGAATTGGTATTTTTAACAGCCCCCGCGACTGAACTTCGTCTGCGATCGCTGTTGTGATTGGCTAACGAATTGGTATTTTTAACAGCGCAAAGACTGATCAAGGCTTATGTGATCAAGTTGTGATTGGCTAACGAATTGGTATTTTTAACAGCTGGAAAGAGTTCTTTTTGTCGTTTCTTATGGTTGTGATTGGCTAACGAATTGGTATTTTTAACAGCCTGAACCAAATATGACATCGCATTTTCATAGTTGTGATTGGCTAACGAATTGGTATTTTTAACAGCAGGTACACAGGATCACATCCAGTCTCTGGTGTTGTGATTGGCTAACGAATTGGTATTTTTAACAGCGGAGTTTCCATGTATTGATACTGTATCATTGTTGTGATTGGCTAACGAATTGGTATTTTTAACAGCTCTTATTGAGCTGCTCAGCATCTATAATGAGTTGTGATTGGCTAACGAATTGGTATTTTTAACAGCACCGTCAGACTTGGCATCTAGGGCTGGACAGTTGTGATTGGCTAACGAATTGGTATTTTTAACAGCATCATGCTCAAGCTAGGAGCGTATGACCGGTTGTGATTGGCTAACGAATTGGTATTTTTAACAGCGATCTTAGAAGCGAATGACAACTTGCATAGTTGTGATTGGCTAACGAATTGGTATTTTTAACAGCTTTTCTTCTTTCATGACTACCTGATGGTAGGTTGTGATTGGCTAACGAATTGGTATTTTTAACAGCCAAAATAGAGGTGAAAATCACTGAGAATCTGTTGTGATTGGCTAACGAATTGGTATTTTTAACAGCTTGAGATGTGGGTAAAAAACCCCGAGTGCGGTTGTGATTGGCTAACGAATTGGTATTTTTAACAGCTTTTCATACCCGAGAAATACTTAGCTATTAGTTGTGATTGGCTAACGAATTGGTATTTTTAACAGCGGAGTTGATAATTTCTTCTAGCATGGTTTCGTTGTGATTGGCTAACGAATTGGTATTTTTAACAGCTGGAATAGCCGAGGGTGCGAATGGTCAACAGTTGTGATTGGCTAACGAATTGGTATTTTTAACAGCCTGTTGCAGGGACTACTAAGACATTTCCATGTTGTGATTGGCTAACGAATTGGTATTTTTAACAGCCTGTTGCAGGGACTACTAACACGTTGCCGTGTTGTGATTGGCTAACGAATTGGTATTTTTAACAGCGATACAATTGAATCCATGGCCGCTTACCCGGTTGTGATTGGCTAACGAATTGGTATTTTTAACAGCTTCCATCTACTTCATATAGATCTTCTACCTGTTGTGATTGGCTAACGAATTGGTATTTTTAACAGCACAGGTAGTCGTAACTATCTGTGCTGTTGTGTTTTAAGGGGAGTTGGGTGGTGAAAAAATGCTATATAAACCCGACAGGTTTTCAAAAGTCTGTCGGGTTTTTTATTGATTTGTGTCCCTTGTTCTCGTTCGCAGCGAGGACAAGGGATCAATCCGTGCCGAAGTTGTCTGCCGAATTTAGGGAGGTATTGCCCTCCCTATTTGATCGATTGATTCAGGCTATGGTCAAAATAGGGACAGCTGCTGCGGTACAGCAGGCAATTCCTTTTCCTTTTTGCCAAAGTAGAGTTCCATATTACCGAATTGTTTGTCGGTGATCACCATGATGCCCACATAGCCATCGGGAGGCAGGTTCATCTTGACACGTTTGATATGTACTGCTGCGTTTTCTCTACTGGGGCAGTGGCGCAGGTAGATCGAAAACTGAAACATCCTAAATCCATCTTTCAACAACTTTTTTCGGAAGTTGGCCGCATTGCGTCTGTCCTTTTTGGTATCGGTCGGGAGATCAAAAAACACCATTACCCACATGATTCTGTATTGGTTTAGGCGATGGGTTTGCATCTCTCGGGGAGTTTGAGCTTGTCTCGTTTGCCCATCAGGCAGTCCGCCAGGCTGGCAGTCGTGTATTGCATGGCGATCATGAGTGGGCGTCTTTCTTTGCCCAGCATCACATCGATGGCGGGGAGTTGGAGCAGGTGTTTTTTGAGATCGGGAGAGAGGTCATAGATGTCTATGTCCTCCATGTCCATGATGGAGAGGACGAGTTCGTCGACGAAGGGGCGGTAGGGCTCCATGATGTCATCGGCGAGGCAGTAGGCGTTGTAGCGGTTGTGGTGGTGGATCCCAAAAGTCGGGAGCAGCCCCGAACCGACGAGGGATCGTGCGGTGATGGCGCGCAGGATGGCATAGCCGTAGTTGAGCATGTTGTTGGGCTCGTCCTCGTAGCGTCCACGCTTGAAGTCATCGGTGTGCGCGGCGAAGAGGTGCTTCCAGTAGTAGGCCGCCGCTCGTGCTTCGTAGTTGTCTGGGTCACCAGAGCGTACCTTGCCCGCCCAGCGGAGCATGTTGTCATGGTCGTAGCAGATGGCTTCTAGTAGAGCAGCTTGGTTTTTGATTTTGGAGGAGATGACCTGCTGCCAGAGACGTTTTTTGGTAGGTTCGGTGGCGGTCGTCTGTGCAGCGAAGCGTTCGGACTGGAGGGTGTGTCCGGCGAGGTTGAGATGGAGTCCAGTGGGGAGGTGGCGGTCGTCGCAGCTGATGAGTGCGACGTTGTTTTCCATCAGGCGATGCATCAGTCCCTGGGAGATCGTGATGCCATAGTGATCGAGTATCGCTACGCCGATGTCTTCGATGGGGATGGTCACGTTGTCTTTTTCCCCTTCGGGAAACCGTATGATTAGCTGCTGGTCTTTGGTGCTGAGGTAGGCGGGATTGCCAAAGTATAGGGTTCGTTTGATCATGGGTTTAGGGTGTTTTGGTTCTACTTTCTCTAACTTTTCCAAAGTTTGAAACTTTGGAAAAGTTCAAGCTGAGCTACTTCATTCAATCCCTGTGAGATGGGGAGGGTGTTTATGACAGTATTCAAAGTTTTCTAGATTATCGAAATGGGCGATGACTTCTTCTCTTAGGATACCTGTTGGGGAATTGGATACAATCGCCTGGTAAGAAGAGAATTTCCAATCTTCCATATTGATCACCAATTGCGCCTGCACTGGATTATAATGGATGTAGTGTATCAATTTTTTCAAGTAGACTTCATCATCAACTTTTTTCCTTTTGTAGTTTTTCATGAACAGGCTGCCTTTTCTATTTAGTTGTTTATTTAAAGCTTGCGTGTAAGAGCTGAATAGGTTGGAAAATTGCTTGCTTAGATGTGGAGTTAACTTTTCCAAAGTCTCAAACTTTGGAAAAGTTTGAGACAGTTCATTTTGTCCCTTAATTTTCAATAGAAAATGAAAGTGATTAGACATCAGACAATAACAAAGAGTGTCGGCAATAGGAGAGATGTGTTTTTTGTATTGCCTGAGAAAGTAACGATAGTTTTCGTCTGAGCGGAAGAGGTTTTCGCTTCCGTTGGCGTGATTGTAGACATGGTAGTAGGTTTCGGGTTGCATGGTGTTGGTTGTGGTTTTGGGGTGAACTTTTCCAAAGTTTCAAACTTTGGAAAAGTTGATGTTTAAGATTTAGTGTATCAATCATTCACCACTTTGCTCGCAGAGAGGTATCCGTTGTGAAAACTGGCGTTGGCACGTTTGTACCGCTTGAGTACTCGGTCGAGTTTTTCTATACATTCCTTGCCTTGATCAAAGAGAGACTCTAGGCTTTGGGTGGCTTGTCGACTGGCTACTTGATAGGCGCGAGGTTTGCCGCGTGAAGTGAGAAATTGATCCAAATCGAGTTTGACATCTTCTATTTGTTCGGCAGTGAGTCCATAGTCAGTCATGTCGTTTAGGTTTGATTCGAGCAGGCTAATGACCTGCTTTACCTTGGTTTCGAAGTTTTCGTAGGGGAGTGCGATATAGTCTGTTTTGGAGTTGTGGGCCTGTGAGACCAGTTCGGCATTGCCGACATCTTCTCCATAGGCCTCCAACAGGTCGTCTAGATAATCCATCTTCTCTGCGATGGTTTTTTTGAAACCCATGACCGACTTGCCGATGTACACTTGGGCATCAGCCTGATCGGCAGCCATCTGTTTGATTGCCAACAGCGTGGTGTTGAGTTGGTTTTTGTAGTTGCCAATGATAGGGATGGCGTTCCATACAGCTGCCTGTTTTTCTAGGTAGTCGTTGGTGGTTTGGAACATTTCAAGGTGATTAATTTGTCTTTGATTCATGACTTTTGTTTTAGTTAAAAAAAATGACAACCAATTTTTCTCATTTTGCCTGTATGGTCTTATCATTTTTTGGATGCAAATAGTCGTTTTTTAGAAGTCAGGAGGCCTTTTTCTCTTGCAAGGGGTTGTTTTTTGATTGAAAGCGTTCATTTTTTGGATGTAAGTGGTTGTTTGTCGATTGCACAGGGTCGTTTGTTGCTCGTCAGTACTTGTTTTTTGTCTGTAGATAGTTGTTTTCCTGTTGTCAGTACTTGTTTTTTGGGCTGTAGGGGTTGTTTTGCTTGAAACTGTTTTTTTGTTTGGTACTGATTTATCTCTTAGACCTGAGAGGTTTCTAAAACCTCTCAGGTCTGGCTTGTTCGTGGTTATTCTTATTCTCCGATTTTGATGATTTGAACAGTACATTAGAATAGGAATTCGATTTGACCATCGATTTGAATATTGAAATCAATTCCTTCTATGGCAAAATTCCAATTTCCTTTACTTATTCTATAAAGTGGAGTATAGGAGCCAAAATTCAATGCAGATGCTTCAGGGTATTGCTTTTTGGCTACCGTCAAATCACCAGCGAGTAAGTGATGTCTTAGCTTGATTCTACCATCTGCTTCAAATTCGTAGGCCGTATATAATCGTTGAGACAATTGTTTTACATTAAGTTCTTGAAGTTCTTGTTTATGATTTTTGTATAGCAAGAATTTATCTCCTGACTTAAGAATCTTTCTCAAAGGCAAAGTCCCCTTTTTGGTCTCTTTTGACTGGTATAATGGAAGGGTGTATAGCTCTTGCGAATTTGTTAAATTTAGTTTTGATAATTCTAATAGACTGATGATCTCTATGGACTTATCAATTTTTCCTTTTGATTCCCCTTCGTAGTAAAGGCAATAAGCATTCATTTTATTCTTTGAATATGTGGTATTTTTATATGATTTATTTGATGCGTAAGTGTGCTCATGAATAGGCAGAGCAGAAGTGTGTTTCAGGGCATTAAAAAAGCACCTCACATGCCTAATTTTATTTACTGGATTGCTTTGTCTATCTGTCATCCATATTCCTTTTTCGAGTGCTTCTCTGAAAGGGGTGCTACCTATTTGCTTCTTGATTTTTTCAAAAAGAACTTTGTCAACCATTACTTTACCGAGTTCGTCCAAAGTTTTAAAACCATCATCATCAGGATTGACTTTGTATTTTAAGTTGCGCTTGATGACCATTTTGATCTCATCCTCTAGCTTCATATGACCATTCTTGTCAAATTGGACTTTACCATCTTCATCCTTTAATGGTTGTTTGATGGCACCATAGAATGACTCAGAGTGTAATTGTCCTCTGATCGTGTCGCCTGTTGACCACTTCGATCGGCCCTTCTCATCTCTAACTATACGGCCTCTTTTTCTCACTCTTTTGTATGTCTGTGTGAGTGTGCGGTCATCGACTAGATTATTAGCGAGTACTTCATCTTCTATATCAATGATATATGATGCTTTGAAATTATTCCATCCAATTGGGCTTGTATGATATGTGCGGTATTCTTCTTTGGCTAGATTGTATTGTTCTAAAACCTTTTCTCTGTGGAAAGCATTAGGTATCAAGGTTAAAATAGCTGCATCTTGTGCATGGTGAGCGTGTTTATTTCGGTCTTTCTTTTCGTCTAACAGGACTTTGTATATGTATTTGAAATCATTGACAACACTACCTTTTTGTACGGTTACGTTTCTAAATACTGTTTTCAAATAGGGCAGGGCGTATTTGGTCATTGTTTGCGTATCTCTGAGCTGACTATTTCTCCACTGTGGCTTGTACTCTTCAATGGTGAACGATTCGTATTTTTTCTTCCAGTAGTCGAGATCAAATTTGATCAAGTGGCGATCCTGAATAGCCATATCCTTTTTTCCTTTGTCTACTAAGGTTTTGGTATCTCTCAGTTTATTCTTTAGGTCCCTTTCTAATTTTTCGACTTTCTCTTTCATAAATTCAATTCTTTGCAGAATGTCTTCATGGTTTTCAAGTTGAGATGGGAGCCGTTTTTTCTTCACGTTTCGGTTAAATGTGGTATTGGCAATTGTTAGGTTTTTAAGCTCAGAATCAAAGCTCATGCTAGCAGGGACTGTGTGTTCAAAGTCATATTTATTCCCGTCGAGAATATCACATAGGTGGATAGTAGCTCCTGTATAGAGACACTGTTTATTCTGTTCGTTCCAGAGCCGTATTTTATTGAGGAGTTTTTTGTCATTTGGATCAAAAGTGGTTCCGCATTCTTGGTTGATCTCTTCGATTTGTGCTGCATATTTTTTGTTCTCGCGTTCTCTCTGATTTTGATATCTCCGAATGGCAGCTCGCATATTGTTGTCGTTCAGCTCTCGCGCTATTTCGATGACTACTTTAGTGTCTTCGTCTATTTGATCTGTTTGTAGTAAATAATTGATCAGTTGTTTGAGACGATACAAGGTTTTTAATGCCATTGGGTTTTTGAATCCTTGACTGATGGGTTCTGGGTTACCCAAAAGTTTGAGTGCTATCAATTCATTTTCTGCATTTGGATTATTTGAAGTGAATTTTTCTATTTGATCCTCTTCAATAAACAGTATTTTGCCATGTAGGCTGAATTTGTGGTGCAATTTGGCATTGCTGTATTTTTCTTGTTCTGAGGGGTGCCAGAGATGTTTTATGTTTTCATCCGGTATGTCATATTTCTCTTGTAGTGCATTGAACAATTCTTGGTGAAACCGTGGAGCAGGTAGGAATATGTCTTTTTTGTCTGTGATGCGTTTTTGTAGAAAACTCTTAAAATGATCGGCAACATAGCTGCTGTATTGCTCTTTCATTTTTTTATCTAAATCTGTCCATGTCTTGACTCCAAAATTATTTGAAAGTTTGTCTTCAATTAATTGGTGTTCTTCTGGATCCAATTCGCGGTTGTTGTCGATAAAATAACGATTGTCATCGTTCATGTGTTCTTTGATTAATCCATTGACTGTTTGATTCAATGTTTTAGTATTACTTACCCTTTCATTGATAAGAGATACCTCATCAATAAAGAATTGGATAAGGTCAGCTGATACGGAGTTACTACCTAAAACTTTTGGCATATTGGCGAGATATACTGCGCTACTGTATGGGATGCCTTGCTTGAGGTATGGAAGGATTCTCTTGACAGCCGAGAGACTCAATGTGGCATGACCACCATTCAACCTGATTTCAGAGAATCGAATCGCGCTTTTTTGATCTAAGTTTAGTTTGTTGGTAGCGAATTCGATCAGTTTTTCTTTATCGTCAAATGTGTTAAGTACATGCCAAATATCTTCAATAGTATATTCAGGTTTTACTTGTTTGGTTTGCTGTGAAGGTCTATCGTGTATGCTCGTTTCGAATTTTAAGACACCCTTCCAGTCTGAACCAAATAGTTGTTCGAAATCATAGAAGTTACTAAGTGAAACTACTTTAGTCTTCTGTTGCTTGGTTGAAGCATATTTTGAGTCCATGCGTCCACCGTCTTTTTCTATCTGTTTCACAATGTGAGTGATTTCAAAATCTGATTTTCTTATGAATAGGGGATAGATGTTATTTTTGAGGTATGTAGATTGGTCTAATCCTGCTGGGGCAATTATTTTTAGATTATTTATAAGTACCCAAGTCTTAAATTCTTGGTAAAGAGGGTGACTTAAGCTGACTCTTCTTTTATTTTTCTCATAGGTACATAATCCTACCGATCCTTTTTGCGTCCTGAGAGGTCTTTGCCAAATGATGGATTTCCAGAGTTTCTTTTGGTCAGATTCATTGATCCCATGAACGCGACATATTTCCGCTAGCTCATTTTCATAATCTTTTCTAAGGTTGTAACGTTGACGAATTCGTGTGGTGACCCCTTTGTCTTTTTGGTAGTAATACAGCGCAGCACCTAGTGATTTGTGTGTATCAATGTAAGATGCGATTTCATCACGACCAGCTGTACCTGTCTTTTTAGAACCAGTCAGCATCGTTTTCGCTTCTTCTTCGTCTCTTCCTTTGAATCCTCTTCTTTGTACTAGTTGATATAGGACACGACCAAGAATGTGAGGATTTGAATCAAAAACATCCTTAAACTGCTCGTCGATGGCTAGAGCTCGAAATGCATAATAGCTGTCGTATTTGTCTTTGTTCAAAAGATGAAAATCAGGTTTACCATCTCCGTCAAAATCAAATCTGAGCCAGTTAATGAATTTGATAGACTGTGGATATTGCCTTTTCTCCCCTTTTCTGTATTTTCTCCACTGATCTAGTTCATCCATGGATAGAGGACACATATCGCGTTCGATCAAATATTGTAGGAGTTGGTGTTTACGATACTTTTCTGCTTGATAGTTTCGTCTTTTACCTCTACTTTCCGTACGTTTTTGAACTTTAGGGAATTCGTTTCCTTTGTCAGAGGCTACTCCTTTGTCGAATAGTAAAACACCTTTGTTTATGATTTGATTTTCGAGTCGTTGATTTTCTTCTCTAATAGCCCAACCTATTGAATTAGTACCCAAATCAATTCCAATTGTTCTTTTCATATATCAATTATTTACTCTACTTTAGTCAATACCAATTTGTTAACATATCACAATAAGGCTATAAGCCGAAGATTTTTCTTAGCCCTGCGTACTCCGTGGGGCTTTTTTTATACCCCAACTCTCCAAGCATTTCTGCTTGATTTGTCCAATAATTGATTTTCTCGAGATGTGCTGTGATCCGTGCTGAATGGATCGGACAGTTAAACTAATGCTAAAAGTGGTAAATCAAAAATAATAATGCATCAGCCGGAGTGCTGACCAATTTCATCGAGACTTTACTGCGGTCTGGGCTATCTTTCTATATTTGCGACTTTGACGCATTTGTATGAAACCACGCTTTAGGAAATTGTTTTTGAATCTCTCGCTACTGATCGTGGTAGTGGTGGGTTCGTTGTTGGGATTTGTGATGGTATCGGTGCAGGAGGCCCGTACAGAGCTGGCCAAGGAAGCGATCCAGCAACTTTCTGAACGTTCGTTGGAGCACTTTACGGCATTTTATACACCGATCGAGCACATCGCGGCTGTGCTCAAAGATTGGGGCAAGGAGGAGATATTGTTGATCGACGAGCCCAAGCGGCTCAGTGCACAGCTGATCCCGCTGCTGCGGGAGAATCCAGCGCTCTCCGGTCTCTCGATTGCCGACCAACACGGCTACTCCTACTATGTGTATCAGGAGCAGAATTCATGGGTGTTTCGCTACCATCTCATCGATCAAAACGAGTTCAAGTGGATACGTCTCGATAGTGCAGGGCAGGAAGTCGATACTTGGCAAGATACGCTCTCATACGATCCGCGTACACGCCTGTGGTTCGAAGAGGGACTCAAGCACTTGCATCGCAAGAAGCCGATCTGGACGGAGGCCTATTCTTTTCATCATACACAGCGGTGGGGAGTGAGTGGTGTGGTCAGTTGGACCGATAGCGAAGGAGATACAGTAGTCGCCGCGGTGGATATTCCTTTGCAGGAGTTGTTTACGACGATCTCCAAATTTGGCGAAAACCAAAAGTCCGAAGTCTTCTTGTTCAATGACCAAGAAGAGGTTTTTGATCCGGAGCGTGCTCCACAGTTTTTCGTGGCGAGCAGCGAACTGGATGAGTATTTTCAAAAGGTGTTGGGCGCATGGAATGACTCTATTGACTACCAAAGTCAGTCCTTTGATTGGTCTGGGTCCAAGTATTGGGTAGGGCTTCAGCCTTTGCACATCACACAGCATAGCATCTGGCTGGCCTCTTTTTCCAAAGAGGACAACTTCTTTTCGGTATTGGAGAGTAATTTTCCGACCGTAGGATCGGTCTCTGCTTTGATCATCTTGCTGGGTATCATGGGAGCCTATGCGCTGGTGTACCGGGCTCGTCCGAAGAATCGAACCATCGAATTGGACATGCAAAATTTCGAAGCAAGTGCCAAGGCTTTCATCGCCAAAGGGGAAGGGTCGCAAATAGAGTTTAAAAGTACAGTGCGAATGAACCTGCACTCCAATAACCCAGGCAAAGAAATCGAATTGGCTTGGCTCAAAGGCGTGGTGGCATTTCTCAATAGCCAAGGCGGAGTGTTGTTTATGGGAGTCAACGATGAGGGAGAGGTGATCGGTTTGTCAGCGGATAGATTCCCCAGTGTGGACAAATGTTTGCTGCATGTCAAGAACCTGATCAAAGAGCACATTGGACCGAGTTACTTCCAATTTATTGATTTTGGCATGAAACCTATCGATGGGCAGGAGGTGGTCTATGTGCAGGTGCGACCTGCGAGTGCAGCGGCCTATTTGAAACCCAAGGTGGGAGAAGAGGTATTTTACATTCGAAGTGGTCCTGCGAGCGAAAAACTTCCTGTCAGTAAGGTCGTGGAGTATTTGCGTCGACGCAAAATGGTGAAACTCTGATCTGACCAAATCCAAATTAAAAACCTTGTCTCACTTGCTAATTGGGGTGTACTGATTCATTTTTGCGGCAATGCAGCACGTCAAACATATATTGATCTATTTGCTGGCGCTCAATACGCTCGCCAGTACGTTGGCTGTGCCGCTGATCTATATGGATTTTGGGATGCGTCGGGACTACATCGCTGAGGTGCTGTGTATCAACAGAGACAAGCCCATGCTCCACTGTGATGGCAAATGCTACCTCGCCAAAAAACTGCAAGCAGCGCAAGAACAACAAGAGCAGGAGAACGAAACAATCAACATCAAGTCTGCACCTTTCTTCTTTAGTCAGGCGCAGGAGACGATTGCTTTTGACAAGCCTATCGATCTCATCCAAAACATGTATCAGGTGCTGCCTAGCATCTTGAATTATACGGCTTATCTACAGCAGGTTTTTACACCACCTCGGGGTTGAATTGATTATTTATTGTTTGTGGGAAGGATTGTTAGATTGATTATCACGGCTGACGGTTCTAGTTTGGTTTTTGGTCACACTGCATGGTCTGTGTGTCACAGGCGAAGGGCTTGAACTACAGTTATTGTCTAAAGTCTAACATCTAGATCTAATGTCTTGTTTCTTAAAGTCTAGGCTCTAGCATCGTCCCACCCGAGTCATTGGGCTCAATGAAATTATCAATACATTTAATCAATTCGAAATAATGAAATATTACAATATAGTGATTGCACTGGCTGCAATTGTATTTTTTAGTGCGTGTGACAATGAGGACGAAGGTAGCGAAATGGACATGCCTGGTACGGTGACGCTGATGTTTGACAATGTAGCAGGAGATGAGGATCTTAGCTTCGAAGCGGACGCCTCGACCCACTACAACTTGACCAATGCACTGGGTCAAGAATTCAATGTAGGTTTGCTCGGGTATTATATCTCAGAGATCAAGCTGACAGGCATGGAAGGTACGGAAGATTACATAGATGAAGTCGTGTATAGTGCAGAAGAGCCGCTTGGTTTTTACCTTGTAGAAGAGACGGTTGATGGTATCTCTGGCAACATGATCATGCTCAAGGATGTACCTGTAGGGCACTACACGGGGGTGACTTTTACTCTCGGTGTGAGCATGGACTACCTCTCAGAGGGTGCTCAAGGTGGTGCACTAAGTGAGGCCAATGGATACGTGTGGAGCTGGAACTCTGGCTACATCGGATACAAGCTCGAAGGTGCTGCAGCACATGGGGCAGTAAGTGAGCATCACGGCAGACAAAGTGAAGCTGCATCTCTTGCTTACCACCTAGGCGGTGAAGGGGAGGATTTTAGCAACATCAAAACCATCACGTTGGACATGGATACACACGTCATGATCAGCAGTGCGTCTGCTTCTGAAGTGACGATCACCTCTGATGTGTTGAAAGCCCTGACGGGAGAGACAGACATTGACTTCACGACCTTGTCTAGTGCTCATGCACCAGCTGCCAGCCAACCGATCGGAAACAACCTGATGAGTGCTTTTGCCGTGACTACTGTCGAGAACGACGCGGAAGCAACACACGCACACTAATCACAAAGGAATGAAAAAAGCAGTTTATACGCTTTTGGTATCCACTATCGTCCTCTTCAGCCAGTGTGCTGAAGAGGACAATGGTGCTACGACGGGTACCGTAGAGATCAAATTTGACAATGTCGTGGGAGACATACAGGCAGGACTACTGGCTAATCCAGGCAATGAGGATTACCCCTATACCAATGCGCTCGGTCAGGCTTACAATTTGACACTGGTCAAATACATCGTCAGTGAGATCGTCTTGGAAGGATCCGATGGGGCACATTATGCTGTCCCACTATCTATCTCAGGAGATGATGTCATGGGGTACTACTTGATTGATGAATCGAATCTGAGCAGTCAGACCTTGACTGTAGATCAGATCACACCAGGGGTGTACGATCAGATATCATTCAAGATAGGGATCGAAGAAGAAGGGGTAGATCAAGGGGCCAGTATCATTTTGGATGGCATGTTTTGGGCATGGAGCTCAGGATACATCGGGATGAAAATCGAAGGACAGTCCTCCGCTTCGGCAGGAGAGGCTTTTGGTGATACGATAGAAGAGACCAATCCGCATGGGTTTGGCTACCACATCGGTGGATGGAAGTCCCCCAACAACGTGAGAGAGATAACCCTAGCGATGGATGAGATACTGATCACGCCAGATTACAAACCAGAGATTCATCTGGTCATTGACATAGCGGAGTTCATCGATGGGGGCTTGGCGTTTGATTTTTCGAAGCGCAACAGTATCCATGATGCCGTGACAGGAGCAGATTATGCAGACAACATCTCCGAGATGTTTCGTTTTGATCACGTACACAACAACCCCTTGTGATGAGTAAGAAGTTGGTGTTGTTTTTGGGAGTGCTAGGGCTATTGATGGCTTGTGACGGAGATAAAGGAGAGCTTCCTTTTGGCTTTGTACAGCCGGAGCATTTTCCAGCAGCGACATATACATTGGACAACAACCCGATATCAAAGGAGGGATTCGAACTCGGTAAGTTCATCTTCAACGATCCTCTTTTGTCAAGAGACAGTACGGTATCTTGTGCTTCGTGCCACGACCAGAGAGTGGCATTCGCTGATCCTCAGCATAGACTCAGCATCGGGATCGATGCACAGGTCGGAGCACGCAATGCACCGCCTATTTTCAATTTGGCCTTCGTCAATGAGTTCTTTTGGGATGGGGGAGTGACCCATGTGGATTTCATCCCGCTCAATCCGATTGCCAATCCCGTGGAGATGGATCAGGATATAGCAGTTGTCATTGAGAAAATGCAGGCCAGTGCCTTGTATCAGCAGAAGTTTGCTACAGCATTCGGTGAGGGGACAGAGATCAACAGTGCACGCATGCTGCACGCACTCTCGCAGTTTATGGTGATGATGGTATCGGCGAACTCTAGTTATGATCGGTATCTCCTGGAAGGTGAAGTGCTCAGTGCTTCTGCGCTGCGTGGATTAGCACTTTTTGAGGACAACTGTGCGGCTTGCCACGAAGGCAATCTATTCACAGATCGCAATTTTCGCAACAACGGGCTAGACGCTGAAGTCACGGATGTCGGGCGCTACTTGATCACCCAACAAGACGAAGATTTGGCCAAATTCAAAGTGCCGAGCCTACGCAATGTTGCACTGACAGCTCCCTATATGCATGACGGACGATTCGAGACATTGGAAGCGGTACTGGAGCACTACAATAGTGGAGTGCAACCGTCTGCCACGCTGGACCCATTGCTACAATCAGCGGGCGTTTTGGGTATACCGCTCAGCGAACAGCAGCAGGCGGATATTGTAGCATTTTTGGAAACCCTGACCGATGAAGAGTTCGTGTCTAACCCTTTATTTTTTGCACCATGAGAAAGCTAAGCATTGTACTTTTCCTGTCCTTCATAGTGTCCAGCGCATGGGCGTGTGATATCTGTGGGTGCCAATTGGGCGGGTATTCGTTTGGGATTTTGGCTCAAAATCCGACACACTTTATTGGGGTTCGCTACAACCAAGCGCAGTTTAGGGCTTATATAGACAATGAGACGCTGCCTGATGAGTATTCGCATGACACATACAACATGCTGGAGCTTATGGGACGCTATGTGATTGGCAAGCGCTGGCAGGTATCCGGGATCATACCCTACAGTTTCAACGAGATGGATGGCAACAGTCAGCAAGTGAGCGTGTCTGGGATTGGTGATCCGGTTTTATTGAGTTATTTCAACGTGTTGAATACGAGTACAGAAGCCTTTAGAAACCTCAATCATTCCTTGATTCTTGGTGCAGGACTTAAATTCCCTTTGGGAAAATTCGATGAAGAAGACAATGACGAGATAATCAACCGAAATTTCCAATTGGGAACAGGTAGTTTGGATTATCTCCTGTCGGGAATATATACCATCAAATACAAGAGTTTTGGACTCAACATCGAATCAACGTACAAGATGAATACGACCAATAAGCTTGATTATCATTTTGGGAATCAATTCAATAGCGCATCCAAGTTCTATTATGCATTCATTCAGCCCAACTATAGCTTGTTGCCCTATGTAGGGGTGACCTACGAGCAGTCAGAGATGCATACCGACGAGGGGTTCAAGCAAGTCAATACGGGGGGGCATGCATGGATGGGCAATGTGGGACTCCAGGCTTTTGTAGGACCAGTGATGCTGATGGGGACATACAATTTTGTGCTGTCGCAAGCTTACAATACGGACTCAAGAAGTACGATCGAGTCACAGGATCGTTTCCAGTTGGGAGTGATCTTTAACATTCGTTCCAAAGTGGGGGGGATGGAGATGGATCTCTAGACTGTCTTTCGGATTAGAAGTGAGGTTCTTCGCCGTTCATTTCTGTGAGTTCGCAGAGGGCATTGCCAAACGCCAACTTGCATTGGATCATCAGCGGGACGTTGCGCCCATCAGCAGATAGCCACGCATTGACGGGTCTACCGTAGGTGTATTCTGTATCTGCAGGTAAGTAGATCTGGGTCAAATAGGTGTCGACTTTTTGATCGTTGTATTTGATTTTCTCTTTGCCTTTGTAGATGAGAGAGACAGGGTAGACCTTCTTCTTGTAATGAGTCATGACTGTGACCGTATCACCGATGGTGTGCTTGGTCCAGTCTACGGCCATGAAATAAACGAAAGTACTCACGATATCGTAGCTGTCTGGCGTCATGTTGACTGTCCAGTTTCTGTCTGATTTTTCACCGCGTTTGGTTCTTTTGGCCTTGACAGTGATTTCCTTTTTTTCATAATCAAAAGTGTTCCATTGATCCCAAAAACCATTTTTGATTGTCACGTGCTTTTCGGATAGGTAGGGGTGTAGGTTGCTGCTGTTGATGATAGACATGTAGTTGTCGTCCATCTCTGTAAAAAAGGCCGCCATGCCGTCTGTGTAAGCATATGCCTTGACTACATGATGGTATTGGTTGTTGATGAGCATAGTGTTTTCTTCAAAAAACATGTCTCCACCGCCCAAATTGAACCAGCCGACTTTGAATTTGTATCGGAGATTCTGAACCTTCATTTTGGTGAGCGTATCGTCCGTGCCACTAGATTGTGCCAAGGTAGAACCTCCAAAAATGAAGAGTGCCAAGAGAAGTGATGGAATGAGATTTCGTTTCATGCTGCCATTAATTATTGTCCCAAGAATAATCAAATTGTTTCGGATGGTTTAAACTTGTTTTGAATCTAAATGTTCCCAATCTATAATCCAAATTGACAGAGAAAGATCAAATATCAGACCATAAATTTTGCCCCATGCCATGGTTGCATCTCCATGTCGATACCCAAGGGCTGGTCAAAGCATGCTGTAGTACGAGTGTGACCTTTGGGGATTTGTCCAAGAATTCGATCCAGGAGATATGGCAGGGACAAGCGATGGGCAATTTTCGGCAGCAGGTACTCACCTCTGGTGTCGACCGACGCTGCACGGCTTGCCTTCATCGTGAGGTGGCTGGCAAGAGTAGCATGCGTACAGAAACGCTCTCCAAGTACCCTGTGCTCGCGCAGAAGATCCAAGACGAGCAGCTCATCGATGGTAGCATTCGTCCTATCTACTTAGATATTCGCTTTTCCAATATCTGTAATTTGAAGTGTCGTACGTGCTGGCACGGGGCGAGTTCGAGTTGGTATGAGGAAGCCAAACAACTGAAGAATACGGCGGGGGAGCAAGCCATCATCCGTGCGACGACTGACAATGCCGCATTGATTGCAGAGGTCATGGATCAGGCCGATGAGATCGAAGAAGTCTATTTTGCAGGAGGAGAGCCGCTCATGATGGAGGAGCACTACCGATTGCTGGAGCGGTTGCTGGACCAAAGACAACAACCACTGATCCGCTACAATACCAATCTGAGTGTACTCCAACTCAAGTCTCAGGAAGTGATTCCCCTATGGCAGAAATTTGATAAGGTACAATTGTCAGTGAGCATTGATGCTTTGGGACAACAGGCCGAATATATACGCAAAGGGCTGAAGTGGAACCAACTGCTTGACAACCTCCTACGTGTCCAAAACGAATGCCCACATGTGCAAGTAGAGATTGCTCCCACTGTCAGTGTGTTTAACGTGATGGAGTTGGGAGCCATACACCGCTACTTTTTCGATAAGCAATTGATACCATTGGGTGGGATCTACCTCAATCTACTCGAACGTCCTTTGGCTTATAACATCACTCATCTCAAAGATAAGGACAATGCCCAAACCAAGCTGGAGGCTCATATCGAGTGGATAGCTCAGCTTGGAGGTGGGGTAGAACTACGGGCTGAATTTCAATCCATCATTGACTACATGCATAGTCGAGCCGCCAACCCCAAGTATCAAATGCAGTTTGATCAAATGACTAGACGTTTGGACCTGATGCGCAAGGAGGATTATAGAGATATTTTCGAAAAAAAGAGTGACGGGTAGACAACCCTATCGCTTTGATTTTGTATATATGTTGTAACATACAATATACAGTACAATCATGTCAGAGAAAATTCTTAACATAGAGCCTATGCAATTCCCTTGGCGTACACAAGACCCTTTTTTGTTTTGTGCACACCATAGAGACGAATACCCCAAAGGCAATGAAAACCATGGGCCAGCAGTGAGTCTGTCTGGTCGAAACATGGGAGCAGATTTCACTATAAAAGATGGTTTCAGGATGTATCATGGTATGACAGTGCCTGGTTTTCCTTCTCACCCGCACCGTGGTTTTGAGACGGTGACTATCACCAAAGAAGGCACGGTGGATCACTCGGATTCCATGGGTGCAGCAGGTCGCTTTGGGGATGGAGACGTACAATGGATGACCGCAGGCAAAGGGGTACAGCATTCGGAGATGTTTCCACTTCTTCATCAAGATCAAGAAAACACTTTGGAGATTTTTCAGATATGGCTCAACCTGCCTGCGAAGAGCAAAATGGTAGAACCCTATTTTTCCATGTTTTGGCATGAGCGAATTCCGGTTGTAGCACAAACTGTTGACGGAGCGAAAAGCGAGTTGCGTGTGATCGCGGGAGCATTTGGCGATCAGCAGGCCTTGACACCTGCTCCAGATTCTTGGGCAGCGGATGATCAACATGAGGTGGCGATTTGGACGATCAAGCTAGAGCCGAACGCCAAGTTAGTGCTACCTGGCGCACAAAGCGCCGAAGCAAATCGTACCTTGTATTTCTACCAAGGCACAGGGCTGAAAATTGAAGGGCGGGAGATCAACGACTACCATCTGGTGGATGTGGATAGTACAACCGAACTAACACTCGAAGGAGGGAGTTCGGATTGCTATGTACTCCTGTTGCAGGGCAAGCCACTCCATGAACCGGTCGTACAGCACGGTCCATTCGTGATGAATACCCACGAACAGATACATCAAACCATGCTCGAGTATGGTCGTACGCAGTTTGGTGGATGGCCATGGCCCAAATCGGAGCAAGTACATGACCCTATGCGGGGTAGATTTGCACAGCATGCCGACGGCAGAGAAGAGATCCCTTCGTAGGAGGGCTGTACTGTGTAGACCCAAGAGTCAAGACCGTCCAAGCGCGTCTACTGAACGATGATTTTCAATTCAATGGTGTTGTCTTACCCTCTCTTGAAAGCTAGTTTGGTCTCTGTAGAGTCTTTGGGGTCGAAGTAGTAGCCGTCATAGTCGAATGCCTTGAGACTTTCTACGTCGTTGATCTGATGGTCGATGACGTAGCGAGCCATGAGCCCTCTAGCGCGTTTGGCAAAGAAGGAAATCAGTTTGTATTGCCCATCTTTGTTGTCTTTGAACTCCGTCTCTATGATAGTTGCTTTGAGGCTTTTTCGTTGGATGGATTTGAAATACTCGTTGGAGGCGAGGTTCAAGACGATGTTATCACCTTGCGCTTTGAGGTCTTTGTGCAGTAGTTTGACAATCTTATCTTCCCAGTAGTTGTATAGAGTAGTATAGTCGTCAAAAGCCAATCTCGTCCCCATCTCTAGGCGGTACGGTTGAATCAGGTCCAATGGACGCAGTAGTCCGTAGAGTCCAGACAAGACACGCAGATGCTCTTGTGCAAATTCTAAGCCTTTCGAATCTAGAGTTTCTGCCTCTAGTCCCAGATAAACGTCTCCTTTGAAGGCGTGCAAACAAGTTTTGGCGTTTTTTTCGTTGTGGGTGGCTTTGAAGCCTTTGTAACGACTGACGTTGAGGTCAGCGATGTTTTGACTGATAGCCATGAGAGATTGCAAGTCCTCGCTGGACTTTTGTTTCAAGACGGAGACCAGTTTTTTTGTTTCCTTTGGGAATCGAGGCAAGGTATGCTCGAAAGGAGTGGTTGATTCAAAATCTAAGGTCTTAGCGGGGGAAATTACTGCGATCATATGTCTATTGATTTGCTGCGAAGATAGGATACAACGATAGATTGGACGAAGTGCTACCATAGATTTGTTTGATGCACGAATCGATGCTAATGATCATGAGCGATTGGTTGCTTGATTTGCGTGTATATTCTTTCTCTCAATGGATCGTTGTCTTGGAGGAGCTGCGCAAAAGGAGTCGGATAGGCGGTGCTTTTGCCGATTCTTCTGTTGATTTGCCGTCCTGGCGAAAACCACACAATATGAAAGTTGCATTTAGCCCGATATATCGATACGATCAGTTGCCGGAAGGCCATCGTTTTCCGATGGAAAAGTACGACTTGTTGCCGCAGCAGTTGCTTTATGAGGGAACCTTGACACAAAAGGATTTTTTTCATCCCAAAAGACTCACAGAAGAACAAATCCTGAGGACACATACCTCTGACTATTGGTACAAACTCAAAACAGGAGAGTTGACCAAAAAGGAGATTCGCAATACAGGTTTCCCTTTTCATCCTCGTCTAGTTGAACGGGGTAGGTACATTGCCAGTGGGACTCTGGAGTGTGCCTACCATGCGATGAATGATGGGGTATCGCTCAATGTGGCAGGAGGAACACATCATGCATATGCGGACCGAGGAGAGGGCTTTTGTATTTTCAACGATATAGCGATTGCGTCCACTGAGCTGCTCCATGCTGGTGTAGTGGAACGAATACTTGTTGTCGATTTGGATGTGCATCAAGGCAACGGGACAGCCAAGCTCTTTGAGAATGAAGCTCGGGTATTTACGTTCAGTATGCATTGTGAGCACAACTATCCGCTCCAGAAGGAAAAGTCGGACCTGGATATAGGTTTGCCTGACCATACGGGGGACCAAGAATACCTCCGTATCTTGAGGGATACCTTGCCTGAGTTGATGGAGCAAGTACGACCACATGTGGTGTTTTATCAAAGTGGAGTGGATGTCATCTCTACCGACAAGCTCGGAAGACTGTCCATGACTCGTGAAGGTTGTAGGAGGCGGGATGAATGGGTGTTTGAAATCTGTCAATCACATGGTGTCCCTGTGGCGGTAAGCATGGGAGGTGGCTATTCACATCGTCTCTCAGATATCGTAGCTGCTCACGCCAATACTTTCAAAGCAGCGCAAGAAATCTATTTTTAGTTAAGATTCGTCAGTTTGTATTGTTTTATTCTAAGTAGTTTTTGTAGATATCGGGTGATGATCCAAATTCTAGGAGGTATGCAGTTCGGGATTTTATAATCCGATTATCTTTACTGCGTGCATTATGCGATTTACAATTATGATTGATTTAAACAAAGAACTGATTGACACTTTTGGAAAGATACTTTATGCAGTAGCAAAGGTAGATGGTAGAGTGCAGGAAGAAGAAATAGATGTGGTTCGTCGAGTAATTGATCACAATGAATGGGCACAAGAATTGGAATTGTCCTTTGAGATCGAGAGGTTTATAGATACCGAGGCAGAAGCGATATTTGAGTCGGCGATGGAGGTTTTTGATCGCTACGATGTACGCAAGCACTACGAGGAGTTTTTGGATTTGCTCGAAGAAGTCGCCGATGCACATGATGGAGTGATCACTGCCGAAAAGGATCTCATCGATCGCTTCCGAAAAAGACTGTTGAGTTGAGTTTCTCTCAGACCACAGCAGTCAAAGACTACCTTCATACTTTTGGGCTGTTGTCAGACAGAGAGCAAGATGCCTTGGTCCGTCTTTTGAAGCCTAAAACACTAAAGAAAGGAGAGTTATACATTCGAGAAGGAGAAGATTGCAGAGAAGTGGCATTTGTTCTTTCGGGAGTCCTACGTTCCTTTTACTATTCGTCTGACTCAGAAGATGTGACCTATTGCTTTCGCTTCAAAAATTCATTTGTGACGGCCTACTCGGCATTCATATCGGGAGAGAAATCTACTGAGAATATCCAAGCATTGACGCAAGTTGAGTTGCTGATCCTATCGCGGGAGCAAATTGGACTACTCGAACAGACTAGCATCAATTGGCTCAAATTTTTCAAGCAGATGGCCGAGCAAGAGTACATCTACATGGAGAGACGAGTGTTTTTGCTCCAGCGCGAAAGTGCAGAAAAGCGCTACGAAGACTTGCTCCGCAATCAACCTGAGTATCTGCAACTGGTGCCTCTCCGTTACCTCGCTTCTTACCTCGGGATTACACAGCGACATTTGAGCCGCATACGCAAGTCGATATCGATTTAGACATATGTCCTTTCTGTAGCATCGTTTCGCCTCTTTATTTGTAAAAAAAACATGAAACGAATTTTGATTGTCAACGGTCACCCGGACAAAGAAAGCTTTAATTATGCTTTGGCTGAGGCTTATCAAAAAGGGGCTGCTCATGCCACTTTGGATCAACTGAACTTGATTGATTTAGTGTTTGATCCCAACCTCAACTACGGTTATAGAAAGCGGACAGACTTGGAACCGGATTTGAAAAAAGCATGGCAGAAAATCAAAGATGCAGACCATTTGGTGTGGGTCTTTCCGATGTGGTGGTACAGTTACCCTGCGCTGATGAAGGGATTCATAGACCGGACATTCTTGCCAGGTCATGCGTTTGAATTTGAAGAAGGAAAAGTGTTGCCTAAGAAAATACTGAAAGGGAAGTCAGCACGTATCATAGTCACCGCCGATACGCCTCGATGGTATGATTATCTATGGATGAGGAGCCCGGCACTCAATCAGTTCAAAAAAGGAACCCTGCAGTTTTGTGGGATTGACCCAGTCCGTGTCACCTATATCGCACCAATCAAGCACTCCAGTGCGGCATTTCGGGACAAGTGGTTGCAACGGATAGAGCGATTGGGTCAGCGTCTGGGGTAACTCAATTGAGTGGGCTAGGAGGGACGCGTATCGATGATCCTCAAGGGATTTGATGAAATAATTGTGAGCGTCTTTCTTTTCTTGCACAAGAGGTTCTATTATTGCCTTTACAAGAACAGGTTAATCATTAGAATTATCATATAGTTATGTTTAAATCATTAGGTAAATTCATCAGAGGGCTGTTTGCGTCCGAGCCCAAAGAGTTGATCGTAAAGATTTCGAAGGAGAACCAAGAAGGGTTGTACAAAACAATAGAATTGGCTAAAAAGGTCAAGGAAGAACAAAAGAAGCAGGCGATTTTGGCAGAAAAGAAAGCCAAGAAAGAGGCTGAGTTGGCCAAAAAGGAGGCAGAAAAGAAAGCCAAACTGGAGGCGAAAAAAGCTGCTAAAAAGAAAAAATCAGCCTAGCACAATCAATCTTACTAGACCAAGGGAATGTCCCAACAGACACCCCCAACGCAAAGCCGATCCTAAACCAAAGTACATAGGCAACTCTCATGGGTTGCCTAGCATTTTAGTGTCAATGCCGTGGTTCCCAATCTAGGTTACACTAAAATCATGAAGATGCGTTTCCTCCTTATATTTTGTGTTTGTATTATCCCATGCCAATCATGGGCTTGCTCTGTTCTCTACTATATTGATCAAGTGACGGGTCAGGTTTATGTGGTGAACCACGAAGACTATTGGTATGATGTGAAGGCCGTATTGTGGGTCGAACCCTCTTCTGAGGATCAATGGGCGAGGCTATGGTATGGCTGGGATCGGTTTGCGCAGGGAGGGGTCAACGAAGCGGGCCTGTTTTTTGACGTAGCTGTCACGCCAGAGCAAGAGGCTATACCTGGTTATCATCACCCTGAGAGCAACTTAGGAGATGAATTGCTGGCTCACTGTAGTACGGTAGACGAAGCGATTGCCTATCTCGAAAGACACAAAATTGCTTTGACGCAAAGTCATTTTATGTTTGGAGACAAACACGGTCAAGCTGCTATCGTCGAATGGGTCCATGGCGAAAAGAAAATACACTGGATATCTGATGGGCATTTGGTGATGACCAATTTCTTGCTCTCGGACACCACACAAGGCAATTACCCTTGTTATAGATACGAGTCCATACACAAAAGAATAGATGCGCTCGAACAGGAGGGTGGAGAAGCCAATTTGCAACGAGTAGGCAATCTCATGGGACAGGCAGCTCAACCGCCACGAGCAGATGATCAAGGCAGAACAGGCGGTACACTGTACACGACATTTATCAATCTCACCACCATGAAATTTGCATTGTCCTACCAACTCAGCAACGAAAATGTGACAATTCTCGATTTGTCTGCCGAGTTTGCCAAACCGAAGCGTCAAAAATTCAAATTGGCCAAGTAGTTTCTTTTTGATTCAGAGTGCTTAGAGGTTGATGACGAACATGTACAACTGTCGAGCATACTCGGATTCATTGGCGGTGAAATTATCCATGTGTCCTGATTTCTCAAAAACGTACAATTCTTTTCGATCGTAGAGTGTCTTTTGGTAGAGTTCTAGGAGATCACTTTTTTGAAACAAATAATTGCCTGGGCCATGCAAATACAATATACCTCTCAGTTTGGGCTGAGCCGGTTGTGATACGCTGTGCAATGTGTTGTAGTCTAGTGCAAACAAAGCTTTTGGGACGGTCATGACAGCATGTATCTCTTCGAACCGGTGAGGTAATCTTTTCAAATCCAAAAAAGGGGCATCCGCCACGATCCCCTGTATCTCTGGTCTGCGATAGCCACGGGTGATCGAAATACCAGCACCAATCCCCCAACCGTAAGCGATGATGTCTTGTTGGTAGTTTTCTGATACGAAATCGATGATTGCATCAAAATCCGTAAAAAATTCTGGGTAGACGTATTGCAAAGGGTTGATGACAAAAGAACTGCTGTGTCCATAACCTCGATAGTCGTAGGCCATCACATGAAACCCATATTTGACAAATAGTTTGATTCTCGCCAAATAGGCTCCCATGTTTTCCACTCCGTCGTGACTCATGACGATGATTTTGTCTCCTGATTGGGCAGGGAAATACCATGCTTGCAGTGATGCCCCGTCAGTGGTGGGTATGGTCAATGCTTCGTACTTGAGGTGATGATCATGGGGTAGGGTGGTGTAAGTTTTGGATGGGGACAAGGCCCAGGTCGTGGAATAGCTACCCAAAACTAATGCAAACGAAAAAAGAAATAGTTTGTGTACAGTAGGATGATGCATGGCGGGATATTTTGAAGGCGCAGTGGCCGTTATAGAAAGATAAGGTTTATACGCTACAATGTAACCATTGGCATTATTGTTTTGTAGGGAGTGGATGGTTGCTTTTGAAGACTCTGGATAACAGCCCCCCACTTGGAGAAAACACAAAAGCAAGGGCAAAGAAGACTCCTGCCATCGTAGACATGGCCCCTGCAATAGACCCATCAAGCGCTACCGCCAAATAGTAACCCGTCACTGAGACGAGTATACCAAGGAGTGCAGTGATGAGCATCATGACTTTGAGGTTTTCGGTGAGTAGGTAGGCTGTAGCTGGCGGAGCAATCAGTAGGGATACTACCAAGATTGCACCCACAGATTCGAACGAAGCGACCGTAGTGATGGATACAGCACTCATGAGCAAGTAGTGCCACACTGCAGTGGATATGCCTATTGCTGAAGCAAAGGCCGGGTCAAAAGTCGTCAAGTACAGTTCTTTGTACCCCAGCACAACGAACAAAAGCATAACCACCAATACCGCTGCTGCCACATATAGAGGTCTTGGGCCATAGATGATGCCATCGGCTCCAATCCATAGGTCCAAGGGGACATACGCAATCTCACCATGCAGCACACAGTCTTGATCTAGGTCTACTTCACCTGCGTAGACGGAGATGAGAATCACTCCGAGAGCAAACAACCACGTGAAAGTCACACCAATGGCTGCATCGGATTGTAAGTTTCCTTTCTTGTGAAAAAACTCAATCAAAAAGGTCGTCAATACACCAATCAGTCCAGCGCCGATCAGCATGGTCACAGAGTCTCGACTACCACTCAATAAAAAAGCGAGAACGATACCCGGGAGGACCGCATGTGAGATGGCATCACCTACCATAGCCATTTTTCTCAAAATGAGAAAACAACCCAAGAGACCACAGGCAATGGCAACAAAAGATCCAGTAGCGATGATGTAGAATGCGTCCATTATTTTATGTTTGGGTCGTAGGGTATAGTCGAACTGTGCGGGTCACTGTCTGGGTAGTCAAGCAGTGCTTCCAGCCTACTTTCTAATTCGGGAGTGAGGATATGCTCGATGTTGTCTGCGTCCTCGTGTACATGGTCAGGAGCTATGCGAAGGTATTGGGTGAGGTAGACCTCCCATAGCCTGTGTAGTTTAACAATGCGCTGTCCTTTGATAAGGCCTTCACGTGTCAAGCTCCATCTTCCGTCTCTGTTGTTGAGATAGCCCTGAAAACGAAGTATCCTCAGTCCTTTGTTGAGTGTAGCGAGTGGAATAGGACGCTTGGCCTGCAATTCGGATACCGTCCGAGCTGTTTGGTGGTCCTCGTCCGATTCAGACAATTGATAAAATAGCTTGAGGATGTTTTCGTTGAGGATGCGACTCTTGATTTTATACTGACGGTAGAGACGGTAGAGTATTCCTTTGCCGGGAGCGACGAAAAACGACAACAGGGCCAGCATAGATACAACTAGGACGATCCAGGGTCCTGTCGGCATGGCAGGTGCCGTGTATGAGATGAAGGCTCCACTGATCCCAGAGATTGCACCAAAGGTCGCTGCAATGATTAGCATGGTACTCAGTTTGTCAGTCCAGAAGCGTGCAGCAGCAGCAGGAGTAATAAGCATAGCTGCCATCAAGACCACACCGACCGCTTGGATGCCTGTGACTACCGCCAATACTGTCAAAGTCGTCAGTACCAATTCCAGTCGCTTGACAGGAAAACCGATGGATTTGGCAAAGTTTTCATCAAAAGAGATCAATGCAAACTCTTTGTAAAAGAGTAAGACTGCCACGACCAGAACGATGCTGATGCTGCTGAAAACAATCAAATCTTGACCAACGAGTGCCGCTGCTTTTCCGAAAAGAAACGAATCCAACCCTGTCTGTGCGGCATTGCCGGAGTGCTGGATCATGGTGAGCAAGAGGATGCCGACTCCAAAAAACACCGATAGAATCAAACCTATAGAAGTATCTTCTTTGATTTTACTCATTCGAGTTATGAAATCTATGAGGATCAATGACAACCAACCAGTGATGAAAGCACCGATGATCAGGTAGAGCGGGTTTTTCGTACCTGAAATTAGAAAAGCCAAGCATACCCCAGGCAGTACGGCGTGGGATACAGCATCTCCGACGAGGGCTTTTTTCTTGAGAAAGGTGAAGCAACCCACTAGAGCGGAACTAATCGCTAACAGCACAGAACCTGCGGCCACATAGCGTACGTTAGGGTCTTGAAATGAAAAAAATGCAATCAAATCTTCCATCAGGTGACGTCTCGTGTAGGGAAATCTTGTTTTTTGAGTAACTGACCTACATCCGATAGGATGGTCAGCTTGCCACCATAAGTTTCTTGGAGCAGCTCTTGGGTAAATACCTGGTCGACGGGACCAGAAGCTACCAAACGTGTATTGAGCTGTACTACCCAATCGAAGTACTTGGTCACAGTTTGAAGGTCATGATGAACCACGATGACCGTTTTGCCCTGTTCAGACATCTGTTTGAGAATGTGTATGATGGCTTTTTCGGTAGCAGCATCAACCCCCGCAAATGGCTCATCCATGAAGTATAAGTCAGCATTTTGTGCCAATGCCCGAGCTAGGAATACACGTTGCTGTTGTCCACCGGAGAGCTGACTGATTTGACGGTTAGCGAATTCTTGCATTTTGACCTGTTCGATGGCATAGTCAGCGGCTTCATAGTCTGCTTTTCGTGGACGTTTGAATAAACCGACTTTGGCATAGCGTCCCATGACGACTACATCTCTGACTGAGGCAGGAAAGTCCCAATCGACCGATTCCTTTTGAGGTACATAGCTGACCTTCTTGCGCACATCATCCAAGGGTTGACCGAACAACTCGACCCATCCACTACTCAGAGGTACCAGTCCCATGGCAGCTTTGATCAGAGTGGATTTCCCTGCCCCATTGGGACCAATGATCCCTACAAGTGATCCTGCTGGTAGAGTCATGTCTACTCCCCATAGGACGGGTTTTCGACTGTATGTGACTGTGAGGTCATGAATTTCAAGTATAGGGTTTTCTACGTTGACGATCATTTCAGTGCGTTTACGATGGTTTGGACGTTGGTGTGTACCATGCCGATGTAGGTTCCTTCAAACTGACCAAATGGCCCCATGGCATCCGAATAGAGGCTACCACCTATGACCACTTGATGGCCTTTTTGATGACAACCTTCGACCACTGCATTGATGGCTTTTTTGGAGACGGATGTTTCGACGAATACCGCTTTGATTTGATCTTGAGAGATCATGTTGACTAGGTCAGCTATGTCCTTAAGACCTGGTTCGGATAAGGTCGACAAGCCCTGCAGGCCTCTCACTTCGATTCCATATGCATCTCCAAAATACCCAAAGGCATCGTGCGCTGTGATCAAAATACGTTGTTGGTCCGGGATACTATGGATGGCAGTCTTCACGGCCTGATCAAGTGAGTCCAGTTGACTCAAATAGGCTTGTGTGTTGGCTTGGTAGTAAGACGCATTGTCCTCATCGTATGTAGCGAGATAGGTGCCTACCGAAGAGATTGCTTGTGCCCATAGTGAGACGTCAAACCAAATATGAGGGTCAAAGGTGCCGGCATAGGTTTCGCTTTCACGAAGTAAACTATCAGGCAAGTGAGCAGCTATGGCCTCTACGTTCTTGATACGACTGAGTTTTTCGAAGACCTCACCCATTTTACCTTCTAAGTGTAGGCCGTTGTAGAATACAATATCTGCTGCTTGCAGTTTTTGGAGATCTCCTTGTGTGGCTTTGTAGAGATGAGGGTCTACACCAGGGCCCATGAGTGCTTGAGCGGTCACTTTATCACCACCTATCCGCAGGACCGCATCGTAAATCATACCTGTAGTCGTGACCACTCGTATGGTGTCAGAGGCCATCTTTTGTTTGGGTTGACAGGAGAGGAGTGTAGCGAGGAGCACTAGGCTCATTAGTATTCTCGTGTTGTGGATCATAGTTTATTCGGTAACTAGCAGGTTGTCTGCGACTTGTTTGGATATGAAAAGGGTTGGATGTCCTTGAATGTCTACGTGCATTGACCCATCGAAATTGTTGATGTCAAGGATTGTGATCTTGGTGCCCAGTGTAATGTTGATTTTGTCAAGATGCGATAAGAAGTCGGACTCGGAACTTTCTACACCCGTCACCATTACTTGCTTGTGGAGTGCTACATCCGTGAGCGGAACTTTTTTGCCCACGATGATTTCTCCATTTTCGTCGGGGATTGGATCACCATGTGGGTCTATCTTCGGGAACCCCAAAAAAGCATCTAGTTTTTTTACAAGTAGGGGGGATTTGATGTGCTCCAATTGTTCGGCAATGTCATGGACTTCATCCCAATTGAAATGTAGCTTGTCAACTAAAAAAACCTCCCAAAGTCTATGTTTTCTGATGACTTGCAATGCGGCCTTTTTTCCCTTGATGGCGACATTGACGCCTTTGTATTTTTTGTAGGAGACATAGCCTTTGTCACTGAGCCTTTTGATCATGTCGCTGACCGAAGCGGGTTTGGTTTTGAGTACTTCGGATATGGCGTTGGTGCCGACGGAGTGTCGGCCCGAATCGGAGAGGTGATAGATGGCTTTGAGGTAGTTTTCTTCAGCGTAGCTAAGCATGGATCTCTGAGTATAAAAGACAAAGGTAGAAAAATATATTTAGAGTAATCTAAATATATTTTAATCCTCCTATTTAACCCCGGCAATAACTCACTTAAAAGGGCTGAGGTTCAAATTATTGACCTCTTGGTTGATATATACGATTGTATGATTAGATTTGCCTTCTATTTGTATTTAGTCTGAATTAAGTAAAAGCTTATGTGTAAAGTTCTAAGAAGTGGATTATTGAGTCTAGCTATCGCAACGATGGTTTCTTGTCAAAGTGATGACGAAGGGATCGATTTTGATGTACCGACGAGTTATGTTTTCGAAAGAGAAGGTAGCAGTAGTGTTTCGTTTGACGGGCAAACAACACGAATCGCCATGTCAGAAGAGATCATCACTGCCCTGAAAGATGATGCCAACACAACGGCTAGTTTGTTGGCGATGTATGATCATCAACAAGGTGCAGATGATTTTAGCAATGCCGAACTCAATGATTCTGATAAAAATCCGAGGAGCAAAACAGCAGCATCAAGCGATTATTTTTCAGCGAATGCAACGGCTTCTGCAGCCTTCAAATCTGCCATGGATAGCTATATCACAGACCAAGTGACGGAGGTATTTCCAAATTATGGAGTACAGGCTGCAGCGGGCACTGCGGGGCAACTGGCAGATGGGGATGGTATACGCTATGTCAATGCACAGGGTCTAGAGTATAATCAGATGTTTGCCAAGTCACTCATCGGTGCCTTGATGACAGACCAAATTCTCAACAATTATCTGAGCACTACAGTGCTTGATGGTGGTACCAACGTCGCAGACAATGATGCAGGTACGGTAGAAGAGAGCAAGAGCTATACTTCAATGGAGCACAAGTGGGACGAGGCATACGGATACGTCTATGGCCAATCTCAAGATCCTGCCAATCCCAATGTGACGATTGGAGAGGACGACAGTTTCTTGAACGAGTACATTGGGAAAGTAGATCAAGACGAAGATTTTTCGGGGATTGCTGAGGAGATATTTCAAGGCTATCTGATCGGCAGAGCGGCCATCGTAGCAGGTGATTACCAAACTCGAAACGAGCAAGCAGAAATCATCCAAGAGAATATCTCGTTGGTTTTGGCGGTGAGAGGGGTATACTACCTGCAGTCTGGCAAAGAGAAACTGGACACCAACAAAGGTGGTGCTTTCCATGCTTTGTCTGAAGCCTTAGGTTTTATCAATAGTCTTCAGTTTACTCGTGTGCCAGGTACGGACCATCCTTATTTCACGCAGGAGGAAGTAGATACTATGATTGCATCATTGTTAGGGACTGAAGGATTTTGGGGCATCAGTAAGGAAACTTTGGATGATGTGTCTGATACGATAGCCGACAAGTTCAATTTCTCTGTGGCCAAAGCTGCGGACTGATGTCAGCTACGGGATGTTGAGATCTAGATGACTGTTGGTGTATTATCAGGATTTAAAAATAAAATGATGAAAAAGATTTTGTGGATGTTGGCACTGATCATGGGTGCAGCGGCATGTACTACAGATGAAGGAAACTCGAGTGATGGCTTTGATCGCCATGCGATGCTATCACATTGGGCAGATGACATCATTGTACCCAGTCTGACGGATTATGTAGGAGCTCTTGATGCCCTGTCTGCGCAGACGGAGACGTTTGTAGCGAATCCTTCTGTAGCCAATCTCGTTGCTCTACGTACTGCGTGGAAGGCTAGTTATCTGATGTGGCAGGCCGTCGGGATGTTTCAAATAGGATTGGCTGAATCGACTGATTTGCAAGGCTATACCAATACCTTTCCCGCAGATGCTGCATCGATTGATGAATTAATTCAGACTGGGGTGTATAATTTTGAATTACCCTCTCGGCGCAACCAGCAGGGTTTCCCTGCCATTGACTACTTGCTCAACGGTATCGCAAGTGATGATGACTCCATAGTCATGTTGTATACGGATGCTGGTTTAGGTGCTAATTATGCTAAGTATTTGCTTGATGTTGTTGATCGCCTTCATGATTTGAGTACTGCTGTATTGAAGGATTGGGAAGATGGGTTTCGTGATGATTTCGTTTCCAATGACGGTAGTGGAAAGGTGAGTGCGGTCGACAAGGTAGCCAATGACTATGTGTACTATTTTGAAAAATACGTAAGAGCATCTAAAGTTGGTAATCCTGCAGGTGTATTTTCAGGTCAAAAAGATGAGACTATCGTGGAGGCTTATTACCAAGAAGATTTCTCCAAAGCACTGTTTGAAGCGGGGTTGAATAGTATGCAGAATTTTTTCAATGGTAAATCAAAGTCTTCTGATCAAGATGGAGATGGTTTCGCGAGTTATTTGCTTTACCTCAGTACTTTGAAAAACAATGAACCTTTGGAGGAGCTCATCAATCTTCAGTATGATGTCGTACGTACCAAGAGTTCACAATTGTCGGATAGTTTTGTGGAACAGGTGGAGACGGACAATGTTGCCATGCTAGAGACCTATGATCTCATGCAACAAAACGTTGTCTTTTTGAAAGTAGACATGCTTTCTGCTCTCAATATAGCAGTAGACTATCAGGACGCGGATGGGGACTAATGTCTGACTTGCTAATGTCCTATATGTCACGAAAATCAGAGGCCGCTCCATTAGCGGTCTTTCGTGTTTTATTTGGATTGATGATGGTGTGGAGCGTCATTCGCTTCTGGTACAACGGATGGATCCAAAAGCTGTATCTCGCTCCAACGTTTCATTTTAACTATTATGGTTTTGAGTGGGTACAACCGATCGGTCTATGGACCTATCTTCTCTTTGTATTGTGTGGATTGTCTGCTTTGGCGGTGACGCTAGGTTATCACTACCGCATAGCTATAGTTGTCTTCTTTTTGAGCTTTACATACATCGAATTGATGGACAAGACGACTTATCTGAATCATTACTATTTCGTGAGTTTAGTCAGTTTCCTGATGATTTTTTTGCCCGCTCATGTCTATTTCTCACTTGATGCCAAACGAAATCCGGACCGTGCCTGTCAATACATTCCACAGTGGACAATAGATGTGATCAAGCTGATGCTGTGCATCGTTTATTTCTATGCTGGACTAGCCAAACTCAATTCGGATTGGTTGCTAGATGCCATGCCACTCAAAATCTGGCTTCCTTCCAAATACGATATCCCCATCATAGGTGGGCTGTTGCAATATACTTGGACTCATTATGCCTTCAGTTGGGGTGGAGCATTGTATGATTTGAGTATTCCCTTTTTGATGCTTTTTCGACGTACGCGAGGTGTGGGTTTTGCAATGATCGTAGGATTTCATCTACTTACCCGCGTTCTTTTTCCCATTGGTATGTTTCCTTACTTGATGATTGCTAGTGCTTTGATTTTCTTTGATTCCACACGATTACATTGTGCAGTGACACGTGTTTCTCATTGGTTAAGGATAGACATGTCTCAGTTTGATAACCACCGATATTACCAAGAATCGACTATTTCCATTCAAAAAGCAAAAATTGCCCTCTTTAGTGTTTTCTTTGTGCTTCAATTGCTGCTGCCGTTTCGGTATTTGATGTATCCTGGTGAACTCTTTTGGACACAGGAGGGGTTTCGATTCTCTTGGCGGGTGATGCTCGTGGAGTCTGCGGGTTCTGCCATGTTCAAGGTAGTCGATCTGCAATCCGGAAAGCGTTTTTATGTCGATAACGCTAACTTTTTGACTCCTTTTCAAGAAAAGCAAATGGCCTTTCAGCCTGATTTCATCTTGGAGTATGCGCATAGGTTGGAAGCATACTATGAGGAGATAGAAGGCAAGGAGCTAGCAGTATATGTGGATTGTTTTGTAGCCATGAATGGGAGGTTGAGCCAACGGTACATCGACCCTCAGGTAGATTTGACAAAAATTGAGGAGTCCTTTCGTCACAAAGATTGGATACTACCTATGAAGGATGAGATTGAAGGTTTATAGTATTATACTCGTTTTTATTTTGGGTACAACCCAAATCTTGCAAGCCCAATATGTACTGACTGGTACAGTCAAGGATGCTGTGAGTGGTGCCCCCATAGATGGGGCACAGATCATCGTCAAAGAGACGAGTAGTATTGAAACAACTCATACAGCTGGGCGGTTTGAGATCAAAGGGCTACTCCAAGGGCAGTATACGGTCGTCGTGTTTTCGTATCAATACGAAACTTTGACGGTTTCAGTGGATATTGATGGAGATACCGAGATGGATTTTTCGCTCAATGAACTTTCTCAAGAGCTCTCAGAAGTAGTGATTAGTCAAAAGAAAGACGAGATCTTCGGCCTTAAGCGTCTACAACCTGTCGAAGGGACTTCTATCTATGCAGGCAAAAAAACGGAAGTAATCCTACTGGACAACATGGTAGGGAACAGGGCCACCAACAATGCGCGACAAGTGTATGCGCAAGTGGTCGGGCTCAATATATACGAGAGCAACGACGGAGGGCTACAGCTCAGTATTGGTGGCCGTGGACTTGATCCAAATCGTACGTCCAATTTCAATACACGCCAAAATGGTTACGATATCAGTGCAGATGTACTGGGGTATCCTGAGAGTTATTACACACCGCCAGTTGAAGGGCTGGAGGAGATCGAAGTAATCCGTGGTGCCGCCTCCTTACAATACGGTACTCAGTTTGGAGGTTTGCTTAATTTCAAAATGAAACAACCTGTGACGGATAAGAAAATAGAACTCAATACAAGACAAACCGTCGGTTCGTATGGGTTGTTTACGAGTTTCAATAGTCTCAGTGGTACGATTGGGAAAGTCAGTTACTATACGTATGTCAACTATAAACAGGGGAATGGCTATCGTCCCAATTCTGACTTCAATTCCTTCAATTACTTTGGCGGGGTACAGTATCAAATCAGTGAACGTACAAAAGTTTCTTTTGAGTATACCTATTTGTACTACTTGGCACAACAGGCAGGAGGATTGACGGACGAACAATTCGCTAAGGATCCATTGTTTAGTAATCGTGAGCGAAATTGGTTTGGGATCAATTGGAACTTATACTCATTCAAACTGGAGCAAAAAATCGGCCAACGTACGGACTTGAGCTTTACTGTTTTTGGATTAGATGCCGATCGCAAGGCACTAGGATTTCGTGGCATTCCAGGGGCTGATGGAGCCAATCGAAACCCTGTCAGTGAGCCAGACTGGACCGATGAAAATGGAGAATACATATACACTAGAGACTTGATCATTGGAGAGTTCAATAATTGGGGTGCTGAAATCAGGCTACTCAGTCGTTACAGTTTGTGGCAAAAGGATGCAGTCTTTTTAGTAGGAGCGAAGTATTACAATGCACACAACAGTTCTCGTCAAGGTCCAGGCATAGGGGGGACAGGAGCTGATTTTTATTTTGATTTGGTAGATAATCCGGATTATTCAGGTACCTCTGATTATAGTTTTCCCAATTTGAATTTTGCAGCGTTCGGTGAAAACATCTTCTTTTTGACGGATAATTTATCCATCACACCGGGAGTCCGATTTGAATACATTCGTACAGAGAGTCATGGGGCGTATTGGGACGCGACAGCTCGTACGATGATTTCTGAAGACGAGACCCTTCAGCGTGGTTTTGTTTTGTTGGGCTTGGGGGTGAGTCAATCTTTTGATGAGGGACTTGAGTTGTATGGTAACATATCTCAAAATTATCGTTCGGTGACTTTCAGCGACATTCGTACGGTCAGCCCTTCTTTTAAGATCGATCCGAATATTTATGATGAAACAGGCTTTACAGCCGATGTAGGGTTCCGTGGCAATTGGCAAAACATTCTCTCGTATGATGCGGGGGTGTATTCTCTGCTTTACAATGATCGTATTGGAATCATTTTTGACGATCGAGCCAATCGGGTTCGGACAAATATTGGAGATGCCATCATTTATGGGGTGGAGATGTTTGTAGATGTCAATTTGGCCAAGGTGACTCATATCGATGCGATGCAGTACAAACTCAACTGGTTTGTCAACAATGCTTTCACCGACTCTAGATACATAGATGCAGTACAAGGCAACAATGGAGTAGAAGGAAACAAGGTGGAGTTCATTCCTTTTGTCAATCTCAAAACAGGGATCAACGCGGGGTACAAAAACCTACTTGCAAGTGTCCAGTTTACATATTTGACTGAACAATATACCGATGCAGAGAACTCTCCGGTGACAGAAGATACGGATGACCGGGCTGGAGTAATCGGTGAGATTCCGTCTTACCATATTTTGGATGTATCGATGTCTTACAGCCACAAGTTTCTGCGTTTTGAGACAGGCGTTACCAACTTGACCAACAATAGCTATTTTACCCGAAGAGCTACAGGTTACCCTGGACCTGGAATCATCCCGTCTGACGGTCGAGGTTTCTACTTTACTTTGGGTGTCAAGATCTAAATTAGACCTTTTAGAACAGGGGTGCTTCGTGTCCATGAGACGAATTGATCAACTTGTTTTGGAGAGAGGGGAGTTGCGTTATGCACAAAAGTGTACGAAGCGAGGGGCATTTCTATAAAGTAGATTAACCGTTAGAAGAAGGATTTTTCATGGTGGGATCGGTAGTGTGTGAAATGGCTTAAGAACCGCCACCTGATACAATATGGATGTCGCGCTGTGGAAATGGGATAGTAATGTTGTTACTATTGAATGCCTTGTAGATTTCTTTGCGGATCTCACTTTTGACGTACTCTATTTCCCACATGTTTTTGGTCCAAAAGTAAACTTCCAAGTCAAGTGACGAATTGCCAAACTCTATAAATCGAGCAAAGGGCTCTGGGTGTTTGGCTACCTGTTTGTTTTTGAGTGCCGCACTGAGAATGAGTTTTTCGGCACGATCCAAATCGGTACCATAAGCCACTCCTACCTCTACATGAAAGCGCGTCGCTTCACGGTTGTGGGACCAGTTGATGACATTGTCCCCGACCAATTTTGAGTTGGGTACGATGATCATGATGTTGTCTCGTGTCACTACGTTGGAAGTACGCATGTTGATTTCTGTGATTTTCCCCACCAAACCATCCAATTCTACAATGTCACCCACCGTCACGGTTCCTTCTATGAGCAGGACCAAGCCAGACACTAGATCATTGAAAAATTGTTGGATACCAAGACCCAAACCGACCAAAAGAGCTGCTGAACCTGCCAACAATAGAGTCAGTTTGATTCCCATCGTCTCGAGTCCTATTGCGATCGCTGCGACAATCAATATGTACTTGACGATTTGGTAAAAAGCTAAACTACGACCTTCGTCATAGTTTTTGGCTTTGATCTGTCGGAGAAAAATCCGGTAGATGATCAGTAAGATAAGCTTGGTCGCAATGAATATCCCTGCTAAGGCCAATATGTGATAGACCATGATTTGATACTTTCCAAAATGCAAAAGTTCTATTTGCAGGAAGTCTTTCATTGTTGACATATCCATGTTTTTTTTGAAAACTAAGTTATAATCTTTTGGACAATGTTACATTTGAGGACAAGCAGAATCTTACATTTATGAGAAAAATACAAGTGCTATGCCTATTGATTTGGGCAGCAGCCATGATGAGTTGCGAAGAAGCGGAGAAATTCTTTGATACCGGACTCACAGAACAGGAAATTGCGGAAGGTCTCAAGACGGCTTTGCAGCAAGGAGTAGATTCATCTACGGTCTCGGCTTCATCTGTGGATGGCTATCTCAAAAATGAAATCATCAAGATCTTGTTACCCGAAGAGGTCGCTGAACTGCAAGACTTAGTACAGCATGGCTCTGCTTCTGTGCTCGGGGTGAATGTAAAGTACAGTACGATCATGGAAGTCTATGTAGCCGCCAATGCCAATATCGATCAGGATCCCTTCGAGGAGTTGGTCACAGCGATGAATCGTGGAGCAGAATCGGCTGCTACAAAAGCTTCGCCTATTTTTATGTCTGCTCTCACCGAGATGAGTATTGCCGATGCGCTGGGTATTTTGCAGGGAGGCGAGACGGCTGCTACGGATTATTTTCTTGAACGTACGAGGGAGCAGCTGGTTGAGGCGTTTCAGCCAGACCTTACGACAGCATTGGGGCAGACCCAAGCCTTGGAACTGTATGAAAGCATTCATGGGTTTTTGAATTATGAATATGAAGTCGATCTTGTATTGACAAGTCAGACGATTGCGGTGAAGGATTATATCCAACAAGATATTCCTGAATCTATAGAAGGCTATGCCACAGAGCATGCTGTGGACGGGATTTTTTACCTGATAGGGGAGGAAGAAAAAAAGATCCGAGCCAATCCCATGGACTATGTGAGTGCGATCATCCAAAAAGTATTTGGGAGTAGTGAAGCACAGGCGGTTTGAGTTTTATAATGAATAGACTTTCGTTACTTTAGCGGTCTCAAATCAAATCCAATATGGTCAAAGCAATTAAATTCTGTTACCTCATTTCAGTTCCATTGTTTCTAGCGGTATTGTTATACTATTATGCATTGATGCCGGAGAGCGTCGGGGTGTATTTTGATGAGGATGGGTTGGTGAAGGAGAGCTTGTCCAAGAGTAATTTTTTCTATGTGTGTATTGGATTGTTTGCCCTCACCAATGGGATGATTTTCATCTACCGTAGACTGGTGAGTAGTCAAGTCAATCATGACTTGATTGATTTTCAACACATGACACGTGTGGAGAGTAACTACCACTGGTGGAACGGTCTATCTCTCATGATCAACGTGTTCTATATCCTATCCATCATCTTCATAGGCTTGTATCATAGCAAGGAGAAATTTGATATCACCGATTACACCGCTTTGGTCGTACTAGGTCCTCTTTTTATTGTCCTTTGGATTTTTTGGTTTATCTATTTACAATTTACGAAGAAATAAAAACCTGTTGTTAGTCAGTGGGTTATAATGCTGTGATTCAATAAGTCATCCAATGAGTTAGCTCGTTTACAGGTTTAAACGAGGAATTACGGCTTCCATTTTTCGCAGCAAATCGGCTATATTCACGGTTTGTTTATTACGCACGATGCTTGGTTTTGGGGCATCTCAATGATTGATCAAAAAGATATTATGGCTGAAAAAGTTGAATACACGGAAGATAGTATCAAATCCCTTGATTGGAAAGAACACATCCGTCTCCGTCCTGGTATGTATATCGGCAAGTTGGGTGACGGTTCTGCACATGACGATGGGATCTATGTACTCGTCAAAGAAGTCATGGACAACTGTATCGATGAGCACATGATGGGATATGGCAAGACTATCCAGGTCAAGGTCGGTGATCATCGCGTAGAGGTGAGAGACTATGGACGTGGTATTCCGCTGGGTAAGGTCGTGGACTGTGTTTCCAAAATCAATACGGGTGGCAAATACGACTCTTCAGCCTTTCAAAAATCGGTAGGGCTAAATGGCGTGGGTACAAAAGCGGTCAACGCTCTCTCAACCTATTTTCGCGTACAGTCCTTCCGTGATGGAGAAACCAAGATGGCAGAGTTCAATGCGGGCAACATCACGCTCGACTCGCCAGTAGAAAAGTCAGAGCAGCGCAATGGGACCAAGATAACCTTCGAGCCAGATGCGTCAGTATTCAAAAACTACCATTTTATTCCAGAATACCTCGACAATCTGATATGGAATTACGCCTTCCTCAACGCAGGATTGACGATCAACTTCAACGGGCAGAAATACCATAGCGAAAACGGTCTCAAAGACCTTTTGGCGAAGAAGACAGATGTCGAAAGCCAACGCTATCCAATCATACACCTCAAAGGTGAAGATATAGAAATTGCTCTGACACACTCCAATCAGTATGGGGAAGAGTACTATTCATTTGTCAATGGGCAAAACACGACGCAGGGAGGAACACACCTCGCAGCATTCAGAGAGGCAGTAGTCAAAGTGGTCAGGGACTTCTACAAGAAGGACTATGATGCAGCTGATATCCGAGCCAGTATCGTCGGAGCGATCGCTGTTCGGGTACAGGAGCCCGTATTTGAGTCTCAGACCAAGACCAAGCTAGGTTCGTTGACCGTGGTGCCAGAGGGAGCGACCATGCGGACTTTCGTATTGGATTTTCTCCGAAAGAGTCTCGACGACTATTTGCACAAAAACCCAGAGACAGCGGATGCTCTACTCAAGCGTATCCTTCAGTCTGAGCGTGAGCGCAAAGACATCGCTGGTATCAAAAAACTCGCCAATGAGCGTGCGAAAAAAGCCAATCTACACAACAAAAAACTAAGAGACTGTCGTCTCCATTTTGATGACAAAAAAGGAGACGAGGACAAGAAGAATGGGACGATGCTTTTCATCACAGAGGGAGACTCTGCCAGTGGATCCATCACTAAATCACGCGACGTACAGACGCAGGCGGTTTTCAGTTTGAGAGGCAAGCCGTTTAACTGCTTTGGGAGTACAAAGAAGGTCGTGTATGAAAACGAAGAGTTCAACCTACTCCAACATGCACTCAATATTGAGGACGGGATAGAGGGGTTGCGCTACCGCAAAATCGTCATTGCGACGGATGCCGATGTGGATGGGATGCACATTCGCCTGCTATTGATGACTTACTTCTTACAGTTCTTCCCAGAAGTGGTCAAAAATGGTCATTTGTTCATTCTTGAGACGCCATTGTTTCGAGTGAGAAACAAGAAAGAAACGATCTATTGCTACTCAGATGAAGAGCGTCAAAAGGCCATTGCCAAGCTAGGTAACAAGCCAGAGATCACACGGTTCAAAGGACTGGGAGAGATCTCACCGGAGGAGTTTGGAGAGTTTATCGGAGAGGACATTCGTCTCGAACCCGTCATACTCAACAAAGACACGAAAGTAGAACAGCTTCTGAAATTTTATATGGGCAAAAACACGCCTGATCGACAGAATTTTATCATCGAAAAATTAAGAGTAGAAAAGGACCTAGTAGAGGAAGTAGCGTAACAAATGGAAGAAAACGGACAAGAACCAAACGAAGAATTAAATAACGAGTCTAACGAGCCAATCCACAATGTGCTGCCCGTATCGGGCCTGTACGAAAACTGGTTTTTGGATTATGCCTCTTATGTAATCCTAGAGCGCGCGGTACCTGCCATCAATGATGGTTTGAAGCCTGTGCAGCGACGAATTCTCCATGCGATGAAGGAGATGGATGACGGGAGGTACAACAAGGTTGCCAATATCATCGGATCTACCATGCAGTATCACCCGCACGGAGACATGTCCATCGGTGACGCCATGGTCAACCTCGGGCAAAAAGAACTACTCATCGATATGCAGGGCAACTGGGGAGATGTGCGCACGGGGGATCGTGCGGCAGCATCTAGGTATATTGAAGCTCGGCCCTCCAAGCTGGCGCTGGATATCCTGTACAACCCACAGACGACAGACTGGCAGCTCTCCTATGATGGTCGTAAGAAGGAGCCCGTGACACTTCCTGTAAAATTCCCCTTGCTACTGGCTCAGGGGGTAGAAGGGATCGCGGTGGGTCTATCTACCAAAATTTTACCGCACAATTTCTGCGAGTTGATCGAGGCATCTATCAAACACCTGAGAGGCAAACCCTTCAAGCTTTATCCTGATTTTCAGACGGGTGGAGTCATCGATATAGAGGAGTACAACAAAGGGGGACGTGGTGGAAAAGTAAAGGTGCGTGCGAAAATCGAAGAGTATGACAAGAAAACACTCGTCATCAAGGACATTCCTTTTGGTACCACCACCACCAGTGTGATAGAGTCTATTATCAAAGCCAACGACAAAGGGAAAATCAAAATCAAAAAGGTAGTAGACAATACTGCCAAGGATATTGAGATTTTGGTAGAGCTGGCCAATGGTGTCTCTCCAGATATTACCATGGATGCACTGTATGCTTTCACGGATTGTCAAGTATCGATCTCGCCAAATGCCTGCGTGATCGTCGATGAGAAGCCTATATTCACCAATGTGGATGAGATCCTCCGTATCAATACAGATCAGACGGTCAAGTTGCTCAAGCAAGAGTTGGAAATCAAGAGAGGAGAATTGCTGGAGAAAATCCTGTTTTCGTCTCTCGAAAAAATATTTATAGAGAACCGCATCTATCGTGACATAGAAGAGTGCGAAACGTGGGAAGCCGTACTCGAAACGATCGATCAGGGACTGGAACCGTTCAAGGAGCAGTTTTACCGTGAGATCACGCAGGACGACATCATCCGATTGACAGAGATCAAAATCAAGCGTATCTCTAAATTTGATAAGTTCAAGGCTGATGAGCTCATGAAGCGCCTGCAAGAGGAGTTGGCGGAAGTAGAGCATCACTTGGCCAATCTGGTAGACTATGCCGTGGCTTATTTCGAAAACCTGCTCAAAAAATACGGAGAGGGCAGAGAGCGTAAGACAGAAATCTCATCCATCGAAACGATCACTGCCACGACAGTGGCGGCCAACAATGCCAAGTTGTATGCTAATTTCAAAGAAGGATTTGTAGGCTATGGTATGAAGAAGGATGAATTCATTTCGGACTGTTCGGATTTGGATGACATCATTGTATTTCACAAAAACGGAACCTTCTCAGTAGTCAAAATCCAAGACAAAGTCTTTGTAGGCAAGGATATCATCCATGCGGCGGTCTTCAACAAGAACGACGAGCGAATGGTCTACAACATGGCCTATGTGGATGGTAAGTCTGGACGATCAATGGTCAAGCGCTTCAGCGTGACCTCCATCACCAGAGACCGTATCTATAACCTGACCAAAAGCGACAAGGGATCTAAGGTACACTACTTCACTGCCAACCCAAATGGAGAAGCTGAGCTAGTGACGGTATACCTGACGGCAGGTTCTTCTGCACGCAAAAAGGTTTTTGACTTTGATTTCGCGGATATAGAAATCAAAGGACGTGCGGCAGGAGGGAATACACTGACCAAATACCCTGTACGTAAAGTTGTACTTAAATCTGAAGGAAAGTCAACACTCTCTGGGACAGATATTTGGTATGACGAAACCATTGGCCGACTGAATCGGGACGAGCGCGGCAAGTTGTTGGGTAACTTCAATGCGGATGATAAAATTATCGTTTTTTTCAAAGATGGAAACTGTGAATTGACCTCATTTGAGCTTTCTAATCACTACAACCAGAACCATATTTATAAGATCGAAAAGTTCGATCCGAATGGGATTGTCACAGCTATTCATCAAGATGGTGAGTCAAAGATTTCCTACATCAAGCGGTTTGCGATAGAAGCTACGAGTATTGACAAGACTTACAATTTGATCAATGATACTAAAAACTCGAAGTTGCTTTTCTTGACCTCTACGACCAACCCAAAAGTAGAAATAGGCTACCGCAAGAAGGGAGAACGAAGCAAGTCCGTCAAGGAGTTTGAATTGTCAGAGATCATCGATAAGAAGGGGTGGAAGGCGATAGGGAATAAATTTCCTGTACAAAATATACTGTCAGTGACAGAAATTGTCAGCGAACAGGTAGCAGCAGAACCCTCTACTGGCGATCTCGATGCACTCAAGGAAAGCATAAAAGCCGAAGTGAAAAAAGAGGAAAAAACAGGGGATGGCTATGATGTAGGTTCGTCCATTGATCTCGGTACGGACAAGAAAGATGACAAGGATGAAAAAGATCAACTCGGACTCTTTTGATCAACAAACGTATGATCAGAAACTGCTTCGTTATCTAGATGCCTACGTGACTGATCACAAGAAGGAGAAGTTTGATCAAATTCTAAATCAGCGTACGCGTGGGCTGACCTTGGTGCTGGAGGATATCTTCAAGTCACATAATGCTAGCGCGGTATTGCGTACGGCGGAGTGTCTTGGGTTACAAGATGTACATGTGGTCGAACAGCACAACCGGTTTGATTTTAACCCCTATGTGTTGCGCGGATCAGGCAAATGGCTTACGGTTCATCACCACAAAAATGCAGAACAAAACATCGAGAATTGCTTTCATGCTTTGCGTAAGCAGGGCTATCAAATATTGGCTACTGCACCTCGAGAGGCGATAGATTATCGCACAGTCGATCTCAGCAAAAAGACGGCCGTAGTATTTGGAGCGGAAGAAACAGGAATCAGTGATTATGTCAAAGAACATGCGGACCAATTGATTACCATTCCGATGGCAGGCTTTACCGAGAGCTTCAATATCTCGGTCAGTGCAGCTATCGTGTTAGAATTTTACAATCACGCAATAAGAAAGCAAGAAGGATGGCAACTTTCTTCGGAAGAAAAGTTTTCTTTGTTGCTAGAGTGGTATCAGAAAGTGGTGCCCAAAATCGATATGCATTTAAAGTATTTCGACCAAAACCAAACCAAATTTGAATGAAACTCATTCGTTATCTCTTCGGAGGATTTTTAGTGATTCTAGGCTTTCTTATCTTTTGCAATGTGTGGATCATAGGAGAAACTTCTGATCGTGTCTATGCAGACTCTAGACAAGTAATAGGGGCTGAAGTAGCTCTGGTCTTTGGGACAAGTAGCAAGTTGGTCGGTGGAGATGCCAATCCGTTTTTTGTCAACCGTATGAAAGCCGCTGTAGAGCTCTACAAATCTGGTAAAGTGGAAAAGCTTCTTTTGAGTGGTTCTAGAGACTCTATATACTACAACGAAGCACAAATGATGGAGGAGTTTCTGATAGAAGAAGGGGTGCCCCAGTCCAGCATATTGCTGGATGATCATGGAGACCGCACACTTGAGTCCATTGAGCGGTTGAGAGATGTATATGGCTATACGCAGTGTGTGATGGTCACGCAACAATACCATGCTTATCGTTGTATCTTCATTGCAGACAAGCTGGGGATACAAGCAGAGTGTTATCAGGCCCAAACTCCCGAGATATTTGAGCATAAAAAGGCCATTCTCAGAGAATTGTTTGCTCGAACCAAGGCCATCCTAGATCTATACCTGCTTTATCCCGAAAATAATTGAATAGTTAGTGTGAGGCAGTTGTTTTAATACTAAGTACAATGTCATAATTTCGCATTAAATTGCGTAATTGCTATTCAGTTAAAGATTAAATCTCCCCTGTACCTATGGAAGTACCGTTTGACACTTATCATAAAGACAAAAGTGTTTACTATTTCGCCAACGAACCGTTCAACTTTCAGAGTGAATACCTCAGTCTCTATTTGCAAAAAGGTATCGAGGAGTTGGGGAGCAAGTTGGATGTCCATGACTTATTGGTCACTACTGCACAGGAGATTGCTTTTACCGCATTTTCAAAATACTTCGAAGGCAAGGATAGACTCACTAAAATCGAACGACGCAAAAAGTGTGTAGAGGATTTTTATGCGCACTGTGGGTTTGGACGGATTGATTTGACCAGTATCCAGCCCAAAGGTGGCTATATCGAAGCATTGTCTGAGCATTATGCCATGGCGTGGAAAAGGCACTTTGGTGTAAGAGATCCCAAGCTGCCAGGTGTAAGTTATTTCACACTAGGTTTTCTGTGTGGAGCGATTGAGGCTATATTTGGTGTGAAAGCAGGTACTTTCAGAGGCAAGCAAATTCTATGTCTTTCTAAAGGACAAGGCTCTTGCAAGTTTGAGATATATAGGGGGTTCAAACGGAGTATCAATTCATCACCAGGCATCGGGAAGGTACAAAAAATTGCGGATCAAGAAGATGTATTTGTGCCCAATGGTACCAGTGTAGTCGAAGCTATCAATGGGCTGAACCTGAGCGGATTGGATAGTAAGAAAGGGTTGATTGATCAGTTTGATATGACGCTGGTCAAGCAGTTTTCCAATTACATGGCTATGATAGAGATTAAACTCTTGATGCAGGCCAAAAAACTTGGCCCTGGCGGACTCAAGGCTATCAAGACCTTTTTGGAAAAGCTGGGAGAAGGAAACGTTTATTTCACGATTGGCAAGATGATTAATTCAGACTATTGGCATGAATACATCGAGTCTTCGGTAGGCAAAAACTATGAGAGTGAATTGTACGCGTGCTTGGACGTATTCACTGCATTTGGTTGTGGAAGGTGGCAATTGACAGCTGTATCTACTGGACAATTTAGAGTCAGTATCACGCACAACCCCGAGACCAATGCTTTCCTCAAATTGGTAGGAAATACCAAGTCTCCATTGAGTTTTTATGCAGGAGGTCTGATGATGGGGCTCGCCAATATGCTGGACAAAGGAGCAAAGACTGCGGGTGATGGAATAGACATGGCTTTTGTCAATAAGCTAAAGAATGGTACCCATCACTTTGAGTATGTGCAAGCCAAATCACGAATGGTAGGTTCTGAAATCGATGCGCTTGTCGTCAGTAGAACCTAACGACAAGCCAAGACATCTGCATATTCATTGAAATATGTACTTCTTTTTTTCCTGCTTGTTACTTAGTCTCGGACATGGCCTGCGATAAACCAAGCAGCGCCACCTAGAGCGATGTCTTTGAGCAGGCTAGGCATGGATGAATCACTGCCTCCCATCACGCTGGGCAGGTGGATCATCACAGCAAATAGGATGAGCATCAATCCAAGCAATTGACTTGCTGTTTTGGCTTTTTTGCCAATGATAATACCTAATGCTGCAGCAATCAAAGCTACTCCGGTCAAATAAACCCAGAATATGCCACCAGGCAAATATGAGGGGACCATGCCTGACATGCCGTCAGCACTCATAAAATGGAATATACCAAAAATCATCATCGGGATGGCAAAGAGAAACTTGCCCATTGTCGGTAGTATGTTCATAGAATAGTTGTTTAGTTTCGTTCGATTTTCACGCCTTGATAGAGAAAGTATGAAAATTCTGACACATTGTCAACTCCGGCAAGTGCTAATCATTGATTTGTCGAGTAGGTTTCACCATTACAACCTCTTCACGGTCTACGAGGACCTGACCTGGCAGACTCCCCTTTGGTTTTCGTACATATTTTTTGAGGGTATAGATGACTGGACAGAGTGTGTCATTTTTTCGTTTGGAGTACCAAGCTGCCAGAGTCGCTGCTTGCTCAATGACGTGCTTGGGAAAGGGAAGGTGGTTGAGGTTGCGGATCACTACATGTGAGCCTGAGACATCTTTGGCATGAAGCCATAGATCGTTTTTCCTTGCATACTTCTGAGTGAGGAGATCGTTGTTTTTGGCATTTTTGCCTAGGAGCACTTCATATCCATCAATTACGAAGTGTAGAAAGGGCAATTGTGCTGCCCTTGATTGGGAATCCTTACTTTGTGACTTGTTCCAGGTCCTCAATGCTCGCAAATCGTCCATTTCATTGATCTGATCAATTTGTTCATTGAGAGACTTGAGTTGTTTTGTTTTCTTCCCTAGGTTTTTTTTCGCAGTATCTAATTCTATCCCTTGGTTTTTAGCCTTTCGGTAATAGCCCTCTGCACTCTGTTGAAGTGTTGTTTTGGGTTTGATTTTGATTTCAATCTCTTCGTTGGTATAGAAGTCGAACAACCGAATACTATTTTGTTCGCGAGTGATAGGCACATGTAGGTTGGCCATTAGGATGTTGGCTAACTCATCGTACTTGCGACTGTGCTGAATTTCGTGAATTTTATTTTGTGTGTTGGTAATGTAGTTGTGGGCTTTGGCTTTCTCTTTTTCCAGTTGTTTGAGTAGGCTTTGTTTTTCTTTGGAAAACTGGTAATTGGTAAAGAAGGCTTGCGCATAGCGGTTGCTGATCTCGATTGCCGATGCAAAAGTACTCCTTTGCTCTTTTCCTTCTATTGGAATCAAACTTAACTTCGGAATCTCTTGATTAGGTTCATAGAGGTAGAATTCGCGTTGATCCAATAACGCTAAAACATGACTGATTATGTCGTTTTTTTTGGTCGGTGAGGCTTCCTCGAAACTGAGTTCTGTCAAGTATCTGAGTATCGTCTTGTCGAATGTCGGAAATAATATGCGCAAGTTGTAGTTCTCACGTGTCCATGATTCAATACTATGATCTATAGGTCTATCCAGCGAATCCAACTGTAACTTGGCATCTTGGATCAACTCTTTCTTAAACATCGAGACAAACCGTTTTTTCTGATACAAAAGGATATTGCCCCGGCGCCCATGCAACTTGAATAGCAAGATACAGTCTTCCAGGATGATTGAGAAGCAACGTTCATTGATGTATTGCCTTACCCCTGCAACGCGTTGCTGGATGGCCGCATCAAATAGGTCTACTGAGTTTCGCTTCGCCCGAGCAAAATGCTGTGGAAAGGAGAGGAGTGAGGCTTGACCATCCAAATTAGCCTTGAGGTGGAAGATTTTCTCATCAGACTCAAACAAGAAAATCAATTCATCTTTGTTTTGACTAAAGCATGCTGTCAATTTCATGCCAGTGATACACTCTGCGATCTCCTGACTGAGATGTCTGAGGAAGTAATAATTGAACTGCATCAGCAAGTAATGGTCAATCCATCATAGGCCAAAGATACATGGTCGGGCAGGCTTTGTTCTACCTCTTGATGTAGTCCGAGGTAGTGGCTTATGTGGGTGAAATAGGCTTTTTTAGGTTGAAGTTCTTCGACAATATCTAAAGCTTCGCTGAGCGTCAAATGTGAGATGTGTTCTTTGATCTGTAACGCATTGAGCACTAAGACATCCAGGCCTTTCAGTTTTTCCTTTTCTGCAGAAGATATGGTCTTGGCATCTGTGATGTAGGCAAAGGAACCCACTTTAAATCCATAAACGGGCAATTGATAGTGCATCACCTCCACAGGCTCGATTAAGACCTGACCAATAGGAAAGGGAGAGTTGTCAATCTCATGTACTTCTAATGTCGGTACACCAGGATACTTGACCTCTGCAAAGGCATAGGAAAATTCTTCTTTGAGTCGATCAATGACGCTCGGGCGTGCATAGATCGGCATGTCCTTCTTTTGTTTGAAATTGAAACTACGAATGTCATCCAAACCAGCGACATGATCCTTGTGCTCGTGAGTAAAGACCACAGCATCCAATTTTTTGACTCGATTGATGAGCATCTGTTGACGAAAGTCTGGTCCCGTATCTACAACGATGCACGTGTGGTCTTGTTCGATCAAAACCGACGATCTTAACCTTTGATTTTTGAAGTCAACACTACTACAAACTTCGCATTCGCAGGCAATGACCGGAATGCCTTGTGAAGTACCGGTACCAAGAAATGTAATTTTCAAATTTCGAGTTGCTTATGAGTCAATTCGTGCAGAAAGCTCTTGTTTTTGTCACTTAACCCTTCTTTGGATAATGTTACTTCTTTGAGGATCTCCATGAGACAATTGATCTTGCCGTCCAAAGAATAAAACTTATTGACGATGATAACCTTGGCTTCATTGAGGACACAGTAGCCTGACTGGAAGTTTCCTTTTTCGTAACGCAAAATATAATCTGACTCAGAGAAGAGGTCTTCTAGTTTGTTCAGAAAATGTTTTGAGTATTTAATCATCTTGCTCCGTATATAATTTTACTTTGTCTACCAACAAGTCAAAATTAAGCGGTTTGGGGATGTATTCATTGATACCTACCTCCTTAAAATCATTGATGGAGTAGTTCTTGGCATTGCCTGTGATTGCTAGGATTGGTATTTTTGACTTGATGGGGTCTGTTAAGTTTCTAATTTGTTTGGCACATTCCATGCCGTCCATTTTGGGCATGTTGATATCCATCAAAATCAAGTCAAAATCTTCTTTGTTCAAGACGTCCAATACTTCTTGGCCATTTTTTACAGCTATGATACTGAAATTCTGTATCTGTAGTATTTTTTTGGTAAGGTTTTGAATAACGGAGCTGTCTTCCGCAATTATTATTTTCTTCATCTTAAACTAATTTAACCACTCTTTTCACATCGCTTGGTTAGATGGACTTCTCTCCCAAAAAGGGTATTGAAAACAAAAATTCAATTTATAAACAATCTGTCAGTTTTGCAGTAGTTTCTTGTAATTTTCCTTGAACTCAATGTAGGATTCTAATATGCTGTCGAGCTGCTCTTTGAGTTGAGTTGTGTCTTTTGTTTTGAGCTGTGTCTCGAGTTGGATGACGCGGCTTTCGAGTATTTCTATTCCAAGTGTCCCTGCACTTCCTTTGAGCGTATGGAGCTCTCTGCGGATACCTTCTATATCTTGTTGGTGATAGTTGGACAGACAGTTATCTATGATTTCTTTGGCTTCATCTTCAAAATCAAGTAGGACCGAGTTGAGCAATTCTTTTCCTCCGTATTTGGAAAGCTGGTTGAGTGTGTTTTGGTTGATAATGAGCCCTTTGTTTTCCGTGTCTTCCAAGACCTGTTTGATCACTTTGGGTTCAAAATTGACATGATCCTTTACTTTGTTGATGACGATTTGCGCTTTGATCGGTTTGGCCACATAGTCATCGAGTCCTGCGGAGATAAATTTCTTTTCATCATCTTCCATCGAATAGGCTGTCATTGCAACGATCGGAGGGAGGTCAGGTAGATTCATAGCCTTTAGGTTTTGGGTGGTTTGCACACCGTCCATATCTGGCATCTGAATATCCATGAATATCAAATCATAGGTTCGGGTTGTTACCATGTCAATGGCTATTTGACCACTTTCGGCTGTATCTACATTACATCCCGACTTGATGAGTATTTGACTCGCCACAGTACGATTTACCTTGTTGTCGTCCACGACAAGTATTTGGGGCGTTTTCAGTGCAAACTCCTTTGGGATGTTGATCTTATCCTCAGGTTCTGGTTCTTGAATGCGTTTTTCCGACTGCTCTTGGATTGCACCTGCTTCGAAGGTAAACCAAAACGTACTACCTAATCCAGGAGTAGAAGCTACACCGATTTCTCCCCCCATGGATTTGACCAGTTCTTTAGAAATGGCTAAGCCCAAGCCAGTACCACCATATGACTTGGTACTTGAGTTGTCCAACTGGTTGAAGTTGACAAATAGCTTGCTGATTTCCTCAGGCTTGATGCCAATACCTTCATCCTTGACTTGCACTTTGAACAGGTGTTTCTTGTCGGTGCTATGCTTGAGAACGAGGCTGATATTGATGGTGCCTTTGGATTCCGAAAACTTGATGGCGTTGCTTGTCAGGTTGGATAGGATTTGCAACAAACGTGTCTCGTCGATCATCACCAACTCGGGGGTTTGATCTGTGAGGTGGTAGTAGATGCAAGAGTTATTGAGTTGTGCTTGCTGTGAGAAGAGGTCGTATAGTTTCTCAAAAGTAGAAATGAGCCGAACTGGTTTTTCTCGCAGTTCCATTTTCCCAGCTTCGATTTTGGAGAGATCCAAGATATCGTTGAGAATGACCATGAGTGTCTCTGACGATTTCTTGATCGTTTTGACGTAATCAAACTGTTCACTGTCCAATTCTGTACTACCCATGAGGTCAATCATACCAATGATGCCATTCATGGGCGTACGTATTTCATGGCTCATATTGGCCAAGAAACGCTCTTTGATAGCCAGTGAATTTTCTGCCAATTCCTTGGCCAAGCGCAATTCGACGTTTGTACGTTTGATTTCTGAAATGTCCCTAGCGACTCCCTCTATACCGATCACCTCACCATCTCTATAGAGAAGGCGAATGTTACAAATAAAGTCTATGTCAGCACCATCGGGCCCCAAATACTTTGCTTCCAAGTTTTGAATGGTCTTTTTGGCGTGCAATTCATCGAGAATTTCACGTGTACTCCTTTCGGCAACAAAAAAGCTTACAATGTATTTGCCCAACACGTCCGATTCACTCAAGTTCAGTCCACTGATGGATGGGCTAATCATATTGATTTTACCGTTGAGAGCACAGCGGAAGTAAATGTCTTGAATCGATTCGAATATCTCCCTAAATTTGGATTCACTTTCGGCCAGCGCTATCTCAGAGCTTTTCTTCTCAGTGATATCGTTGGAGATGACTGAGACTTCTTCGATATCACCATTCCCTTTGATGATAGGGTTAATGAATACCTCCATCCAATTGGACTGCTTGTCTTTCCTTATATTTTGGCTTTGGAAGTTCACTGCTTGACCTTGGAAGGCTTCTTTGTATTTTTCCAACCAAAAGACTTCCAAATCATTCGTGTCCATCGGTACGGGTTTTCCGATCTCAATAGGGATGTCAAAATTTTGGCGCAGGTTATTGGCAAAATTGTCGTTGAAAGAGGTCAAATGATACTGATGATCCACAGACCAGATGTGGTGACTACTGCTTTGGAATATTGCTCGCAGACGGGCATCTTGATCTGTGATCTTCTCTTCATTTAGTTTCCTTTCTATGGCTAGGGAAATCTGACTAGACACAAAAAAGAGCAACTCAAGGTCTTTGTAGCTGTAGTCCGAACGGTCTTCATAGGAGTGAATCGTGAGAAGTCCTATATTTTGATTGCTCACTGTGATCGGTACCCCAAGCCATATTTTGGGGGATAACCCTTCAAAAGTGATTGCTTTTTCTTGCAGGTGGGTCTCGATATCTTCCTCATAGAGCATCTTGGCTTGGGTGTCCTCCATGATATATTGCCCTAGTATTTCGTTGACCCATTGTTGATCCTGTACCTCTTGCGTATCTGTAAGTGTCGTTCGAAAATAGGGGATAGATTTTTGATCTCCCGATTCGATGACAATGGACAAGTTCTGTACGACTAGAATATTATTGAGCTCATGGTAGAGGTTCTCATAGAGCTGATTGAGCTGCATGCCTTCGATGTTGTATGCGGCTATTTTGGAGTATAGTGATTGGGCTTTTTCTGTACGTACTCTCTCGGTGATGTCGTAAAAAATCCCTCTAAACTGTGCGACACCATTCAAATCAAAAGAACAGTTGACTCGACCTGATACGAATATTTTCTTGCCTTGATCGGATAAAAATACAGATTCAAAGCGCTCTACAGTTTCACCTTTGATTATTTTGTCTAAGTTTTCGACTGTTTTGTCCCATTCATCAGGACTTACGATGTCTTTGAACCGCAGCTGACTAGTGAGTTGATGGTAGCCGAGTTTTTCTTGCCAAGCCTTGTTGACGAACTGAAAAGCTCCATCTTGATCAAAGATCTGGATCAAATCGTAGCTATTGTCAAATAGTTCTGTGAGTTGGTCATTGGTCCGCTCAAGTTGTTTTTTGACACGTTGACGTTCGGTTATATTTTCTCCGATGAGATTGATACCCGATATTTCATTGAGAGCGTCCTTTAGACAGATGACATTGAAGCGAACCTGTACTTCCTCTTGGTTGCTTTTGTAGAATTTTCCTTGAATATGACTGGTATGACTCCCGTCCTGTCCGAGTTGTTTGTACTTCTTTTGATTGATTTTAGATATTGCGTCTGGGACGAATATTTCGAAAAGATTTTTGCCAACTACGACATCCATTTGCATACCTAGATAGTTCAACAACTTTTTGTTGCAAAACCGAATGGTGCCCTCTGTGTCCGTCGTGAGCGCAACTACTTCAGAGGTGTCCAGTGACTCCTGTATTTTGGACTCTGCCGAGGCAATCGCAGCATCGCGAGTTGTTTCTAACTCAAGGTTTTTGCGCTCGGTGGTGTCTACTGCAGCATATACATAGCCTAAAAATTGATTGTTTTTTGAATAGCGAGGGACGCCTGTATCCAACAACCAATGATAGTGCCCTTGATTATTCAAGAACCGAAACGAATACTCGAACTTTTTCTTTTTGCTCATCGCAAACTCAAGAGCACTCAGGTATTGGGACTGGTCCTCTGGGTGTATCATTTCTATCCAGTTGGCATATTTTTCCTCTTCGGGACCGATGAGATCGTGCCAGCCTTTGTTGAAGTAGGTCACATCCCCAGATTCGTTGGTGATCCGAATGAATACAGGGGCATTGTCAGCAATTGAGTTGGCTGTACTGGCATTGTTTTGGGCCTCTTCGATCAAGTCAAGATGTGCAAGAAATCGCTCATCTTTTATTTTACTGATTGTGCATATGGATGGAAAAGACTTGCCATTTCTGTCTACAAACTCAAACTCGAAGGGGTCACTTTTTCCAAAGCTTGCTTTCTTGCTCTGGTAGTTCCAGTTCTTTTTGCTCTGTTCGCCATCTACTTGGAATATGGGAAGAATCTCCTCAACGGTTTTGTCCTCAAAGTCACTGGGGAAAACAAATTTCTCTTCTGCTTTTGGGCTAAACTCAATGATTTGGTCTGACTCGAAGATGAAGAAGTAACTGGCTGAGGAATCAAGCAAAAGGTCATACTTGTTGCGCAACTCTTTGAGCTCATTTTTGAGCTTACTTATTTCATTGACAAGTTCTGATCTCTCTTGATTTAGGATCGCCATTTTTAAAATATATAGGATAGGTGTAGGCTTAAAACTAGCAATAAAAATCTATATGAGTCATTTACACCGAATATTGTTCGGTACAAATCACTATTTTTCAATTTGCTTCAGTACCCGCCTTCCTCGAGCACGGATGGCTGCTGATCCGAACTGCATCAAATCCTCGATGATCAATCGCAATTCGTGCTTGAGATCAGGGTAGAGCTGGCACAGGTTTGCCAAGACACTCATCGAAAAGGCCTGTACAGCGATGGCCTCTTTTTGATCTGTCAAATATTGAAAACAGTACTCCACCAATTTGCCTTGGTGACTTTCGGGAATCTCTTGGTACTCAAGAAGTCGAAGGATGTTTCTCTTGACTCCATCGATAGGAGTGCTGTCCAGATGATCAATGAATGCTCCCACATAGTGCTCTAGGAGTAAGGGTTGTTTCTCGCCGATGGTGGACAGCACCCATGCGGCATTCTGACAGGAGCGGTAGTCGTCTCCCATGAAGTATTGGACCAAAGTCGGGAGATGTCTTGGATGCTCCATGACATGATCGGCTATTTCCAAAGCTTTGGTTTTGCTGATTCGTTCGACAAAAGCATGTTGTAACTCCATGGATTTAAAGATTGAAGACGGTGATGAAAAGTTCCATCACGCCAGCGATGACAAGTAGGAATAAATACAGCAGACCAATCGACAAATACTTGAAGACCGTACGAGCCCAATGCTCTCCGTAGACTTTCTTAAATGACAGTATCCCATAAATAGTCACCAAGAAGAAGCAACATCTCCATACCACAGAATAGTGGAGCGGCAACATCTCGTGGTTGAGCACTAAAATAGCACCAATCGCGAAGATGAAATACGTGAAACTGTGCAAATGAACCAGATGGATTAAATGAGAGAAGTAATAAATGTCCTTTTTGAGGTAAAACAACTTGAAGATTAATGCCAACAAAGGCAACAAAATCATCATCATGACAGGAATGTTTTGTAGGATCCGATTCATGACCATATCCATTGACATTTGGTCCATTTTGATGACTTGATAGACGATTTTTTTCTCCAATTCTGAGAGCACCTCAGTATTGAGGGAGTCCATGATTTGATGAGGACTGAGGTTGCGATCCTCACGAAGAGACAGGTAGGTTTTTACGGTTTCTTGTGTGAGAAATTCATTCTCAGACTCAGCACTGCGACCAGTCCAAGCCCTAACCGTATCTTGCTCGTGTAGACGAGCGATCGAGTCTTCTTTGATCTGGTGTATCGAGTCTAGCTTGACCATAAAGATTTGGTTTATATCCATCGATACAGAATCTCTCAAATTTTGATTGGTTTGCTCGAGGCGATTTTGGGTCTTGACTACAAAGTCTTGACTCAGCAGACTAAATACGAAGAAGAACAACAAACTCACGATCAGGTAGAGGCGAATGGGGTTGATGAATGCTGCTCGCTTGCCCTCTGTGTAGTAATTGGTCAGTGCGCCTGGTCGCAAGAGGAATGGATGGATACTATTGCCAAATTGAGAATCCAACGAGAAATAGTTGTGCAAGAAATCTGTAGCTATCGTCCAAAAAGACAGCTGGTTATGGTTGTTTTCTTGACCACAGCGTGGACAGTAGTTGGTCTCGATATCAAACTGAAGTTGACAATTGAGACAATGCGTGGCAGGGTGTCTTTTACGTCGCAACGAGGGCAAAGACACGTTCAACTTCTGAACCTGTGTCAGCGCCGTCTTTGATTTGTCGATGAAATATTTGATTCGTTTGCCTGCCACGGTCAATCCGTTTAGTCCTCGACTTCTAAGACTTCCAAAATATCCGCTAGTTCGTCATAGTCTTTGAAACCAGGCTTTTCTTCATGACTTCCAGAAAGCGATATCCCGTGATAAAATACCGGTTTGCTGAGCACATTGTCTGCAGTGACATCATAGGCTTTGAGTGTTTGAGTCGTAAGTTCGAGCTCAGAGACAACCTGATCTATGTCCAAGTACAAGGATTCGTTCTGACAGTCGATCAACAGGTAGGCGAGAGCCTCAGGGAGATCATCGGCCTGTGATTTGAAAGTAGCCAAGTCTTCCATTGAGTCAATTTGCACCTTCAATATGACTTTTGATTCGGAGGTCAATTCCTGAGCCACGGAGATAGAGTTGACCTGTACAAAGCCCGTGTCGATATTTTGCTGCACTTCGCGAATCTGCGCAAGAGACAAATCGCCGTATTCCAGTACTAGATCTACACCGGCTACCCAGCCCATGATCTCTTTAGCCGTGTCGAGTGCGACGGGGTTGTCTTGACTTGGGTCGAGATTGAAACCAATCATGTTGACACCAAAGCCCGCACAATAGCGCGCGTCGCTGAGATTGGAGATGTTTCCTACTTTTACAAATGTTTTTAAATTCATATCAATACTGACAATTGGGCGATCAAATTATTTGATGCAAATCAAAACCATTCCTCTCAACTATGCCGTAAAATTGCAATGAAATATAGAGACAAGCATTTAAAACAAACATACAATGGAAGTAATAGAAGTAACAGATCAGGAGTTGGATGCACAACTCAGCGCAAATTCTAAAGTCGTCATCAAATACTATGCGGACTGGTGTGGCTCATGCAAATTGTTTAACCCGAAGTTTAAAAGACTGGCTAAGGATGAGCGTTTCGGTGATGTGACGTTTTTGAATATCAATGCTGAGCACAATCCAAATGCCCGTGCCAAAGGAGGTGTGTCTAACTTACCATCGTTTGCGATCGTAGAAAACGGCGAGTTCAAAGAGTCGATCTTCACAAGCAAGGAAGAAGCAGTCGTAGAACTCATCGAAAAGTTGAAGTAAGTTGTGCAGATCCCTGTAATCAAAGAGTTGGTTGAGCAATATGACGTTGCTCAACTGACTGATGCCGAGGAAGCTCTCCTTGAAGAACTGCCCCTTCCTATCAAAGTAGAGGGCAAGGATGATGGCGAAGTACTGACACATATCTTGGCAGCTATTTGGATCATCGAACGCATGGAAAGCAATGATTTGCCCTTTGCCAAGGCTCTCCGAGAGTATACGAGCAAAGTACGCGTGTCAATCAGTGGTTAATCAGTCGTGTTGCGAAGAATAGCTTGCTTCAATTTCTTGGAGGGTAGGCTTTCTAACCAAACAGCATGCATGTACACCAGAGCCTTCGCAGAGGCTCTTTTTTGGTTTTGAACTTAATTGGAGCTAGTCGTATTTTCTTCTTGTGTACGTTTCCTTTTGAGATAGCCTAGAATGATACGTTGCGCATCGGCATTGGTCGGGGTTGGAGTGATGAAATTTTCATACCCTTCATGCGTATTGTTTTGGTGAGTATCAGGGACATATCCGTAGCCTATATATTCTCCTTGTCGGATTTGTACGATTCCGATTTCGTCCTCAGTACGACCCTTTTCTACGATGAAAAAATCCTCTTGCTTGAGCAGTATGTTACCCAGGAGTTCCTCTACCCGTAGGTTGTAACTTTGTGAAGACTCTTTGCCGCAACAAACCCCCAGACACTGTTTGATATGAGAGGCAAAACAAGGGCCATTGGTCTTTTCCAATCCACAGCATTTGGGGCAGAGCTGATAGTCTTGTACGGCCTTTTCTAGAAAATTTTTGGCTTGACCCAATTTGGAAAAGGTCATCAAAGCTACAGTACCTATTTGCAACTTGCCGATATTGAGCTGAAGGATGCCTGCTTGATTTTCATAGGCGTATAGGCCATGCGTAGCACGTGTCTGTTTAAGGGCGTGGTTGAATTGCGGCTGGTGCTTTTTGATTTCGTCCGACTCATGCAAGAGAGCGATGAGTTCACTTCCAGTGATTTCATAACGGATGTTGGCTGTGAGTGCAAACATGCTGCGTTCCTTACGGCTTTTGTCGTTGAAGTGGGATAGCATCCGTTGGCGAATATTGTTGGCTTTGCCGATATAGATGAGCTCATCTTGCGAGCTGTAGATGTAGTATACCCCAGTCTGCTGAGGAAGGGAAGAGTAGATTTTGAGGTCAAGAAGTGGGGGGATTTTGGGAAGGTTGGCTAGTGTCGTCGTACTCAAATCTTCGAGTCCCATGTCATGTGACTTTTGCAAGAGAATCTCCATGAGCTTGACGGTAGCTGCAGCATCACCATATGCGCGGTGGCGTCCATTGATCGCTATACCTAGGTCTTCACAGAGTTTGCCTAAACTATATGAAGAGTGTCCGGGTAGAAGTTTTCTCGAAAGCTTGACTGTGCAAAGCTGTGGTCTGTCAAAACTGCCTCCCAAACTCTCAAATTCTGACTTTAATACGCCAAAGTCAAAAGCGACATTGTGCGCGACAAAGGTACGCCCTTCTGTCATTTCATAGACTTTGCGAGCAATCTCGTAGAACTTTGGTGAATGCATCACCATCTCATCGTAGATGCCTGTCAGTTGTGTGATGGAGTAGGGAATGGAGGTTTCGGGGTTGACCAAGGTGTCGTACTGATCGATAATCCGCTTTCCGTCATGAATGATGATGGCGATCTCTGTGACTTTCTGCCCTTTGGCACTGCGACCCGTGGTCTCGATATCGATGATGGCATACTCCTGAGGCATGGGCTCAAAGATAAGAAGGAGAAAGAGATCCCGAAGGACTCTACCCTAGAATTTGGACCGAAGAAGAAAGTATAAATAGTCCCTACTTGAACTCAATTGCTCAGGATTCTTTATTTTAAACGAGCCCTTGGCTTTGTTCTTTTGATCTGCCTCACGCTATTGTAGTATGATTCGAGTCAAAAGTGTATAATTTCGAGTGTATACAACCAACAAGCGAACCTAAACACAATACTGATGATTGAAAAAATCAAAGCCTTTGAAGGGAATGCACTTGCCATAGAAGTAATCGATGGATTTACTGAGACGGATGAAAAGCTTGCGCAACAATTCTTCAATGAGAAGGTAGAGGAAGGGAATGACTACATCCACGTACTCGTGAAACTGGACGAAATGAAAATCAGCCATAGCAGTACCAAGGCATTTATGGAGGATATGATTTGGGTGCTAAGAAACTATCATCAGATGGGGAATCTGGCCATCGTGGCACATTCCAAAGTATTGAAAGCCTTGGTGCCTATAGACAATATTTTCTTTGAAAGGCTACAGAAGGGGTTTGAAGAACGATACTTTGATGCCTCACAGTTGGACAAGGCATTGGCCTTCATTAGCCCCAATGAATAATAGTTTTCGTTTAATATTTGGTGAAAAACCTATGTCCAAAGCTGTGCATTCACCAAGTTTTCTTTAGAATTGATTGACAAATAGAATAGTGGTTTCACAATGATAGTTTCTACTAGGTATATGGCTAGTAAGAAACTCGCAGGAATCCTCAACAATACCTCGAGTAAAGAATGGATAAAGAGTATGACGTAGTGGTAATCGGCTCGGGCCCCAATGGACTGAGTGCAGGCATAGCTTTGGCAGAAAAGGGATTGCAAGTATTGATTGTAGAAGGTGCAGAAACAGTCGGTGGGGGAACGAGGACTTCCGAACTGACACTACCTGGTTTTCGTCACGATGTATGCTCGGCGGTGCATCCGATGGGTTATTTGTCTCCCTATCTCAAGACCTTGCCGCTGGAGAAGTTTGGCTTGGAATGGATCGTCCCGAATGCCTCAGCAGCACATCCGCTAGATGGAGAAGAGGCCGTACTACTGTACAAGTCCATGGAAGAAACCAGCCTCAATCTAGGTGTAGATGGAGAGCAATACAAAAAGATATTGGCTCCATTCGTGTCACGGGCCGAAGATCTCTTATCAGATAGCCTAAAACCCTTGGGCATCCCACAAAATCCATGGTTACTTGCGCGCTTTGGTTTGAAGGCCTTGCAGCCTGCGACTTTCTACGCACGGCATGCCTTCTCCGATCCACGCATGAAGGCGTTGTTTGCAGGGTGTACGGCTCACAGTGTCTTGCCTTTTGATAAGTTTTTTACCACAGCGATGGGGTTGATGTTTTTGGTGACAGGGCATGTAGAGAACTGGGTCATACCCAAAGGTGGCTCACAGCAAATTGCCAATGCTTTGGCGGGATACTTTGAAAGCCTCGGGGGTGAGATCCAGTGCTCGATGAGGATCAATGAATGGAAGGAGTTGCCAGTTGCCAAACGCTATGTATTTGATACCGATCCGGTACAGCTCGCCAACATCGCTAGAGAAAAATTGCCTCCATCGTACAAAAACCGCCTCAAGAACTATCAGTTTGGCCCAGGGGTCTTCAAGATTGACTATGCTCTGGATGGACCGATTCCATGGAGTGATCCACGATGCCTAGATGCCTCTACTGTGCATGTAGGGGGTACGTTTGCCGAAGTGGCTGCTAGTGAAAAGGATGCTTGGGAGGGCAGGGTGAGTGACAAGCCCTTTGTGATGCTTAGTCAGCAGAGTCAGTTTGATCCCACCAGAGCTCCCGAGGGCAAGCATACGGGATGGGCGTATTGCCATGTGCCTAATGGCTCAACGGTGGACATGACCGATGCGATTGAGAATCAGATTGAGCGATTTGCTCCAGGGTTCAAGGATATCATTTTAGCGAAAGCGACGATGACGACACAGGACTTTTACCAATACAACCCCAACTATCTCGGAGGAGCCATCACGGGAGGAGCAGCAGATATTTTTCAGTTGTTTACCCGTCCCGTGGCGCGGATAGATCCTTACAGTACGCCCAATCCTGACCTCTTTATTTGTTCGGCATCCTCGCCTCCAGGTGGGGGAGTACATGGGATGTGCGGTTATCATGCAGCACAGAGCGTGCTCAAATCGCTCAAAGTCACCTAAGACCGACCGCATAGTTGGAGTGGGAATGTGCCATGTTTTGGATACTATGTTCTAGATTATCAATGACGCTGCCTATCATTGCATTCGAATTCGGAAAAGCCTCACATGAAACACTCGTCAAGCACCTCTTCTCCCAAAAGGGTGGAAGTAAAAACAAGACTACATCCTCGCAACAAAAACCGAGATCGCTACGATCTGCAGGCTTTGATTGGGGTTGTGCCAGACTTAGCCAATCATGTAAAACCCAATAAGTACGGAGATGATTCTGTGGATTTTGCAGAGCCTAGAGCAGTCAAACTACTCAATCAGGCATTGATGTACCATTATTATGGAGTGAAGCAATGGGAGTTTCCTGATGAAAACTTGTGTCCTCCTATCCCAGGGAGAGCAGATTATATTCACTACATGGCAGACTTGTTGATGGAAAGCAATTTTGGGACATTTCCCGAAGGGGAGAAGATCACCTGTCTGGACATAGGAGTGGGAGCCAACTGTATCTACCCCATACTCGGCACCATCGAGTATGGCTGGCAGTTCATCGGTTCGGATATTGACCCCCAGTCTATCGAATCAGCACAGCGCATCGTAGCAGCCAATCCCATGTTGCAGGACAAAGTAGATTGTAGACTTCAAGTGACTTCCAAAGATGTGTTTTATGGCATCATCACCAAGGAGGATAAGGTAGACTTATCGATCTGTAATCCCCCATTTCATGCATCTGCAGCAGATGCAGCAAAAGGATCCAAAAGAAAGGTCAACAATCTCTCCTCGAAGAAAATTAAAAACCCTCGGCTTAATTTTGCAGGTGTCAGCAACGAACTGATCTGCGAGGGTGGAGAGTCTAAGTTTATCCAAAACATGGTCCGTGAGAGCAAGAAATTTGCAAGCAATTGCTACTGGTTTTCCACTCTTGTCTCCAAGCAATCCAATGTCAAAGGCGTACAGAAGGCATTGGAGGAGCATGGAGCGAGTCAAGTCAAAATCATTCCTATCGGTACAGGCAACAAGTCTAGTCGTATCGTCGCTTGGTCCTTCTTGTCAAAGACCGAGCAGAAAGAATGGAGGCAGACTCGGTGGATTCCTGCCAAACCTATTGACACAGAAAAATGATTCTAGTCGTTTATTGTTGTTGACTATAGATCCAAGGAATCAGCTCTTCGTTTTGCCAGGCTCTCTGGAAGGTGTCTCCGTGGGTAGTGCTGTCGTACTCTGTGTAGAGGACTTCTGCACCCGCTTCGGTTAGAAGTTGGTACATATGTCGTGACCCTGCCACGGGGTTGTACTGATCGATGTTGCTATGAAAAACCCAGATCGGAATGGATTGTATGCGATCCACGGTTCGTGGGTCAGAATAGCCCGCCATAGGTACTGCCGCAGCGAACAACTCTGGTCGTCTCCCGATAAACTCCCATGTACCAAACCCTCCCATGGATAGTCCCGTCAAGTACACTCGACTCTTGTCAATGTGGTATCGATCGATGGTGTAGTCGATCAGCTCCAGTGCTGCTGCGCCCGAAGAAGACGGCGTGTCATTCATGAGATAACTACCATCCTCGCCGAGTCCCTCAAAGGGTGTTTCTGGCGTGTTGCCTACCCATTTGGCCCATTCTTCGTTGATAGTGGTGTCAGAGCACTGTGGCACGAGTACGATACTGCGGTAGCGTTGCTGCATGTTGGGGGAGACAATGGATCGAGGGCCGTTGAACAGCGGAATATTGTTGTATATCTTTGGGTTGTTGTCTGTGCCGCGCTCACCACGTCCATGCAGATGGATCAGCAACGGGAGGGATTCGTCGGGTCGGTAGTCATCGGGAATAAAAATACGATAGGGCATTTGGTGTCCATTTTTCGCTACGAAGACGCTGGCCTGCATGACCTGATCGAGATGCTCATTTACCCAAGCTTGGTTTTGTGCAGTGGTGAGCTGTGCGGCTATGGTCAAGGTGCTGTCCTGCTTTTGTGATTTGGTTTGGCACTGTGGCAGTGCCAGTATGAGTATCAAATAGATTGGAAATCGTCTCATGAGGTTTTGGTCGAAGATTGTTGTCGTCAAGTTAGAGGACATTTTGTGGATGAAAAAGCCTAGGGAAATACACCTATCTGGAATGGTACAAATGCCTTCTATATCTTTCGTCATAGGAAAGCTACTTTTGATTTTTCTAAAGCACGAAGCTTCATTATCTTCGACATACAAACTACAACAGAGCAATTAACCATGGAATACAGAAAATTAGGAGAATCAGATTTAGAAGTATCAGCGATCACATTTGGAGCTTGGGCAGCTGGCGGATGGATGTGGGGACAGACTGAACGCTCCGAAGCAGTGGCAGCCATTCGTGCGGCTTATGATCACGGCATGACCTCCATCGATACTGCGCCTATCTATGGACAGGGCAGGAGTGAAGAGATCGTGGGTGAGGCCATCAAAGACCTCCCGCGTGACAAAGTACAAGTCTTGACAAAGTTTGGCTTGAGGTGGGATCTCGCCAAGGGAGAGCACTACTTTGATAGCCAAGACAACAGTGGTCAAGACATTCAGATCTTTCGCTATGCGAGCAAAGACAGTATCATCACCGAGTGCGAAAATAGTTTGAAACGTCTCGGTACCGATTATATAGATCTTTATCAGATTCATTGGGCGGACAGTACGACCCCCATCGAGGAGACCTTTGAGGCGGTCGCTCAGCTCATCAAGGAGGGGAAAGTACGTCAAGCAGGCGTGTGCAATTATGATGCGTCTCAAATGTCCACTGCGGAGAAAGCTGTCAAACTAGTGTCCAATCAGATACCTTTTAGTATGGTCAACCGTGGAGTAGAAGAGGAGACCGTGCCCTACTGCATCCAGCAGAAGAAATCGGTATTGGCCTATAGTCCAATGGAGCGTGGGTTGCTGACAGGTAAGATCACTCCTGGGTATGTATTCCAAGACGGGGATCATCGAGCAGGACATCCACATTTTCAGCCGGATTTCATCCAAAAGACCAACGATTTCTTACAACAGATCAAGCCAATCGCAGACGAGCAAGGAGCCACTTTGGGCCAGTTGGTCCTGCGTTGGACGATCGAGCGTGCAGGGATCACCATCGCACTCGCGGGTGCACGGAATGCCGAACAGGCCACTCAAAATGCAAGAGCCATGGACGTGAAGTTGACTGCTGAACAAATAGCTTTCATCAGCACTGAAGTGGAGAAACTGACATAGATTTTATACCCTACAAAAACCAATCTCCAATCCTATGACACTCAACACTTATATGCCGGATGCACTTCGGCCGTTTTATCAATCCGAGTTGACGCAGTACAGGGCACAGTTTGCACAGGGGCACTGGGCACATGCATGGACACACCTTGAGCGGGCTCATGTGATCGGTCAGGCCTATCCTGTGACGCACAGTCAGGTGCACTGGCTGATGCTGGTGTTTGGGGTGAAGATCAAGAGTCTTCGTGAGGTCATCGGTCAAATCCCACGCTTGCTTGTGGGGGGAGTCAAGTCCTTCGTCGGGCACATACCTGTCGGTAATACCGGAGGGGCCAATGTACCGCCTCTACGTCCTTTGCCAATTGCAGCGGACATACAGGACATGTTTGCACAAGCTGGAATACATCGCAATCACAACACCTAAATTTTATAACTATGGCAAGAGTTAATACTTACCTCAATTTCAAAGACAAGACCGAAGAGGTCTTTTTGTACTACCAATCGATCTTTGGCGGAGAGTTCGCAGGAGATGGATTTTCTCGATTTGGAGAGGTGCCTCCATCCGAAGAGATGCCGCCACTCCCGGAGTCTGACAAAAATCTGGTGATGCACGTGGAGCTACCAATCATGGGAGGACACAGTCTGATGGGGTCAGATGCCCCAGAATCGATGGGCTTCACTGTGAACGTTGGCAACAACGTGCATATCAGCATAAATACAGACACGCGCGAAGAGACAGACGAATTGTTCGCAAAGCTGTCCAAGGATGGTGTGATCACCATGGCGCTGGACGAGATGTTTTGGGGAGATTACTTTGGTAGCTGTACCGACAAGTACGGGACACAGTGGATGTTCAACTGCCCAGCGAAGTAAAGCTTGGACACTGGCAAGGGGCTAGTGCATCGATCCAAAGTCCTGATTGGGACTTGTAGATGGTTTTATATTCAACTCCCATCCACTAGAGTGTTTATACCCTAGTGGATGGGAGTTATTATTTCCCTTTCCTCTGACTAGCTTTGCACTTTAATCATTCGGATCAGAAGAGGGTATGAGTCAGCAGACAGAGATAGAGAAGAGTTGTTTCAAGCGGTTTCAGCAGCCAATCGAGGCATATGCCTTGCCAGAGCGCTTTACCTTTCCCTTTTATTATGAGCCACATCCACTGTGCCTCGTGGCAGTGGACGAACTGCAAACACACCTCAAAGAACAGAATGAATGGAAACATGACTTTGGATTTGATGCCTATGTGGATGCCCCCAATGTTGGCAAAATGTTCGGTGTACTCCTCGTCAGAAATGCGAATGGAGAAGTGGGGTATTTGTCGGCCTTTTCGGGCAAATTGGCTGGGTCCAATCTCCACAAGGGATTTGTTCCTCCCGTTGTAGATATTTTGGAAATCGACAGTTTTTACAGAAAGGGAGAAGAGGAAATCATGGCTATCAATCGACAGGTATGGGCACTCGAGCAAGCGGAAGACTATCTGCGCTGCAAATCCCTATTGGCTAGCGAAGAAAAGCAGTCCGCGGAAGAAATTGCAGAGATGAAGGCTCAAGTGAAGGCTGCTAAACAAGCCCGTAAGACACATCGATGGGAAGCCGAACAGCAGCTCTCCCCCGAAGAGTACGTGCAACTCACTGCGCGCCTCAACCACGAAAGTAGCCAAATGCATTTTGCTCAAAAAGATTTGTCACGTGAATGGAAGCAACGCCTTGACGCTCGACGCACTGAATTGGCGCGCTACGAGACGGAAATCAAAGCGCTGAAGGTGGCACGTAAACAGCGCTCTTATGACCTACAGCAAGAGATTTTTGATCAATATCAGTTTCTCAATATCGATGGAGAGACGAAAGGACTCATGGATATTTTTGAGAATACACCGCTGAAGGTGCCCCCCTCTGGAGCAGGGGAGTGTGCACTACCCAAGATGCTGCAGTATGCTTTCAAGCACGGGATGGAGCCACTCGGCATGGCGGAGTTTTGGTGGGGGCAGTCGCCGAGTTCGGAGATACGCAAGCACGGCTATTTCTACCCGTCATGCAAAGGCAAATGTGAACCGATACTCTCACACATGTTGCTGGGTATGGAGCTTGATGAGAGTCCGATACAATACCTGTCTACAGAGGACAAAGAGGTGAAAATCATCTATGAAGATGACGTGATGGCAGTGATCCACAAACCTGCTGATCTGCTCTCGGTACCAGGGCGCAACAGTTCGGACTCAGTATCCGAACGCATGCATGCCAAGTATCCAGACATGACGGGCCCAGTCATGGTGCATCGTCTGGATCGAGCTACTTCGGGATTGATGCTGATTGCAAAGACTAAAGATGCGCACAAAGCGTTGCAAGAGCAGTTTTTGACCCATACGATCAAGAAACGCTATGTTGCTCTCCTGGAGGGGATCATCGAAGAGGATTACGGGCAAATTGACTTGCCTCTACGGGTGGATCTCGAGGATAGACCAAGACAACTCGTGTGTCATGAGTACGGCAAGCCTGCACGTACTGACTGGAAAGTCATCGACCGTGTCAATGGACAAACACGGGTGCATTTTCACCCAATCACGGGACGTACGCATCAGTTGCGTGTACATGCAGCACATGCTGAGGGACTCAATACACCGATGGTGGGAGATGACCTCTATGGCAAACGCGCCGATCGCTTGCATCTTCATGCCGAGTCGATTGAGTTTTTGCATCCCGTGACCCGTGAAAAGATGTCTTTTCAGGTAGACGCGGACTTTTAGTTCCGTCTAATGGGGGTTGGCTTGGAGGTTAACCTCTTATATAAAATCTAACCCTTTGGTCAAAAAGGATAAAAGTCTATGTGGGCGATACTTCAACTTCGCAGCGATGATGAGAACACCACTATTGATAGCACTGATGCTATGCGCAGGAGAGATGATGGCACAGACGGTACGAGGCAAAGTCCTCAATAACCAGCGAAAAGCCGTAGATGGCGCCTATGTTGTAGATGTTAAATCTGGAAAGCACGCCCATGTCAATCACAACGGGCAGTTCAATCTGACTGATATGGCAGTGGGTGATTCGGTACGCGTCAGTCATATTGGCTACCAGACGCATACGGTAGCAGTCGATGACTTGGATGAGCAGATGGTCATCACCATGACAGAAAATATCCTCGCGCTCAACGAAGTACTCATCTCACCGGAGTTTGATGCAATCAATCTACTCGTAGATATAGATATTCACACGAGCCCAGTGCAGACCTCACAGGAGTTGCTGCGGCAGGTCCCGGGTTTGGTGATTGGGCAGCATGCAGGTGGTGGCAAAGCAGAACAGATTTTTCTGAGGGGCTTTGATGTGGACCATGGCACAGATGTAGCCATATCGGTAGACGGTATGCCTGTCAACATGGTGTCACACGCACATGGACAAGGCTATGGAGATTTGCATTTTGTGATTCCTGAGACAGTAGACAACATCCACTTTGGTAAAGGAACGTATGATGCGAGTGAAGGGAATTTTGCTACGGCAGGTTATGTGGGTTTTCATACCAAGGAGTCTTTGGATGATAGTCAAATCAAACTCGAGCTGGGACAGTTCAATACACAGCGCCTGCTCGCTATGCTGGATGTAGTCGATACTGACAAACATGACGTCTATGTCGCGTCGGAGTTTAACCTGTCTGATGGGCCATTTGATAGCCCCCAAAACTTCAGTCGCTTCAACATCCTTGGGAAATATACAGGTAGACTCTCTGCGACCGATAAACTGTCGGTCAGTATCTCACACTTGACAAGCAAATGGGATGCGTCTGGTCAAATTCCACAGCGAGCCGTGGACAGTGGAGATATCACACGTTTTGGAGCCATCGACGATACAGAAGGGGGCAATACAAGTCGCAGCAATATCATCTTGAATTACATCAAGTCGGTCAGTGAGGATGCCTTTGTGAAAAACACTGTGTACTATACTCACTATGATTTTGAGCTGTTTTCTAATTTTACCTTCTACCTCTTTGATCCAGTCAATGGCGATCAAATACGTCAGTACGAAGACCGACAACTTTATGGGGTGACGAGCGAATACAATCAGAGTTTGGATTTTGGTGCTCACGAAGGACTCTTGCAAGTCGGCATTGGCTACCGCAATGATCAGAGTCGCAACAACGAGTTGTCGCATACAGCCAACCGCGTCACGACACTGGACACCCTACAGCTGGGCAACATCGATGAGAGCAATCTCTACGGTTATGTCAATTTGGAAATGGATATCGGTAGATGGGTAATCAATCCAGGGTTGAGAGTAGATCATTTCAAGTTCAATTACTATGACCAATTGCTGACAACCTACGATACTCAAGCAGAACAAAAGGGAATCCTAAGTCCAAAGCTGAACATTCTATTCAACCCGTCGACTAATCTGCAACTCTACCTCAAGACAGGCAAAGGATTTCATTCCAACGATACGCGTGTGGTTGTTGCACAAAATGGACGAGAGATTTTGCCCTCAGCGTATGGTGGAGATTTGGGATATATGTGGAAACCCGTCTCGAATATCGTACTCAACATGGCTTACTGGGCGCTCTATTTAGAACAGGAGTTTGTCTATGTAGGGGATGCCGGAATCGTAGAACCAAGTGGGGAGACTATGCGGACTGGTTTAGATTTTAGTCTACGCTATCAGCCGCTGCAATGGCTGTATTGGAATGTCGATGTAAATTATGCATTGGCACGGGCTCTGGGAGAACCTCGTGGCGAAGACTATATCCCATTGGCACCTGACCTGACATTGACTAGCAGCGTGAGTGTGGTGCATCCTTCGGGAGTTTACGGAAGTGTTAACTTTCGCTATGTCAAAGACCGTCCAGCCAACGAAGACAATAGTATTGTGGCAGAAGGATATCAAGTCGTAGACCTCAATGCAGGGTACCAATGGGGAAGCTTGGATTTTGGAATCAACATACAGAATGTATTCAATACCGAATGGAATGAGACTCAGTTCGCTACCGAATCACAACTGCTCAATGAAACCGCTCCTGTGGAGGAGATCAACTTCACGCCGGGGACACCCTTTTTCGCAAAAGCGTCTGTAGCATACCGTTTTTAGTTGCTTATAAGTTAAGACTTAGACCTGTGCCATCGATTGTATTTTGAGTTATTTGTTTGTTATCGCTGTAGGATGCGGAGTAGGGATTGCTAGTGTTTAAATAAAACTGGCGTAATCCTGAGTCAACGCTGTGCCTCTAGTTTTGTTTTTCAATTTAAATCGAACAAAACAAATGAAACACCTATTTACAGCAGCAAGTTTACTTGGCCTTGCGGCAGCTTTCTCGTCATGTGATGAAGACAACGGATTTGATGCTCCAAACGAAAACGCATCGACTTTTTCTGAAGTGAGCCATATCTCCATCGGTGGTGAGACTGCTGCAGAGATCTCCGCTTATGATCCCTCTACCCAACAATTGTTTGTCGTCAACAATGATGGTGAGAGCCGTATCGACGTGATCGACCTATCCAACCCAGCAGCCATGTCCAAAACAGGCACCGTTAGCATCACTGCCTATGGAGCAGGAGTCAACAGTGTCGCGGTAGGGGGGAAATATCTGGCAGCAGCGATAGAGGCTAACAACAAACAGGAGAACGGGAGTATCGTCGTGTTCAATCTCTCTGACCTCTCAGAAGCAGCAGTGATCACTGCAGGTGCTTTGCCCGACATGGTGACTTTCTCACCAGATCACAAGTACATCCTCTCTGCCAACGAAGGAGAGCCTAGCGGTGACTACCAAACCGATCCTATCGGTTCTGTTACGATCGTGACCGTCGACGGTTTTTCTGCTACGACGCTTGATTTTACCGGTTTCAACGACCAAGAAGCGACTTTGGAAGCAGAGGGGTTCAGAGTGTCTGGGCCCAATGCAGACCTAGCCCATGACGTAGAGCCTGAATACATCGCAGTATCACCTGATTCGAAGACAGCCTATGTCGCTTTGCAAGAAAATAACGGGTTGGCGATTATTGACTTGGAAAGCCAAACCATCACTGATCTTAAAGCTTTGGGCCTAAAAGACTATGCCTCCGATGGCGTACAAGTGGATCCTAGCGATGAAGTAGAGGATGAAATCGAATTTGTAGACGTGCCTGCCAACATCTTCGGTATATACATGCCTGACGGTATCGCTGCATTCGAGGTGAATGGAGAAACGTATGTGATCTCTGCCAACGAAGGAGACGGTAGAGAATACTTCTATGATGCAGATGAGGTGACTTGTGAAGCAAACAATGGAGACTATGATGAGGATGACGGGTGCTTGTCATACTTGGACGAAGAAAGACTGAAGAAATTGGATCTAGATCCAAGTGTATTTACCAATGCCGACGACATCCAAGAGGATGAGGCATTTGGTAGATGGAAAGTGATGGTAACTGATGGAGATGCTGACGGTGACGGATTGTATGAAAAACTGTATACTTACGGTGCGCGCTCTTTTTCTATCTGGGATGCTCAAGGCAACTTGGTAGCTGATTCTGGTGATGAACTGGAGAAAGCAGTAGTTGCTGCAGGTCTATATGATGACAGCCGCAGCGACGACAAGGGTGTAGAGCCAGAAGGTGTCGTAGTGGGAGAAGTCAATGGGAAGACCGTGGCGTTCATCGGCTTGGAGAGAGTAGATGCAGTCGCAGTATACGATGTATCCACTCCGTCTAGCCCTGAACTACTTTCCATCCTCAAGACTGGTGATGCTCCAGAAGGACTGGTGTTCATCTCTGCAGAGGATAGCCCGACAGGACAAAGCTTGTTGATCGTGTCTTGTGAAGACGATGGTACGATCTGGGCTTATGCTCCTGAGTTGTTTATGTAATAGTAATTAGTTTATAATAGTAAGAAAGGCACCTGTATGGGTGCCTTTTTTTATCTCAAATTTGATGTTTAGTCATCTCGTACTGAGCATATGGAGAGTATGGGCTAGCTTTGTTTTGGCAATGGCTTCATGTCTATTGCCCAATTTTCTGATTGCACAAACCCATCACTATGTTTGATAGTTCGTATTACCCCAAAGCCCTCGATGAGTCTCTGTTTGAATCCTGGTTGGAGAAAGGGCGAGAAAGTAAAATTCCTTACAGCTACCTCTTGGTCGTGTGGGATGAGCGGGAGGCGAATTATCAGCCAGTCTATGTCGAACAACGTGAATCAATCCTTCATTACGAAGTTTATGAGCACTCGACAGGCAATGAATCTCTGGTAGCAGTCTACGATTTATACTCTGAATCTAGAATCCATTTGGAGCATTAGGATGGTTGGCAAAGAGGAAACCATCAAAAACACTTATTGTTCTTGATGGTTTTAGGGTTGAAAGGAAAATCAATTGTCCGACAATACGAGGCTCTTCTTGTTACTGCAAGTACATGCTTTTCAGCTGATTGATGTTGTCAGTAGTGAGTCCGACTTCATCAGAGAGGTATCTATTCACGTCACCGTATTCTGTTTCTATCTTTACAAAAGCAGCTTCTAGGTATTGTGCTTTGACGCCCATGAGCTGCCTCAGTACCTCTTGGTTGATCCCAAAATACTTTGCGGCCTTTTCAACAGTCGCTTCGTTGTGCTCATGGCGGTAGTAGTTGCTTAGCAGGTATTCTTGCATGATGACGTCTTTTTCTACCCCTAGTGCAGACAATATCATTGCACTGGTGAAGCCCGTACGGTCTTTGCCAGCTGTACAATGAAAGAGCAGGGGACCTTCATTTTGCAATAGGATATCAAATATACTCTTGATCTCTGCTGATGAGTCTACAAACCCACGGTTAGCGTCTTCCATGAAGCTGTCTCCGTTGAAGTTTTCGGGCGTAGCATCTTTCATGATCTGTTTCAAGGAATCCATTTGTTTGTCATCTAGCGAACTACCTAAGCCCAAATGCTTCCATTGGATGTCTACATCTTGAGGGTAGGTGTCAGGAGCATTTTCTATTTCTCCGTTTGTACGAAGGTCCACGATGGTTTTGAGTTGTATCTCACGAATTTGTTGCAAATCATCTGTGGACAAGTCCTTGAGCTCAGCCGAGCGGTAGATTTTCCCCCATTGGGTGAGTTGTCCTGTCTTGGTAGGAATGCCGCCTAAATCACGGAAATTTACTGCTTCGTCAAGGATCAATTCGCGGTTGCTAGCCAGGATGGTGTCCTGCTCCGTATTGATCAGAGCGAAGAAACTTCTGTTGGGTTGTTTGGGAATGAAGTAGGTCTTTTGTTTGTGACTATCGATCGTCGTGATAGGAGATTGCCAATTGATTAGCTGTGGACTTGTGCCGTGATAGAGCGTCCATTGTCCGGGTTGATGGATTTGGACTATGTACTCAGCAGAGTTTTGGTCAGTTTGGATGGTGACAGGCTCGGTCAGTTCATAGGCAGGCTTTTGTTCTGCATCGTATTTCCCACAAGCGGTCATCATACCGCATAGGAGTGTTGTTATTGCTATGTTTTTCATGTTGTAATCTTTGGAATGACATCTCGGGCCACTGTTGTAAAGTGGCCCGAGATGAATAAAATAAAAGAGGTATTAGAAGAGGTTGAACCGTAACCCAGCCTGACCTCTGACGGAATAATATTCGACCTGCTCTGGTCGCTCACTTACCCCGTGGTAGTATCTTAGTGGAGCATTGGTCAAGTTGTTGAGCTCTAAGAAAAATCGGAGGGACTTGGTGATACTATAAGCCGCAGACAAATCGACTGTTAGGTTTTTGTCATACCATCTGTAGTTTTCTGGTCCCGCCTCTTGACGAATGATGTCGATGTATTTGCCCTTGAAGTTGGCTGCTACACGCACCATCAATCCATATTTCTCATAGTACACCGACGCATTGAAGATGTTCTTTGGCTGACGAGGCAAGCTCTGTTTGTCCATCAACGTGACCACCTGTCCGCCTTGCTCTTCGTAGCGAGGTACTTCAAGTTCTGATCGAGTGTATGTATAGTTTGCTTCCACTCCAAAGCCATTCAATGCGCCAGGCAAAAAGCTCATACGCTTGGAGATTCCTACTTCGAACCCTGCCAACCACGCAGATTCTAGGTTCTTTGGCTCGATGACCTGATAGTTTTGTCCACTGATGTTGAGGATGGATTGATCCTTGAAAATTACATCGGTGATCTGCTTGTAAAACACTCCACCAGAGAGCAATCCTACATCTTGAAAAAAGTACTCAGCCATCAGGTCTAGGTTGTTGGAGTAGGTAGGGTTGAGGTCCACATTTCCTTTGGTGATTGTTCTTGTTTGATCGTTTCTTACTTCACCTGGATTCAAATCACTGAAGTTGGGCCTTGCAAAAGTTCTCGTATAGGCCGCACGGATGTTGAGATTTTCCTGTGGTGAGTACTTGATGTGGAGCATTGGGAGTAGTGCATTGGTCGTCTTGTGGTTTTCGACATCTTGGATGATCGATACCTCGTCACCATTCGCGTCTAATGTGGTGGTGACTTGCTTTCCTTTGTAGTCCACCGTTGTACTCTCATTTCGTACCCCTCCGATGAGCATCAGTTGGTCTGAGATACTGTACTCTCCCATGATATAGGCAGCTACGACACTTTCTTTGCCTGTGTAGAATCCTGTCGCTGCATCTGGGCTATCTTCTCCGCGTGAGATCTTATACATGCCGTATTGGTTGAGTACATCGTCTGTATAGAGTTCTCTGAGCTGTTTGGTCGTGATTTGATCGATCAGTATGTCTTCATAGGGCGAACCTATTTCTTGCAAGAAGCCTCCATTTTCTGGAAACGACTCAGTTTGTAGGTCGGCCAATGTTGCAGGAGCAGGCGAATTCGGTATACCTAGAAAGGCGCCGGGAATCCAAATAGTTAAAGGAGTTCCTCCTTCTCTGGTTTTGTGTTTGTATTTCCCTCCAGCTGTGAGGGTCAACTTTTCGTTGATTTTCTTACCTATATCCAATTGTCCAGAGACATCTTGCTCTCTACTGCCGATTCCATAGGAGAGCAATTGGCTCAATACTAGTTGCTGTGGGTCCAGACTTCCTTGCATATCAGGTTGAATGTCATCTTCTGGATCGCCGGACGGATCATCTACTTGGAGGTATTTGTAGCCATCGACCAAATCGTCGAATACCACGCCTCTTTGCTGAAAGAATGCCATAGGGTATCCTCGCTCGTCCTTGGGGAGAGACTTGGGGTCATCAGTACTCATGTCGTTGAGGTATGTGGATGCTTTCCAGTCGAGTGACCAGCCATTGCCAAGGTTGTGTTCTCCACCTACCTCTCCGCCACTCAGTTGGATAGTGAACTTGCCGTTTCGGGTCATGACTTCTGCCATGTTTTCTAGGAAATAGAAGTTGTGCTGTCTAGCGATTTCGTTGTCTGTGAAGTCACTGTATACACCTCGAGCGAAGATTCTGTGATTGGTGTTAAACTCATATTCCAATCCTACATTCAAACCAAGAGTGGTTCGTTGTCCCATATAGTCTCTCAACTGTAAGTTGTCTACTGCAAATTGCTCTTTTGGGTCAGGAGAGGAGAAGTTGTATTCTACCTCGTAGTTGTCAGATCCCCAGTTTCTGTTCCAGTAGGCAGCAGATACCATGAAACCAAACTTGCCGATGCGGTCTCCGTAGAGCATGGATGCGCTGTACATGGGTTTTTCGGCTTGACCGTTGTACCCACCCCCCAAGCTCACGTTGAACGTTTTATTTTGCGGTGCAGTGCGGGTAATGAAATTGATTGATCCGCCGATGGCATCTCCTTCCATGTCGGGTGTGATGGCTTTGGAGAGCTGTACATACTCGATCATGTCACTAGGGAAGATATCCAAAGGAACACTACGCGTACCCATAGAGTTGTCAGATGTACCGTCTGAGGCAGGTAGACGGTCACCGTTGATGAGGGTGGAGTTCCACTCCGCAGGCGTACCACGTACGAGCGCATAGCGTCCTTCACCTTGATCTCTCTCGATAGATACTCCTTGGATACGCTGTACGGCTTCTGCGGCGTTTCTATCTGGTAGCTTGCCGATCGCATCGGCGGCCATTACTTCCATGATACCTGGAGATTGTTTTTTGATATTGAGTGCTCGTTGCTGTGACGGGAAGTAGGTGCCTTTGACGACTACATCGTCTAGCTCAGTGACAAGTACTTTCATATTCACTTCACCGAGGTCCTTGGTTTCTCCAGCTGTGAGGTCAACTTCTACTTCATGATTTTCATAACCAATGAAGGAGAGTACCAAGGTGCTTTTGCCTGTAGGGAGGTTGGTCAATCTAAACTTGCCAGCTAGATCAGTAATGGCACCTTTGGAATTTTGGTCCTTCACTCTGACATTGACACCTGGCAAACCACTGAGCTCATCTTGTACCACGCCGACTAGCGAGGCATTCTGTTGAGCATGTACGGGACGAAGGCTGATACATAGCAGTACCAGTGCGATCACGGACGCGAGTTTAATTGTAAAATTTCTTTGATTCATTATTCAGTTATTTTTGATTTTGGGCAAATCAAAGTGAACTGAAAGTCCAAAAGGTCTTTCCCGTTTGGCAACAACTTTTGAATGTACATCTCGCACGGCACGGTCAAGAAAGAATTCATAAATTGCTAACAATGTGTAGTTTAACGAATTTATGGTTGCTTTTAACGATTGGTTAAGCTTATGTTAAGTTCCCGTTCTTGTGCTCAGTTGGTAGGGATTAGGTTCTTTCGGTACTGAGAGGGGGTGGTACCTGTGACTTTCTTAAAGTAAGTATTGAAGGTTGATTTAGAATGAAAACCAACTTCATAGGCCAGACTTAGCAAGTTGCCTTTGGATTGATTGTTTTCGAGTAGGCGGATTGCCTCGGTGATGCGGTGCTCGTTGATGAAGTGGTAGAAGTTGCGCTGGTAGTAGCTATTGAGCAACTGTGTGAGGTGGTGCCGTGGTATATCGAGCTGACTGGAGAGGTCGAGTAGGGTGAGTTCTGAGTTGAGGTAGGGCTTTTGATGTAGAATGTAGTAGTCGAGTTTCTCTTGATAGAGTTTCAAATCAGTTTCCTGGAGGCCTGATTTTTCGTATTTCTCCTTGGTTTCATTCGTAGTTTGTGTACGTACACTTGCACTTCGAAGTTTGTATTGGAGGATCAAAAAGGCGATCATGACAAATAGTGTATAAGGAATGAGTCGAATGTTGAGTTGATTATCTACATCGTGTAGTGAGCTGAAATAGTACAATGGGAAGCCTAGTACTACTACCAGTATCAATAGAATATTGATCATTTGCAGCAGATTCTTTTGCATTTTCATCAGGCGATCGCTAGTCTGGAATGAAGACAGCAGATAGAGGCTGTAGCCGTTGTAAAGAATGAAGGAGGGCAGCTCGAGGTAAGCGATGTATTGTTTGTAGTACATCACCAACGCGCCACTACCTATCAGCCCCATAGAACCTACCACTGCTAGTAGGTAGAGAAGTGAGATGACACAAAATGGAGTAAAATGAATCAAGGCTTCATACCTTCGGATTTTTCTATTCGTCAATAGTTTGGTAGCTAGTAGGAGGAAAGGACCGTAAGCAAAACCAAAACTACTTGCCAGTTGGTCGAATACATATTCGTTTTGTAGAATGAGGAGTATGAAAAACTTGGTAGCCAAATGGAAGCCCATCAGGACAAGAAAATAGATAAGTATCCGGTCAAAGGAGTTTTTATTGTCGTGAAAGACAAGTAATAAAATGGATATGACTACTTGAAAAACGGCGATAGAAGTTAAAATTTCCATTTTACAAAGATGTCCTTTAGCCGTTATTCGCCTTTTATCCTATTGTTATCAAATGAAGTATTACGACTCATTCTCATGTAGACTATTCAGGTCTACTTGGATAATCCGGGCTGGTCACTTGAGAAACCTGAAGACCAAAGTAGTCTACCACTTGGTCATAATCGCTGTAGTCTACTCTCGAACGTGCATTGACGAACTGTGCAGGTAGGACCACTACTCGCGCGATCCAGTTGTCGGTCAGGTTTGCTCCGAGATTGTCCAAATTGACCGTGCCGTCGAGGAACAACTCTGCATCGTACTTGGTATAGTCATAGTTGTAGCTTAGGATACCATCGTCGAAGTACAAAGTCTGTGGAAGGGCGCGCCAGATTTCCGTACCATCATTTGTCACTTCCCAAAGTAAGTATACCACCATTACATCCGAATCCAGCATTGTGAAGTCATTCGGCAGCTCTAGCAACGCGCTGTACTCTGGAGCAGAAAAACTCAAATCATATTCAAAGACATAGCCTTCATCACCATTTAACCCGTTTTCGCCATCTTGTCCGGCTGGTCCTTCAGGGCCTTCACAGCCAAAGCAGAAAATGACTAACAAGGCAGAGGCGAGTGACAGTAAGTTTGATTTTTTCATGATAGTATTTCTTTGGTTTGAATACGATAATAAGTAAAAATGATGCCAATTGTATGGCAGGTTAGCCTTAGGGTATATTGAAAAACTGTTTGTGTTTCAATATTGATATTTTGTAACCTAGTTAATAGCACTGAAGTCGATGGTGTTAGTCGCTAATACTCAATCACCGTCTTGCCAATTGTTTTACCAGATTCTTGCATTTGGTGGGCCTTCTTTAGATTTTCTACAGAAAAGCCTTTGAGCGTAGTAGTCAGTGTGGTCCTGAGGGTACCGTCATCATACAGATTGCTGATGTGATTGAGGATGTCATGCTGTCTCTCAATATCGTCAGTCGTGTACATCGATCGTGTGTACATGAGTTCCCACGAGAAGCTTACGCTTTTGGTTTTGAGGACGTTTAGATTGAGTGGCTCGCTACTTCCTGTAATCGATACAATATGGCCTTGAGGTTTGATAAGCTCCGCAATTGTTTCCCAATAGCCCCGTAGATCTACGAAATCTAAGATGTAGTGGACTTGGCTATGACCGATTTTCTCTAAATCTTCTTTGAGATGATGGTGATTGACTACATGGTCTGCCCCCATATCCTTGCACCACTGCACCGAATCGGGTCTCGATGCAGTAGCGATCACCGTGAGTCCCGCTATTTTCTTGGCGAGTTGGATAGCGATAGAACCTACTCCACCTGCACCTGCGAGGATCAGTACCGTCTTGCCTTTGTCAGTTGTGGGATTGATCTTGATGCGGTCAAAGAGCGATTCGTATGCTGTCAGTCCAGTCAGGGGGATGGCAGCCGCCTCGGCTATGCTCAGACTCTTTGGTTTGTAGCCTACGATCCTCTCGTCCACCAACTGATATTCGGCATTGCTGCCGCTACGTGTCAAGTCCCCCGCATAGTATACCTCGTCACCTATATTGAAGTTTGAGGTAGCTTCACCCACTGCTTCCACCGTCCCGACAGCATCCCACCCGATGATTTTGGGGATATCTAGGGTTTTGTCCTTGGCAGCACTCGTTCTGATTTTGAAATCTACCGGGTTGACAGAGATCGCCTTTATCTTGACCAGCAGATCGTGTCCAGTAGGAGAAGGTTTGTCCGTTTCAAAGGCTATGAAACTGTCTTGTGCTGTGATAGGTAGTGATTGTTTGAATCCAATGGCTTTCATGTGTTGTTTTTCGTTTACTGAGTTAGTCTTTACGCAAAATAAATGACTAGGATTGGTCGAGCTTGAAAAGAAAAACTAGACCTACCATTTCTATCTCATACAGGAAGGTCAATAGACCGACGAAGACAATCAATCCTCAAGCATTTTGAAGAAGAGCTGCGCATCAGATGACCATAGAGCTTATATTTGAGCGATGAATAAATTTAAGGGCTTTTCAATTGTTTTTGTTTGCGTATTGGTGTGGTGGGGGATTCCACATGTGCAAGGTCAATCTTCGTACGGTTACATCGATAGTTTGAAAAATCGACTGGCCACCACCTTAGATTCGGAACAACGGGTAGAGGTGTTAGTTTCATTGGCCAATCGGTACCAAACCAAAAGCCTTGATTCAGCCTTGTTTTATGCCAAAACAGCCTTGGCTTTGGCAAACCAAGAAAATTGTAGAGACAGTGTTTTCGTCCAAATCCACAATGTACTCGGCAGAACTTATGTCAGTATGGGAGTATTTGATGAGGCTACTTCTCATTATTTGGAGGGGTTGAAATTGGCAGAAAACAATCAACAAACCGTCCTGTATATCAAATTGCTGATCAATATGGGAGTCATGGATTTGAGACAAGGCAACTATGCCAAGGCAGAAGAGAAGTATTTGAGAGTGATTGAGCTAATCAAGAAGTATTCGGAAGTGCACTCTTTTCCCAAAAAGTCATTGTATCTGGCTTCAGTATACAACAATATCGCCCTAATCTATGAACATCGACATGATACTGCCATGATTATGAACTATTATGACACGGCACTCATGTATTCTACAGCGATCGATGATCATCGCAATATTTCGCTAATACTCAACAATATTGGCAACATTCAACTCCATCAACGGAATTTTGAAGAGGCGCATGAGCACATCGTCACCGCCATCGAGATAAGGAAAAAAAGCGATAATAGACTGGGTTTGGCACAGTGCTATCATACTATGGGCTTTTACTTTTTGGAGCAGTCTCAGTGGGATTCTTCTTTGTATTATTTTGAGAGGAGCATCACTCTGTTGGATGAGTTGGGTAGTCTTACCGATATGGTGACTTCACAAAAAGGTTTGGCCTTGGCTTATGAAAAAATGGGGAAGTATAAAGAGGCACTATTCGTTCAAAAACACTACAAGCAATTGTATGACAGTTTGTTCAACATCCAGCGTGTGTCAGAGATCGCAGACATCGAGGCATGGTATGAGTTTGAAAACCGACAAGCCGTGTACGAATTGGAAGAGAAGAAAAGAAGCTTTAGGTTTTATCTTATCCTCAGTATCATTTTCTGTACGACGCTGGTTGCTGGAGTATGGATTATTTTTCATTTGAAACTGCAAAAAAGAGCCCTTGAAAGCAAACATCAAAACCTAAATCTAACACTCGAACATAAGAACAAGGAGATGACCACCAAAGCGCTGTATCAATTCCAGAAAAACGAATTGATTGAAGGGGTTGTCCTTCAGCTCAGGGAATTGATTGACAAAGTAGATGCAGACCAAAAAGCTAAGGTACAAGGGGTGATCAAGAATCTTGGAGAAAGTGCCAAGGATGACACTTGGGCCGAGTTTGAATTGCACTTTAACCAAACGCATCAAAATTTTTACAAGGCACTTGAGCACGATTACCCCGAACTCACTCCAAACGAACGGAGGTTGTGCGCCTTTCTCAAATTGCAGATGACCTCCAAGGAAATATCAAGTCTCACGGGGCAAAGTGTACGAAGTATTGATGTGGCTCGTACACGCCTACGAAAGAAGTTTAACCTAACCAATACAGAAATCAACCTGGTAGATTTCTTGTCCGCCATTTAAGAGGTATACGAGAATCGTGACGAAAAAGCATCGATTCTTATGATGTAGGTATTCGTTTATGATTATCCGATTGACTCTCCAGTTGTACTCTTTCTTATAAGTGTTTTTCTGATTTTTTTAGTTTTCATTCATGTTTTATCGCAGGCAAATCCTCTTTGTGCAGTCATTGTGCAGTAGGGTAGGGTGTCCTGTAGTAGGTATATGCAGTGTTTACTTCGGCATTTATATGTAGTGACCTATACATTTGAGTTCATTAATCTCTCGGACAAGTAGGGAGTGTAACTCATGGATCGCCATCATAAGACATATCGCAGAAGTGCCATCAGTACCAAACTGAGAAAAGACCTGCAGGTGACTTTCTTGAAGCGACCTTTCATGGCAGAGGGTTACACATTTGGATACATGAATATCATCTGTCCCTATTTTTAATCTTCCCCCCTAAAAGCGATTAGAGAGAAATAGACGTAACTCAATTCGTCACGAAACCATCCCAACCACCCCAACCTAAAACTGGTTCTATGCTAGACATGTATGGAGCCAGACAGAAGAATATTTTATTAAACATACTATTTTAATTTAAATCAATATGAGAAAAAGAGTACCGATAAGGCCCATACTCTTGGTTGTAATGATGCTGTTTTCGACATTGTATGTCAGTGGACAGTCTAGCTATGACCAATCTGTATTTCGGGTGAAATTTGAAAAATCAAGCGAGTCCTACCTGAGAGGGATGAACGTGAGATTGAACGCCAATGGTGTGATTCAGACCGGTTTGAACAAAGTCGATTTGATGAATGAAAAACACCAAGTGGTAAGTATGAAAAGAGTTTTTCCCTATGCGGGAAAATTTGAAGCCAAACACCGCAAATATGGGCTGGATCTTTGGTACGAAATTGAAATTAAAAAGGGTGCGGACATAGATGATGCTCGGCAGGATTTCTTTGCACTGAATGAAATCTCGACGAGTGAATTTATCCACGCCAAGACGAGCCGAGCGGTTGAGGCGGCTAGCTTCAACTCTACCTTGGCGATGGCGACTTTGCCAGATGGAGTGGACGACCCTCGCTACGCAGAGCAGTGGCACTATGAAAACACGGGTCAAACAGGTGGTAAGGTCGATGCTGATATTGATCTAGACAATGCGTGGTTGTTGGAAACGGGTAGTACAGATGTCATCGTGTCTATCCATGACGAAGGTGTAGACTATGATCACGAAGATTTGGTCGGCAACATGTGGGTCAATACTGGTGAAATTGCCAACAATGGGATCGACGATGACAATAACGGATTCGTGGATGACGTCTATGGCTACAATTTCGCCCAAGTGCAGGGGGAGATCACCCCAGGAAACCACGGTACACACGTGGCAGGTACTGTAGCTGCCGAGTCCAACAATGGTATCGGTGGGTCCGGCGTAGCAGGAGGAACAGGGTCAGATGATGGAGTTAGGCTCATGTCATGTCAGGTGTTCTCAGGGACAGGAAGTAGAGGGTTCTCTTCTTCGTATGTATATGCAGCGGACAATGGTGCGGTGATTTCTCAAAACAGCTGGGGATATACTGTCCCGGGTTCTTACGAGCAGTCAGTGCTTGATGCCATTCGTTATTTCATCGCTGAGGCGGGATATGACGAAAGTGGAACCCAAGTTGGCCCTATGGCTGGTGGTATTGTGATTTTCGCCGCAGGAAATGACGCGGACAATGATGCATATTATCCAGGATACATGGAGGAAGTAATTGCTGTAGGAGGAACGAACCATACGGATTACAAATTTTATGCCTCCAACTATGGTCCTTGGGTAGATATCGCGGCTCCCGGCGAAGATATATTTAGCTCCTTGATCAACGATGGCTATACCGGAACGTACTCTGGTACTTCTATGGCTTGTCCTCATGTATCAGGTGTAGCGGCATTGATCGTATCTAGATTCAAGGAAGAAGGGATTACTCCTGACTTGGTTAGGAGCAGACTACTCAATACCACGGATCCGTTGACCTTTGATGGAGCGGAAAACTGGGGTACTGGTCGAGTGAATGCCTACAAGGCACTAGCCGATGATGACGGTGCTGCACCGGTAGCGATCACAGATTTTCAAATGGATGCAATCACGGACCTCACAGCGAGTTTCTCGTGGACAGCTCCTGCAGATATGCCGAATTCTACTCAGGTCACCTATTATGACTTGCGTTATTCTACTCAGCCTATCAATGCTTCCAATTTTGGAGAGGCGACCCCAGCGAATGTCAAAAAGCCATCTAGTCCTGGCACAACCGAGGAGATAATCTTGGAGGGGCTGTTGCCTGCGACTACTTATTACTTTGCGATCGTATCGTCTGATTATTTTGGCAATACCTCATCTTTGTCTACTGTATTATCTGGTACGACTGAGGATGCACCTACGATTGCTATAGCTGGAGATCCTAGCGTGACCATCGATCTATCGACTGATACAAAAACGGCCTTGGGTAGTTTCACGATTACCAACGAAGGAGCATACCCACTTTACTTTGATATATTGCCAACCTATGGAGGTATAGCAGAATATGAAGTCGAGACAAGTTTATTATATGGAGGAGTAGGAGTGAGCCCAGGTCTTCCTCTTGTACACTACGCAGGAGATTATCAATCCTTTCAAAATCAATCGATCAATACGGGTAGTTCTATAGGAGCGCAATTGAATTTTGCAAATCAAGAGCAAGATGTACTAGCTTATGACGATGGAGATGATGAAGTAGCGGGTGCGTTGAAAGTCACCAATCAAAGTGGTGAATACAACAGTTGGATTTCTGCCACGAATTTTGAAGTGCCTGAGCAAGAGGGGCATTTCCTCTTGTCACAAGTGACCACCTATATGCAGGTGAGCTACGAGGCAGCAGGTATGGAGACAACCTTGATGATCATCGAAGGAGGAGAGACTCCCGCAGATGGTACGGTGCGACTTTCACAAGTGTTTGAACACAAAGAAAGCAGCCAGTTTTTGAATATCCCGCTAGAAATACCATTGCCTTTTGAGAGTGGTGATGAGTTTTGGGTAGTTTTCTTGCTGCCCGAAGAGAGAGTGGAGTTTGGTTATGATATCGTAGAAGGAGGCAATCGGCCCAATACGCACATGGCATTCATGAACAATCAATGGACGGATATTCAGTCGTTTGAAGGGTATGAAAATTATGTGTGGACTGTCAGAGCCATAGAAAAGTCAGTGGATGGACTAAGTCTCGACGTGGTACAAGGTGAAATAGCCCCATTGAGTTCGCAGCATATCGAAGTGAGTTATGATGGCGCTGAGGTCGTCAGAAACGCGACTTATGATTTTGAACTTAAAATCATAAGCAATGATCCAGTCAATCCAGTGACAGTGGTCGATGCGCAAGCTACGATAATTGGCCTGCTGGAACCAGAGATGGAAGTAACGCCAGCGAATATCGAAACCATCATCGATGCGTCTGTTAGTACGACGGCTGTAGAGACAATCACTATTACCAACACGGGAGATGGTGACCTGATTTTTGATTTTGAAAATCAGGTAGAAGTACCAGAAGTGTCCATCGCAGCAGTGACCTCATATACTTCACTATTGGATGTGCCGGTATCTGCTGGTGTCGCACCACATGTGAGTACTACACTTGATACGACAGTTCCAGTGGCTAAGTATGGAGAAGGATCGTTGGCGTATGGACATCAAATACATCCCGACGAGTTCTTTGTTACTTTTTCTACAGATGCACCTGGAGAGTATGCTACACAAGGTGAAGGCATAGGGTACAACGTTATCGCGGCGGACTTCACACGAGGAGATGTGACCAATATGTATATCATCAATGATGAGTCAGAAACGCTCATGAAAATGAACCTTGAAACAGGTGAGCGTTCTGTGATTGGTGCTACGGCTCCTTTCAACGACATTGCGACAGATAAATTTGAAAATGTAGTTTATGGTACCTACTTCAACGGATACACTTCTGATCTATATACCATGGATGTCTCTACTGGGGCAGTGGAACTGGTAGGATCTATGGGAGACGGTATCATGGTCGCGATTGCTTGTGACGGAGAAGGTCAAATGTGGGGCTATAAGCTCGATGATGGCAACATATATAGCATCGATAAAGCGTCAGGTGCTGCTACAGCCATTGGTCATGTAGGTTTTACCGGCAACTACAACCAGAGTTTGGCTTGGGATCCTAAGACCGACATGATCTATCTCGCAGCATACAACTATATCGAAGAGCGTGGAGAGTTTAGAGTGGTCGATACGCAAACTGGAGCTACCGAGTTGATAGGTGTATTCCCAAACAACTCTCAGGTATCCGCACTAGCGTTTGCTGGTGGAGGGTATGTTGATTTTGCAAGTGTATCACCGACGAATGGTACAGTCGCTCCAGGCGCGTCCATGGATGTTCAGGTCACGATAGATGCCATGGAGTTACCCAATGGAGACTACTACACGCCTCTATCTATTAGCACCAATGATTACGATCATTTGACACAAGTAGTGCCGGTGGCCTTAGAAGTAACTGGACAAATCGGTGAACTTTCGGTAGATCATCAGGTATTGGATTTTGGTTCTGTATTGCTAGGAGCAGACAAAGAGTTGGAAATCAAAATGTCTAACCGTGGAATTGGAACTTTGGATATCGAGAGCATCACTTCTACGAGTGATTTGTTTACTACAAATCTCGACGGCCCAGTAGTCATTGATATGAATGGAGACCATACGGTAAAGATTAATTTCAAACCGGACGAAATTGGTCAATTCAATAGTTCTATGTCTATTCAAAGCAACGACCCCAACAGCCCAGTGACCAAAATAACGTTGACTGGATCTGCGATCTTGCCTCCGGAAGTGGTAATTGCTCCAGATACTATTATGTTGTCTTTGAACTCTGGTGAAATCGTCACGAGACAGTTTACGATCAAAAACGAAGGAGCATACCCTCTTCAATACTCTATTCCTGAAAACCAAAGCGGAATATTGAGTGAAGAGCAAGTGGCGTTGAACTCATTGGGTGGTCCAGATGATGCAGGCTACCGATGGATCGATAGCAACGACAGCAATGGACCCGAGTTCGTTTGGAATGATATCTCTACCTCCGGAACGGAGATCATGTCAGGGGCTTATACAGGTTCGGAGTTTGTTGAATTGCCCTTTGACTTCCCATTTTATGGTGAGACCAAGACGAGCATGTATATCAGTGCAGAAGGTTTTGTGACTTTCGCGAGTACTGGGTCTACGACCAATTACAACAGAGCGATACCTAATGCATATACTCCGAATGACCTTGTGGCTGGGTATTGGGACAACTTACGATTCCCAAATACGGTAGGCAACATGTACTACGAGGCTTTTGAGGACAGAATCATCGTCCAGTGGGAAAAAGTTGGTAACAGCAACAATAACGATGGTACCATTTCATTTCAGATTGTACTCTTCGATGATGGACGCATCATGTATTATTATGAGCAAGCTTCTCTGGGTATCAAAAATTCTGCAACCATTGGTATCGAGAATGCCGACGGTACTCAAGGATTGCAAATCAACTACAATGAGACCTTTGTCGAAGATGAACTGGCTATTTTAGTATTCCCTGGTTATCAAGGGTTTGACAATGTAAGTATAAACAAGTACAACGGGATCATCCCAGCCGGAGAAGAAGAGACGATCGAAGCAACGATCGATGCTACGGGGCTATTGGAAGGGGTGTATAGTCATGAGATATACATCTACAACAACGATCCTCTCGTACCTAAGGCTCAGTTTACCGCTGTACTAGACGTGATTGGACATCCTGAAATCACCGCTAATACAGAGTCGTTGACTTTTGCTCCAATTATCGATGGGACGAGTGTCATTCAGAGTTTATCTCTCAAAAACACCGGTTCTAAAGATTTGGTTGTAAGTAGTATAGCGTCTAGTGATGAGGCATTTACGACGTCTTTTGTTGAAGAATTGACCTTGGCTGCTGGACAGCAAGTTTTTGTAGAAGTGACCTTTGCACCAGTTGATGTGGGAGTGTTTACGGGTGATTTGACTGTCACGAGTGACGATGATTTTGGAAACAGTAGTTTGGTCATTCCAGTATCTGGGTCGACTATTGCTAGTCCAGAGTTGCGTGTGACTACAGACATTGATCCAGTAGAAGTCTCTTTGGCATCTAGTGAATCAGACAAGGTATCTGTGACTGTGGAAAATATCTCAGGGTCAGTACTTAACTACGTCGTGCACGCACCATCATTTATGACCCTAGATGGAGTCACAACTCCATCTGTAGTACAAGGTGGTGACAATTTTGGATACACATGGGCTGATAGTGACAGCAGTGATGCCGTGATCTATGACTGGGTGGATATCGCCGAATCAGGCAATAGATTGGCTTTGGGTGAAGGAGATGGAATATTTGTTTCTCTACCATTTACTTTCCCATACTATGGCAATACCTACGACGAGGTACAAATTGCCTCCAATGGTTTTCTGACTTTCAATACGACACTTGGGGCATCCGGTGGACAGAGCAACCGAAGTTTCCCATCGACGATTGACCCAGACAATCACATTGCTATTTTCTGGGACGACCTTGATCCTGAAGAGATGGGAGATGTATACTATCTAGCTACTCCAGATTCACTGGTCGTACAGTACACCAATGTCTCTAGAGACAACAGTGCTTACGGAGCGACATTCCAAGGGATCCTCTATGCAAATGGAGATATCAAGATGCAGTACAAAGATTTGGAGGCCTATACTGCCATCAATAGTGTGTCTGTCGGAATGGAAAACGAAGACGGTACTGATGGATTGACGGTAGTCTACAATAAGTTAGATTATCTGAAAAGTGAGTTTGCAGTCATGATCACAAGTCCATACTACAAAGGAGTCTTGGAAGCAGGATTGTCTGAATCGTTTGACTTGTTGATAGATACGGATTCAATCTACCATGGAGTTTATATGGAGCCTATTCGAATCGTGAGCAACGATACAGACGATCAGATCACCGAAATCACAGCAACTCTCAATGTATCGGGTGTTCAAGAGATCAGTTTGAGTACAAATGAGATTCTTTTTGATCCTCTGCATTATGTAGAGGGTGAGAACTTCAACCAGATCAAGGAGTTTACGGTATACAACGAAGGGACCAAGGACCTCATGATCTCATCGTTGACTTTCAGTGATGAAATGGCAGGGTTTGGAATTGATAAAACAAGTAGCTACACGGTGGCTCCTAAGGATTCACTGGTTGTGAAAGTGACTTTTGCACCGGATCAAGCGACTGATTTTGTCAACACACTCACTATCAACAGTGATGACGCAAGCAATCCAGTGCTGACAGTAAGTATGAGCGGAGTAGCTGTATTGCCTCCAGCCGCTGTGGTGAATCCATTGGAGACCTTGGTGTTGGACTTATTGAGTACCGAAGTAGCATCTGATGCGATTACTCTGACCAATGAGGGCATGAGTGATCTAGAGTATACAACCGAAATCAGATTCTTTCCTTACGGATTCTCTGATGTGAGCTCATCGGTGGTGCCTTCATTTGAAGACAGTATCTACTACGACAAGCATACCGATCCGGACGGTTACTATGGTCAAAACGGAGGCTCTGTAGCGCCTAAAGTGGCGGTCAAATTTACGCTAGAGAAGGAGAGGTTCTACTTGACACATGTGAGCAATTACTACAACAGCAACGGTGCTTATGAGCCCTCTTTGTTGCAAGTGTACAAAGGAGGAACACGTCCTGAAAATGGAGAATTGGTGACGAGTCAACAGTTTTCTCATCCAGAGGCAGAAAATGGCTACAACGCGATCATTGCCTTGGAAGAACCACAGTTGTTTTATGAAGAAGAAGAACATTTCTGGGTGGTCATAACTTACCCGACTTCTATGCTACAACCTGCTGCGTACAACGATAGATTAACGTCGGACCCACGTGCGTCTTGGTATTTCCCAGGTCATTCTTGGCTCAGTGATGCAGCCCATAATTTCAAAATCAGAGCACTAGAACAAGTAGGTGGGTATGGTGATTGGCTGACTGTAGATCCAGCAGCCGGAACTGTGGCTCCTGATGCAAATACGGATTTGACATTCTATCTCGATGCTTCCGAAACGGATCGTGGAGGTTCGCACTATGCCATGGTGACTTACAACTTCAATGACCCACTGACTCCTTCGTTGGAAAGAGCAGTAGAAGTCTATGTCAATCACTTACCAGAAATCGATGTACTCGAAAATATCAACGTACAGGAAGGTTCAGAAGTGAGTTTCGTAGCGGAAGTTTCGGACTTGGATGGAACCATAACTGAGATCGCTTTGGCTGAAGAGTATGCGTTTACTTCGCTGGCTCTCTCTGGCAATACAGCGACTATTGTTTATAGTCCTGACTATGACCAAGCTGGTGTACATGTGATTGAGTTGGTGGCAACAGATGACAAAGGAGAGACAGTGGTCAAACCGATACATCTGACAGTAGCCAATGTCAATAGAAATCCCGTCGCTAGTCAAGTAAGTGACATGCAACGCTACCTTCATGAGGGAGTATTGACTCTAGAAGGCAATACTATTTTTAGTGATGCAGACATGGATGCTTTGACTTTCAGAGCGATCAATGAGAGCGATGAAGTTGCTACGGTATTGACTACTTCGACAGGTTTTGAGATCACTCCCGTCCAGGCAGGCACGACATTCGTTGGGCTATTTGCCTCAGATGGAACGGTCGAGGTGTTGACTTCATTCAACTTGACGGTGGTAGAAAACCAAGCGCCAGTAGCTGTGTCTCTTGAGAATATATCGAGATATGTAAGTGATGGAGTGTATTCGTTGGTTGCTTCGGAGATATTCTCTGATGGAGACCATATTTTGACTTTTACTGCTACAGTAGCTGATGCGACTGTTGCTACAGCAGCAGTGACTGCCTCAGGGTTTGACATCACGCCGCTTTCGGCTGGAGCAACTCTAGTGACTTTGACTGCAACAGATGGTATAGTGGAGGTATCTACTTCATTCACTGTTACGGTGGCTGTTCGAAATTCAGCACCAGTAGCTGTGACTGTAGAAGACGCGACGCTTCAAGCAGGAGGAACGAGCTTGACCTTTGCGGCAAGCAGTGTGTTTACCGATGCAGACAGTGATGTGATGTACTTTGATGCCTCAGCAGCAGATGCTACGGTAGTCGGTGTTTCCATTTCGTCCGGCAACTTCATCATCGAGCCCTTGGCAGAAGGAAGTACAACGGTGACTTTGACTGCTACAGATACTTACAACGATGAAGTAACTGTTTCATTCACGGTCAGTGTAGAAGAAGAGGAAGAAGACGAGGAGGAAGAGTCCACCGAGACCAACGCTGCACCAGTAGCTGTGACTGTAGAAGACGCGACGCTTCAAGCAGGAGGAATGAGCTTGACCTTTGCGGCAAGCAGTGTGTTCACTGATGCAGACAGTGATGTGATGTACTTTGATGCCTCAGCAACAGATGCTGCGGTAGTGGGAGTGTCTATTTCGTCTGGCAACTTCATCATCGAGCCCTTGGCAGAAGGAAGTACAACGGTGACTTTGACTGCTACAGATACCTACAACGATGTGGTGACTGTTTCATTCACGGTCAGTGTAGAAGAAGAGGAAGAGTCCACTGAAACCAACACTGCACCAGTAGCGATGACTGTAGAAGACGCGACGCTCCATGTAGGCGGAACGAACTTGACCTTTGCGGCAAGCAGTGTGTTCACTGATGCAGACGGTGATGTGATGTACTTTGATGCCTCAGCAGCAGATGCTGCGGTAGTCGGAGTTTCCATTTCGTCCGGCAGCTTCATCATCGAGCCCTTGGCAGAGGGAAGTACAACGGTGACTTTGACTGCTACAGATACCTACAACGATGAAGTAACTGTTTCTTTCACAGTAAGTGTAGAAAGCAACATATTGTCATCCATCGAAGTAGAGCGTTTGGAGATGGATTTGTACCCGAACCCTGTCAAAAACCAAGTGAATGTAAAATGGGAGCCAGGAGTAGAGGCGACTATGATACGTTTGTTTGACAATGCAGGAATCATGATTCAGCTGATCCAAGTGCCAGCAAACAGCAGTAACTATACGTTGGATATGGCTACTCTGCAAAGTGGTGTGTATCACATGCAGTTGATCACCAACGAACAAGTATATACGAGAAGGGTAATTAAAGAATAGTCTGCAACAACAGTGGTTGGTCACACGAAGAGTGTGATCAACCTTATCATACATTACTCTAAAAGGCCACCGTATTCGGTGGCCTTTTTGCTTTATAGTGCTATTGAAGGAATATTTAGCCTTTTGCTATAGCTTGACTCTCAAAACGTATCCCTTCCCAGCCATACTGCATGAAGTTTCGAATGTTTTGGTGTCCAGTCCCGTTGGGGTCATTGAGGACATCTATCCTATAATAGTCCCCAAAGCACTGCAGCGTCTCATCGACCGTGTATCCTTGATCCTGAGCAAAGGCAAACAATTTGCATGAACCTGAGTTTTGTCCTGCTTCATTGTATAGGTCTCCATTTTGGAAAGCCGTAGGAGTGAAGGTGTATTCAGCTTCGATGACCTGCATGGTCTCTTCAAAGGTGATTTGTTCTGGTGTCTCTTTGAGTTTGTTAGTAAATGTGCTAGCGTTCATAGTTGATGTGTGATCCATAAATTAATAGGACAAATTTAGAGGCTTTGAGTCATATAGTTCTTCATTTCGTCTGTCTTTCATGTGCTATGTCAGGGTGCATGGGGGATGCATGGAACAAATAATATGAAAATAGTTCTATATTTCTAAACCATCGTTTAGATTGGTCGTATAACAGTATCAACTATGGCTAGACAAAAGACATACAAAGAAGAAGAAGTAATTGACAAAGCCATGAATCTATTTTGGCGTCATGGATATGAAACCACATCCATGGCTATGCTGGAGAAGGAGATGGGTATCAATAAGTTTTCTATCTACGCCAGCTTTGGTAGCAAGGATGGTGTTTTCTTGGAGAGTATCAAGCTATATAAGACTAAACTCAACGTCATTCTAGACAAGTTGAAAAACTCGTCAGAAGGTGTCGCAGCGATCAAACAATATTTTCATGACTTTCTGGCCTTTTCGAAGGATACTAAATGTGGTAAAGGATGTTTGATTTCTAACACGGCCAATGAATTTGGTCCAGATGCAGACCCAGTATTGCAAGTACAGATGACCAAATTTACAATGGAGGTGAGGCAATTGTTCGCGGATATTCTGGGGCAGGATCTGCGAAAGGATGCTGCGACTATAGATGAACAAGCGGACTATCTCATTGTTTCAATGTTTGGCTTGTCGTCGGCTTCACGGATGTTCAACCCTTCCCAAATAGGCCATTATATAGACAATATTTTCAAAAGCATATAATTTTTACCCAATAACTAAACGATAGTTTAGTTTCACCGTTGAACTAATAAATTAACAATAAACAAACACAATTATGAGTACATTGAAAATTCACACCGTAGAATCAGCCCCCGAAAACAGTAAACCTTTGTTGGAAAAATCACAAAGTGCCTATGGGTACGTACCCAATCTACACGGAGCATTGGCAGAATCTCCTCAGTTGCTAGAAGCTTACCAGACGCTGCATGGCCTGTTTACCAATACATCATTTGACAAAGAGGAGTTGACTGTAGTCTGGCAAACCATCAACGTGGAACACGAGTGTCACTACTGTGTGCCTGCACATACAGCCATCGCACACAGCATGAATGTAGACGAGGCGATCATTGAGGCCCTTAGAAACAAGACAGAATTGCCTACTGCCAAGTTGCAAGCCTTGCATGAAGCGACACTTACGATTGTTCGCAATCGAGGACGAATTAGCGAAGATGAATTGAGCGCATTTTATGCAGCAGGCTATGCACAACAGCACGTATTGGAAATCATCCTTGGCTTGTCTCAAAAAGTGATCAGCAACTATACGAATCATATTGCTGAGACACCTTTGGACGAAGGGTTCAAGCAGTTCGCTTGGGAAACGGAAACAGTATAACTTGAGCCACCCAGACACTGGGTTTTAGACCAAATATGTATGTTCATCCGGGTGATATCCTTTGGTTGAACTCTAAAGCCTAGTGTCTAGGTTCTGTTACTTACATCATGTACCAAGGCAAATCGTGTAACCATGAAGTGATGGCTTAGAATGAGTTGAATAATTCAAAAAGTGCCTTTCTGTATTGCTTGCCTACAGGTATTTTTCTATCAAGCACTTGGAGTAAATTCCCTTCATATCCTCGTATAGCCTGTATATTGATGACGTAGCTACGATGAATTCTCAAAAACAGATGTCGCGGTAGTTTCTCTTCCATCTTTTTTAGTACGGTTGAGTAGACGTACTTATCTGAATGAGTGTACACCGTAGTATAGTTGTTGTCCGCTTCCAACAAGGAGATATCAGCCAATGCAACCCGTTCGTAGTAGTTTTTCTTTTTTAGAAATAGAGAATCGTTAAGATTAATGACCTGTGAGTCATGCTCAATCGTGTCCTTTGACTTATTCGAATCACTTATCGCTTTTTGTTCGGCACAATTGCACAGCGCTAGTTCAATAGCGATGGCAATTTCTCTATCGTTGTAAGGTTTGAGTAGATAGGCATAAGGCTTGACATACTTAGCTCGATTGATTGTTTTTTGATCAGAATGGGAAGAAAGGAAGATAAATGGTAGGTGAAACTTATCATTGATGCACTTTGCTAAATCGATACCATCTTGCTCTCCTTTTAGCTCAATATCAATTAGGATAAGGTCTATTGTATGTTTTTCCAATTCGATAAGTGCCTCCCGAACATTGGTATATGGACCGATGATATTGTATGCCGGTGAAAGCCTTATGGCAAGATCCTGAGCTAGGACGATCTCGTCTTCTACGATGAGTATGTTTAACTTATTATTTTTATGCGTCATGATAGAGGGTCTATTTTGATATGGAGTGTCCAGATTGAGCCGTTTTGGTTTGTGTATCTTAAATCCCCATCGAGTTGTGCCACTAATGTGCGAGTGAGTACGAGTCCAAAACCTTCTTTTTGCTGGCTAGGATCAAAGCCACTCCCATTATCCCTTACCAATAGCGAAGCACAACATGGTTTTGTCTGGAACTCAAAGTGAATATTTGGTTCAGAGGTTTCTTCGAAGGCATATTTCAATGCATTGGTGACGAGCTCATTCGTTATTAGGGCCAATGGAATAAGAATGTCGATGAGTAGAGGAGTGTCAGATATATCGAAAGTACACTTCACCTCTCGTCCGTAGCTGTAGACCAAATTTAGAATGAGATCTGTAAAATATTCCTTGACGGAGATTTTGGTTTGAGTGTCTTGTTGATAGAGGCGTTGATGGATGAGCGACAGAGCATCTATTCGATGCTTGCTTTCGTGGATGGCTTGTTCGGCGGGATGCCCCACTAGCTCATGTTTTTGCATATTGAGCAAACTAGAGATCATCTGAAGATTATTCTTTACGCGATGATTGAGTTCATGTAGAAGCACTGCTTTTTCTTTCTCTCGATGAGCTAGTGTCTCCTTTTGTTCCGAGAGTATGTCATTAGCCGTCTTGGCTTGTTCATTCTTTCGATGGAGCAAAAGACTGAGACATACCAATAAAACAACCCCTAGGGCTAAACCATACGCAGCGTAGGTGCGCTGTAGATTGATCTGGTCTAGCAGTTGAATTTCAGAGTTCTTTTTGTCTATTTCGTATTCTGCTTTGATTCGTTCGACCAGTTGGATATTTGTTTTATTGACAAGACTGTCTTGGTATATTTGAAACAATCTTTGGTATTGAAGACTGCTTCGGTAGTCGTGAAGTTCGGCATAGTAAAACGACAACTGCTGACTAAAATCACGTATTTGTTCTTTAAGGTTGGCATCCTGTGCCATTTTTATTGCCTTGAGTAAGTGTTTTTCAGCTTGATCTTTTAATCCCTGTTGCTGATAGACGCGTCCTAGTTCGGCGAGATAGACAGATGTCGAGTAGGGGTCTTTCAACTTTTCTACGATCGCAATACCATCTATCAAATACTCTTTGGCATTTTTCAACTCGATCGACTCATGATACACCATGCCTAGATTGCCAAGGGCATAGCCTCTGATGAGCGAATCCTCTGTATAGTTACAAGTCAGAGCATGGTATAGATAGTGTTTGGCACTATCATAGTGTTGGGTCAATCGAAAAGCTTCTCCTAGGTTGATACATGTCAGTGCATACTTTTTATTGTCTCCACTTTTTTTATAGTTCTGTTTAGCACTCTCTAACAGGCGGATAGCTTGATCATACCGTTGATCCTTTAGCAGGTAATTGGCCGTTTGAGCGTATAGGGCAGCTGCCAAATGATATTCATTTTCGTTTTCATATATTCTGAGTGCACGTGTAGTTGCATGTCGCGATTGGACTTCATTGCCTAATACTCTATGAGCCTCAGCCAATTCTTCATAGGCGCGAGCAATGAGCAGAGGTCTATTCAGTGTTTGGGCGAGTTGCAAGGACTGCTGACCATACTGCAAGGCCATCATGGGGTCATGATGATGATAGGCGATCTGACAGAGTAGCTCTACTTTCTGACTATCTTCTAGCGAATACGTATTCAGCGAATCAATGAGTTGATCGATTCGTAAGCCAGAGCTGATCTGCCCCGTCAAAATCAAAGGCGATAGAAAAACATGGAGGATAAATATCGCCCATGCAACCCTACTGCTTTTCATCAATCAGGCTGAGTTGGTGATTTTGATCAAAGGATCGATGATGCCATATACCTTGCGGCCGGGGACTAAAAAGCTAATGACAATCCCAAATCGAAAAACACAGTTTTCGGATTTCTTTAGGATCGTAACATCCCCCGTTTTTACTCCTTGATTGTTTACCGTACCTACATACAATGTCCCATTTGCTGCCGCCAAGATATTATCCGATTCATTGTATTTGAGTAAATCTCTCCATTCATCAGGGGTCATGTAGCCATTCTCTCGAGTATCCAAATGACTACAATTGTTGATGTATATATATTCCAACTTTAGATTATCATCACTGGAGGCTACATCTATATGCACCGTGTCGTTGTATGCCAAGCTTAGCAGTGAACCAGATTGGATTTTCACAAAAGGGTCTAGTTTCATCGGGAATTCTCTGGAAGACTCAGTGAGTACATTGGTATTCATCAGCACAGTATTCAAATCGTCCTGATTCAGTTCGATGACGTACGGGCTTGGAGTATTCTTTACATGGATTAGTATTTTCATAGTAGTTGTATGGTTTAGTTTAGTGGGTACCGCTTTTGACAAGACGAGATATATTTATTCCCGGTGTTGATCCATTTCTGCATGAGCTCAGCGAGTAGGGCAATGTACGAGAAGTCTGATCTGTTGTTTTTGGGTGAGTACAGTCAAA